>NZ_JBVTRR010000001.1:0-1366076 GCF_055755175.1 Stutzerimonas sp. LR2
TGTCAACCACCTCTTTCAACCGCTTTCGATCAATCCGACCGAAGCCACCAACAGGACTCAACCACCACCCTGTCAGCGCGGCGCATTCTACTCGAATCCGCCACCAGTGCAACCCTTTTATTTAGCTAACCTTTTGATTTACAAGAGGTTTTGCTTGAGGACTGCGCCGGAAGTGGTGCGCATTATAGGCACCTGAAAACAGCCGTCAACCGTTTATTTCAGTTTTTAACCCGACTTTAGCGAAACGCGAGCGAACGACTTCTTGCCCGCCTGACAGACATGCGTCGCGCCCAGCTCAAACACGAAGTCGCGATCCACGACCTTCCCGTCAACACGCACCCCGCCAGAGCCGAGCAGATCGCGCGCCATGGCAGCGTTCTTAACGAGGCCCGCTTTATTAAGCACAGAGGCAATAGGCATGTCCTGCTCGGAAACCAAGTCAATCTGAGGCAGGTCCTCTGGAAGCTCGCCATCCTTCATTCTATTACCTGCCGAGCGATGAGCCGTCGCAGCGGCCTCGTCACCATGGAATCGCGCAACGATTTCCTCAGCCAACTTGATCTTGATGTCGCGCGGATTGGCACCGCGCGACACGTCGGATCGAAACTCGGCAATCTCCTCCTCAGAGCGGAAGCTAAGCAGCTCGAAATACCGCCACATGAGCGAATCAGGAATCGACACCAGCTTGCTATACATCACTCCAGGCGCTTCCTGGATCCCGACGTAATTCCCAAGGGATTTGGACATCTTCTTGATGCCATCGAGCCCTTCAAGCAACGGCATGGTCACCACGCACTGGGAAGGCTGGCCGTACGCCCGCTGCAGCTCACGCCCCATGAGCAGGTTGAATTTCTGATCCGTCCCGCCGAGCTCGATATCAGCTTTCAGCGCCACGGAGTCATAGCCTTGAACCAGCGGATACAGGAATTCGTGAATGGCGATCGGTTGGTTGGTCGAGTAACGCTTACTGAAGTCGTCACGCTCGAGCATTCGCGCAACTGTGTACTGGGAAGCCAGGCGAATGAAGTCTGCAGGCGACAGCTGGTCCATCCAGGTGGAGTTGAATGCCACTTCGGTTCTTGCCGGATCCAGAATCTTGAACACCTGAGCCTTGTAGGTCTCGGCGTTCTCCAGCACCTGATCCCGCGTCAGCGGCGGCCTTGTGGCACTTTTGCCACTTGGGTCACCAATCATCCCGGTGAAATCACCTATAAGGAAGACTACCTGATGCCCGAGCTCCTGAAGCTGGCGCATCTTGTTGATCAGCACCGTGTGACCGAGATGAAGGTCGGGAGCCGTCGGATCGAATCCAGCCTTGACGCGCAGCGGCTCGCCTCGCTCAAGCTTGGCAACCAGCTCAGACTCGACGAGCACCTCATCAGCGCCCCTCTTGATCACCGACAACTGCTCTTGAACCGACTTCATGGCAATGCCCCGCACCATCCATTATAAAGGGCGACAACCTTACAATATCGCAGGCCGTTTACAAACCTCGAGGCCTGCACCGGCCGGCAGTTAACTAGCCGCAAGGGTTGCCTCAGCAAGGCTTTGCTTATATTTTAGACAGTTATTTCCCGCACAAAAAATGCCAGAAGCCCAATGATGCCTTCCAAATCAAAAGCTCCGAACTACCCCAAGAGCCATCTTCTGGCTGCTAGTGGTGTAGCCGCGCTGCTGAGCCTGGCGCTGCTCGTATTCCCATCCCGTGAAGTCGAAGCGAAGAAAACCTTCCTCGACCTCAAGCTCGAGTCCTCCGGACAGATCATTGCCGAGCCTGATGCCACCGCGCAAAGCCCCGCAGATTCTCCGTTCACCTACGCTTCCGACATGCAGACATCCGAGCAGGCGAGCAGTGACGAGGACAAACCAGAAGACCAGACTGGCGAGCCTGTTGCCGAAACTGGTCCTCTGGCAAAAAGCGTAGTGGTAGCCAATGGAGATACGCTATCGACCGTATTTGCCAAGGTTGGCCTGTCGCCAGCCGTCATGCATGCAGTCCTGGCGAGCAGTCCGGATGCCAAGCAGCTTTCCCGCCTGAAGATCGGTCAAACGCTCGAATTCCAGCTGACCGAACAAGGTGAGCTGGCGAGCCTGCGAAGCAAGCTCAACAGTCTCGAAACCCTCGCGCTGGAACAAACCCCCAAGGGATACGTATTCAAGAAAGAGCAGGTGAAGCCGGAGGTCAGTACCGTCTACGCCCGCGGCGAGATCGATAGCAGCCTGTTCCTCGCAGCCAAGCGCGCCGGCCTCAGCCACAACCTGACGATGGATCTGGCCAATGTCTTCGGATATGACATCGATTTCGCGCTCGACATCCGCAAGGGCGACAGCTTCGAGGTCATTTATGAAGAGAAGACTGTGGAAGGTCAGCGCGTAGGTACCGGCAATATCCTGGCTGCCCGCTTCACCAACCGTGGCAAGACCTATTCTGCGGTTCGTTACACCAGCAAGGATGGCACCACCAGCTACTACAACGCCGACGGCACCAGCATGCGCAAAGCGTTTATCCGTACGCCGGTGGACTTCGCCAGAATCAGCTCGCGCTTCTCCAATGGCCGCAAGCATCCCATTCTGAACAAGATTCGTGCACACAAAGGCGTGGATTACGCCGCTCCACACGGCACGCCGATCAAGAGCGCGGGAGATGGCAAGGTCCTGCTGGCAGGCCGCAAGGGGGGCTACGGCAATACCGTGATCATCCAGCACGGCCAGCGCTATCGGACCCTTTACGCGCACATGCAGGGCTTCGCCAAAGGCGTACGCAACGGTTCCACCGTGAAGCAGGGCCAGATCATCGGGTATATCGGGACCACCGGACTTTCCACCGGACCGCACCTGCATTACGAGTTCCAGGTAGACGGTGTCCACGTCGACCCACTCGGACTGAAACTGCCAATGGCCGACCCGATCGCCAAGAGCGAGATGCCACGTTTCATGCAGCAGAGCCAACCCTTGATGGCGCGCATGGATGAAGAAAGGGCCACCATGCTGGCCCTCAACCGGCAGTAATCGTGCCCCTCTATCTGGGAGTGATGTCTGGCACCAGCCTGGATGGTGTGGACCTCGCTCTTGTAGAGCAGACCGACCACACTCGCCTGCTTGCCACCCGCTACCAGGCGATGCCTGACCAGCTCCGCCAGGAGCTGTTGGCGTTGTGCTCATCCTCTGGGGATGAGCTGGCGCGGGCGGCCATAGCGGAGCAGCATTGGGCGAAGCTCGTGGCCGGCATGGCCAACCAGCTACTCGCCGAGCAGCACCTCTCGCCGGAATCCGTACGCTCCATCGGCAGCCACGGCCAAACGGTGCGTCACGAACCCCAGCGCGGTTTCACCATTCAGATCGGCAATCCAGCGCTGCTGGCAGAGCTGACCGGCATCACCGTCGTCAGCGACTTCCGCCGTCGCGATGTGGCCGCTGGCGGCCAGGGCGCGCCGCTTGTGCCGGCCTTCCATGAGTCGGTCTTTGGCAGGACTGATCGAGTGCGCGCGGTGCTTAACATCGGCGGCTTCAGTAATCTCAGTCTTCTATGTCCCGGTAAGCCCACCCATGGTTTCGACTGCGGCCCGGGCAATGCCCTGATGGATGCGTGGATTCAGCGCCACTTGAGCCAACCGTACGACCGTAACGGCGACTGGGCGGCCAGCGGCACGACAGATCAAGGCCTGCTTGGCGACATGCTGCGCGACAGCTTCTTCACGACCCGTGGGCCAAAGAGCACCGGACGCGAGCGATTCAATCTCGAGTGGCTGGAAAGATTGCTGGCAGGACGCGAGCACCTGAAGCCCGAAGCAGTCCAGGCAACACTGCTCGAGCTAACCGCCAGAAGCATTGCCGAATCACTTGTTGGGAGCCAACCCGATACCCAGGACCTGCTCGTTTGCGGCGGCGGCGCGCATAACCTGGTGCTGATGCGGCGTTTACAAGCGCTACTCCCCGCCATAGATGTCAGAAGCACGGAAAGCGAAGGCGTGCCGCCGGATTGGGTGGAAGCGATGGCGTTCGCCTGGCTCGCGCATTGCTGCCTGGAGCGCATCCCTGCCAACCGCCCCAGCGTGACCGGGGCAAGAGGCGAGCGCATCCTCGGCGCCATCTATCCCGCATAGCAAGCCGCGTAAACAAAAACGCCGCGCATAAGCACGGCGTTTTTCGGTTCAACGATGGGTCAGATTGAAAACGACTGTCCGCAACCGCAGGTGGTCGTGGCGTTCGGATTCTTGATGACAAAGCGCGAGCCTTCCAGACCTTCCTGATAGTCAACCTCAGCACCTGCCAGGTACTGATAGCTCATCGGGTCCACCACGAGACTGACGCCCTCGCGCTCGATAACCGTATCGTCATCGGCCACATCCTCATCGAACGTGAAGCCATACTGGAAACCCGAGCACCCGCCACCCGTGACGAAGACGCGCAGCTTCAGGCGCGGATTGCCTTCCTCATCGACGAGGCTCTTCACCTTGCTCGCAGCCCCCTGACTGAACTGGATGGCGGTGGGCGTGAAGGATTCGACACTCATTGGGTTCTCCTGGCGTGAAACGCCCTACTGCGTTGACGTTGCATTATCGGCTTGCCTGACAAAACCGGTCAACTATTCACCATTGCCCGGTCGAGCTACGTCATGCGACTCCATCACGGCAGCAGCGCCGCATTGCCCAGCCCCATGCGCTCGTCCAGATCAAAAAGGATGTTCATGTTCTGGACGGCCTGACCAGAGGCACCCTTCACCAGATTGTCGATGACCGACAGGATCACGACCAGATCGCCACCCTGAGGGCGGTGC
This sequence comes from Stutzerimonas sp. LR2, assembly GCF_055755175.1. Taxonomy (NCBI): domain Bacteria; kingdom Pseudomonadati; phylum Pseudomonadota; class Gammaproteobacteria; order Pseudomonadales; family Pseudomonadaceae; genus Stutzerimonas; species Stutzerimonas sp. LR2. Next base: position 4,778 of record NZ_JBVTRR010000001.1, read on the forward strand.
ACAGCGATACGGCAGACGTTGGCGCCACGCACGCTACGGGTCTCAGGGTGGCTGCCCGCGGGCATGACGTCCACAAAAGGCTCATCGGCATAGCGATGCTCATACAGGCGCTGCAGATCCACCGAAGTATCCGCAACCGTAGCGTACAGTGTCGCATGGATGCCGCGAATCATCGGGGTCAGATGCGGGACGAAGGTCAGGCCAATGTCACCCTGAGCTGCCCGGCGCAGCCCTTGGCTGATTTCAGGCAGATGACGGTGCCCTTTGACGGCGTACGCCATCATGCTTTCGCCAGCCTCGGTGAACAGCGATCCGATCTTTGCGGCGCGTCCGGCACCACTGACACCGGACTTGCAGTCGGCGATCAAGCGCGACGCATCGGCCAGTCCGTTCTCCAGCAAAGGCAGAAAACCCAACTGGGTCGCGGTTGGATAGCAGCCAGGTACCGCGATCAGGCGAGCCTTCCTGATCTGATCGCGATTGACCTCCGGCAGGCCGTAAACCGCTTCGGGCAGCAGCTCGGGAGCGCCATGAGCCTGGCCGTACCACTTGGCCCACTCATCGGCATCCTGCAACCGGAAATCCGCCGACAGGTCGATCACCCGCGTTCCCGCGGCCAGCAGCTCTCCGGCCAGTGCGTGAGCAACACCATGCGGAGTAGCGAAGAACACGACATCGCAGGCGCCCAGCGTGGCTGCATCGGGCACGCTGAATGCGAGGCCATCGTAATGCCCGCGCAGGTTCGGGAACATGTCGGTGACCTTCACTCCATCCTCAGAGCGGGAGGTGATCACCACCACTTCGGCCTGCGGATGCTGAGCGAGCAGGCGCAACAATTCGACGCCCGTATAGCCTGTGCCGCCTACGATACCGACCTTGATCATGACCTGCCCTCGAGCTGAAAACGTAAAGGCGCGATGATAAAGCTGCTTTGATCGCGGGCCAACCGTCGGGATGACGGGCGCGACCCCAGCCACTACTATCGACGCGTCCGCCTTCGAAGGATTCAATCCGATGCTTTACCTCTGGCTCAAAGCGCTGCACATCATCGCCATCGTTTGCTGGTTTGCCGGCTTGTTCTACCTGCCGCGCCTGTTCGTCTATCACGCGATGAGTGACGATCAACCTAGCCGGGAACGCTTCAAGATCATGGAAAGGAAGCTGTACCGCGGCATCATGCTGCCGTCGATGATCGCCACCCTGGTTTTCGGAGTATGGATGGTAATGCTCAACCCCGGATTGTTCAGCACCGGAGGATGGCTCCACGCGAAGCTGACCCTGGTGCTTCTGCTGATCGGCTATCACCACATGTGCGGTGCGCAGATGAAGCGCTTTGCACGTGACGAGAACATGCGGGGCCACGTTTTCTATCGCTGGTTCAACGAGATTCCCGTGCTCTTTCTGATCGCCATCGTCATTCTGGTGGTCATCAAGCCGTTCTGAAAGCTCCGATCAAAGCCGGCCCGGCGGCCGGCTTTGTGGCATACAGCTCGAAGTCTTGGCTGAACCGTGTTGTTTCCACTGAGCAAGCTCTCTACTCTTGCCCCACCACCCATCTGTGACACGGACGCCACATGCAAGAAGCTCAATTCAGGATTGTCTTCAACGGCGAATTGATGCCAGACATGCCTCTCGAGGCAGTGAAGACCAATCTCGCAGCGCTATTCAAGACCGACCTCGGCAAGGTGGAACGCCTGTTCAGTGGCGAGGCTGCCATCATCAAGAGCAAGCTCAGCAGCAATGAGGCCGACAAGTACCTCGGCGCGCTGCACCGGGCGGGGGCCAGGGCATACAAGGAGCCCGAGCGCATGGCACCCTCGTTGAGTCTGGTCCAGACCGAGGAAGAACTGGCTGCTGCACGCGTTCATGAGCCCAGCGCCGCTCCGATGACCTGCCCCAAATGCGGCCACGTGCAAAGCCAGTCCAGCGAATGCAGCGCCTGCGGCATCATCATCGACAAGTACCTCGCACGCCAGGCGCAGCTGCGCGAGGAGACCAAGCCTCGCAGCGCAAGCGCAGGGCCTTCCCCGTACGCGCCTCCCTCGTCCCTCGTAGGCGAGGTCATGCCGATGCACGGGGAACTCAAGCCCTTCTCCGTCAGCGGACGGATCGGTCGACTTCGCTATCTGGCCTGGTCACTGGTCGTCGTGCTCGCGTCAGCGGGGCTGTTCGGCATCGCCGGAATCATCATGGCCATCTCCAGCATTGCCGGCGTGATCTGCATGGGCCTGATCTTCATCGGCATGCTGGTGGTCAACGTACAGATCGGCGTGCAGCGCCTGCACGATTTTGGTTGGTCTGGCTGGCTGCTCCTGCTGAACCTGGTGCCAGTCGTCGGCACGATCTTCCCCTTCGTCATGATGCTCGTGCCGGGAAGCAAAGACGTCAATCGATACGGCTCGCCACCGCCCCCCAACAGCCTGTCGGTAAAGATACTCGCGACCCTCTGGCTGCTGGTCATCCTGATTGGCGTCGCGGCAGCATTGACCGTCCCGACGCTGGTCGATCTGCGCCAGAATGCCTTCTGAGGTCAGCAGTCAATCAGCACGCACCGTACGGCCCTGCGCCCAGGCACGCAGGGCCGATAGATGCTCGGACATGACCACCGACAATGGCGCGGTCGCTCGCAGGCTTTCGAGCAGCATCGCCTGATCGACCGGTCTTTGCTGGGCTTGGGCGGCATAGACGGCGCTGACCACCACCTGCTCGATTTCCGCACCAGAGAATCCTTCACTGGCCTCGGCTAGCGCCATGAGCCCGAGACCGTCCGGCTCCATTTCACGGCGAGCAAGGTGAATTCGGAAAATCTCCGCGCGCGTCGCCAGGTCGGGCAGGTCGACGAAGAACAGTTCGTCAAAGCGCCCTTTGCGCAGCAGCTCAGGCGGCAGCCGATCAATCGCGTTCGCCGTGGCCACCATGAACACCGGGGCGGTGCGCTCAGCCATCCAGGTCAGCAACGTCCCCAATACCCGCTGGCTGACACCGCCGTCCATGTCGCCGGTTGCCAGGCCTTTCTCGATCTCGTCCATCCACAGCACACAAGGCGCCATCTGTTCGGCCAGCGCCAGAGCCTCCCGCAGATTGCGCTCGGTTTCGCCGAAGTACTTGTTGTACAGGCAGGCGAAGTCAAGGCGCAGCAGGGGCAGCCCCCATAAACCGGCAACCGCCTTCGCAGCGAGGCTCTTGCCGCCACCCTGGACCCCGACCAGCATCACTCCGCGTGGCAGGTCGTCACCCTGACCGCCGAGGAATGCGCCCTGACGCTCAGCCAGCCAGCGCTTGAAATTCGCCAGCCCTCCGACTTCCGCAAAGCGCGCGGTTTCGTATTCGAAGCCCAGCACGCCGTCGAGATCCAGCAGCCGGAACTTGGCCCGGTTGAGTTCGGGCAGGTCATCTTGCGTGATGGCGCCGTCATCGCAGATGACATTGCGCGCGAGGGCTCGCGCCTCGGCGTGGCTTAGGCCGCGCAGATTCTTCACGACCTGCTGCAGGGTTCGATTGTCGGTGCGAACCCTCGCACCTCGATTGCGCTCGCTCCAGCGAGTGGCTTCCTCACGAACGATCGCGATCAGCTCCTCTTCGGCAGGCAAGGACAGGCTGAATCGTGCAGCGAGGCGTTGCACCTCGGGCGGCAGCTTGAGCGCATGCGACACCAGGACGATGGTGGGCGCCATGGGCGCTTCGCTCAGTGCAATATCCTTGAGCAAGCGCACCAGCTTTGGCTCGTCCAGGTATGGATGCAGGTCGCAGAACACATAGAGGTTCGCCCGAACGTCCTGCTTCACCCGCTTGAGCGCCACCTCCGGCGAACAGCTCTCATCGCCGCCTTGCAGCTCACCCCCGAAACCCAGATGCCGCAGCCCTTCGGTGGCAGACCAAACGTAAAAACCCAGGCCTTGCCGTACGGCCAGCCCCGTCAGGGTTTCGAGCACCCGCCGCTCGTCCCACGACTCGACCAGCACGAGTTTGACGCGCGATTCGAGCACAAGGCCCAGATCATGGATATCGTTCTTCACCTCACCTCCCTGTGCAGGCTCACCCTGGCTGGACCGCCCTGATACACTGTACGGCCGACGCAATCGGAGAACCGTCATGGATTGCCTGTTTTGCAAGATCGTGGCCGGGGAAATCCCGGCGCGCAAGCTTTATGAGGACGATCAGGTCATTGCCTTCCACGACATTGGCGCTCAGGCTCCCGTCCACTTTCTGGTCATTCCGAAAAAGCACATTGCCACGCTGCATGATTTGAGCGAGAAGGACGACAAGGTGCTCGCCGGGCACATCCTCTTCACGGCGCAGCGCCTGGCCGAAGAACAGGGCTGCCAGGATGGCTTTCGAGTCGTAATGAACTGCAACGACCTTGGCGGGCAGACGGTCTATCACATTCATATGCACGTACTCGGACAACGCCAGATGCACTGGCCGCCCGGCTGACGGCAGCGCGATCCCCGCACCGCGAATGATGCCTTGCTAGCGACCTCATCTTTTTCCGGAGGACATATGCCCAGCCAACGCCACTACTCCCCTGCCGACCGACTGCTCATGCAGGCCGATGCGGCATTACGGACGCTGCTCCCGTTCAGCGGCCAACCCTCTCGCCCTTCGCCGGCACTGCTGAAGACCGAGACGGAGCTCAGCGAGAGTGAAACCCGCCATGTTGCCGGGTTGATGCGCATCAACCACACCGGTGAAGTCTGCGCCCAGGCGCTTTACCAGGGGCAGGCACTGACGGCTCGCCTGCCGCAGGTGCGCCAGGCGATGGAGCAGGCTGCGGATGAGGAGATCGATCATCTGGCCTGGTGTGAGCAGCGCATCCGCCAGCTGGGCAGCCACACCAGTGTGCTCAACCCGATTTTCTATGGCCTTTCCTTCGGCATCGGGGCCTCGGCCGGGTTGATCAGCGACCGCATCAGTCTCGGCTTTGTCGCGGCGACCGAAGACCAGGTCTGCAAGCATCTGGACGATCACCTCGGCCAGTTGCCAGCCGGGGATGAGAAATCCCGAGCCATCCTCGAGCAGATGCGCGACGACGAAGCACAGCATTCCACGGCGGCGATCGAAGCCGGCGGGCTGCGCTTCCCGGCACCCGTTAAGTTCGGCATGAGCCTGGTTTCCAAAGTCATGACCAAGGCCACCTACCGCATCTGAATAGGCGAGTGGGCACAAGAAAGGGCGCAGCGGCGCCCTTTCTTGTTTATGTCGATCATCTGATACGCCGGGCATGTATCCGCGAAGACACAATTGAATTCATGCTCGATGCGATGTGTTCGTTCCCTCGATCCGAATGAGCCCGCGCGAAAAGCCGAAGGTGACGATGTTCGATCGAATCTTCGATCAGCAAAGAGTGCCTTCAGCGGCGGGATCACGGCAATGTCGAGATATTTGCACTTGTGATCGATCACATCGCTAAGAATCTGATGAGCCATTCGGCGTCGTACGCGTCGTCCATGCGTTGTACATACGCCAGTTGATCTCACACGTCTCGGCATGCAGAGCCATATATATCGGAGTTCGATGCCTTGGTCAGGTTATTGAGCCTGGCCGGACCTGCACGGCCACGATCAGTCCAGTTCGACGATTTCGTAGGCGTGGGTGATCTCGACGCCAGCTCTACCGAGCATGATGGAAGCGGAGCAGTACTTCTCGGCCGACAGCTCGACGGCGCGCTTGACCTGAGCCTCCTTCAGCCCGCGGCCCTTGACGACGAAACGCAGGTGGATACGGGTAAATACCTTGGGGTCTTCCGATGCGCGTTCGGCCTCCACGAAGGCTTCGCAGCTATCGACCGCCTGTCGCGACTTTTTCAGGATGCTGACCACGTCGAAATTGCTGCAACCACCCAGGCCGAGCAGCAGCATCTCCATGGGGCGTACACCGAGGTTTCGCCCACCGTTCTCGGGTGGCCCGTCCATGACAACGACATGACCGCTTCCGGACTCACCCAGGAACATTGCGCCGTCGACCCATTGAATGCGCGCTTTCATCGCCAACTCCATAAAGACCAGAACAAATAGCTTAACATGGGCTTTCAAGTCGTCAGCGACAACACACACGACTAAAGGTGCGTTGACCCGCACGTTTCCGGTGTCGCAACTTTGCTACCGGTCCACCTTCGTCTGTTAAGCTGACGAAAGCTGAATGACAGCCACAAATAACAATAATCCGTCTTTATTGAATACTTATCCGGGACCCACAGCATGGTAGCTATCTCACTTACGCCCAAGATAAAGAATATCGACAAGTTGCTCGCGCACTGCCATAGACGGCGGTACACGGCAAAAAGCACGATCATTTACGCTGGCGACCGTTGCGAGTCGCTTTTTTTCATCGTCAAAGGCTCGGTCACCATCCTTATCGAGGATGATGACGGCCGCGAGATGATCATCGCTTACCTGAACGCGGGCGACTTTTTCGGAGAGATGGGGCTTTTCGAAAAGGAAGGTTCGGACAAGGAACGTAGCGCTTGGGTCCGCGCAAAAACCGAGTGCGAAGTGGCCGAGCTGAGCTACGCGAAATTCCGCGAGCTGACCCAGCAGGATCCGGACATTCTCTATGCCCTCGGCAGCCAGATGGCCGAACGCCTGCGCAACACCACGCGCAAGGTCGGAGACCTGGCCTTTCTCGACGTTACCGGCCGCGTCGCGCGCACGCTGCTGGATCTGTGCAAGCAGCCCGACGCGATGACCCATCCGGACGGCATGCAGATCAAGATCACCCGTCAGGAAATCGGTCGCATTGTTGGTTGCTCCCGCGAAATGGTCGGCCGCGTGCTGAAGAGCCTGGAGTCGCAGGGCCTCGTCTACGTCAAAGGCAAGACCATGGTGGTGTTCGGCACCCGCTGACCCGTCAGACTCGCCGCCTGTCCGCGTCACGCGGGCAGGCGGTCATTCCGGATCGGCGACCACACCGCGGCTTCGAGCCCGGTCGGGAAAGAACAACCGCTGCAACTCGACGCCCGGCTGCTCGGCGCGCATGAAAGCCTCGCCTACCAGAAACGCGTAGACCTGATTGATTTCCATCAGCTCGACGTCAGCCCGATTGAGAATCCCGCTCTCGGTTATCACCAGACGATCCTTCGGCACCCGCGGCAGCAGGTCCAGCGTAGTCTCCAGACTGACCTCGAACGTGTGCAGGTTGCGGTTGTTGATGCCGACCAGAGGAGTCTCCAGGCGCAGCGCCCGCTCCAGTTCGTCGCCATCGTGCACCTCGACCAGAACGTCCAGGCCGTGAGCCTTGGCCACCGCCGCCAGCTCATGCATCCGCGCATCATCCAATGCCGCCACGATCAGCAGGATGCAGTCGGCGCCAAGTGCGCGCGCCTCGACCACCTGATAGGGATCGATCATGAAGTCCTTGCGAATCACCGGCAGCGAACAGGCCGCACGGGCTTGCTGCAGATAGGCATCGGCACCCTGGAAGAAATCGATGTCGGTCAGCACCGACAGACAGGCAGCTCCGCCGGCCTCGTAACCGGCCGCGATCTCGGCAGGCAGGAACGGGTCGCGAATGACGCCCTTGCTCGGCGAGGCCTTCTTCACTTCGGCGATCACCGCTGGCTCCTTGGCGTTCACGCGCTGCTCGAGCGCCGCCGCGAAGCCGCGCACCGGGTCGGCGATCGCGGCCTGCTGCTCCAGCTCTGCCAGGCCGATTCGACGGCTGCGCTCGGCAACCTCCTCGAGCTTGCGCGCGATGATCTTCTCCAGCACGGTCGGCACACTCATTTCTGATTCTCCTGCTTGAACACCGCGGTGAAGGACACCAGCTCTTCCAGCTTGTCGCGGGCGATACCCGAGCACAGCGCGTCATGGGCCATTTCCACGCCCTGTTTCAGCGTGGTCGCTACATCGGCGGCATAAAGCGCGGCCCCGGCGTTAAGCACGATCATGTCGGCAGCCTTCTGCCCGTTCTCGCTCTTGCGCCGGCCCAGCGCATCACGGATCAGTGCCAGCGAGCCCTGGGCGTCCTCGACATTGAGGCCGATCAGGCTCTGACTCTTGATACCGAAATCCTCGGGCTGGATGCTGTACTCACGGATCTCGCCGTCCTTCAGCTCGGCGACATGCGTCGGCGCCGCCAGGCTGATTTCATCCAACCCATCCTGCGCGTGCACCACCAGCACATGCTTGCTGCCCAACCGAGACAACACTTCGGCCATCGGCCGGCACAACGCCTTGCTGAACACGCCGAGCACCTGATGCCGGACACCCGCCGGGTTCGCCATCGGCCCGAGGATGTTGAACAGGGTACGCAACCCGAGTTCGCGGCGCGGCCCGGCCGCGTACTTCATGGCGCCATGATGGGCCGGTGCGAACATGAAACCGACACCGACGGTATCGACACTGCGCGCCACCTGCTCGGGCGTCAGGTCGAGGAAGACCCCTGCCGCCTCGAGCAGATCGGCACTGCCGCTCTTGCCGGATACCGCACGATTACCGTGCTTGGCCACCTTGCCGCCAGCAGCCGCAACGACGAACGAGGCAGCGGTGGACACGTTGAAGATATTCATCCCGTCGCCACCGGTGCCACAGGTGTCGACCAGCTTGTCGGTGTCGAAACGCACCGGAGCGGCCAGCTCGCGCATGACCTGCACGGCGCCGACGATCTCGTCGATGGTTTCGCTCTTCATGCGCATGCCCATGAGAAACGCGCCGACCTGCGCGTCTGTGCACTGACCGGTCATGATCTGGCGCATCACCGCCTGCATTTCCTCGGTGGTCAGATCCAGCTGACCGACGATGCGGTTGAGGGCTTCCTTGATATCCATCAGCGCACACCTCCGGTCTGCTTCAGAAAATTCGCGAACAGCTCATGGCCCTGGTCGGTAAGGATCGACTCGGGGTGGAACTGCACGCCCTCGATGTTCAGCGTCTTGTGTCGCAGCCCCATGATCTCGTCCACCGAACCGTCAGCGAACTGAGTCCAGGCGGTGATCTCCAGGCAATCGGGTAGCGTTTCGCGCTTGACCACCAGCGAGTGGTAACGGGTGACGGTCAGCGGATTATTGAGCCCGGCGAACACACCCTGATCATGGTGAAACACCGGACTGGTCTTGCCGTGCATGGCCTGACGGGCGCGCACCACATCGCCACCGAAGGCCTGACCGATGCTCTGGTGGCCGAGGCAGACGCCGAGAATCGGCAACTTGCCGGCGAAATGACTAATCAGCTCCAGCGACACACCGGCCTCGTTCGGCGTGCACGGGCCGGGCGAGACGACGATACGCTCCGGATTCAGCGCTTCGATTTCGGCTACGCTCAGTTCGTCGTTGCGCACCACTTTGACGTCAGCGCCCAGCTCGCCGAGGTACTGCACGACGTTGTAGGTAAAGGAATCGTAGTTATCCAACATCAGCAGCATGATCAGTTCTCCTGCTCGTCGCGCTCGGCGAGGGCTACCGCGCGGAACATGGCGCGGCGCTTGTTCAGCGTCTCTTCCCATTCAAGGGCCGGCTGCGAGTCGGCAACGATGCCGGCACCGGCCTGCACATGCAGCTCGCCGTCCTTGATCACCGCGGTACGGATGGCGATGGCGGTATCCATGTTGCCGTTCCAGGCGAGATAGCCGACGGCGCCGCCGTACACACCACGCTTGACCGGCTCGAGCTCGTCGATGATTTCCATGGCGCGAATCTTCGGTGCACCCGAGAGCGTGCCGGCCGGAAGGATCGCGCGCAGCGCGTCCATCGCCGTCAGGGGCGCCTTGAGCTGGCCGGTGACGTTGGAAACGATGTGCATGACATTCGAATAGCGCTCGATGACCATCTTCTCGGTCAGCCGCACCGTGCCGGTCTGGGCGACACGACCGACGTCGTTGCGCCCCAGGTCGATCAGCATCAGGTGTTCGGCAAGCTCCTTGGCATCGCTGAGCAGGTCCTGCTCCAGCGCCAGATCAGCTTCTTCGTTGGCGCCGCGTGGACGGGTGCCGGCGATGGGGCGGACCGTGACCAGACCTTCCTCGACGCGCACCAGCACTTCCGGCGACGACCCCACCACGTGGAAGTCGCCGAAGTTGAAGAAGTACATGTAGGGCGTCGGGTTGAAGCAGCGCAGTGCGCGGTAGAGATCGATCGGCGCAGCCTTGAACGGGATCGACATGCGCTGGGAAATCACCACCTGCATGCAGTCGCCGGCGAGGATGTAGTCCTTGATGCGATTGACCGCCTGCTCGTAATCCTCGCGGCTGAAGCTGGAGCGGAAGGTCGGCTCGGCACCGTTGCTCCTTTCGAAATCCAGGCCCAGGCGCGGGGTGATCGACTGGCGCAGCTTCGCCCGCAGCGCCTGCAGGCGGGCCTGACCTGCCTCATAGGCTTCCGGCTGCGACGGGTCGACCAGCACGATGCAGTGCAGCTTGCCGGCGAGGTTGTCGAACACGACCACGGCGTCGGAAACCATCAGCAGGATATCCGGTGTGCCCAGCGGATCCGGGTTGGGGCAACTGCCCAGTTTGCGCTCGACATAGCGCACGCTGTCGTAGCCGAAGTAGCCGACCAGCCCGCCATTGAAGCGCGGCAGGCCTTCGACCGGCGCGACGCGGTAGCGCTGCTGGAAGGACTCGACGAAGGCCAGCGGGTCCTCGACCTCGCAGGCCTCGGTCTCGACGCCATCGGTAGTCACGCTGATGCGGTGGTCCTGCACGCGCAGCACGGTGCGGCATGGCAGGCCGATGATCGAATAGCGCCCCCACTTCTCGCCGCCCTGAACGGATTCGAGCAGATAGGAGTTCGGCGCATCGGCCAGTTTCAGGTATAGCGACAGCGGCGTGTCGAAGTCGGCAAGGGTTTCGAACGACAGGGGGATGCGGTTATGGCCTTCGGCGGCCAAACGCAGGAATTCTTCGCGGGTCATGTCAGCCTCGTGGTCTGAGGAGGGTTCGAACGAACAACGGCAAACGCGCCGGCCTGGCCGGCAGGAAAAAGTCAGGCGCGCCAGCGCCAACGGGCCAGGGCCTTGATGACTTTCATCCATTGTCTGCGGGTGAGCACCACGAGCTGATCTCTTCGGTGGGTCAAAAAGAGTCCGGCCACACTAGCGCAGGCCCGAAGCCGAAGCAACCAGCTCGCGCAGGTCGTCGAGCACCAGCGCCGGCTGCTCATCCGCAATGGGCTCGCCGTGGTTGTAGCCGTAGGTAAGCGCGACACAGCGTACTGTCGCGGCCTTGGCAGCCCGTACGTCGTTGCGTGAGTCCCCAACGAACAGCGATTCGCTGGGCGCAACGCCCGCCTTGTCCATCACCCAGAACAGCGCCGCCGGATCGGGTTTCTGCTGCGGCAAGGTATCGCCACCGACCAGCCAATCGAAGTAACCGGCCAGCCCCTTCTCCTCCAGCAGCGGTTCGATGAACTGCGCCGGCTTGTTGGTGATGATTGCCAGTTTCACCCTACGCTCGCGCAGCCAGTCCAGACAGTCACGAACGCCCGGATAGACAGCGGTCAGCTCGTGGCCGCCGGCGTAGGCCTGCATGAACAGCGCCAGCGCCTCGTCAGCCAGCTCGTCGCCCACACCGTCATGGTCCAGCTGCCCGGCCAAGGCGCGACGCACCAGCACCCGCGAGCCATTGCCGACCCAGTCGCGTACCCGCTCGATGCCGGCGGGCTCGCGACCGAGCAGCATCAGCATCTTGTCCACCGCGGCGGCCAGGTCCGGTACCGAGTCCATCAGGGTGCCGTCCAGATCGAACATCACCAGCCGTGGCAGCGTGCCGTCGAACAGTTGCTCCAGGCGAGTCATGGGCGGGCCAGCGCCAGCTCGGCGCGCATCTGGTCGATCACCGCCTTGTAGTCCGGCTGGTTGAAGATGGCCGAGCCGGCGACGAAGGTGTCGGCGCCTGCTGCGGCGATCTCGCGGATGTTCTTCGGATTGACGCCGCCATCGATCTCCAGGCGAATCTCACGGCCGCTGGCGTCGATCAGGGCGCGCGCCTCGCGCAGCTTGTCCAGCGTGCCGGGAATGAACTTCTGCCCGCCAAAGCCGGGGTTGACGCTCATCAGCAGAACCATGTCGATCTTATCCATGACGTACTTGAGCACGTCCAGCGATGTCGCCGGGTTGAACACCAGACCGGCCTTGGCACCGCCGTCCTTGATCAGCTGCAGCGAACGGTCGATGTGCTCCGAGGCTTCCGGGTGGAAGGTGATGTAAGTCGCGCCGGCCTCAAGGAAGTCGCCGATCATGCGATCCACCGGCTTGACCATCAGGTGCACGTCGATGGGCGCGGTGACGCCATGCTTGCGCAGCGCCGAGCAGACCATCGGGCCGATGGTCAGGTTGGGCACGTAGTGGTTGTCCATCACGTCGAAATGGACGATGTCGGCGCCGGCGGCCAGCACGTTGTCCACTTCCTCGCCCAGGCGGGCGAAATTGGCGGAAAGAATCGAAGGGGCGATGGCGAACGGCTGCATGACGACCTCGGGTAGCACGGCAAGATGCCGCGCATTGTACCCGAGGGGTCAGGGTTGCGGCGCGCCTGACATCCGCCCACGAATGCCGGCGCGCCAGGTCGGATCAGGTCAGCTCGTCGAAACACTCGCCGAGGATGGCCAGGCCGCGCTCGAGCAGCTCGTCCTCGACGGTCAGCGGCACCAGCACGCGCAGCACGTTGTAGTAGGTACCGCAGGACAGCAGGATCAAGCCCTTCTCCCGCGCCCGGGCGACGATCTGCGACGTCAGCGCCGCGGCCGGTCGCGCCAGGTCGCCCTCCTCGAACAGCTCGATGGCGATCATCGCGCCGAGGCCGCGCACCTCGCCGATCTCCTTGTGCTTGGCCTGGATCGCCTTGAGGCCGGCGGTGAGCTTCTCCGCCACGGCCTTGCAGCGGTCGAGCAGATGCTCCTCCTCGAAGATTTCCATGACCGCCAGCGCCGCCGCGCAGGACAACGGGTTGCCGGCATAGGTGCCGCCCAGCCCGCCGGGTGCGATGGCATCCATGATCTCGGCCTTGCCACAGACACCAGCAATCGGGAAACCACCACCGACGGATTTGGCGAAGGTGGTCAGGTCGGCAACCACGCCCATCTGCTCCATGGCGAAGAAGGTGCCGGTGCGTCCGGCGCCGGTCTGCACCTCGTCGGCGATCAGCAGGATGCCGTGCTCGTCGCAGAGCGCGCGCAGGCGGGCCATGAAATCCTTCGGCGCGACATTGAAGCCGCCCTCGCCCTGCACCGGTTCGACGATGATCGCGGCGATGTCGCGCGGCTCGGCGTCGTTCTTGAAGATGCGCTCGATGCTCGCGATCGAGTCATCGACGCTGACACCATGGATCGCGCAGGGATACTGCGCACGGAAGATCCCGCCCGGCATCAGGCCCATGCCGGCGGAGTACGGGGCGACCTTGCCGGTCAGACCGAGGGTCATCATGGTGCGGCCGTGATAGGCGCCGGTGAAGGCAATCACGCCGGCACGGCCGGTGGCGGCGCGGGCGATCTTCACCGCGTTCTCCACGGCCTCGGAGCCGGTGGTGACCAGCAGAGTCTTCTTGGCGAAATCACCCGGCACCCGGGCGTTGATCTTCTCGCACAGCTCGACGTACGGCTCGTAGGCCAGCACCTGGAAGCAGGTGTGGGTGAGCTTGTGCAGCTGGTCTTCCACCGCCTTGACGATCTTCGGGTGCAGGTGGCCGGTATTCAGCACTGCGATGCCGCCGGCGAAATCGATGAACTCGCGGCCCTCCACATCCACCACGCTGCTGTTCTTCGCGTGGTCGGCAAAGATCGGGTGGATCTGGCCGACGCCACGGGGAACGGCGGCGACACGGCGTTGCATCAGGGATTCGTTGGTCTTGCTCATAAGCTCCTCGGTAGCCGCTCATCGTCGGCACGGGTCGGAAAGAACGCCAGGAAGCGGACGCGGCAGCATACGATGATCGACTGCCGCACCATCCGGAGCGTTCGGATTACAGTAAAACTCCGTGCATTATTTTGCACGCCTGATTTGAGCCGCTTGGTCAGATGCCGCCCAGGCACAGGTATTTGATTTCCACGTATTCATCCAGGCCGTACTTCGAGCCCTCACGACCGAGGCCCGATGCCTTCATGCCACCGAACGGCGCCACCTCGGTGGATATCACCCCGGTGTTGATGCCCACCATGCCGTACTCCAGCGCCTCGGCGACACGGAACACGCGGCTCAGGTCGCGTGCATAGAAGTAGGCAGCAAGGCCGAACTCGGTGTCGTTGGCCTGGCGGATCACCTCGGCCTCATCGCGGAAGCGGAACAGCGGCGCCAGCGGGCCGAAGGTTTCCTCGCGCGCCACGGCCATCTCGGCAGTGACGCCGCCCACCAGCGTCGGTTCGAAGAAGTTGCCACCCAACGCATGGGGTTTGCCACCGGCCAGCAGGGTGGCACCCTTGGCGAGCGCGTCCTGCAGATGGCGCTGCACCTTGGCCACGGCTGCGGCGTCGATCAGCGGACCGGTGGTCACGCCCTCCTCCGCTCCGTTGCCGACCTTCAGCCGCGCGACCGCCGCGGAGAATTTGTCGACGAAGGCGTCGTAGATGCCGTCCTGCACGTAGATGCGATTGGCACATACGCAGGTCTGCCCGGCGTTGCGGTACTTGGAGATCATCGCGCCCTCGACCGCCGCGTCCAGATCGGCGTCGTCGAAGACGATAAAGGGTGCGTTGCCGCCCAGCTCCAGCGAGAGCTTCTTGAGCGTCGGCGCGCACTGCTGCATCAGCTTGATGCCCACCGCCGTCGAGCCGGTGAACGAGAGCTTGCGCACCACCGGGTGTTCACAGAGCTCGGCGCCCACTTCGCGGGACGTGGCGGCATCGGCGGTGATCACGCTGAACAGCCCCGCCGGGATGCCCGCACGCTCGGCCAGTGCGGCCAGTGCCAGCGCCGAGAATGGTGTCTGCGGTGCCGGCTTGAGCACCATGGCACAGCCCGCGGCGAGGGCCGGGCCGGCCTTGCGGGTGATCATCGCGCTGGGGAAATTCCACGGCGTGATTGCCGCGGTGACACCGACCGGCTCCTTCTGCACCAGGATGCGCTTGTCGCCCGCGTGAGCCGGGATCACGTCGCCGTACAGGCGCTTGCCTTCCTCGGCGAACCATTCGAGGAAGGATGCGGCGTAGGCCACTTCGCCGCGTGCCTCGGCCAGCGGCTTGCCCTGTTCGGCGGTCATGATCCGCGCCAGGTCTTCCTGATTCTCCAGCATCAGTTCGTACCAGCGCCGCAGGCGCTCAGCGCGCTCCTTCGCGGTCAGCGCGCGCCAGGCCGGCTGGGCTGCCTGCGCGGCTTCGATGGCGCGGCGGGTTTCACCACGGCCCATGTTCGGCACGACGCCGATCAGCTCGCCGGTGGCCGGGTTGAAGATCTCGGTGCGCGCGCCACTGTCGGCCTCGCACCATTCACCGTTGAGATAGGCCGTTTGGCGCAACAGATCGGGTTGCCCAAGTTGCAGAGTCATGTGCGTATTCCGTCAGGCAGGTTGTTGGGTGCGCAGCTTCTCGGCGCGGCCTCGCAGCCACTCCAGGGTCAGCAGCAGAGCGATGGAGAAGCCGATCAGCAACGTCGCCGCGGCGGCGATGGTCGGACTGAGGTTCTCGCGGATGCCGCTGAACATCTGCCGCGGCAGGGTGATCTGCTCGGGGCCGGCGAGGAACAGCGTCACCACCACTTCATCGAACGAGGTGGCGAAGGCGAACAGCGCGCCGGAAATAACCCCCGGTGCGATCAGCGGCAGGGTTACCCGGAAGAACGCGGTCAGCGGCGAGGCGCCAAGGCTGGCCGCGGCGCGCACCAGGTTGTAGTTGAAGCCCTGCAGCGTCGCCGACACCGTGATGATCACGAAGGGCACGCCGAGCACCGCGTGCACCAGGATCAGCGACAGGTAGCTGTTGCCCATGCCCAGCGGGGCGAAGAACAAGTAGCTGGCGACACCGATGATCACCACCGGCACCACCATCGGCGAGATCAGCACCGTCATCAGCAGCGCCTTGCCGCGGAACTCCGCGCGAGTCAGGCCGACCGCCGCCAGCGTGCCAAGGACCACGGCGAGCAAGGTCGCAGCCGGGGCGATGAGCAGACTGTTCTTCAGCGAGCGCATCCAGTCCGCCGAGGTGAACAGCGCCTCGTACCAGCGCAACGAGAACCCCTGCAGCGGATAGACCAGGAACGAGCCGGAGTTGAACGACAGCGGCACGATGACCAGCACCGGCACGATCAGAAACAGCAGCACCAGCGCGCAGAGGATGCGCAGCGCGTAGTACCAGGCCCGTTCGACGGGCGACATGTAGGGGCTCAGCATGAACGGTTCTCCTGCCCGGCATGAAGACTCTGAAAAGGCGGCCGCGCCGCGACGTGGCTCATCTCAACCCAGCCGCAGACGGCTGGCACCGACCAGCCAGCTGTAGATGACGTACAGCAGCATGGTGGCGAGCAGCAGCAGGCCGCCCAGCGCCGTGGCCATGCCCCAGTTGATGGTGGTGTTGGTATAGAAGGCGACGAAATAGCTGACCATCTGGTCGTTCGGGCTGCCGAGCAGCGCCGGGGTGATGTAGTAGCCGATGGCGATGATGAACACCAGCAGGCTGCCGGCACCGACCCCGGCCAGCGTCTGCGGGAAGTACACCCGCCAGAAGCTGGCGAACGGATGACAGCCCAGCGAGACCGCCGCACGCATGTAGCTCGGCGAGATGTTCTTCATCACGCTGTAGATCGGCAGGATCATGAACGGCAGCAGAATGTGCACCATGGCGATGTACACACCGGTGCGGTTGAACACCAGCTGCAGCGGCTCGTCGATCAGGCCCATCTTGAGCAGCGCGCCGTTGATCAGCCCGCCCGACTGCAGCAGCACGATCCACGCGGCGACGCGCACCAGAATCGAGGTCCAGAACGGCAGCAGCACCAGGATCATCAGCAGGTTGCTCTGCCGCGCCGGCAGGTTGGCCAACAGATAGGCCAGCGGATAGGCCAGCAGCAGGCAGATCACCGTGATCACCAGGCCCATCCAGAACGTGCGGGCAAAGATGTCCAGATACACCGCCTGATCCGGCGAGACCTTGGCCAGTTCACCCAGCTCGTCGATGCGGTGATCCAGCGCCGCCAGCAGGTAATAACCGGTCACCGCACTGTCGTTACGCTGGATGATCTGCCAGAACGCCGGATCGCCCCAGCGCTCGTCGAGCGACTCCAGCGCCTCCTGATACGACGCGGGCGTCTCGCGGAACGGCAGCGCTCGCGCGGTCTTGGTCAGCAGGCTGCGGTAGCCGGCCAGCTCCATGTTCAGGCGCTTGGACAGATCGCCCAGGGTTTGCTCGCGACGCGCCTGATAGAGGTCCTCGGCCAACGCCTGGTAGGCGGGTTCCGCCGGCAGTCCGCGACCATCCCATGCGGCCAGCGCCTCCAGCGTGCGCGGCAACGTGTTCACCACCTCCGGATTCTCGACACTGCGCCAGAGCAGCGAGGCGATGGGCACCAGGAAGGTCAGCAACACGAACAGCAGCAGCGGCAGAATCAGCGCCTGCGACTTGAGCTTGTTCACCCGTTCGGCCCGTGCCAGTCGCTGTTTCAGATTGGGCTCGGCGATCTGGTTCGCCGGCAGGGATATTGCTGTGGCCATGAAGACTCCGAGATTCGTTCCGATGGCTGGGACCGGCCCCGCCAGTGCGGCGGGGCTCCAGGGTCAGCGTGCTGCCCAGGCGTTGAAACGCTGTTCGAGCTGTTCGCCGTAGTCGGCCCAGAAGGTCACGTCCATCGCCACCTGGTCGGCAATGTTCTCCGGCGCGGTGGGCATCTGCGCCAGGCGCTTTTCATCCAGCAGCGACACGGCCTGAGTGTTCGCCGGGCCATAGGCGATGTTCTCGGCGTAGGCCTTCTGCTGCTGCGGCTCGACGGTGAAGGCGATGAACTTGCGTGCCTGCTCCTGACTCTTGGCACCCTTGGGGATGGCCCAGGAATCGAAGTCGTAGATGCCGCCGTTCCAGACGATCTGCAAGTTGCTCTCGTTCTGCACGGCAGCGATGCGGCCGTTGTAGGCGCTGCTCATCACCACGTCGCCGGAGGCGAGGAACTGCGGCGGCTGCGCGCCGGCTTCCCACCACTGGATATGCGGCTTGAGCTGATCGAGCTTCCTGAAGGCGCGGTTCTGGCCGTCCTTGGTGGCCAGCACCTGATAGACCTCCTTGGCCGGCACACCATCGGCCATCAGCGCAAATTCCAGGGTGTACTTGGCACCCTTGCGCAGGCCGCGCTTGCCCGGGAATTTCTCGGTATCCCAGAAGTCCGCCCAGCCGGACGGCGCGCTCTTGAGCTTGTCGGCGTTATAGGCGAGTACCGTCGACCAGACGAAGAAGCCAACGCCGCAGGGCTGTATCGCACCCTCGACGAAATCGTCCGGATTGCCGACGACGCCCGGATCGAGCTCCTCGAACAGCCCCTCGTCACAACCGCGCGCCAGCTCAGGCGACTCCACCTCCACCAGGTTCCACGACACACTGTTGGTGTCGACCATCGCCTTGACCTTGGCCATTTCGCCGTTGTATTCGCCGGCGACGATGCGGCCGTGACCGGCGGCTTCCCACGGCTGATAGAAGGCCTTCACCTGGGCCTGCTTGTTGGCGCCGCCGAAGCTCACCGCAGTGAGGTTCTCGGCAACCGCGTGCCCGGCACAGACGAGCCCGAGCGCCAGCGCGGACAGTTTCAGGTAGTTGCTCATGACAGTTCGCTCCTTGATGCAGTTGTTTGGGGGTGCTGCGGGAGTGGCTCAGGCCGCCTGCAGCGGGTCGAGCGCGCGGACGTGCTCGACGTGCCAGCCGATCGGCACCACGTCGCCCACGCGCAGGGCTTGGTCGAACTCGGCGATCGGCTGCTTGACGAAGAAATCGCTGACGCCGCAGACCTCGAGACGGATGCGGATGTGGTCGCCCAGGTAGATGAACTCGGCAACGCGCCCGGTGAAGCGGTTCGGGCAGCTGGCACTGGCACCGTTGAGCAGCACCCGCTCCGGACGGATCGACAGGCTGACCGGCTCCCCCGTCGCACCGACATTGACCGCCAGCGCCTCGACGGTTTCGCCGCGGCCGAGCTTGACCGTGCAGCTCTCGCCACGCCGCTCCAGCAGGTGCGCCGGCAGCCGGTTGTTTTCGCCGAGAAAGTTGGCGACGAAGGTGTTCAACGGCTTTTCGTACAGGGTGCGCGGGTCTTCGATCTGCTGGATCTGGCCCTGATGGAACACCGCCACCCGATCGGACATGGTCAGCGCCTCACCCTGGTCGTGGGTGACGTACACCACGGTGACGCCGAGGCGCTCGTGCAGATGCTTGATCTCCATCTGCATCTGCTCGCGCAGCTGCTTGTCCAGTGCGCCCAGCGGTTCGTCCATCAGCACCAGCTGCGGCTCGAACACCAGCGCGCGGGCCAGCGCCACGCGCTGTTGCTGGCCACCGGAAAGCTGCGCCGGATAGCGGTTGCGAAAGCCCTCCAGCTGGACCATCGCCAGCGCGCGCTTGACCCGCTCCTTGATGTCCGGCTTGGCCATGCCGCGCACGCTGAGGGGAAACGCCAGGTTTTCCGACACGGTCATGTGCGGGAACAGCGCGTAGTTCTGAAACACCATGCCCATGTCGCGCTTGTGCGGCGGCACGTTGTTGATCGCCCGGCCATTGAGGAGAATCTCCCCCGCGGTGGGCGTCTCGAAACCGGCCAGCATCATCAGGCTGGTGGTCTTGCCCGAGCCGGACGGCCCGAGCAGGGTGAGGAATTCGCCGCGGCGGATGTCCAGGTTCAGATCCCTGACGATCAGCGACTCGCCGTCATAACTCTTCTGGACGCCGCGAAAGCTCACCAGGATATCGTTCGTCGTTGACTCGACCATGCTGCTGCACCTGCCTAACCGTTGAACCGTGGCCACAGCGTAGAAGCGCAGCGGCGGCGGAAAAATCGGTGCAGCGGAGCGATTGCCCTAGGCGTGCAGGAGAGTCGCGTGTAGGGAACGCCCTACAGACGGGTCGGCGGGCGGGAGCTCAGACCAGCTTGTGCTCCATGGCGTAGCGCACCAGGTCGGCCACGGAATGCGCGGCCAGCTTCTGCATCAGGCGGGCCTTGTGGGTGCTGATGGTCTTGCTGCTCAGGGCCAGCTTGCCGGCGATGTCGTTTACCGAATCGCCCTGCACCAGGCGTTCGAACACCGAGTACTCGCGCTCGGAAAGCAATGCATGGGGCGGCCGCGAATCGGTCAGACCGACCTCGAAGACCATGCGGTCGGCCAGTGCCGGATCGATGTAGCGCCCGCCACCGGCCACCTTGCGCAAGGCAGTCAACAGCAGCGCCGGCTCGCTGTCCTTGGTCGCGTAGCCGGCGGCACCTATCTTCAGTGCCCGCGCCGCCATCTGCGCTTCGTCGTGCATCGACAGCACCAGCACCGCCGGCGGCTGGCTCAGCGCGCGAATCCGTGGGATCGCCTCGAGGCCGTTGACGCCGGGCATGGAAAGGTCCAGCAGCACCACGTCGCAGCTGACCTGGCGCAGCTGGTCGAGCAACTGCTGGCCGTTGGCGGCCTCGCCGACCACCTGCATGTCGCGCGCCATACCGATCAACTGTTTGATGCCCTCACGGACGATGGTGTGATCCTCGGCGACCATGACCCTGATCATGACGGCAGTGCTCCAGTGCTTGCAGGTGAAGGAAGTGGCAGCGGGTCCAGCGGGACCCGTGCCGTGATGGTAGTGCCCTCGCCGGGCTGACTGTCGATGCAGAGCTGGCCGCCGAGCATCTGGATGCGCTCGCGCATGCCCACCAGACCGAACGAGCTGCCCGCGCTGCGCGCCGCGTCGGCGAAGCCACAGCCGTCATCGCTGACGCGCAGGCAGAGCATGTCGCCCTCGAGCTGCAGCTGCACGCTGACCGTTTGTGCGCGGGCATGGCGCATCACGTTGGTCAACGACTCCTGAAGGATACGGAACAGGCCGATGGCCTTGGCATTGCCCAGCGCGGGCGGGCACTCGGGCACCTCGACCAGGCAGGCCACGCCGCTGCGTTCCTCGAAGCGCCGCGCCTGCCACTCCACCGCCGAAGCGATGCCGGCGTCGAGGATCGGCGGGCGTAGCGCCGTGGCCACGTCGCGCACCCGCTGGAACAGCTGGGCGATCAGCCGCTTCATGCTGTCCAGCCGCTGCGCCAGCGCCGGATCGAGCTCGGCGAAGCCCAGCTCGCACATCGAGGTCTCGAGCTTCAGCGCGGTCAGCACCTGGCCCAGCTCGTCATGCACCTCGCGCGCGATGTGCGCCTTCTCCTCCTCGCGCACCGTCTCCAGGTGCGCGGCCAGCTGGCGCAATTGCGCGCGCGAGGCATCCAGCTCCAGCTCGATGCGCTTGTTCTCGGTGATGTCCCAGACGATACCGTCCCACACCTGGCGGCCATCCGGCTGGCCGCGTACGGAAGCGCGGATATCGGCCCAACGCACGTCGCCATCGCGATTGAGAATGCGCCCCTGCCAGCGCCAGTCCTGGCTTTTCTCCAGCGCCAGCTGCTGGCTGGCCCAGTAGCCGGCCTCGTCATCGGCGTGCACCAGGCTGCGGATGCCCTGCCCCGGCTGCAACAGGCGCTCGGCAGAGTAGCCCACCAGGCGCTGGCTGGCTTCACTGATATAGGCGACCCGTACCGGCGCCTGCGGCCCGTCGCGCTCCAGGCGAAACACCAAGCCCGGCACGTTGCCCGCCATGGCCTTCAGGCGCGCCTCGCTCTCCTGCAGTTGGGCGCTGGCGCGGCGGCGCTCGGTGATGTCGGCGAGAAAGACCACCAGGTATTCGCGGCTGCCGAATCGCAGGAAGCTGTAGGTGACCGCCGCCGGAAAGCGCTGGCCGTCGGCGCGCTGCCACTCGCATTCATGCACCTGGCGGTCGTCTTCGCCCGTGCGCGCGGCCCGCCAACGCGCCAGCCAGGCATCCATGCCCAGCGCCGAGTCGAAGGTTTCCAGCGGCAGGTCGAGCAAGCCACCGGACGAATGCCCGAGCAGCAGTTCGGCGGCCTGATTGGCGTAGCGCACTCGGCTGTCCCAGTTGAGCCAGAGGATGCCGACAGTGCTGTGATCGAGACAGAACTGCGTCAGCCGCTGCGCTTCCTCGGCCGCCTCGCGCAGCTCGATGTCGCGGCGTGCGGTCTTCAGCCGACTTTCCAGCAGGCCATGCTGACGTCGCTGCCAGGCCAGCATCAACAGGCAGGCCAGCAGCAATACGCCCAGCAGCAAGGCCAGGCTTCGCCAGTAGCCGACCTCGCGCCCAAGGTCGATGCTGCGAGGCTTGAGCCATTGTTCCTGCAGCTGGCCGAACTCCCGAGCCGGGAACTGCCGCAGCGCGGCGTCGAGCACCGCGGCGAGCTCGGGGCTGTCGCGCCGCGAAGCGATCCGCAGCAGCTGCGGGTTGCCCAGGTCGCCGACCACTGCCAGGGCGTCGTATTCGAGCTGTTGCGACAGACGAGCGAACAGCGGCTCGTCGACGACCGCGTAGCTGGCCTTGCCCTCCAGTACCTGGCGCAAGGCATCGGCCTGGCTCGCCGCGGTGAGCACGGTGATATTGGGGTAGTTGCTGGCAAGGAACTCGCTGACCGGCCCCGGCCCCGCCGCGGCAACCAGCTCGCTGGGATGCAGGTATTCCAGGTCGACGGCGCGTGGACCACCGCGATCACCGACGATCAGCCGCGGGATGCGCAGGAAAGGATCACTGTAGCGCCACAGGCGCAACCCGGCCGGCGTCTGGCGCAGCCCGGGTGCCACGTCGATCCTGCCTTCCAGCGCCGCCTCCTGCAGTGCCGCCTCGTCGTTGAAGCGGCGCCATTGCAGCCGCACGCCGAGTTCGGCGGCAAGCTGTTCCATCAGCTGCACATGGAATCCGGACAGGCGCCGCTGACGCTGGTCATATTCGGCATACGGCGCGCCCATCACCACGCCCACCCGCCATTCGGCATGCTGTTCGAGCCAGGCACGACTGGCGGCATCCAGCGACACGGCGCCAGCGGCAAACGGCGTGGCCAGGCTGAGCAGAAGAAAGAGGCGCAGGGATAGAGCGAACATATATTCACGCGATTGATGGGCGTGCCGACACGCTGTTGTAATGCATAACCCCTGCCGGCGCCAGCGTGGTGCCGGCCGCTATCCGGAGAGAGCCCATGTGCCGCCTGCCCGCTATCGTGCTCCTGCTCAGCGTTGCGCTCGGTGGCAGCCTGCCGTCTGTTGCTCAGGCTCAGGAGCCGGAAGCCGCCGAGCAGACGCCGGCGGATGAGCCAGCCTCCCGCCCGCGTCCGGCCCCGCAGACCCGCGGCGAGGCATTGGCTGCCGGGCTGCAGCGGCAGCTCGAGACGGCGGCGCAGATCGAGCTGGGCGGCGACGACAGGTTTCTTGCACTCTGGCAGCCAGCCAATACCGCCAAGCCCCGCGGGGTGGTGGTCATCGTGCCGGGCGAAGGCGAGACGGCCGACTGGCCGCGGGCGGTCGGCCCGCTTAGACGGGGCCTGGCGGCACATGGCTGGCATACCCTCAGCCTGACGCCCGACGATCCGGAGCTGAGTCCCGGCCCGCGCCTGCCGCCACCCGAGCCATCGGCTGCGGCCGATAGGCCCACCGGGGACAGCGACAGCGAGACCGAACAGCCTGCTGCGCCGCCCGATTCGGCTGGCTATCTACCCGAACAGACAGCCCCGGCGGACAGTGACGAGCCTGACGCGACTGCAGCCGAGCAGGATGCGCCGCGGCCCAGCCACGCCGAGCGCATGCAGGCGCGACTGGCGGCCGCCATCGAACATGCCCGGACCTTGCAGGCACCGACGATCACCCTGCTCGGCCATGGTACGGGAGCTTACTGGGCTGCCCGCTATCTCGCGCAGACACCGTCGAAGGAGATCGCCCAGCTGGTCCTGGTCGATCCGCGCGCGCCGGCAGACGCCGAGAAAGGCCTGGATGATGATCTGGCGAAGCTGGCGGTCGGCATCGGCGACTTCCACACTGGCGACCGCCCGGTTGCCCAGCGGCAGGCCATGCAGCGACGCAACGCCATGCGCCGCGCCGGACATCCGGATTATCGACAGGTTGCCCTGCCGAACCTGGAAGGTGATCGCTACGGCGATCAGGAGCAGCTGGTGCGCCGGGTGCGCGGCTGGCTCGAGCGCAAGCCGGTGCGCTGAGCGCCTCAGCGAAAGCCGCGGCGCTCGCGGATCAGTGCGTAAGCGCTGTGCAGCTCGCGGGTGCGCTCGGTCGCTTCGCGAACCTGCGCCGGGCTCGCTCCCGCGCCAGCCTGCTTGTCCGGGTGATGCTTGCTCAGCAGCCGGCGATACGCCCGTTTGATCAGCTGCGGGTCGCTGTCCTGACGCACGCCCAGTAGCTGCAGGGCCTGCTCGTAGGCTCCTCCTCGCCCGGCCGGCGCCTCGTTGCGCCGCGCTGCGCCCTGATCGAGCGCCGCCACCTCCGCAGCATCCCAACCCAGCCACTTGCCCCAGAGCAACACCAGCTCATGCTCCCGGGCGCCCATGCTTCCCTGTGCCCGCGCCATGCGCCAGCAGGCCTGGATCAGGCGGCGGCCTTCTTCACGCTGACCGCGGAGCCGCTGCAGGGTCACACGCAAGCCGTCGCCGCTGGCCTTGCCGCGATTGAACGCGGCGATGGCCAGCTGCTGCGCCGCTGCATCGAGGCCCTGGCGGCGCATCTCCTCGCGTGCTGCCTGGATATGAGCAGGACTGACACGCCCGCCGCTCTTGGCCAGGCGACCTAGCAAGAAGAACAGCAGCTCGTTGCCCTTCAGCGCCGGCTTGCCGGCCAGCCGCTCGCGCAGGCTGGCCCATGAGTCGAGCCCCAGACGGCGATCCAGCACCTGGCCCAGCAGACCGCCGAGCAGGGCACCGGGAATGCTGGCGAGCAACCAGCCGATCAACAGCCCCAGCAGGGTAATGGGCCAGAACATCTCAGCGCCGCGCCTCGAGTATCCGTTCGACTTCCGCCAGCCGTTCGTGGGTACCGACGTCGATCCAGATGCCTGCGAAACGCTCGCCGCTCACCTGCTGGTCGGCCATGGCACGCCGCAACAGGGGTGCGAGCTTGAAGGCACCGGCCTGACAGCCTTCGAACAAGGCAGGATGCAGCACCGAGATGCCGCTGTAGGTCAGCGCGTCGCCTTCTCCTTCGACTGTCACGACACGCTCGGCGGCCAGGCGGAAATCGCCGCCGGGGTTGTGAGGCGGATTGTCGACCAGCACCAGGTGGGCCAGCCCATCGAGCGGTTTGCGTAGCCGGGCGAAATCGTAGTCGGTCCAGATATCGCCGTTGACCACCAGGAATGGCTCATCGCCAAGCAGGCCCAGGGCCCGGTGGATTCCGCCGCCGGTCTCCAGCGGCTCGCCTTCGGCCGAATAGCGGATCGCCACGCCGAAGCGGCTGCCATCGCCGAGATAGTCCTCGATCTGCTGCCCGAGCCAGGCATGGTTGATCACCAGCTCGTCGAAGCCGGCGGTCGCCAGGGCACGAACGTGATACTCGATCAGCGGCACGCCGGCGGCGCGCACCAGCGGCTTGGGCGTGTGCAGGGTCAAGGGGCGCAGGCGCTCGCCCTTGCCCGCGGCGAGGATCATGGCCTTCATGCCTGCGGCGCCTTTGGCAGCTCGGCGATCAGCTGCCGCAACTCGCCCAGCTCCGGCCGCCGCGCCAGCACGGCCTCGATATAGGCGAAGAAACGCGGCACATCGGCGAGATAACGGGGTTTGCCGTCGCGGTGGCAGATTCGCGCGAAGATGCCGATCACCTTGAGGTGACGTTGCACCCCCATCAGATCACTGGCGCGCAGGAATTCCTCGAACGACTCGGGCAGCGCCACGCCCGCCGCACGGGCACGGCCCCAATAGACCTCCAGCCACGCCCGTACCTGCGGCTCGGGCCAGCTGAGGAAGGCGTCCTTGAACAGCGAGGTGATGTCGTAGCTGACCGGGCCGAGCACCGCGTCCTGAAAGTCCAGGACCCCAGGGTTGGGCTCACTGATCATCAGGTTGCGCGGCATGTAGTCGCGATGCACCAGAACCCGTGGTTGCGCCAGGGCCGAGTCGATCAGCAGCCGGCAGATGCGCTCCCACGCGCCCTGCTGCGCTTCGCTGAGCGCATGGCCCAGGTGGCGCTGCACGTACCATTCGGGAAACAGCTGCAGTTCGCGCCGCAGCAAGGCCTCATCATAGGCCGGCATTGCCTGCGCGACCGGCTGCAGCTGGAACTTGAGCAGCGCCTCGATGGCATCATCGAACAGCTGATCGGCGTTACCCGCGTCGATCACGTCCAGATAGGTCTGACGTCCGAGGTCGGTCAGCAGCAAAAAGCCACGCTGCAGGTCAGCAGCCAGCACCTGCGGTACATGCACACCGGCTTCGTCCAGCATCTGCGCCACCTTGACGAAGGGACGGCAGTCTTCCTGGGGTGGCGGCGCGTCCATCACGATCAGGCTGCGCTCGCCGCCTTGCCAGCGGAAGTAACGACGAAAACTGGCATCGCTGCTCGCCGCGGTGAGCTCCGCGGTCGGTACTTCGCCCCAGCCGCAACGGGCGAAGAGTTCCGGTAGTTGCTGGTCCAGCCAGGCGCTGAGGTCCAGCAGACGTTGATCTTGATGCGGCATCCAGGGGGTCTCCACGGCGCTAGCCGATAGGCGGGTCATGCTTTATTATCCTGCATCTTTCTCAGCCCATCGAGAGGCGTGCGGCCCAGCCGGCCGATGGCTCGCCGCAAGCACGGACCAAAAAACAAGATGGCAGTCAAATACCCCGCGTTTCGTAAAAAATTCCCTCTATTGGTTACTGGCGGTCTGCTCGCATTGCAACCGGTAGCTGTTCCTTTTGTTTTCGCCGCCGAACAGTTCGCCTGCCAGCCAGACGCATCCGGGGGCTGGAACTGCGCCTCCAACGCGGCCAGCCCCGCTCTGCCTCCGCGCCCGGCCCATAGCGGCAGCGCCGTGAGCACTGTGGCCACTGCCAAGCCAGGCACTGCCCAGGCGCAGCAGCCGACAGCCACGACCAAACTGGTCACCGAAAGCAAGGGCCGCGCGCTGGCCTCACGCAGTGCCGACTACAGCCATCTGGACTGGGTGCCGCGTGATCAGCTGACACCCGCTCAGCTCGCCGAAACCGGCCCGTACTGCGCAGGCACCTATATCGAGCCTGACCGTCCCGGCAAATTCGACACCACGCCGATGAGCGAAGCGCCAACCTACGTGTCGGCCAAGGCCACCCGCTACGAGCAGGAGCAGGAAATCGCCACCCTCGCTGGCGATGTGGTTCTGCGCCAGGGCAGCATCCAGGTCGAGGCGGATGAAGCCAGCCTGCACCAGCTGGAGAACCGCGGCGAGCTGACCGGCAACGTCCGCTTCCGCGACCGCGATGCATTGCTGGTCGGCGACCGCGCCGAGATCTTCCTCGACAGCGGCGAAGCCAAGGTGGAGAACGCCGAATATGTCGTGCACTCCGGCAAGGTCCGCGGCAGCGCGCAGTACGCCAAGCGCGAAGAGACCGCGATCATCCGCCTCAAGGATGGCACCTACACCAGCTGCGAACCGGGCGAAAATACCTGGCACCTGAAAGGCAACAACGTCACGCTGAACCCGGCCACCGGCTTCGGTTCGGCAACCAACGTCACGCTGCGGGTCAAGGATATTCCGGTGTTCTACACACCTTATATCCACTTCCCAATCGATGACCGTCGCCAGTCGGGCTTCCTCGCACCGAGCATCGGTTCGTCCAGCGACAACGGCTTTTCGGTACAGACGCCCTACTACATCAACCTGGCGCCGAATTTCGACGCCACGCTGTATCCGCACCTGATGACCGACCGCGGCCTGCTGATGGAAGGCGAATTCCGCTACCTGACGCGCAGCAGCGAGGGCCAATTCGGCGCCGCATACCTGGATGACAGCAACGACGACCGCAAACTGCAGTCCGAGTACGAGGACCAGCGCTGGATGTACAGCTGGCAGAACCGTACCGGCCTGGATTCGCGCTGGCTCGCCGAGGTGGACTACACCGATATCAGCGATCCCTACTACTTCCAGGATCTGGATACCAACCTCAACATCAACCAGCCCGATCATCTCGATCAGCGCGGCACGCTCACGTACCGCGGCAACACCTACACCGCGCGCCTGAACATGCATGCCTACGAGCGCGCCACGGTGGCCGACATCACGCCTTACGAGCGCCTGCCACAGCTGACCCTGGACGGGCGCCTGCCTTTCCAGCCGGGCGGCCTGAACTTCGCTTACAAGACCGAGTTCGTCAGCTTCCAGCGCAGCCTGCGCAGCGGCAACTTCATCAATGAAGACGGCAATCCGGAGCAGTGGTATGACGATCGCCTGCGCGGCCTGACCCGTGCCGAGGGCGAACGCCTCCATCTGGAACCTGGGGTCAGCCTCCCGCTGAACTGGTCGTGGGGCTTCCTCAAGCCGTCGCTCAAGTACGCCTACACCCAGTACGACCTGGACCTGGATGGCCGCGGCCAGAGCACGCTGGCGAGCTACGAATCCTTCGACAGCAGCCAGAACCGCAGCGTGCCGATTTTCAGCGTCGACAGCGGCCTGTATCTCGATCGCAACACCCAGTGGTTCGGCAAGGACTATCGTCAGACCCTCGAGCCACGCCTGTTCTATCTCTATGTGCCGGAGGAGGATCAGGACGATATTCCGATCTTCGATACCGGCGAGAGCAGCTTCAGCTATTCCTCGCTCTGGCGCGAGAACCGTTTCTCCGGCAAGGACCGCATCGGCGATGCCAATCAGGTTTCGCTCGGCGTCACCAGCCGCTGGGTCGAACCCAACGGTTTCGAGCGCCAGCGCTTCAGCATTGGCCAGGCGTTCTACTTCGAAGACCGCAAGGTTCAACTGCGCGGCATCGATTACCGCACGCGCTCCAGTGCCACCGCCGACGTATCGCCGTATGCGCTGGAGTACATGTACCGCTACAACCAAGACTGGCGCTTCACCTCGACCTTCAACTGGGATCCGGACAGCCACAGCACCCGCTCCGGCAGTGCCATGTGGCATTACCAGCCGGCCGACAACCCGGGCAAGATCGTCAATCTCGGTTATCGCTATCGCAACGACACCATGCGCTTCGACCAGGCGACCGGTGAATGGACCTATGGCGGCGACTACGGCACCCCGGGCACGCCGGAGTACATCAAGGACTACTACAAGATCAACCAGCACGACTTCTCGGTCATCTGGCCGGTGGTCCCGCAATGGAGCGTCATCGCCCGCTGGCAGCATGACTACAGCCGCAGCCGCACCCTGGAAGCCTTCGGTGGCTTCGAGTACGACAGTTGCTGCTGGAAGCTGCGCCTGATCAATCGCTACTGGATCGACTACGACGAGACCAGCCTCAACCCCGACCGCAACGACGAGCCGGACCGCGGCATCTTCCTGCAGATCGTCCTCAAGGGACTCGGCGGCGTAGTCGGCAATGCGACCGAAACTTTCCTCGACGAAGGCATCCAAGGCTACCGTGAACGTGAAGACCAAGCTTTCTGAAGTACTGCGCCCGCTCGCGCTCGGCGCACTGCTGCTGAGCGGTGCGACCCTCGCGCCTGCGGCCCTCGCCCAGATTCAACCACTGGATCGCGTGGTGGCGATCGTCGATAACGACGTCATCATGCAGAGCCAGTTGAATCAGCGCATGCGCGAGGTCCAGCAGACCATCGAGAAGCGCGGCGCCGATGCGCCGCCGACCGACGTGCTGCAACAACAGGTGCTCGAGCGCCTGATCACCGAGAATCTGCAGCTGCAGATCGGTGAGCGCTCCGGCATCCGCATCTCCGACGAAGAACTCAACCAGGCCATGGGCACCATCGCCCAGCGCAACAACATGTCGCTGGAGCAGTTCCGCGAGGCGCTGGCCCGTGACGGCCTGAGTCTGGAAACCGCCCGCGAGCAGATCCGCCGCGAGATGGTCATCAGCCGTGTGCGTCAGCGCCGCGTCGCCGAGCGTATCCAGGTGTCCAATCAGGAGGTGCAGAACTTCCTCGCGTCGGATCTCGGCAAGCTGCAGCTGTCCGAGGAATACCACCTGGCCAATATCCTCATCGCCGTGCCGGAAGGTGCCGACTCGGCCACCATCCAGGCTGCCGAGCGGACGGCCATGGACACCTATCAACAGCTACAGCAGGGCGCGGACTTCGCCCGCCTGGCCGTGTCCCGCTCAGGCAGCGAGAACGCGCTGGAAGGTGGCGACATGGGTTGGCGCAAGGCCGCCCAGCTGCCGCCACCGTTCGACACAGAAGTACGCGAGCTGTCGGTCGGCGAAGTGACCCAGCCGGTGCGTACGCCGCCGGGCTTCATCATGCTCAAGCTGCTGGACAAGCGTGGTGGCGAGACGCAGGTGCGCGACGAAGTGCATGTGCGTCACATCCTGATCAAGCCCAGCGCGATCCGCAGCGACGAAGAAGCCCGTCTGCTGGTGCAGCGTCTGCGTGACCGCATCAATGCCGGCGAAGATTTCGCTCAGCTGGCCAGGAGCTTCTCCGAGGACCCGGGTTCGGCTCTCAACGGTGGCGACCTGAACTGGATCGATCCGGCCTCGCTGGTGCCCGAGTTCCGTGAAGTCATGGCCAACACCCCCAGTGGCGAGCTGTCCCAGGTATTCAAGTCGCCCTATGGTTGGCACATCCTCGAGGTGCTCGGCCGCCGCGCCACCGATGCCAGCGAGCAGTTCCGCGAGCAACAGGCGCTGAGCCTGCTGCGCAACCGCAAGTACGATGAAGAGCTGCAGGCCTGGCTGCGCCAGATCCGTGACGAGGCCTACGTCGAGGTCAAGCTCTAAGCTGCACGCGGTACCTACACGCAACAGCAATGCGGGGTGATGGCCAAAGGGTCGCCACCCCGTTTTCATTTCCGGCGGATCACCGCCCGATGCCTAGCGGAGAATCTCGATGCCCACGTCCCGCCCCTTCGTTCTGACGCCCGGCGAACCGGCCGGCGTCGGCCCGGATCTGTGCCTGTTGCTGGCACGCCAGGCGCAACCGCGGCCACTGGTGGCGATCGCCAGCCGCGCGCTGCTGGCCCAGCGCGCCGAACAGCTGGGGCTGATCATCGAATTGCGCGATGCCGGACCGCAGGACTGGCCCGGCGAGCCCGCGCCAGCCAACTGTCTGTACGTCTGGGACACACCGCTCGCCACAGCGGTGACGGCAGGCCAGCTCGACCCGCGCAACGCTCACTATGTACTGGAGACGTTGACCCGCGCCGGACGCGGCTGCCTGGACGGCAGTTTCGCGGGCATGATTACCGCCCCGGTGCATAAGGGCGTGATCAACGAAGCCGGCATTCCCTTCTCGGGACACACCGAATTTCTCGCCGAGCTGACCCACACCGAACAGGTGGTGATGATGCTCGCCACGCGCGGCCTGCGTGTGGCGCTGGTGACCACCCACCTGCCGCTCAGGGATGTCGCCGATGCGATCACCGCCGAGCGTCTGCAGCGGGTCACGCGCATCCTGCACGCGGACCTGGTGAGCAAGTTCGGCATCGCCCGCCCGCGCATTCTGGTCTGTGGCCTGAATCCCCATGCCGGGGAAGGCGGCCACCTGGGGCGCGAGGAAATCGAAGTCATCGAGCCGACGCTGGCGGGTCTGCGCGAGGAGGGCATCGAGCTGATCGGCCCACTGCCCGCCGACACGTTGTTCACCCCCAAGCACCTCGAACACTGCGATGCAGTGCTGGCGATGTATCACGATCAGGGCCTGCCGGTGCTCAAGTACAAGGGCTTCGGCGCAGCGGTCAACGTCACCCTCGGCCTGCCGATCGTACGCACCTCGGTGGACCACGGCACCGCGCTGGACCTGGCCGGGACCGGCCGCGTCGACATCGGCAGCCTGCAGGTCGCGCTGGAAACGGCCTATCAGATGTCAGGCGCCGCTTAGGAAGGCGGTCCACCCCGGCATCCGTCTCGCAATGGGTGCCGGCCCGGCGAGTCAGCTGGTAAGCTTCGCTCCTTTCATTTTTCGCTTTACGCTCTTGCTTGACGCTTGCGGCTTGAAGCCTGGAGCTGCCTTCATGTCCGACTACCAACACCGCGCGCGCAAACGCTTCGGCCAGAACTTCCTGCACGACGCCGGCGTGATCCACCGCATTCTGCGGGCGATCCACGCCAAGCCGGGTGAGCGACTGGTGGAGATCGGTCCCGGGCAAGGTGCCCTCACCGAAGGGCTGCTCGACAGCGGCGCCCAGCTGGATGTCGTCGAGCTCGACCTGGACCTGATCCCCATCCTTCAGGCCAAGTTCGCCGGGCGCGAGAACTTCAACCTGAACCAGGGCGACGCCCTGAAGTTCGACTTCAGCCGGCTCAGCCAGGAGCCGGCCAGCCTGCGCATCGTCGGCAACCTGCCCTACAACATCTCGACCCCGCTGATCTTCCACCTGCTCGAACACGCCCAGCTGATCCGTGACATGCACTTCATGCTGCAGAAGGAAGTGGTCGAGCGATTGGCCGCGCAACCTGGCGGGGGTGATTGGGGGCGGCTGTCGATCATGGTGCAGTATCACTGCCGGGTGGAGCATCTGTTCAACGTCGGCCCGGGTGCCTTCAACCCGGCACCGAAGGTCGATTCGGCGATCGTTCGCCTGGTGCCGCACGAGACGCTGCCTCATCCGGCGCGCGATCACCGCCAGCTTGAGCGCGTCGTTCGCGAGGCGTTCAATCAACGGCGCAAGACCCTGCGCAACACCCTCAAGGGCCTGCTGGATGCCGAAGCCATCGAGGCAGCGGGCGTAGATGGCAGTCTGCGCCCCGAACAGCTGGACCTGGCGGCCTTCGTCCGCCTTTCCGATCAACTGACCGAGCGCAGCTAGGGCATCCGCCCTGGCGCCTCCCGCGAGCTGACCATGACCGAAGACCCACGCTACCGCATCGACGTCAGCGTCACGCCCCGCTATCTGGCCGCGCAATCCGAGCCGGAACAAAACCGCTATGCCTTTGCCTACACCGTAACCATCGAGAACAAAGGCGAGGTGGCGGCGCAGCTGCTGTCGCGACACTGGATCATCACCGACGGCGACGGCCACGTGCAGGAAGTGCGTGGCGCCGGCGTCATCGGCGAACAACCGTTGATCGCACCGGGCGAGCACCACGTCTACACCAGCGGAACGTTGCTGCCGACCTGTGTCGGCAGCATGCAGGGCAGCTATCAGATGGTGGCCGAGGACGGTCACAGCTTCGATGCCGTCATCGCACCGTTCCGCCTTGCCGTACCCGGAGCATTGCATTGACCACCTATGCCGTCGGCGACCTGCAGGGTTGCCTCGAACCCCTGACCTGCCTTCTGGAGCGGGTCGACTTCAGCCCCTCGCGGGATTGCCTGTGGCTGGCCGGTGATCTGGTCAACCGCGGCCCGCAGTCGCTGGAAGCCCTGCGTTTCGTGCGCGACCTCGAATCCTCCGCGATCACCGTGCTGGGCAACCACGACCTGCACCTGCTGGCGGTGGCCCATAACATCGAGCGCATGCGCAAGTCCGACACCCTGCAGGCGATCCTCGACGCTCCGGATCGCGCCGACCTGATTGACTGGTTGCGCCAGCAGAAACTCATTCACCATGACGCCGAGCGGCATACCGCCATGGTGCACGCCGGCATCCCGCCGCAGTGGTCGCTGGAAAAGGCCCTGCGTCGCGCCGCCGAGGTTGAGCAGGCGCTGCAGGACGATGCATTGCTGCTGCCCTTCCTCGACGGCATGTATGGCAACCAGCCGGCGAAGTGGAACAAGGAGCTGCACGGAGTGCCGCGCCTGCGCCTGATCACGAACTACTTCACCCGCATGCGCTTCTGCAAGGCCGACGGCACGCTCGACCTGGACGCCAAGGAAGGTGCCGACAGCGCGCCAGCCGGCTACGCGCCCTGGTTCAGTCACGCCAGCCGCAAGACCCGCAACGTCAAGCTGATCTTCGGCCACTGGGCCGCCCTGGAAGGCCATTGCGACGAGCCGAACGTCTTCGCGCTGGACACCGGCTGCGTCTGGGGCAACGCCATGACCCTGATGAACCTCGACAGCGGCGAAATGCATCGCTGCGAATGCGAACACGGGAAACCCGCATGACCGACTTCAAACGCATCCCGCCGGAACAGGCCCACGCCATGCGCAATGCAGGCGCGGTCATCGTCGATATCCGCGACCCGCACAGCTTTGCCAACGGCCATATCAGCGGCTCGCGGCACCTGGACAACCATTCGCTGCCGGACTTCATCGCTGCGGCCGACCTCGACCATCCACTGATCGTTACCTGCTATCACGGCCACTCCAGCCAGAGCGCCGCCGCCTACCTGGTCAACCAGGGCTTCTCCGAGGTCTACAGCCTAGACGGTGGCTTCGAGCTCTGGCGCCATACCTACCCCAGCGACGTCGAGCACGACGAACAACAGTAAAAAATTATTTCGCCTCAACGCCGCGTCATCCGCGGCCCAGACGCTGTTGTCAGCCGAACGGCAGCGCCGAAAACCCCTCGCGCACCTTGACCTTGCCGAATCCGAACTATCCTTGAGTTCAGGCCATCCAAATAAATGAAGCCGGGAAACGGCTGACGGAATTCAGGGTTTCGACCATTAGGTGTTCGGGGGAACTCCACTGGCCGCCACTTCGGCCGTGCTCCAGAGTGCCTGATGACGCGCCTATTCGTGCATCGATCGAGGTGAAGTCATGAGCATTTTCAGCCACTTCCAGCAACGTTTCGAAGCGACCCGCCAGGAGGAATATTCACTCCAGGAATACCTCGATCTGTGCAAGGCGGACCCACGAACCTACGCCAGCGCGGCCGAGCGCCTGCTGATGGCGATCGGCGAGCCCGAACTGGTGGACACTTCCACCGACCCACGACTGTCGCGCATCTTCTCCAACAAGGTGATCCGCCGTTATCCGGCCTTCGAGGACTTCCATGGCATGGAGGAATGCATCGACCAGATCGTCTCCTACTTCCGCCACGCCGCACAGGGCCTGGAAGAGAAGAAGCAGATCCTCTATCTCCTCGGCCCGGTGGGCGGCGGCAAGTCGTCGCTGGCCGAAAAGCTCAAGCAACTGATGGAACGCGTGCCCTTCTACGCCATCAAGGGCTCGCCGGTCTTTGAATCGCCGTTGGGGCTGTTCAACCCGGTGGAGGACGCGCAGATCCTCGAGGAGGACTACGGCATCCCGCCGCGCTACCTGAACTCGATCATGTCGCCTTGGGCCACCAAGCGCCTGCAGGAATTCGGCGGCGACATTTCCAAGTTCCGCGTGGTCAAGCTCTACCCGTCGATACTCAACCAGATCGCCGTGGCCAAGACCGAGCCGGGTGACGAGAACAACCAGGACATCTCTTCGCTGGTGGGCAAGGTGGATATCCGCAAGCTCGAGGAATTCCCGCAGAACGATGCCGACGCCTACAGCTACTCGGGCGCGCTGTGCCGGGCCAACCAGGGCCTTATGGAATTCGTCGAGATGTTCAAGGCGCCGATCAAGGTCTTGCACCCGCTGCTGACCGCGACTCAGGAGGGCAACTACAACAGCACCGAGGGCCTGGGCGCGATTCCCTACAGCGGCATCCTGCTGGCCCACTCCAACGAGTCGGAGTGGCACAGCTTCCGCAACAACAAGAACAACGAGGCCTTCATCGACCGCATCTACATCGTCAAGGTGCCGTACTGCCTGCGCGTCTCGGATGAGATCAAGATCTACGACAAGCTGCTGGCCAATAGCTCGCTGTCCAGAGCTCATTGCGCGCCGGACACGCTGAAGATGCTGGCGCAGTTCTCGGTGCTGTCGCGCCTGAAGGAGCCAGAGAACTCCAACATCTATTCAAAGATGCGCGTCTATGACGGCGAGAACCTCAAGGACACCGATCCCAAGGCCAAGTCGATCCAGGAATACCGCGATGCCGCCGGCGTCGACGAGGGCATGAACGGGCTTTCCACCCGTTTCGCCTTCAAGATTCTTTCCAAGGTGTTCAACTTCGACCCCCACGAGATCGCCGCGAACCCGGTGCACCTGCTCTACGTGCTGGAGCAGCAGATCGAGCAGGAACAGTTCCCCGCCGAGGTGCGCGAGCGCTACCTGCGCTTCATCAAGGAGTACCTGGCGCCGCGCTACATCGAGTTCATCGGCAAAGAGATCCAGACCGCCTACCTCGAGTCGTACAGCGAGTACGGGCAGAACATCTTTGATCGCTACGTGCTGTACGCCGACTTCTGGATTCAGGATCAGGAATACCGCGATCCGGAGACCGGCGAAATCCTCAACCGCGTGGCGCTCAACGAGGAGCTGGAAAAGATCGAGAAGCCAGCCGGCATCAGCAACCCGAAGGATTTCCGCAACGAGATCGTCAACTTCGTGCTGCGCGCCCGCGCCAACAACAACGGCAAGAACCCGTCGTGGCTGTCCTACGAGAAGCTGCGCGTGGTGATCGAGAAGAAGATGTTCTCCAACACCGAGGACCTGCTGCCGGTCATCAGCTTCAACGCCAAGGCCAGCAAGGAAGACCAGAAGAAGCACAACGATTTCGTCGTGCGCATGGTTGAGCGCGGCTATACCGAGAAGCAGGTTCGCCTGCTCTCCGAGTGGTATCTGCGGGTGCGTAAATCGCAGTAAGCGGCTGGAAGCCTGAAGCCGGGAACGGAACGCTCCGCTTCCGGCTTCGGGTCTATGCTTTTCAGCCTAGCCCGGAGGGCCTATGAGCTACGTGATCGACCGTCGCCTGAATGGCAAGAACAAAAGCACGGTGAACCGCCAGCGCTTCCTGCAGCGGTACCGTGGGCACATCAAGAAAGCGGTGGAGGAAGCCGTTGGCCGTCGTTCCATCACCGATATGGAACATGGCGAACAGATCAGCATCCCCGGACGCGACATCGATGAGCCGGTACTTCACCACGGCCGCGGCGGACGCCAGACCATCGTCCACCCCGGCAACAAAGAGTTTGTCGCCGGCGAGCGCATCCCAAGGCCGCAGGGTGGCGGCGGTGGGCAAGGCGCAGGCCAGGCCAGCAACAGCGGCGAAGGCATGGACGACTTCGTCTTTCAGATCACCCAGGAGGAGTTTCTCGACTTCATGTTCGAGGACCTGGAGCTGCCCAACCTGGTCAAGCGTCACCTTACCGGCACGGACACCTTCAAGACGGTACGCGCCGGCATCGCCAACGAAGGCAACCCGTCGCGCATCAACATCGTCCGCACCCTGCGTTCGGCCCATGCCCGCCGCATTGCGCTATCGGGCAGCAGCCGTGCCCAGCTCAGGGCGCTGAAGGCCGAGCTGGAACGGCTGCGCCTGGAGGAGCCGCACAATTTCGGCGACATCAAGGCTGCCGAAGAAGAGATCGAACGGCTCAAGGCGCGCATCAACCGCGTGCCATTTCTGGACACCTTCGATCTCAAGTACAACCTGCTGGTCAAGCATCCCAACCCCAGTTCGAAGGCGGTGATGTTCTGCCTGATGGACGTTTCCGGTTCGATGACCCAGTCCACCAAGGACATCGCCAAGCGCTTCTTCATCCTGTTGTACCTGTTCCTCAAGCGGAACTACGACAAGATCGACGTGGTATTCATTCGCCACCACACCAGCGCCAAGGAAGTGGACGAGGAAGAGTTCTTCTACTCACGCGAAACCGGCGGCACCATCGTTTCCAGCGCGCTGAAGATGATGCAGGAGATCATGGCCGAGCGTTATCCGGCCAACGAATGGAACATCTACGCCGCGCAAGCTTCCGACGGCGACAACTGGAACGACGATTCGCCGCTGTGCCGCGATATCCTGATCAACCAGATCATGCCGTTCGTGCAGTACTTCACCTACGTCGAAATCACCCCGCGCGAACACCAGGCGCTCTGGTACGAATACAACCAAGTCGCCGAAGCCTTTTCCGATGCGTTCGCCCAACAGCAACTGGTGAGCGCCGCGGACATCTATCCGGTGTTCCGCGAACTCTTCCAGCGGCGCATGACCAGCTGAGGTGTGCAGCATGAAACGACAGCCCATTTCCACCGGCTCGGAATGGACCTTCGACCTGATCCGGCAGTACGACCGCGAGATCGGCCGCATCGCCGAACGCTACGCGCTGGATACCTATCCGAACCAGATCGAGGTGATTACCGCCGAGCAGATGATGGACGCCTATGCGTCGGTGGGCATGCCGCTGGGCTATCACCACTGGTCCTACGGCAAGCAGTTCCTGCATACCGAAAAGCACTACAAGCGTGGCCAGATGGGGCTGGCCTACGAGATCGTGATCAACTCCGACCCCTGCATTGCCTACCTCATGGAAGAGAACACCATGTGCATGCAGGCACTGGTGATTGCCCATGCGAGCTACGGCCACAACAGTTTCTTCAAGGGCAACTACCTGTTCCGCACCTGGACCGACGCCAGCTCGATCATCGACTACCTGGTGTTCGCCAAGCAGTACATCATGCAGTGCGAGGAACGCCACGGCATCGATGCGGTGGAAGACCTGCTCGACTCGTGCCACGCGCTGATGAACTACGGCGTCGACCGCTACAAGCGCCCCTACCCCATCTCTGCCGAGGAAGAACGGCGCCGGCAGAAGGACCGCGAGGAGCATCTGCAGCGGCAGATCAACGATCTCTGGCGAACCATTCCCAAGGGCGCCGACAAGGGCGACGGGCAGGCCGGGAACCAGCGCTTCCCGGCGGAGCCGCAGGAGAACATCCTCTACTTCATCGAGAAGCATGCGCCGCTGCTGGAACCCTGGCAGCGGGAGATCGTGCGCATCGTGCGCAAAATCGCGCAGTACTTCTACCCGCAGCGCCAGACCCAGGTGATGAACGAGGGCTGGGCTACCTTCTGGCACTACACCCTGCTCAATGACCTCTACGACGAAGGACTGGTCACCGACGGCTTCATGATGGAGTTCCTGCAGTCGCACACCAGCGTCATCTACCAGCCCGGCTTCGACAGCCCCTACTACAGCGGCATCAACCCTTACACCCTGGGCTTCGCCATGTACCAGGACATCCGCCGGATCTGCGAGAACCCGACCGAAGAGGACAAGCGCTGGTTCCCGGACATCGCCGGCAGCGACTGGCTGACCACGGTGAAATTCGCCATGAACAACTTCAAGGACGAGAGCTTCATCCTGCAATTCCTCTCGCCCAAGGTGATCCGCGATTTGAAGCTGTTCAGCATTCTCGACGACGACCGCAAGGACGAACTGCTGGTGCCGGCGATCCACGACGAAAGTGGCTACCACACCATTCGCGAACTGCTCGCGGCGCAGTACAACCTCGGTAATCGCGAGCCCAACGTGCAGGTGTGGAACGTCGATCGCCGCGGTGATCGCTCGCTGACCCTGCGTCACATGCAGCATGACCGCAAGCCGCTGGGCGCATCCACCGACGAGGTACTCAAGCATCTGCACCGGCTGTGGGGGTTCGACGTGCACCTGCAATCGATGCAGGACGACAAGCTGGTCAACACCCATCACATGCCCCCTCGCGCCAGCAACGAGGCGGAGACCGACAGCCGCTTCCCCGGCATGAACTTCGCCTGACCGACGTCGCGGGCAACGCCCGCGGCCCCTTCCTCAGCACCAATCTGTGGCCATACGGCCGATATCCTTTATCCTCCGCGCCTACGGAGGTGGTTATGCAGATCTACAAAGTCGGCGGCGCGGTGCGTGATCGCCTGTTGGGGCGCGCGGTCAGTGAAGTGGACTGGGTGGTGGTCGGCGCCACCCCGGAGGTAATGCAGGCCCAGGGCTTTCGCCCGGTGGGCGCAGACTTTCCGGTGTTCCTGCATCCGCAGAGCGGCGAGGAGTACGCCCTGGCCCGTACCGAGCGCAAGAGCGGCCGCGGTTATGGCGGCTTCACCTTCCATGCCAGCCCCGAGGTCACCCTCGAGGAGGATCTGCAGCGACGCGACCTCACCATCAATGCCATTGCCGAAGACGAGCAGGGGCAATTGATCGACCCCTACGGCGGCCAGCGTGATCTGCAGGCCCGACTGCTGCGCCACGTGTCGCCGGCCTTCGCCGAAGACCCGCTGCGAGTGCTGCGCGTGGCGCGCTTCGCCGCGCGTTACGCCGAGCTCGGCTTCCGCATCGCCGACGAAACCCTTGAGCTGATGCGTCAGCTGGCGCGCTCCGGCGAGCTGTCGGCACTCACCGCCGAACGCAGCTGGAAGGAGATCTCCCGCGCCTTGATGGAGCCGCGCCCGGATGTCTTCATTCAGGTACTGCAAGCCTGTCACGCCCTACCGGAGCTGTTCCCCGAACTGGCTGCCAGTTTCGAGGAGCAGAGCGCATATGGCGAAGCATTGCTCGGCGCACTGCGGCGCTGTGCGAAGCACGCCCAGCCACTGCCGGTACGCTGGGCCTGCCTGCTGCTCGGCAGCGCCGGACCAGCCGCCAGCCAGGAGGCACGCCTGCAGGCCATCGCCGCCCTGAACCAGCGCTGCAAGGCGCCGCGGGATTGCCAGGAACTGGCGATGCTGTTCGGCCGCTACCATCAGGACGCACTCGATGCACGCACGCTGCCCGCAGAGGCATTGCTAGACATGCTGCAGCACTTCGATATCTATCGCCGCCCGGAACGCTTCGAGCACTTCATCGCGGCCTGCGAAATGACCGCCCCGGCAGACGGCGCCGCGCAACCCTTACCCCAGGTCGACTACCTGCGGGCGGCGGCGAAAACAGCTCGTGACGTCGCGATCAAACCGCTGCTGGAACAAGGCCACCAGGGCGCCGAACTGGGCAAGGCACTCGCCGCTGCCCGACTCGAGGCGCTGCGGCGGCATTGCCAGCAGAACGCGAATAACGGCTAGTCAGGCACAACGCGGCGGGTGGGCGCGGACCAGCTCCGGGGGCGTGAGCTCCGCGCCGCGCCACTGGAAGGGCACCGGCCAGAGCTGTTGGTCGATGGTCGATTGCGCCCACAGCTCGGCAAAGCTGGCGTCCGCGGCCGGGTGCCGTACGGTCGGGGCCAGCAGCGCCAGCGGCCAGAGCACGAAGGCGTTCTTGAGAATCTCCGCACGCGGCAGCAGCAAACCGTGGAAATTGCCGACCAGCTCGCCATAGAGCAGCACGTCGATATCCAGTGGCAATCCCTTGCGATCCGGCGCGTAACGCCCGTTGTCCGCCTCGATGAACTTGAGCCGCCGGTCCAGTTCGGTCAGCGGCAGCTCGGTATCGCCGGCGACCACGAGGTTGTAGAAGTTGTCGCCCTTGTAGCCCACAGCCAGACTCTCGAACACCGGCGAACAACGCATGTTCACCAGCAGCTCGGCCAGCGCATCGAGGCCGGCATGCAGATGGGGCTCACGCTGGACATTGCTGCCCAGGCCGAGCAGCACCGGAGTTAGCGACATCCGCGTTCGATCTCCACGCCCAGCGCACGGGCGCGCGCATTGACGCCGGGCTTGGTGACCCGCAGGCGCAGCCAGAGAATGCCGAACTCGCTCATCAGGCGCTGCGCCAGGCGTTCGGCGAAGGTCTCGACCAGCTCGAAGCGCGCCTCGGCGGCGAACTGATCGATGGCCGCCGCGACCTTGGCATAGTCCAACGCCTTGTCCAGCTCGTCGTTCCGCGCCGCCGGACGGATGTCCCAGCCCAGCGTCAGGTCCAACTGCAGGCACTGCCGGATGCCGCGCTCCCAATCATAGGCGCCGATCACCGTATCCACTTCCAGGCCTTCGATGAAGACTGTATCCACGCAACGTTCTCCTGCGGCACGACAAGCTCGAAACGCGCCGTTAGACTCAGGGACTCCCTGCCCCGGATGGATTCCATGTTCTGGCTGCTGACCTTGCTCGCGTACCTGATCGGCTCGCTGTCATTCGCCATACTGCTCAGCCGCCTGGCCGGAATACCCGACCCACGTGCCGGCGGCTCCGGTAATCCCGGCGCCACCAATATGCTTCGTCTGGCAGGCAAGCGCCTGGCGATCTGCACGCTGTTCGGCGATCTGCTCAAGGGCTTGCTGCCCGTCCTGCTGGCCGCCTCGCTGGACATGAGCGTCCAGCAGCAGGCCTGGATCGGTCTGGCGGCGGTATGCGGCCATCTCTATCCGTTGTACTTCCGTTTTCGCGGCGGCAAGGGCGTGGCGACCGCCGCCGGCGCCCTGCTCGCGCTCTACCCGCCGGCCGCGCTGTTGGCCATCGCCGCCTGGCTCCTGGTATTCCGCATGACCCGCACCAGCTCGCTGGCAGCCCTGATCGCCCTGCCGCTCTGCCTGCCGCTGCTGGCCTGGCAGCAGCCCGGTGCGCTGCTGCCGATGAGCCTGCTGGCAACGCTGATAGTCTGGCGTCACCGCAGCAATGTGCGCGATCTGTTCGCTGGCCGGGAGAGGCACTTCTAGGTCGATGCCGTTCAGATCGCCGGCAGCGTCTCCATTGACCAGCGTGGCTGCACGGCGATCGCCGGCCCATCATGCTGGCCCGCCAGCAGGCGTTGACAGCCAGCGTAGGCGATCATTGCGCCGTTGTCGGTGCAGAAACGTGGCCGCGCATAGAACACCTGCCCCTTGAGTTCGGCAAGCATCGCTTCCAGCGACTGACGCAGCGACTGGTTGGCACTGACCCCTCCAGCGATGACCAGCGATTTCAGCCCGGTCTGCTTCAGCGCCCGTCGGCACTTGATGGTCAGCGTCTCCACCACCGCCTGCTGGAAGGCCAGCGCGATGTCGCAGCGAGTCTGCTCGCCGTCGTCGCCGGCATCGCGGCACTGCTGCCAGGTATTGAGCGTGAAGGTCTTCAACCCACTGAAGCTGAAGTCCAGCCCCGGCCGGTCGGTCATCGGGCGCGGGAAGACGAAGCGTCCCGGCGTGCCCTGCTCGGCCAGCCGTGCGATCTCCGGTCCGCCCGGGTAGCGCAGGCCCATGAGCTTGGCGGTCTTGTCGAACGCCTCGCCAGCGGCATCGTCCACCGATTCGCCGAGCAGCTCGTAGCGGCCGATGCCATCCACACGCACCAGCTGCGTATGCCCGCCAGACACCAGCAAGGCGACGAACGGAAACGCCGGAGGCTGCGCTTCGAGCATCGGCGCCAGCAGATGACCTTCCATGTGATGCACGCCGACCGCCGGCACGCCCCAGGCCAGCGCCAGCGCCTGAGCACAGGACGCACCGACCAGCAGGGCACCGACCAGGCCTGGGCCGGCCGTATAGGCCACCGCGTCGACCTGCCCCGCCTCGCGGCCGGCCTCGGCCAGCACCTGACGGATCAGCGGCAGCATGCGTTTCACGTGATCACGGGAAGCCAGCTCCGGCACCACGCCGCCA
This sequence comes from Stutzerimonas sp. LR2, assembly GCF_055755175.1. Taxonomy (NCBI): domain Bacteria; kingdom Pseudomonadati; phylum Pseudomonadota; class Gammaproteobacteria; order Pseudomonadales; family Pseudomonadaceae; genus Stutzerimonas; species Stutzerimonas sp. LR2. The sequence continues at coordinate 47,963 of NZ_JBVTRR010000001.1, forward strand.
TAGACGCGATGCAGGTCGATCTGGCTGAATAGCGCGTCGGCCAGCAGGCCCCGCTCGCTGTCATAAAGCGCGACACCCGTTTCGTCGCAGGACGTTTCCAACCCCAGCACCAGCATGGGTTCAACCTTCCGGAAGGCGAATGAAGCCGTGCATATTAATCGTCGGGCCGTCCGACCGACCAGCGCTTTTCGATCAGGGGCTTTGCATTCCGCCATTGGAGCGGGTAACATCCGCAACCCTTAAAACCAGCGTGCTTGCGAGTCATTGCCGAAGCGCGTTGCCACCGGTAATCAAGTGAAGGTAAGTCCTGGATGCCCGCTGTCAAAGTTAAAGAGAATGAACCCTTCGACGTAGCACTGCGTCGCTTCAAGCGCTCCTGCGAAAAAGCCGGCGTTCTGGCCGAAGTCCGTTCGCGCGAGTTCTACGAGAAGCCGACTGCCGAGCGCAAGCGCAAGGCTGCTGCCGCAGTCAAGCGTCACGCCAAGAAAGTGCAGCGCGAGCAGCGCCGTAGCGTCCGCCTGTACTGATCCAGTACAGCTGACGTCGCATCAAACCCGGCTTCGGCCGGGTTTTGCATTGCATGCAGACTCCGCTTCGCCAGCCGGCGAAAGGCCGGAGTTTTTTCATTTCCGGCGCATGCTTTGCGAGCGTAATCTGATACCCCTATGGCCGGACTGATCCCCCAATCGTTCATCGATGACCTGCTCAACCGCTCCGACATCGTCGAAGTGGTCGGTTCGCGCATCCAGCTGAAGAAGACCGGCAAGAACTACAGCGCCCTTTGCCCGTTCCACAAGGAAAAGACGCCGTCCTTCAGCGTCAGCCCGGACAAACAGTTCTACTACTGCTTTGGCTGCGGTGCCGGCGGCAACGCCCTCGGCTTCGTCATGGACCACGACCAGCTGGACTTCCCCCAGGCGGTCGAAGAGCTGGCAAAGCGCGCCGGCATGGAAGTTCCACGCGAGGACAGTGGGCGCAAGCACAAGCCCCGCCAGCCGGTCGATTCGCCACTCTACCCACTGCTCGCCGCCGCCGCCGACTATTACCGCCAGGCGCTGAAAAGCCATCCGACGCGCAAGGCCGCGGTGGAGTACCTCAAGGGACGCGGGCTGTCCGGCGTCATCGCCCGCGACTTCGGCCTGGGCTTCGCACCGCCCGGCTGGGACAACCTGATGAAGCACCTCGGCGGCGACGCCCTTCAGCAGAAGGCGCTGATCGATGCCGGCCTGCTGATCGAGAACGCCGAGAACGGCAAGCGCTACGACCGCTTTCGCGACCGCGTGATGTTTCCCATCCGCGACAGCCGTGGTCGGGTGATCGCCTTCGGCGGTCGGGTGCTGGGCGACGACAAGCCCAAGTACCTCAACTCGCCGGAGACCCCGGTATTCCACAAGGGTCAGGAGCTCTACGGCCTCTACGAAGCGCGCCAGGCCAACCGCGATCTCGACGAGATCATGGTGGTCGAGGGCTACATGGACGTCATTGCCCTGGCCCAGCAAGGTCTGCGCAATGCCGTCGCCACCCTGGGCACCGCCACCAGCGAGGAACACCTCAAACGCCTGTTCCGCATCGTTCCCAGCGTGCTGTTCTGCTTCGACGGGGACGCCGCCGGACGCAAGGCTGCCTGGCGCGCACTGGAGGCTACATTGCCGAACCTTCAGGACGGGCGCCGCGCCCGCTTTCTGTTCCTGCCGGACGGCGAAGATCCGGACACCCTGGTCCGCGCCGAGGGCACCGACGCCTTTCGCGCCCGCATACAGCAGCACTCGCAACCACTGGCCGACTATTTCTTCCAGCAGCTGAGTGAAGAAGCCGATCCGCGCTCCCTGGAAGGCAAGGCGCATCTGGCGACACTGGCCGCACCGCTCATCGAAAAGATACCGGGCAACAACCTACGCGCACTGATGCGTCAGCGCCTGGCCGAGATCACCGGGCTCAACGGCGAGGCGCTGCAGCACATGGCCGCCGCGCCCGCATCCGCGCCCAGCAGCACGCCGACCTCCGACGACTACACCTACTACGACGCCAGCCCGGCCTACGGCGAGCCCGACCACTTCGAGCCACCGGAACCCGTGCAGCCGCAACCGCGCAACGGCAAGCCAGGCAAGCCAGGCAAGAAAGAGTGGAAAAAGGACTGGAAAAAAAACGGCCAGGGTCCAGACTTAATGCCACGCGGGCCGCGCACACCCGCCACGGTCGAGCCTCCGGCACTGACCACCCTGCGCACCCTGCTGCACCACCCGGAGCTGGCGCAAAAGGTCGAAGACGTCAGCCATTTCGCCGCAGAAGACGATACCTATGCCCAACTGCTGGTAGCGCTGCTCGGCACCCTGCAGAAAAACCCCAAGCTGCGCAGCCTGCAGCTGATCGCTAGGTGGCACGGCACCGATCAGGGACGACTTTTACGCGCACTTGCAGAGAAAGAATGGCTGATCTCTGCCGATAACCTTGAACAGCAGTTTTTCGACACCATTAATAGCCTTGCCGCCAGACAGCGGGAACGGCGCCTCGAAAGCCTGCTGCGCAAGGCTCGCCAGGGTGAACTCAGCGCAGAGGAAAAAGACCAACTGCGTAACCTATTGAGCCGCAACGCAATACCCGCTACACCGACCTCAACTGGCGCGTGAGGTCCTAGCTCGGCTATAATGCTCAGCTTGTTTTCAGCCCGCCAGAACCTTCAGTGGATAGGGTTATATGTCCGGAAAAGCGCAACAGCAGTCCCGCCTCAAAGAGTTGATCCAGCGTGGCCGTGAGCAGGGTTACCTGACTTACGCCGAGGTCAACGACCACCTGCCGGAGGATATTTCCGATCCGGAACAGGTGGAAGACATCATTCGCATGATCAACGACATGGGCATCAACGTATTCGAGACCGCTCCGGATGCCGATGCCCTGTTGTTGGCCGAAGCCGATACCGATGAAGCCGCAGCCGAAGAGGCCGCAGCCGCACTCGCCGCGGTCGAGACCGATATCGGCCGCACCACCGACCCAGTGCGCATGTACATGCGCGAGATGGGCACCGTCGAACTGCTGACCCGCGAAGGCGAGATCGAAATCGCCAAACGCATCGAGGAAGGCATTCGCGAAGTCATGAGCGCGATCGCCCACTTCCCTGGCACCGTCGACAGCATCCTCGCCGACTACGAGCGCGTGACGAACGAAGGCGGTCGCCTGTCCGACATCCTCAGCGGCTACATCGACCCCGACGACGACGGTGCTGCCGCACCGCAGGAAGTCGAGCCGGAAACGCCGCAGACCACGGCCAAGCCGGTAGTCGACGACAAGGACGACGACGAAGAAGAAGAGTCGGATACCGAGGAAGAAGAAGGCGACGGCGGGCCCGATCCGGAAGTTGCGCGCGTGCGCTTCGGCGCGGTCGCCGAACAGCTTGAGAAAGCCAACAAGGCCCTTAAGAAGCACGGCCGCGCCAGCCAGCAGGCCACCGAGGAGCTCGAAGCCCTCGCCACCCTGTTCATGCCGATCAAGCTCGTGCCCAAGCAGTACGATGCCCTGGTCGAGCGCGTGCGTGATGCCCTGAACCAGATCCGTGCTCAGGAACGCGCCATCATGCAGTTGTGCGTGCGTGATGCCCGCATGCCGCGCGCCGACTTCCTGCGTCAGTTCCCGAGCAACGAGACCAATCTCGACTGGGCCGAGCAACTGGCTGCAGGCAAGAGCAAGTACGCCGAAGCCATCGGCAACCGCAAGGAAGAGATTCAGCGCTGCCAGCAGAAGCTCATCGAACTGGAACAGCAGTGCGAACTCGCCATCGCCGACATCAAGGACATCAATCGCCGCATGTCCATTGGTGAGGCCAAGGCCCGCCGTGCGAAGAAGGAGATGGTCGAGGCCAACCTGCGCCTGGTGATCTCCATCGCCAAGAAGTACACCAACCGCGGCCTGCAGTTCCTCGACCTGATCCAGGAAGGCAACATCGGTCTGATGAAGGCGGTGGACAAGTTCGAATACCGCCGCGGCTACAAGTTCTCGACTTACGCCACCTGGTGGATTCGCCAGGCGATCACTCGCTCCATTGCCGACCAGGCGCGGACCATCCGCATCCCGGTACACATGATCGAGACGATCAACAAGCTCAACCGCATCTCCCGTCAGATGCTGCAGGAAATGGGCCGCGAGCCCACGCCCGAAGAGCTTGGCGAGCGCATGGAAATGCCCGAGGACAAGATCCGCAAGGTACTGAAGATCGCCAAGGAGCCGATCTCCATGGAAACGCCGATCGGTGACGACGAAGACTCGCACCTGGGCGATTTCATCGAAGATTCGGCCATGCAGTCACCGATCGACGTGGCCACCGTGGAAAGCCTCAAGGAAGCCACCCGCGAAGTACTGTCCGGTCTCACCGCCCGTGAAGCCAAGGTACTGCGCATGCGCTTCGGCATCGACATGAATACCGACCACACCCTCGAGGAAGTCGGCAAGCAGTTCGATGTCACCCGCGAGCGCATTCGTCAGATCGAAGCCAAGGCGCTGCGCAAGCTCCGCCACCCGACGAGAAGCGAGCACCTGCGCTCCTTCCTCGACGAGTGAGACCAGAACCCCCGGCATGCCGGGGGTTTCTTTTTTCACCAATGCCTATCAAACAGGGCGCTTCGATTGGCGCCACTGTCATCCGCCGTTATAATCCGCCGGCCTTCTGGGGGCCTATAGCTCAGTTGGTTAGAGCAGAGGACTCATAATCCTTTGGTCCACGGTTCGAGTCCGTGTGGGCCCACCACCTTCAAAGCCGCGCATTGCGCGGCTTTTTCATTTGTGCAGGACACCAGGTCTGCCCTACAGCTGTCGCGCTGCAGTGCCGGCTACTGCCACCGCCTGCTAATAACCAGATCGCATATAAACAGCAGGAAAGGTTTCTGGACTCTCTAAGCTGACCTCTCTATCGTGCGCGCGGGGCCGCTGTTCGGCTCTTCTTCGTCGCCACCTTAAGGATGTCCATGTTTCCCGAATCGCTGCCGCTGTTGTTCGTCTGCGCCTTGCTGATCTGGGTATTGGTGGCGTTCATCAGGGAGAGCTGGAGCCCGGATATCGTCGTCGCAATCGCGGTGGCGGTGTTGCTGGCCACCCAGCTGCTGACACCGGGCGAGGTGCTCGGCGTGCTGTCCAACTCGGCGCCAGTGACGATCGCCTGCATGTTCATCATCTCCGCGGCGCTGGAGCGCACCGGCTGTATCGATGCCCTGGGCACCTGGCTCGGCGACCTGGTTGGCACCAGCCCTACCCGCGTACTGTTCGGCCTGACGATCACCGCGCTGGTGATTTCCGCCTGCCTGAACAACACGCCGGTGGTCGCAATCCTCACGCCGGTGGCGATTTCGCTAGCCAAGCGCGCCGGCACCACGCCGTCGAAGCTGCTGATTCCGTTGTCCTACGCGACCATTCTCGGCGGCACGCTAACCATGATCGGCACGTCCACCAACATCCTCGTCGATGGCGTGGCGCGCAAGGCCGGCCTGGCGCCGTTCGGCATGTTCGAGATCACTGCGGCCGGCCTGATCATGGCAGCTGCCGGCATGATCTACCTGCTGACGGTCGGCAGGCATCTGCTACCGGAGCGCGACACCCTGTCCAAACTGCTCGGCCCGCGCCTGGATCGCAATTTCATGACCGAACTGCGCGTGCCGCTCAACTCCCCGGTGATCGGCAAGACCATCGCCGAGGCCAACCTGAACGGCGGCAGCGGCCTGCAGGTGCTGCAGGTGAACCGCGACAGCCAGCTGTTCAGCCGCCCGGAGCACGACTTCGTCCTCAGCGCCGGCGACCTGCTGATGATCCACGGGCAGGTCAAGGATGTGGTGGAGCTGCGCGAGAGCGGCCACCTGACCTTCAACCGCGGCGATGCCTTCGAGACCATCAGCAGCGAAGACGTGATTCTCGCCGAAGCCATTGTCGGCCGCGGGTCGCGCTACAGCCACCGGCCGATGCGCGACCTCGACCTGTCCGCCCGCTATGGCATCAGCGTGCTTGCGGTGCACCGCCAGGATGAGAACATTCAGGGCAACTTCGATGATTTCCAGCTGCAGTTCGGCGACGTCATGCTGGTCGAAGGCACGCCGGCGCAGATCAAGCGTTTCGCCGACAACGGCGAGCTGATCAGCCTCAACGCCGTACAGGAACGCGCGTTCCGCCGTGACAAGGCGCCGATCGCCATCATCGCCACGCTGGCAGTGATGGGGCTCGCCGCCTTCGGCGTAATGCCGATCGAAGGCCTGGCGATCATCGGCGCCGCCACGGTGCTGGCCACGCGCTGCCTCGATGTCGAGGACGCCTACAAGGCCGTGGACTGGAAGATCCTCAGCCTGATCTTCGGCATGCTGGCCATCAGCATCGCCATGGACAAGGTAGGTCTGGTACAGCTGATCGTACAGAACGTGACCACCGTGACGCCCTGGGCCGGGCCGTTGTTCATGCTGTCGTTCATCTACCTGCTGACCTCGTTGCTCACCGAGATGCTGTCCAACAACGCCGTGGCGGTGCTGATCACCCCCATCGCCATCGGCCTGGCGCAGCACCTGGGCGTCGACCCGCGCGCCTTCGTGGTGGCGGTGATGTTCGCAGCAAGCGCCAGCTTCGCCACACCGATCGGCTACCAGACCAATACCTTCGTCTACAACGCCGGGGGCTATCGCTTCGCCGACTTTCTCAAGATCGGCATCCCGCTGAACCTGCTGCTCTGGCTGGTCGGAACGCTGGTGATCCCGCTGTTCTGGCCACTCACGCCGATTTGACGGCAAGGCTTGCGCTGGATCATTGACCGGTCAGGTGTTCAGTTTCATGCTCTCGGGCCTTTGCCATGACGAACAAGAAAAAGGAGCGCGCCATGAAACTGGAAACCCTCGCCATCCACGCTGGCTACAGCCCAGACCCCACCACCAGGGCGGTGGCGGTGCCGATCTACCAGACCACCTCCTACGCCTTCGATGACACCCAGCACGGCGCCGACCTGTTCGACCTGAAGGTGCCGGGCAACATCTACACGCGCATCATGAATCCCACCACCGACGTGCTCGAACAGCGCGTCGCAGCGCTTGAAGGCGGCGTGGCTGCACTGGCCGTAGCCTCGGGCATGGCGGCGATTACCTACGCCATCCAGACCATCGCCGAAGTGGGCGACAACATCGTCTCGGTGGCCAAACTCTATGGCGGCACCTACAACCTGTTCGCCCACACCCTGCCGCGCCAGGGCATCGAGGTGCGTTTCGCCGCCCACGATGACATCGCAGCCCTGGAAGCGCTGATCGACGATCGCACCAAGGCGGTGTTCTGCGAATCCATCGGCAACCCGGCGGGCAATGTCATCGATCTCGCCGCCCTGGCCGAAGCCGCGCACCGCCACGGTGTGCCGCTGATCGTCGACAACACAGTCGCCACGCCGATGCTCTGCCGGCCGTTCGAGCATGGCGCCGACATCGTCGTGCATTCACTGACCAAGTACATGGGTGGCCACGGCACCAGCATCGGCGGCATCGTCGTCGACTCCGGCAGATTTCCATGGGCACAGCACAAGGAGCGCTTCGCCCTGCTGAACACGCCGGATGTGTCCTACCACGGCGTCACCTACACCGAGGCCTTCGGCCCGGCCGCCTTCATCGGTCGCTGCCGCGTGGTGCCGCTGCGCAACATGGGCGCAGCGATTTCCCCGTTCAACTCGTTTCTGATCCTGCAGGGGCTGGAAACCCTGGCGCTGCGCATGGAGCGTCATTGCGAGAATGCGCTGAAGGTCGCCGAGTTCCTCCAGGCCCATCCGCAGGTAGCCTGGGTCAAGTACGCCGGCCTGCCGGATCATCCCGAACACGAACTGGCACGCCGCTACATGGGTGGTACGCCGGCCTCGATCCTCTGCTTCGGCATCGAAGGCGGCATGGAGGCCGGCGCACGGTTCATCGATGCACTCAAGCTTGTGGTGCGCCTGGTCAACATCGGCGACGCCAAGTCCCTGGCCTGCCATCCGGCGAGTACCACGCACCGCCAGCTGAATGCCGAGGAGCTGGCCCGCGCCGGTGTGTCGCAGGATCTGATCCGGCTGTCCATCGGCATCGAGCATATCGACGACATCCTTGCCGACCTGGCCCAGGCGCTGAGCGCATCCAGGGGCTGAAAGCGCCCGCGGCTTGATATCCGCCGGCGAGGCTCCACATTATCGGCATACCGCCGTGGAGCCTCGCCATGACCGATTCGTTGATCGTTCCCTGCGCACAGTGCGCCAGCCTCAACCGCATCCCTGCCGCGCGTGTACATGACGCGCCACGCTGCGGGCGCTGCAAGTCCGAGGCACTACCGGACCAACCGTTCGAGCTGCAACAGAGCCAATTCGCCAACCAGATCAAGGGCGACCTGCCGCTACTGGTGGATGTCTGGGCGAGCTGGTGTGGCCCCTGCCGCAGCTTCGCCCCGACCTTCGCCCAGGCCGCCCGCCTGCTGCAGGGCCGCTGCCGCCTGGCCAAGCTCGACAGCGAAGCCAATGCCCAGCTGTCGACACAGCTCGGTATCCGCTCCATTCCCAGCCTGATCCTGTTCCGTGACGGTCGCGAAGTGGCACGACAGAGCGGTGCCATGCCACTGCCGCAACTGCTCGCCTGGCTGGCACAGCAGGGCGTGCGGTAAGGGGGCAACTCCCGCGCGACAACCATGGCAACGCGGAGTTCCGCGGACATTTGCGACCTCCTATCAGGATCTGTATCGCAATGTTTGCCTAGCGCTGATGGCACTTGGATAATGCCCGCACTTTTCGAGCGGCACTTCCAATGCAAGCATTACACGGACGTCTGTGCGCTGGCCTCGCCACGAGAGCCGCGCAAGCATGAGCGCAATACGCTTCGACATCGAGCAGTGGCAGGCTTGGGCGCCGGGCCGCGCCTGCCGCACAGACTGGGCGCGCTGGGCGCAGGCCAACGACTGGCTGGAAGATCCGGACGCGCAACCAGACGTGTCCTTTCTCCCGGCCATGCAACGTCGTCGCTTGAGCCGGCTGGCGCGCATGGTCTTCGCCGTCGCGGCGCCCCTGGTCGAAGATCAGCCGCCGATGCCACTGGTCTATGCCTCGCGTCACGGTGAAACCACACGCAATTTCGCCCTGCTCAGCGATCTCGCCGGACAGCAGCCGCTATCGCCCACCCAGTTCAGCCTGTCGGTCCACAATGCGATCATCGGTCTCTGGTCGATCTTTCAAGGCGACACCAGCGAAATGACGGCCCTCGCCGCCGAAGGTGACGGGCTCGAGCACGCGGTGCTGGAAGCCATGCTTCTGTTGAACGACGGCGCGCCGGCCGTGCTGCTGGTGATTGCCGAAGAAACGCCACCAGACGCCTACCGGCCGTGGATCGATGATGTCCAGACTCCCTACGCGCTGGCGCTGCGACTGACCGCTGGCGACGCCTGGCAGCTGCAGCTGCAGCCGGCCGGCGAGCCCGCCCTGCAGACATCTACGCCACATGCACTGGAGCTGATTCGGGCGCTGCTCGATGGCCGGAGCCGATTCACACATCACTGGAAAACGCGCAGATGGAACTGGCAGCGGACACGCTGAAGCGCCCCAACGCGCCGTGGCTGTGGCGCCTGATCGCCACCGGGCTGTCGTTTGCCCTGTTCGGCATCGGCGGCCTGTGCCTGCGGCTGATCATATTCCCGCTGCTTTCGCTGCTTCCGGGGGATGCCGCTACCCATCGTCGCCGTGCGCGGCAGACGGTAAGCAAGCTATTCTGGCTGTTCGTGCAGTACATGTACCGCAGCGGCGTGCTGACCTATGAGGTCGAAGGCGCCGAGCGGCTGGGGCGTCCCGGCCAGCTGATCATCGCCAATCATCCTTCGCTGATCGACGTGGTGGTGCTGATCGCGCTGATCCGCGACACCAACTGCGTGGTCAAGCAGAGTCTGTGGGACAACCCCTTCACCCGCGGCCCGATTCGCGCCGCGCAGTACATCAGCAACAACGGCAGCGCCGAGATGCTCGACGAAGCCGCCGAATCCCTGCAGCAGGGTCAGACGCTGATCATTTTTCCCGAGGGCACCCGCACCACCCCCGGCCAACCCCCGCAGTTCCATCGCGGAGCGGCGGCCATCGCGCTGCGAGGCGCGCGGCTGGTGACGCCGGTGGTGATCAGCGTGACACCGACCACCCTGACCAAGGCCGAACCCTGGTACCGCATCCCCTCGCGGCGCTTTCACTTTCATCTGCGTGTGGGCGACGACATCGACCCGCAGGCATTCGCCGCCTTGGGCGCCGCGCCGATCGCCTCGCGCCGCCTTAACGACCATCTGCACCGACACTTCATAAAGGAGCTCGCACTCGATGAGCCAACTGACGCTTGAAATCAAGCAACTGATCATCGACGCCCTGGGTCTGGAAGACCTCGGCCCGGACGACATCGCTGCCGACCAGCCCTTATTCGGCGAAGGCCTTGGCCTCGACTCGGTGGATGCCCTGGAACTCGGCCTGGCGATTCAGAAGCGCTTCGGTATCAAGATCGACGCCGACGCCAAAGACACCCGCAAGCATTTCGCCAGCGTCGACAGCCTGGCAGCTTTCGTCAGCGCCAGCCGCGCCATCGCCTGAGGAGCATCTGCCGTGAACAGCCGTAACGAGATTTTCCAGACCCTGCGCGACGCCCTGGTGGAACTGTTCGAACTCGAACCCGAGCGCATCACCCTCGAGGCCAACCTCTATCAGGACCTGGAGATCGACAGCATCGACGCCGTCGACCTGATCGACCATATCAAGCGCCAGACCGGCAAGAAGATTGCCGCCGAGGAGTTCAAGGCCGTGCGCACCGTCGGTGACGTGGTGGAGGCGGTCTATCGCCTGACCAGCACGGAGACAGCCTGACCGGCATCGCGCCAGCCCCGCAGCACAACCACGGTTTTTCGGACTCCTGATGCTTCCACGCTCATCCACCATCCCGCCCGGCCTGGCCCGCATGGCCGGCCTCGCCCTGCTGCTCGCCGGGCTGGCCTATCCGTTCGCCGTCTACTTCGGTATCGAGCACCTCTCGCCGCGGGTATTCGCCGCGCTACTCGGGGCGCTCTGGCTTGCCCGCCTGCTGAGCAGCGAGCGCGCCGCCAGCCGCGCGACGGCTGTTGTCGCGTTGCTGTTCTGCCTTGCCCTGGCGTTGCTCGACGACGATGTCCTGCTGCGCTGGTATCCGGTGCTGATCAACGCCGCCATGCTCGCGCTGTTCGCCGGTAGCCTGTTCGTCGGCATGCCGGTGATCGAGCGTCTGGCCCGGCTACAGGAGCCGGATCTGGCGGAAGCCGGCGTGCGCTATACGCGGCAGGTGACCAAAGTCTGGGTGGGCTTCTTCGTCATCAACGGCACCATAGCCGCCGCCCTGACGCTCTGGGCGCCGCTGGCCTGGTGGACGCTGTACAACGGGCTGATCGCCTATCTGTTGATGGGCCTGCTGTTCGCCGGCGAGTGGCTGGTACGTCAGCGGGTCAGAGGCCGCACATGAGCTGGATCGCCCTGTGTGAACTGCTGACTTCCGGCGAATCGCGGCGGGTAACCGATGCCCCCGCGCTGTCGCTCGGCCAGGTGCAACAGCAGGCGTTGCAGCTGGCCGATGGGCTGCAGCGACGCAATGTGCGCAGCCTGGCCGTGCACCTGGAGGATGCCGCGCAGCTGGCGATCGCCCTGCTCGGTGCCTGGCGCGCCGGTGCGCGTGTGCTGCTGCCGGCGGACCTGCAGCCGGCGAACCGAGAGCGCCTGGACGCCCAGGCCGAGCTGTGGCTGACCGATCAGCCTGGTGATCACAGCCTGATGGATCTGCTGGGCGAACCCTTGAGTGCCGCCGAACTCGATCCGCAGCTGCTCGGCCTGACGCTCTGCACCTCGGGCTCCAGCGGCCAGCCCAAACTGATCGACAAGCGCCTGGCGCAGCTCGCCCGTGAGATCGAGACGCTGGAAGCGCTGTGGGGCGCCGACCTCGGAGCTGCCAGCGTGATCGGTAGCGTCGCCACGCAACACATCTATGGCCTGCTGTTCCGTGTGCTCTGGCCGCTGTGCGCCGGCCGCCCGATGCTGCGCCGCCCCCTGCCGTTCGCCGAGGACATGCAGCTCGCCAGCCGTGAACAACCGGCGTTCTGCTGGGTGGCCAGTCCCGCCCTGCTCAAGCGCATGGGCGACAACCTCGACTGGCCGGCGTTGCGCCAGGTGCGTCGGGTGTTCTCCTCTGGCGGGCCACTGCCGGCCGAGGCCGCACAACTGCTCCGGGAGCGCCTCGGCCAGTGGCCAACGGAGATCTATGGCAGCTCCGAAACCGGCGGCATCGCCTGGCGCCAGGGCGGCGAACTGTGGCAGCCGCTACCGGGCGTCGAGCTCGGCCAGGACGAGCAGGGCGCGCTGCGCGTGGCCTCGCCCTGGGTCGCCGGCGGGCACGTCGAACAGACCGCCGATGGTGCCGAGTTGCATGCCGATGGCCGTTTCGCCCTGCGTGGCCGGCTGGATCGCATCGTCAAGCTGGAAGAGAAGCGGATCTCGCTACCGATGCTGGAAAGCGCCCTGGCCGAGCACGCCTACGTCAGCGAGGCCCGCCTGGGCGTCATCCAGGACCAGCGGGCCTATCTCGGCGCGTTGGTGGCGCTGAGCGAGGCTGGCATATTCGCCCTGCGCAACCAGGGCCGGCGCGCCGTCACCCAGGCTCTGCGCCAGCATCTGAACGACCACTGCGAAGCATTGGCCCTGCCGCGACGCTGGCGACTGCTGCATCAGCTACCGGGCAATGCCCAGGGCAAACTGCCCCAGGCCGAACTCGACGCTCTGCTGCTGGCGCCGCGCCCGCGCGAACCGGAGCGTCTGCAGCAGCAGTGGCAGGACGATCACTGGCAGATCGAGCTGCGCGTGCCGCTGGACCTGGCGCACTTCAGCGGCCATTTCCCGCGTACGCCGGTCCTGCCTGGCGTCGTTCAGATCGAGTGGGCGATGAACCTCGCGCGCGAACTGATCGACGACCTGCCGCCACGTTTCGGTGGCATGGAAGTGCTCAAGTTCCAGCAGCTCGCTCGCCCGGGCGATCACCTGGAGCTGAGCCTGCGTTTCGATCATGCCCGCGGCAAGCTGTACTTCGCCTATCACAACGCCGGCAAGCCCTGCTCGTCCGGCCGCATCCTGCTGGGAGCTCGCCCATGACCACGCTGAATCCCTTGCCGCCCGTCGAGGAGCAGCCGATCGCCAGCGTGGCACCCGCCCTGGCCAACGAAGAGGATTGGTTCAAGCCCTGCGCGCTGATCCCGGTTTACAACCACGAGCGCAGCCTGCCGGCAGTGGTCGCCGCGCTGCGGGCGGCGGACCTGCCCTGCGTGCTGGTGGATGACGGTTCCTCCCCTGCCGCGGCAACGGTCATCGACCGACTGGCGGAGCAAGACGGCGTCTTCCTGTTCCGCCATTCGCGCAATCAGGGCAAGGGCGGTGCGGTAATCAGTGGCCTGCGCGAGGCGCGGCGACTGGGCTTCAGCCATGCGCTGCAGGTCGACGCCGACGGCCAGCACGACCTGTCCGGTGTCGAGCTGTTCCTCGACCGCGCCAGCCAGGCGCCGGACGCGGTGATCTGCGGCTATCCGCGATACGACGCCAGCGTGCCCAAGGGGCGCCTGTATGCCCGCTACCTGACCCATGTCTGGGTCTGGATCAACACCCTGTCGCTGGCGATCCGCGACTCCATGTGCGGCTTCCGTGTCTACCCGCTGGAGCCGACGTTGGCGTTGCTCGACCGCGTGCGCCTGGGCCGGCGCATGGATTTCGATACCGAGATTCTTGTGCGCCTGCACTGGCAGCAGCAGCCGATGGTCTGGCTACCGACGCGGGTGCATTACCCGGCCGATGGCGTCTCGCACTTCCGCCTCTGGCTGGACAATGCACTGATCTCCGCCATGCATGCCCGGCTGTTCTTCGGCATGCTGCTGCGCGCGCCAAAACTGCTTGCCCGGCGCCTGCAGCGATGAGCGAAGCCCCGATGCCCTCGCACTGGGCGGCGCAGCGCGAGCGCGGCAGTTTCGCGCTGATGCGCCTGACCGCCTGGGCGGTACGGGTACTTGGTAGGCGCACCATGGCGCCGCTGCTGTATCTGATCGTGCTGTATTTCTATCTGTTCGGCCGCAGCGCCCGTGACAGCGCGCGCCAGTATCAGGGCTACCTGGCGCGCTGGAGCGGTCACGCCGAACTGCAGCCGAGCACGCGCTCGGTCTATCGCCAGTTCATGAGTTTCGCCGAAGCGCTGCTGGACAAGCTGGATGTCTGGAGCGGGCGCGTCGGACGGGAACGCCTCGTGATCCACGACCCGGCCAACCTGCACGCCAGCCTCGCCGGGGCGCGCGGTCAGCTGCTGGTCGGCTCGCACCTGGGCAATCTGGAGATCTGCCGGGCGCTGGCGGAGATCGGCGGCGAAGTGCGGATGAACGTGCTGGTGCACACCCGTCACGCCGAGCAGTTCAATCGCCTGCTGGACCAGTCCGGCGCCGACAACCTGCGGCTGATCCAGGTCAGCGAACTGGACCCGGCGACCATGCTGCAGCTGTCCCAGCGTCTGGAGCGCGGCGAGTGGCTGGCCATCGCCGGTGATCGGGTGCCGCTGCATGGTGGGCGCACCGCCGTGGCGGACTTCCTCGGTCAGCCGGCAGCCTTTCCCCAGGGGCCCTGGCTGCTCGCCGGCCTGCTGGAATGCCCGGTGAATCTGCTGTTCTGTCTCAAGCAGGACGAGCGCTTCCATGTGCATCTCGAGCCCTTCGCCGAACGCATCCGCTGGCGCCGCGCCGAGCGCGACGCGGTGATCGCGCAGGCAGTGCAGCGCTACGCCGACCACCTCGCCACGCGTTGCCTGGAGGCGCCGCTGCAATGGTTCAACTTCTACCCCTTCTGGAACACACAGGACCCGCGTCGTGACTGAGCCCGTGATCTTTGGCGAACACCTTCTGCGCATCGAGGACGTGCTGGCCGTGGCGCAGCGCCGTGCGCCGGCACGGCTGCAGGCGGACGAGACCTTTCGCAGCCGCATCACCCGCGGCGCACAGTTTCTCGACACCCTGCTGGACCGCGAGGGCGTGATCTACGGCGTTACCACCGGCTATGGCGATTCCTGCGTGGTGGCGGTGCCGCTGCATCAGGTCGAGGCGTTGCCGCAGCACCTGTTCACCTTTCATGGCTGCGGGCTGGGCAAGTTGCTGGACGCCGAAGCCACCCGCGCCGTGCTCGCCGCGCGCCTGCGTTCGCTTACCCATGGGATGTCCGGTGTACGCATCGAGCTGCTGGAACGCATGCAGGCATTTCTCGAACACGATGTGCTGCCGCTGATTCCTGAGGAAGGCTCCGTCGGCGCCAGCGGCGACCTGACCCCACTGTCCTATGTCGCTGCCGCCCTCGCCGGCGAGCGCGAGGTGCTGTATCGCGGCGAGCGCCGCAGCGCCGCCGAAGTGCATCGCCAGCTCGGCTGGACGCCCTTGACCCTGCGCCCCAAGGAGGCGCTGGCGTTAATGAACGGCACCGCGGTGATGACCGGACTCGCCTGCCTGGCCTACGCCCGCGCCGACTACCTGCTGCAGCTGGCGACCCGCATCACCGCACTGAACGTAATCGCGCTGCAGGGCAACCCCGAGCACTTCGATGAGCGCCTGTTCGCCGCCAAGCCGCATCCTGGGCAGGTTCAGGTCGCCGCCTGGATTCGTCAGGACCTGGCCATCGATGCGCCCGCGGCGCCGCTGCATCGATTGCAGGACCGCTACTCCATCCGCTGCGCGCCCCATGTGCTCGGTGTGCTGGCCGACAGCCTGGGCCTGCTGCGCCAGTTCATCGAGACCGAACTGAACAGCGCCAACGACAACCCGATCATCGATGCCGACAACGAGCGCGTGCTGCACGGCGGGCATTTCTACGGCGGGCATATCGCCTTCGCCATGGACAGCCTGAAGAACCTGGTGGCCAACGTCGCCGATCTGCTCGACCGCCAGCTCGCCCTGCTGGTCGACACGCGCTACAACCACGGCCTGCCGAGCAACCTCTCCGGCGCGCCGGCCGCCACGGCGATGATCAACCACGGCTTCAAGGCGGTGCAGATCGGTGCCAGCGCCTGGACCGCCGAAGCGCTGAAGAACAGCATGCCGGCCAGCGTCTTCTCGCGCTCCACCGAATGCCACAACCAGGACAAGGTGAGCATGGGCACCATCGCCGCCCGCGACGCGCTGCGCAGCCTGGAGCTGAGCGAGCAGGTCGCCGCGGCCACGCTGCTCGCCGCCCAGCAGGGCGTCTGGCTGCGCCAGCGCCAGGAAGACGCGCGCCCGCTGCCCGCACCACTGGCGGCCATGCACAGCGAACTGGCGGCGACCTTCCCCCCGCTGATCGAAGACCGGGCGCTGGAAGGCGAACTGCGCCTGTGCCTCGAACAGATCCGCAACCGCCACTGGGGGCTTTATGCGTAAGGACGGCGTACTGCAGGCCGAGGTCGAGATGCTCGTGCCGTTCTTCGATGTCGACTCCATGGACGTGGTCTGGCACGGCCACTACGTCAAGTACTTCGAGGTTGCCCGCTGTGCGCTGCTCGAGCGTATCGGCCACAACTATCAGCAGATGCGCGATGCCGGCTATGCCTGGCCGATCATCGACGTGCAGCTGCGCTACATGCGCGGCGCGCGCTTCAACCAGCGCATCGTGGTGCGCGCCGACCTGGTGGAGTGGGAGAACCGCCTGAAGATCAACTACCTGATCCGCGATGCCGAAACCGGCGAGCGCATGACCCGCGGCAGCACCGTGCAGGTCGCCGTGGAGATTGCCAGCCGCGAGATGCTGCTGGCCTCGCCACGAGTGTTCGTCGACGCGGTGGAACGCGCGCTGGCATGACGCCGCTCTTCAAGAAATGGCTGGCCGCCGCCGTCCTGCTGCTGGCCACCACCATCGCCATGGCGCAGCCCTTCGACCTGCCACAGCTCGCCGAACAACTGAGCGGGCTGGCCGTGGTACGTGGCGACTTCATTCAGGACAAGCACCTGAGAGCCTTGCCGCAGCCGCTGACCAGTCACGGCCAGTTCACCCTGTCCCGCGACCACGGCCTGCTCTGGCTGCTGCAACAGCCGATCCGCCAGGACTATCGCATTACGCCTCAGGGGATCGCGCGGCGCGGCGAGCAGGGCTGGCAGGCGGTCGACCCGCAGGGCGGTTCGGCCCGACAGAACCAGCTGTTCCTCGCCGTGCTGAGCGGCGACACCCAGGCGTTGCAGCGCGACTTCGACCTGCAGCTGAAAGGCGACCCCTACGCGTGGCGGTTGCAACTGACGCCACGCGGCGCGCTGCTCAAGCAGATCTTCGCCGACATCGAGATCCAAGGCGGTGAGACGGTGACTCGAATCGAGCTGCACGAAACCCAGGGTGATCGCACGCTGATCCGTCTGCTCGACAGCCAGACCGACCTCGCCCTCACGGCCAGCGAGCAACGCGATCTTGCCGACTGAGAGCCTGCAGACCCGGCGCTGGCCGGCCGCGCTGTTCTGCCTGGCGCTGCTCGGCCTGCTGGCGCTGAATGCCTGGCAATGGCGCGACGGCCCGCCGCTGAGCGCCAACCTGCTGCAGCTCCTGCCCGACGCGAGTCACGGCGCGCTCGAAGGGCTGGCGACCGAGCGCATGCAGGAGCCGCTCAAGCGCGACCTGATGCTGCTGATCCGGCATGACGCCGAGCGTGAAACCTGGCGCCTGACTGAAAGCCTGGCAGCCGAACTGCGTGGCAGCGGCCTGTTCGCCCAGGTGCGCGAGCGGGTACAGCCCGACCTGCCGGCGGTCGCGCGCCAGCTGCGCGAGCAGTCCCTCGGATTGCTTGGCGATACCGAGCGCCAGCAGCTCATCGAACATCCCGCGCGGTTCGTCCAGCAGCGCATCGAGCGCCTCTACGACCCCTTTGCCGCCAGCCCGCTGCCGCTCGAACAGGACTGGTTCGGCATCGCCGGCCTGGCCCTGCAACGGTTGCCGCAGCCGGGCAGCCTTCGCACCGGCGGCGATGGCCGTCTGATTGCCGAGCACGCCGGCCAGCGCTGGGCCGTCGTGCACGCGCGCACGCAGGGCGATGCGTTCGATGAGCGCCTGCCGCAACAGGTAGCCGCACTCGTCGAGGCCGCCAGCAACGCTGTCGAAACCGCCGGCGGCGAACTGCTCGCTGCCGGCGGCGTGCTACATGCCGCCCATGGTCAGCGCTCGGCCCGCGCCGAGGCGAGCCTGATCGGCAGCCTGTCGCTGGGTGCCACTCTGCTACTGTTGCTCTGGCTGTTCCGCACGCCGCGCATCCTCCTCGCCGCCATGCCGGTGCTGGTCGGCGCGCTGTCGGGGTCGGCCGCCTGCGTCGCGCTGTTCGGCCAGATGCACGTACTGACCCTGGTGCTCGGCGCCAGCCTGATCGGCGTCAGCCTGGACTTCCCGCTGCACTACCTGTCCAAGAGCTGGACCCTGCAGCCCTGGCACGGCCGGCGCGCGCTGGGTCTGATCCTGCCGGGACTGGCGCTGGCCCTGTTAACCAACCTGATCGGCTATCTCGCACTGGCCTTCACGCCCTTCCCGGCACTGACCCAGGTGGCGGTCTTCTCTACAGCCGGACTGCTCGGCGCCTTCCTCTGCACCACCTGCCTGCTGCCGCTGCTGTTCAATGGTCGCCTGCAGCCCTGGCCACGCCCATTGGGTTGGGCGCAGCGCTGGCTGCAGGTGCGCCAGGCCCTGCTTGCACGCATCGGCTCGCCCTGGCTGCTGGCCGTGTTCGGACTGTTCTGCGTAAGCGGCGTGCTGCAGCTGTCATTCGAGGACGACCTGCGCCAGTGGGTCAGCCGCGCGCCGGTACTGCAGCAGCAAGCCGAGCGCATCGGTACGATCACCGGCTTCCTGCCCACCAGCCAGTACCTCCTCGTGCGCGCCGCCGATGCCGACGCGCTGCTCGAACGCCAGGCCGAGCTCAGCCGCCGCCTGTCCGACCTGCAGGCCGAGCAACGCCTGGGCGGGCACCTTGCCCTGAGCCAGCTGGTTGCACCGACTGCCGAACAGGACCGCCTGCGCGCCGCCCTGCCGCACCTGCTCGCAGCCAGTCAGCCGCTCGCCGCGCTGGGCGCCGCGACGAGCAACCTGCAGGCCGAGATCGAGCGCCTGCAGGCACAGCCACCGGTGACCATCGAGGCAGCGCTCGCAGGCCCGTTGGGCGAGCCCTGGCGCGCGCTCTGGCTCGGCGCGCAGAACGACGGCGTCGCCGGGCTGATCAGCCTGCAGGGCTTGCGCGACGGAGCCGCCCTGGAACTCATCGCTGAAGACGTGCCCGGCACGACACTGGTCGACCAGCCGGCCCGCCTCAACCAGCTGTTTGCCGCGACCAAGCTTCAAGCGGGCGAACTCAAGCTGCTCGCCAGCCTGCTGATCTTTGCCCTGCTCTGCTTTCCCTTCGGGCCTAGCGGCGCCCTGCGTTGCCTGGCCGTGCCGCTGCTGGCCGCCCTGGCGAGCCTGGCCAGTCTCGGCTGGCTCGGTCAGCCGCTGACGCTGTTTGGCCTGTTCGGCCTGCTGCTGGTCACGGCGATCGGCGTGGATTACGCCATTCTGATGCGCGAGCAGGTCGGCGGCGCCGCGGTCAGCCTGGTCGGCACCCTGCTGGCGGCCACCACCACCTGGCTGTCGTTCGGCCTGCTGGCGGTGTCAAGCACGCCGGCGGTAAGCAACTTCGGCCTCACCGTCAGCCTCGGCCTGGCATTCAGTTTTTTCCTGGCCCCCTGGGCCATCCATCAGCAAGACCCACCACCACAGGCAGGGAGGCCGTATGGCGCCGCTTGAGACGCAACACCGTGAAGTCGTGATCATCGGAGCCGGCCCGTCCGGCGCAATCGCTGGCGCGCTGCTCAAGCGCCAGGGCCACGACGTGCTGATCGTCGAACGCCAGCGCTTTCCGCGCTTCTCCATCGGCGAGAGTCTGCTGTCGCACTGCCTGGACTTCATCGAGGAAGCCGGGATGCTCGAGGCGGTGCGCGCGGCGGGGTTCCAGACCAAGCACGGCGCGGCCTTCGGCTGGGGCGAGCGCTACACGGAATTCGATTTCCGCGACAAGTTCACCGCTGGCCATGGCAGCACCTACCAGGTCCAGCGCGCCGACTTCGACAAGCTGCTGGCCGACCAGGCCGAGCTGCAGGGCGTGGAAATCCGCTACGAGGAAGAAGTCACCGCGGTGGATTTCACCGGCGCGCAGCCCTGGCTGCAGATTCGTCGGGCCGATGGCAGCGAATACCGCGTCGATGCCGCCTTCGTGCTCGATGCCAGCGGCTATGGCCGGGTACTGCCGCAGCTGCTGGATCTGGAAGCGCCGTCGGGCTTCCCGGTGCGCCGGGCGATCTTCACCCATATCGAGGACCGTATCGACGATCCACGCTTCGACCGCGAGAAGATCCTTATCACCACCCATCCCGAGCTGCGGGACGTCTGGTACTGGACCATCCCGTTCAGCAACGGCCGCTGTTCGCTGGGTGTGGTCGCCAGTGCCGAGCGCTACGAAGGCCGGCCGGTGAACCTCGATGCCTGCCTGCGCGAATTCGTCCAGGAGGCACCGAACCTCAGGCGCATTCTCGCGAATGCCGAATGGGACACCCCGGCGCGCCTGATCGGCGGCTAC
Organism: Stutzerimonas sp. LR2; assembly: GCF_055755175.1. Lineage (NCBI taxonomy): Bacteria > Pseudomonadati > Pseudomonadota > Gammaproteobacteria > Pseudomonadales > Pseudomonadaceae > Stutzerimonas > Stutzerimonas sp. LR2. The sequence goes on from NZ_JBVTRR010000001.1 coordinate 68,569, forward strand.
TCGGCCAACGTCAAGAGCCTGCACGGTCCGGGCTTCGCCCTGCTGGGCAACGCCGCCGAGTTCCTCGACCCGGTGTTTTCCTCCGGCGTGACCATCGCCATGCGCTCGGCACACATGGCCGCCGCCGTGCTGCATCGCCAGCTGAGCGGCGAACCGGTGGATTGGGAGCGCGAGTTCGCCGCGCCGCTCAAGCGCGGCGTCGATACCTTCCGGACCTACGTGGAGGGTTGGTACGATTGCAGCTTCCAGGACGTGATCTACTACGAACACGCCCAGCCGGAGATCCGCCGGATGATCAGCTCGATCCTCGCCGGCTATGCCTGGGACGAAAAGAACCCCTATGTCGCCGAACCCAAACGCCGCTTGCGCGTCCTGGCCGAACTCTGCTCGGCCGGTGCCGACGCGTGAGCGCGCGGCGATGAGGCGACTTCTGCTGGGCCTGTGTCTGGTCTTGCTGGCCGGTTGCGCGGCGCGCCTGCCGCTGCCTGCCAGCACACCCGCATTTCAGGTACCGCTGCAGCTGCATGTGCAACGCCAGGGCAGCGAGCCGGCCGACTGGTTGCTGGTGATCCAGCGCGAAGGGGCGTCGCTGCGCTGGTCGCTGCTCGACCCACTGGGCATTCCACTGGCGCGGCAGCAGTTGCGCAATGGTGCCTGGCAGGCTGATGGGCTGCTTCGACCCAATCCGGAGGCGCGCGAGCTGTTCGCCGCCCTGCTGTTCGCCCTGACCGACCGCGACCAGCTGGCCGCGCTGTATGGCGCCGCAGCCGAACAGCCAGGTGCTGGCGAGCGCCGGCTGCGCCAGGGCGACGACCTGCGCTGGCAGGTCCGCTATCGCGCGGCACAGAGCTTCGAACTCGACGTGGCGCCAGGGCTGACCTATCGTGTCGCCCCCCTGCCCGACTCGCCCGGAAGCCAACGATGACCGCCTACCTCGACGCCCTTGGCGTGATCTGCGCGCTCGGCAGTGGCAAGGCCGAGGTGGCCCGACGGCTGTTCGCCGGCGACACCTCCGGCATGCAGCCCCATACGCAGCCGGTGGCCGGTCGACGCTTACCGGTGGGCGCGGTCCGCTCAGCGTTGCCGGCAATGCCTGATGACGATCCACGCCATGCCACCCGCAACAACCAGCTGCTGCTGGCCGCTGCACTGGAGATCGAAGGCGATATTCGCCAGGCCATCGCCCGCCACGGCCGGCATCGCATCGGTGTGGTCCTGGGCACCAGCACCACAGGCATCCAGGAAGCCGGAGAAGGCATCGCCGGCTTGCTGCACAATGGCAGCTTTCCGCCGGGCTACCACTATGGGCATCAGGAACTGGCGGCGCCGGCGAGCTTTCTCGGCGAATGGCTGCAACTGGGCGGCCCCTGCTATGCCATCTCCACCGCCTGCACCTCCAGTGCCCGCGCCCTGCTCAGCGCCAAACGCCTGCTCGACGCCGGCATTTGCGATGCAGTGCTGTGCGGCGGTGTCGACAGCCTGAGCGACCTGACCCTGCAAGGCTTCACCGCGCTGGAAGCCACCAGCGAGTCGCTGTGCAATCCCTTCTCGCGCAACCGCAACGGCATCAACATCGGCGAGGCGGCGGCGCTGTTTCTGATGACCCGCGAGCCCGCTGATGGCGCCATCGCCCTGCTTGGCGGCGGCGCCAGTTCCGACGCCTACCATATATCCGCCCCCGAACCGGAAGGCCGCGGCGCGCTTGCCGCCATGCGCCAGGCGCTGGCCACTGCCGGCTGCACACCGGAAGAGGTCGATTACCTCAACCTGCACGGCACAGCCACCGCGCACAACGACGCCATGGAAAGCCAGGCCGTTTCCACGCTGTTTCCTCAGGGTGTCGCCTGTTCTTCGAGCAAGCCGTTGACCGGCCATACCCTCGGCGCCGCTGGCGCGCTGGAGGCGGCGTTCTGCTGGCTGGCGCTATCGCGCTTCAACGCCGACCAGCAGTTGCCACCGCATCGCTGGGACGGCCAGCCGGATCCGGAGCTGCCACCGCTGCGCCTGGTGACCGCCGAACTGCGAATGGGTAGAACCTCGCCGCGCCGAATGATGAGCAACTCCTTCGCCTTCGGTGGCAACAATATCAGCCTGATCCTGGGAGACGCGCCGTGATCGACTGGCCCCTCGCCGAACTGCTACCCCACGCTGGCGACATGATCCTGCTCGACGCTGTCGAGCGCTTCGATGAAGACAGCGTGGAGACACACCTGCAGGTACGCGCCGACGGCCTGCTCAGCGCCGCCGACGGCAGTCTGCCTGCCTGGGTCGGCGTCGAGATCATGGCGCAAAGCGTCGCGGCCTTCGCCGGCTGCCATGCGCGTCAGGCCGGTCAGCCGGTGGAGCTGGGCTTCCTGCTCGGCACCCGTAGCTACCAGTGCAATGTCGAAACCTTCCCGGTCGGCGCCCGGCTGCGCGTCCGTGCCACTCGTTCGCTGCAGGACGACAACGGCATGGGCGTGTTCGAATGTCATCTCGACGGCCCCGGCATCCATGCCGAGGCCCGTCTGAACGTGTTCCGCCCGCCCGAAGTGGCGAGTTACCTACAAGAGTCTGCCCCATGAGTGAAACCGTCCTCGTCACCGGCTCCAGCCGAGGCATTGGCCGCGCCATCGCGCTGCGCCTGGCCCGCGCCGGCCATGACATCGTGCTGCACTGCCGCTCGCGCCGCGACCAGGCCGAAGCGGTCCAGGCCGAGATACAGGCGATGGGTCGCAGCGCGCGCATCCTGCAGTTCGACATCGCCGACCGCGCCGCCTGCCGGCGCGAGCTGGAAGCCGATGTCGAAGCGCATGGCGCCTACTACGGTGTCGTCTGCAACGCCGGTTTGACTCGCGACGGCGCCTTCCCGGCCCTCAGCGACGACGACTGGGACCAGGTACTGCGTACCAACCTGGACGGTTTCTACAATGTGCTGCAGCCGCTGACCATGCCGATGATTCGCCGCCGCCAGCCGGGGCGCATCGTCTGCATCACCTCGGTATCCGGCCTGATCGGCAACCGCGGCCAGGTCAACTACAGCGCGTCCAAGGCTGGCGTCATCGGTGCGGCGAAGGCGTTGGCGGTGGAGCTGGGCAAGCGCAGGATCACCGTCAACTGCGTTGCCCCCGGACTGATCGATACCGAGATTCTCGATGCCGAACTGCCCATCGAAGAAATGCTGAAGATGGTTCCGGCACAGCGCATGGGCACCCCGGAAGAGGTCGCCGGTGCGGTGAATTTCCTGATGTCCGCCGAGGCGGCGTATATCACCCGGCAGGTGATCGCCGTCAACGGAGGGCTGTGCTGATGAACGGCAGACGCGTGGTGGTCACCGGCATGGCCGGCATCACCTCCCTGGGCAGCGACTGGACGAGCATCGAAGCCAATTTCAGTGCCAACCGCAGCGGCATCCGCCGCATGGCCGAGTGGGACCGCTTCACGGAGCTCAACACCCGCCTGGCCGGCCCGGTGGACGACTTCAGCGTGCCTCCGCACTGGACACGCAAGCAGCTGCGCAGCATGGGCCGCGTGTCACGACTGTCGGTGCTGGCCGCCGAACGCGCGCTCGCCGACGCCGGTCTTTTGGAAGACGCGTCGATCCGGGACGGCCGCATGGGTGTCGCCTGCGGTTCGTCCACCGGCAGCACCGAGGAGATCAAGGCGTTCGGCAACATGCTGCTGAACTCGGTGGCCGACGGGCTGAACGCCAACTCCTACATTCGCATGATGCCGCACACCACCGCGGCCAATATCAGCATCTTCTTCGGCCTCACCGGGCGGGTTATCCCCACCTCCAGCGCCTGCACCAGCGGCAGCCAGGGCATCGGTTACGCCTATGAGGCGATCAAGTTCGGCCGCCTGCCACTGATGCTGGCCGGCGGCGCCGAGGAGCTCTGCGCCACCGAGGCCATGGTCTTCGATGCGCTCTATGCCACCAGCCTGAAGAACGACGCACCGCATACTTCGCCGCGCCCCTACGACAGCGGCCGTGATGGCCTGGTGATTGGCGAAGGCGCCGGCATGCTGGTGCTCGAGGAACTGGAGCACGCACTGGCCCGCGGCGCGACGATTCACGCCGAGCTGGTCGGCTTCGGCAGCAACGCCGATGGCCAACATGCCACCAAGCCGGAACAGCTGACCATGCGCCGCGCCATGGAACTGGCCCTGGAAGATGCCGGGCTCGCACCGGCGGCCATCGGCTACGTGAATGGCCATGGCACTGCGACCGAACAGGGCGACATCGCCGAAACCCAGGCGACCCAGGCGCTGTTCGGCAGCGGCATGCCGATCAGCTCGCAGAAGTCCTTTCTCGGTCACACCCTGGGCGCGTGTGGCGCTCTGGAGTCCTGGTTCAGCATCGAGATGATGAACCGCGACCGCTATATCCACACGCTCAACCTGGACGAGGTCGACCCGCGCTGCGGCGATCTCGACTACCTGCGGGGTGCGCCGCGCACCATGCAGCACGAGTACGTGATGAATAACAATTTCGCCTTTGGCGGGATCAACACCTCGCTGATCTTCCGTCGCTGGGCCTGAGTTTCACCCACAACCGCAAGGAAAACGCCGATGAAAACAACCGCATGGATAGGCACAGCGCTGACCCTTCTGGTGCTGCCCGGCATCAGCCAGGCCCGTGACACCACTCACTACCTGCCCTTCGATGCCGTGGTTGCCGAAGCGACCCAGGCCGGTCGACTGGATGGCAGCGTCAAGTTCTACCTGGCCGGCAAGACGCCGGGTAATGCCACGGTCGTGCGCAGCGGCGTTACCACCAGCAAGAAGACCAATGCGTTCAACAAGACCGACGAAGGCGCCTGCAGCTGGGCGCTGCAATCGGCGCTGATCGCCATGCAGCAGGCCGCCAAGGCCGCCGGTGCCAATGCGGTGGTGAACATCGCCAGCAACTACAAGCATGTCGAATACAAGGACAGTCAGAAGTACGAGTGCCATGCTGGCGCCATCATGGCCGGCGTTGCCCTCAAGGGCGATCTGGCCAACGTCAAGTAAGCATCCCTGCCGATGCGCTGGCCAAGGCATCGGCTCTACCGCGACCGACCGTCTGCTGGAACGTTTGCCGTTGCCGTCGAGTCCACTGAACATCAGTGACCTCCACGGGAGCGCCTCATGTTCGGCAAGTCTTCGCACACCTTCGAAATCAACTACATCTACCAGAACGATCCGCGCGCCGAGACCTATGACGCCGACGTCGACAGCCTGTCCCAGGGCGAGGCGGCGCGGCACCTCATCCAGCTGCACAATGCCGACGCCGAGAACAGCCTGGTGATGCCGAAGGCCGATGCCGACGAGGCGCAGCTGCTGGAGCAGGCCGAAGTCATGGGCATCACCGACATCCGCGTGACCCGTGTGCACAAGCACGAGAAGGGCGATACACCCGGCCACTACAAGCAGCCCTGAGCGAACGCCTAGCGCTGCGCGGAGGCCTCGCGCGTTACCAGCTCCATGAAGGCCTGCGCCAACGGCGACTGCTCCTGCCGGCGTTTGACCAGCCAGACGGCGGTGGTCGCATCCTTGTCCTGCAGGGTGCGGAAGCGCACGCCGTCGATGCGGATGCGCTGGAACGACGCCGGCAACACCGACACTCCCAGCCCGGCGGCGACCAGGCCGATGATGGTCAGCGCCTCGTTCGCCTCCTGGGCAATGCGTGGATTGAAGCCCGCACGGCGCGCCAGGCTGAGCAACTGGTCGTACAGCCCCGTACCGTAGCTGCGCGGGAAGAACACGAAGGGCTCCTCGGCCAAATCAGCCAGTGTCAGCCCCTCGTCCCCGGCATCCGCCAGCCGGTGTCCCGCATGCATCAGCGCCACCAGCGGCTCACTGAACAGCTCGACGGTCTGCAGGCCCGCCGGCAACGCGAACGGGCGAATCATGCCGACTTGCAGCGTCTCGTCCTGCACGGCATCGACCACCTGCTTGCTGGTCATCTCCTGCAAATCCAGATGCACCGCAGGAAAGGTGCGGCGAAAGGCCAGAATCGCCCGCGGCAGGATCGAGGTGAACGGCGCCGATGAGGTGAACCCCACCTTGAGCTCGCCGATCTCGCCCTGTTCGGCGCGCCTGGCCACGTCTACCGACTTGTCGACCTGCGCGAGCGTGCGCCGCGTTTCCTCGAGAAACAGCCGGCCCGCGTCGGTCAACGCCACGCGCCGGTTGGTCCGATCGAACAGCCTTACGCCGAGTTCCTGTTCCAGCGCCTGGATCTGCTGGCTCAACGGCGGCTGTGAAATGCGCAGCTGTTCGGCGGCGCGACCGAAGTGCAGTTCCTCGGCGACCGCCACGAAGTAGCGAAGATGACGCAGCTCCATGAGGGGCTCCTTATGAGTCGCAAAACATATCATTCAGGTCGAATAATATATTGGATAGCTTAAACAAAGCTTCCTATCATTTCTCCCATAAACCCAAACAACAGCAATCGCGCCCGTCGATCGAAAAAGCGATCACAGGTGTAACGGGCCGCTTTTGGCCGGAAAAAGCGAATCGGACAGAGGTCTTCATCGTGAGCAGTACGCACGACGCCAGCGACGCGTCAGCAGAGATACCGGCGCCTGGCGCGCCCATCAGCCATACAGAGAAAGGCACCCCGCGCTTCGCGCGCACCGCCCTGGCGCTGTTCGCCGGCGGCTTCGCCACCTTCGCCCTGCTCTACTGCGTGCAGCCGATGATGCCCATGCTGTCGCAGGCATTCGGCATCAACGCAGCGCAGAGCAGCTTGATCCTTTCGCTCTCGACGCTGACCCTGGCCGTCGGCCTGCTGATCACCGGGCCGATCTCCGATGCCATCGGCCGCAAGCAGGTGCTGGTCGCCTCCCTGCTCGCTGCCGCGGTGTTCACCGTCGGTAGTGCGCTGGCGCCCAGCTGGCATGGCGTTCTGCTGATGCGCGCACTGGTCGGCCTGGCGCTCAGCGGCGTGGCTGCAGTGGCGATGACCTACCTGAGCGAGGAGATCCATCCCCACCATCTGGGCCTGGCAATGGGGCTGTACATCGGCGGCAACGCCATCGGCGGCATGAGCGGACGCTTGCTGAGCGGCGTGCTGGTGGACTACCTGTCTTGGCATAGCGTGCTGGGACTGATGGGCGGGCTGGCGCTGCTGGCGGCCCTGCTGCTCTGGCGCTTTCTACCGGAATCGCGGCACTTCCGTCCGCGACCGCTGCGCCCGCAGGGATTGCTGCAGGGCTACCGCCTGCACTTCCGCGATGCCGGCCTGCCCTGGCTGTTCCTGCAGGGCTTTCTGCTAATGGGCAGCTTCGTCACGCTGTACAACTATATCGGCTATCGATTGATTGCCGAGCCGTTCCACCTCAGCCAGACCATGATCGGTCTGCTGGCGGTGCTCTACCTGTCGGGTATCTACAGCTCGGCTCAAGTCGGCGCACTGGCCGATCGTTTCGGCCGGCGCCGGGTGTTCTGGCTGGTGATCGCCCTGATGCTGGCAGGCGTGAGCCTGACCCTGTTCGACCGGCTGCCGCTGGTGCTGCTGGGCATGCTGCTGTTCACCTTCGGCTTCTTCGGCGCCCACTCGGTTGCCAGCAGCTGGATTGGCCGCCGCGCCCGGCAGGCGCGCGGCCAGGCCTCCTCGCTCTATCTGTTCAGTTACTACCTGGGCTCCAGCATCGCCGGCACGCTGGGTGGGGTCTTCTGGCATGCCGCCGGCTGGGATGGCGTCGGCCTGTTCATCGCCTCGCTGCTGCTGATCGCCTTCGCCGTGGCGCTGCACCTGGCGCGCCTGCGTCCGTTGCCGGAGCCGCAGACGGCACACTGAGCCCGCAATGCAGAACGCCCCGCTGATGCGGGGCGTTTCGTTTCGAGCCGTTGAAAAATCAGGCGTGGTATTGCCCGGACAGTTCGTGCACCGACTCGATGAAGGCGCCGGCATGGGCTGGATCGACTTCCGGCGTGATGCCGTGGCCCAGGTTGAACACGTGGCCATTGCCATGACCGAAGCTCGCCAGGATACGCGCGACCTCGGCGCGGATGGCGTCGGGCTTGGCATAAAGCACGCTCGGGTCCATGTTGCCCTGCAGCGCCACCTTGTCACCGACGCGGCGGCGCGCCTCGCCGATGTCGCAGGTCCAGTCCAGCCCCAGCGCTTCGGCACCAGCGTCGGCCATGGACTCCAGCCACAGCCCGCCACCCTTGGTGAACAGGATCACCGGCACGCGGCGGCCGTCATGCTCGCGGATCAGACCGTCTACGATCTTGCGCATATAGGCCAGGGAGAACTCCTGATAGGCCGCGGCCGACAGGCTGCCACCCCAGGAATCGAAGATTTGCACGGCCTGGGCGCCGGCCAGGATCTGGCCGTTGAGGTAGCTGGTAACCGACTGGGCCAGCTTGTCCAGCAAGGCGTGCATTGCCTGCGGGTTTTCGTAGAGCATCGCCTTGGATTTGCGGAAGTCCTTCGAGGAGCCGCCTTCGACCATGTAGGTCGCCAGGGTCCACGGACTTCCGGAGAAACCGATCAGCGGTACGCGGCCGTTGAGTTCGCGGCGAATGGTACGCACCGCGTCCATCACGTAGCCCAGATCCTTCTCCGGATCGGGAATCGGTAGCGCCTCGATGTCCGCCGCACTGCTCACCACCTTCTTGAAGCGCGGACCTTCGCCGGTCTCGAAGTACAGGCCGAGCCCCATGGCGTCCGGCACGGTGAGGATATCGGAGAACAGGATCGCAGCATCCAGCGGATAGCGATCCAGCGGCTGCAGAGTCACCTCGCAGGCGAGCTCCGGATTCATGCACAGGCTCATGAAGTCACCGGCCTTGGCGCGGCTGGCCCGGTATTCGGGCAGATAACGGCCGGCCTGGCGCATCATCCACACCGGGGTGACGTCGACAGGCTGCTTGAGCAGGGCACGAAGGAAGCGGTCGTTCTTCAAGGCAGTCATGGCAGGGTTCCAGCGAAAAAGTGCCGTGCATTGTCGCAAAGCGGAAAAAAAAAGGCACGGCGAGTGCCGTGCCTTTTACCTTTGGGCTTGATTCAAATCAGGCCGTTCCGAGCCCCTGTCGGCGCTCGATCAACACCGATCAGACGCCGAGGTAGTCCATGATGCCTTCGGCAGCCTGGCGCCCTTCGTAGATCGCGGTCACCACCAGATCGGAGCCGCGAACCATATCGCCACCGGCGAAGATCTTCGGGTTGCTGGTCTGGTGCTTGAACTGACCCTGCTCCGGGGCGACGACGCGGCCCTGGTTGTCCAGTTGGATACCCTGGCCCTCGAACCACGGTGCCGGGCTTGGCCGGAAACCGAAGGCAATGACCACCGCATCGGCAGGCAGCACCTGCTCGGAGCCCGGGATCGGCTCGGGGCTGCGGCGGCCACGGGCATCCGGCGCGCCGAGACGGGTCTCGACCACCTTCACACCTTCGACCTTGCCTTCGCCGACGATGGCGATGGGCTGGCGATTGAAGAGGAACTTCACACCCTCTTCCTTGGCGTTCTTCACTTCACGGCGCGAACCCGGCATGTTTGCCGCATCACGACGATAGGCACAGGTCACGCTCTTGGCGCCCTGGCGGATGGAAGTCCGGTTGCAGTCCATCGCGGTATCACCACCACCCAGAACCACGACCTTCTTCCCCTTCATATCGATGAAGTCCTCGGCGGACTTTTCGAAGCCGAGGTTGCGGTTGACGTTGGCGATGAGGAAATCCAGCGCGTCGTACACCCCTGGCAGATCCTCGCCAGGGAAGCCGCCCTTCATGTAGGTGTAAGTGCCCATGCCCATGAATACGGCATCGTAGTCAGCCAGCAGCTGATCGATGCTGATGTCCTTGCCCACCTCGGTGTTCAGGCGGAACTCGATGCCCATGCCGCTGAAGATCTCGCGGCGGCGGCTGAGCACGGTCTTTTCCAGCTTGAACTCAGGGATGCCGAAGGTCAGCAGGCCACCGATCTCGGGGTTCTTGTCGAACACTACCGGGGTCACGCCGTTGCGCACGAGGATATCCGCGCAACCGAGGCCCGCCGGGCCGGCACCGATGATGGCGACCTTCTTGCCGGTCGGCTTGACCTTGGACATGTCCGGCCGCCAGCCCATGGCGAAGGCGGTGTCGGCGATGTACTTCTCTACCGAGCCGATGGTCACCGCACCGAAACCGTCATTCAGCGTGCAGGCACCTTCGCAGAGGCGATCCTGTGGGCATACGCGGCCACAGACTTCCGGCAGGGTGTTGGTCTGATGAGCCAGCTCGGCAGCGGCGAGGATGTTGCCCTCGGAAACCAGCTTGAGCCAGTTGGGGATGTAGTTGTGGACCGGGCATTTCCACTCGCAATAGGGGTTGCCGCAGCCCAGGCAGCGATGGGCCTGCTCGCAAGCCTGCTGCGGCTTGAAGGGTTCGTAAATCTCGACGAACTCCTTCTTGCGCTGGCGCAGCAGCTTCTTCTTCGGATCCTTGCGCCCGACCTCGATGAACTGGAAGTCGTTATTCAGACGTTCAGTCATTTCATAACCTCTCAACAGCGGCCGTAGACGATACATACGGCTGCAAGACAATCAGGGTGAGCAGCGGCCCCAGCCAAGGCGGGGCCGCTGCCTGAAGCGGCTTCTTGTTATTGCGGGTTGGCCCGGGTGCTCGACAGCAGCGAGGCCAGGTTGGCCGCCTTGGGCTTGACCAGCCAGAAACGACGCAGATAGTCGTCAAGATTATCCAGCAGTTCTGCCCCCCACTCGCTCGCGGTTTCGGCAACGTACTCGCGCAGCACATCCTGCAGATGGCTGCGATGGGCTTCCATCGCCTCGCCGGTGATGCGCTGCAGGTTGACCAGTTCGTTGTTCACGCGGTCGACGAAGCTGTTGTCCATGTCCAGTACATAGGCGAAACCACCGGTCATGCCGGAACCGAAGTTGTGCCCGGTCTTGCCCAGCACACAGACGAAACCGCCGGTCATGTACTCGCAGCAGTGGTCACCGGTACCCTCGACGACCGCATGGGCGCCGGAGTTGCGCACGGCGAAACGCTCACCGGCAGTACCGGCGGCGAACAGCTTGCCACCGGTGGCGCCGTACAGGCAGGTATTGCCGATGATGGCCGAATCCTGCGAACGATAGGCAGCGCCCTGCGGCGGGGTGACCACCAGCTTGCCGCCGGTCATACCCTTGCCGACGTAGTCGTTGGCGTCGCCTTCCAGGTACAGGTTCAGGCCGCCGGCGTTCCAGACGCCGAAGCTCTGCCCCGCCGTGCCTTTGAAGCGGAAGGTAATCGGCGCATCCTTCATGCCCTGGTTGCCATGCTGACGGGCGATCTCGCCGGAGACGCGCGCACCGATGGAACGGTCGCAGTTGCAGATCTCCAGTTCGAACTCGCCGCCGCTCTTGGCGTCGATGGCACTCTTGGCCAGCTTGACCATTTCTTCTGCCAGCAACCCTTGGTCGAACGGCGGGTTCTTCTCCACTTCGCAGAACTGCGGCTTGTCGGCCGGGATGTTGCTGCCGCCGAGCAGCGGCGTCAGGTCGAGGTTGTTCTGCTTGGCGGTGTCGCCCGGCAGCACTTCGAGCAGATCGGTACGGCCGATCAGCTCGCCGAGGCTGCGCACGCCCAGCTTGGCCAGCCACTCGCGGGTTTCCTCGGCGACGAACTGGAAGAAGTTGACCACCATGTCGACCGTGCCGATGAAGTGATCCTTGCGCAGCTGCTCGTTCTGAGTTGCGACGCCGGTGGCGCAGTTGTTCAGGTGGCAGATGCGCAGGTACTTGCAGCCCAGGGCGATCATCGGCGCGGTCCCGAAGCCGAAGCTTTCGGCGCCGAGGATCGCGGCCTTGATCACGTCCAGGCCAGTCTTCAGGCCACCATCGGTCTGCACCCGGACCTTGCCCCGCAGGTCATTGCCGCGCAGGGTCTGGTGGGTTTCCGCCAGGCCCAGCTCCCACGGCGAACCGGCATAGCGGATCGAGGTCAGCGGCGAGGCACCGGTGCCGCCGTCGTAACCGGAGATGGTGATCAGGTCGGCGTAGGCCTTGGCCACGCCGGCGGCGATGGTGCCCACGCCCGGCTCGGCCACCAGCTTGACGGACACCAGCGCCTGCGGATTGACCTGCTTGAGGTCGAAGATCAGCTGCGCGAGGTCCTCGATGGAATAGATGTCATGGTGCGGCGGCGGGGAGATCAGGGTCACGCCGGGCACGGCGTAACGCAGACGCGCGATCAGGCCATTGACCTTGCCTCCGGGCAGCTGGCCGCCTTCACCCGGCTTGGCGCCCTGAGCGACCTTGATCTGCAGCACTTCGGCGTTGACGAGGTATTCCGGGGTCACACCGAAGCGGCCGGTTGCGACCTGCTTGATCTTCGAGCTGCGCTCGGTGCCGTAGCGGGCCGGGTCTTCACCGCCCTCACCGGAGTTCGAACGCGCCCCGATGCGGTTCATCGCCGCGGCGATGGCCTCGTGGGCTTCCGGCGACAGAGCGCCCAGGGAGATACCAGCGGAGTCGAAGCGCTTGAGGATGGCATCCAGCGGCTCGACTTCCTCCAGCGCCAGCGGCTGATCGGCCAGCTTGACCTTGAGCAGGTCACGCAGCATCGCCACCGGGCGCTGATCGACCAGCGCGGTGTACTCCTTGAAGCGGCTGTAGTCACCGCTCTGCACGGCGAGCTGCAGCGCGCTGACCACGTCGGGGTTGTAGGCGTGGTACTCGCCGCCGTAGACGAACTTCAGCAGGCCACCCTGCTGGATCGGCTTGCGGCTGCTCCAGGCTTCGGCCGCCAGCGCCTTCTGCTCGGCCTCGAGGTCCTCGAAGCGGGCACCCTTGATGCGACTGGCGACGCCGCGGAAGCTGAGCTCCACGACCTCGTCGGACAGGCCGACGGCTTCGAACAGTTGCGCGCCGCGGTAGGACGCGATGGTCGAGATGCCCATCTTGGAGATGATCTTCATCAGCCCCTTGGAGATGCCCTTGCGATAGTGCTTGAACACTTCGTAGAGATCGCCCAGCACCTCGCCGGTACGGATCAGGTCACCCAGCACTTCGTAGGCGAGGAACGGGTAGACAGCTGTCGCACCGAAACCGATGAGCACTGCGAAATGATGCGGATCGCGAGCAGTGGCGGTTTCCACCAGGATGTTGCAGCTGCAGCGCAGCCCGGTCTCGACCAGGCGGTGGTGTACCGCACCGACCGCCAGCGAAGCATGCACCGGCAGCTTGCCCGGAGCGATGTGCCGATCGCTCAGCACCAGCAGCACCTTGCCCCCGCGCACGGCCTCTTCGGCCTGATCGGCGATGTTGCGGATCGCCGCCTCGAGGCCGGTACCTTCCTCGTAGTTGAGGTCGATGACCAGACGCTCGAAGCCGGGCCGCTCGAGGTTCATGATCGTGCGCCATTTGGCGGGCGAGATCACCGGCGTGGTCAGGATCGCCCGATTGGCGTGTTCGGCGGTTTCCTCGAAGACGTTGCGCTCGGCACCCAGACAGGTTTCCAGCGACATCACGATGGCTTCGCGCAGCGGGTCGATCGGCGGGTTGGTCACCTGGGCGAACTGCTGGCGGAAGTAGTCGTAGGGTGAACGCACGCGGCGCGACAGCACGGCCATGGGCGTGTCGTCGCCCATCGAGCCGACCGCTTCCTGGCCCTGTTCGGCCAGCGGACGCAGCACCTGGTCACGCTCCTCGAAGGTGACCTGGTACATCTTCATGTACCGCTTGAGCTGGTCGGCATCGTAGAAGGCCGAACCGTGATCGTTGTCATCCAGCGTCGACTGGATGCGCAGCGCGTTCTGCCGCAGCCACTTCTTGTAAGGCTGCTGCGCCTTCAGGTGGTTGTCGATGTCGTCGGTGTGCAGCACCTTGCCGGTGTGGGTGTCCACCGCGAGGATCTGCCCCGGGCCGACACGACCCTTGGCAAGCACATCTTCCGGCTTGTAATCCCAGACGCCGACTTCGGACGCGAGGGTGATATAGCCGTTCTTGGTGGTTACCCAGCGCGCCGGACGCAGCCCGTTGCGGTCGAGCAGACAAACCGCGTGGCGGCCATCGGTCAGCACCACGCCGGCCGGGCCATCCCAGGGTTCCATGTGCATGGAGTTGAATTCGTAGAAGGCACGCAGGTCGGGGTCCATGGTCTCGACGTTCTGCCAGGCCGGCGGAATGATCATGCGCAGGCCACGGAACAGATCCATTCCTCCGGTGACCAAGAGTTCGAGCATGTTGTCCATGCTCGAGGAGTCAGAACCGGTGCGGTTGATCAGCGGCGACAGGCTTTCGAGATCCGGCAGCAATTCGTTGGCGAACTTCAGGCGGCGCGCCTGGGCCCAGTTGCGGTTACCGGTGATGGTGTTGATTTCGCCGTTGTGCGCAAGAAAGCGGAACGGCTGAGCCAGCCGCCACTGCGGCATAGTGTTGGTGGAGAAACGCTGGTGGAACACGCAGATCGCGGTCGCGAGGCGCTCGTCACCCAGGTCCGGGTAGAACTGGGCCAGGTCGGCCGGCATCATCAGGCCTTTGTAGATGATGTCCTTGTCCGAGAGGCTGCAGACGTAGAAGGCGCTGTCGTCGGCCAGTGCGACTTCGGCGCGGCGGCGGGCGAAGAACAGCTTGATGCCGAACTGACGCTCATCGAGGCCCTCGCCGGAAACGAACACCTGCTCGATGCGCGGCAGACGCTCGAGCGCCAGCTGCCCGAGAACGCTGGTGTCCACCGGGACCTCACGCCAGCCAACCAGGGTAAGCCCCTGCGCCTGGATTTCCTCGCTCAACTGAGCACGAGCGCGATCCGCCTTGCTGGCGTCCTGATCGAGGAAGACCATGCCAACCGCATATTGGGCCGGCAGCTCGGCGTTGAAATGCTCCAGGGCCTTCGCGCGCAGAAAGGCGTCAGGCTTCTGCATCAACAGACCGCAGCCGTCGCCGGTCTTGCCATCGGCGTTGATGCCGCCGCGGTGAGTCATGCATGTCAGGGACTGAATGGCAGTCTTTAGCAGGTGATGGCTTGCCTCGCCCTGCATGTGGGCAATCAGACCGAAGCCGCAGTTATCCTTGAACTCTTCAGGACGAAACAGACCTGCTCTCATAGGCACTCCACCAGCTAAATGCGTTGTAAATCAACCCCTTATTGACGGCGCAGCGACTCACCCCGTCATTCACGTGGGCAAAAGGGGGAGCAGTTTACAAAGCCCGCTAGATCGGCACAATTTATTTTTGCAAGCCCCAAAACAGTGCGTTGCGCACTTTTTTGGGGCATTTTTTATCGAGCTGGCGCCAATTCCTGCTGGACGCTGGCGAAACTTCGTACCCATGGCTTGCCGGCCTGGAGCGAAGCGGGCAGCGACTTCACCGCTGCAACCGCTGCCGCTCGGTTGGCAAAATTGCCATAGGTGACGACGTAGAGCGGCTTGCCTTCGTGCGTCTTGGTGAAGTAGCGATAGTTGGCGCCATGCTGCTGAACGATCGCTTGAGCATTCTTTTCCACACGTGTCCCGAGGATCTGGACCAGATAGTTGCTGCCCGGCTGACTGGCATACCAAGACCGATTGCCTGAAGCGCTGGGCGCAGCAGTAGGCGCTGGCGTACGCTCAGCGACATTCTGCCGCACCTGCGGCGATGCCGGAGCAGGCGCCTGTGTCGGCGCCGGCGTCGGCACCGTTGCAACAGGCGGAGCAGGCTGGACACGCTCCACAGGTGCAGGTGCAGGTGTAGGTGTAGGTGCAGGTGCAGGTGCAGGTGCAGGTGCAGGTGCAGGTGCAGGTGCAGGAATTGTCGATTCGCGCGCACCGGGAAGCGCAACCTCAGCATCGTCTTCGCCACCTGCAGCGGCAGCGAGCGGCTCTCGAATCACCGGCTGCGCATCACCGCCCAGCGGCAGCGACAACGACCGCTCCTCGCCATCGAACTCGATCGCGGTTTGCCCGCCCTGCTCAGACGAAGCCGCTGATGAGCCCGCCGGAGCGTCGAGCGGCAACTGAGTGGCTTGCGGCGCAACCGACCGCTCACCCTCGCCACCACGCAGAACCAGAAAGCCAATCGCGACCACCACGATCACGGCCAGCGCCGCCAACAGATGTTTCTTCGGCAGCGGCAATGCCATTCCGCTGGACTTCCGCCGTCCGCGACTGCTCTGCATCGCCGCGAGAAGTTCGTCACGCGCCACCTGGTTGATCGCTCCAGGCCAGCCGCCCGACTGATCATGGATACGCGCAATCTGCTCCTCGTTCAGGCACTCGATGCCGCTACCCGCACCTTCGAGCCGCAACGCCAGATACTCGCGCGTCTCATCTTCTTCATAAGGTTGCAAGGCGATAGCGTGATGTCGTTCTTCGCCTTCGCTCAGGGCTTCAAGTCGCCCGGCCAGCGCAGGCTCGCCAAACAGAAAGACGTGCGGGCGCGCTTCAGGTGTCCCCGCAGCCAGACGCAGCAGGGTCTCCACCGCAGCGCCAGTCAGGCGCTCGGCATCATCCACCAACAGATAGACTTCCTGCCCCGTCAGAGCCAGCTGGACTACCTGCGCCATGATGCCATCGAAATCGGCGTCCTGACTGTTGAGTGCCTGAGCGATCTGCGCCAACAGCGCACTGGCGTCCATGGTGCTCTGCGGAGTGACGACTACGCTCTGCACAGCCTGCTTGTTGCTGCTGGCGACAAGCGCCTGGCGTAGCAACGTTTTGCCGCTGCCTTCCGGCCCGGTCACCAACAACAGCAACTGGCTGTAACGGGCCAGGTGGTGCAGCTGCCCAAGCACCGGCTTGCGCTGAGCGGGAAAGAACTTGAACCCCGGAACACGGGCCGCGAAAGGGTCATGGCTGAAGCCATAGTGAGTCAGAAACGCGTCGTCCGCGGACAAACTGTTCATGGAAATTTTCTTACACTCCCAAGTGTTCCGTCATAGCACCGTAATCGGCGCTCAAGGTGGTTTCGAGCACGCCGCGAGGGAAGTCGCCTGTGACAACCGCCCCCCCCATCTGCCGAAGCAGCACGAGACGGAGGCGACCATCCAGGACCTTCTTGTCCACCGCCATGTGCTCAAGGAAATCTTGCGGCTGCATCTCGGCAGGAGGCACTACCGGCAGCCCGGCTCGCTGCAAAAGCCGGATGGCGCGATCACGATCCGCCTGGCCGATCCAGCCGAGCTGAGAGGACATCTCAAGCGCCATCACGGTTCCCGCCGATACCGCCTCACCATGCAGCCAGACCCCATAACCCATATGAGTCTCTATAGCATGGCCAAAGGTATGGCCCAGGTTGAGGGTGGCGCGCACACCCGATTCTCGCTCGTCCGCATTGACCACCTTGGCCTTGGCTGCACAGGAACGGTGGATCGCCTCGGTCAGCGCCAGTGAATCCAGCGAGCGAATCCGATCGATATTGGCTTCAAGCCAGGTCAGGAAGGGCTCGTCGCAGATCAGCCCGTACTTGATAACTTCAGCCAGCCCTGCAGACAGCTCGCGAGACGGCAACGTCGCCAACGTGGTGGTATCGATGACCACGGCACGAGGCTGGTAGAACGCGCCGATCATGTTCTTGCCCAGTGGGTGGTTGATGCCGGTCTTGCCACCAACCGAGGAGTCCACTTGCGAGAGAAGCGTGGTCGGCACCTGGATGAAGTCCACACCACGCTGGTAGCTGGCGGCTGCGAATCCCGCCATGTCGCCGATGACGCCGCCGCCCAACGCCACGACCGTTGTATTGCGATCGTGCCGAGCACCGAGCAGTGCGTCGAAAATAAGCTGAAGCGTCTCCCAATTCTTGTGGCTTTCGCCATCAGGCAGGATTATGGGGGTAACGGCATAGCCGGAAAGCGTGCTCGTCAGACGATCGAGGTACAGTGGCGCAACCGTTTCATTGGTCACGATGGCGACTTGACGGCCGCGAATCTTGCTTGCAAAAAGATCGCTGCGATCGATCAATCGCTCGCCGATATGAATGGGATAGCTACGCTCGCCGAGATCGACCTGAAGAGTCTGCATGGGGCCCCCCAACAATAAAGGGGGCTAGGATAGCGCAGATTCATCCTGGCTTTCACGGGGAGGCAATGAAGCGAGCCTATCGAGAATTTCCATGACCACCAGCCGGGGCGGACGCTCGTCTGTCTCGATGATGATATCCGCAATGGAGCGGTACAGCGGGTCGCGAATAGCCATGAGCCCAGCAAGAACGCTACGGGGATCGCTTGCCTGCAGCAACGGACGATTGCGGTCGCGCGAAGTGCGCTCGAGCTGCTGATCGACAGAAGTGCAGAGATAGACGACGCGACCACCGGAGCGAAGTGCTTTGCGATTGTCCTCGCGCAACACCGCGCCCCCACCCGTAGCGAGCACCACCCCGTCCTGCTGACAAAGATCGGCGATCACTGCACGTTCACGCTCGCGAAAACCGGCCTCACCCTCTACATCGAAAATCAGAGGAATGCTGGCGCCGGTCCGCTGCTCGATTTCCTTGTCGGAATCCTTGAATGGCAGACGCAGCTCTTTGGCTAACAAGCGCCCGATGGTGCTTTTACCAGCTCCCATCGGGCCTATGAGGATGAAGTTGTGCAACAATTACTGGCCCACGGCGACCGCTCGATAGTTGAGGATTCTAGGGGTCAAGAAGACCAGAAGCTCGGATTTTTTATCTTCCACGATGTCCCGTCGGAAGAGGCGACCAACGAACGGAACGTCACCCAGGAACGGCACTTTTTCAATGCTGCTGATCTGGCTATTGGAGAATACACCACCGATGACGATTGTTTCTCCATCGGTAACAAGAACTTTGGCGTTGACTTCGTTCTTGTTGATCGGCGGCACGCCATTCAGAGCGTTAGCAAAATCAGGGGCATCCTTGGTGACCTTGACCTCCATGATAATGCGGTTGTCCGGCGTGATCTGCGGCGTCACCTCAAGCGACAGGGCTGCCTCCTTGAAAGATGTCGACGTTGCGCCACTCGAACTGGCTTCTTGGTAGGGGATTTCCGCACCTTTCAAGATTTTGGCCGTTTCCTTATCCGCAGTAACCACCTTTGGCTGGGAGACGACTTCACCGTTACCGGTTTTCTCCATAGCCGACAATTGAAGGTCTAGGATTCCATGGTCCGAGACATAGCCAATCCCAATACCGGCGGTGCTGTTAAGCACTCCTAGATCGACAAATGGAACCGGGGCCAACGCATCTTCCAGGGTAAAATTGCCGACTTTGTCTGTACCTGGGAGAAGATATCGACCGCCATCTTCATCACGACCGATGGCACCGTCCTTGCCATACAAGCCCCAATTGTCGTTGGTGTAGTTTCCGCCCCAACGAACCCCAAGCGCTTTATCGTAGCCCACATTCGCCTCAACGATGCGCGCCTCGATCATCACTTGCCGCACAGGAATGTCGAGCTGAGCGACTATGCGACGCAGCTCGTCAAGTCGCTCCTGCGTTTGATAAGCGATGATGTTATTGGTGCGATCATCCACCGCTATAGAGCCACGATCCTCTGCAACGGCGCCGTTGCTCGTCACTGACTGGAACAGGCGAGCAATGTCCGCAGCCTTGGCATAGTTGACTTGCACGACCTCGCGACGCAACGGTGCAAGCTCGGCAATCTGCCGCTGCGACTCGAGTTCCTGGCGTTCACGCGCAGCGATTTCGTCAGCTGGCGCAACGAGCAGCACGTTCCCGACTTGCCGCTTATCCAGCCCCTTGGTTTTCAAAACCAGGTCGAGCGCTTGATCCCAAGGCACATTCTGCAAACGAAGGGTGATATTGCCACTGACGGTATCGCTGGCAACCAAGTTCAGGTCAGTAAAATCAGCGATCAACTGCAGTACGGAACGAACATCAATATCTTGGAAATTCAGCGACAGTTTTTCACCGGAATAGGCGAAACGGTCTGCCTTGCGCTTATCGGCCTCTTCTTCTGTAAGAGGCTTTACGCTGATGGTCAGCTTATTGTCTGTCTGGTAGGCGAGATAATCGTATCGCCCAGTAGGCTCGATGGCGATACTGGCACCACCTGCCTGAGCGGTCGAGTCGACAAACTTCACCGGCGTAGCGAAATCCTGAACGTCGAGCCGAACACGCAGTGCTTCAGGCAGCTCCGCCTTGGCGAACACAACGCGGATCTTTCCTCCCTGCTCTTCGATAGTCGAACCTACCGACGGATCGGACAGTGTGATTACCACGTTTCCGGCACCATCCTCACCGCGGCGAAAATCGATATTGTCGATCGCCTTGCCGGCCGCCATCGGCTTTACCGGAGCAGACTTGGCAATCGGAGCAGTGACCGCGGCGGATGCAGCCGCAGGGCTGGTCGTCCCCGAGCTCTCTCCCAGCACGACAAACAGATTGTTCCCATCCACTCGAGTGGAATACGGAACAAGCGCGGTCAGATTGACGATGAGCCGGGTGCGCCCTTGCGCCTCGACGACCGTTACGCTGCGCGCATTACCAACGCCCAGCTCCCGATTTTTGGCCCCCAGGTTGTTGGATACGCCTGGAAGATCCAGAGCAATGCGTGCAGGCTGATCCAGCGTGTAGCCACGAGGTGACGCAACAGGCTCGTCAAATGCCAGTTTCAACTCAACCCGATCGCCCGGCAAAGCAGCCACATCCAAGGCGTTGAGATTGGCCGCCAGCAGTGCTGGCGATATAAATGCCGCCAGCAGAGATACGCCCAGGCGAGAAAGGGTAGTGTTCATAAATTGCTTCCGTTGTGCAGACCGGTAAAGGTTTTCCATTCTTTTGCCCCGCGCTAGGTGCGCTCTTTCAAGGTCAGACTGCGCGGGCGCTCAAGCCACCCACCCTCTCCATCAGGGACGATTTCAACCACATCCACCGCAGCCTCGCTGATTTCGACGATGCGCCCGTGGTTACGCCCCAGGTAATCGCCAATCTTGACTCGATGGACACCATCGCCCCCCTTGATCAGCGCATATCGGCCACCTCCATTGGCCAGCGTGCCAACCATGGTGAAATTCTCGATATTGAACCCCTCGAGAAACTGCTTGACTCGCGACTCGTCGGGCTGGATGTCCTTCGAACCTCGCTGCCGCTGCGCCAAGTCAAGCTTCACGGGCGGCTGGAATGGATGACGCAACGCTGCTGCGCTATAGGTGAACGCCTCGTAAGGGATGAAGGCCGGCAGAGGTTCGATCGTGCCCTTCGGCTTAATTCTCACCTCATCCATATACTGCTGTAGGTCGTTGAAGTCAGAACTGCCACTGCAGCCCGAAAGCACCGCCAGGGTCAGACCCAGCGCAGTCAGTCGCCCCCCCTTCATTTCTGCAGCCCCTTGTCGTTATAGCGATAAGTCTTGGCAACGATGCTCATGCGCAACTTCGATGTAGCAGTTTCACCCTTTTCGGGAACTATCTCGAAATCATGCAAGGTAACTATTCGCGGAAGACTTGATACGCCGCTTACGAATGTTGCCAAGTCGTGATAGCCGCCAATCACCTTGATATTGATCGGCAGTTCGATATAGAACTGCTGAGTCACTTCGGGCTGCAACTTGATCTCCTCGAACTCCAACCCGCTACCTAAACCAGTACGAGTGATATCTTCCAGCAGCCCCGGGACCTCAGTATCGCTTGGCAGCTGTCGAAGCAGCGCACCGAATGATGTTTCCATTTCGGCCATCTGCTCTTTGTAAGCTTCTAGGTTAGCGGCCTGAAACGCCTTGGTTGAAAACTGTTGTTTTAGAGTTACCTCTTGAGCACGGTGCTGCTCGAGTTGCAACTGCAGATCCTGCAAGTGAAAGTAATACCCCAGGCCGAGTACTGCCGCGAGCACTATCACACCAGTAATAAATTTGACCGGCGCTGGCCACGATCCCAGGTTATTCAAATCCAGATCGGCAAGATCAACCTTGCGAAGACTTTCCAACGACTCAGCTAGACTCATGGCTTAGCTCCTTCCGTAGATGCGCCCGGCTGGGTCTGCTGCACTGTCAACTGGAAGACATTTTCCTGATCGACAGCCCCCGCAGTGACTGCCTTCACCTCGTTCAGATTCGGCGCTTCAAGCCAATCGGAGCCGTCGAGATTACGCATGAGGTTTGAAACCCGATTGTTCGATTCAGCAGCACCAACGATCGCGATGTTCTTTCCGGTCATTTTGAGCGACGTGAAATAAACACCTTCGGGCAACGTTCTAACGAGCTGATCGAATACCCGACCAATGATGGGGCGATTTCCCTGAAGGTCCTGGATAATCTTCATTCGCTCCAGAAGTTGCTGGCGACGCTCCTTCAACTCTTTGATTTCAGCGATCCGAGCATCCAGAACTGCAATTTCTTTTTTGATGAACTCGTTCCTCGCATTCTGCTGTTCGATCGCCCCCTGAAAATAGCGATCGCCTAGGAATACCAAGCCGGCAGCGACGACAAGTACGCCCATGAGGGAAGCCAGAAAGCGCTGCTTACGCTCTTCCCGCAGCTGTTCGCGCCACGGAAGTAGGTTGATCTGAGCCATCAGTCAAAGCTCCTCAGCGCCAAACCGCATGCAATCATTAATGCAGGCGCATCACTAGCCAGCGCCCCGGCGTTCACCTTGCCGCTCAAAGCCATATCGGCGAAGGGATTAGCCACTAGAGTTTGCGTTCCGATCTTTTGCTGAATCATGTGATCGAGACCCGGAATGGAGGCCGTCCCGCCCGCGAGCAGGATGCAGTCGACGTCGTGAAACTGCCCTGCAGCGAAGAAGAACTGCAACGAGCGGGATACCTGCTGCACCACCGCCTCCTTGAACGGAAGCAGGACTTCACTGTCGTAGTCATCTGGGAGACCGCCTTGCTTCTTGGCAAGGCCGGCTTCTTCCTGAGACAGACCGTAGCGGCGCTGGATCTCTTCGGTCAGTTGGCGACCACCGAACAGCTGCTCGCGCGTGTAGATGGTACGCCCGTTATGCAGCACGCTCAGGGTTGTCATGGTCGCGCCGATGTCGACGACGGCAACGGTCAGCTCGCCGTGCCCTGTACCCAACTGTGAAGCAAGCAGTCCGTAGGAGCGCTCAAGCGCATAGGCCTCGACATCCACCACTTTGGCGGTAAGTCCGGCCAAGGCCAGCGCGGCTTCACGGATCTCGACATTCTCCTTACGGCAAGCGGCGAGGAGAACTTCTACCCTGCCAGGCGCGCGAGGCGCAGGACCTTGCACCTCGAAGTCGATCGCGACTTCCTCCAGTGGGTAGGGGATGTACTGATCTGCCTCGATCTTGAGCTGGTTCTCGAGCTCTTCATCAGAAAGCCCGGCATCCATCTCAATCATCTTTGTGATGACGGCAGACCCGGAGACAGCGACAACAGCGGACTTGCAGCCGGTCTTGGCCTTGGCAACGAGTCGCTGCAGGGCCTGACCGACACCCTCAAGCTCGGCGATGTTCTTTTCGACGACGGCATTCGGCGGTAGCGGCTCGACGGCATAAGCCTCGACGCGGTACCGATTACCCGATCGACTTAATTCGAGGAGCTTGACTGAGGTCGAACTGATATCGATCCCAAGCAGCGTGTTCGCTTTCTTAGTGAAGAGCCCTAGCACGACCGATTTCCTATCTTTATCCGCAACTTACGGATTAATTATGTTTATCCACATTAGATAACAGCCTTGACAGAAGCGCAAATGGCTACCCGGCAAAAAAAGCGCATATAATGTGAACGGTTTTCCCTTTCAGCATCGTCGCCGCTCCCCCTCCCAAATCCTGGATTCCAAGAACCCCGATGCGTTTTTTGAAATTTCTTATCTGGTCGTGCTTCGCAGTTTTTTGCGCCCTGTTGCTCAGCATCAGCGGTGCATTTCTCTACCTCAGCCCTAACCTGCCCTCGGTCGATTCCCTTCGCAGCATCCAGCTCCAGATCCCGCTGCGAGTCTACAGCGCCGATGACAAGCTGATCGCAGAGTTTGGCGAGATGCGGCGCTCGCCCATTCGCTTCGACGACATACCGCAAGCCTTCATCCACGCGCTGCTTGCCGCGGAGGATGACAATTTCGCCAATCATTATGGCGTCGACATAACCGGCCTGATGCGCGCTGCCACGCAATTATTGAAAAGCGGGCAGATTCAGACCGGTGGCAGCACCATCACCATGCAGGTTGCAAAGAATTACTTCCTGACCAGTGAGCGGAGCTTTTCACGCAAAATCAACGAAATTTTGCTGGCCCTGCAGATCGAGCGAGAGCTGAGCAAAAACGAGATCCTCGAGCTGTACGTCAACAAGATCTACCTCGGCAATCGCGCCTATGGAATCGAGGCCGCCGCTCAGGTCTATTACGGCAAGCCCATCTCCGAGCTGAGCGTTGCCCAGCTGGCGATGATCGCCGGCCTGCCGAAGGCCCCATCCGCATTCAACCCATTGGTCAATCCGGCGCGCAGCAAGGAGCGACGGGATTGGATCCTCGGTCGCATGTATCGCCTTGGCTCCCTGGATGAATCAAGCTATCGGCAGGCCCTGGCCGAACCTGAGACCGCTCGGTACCACGGAGCAACGCCGGAGCTCGACGCCTCCTATATCGCCGAGATGGCACGCGCAGAAATGGTCGGCCGCTTCGGCAGCGCCGCCTACACGGATGGCTTCAGGGTCTACACGACGGTTTCCAGCGAGCGCCAGATCGCGGCCAATAATGCACTGAACAGCGGACTGATCGAGTACGACCAGCGCCATGGCTATCGGGGGCCGGAAGCCAATCTTGCCAACGCGCCCCGCGATACCTGGCTTCAAGAACTTGCCAAGTACCGAAGCCTTTCCGGCCTGCAGCCTGCCGCGGTCACCCAGGTAGAGACTAGTGGAATCCTCGTCATCACCCGCGATGGTCAGGAACACACGGTGAGCTGGGATAGCATGAAGTGGGCCCGGCCGTACCTCGGCATCAATAGCATGGGGCCTCGCCCGCAGCGTCCGGCGGACGTGGTGAAGGCGGGAGACGTGGTGCGCATTCGCTGGCAGGACGAAGCCGCCGTGTTCAGTCAGGTTCCGCAGGCACAAGCGGCACTGGTTTCGCTCGACCCTGAGGATGGTTCGATCGAAGCGCTGGCGGGCGGTTTCTCCTTCGGGCAGAGCAATTACAACCGTGCCATCCAGGCCAAGCGCCAACCTGGTTCCAGCTTCAAGCCGTTCATTTATAGCGCCGCACTGGACGCCGGTTATACCGCGGCGAGCCTGGTCAACGACTCGCCCATCGTGTTCGTCGAGCAGGGCATGGACCGCATCTGGCGGCCGAAGAACGACAACAACACATTCCTAGGGCCGATCCGCATGCGCGAAGCGCTGTACAAGTCCAGGAACTTGGTGTCGATTCGGCTGCTGCAAACCATGGGGGTCGACTACACGATCAACTACATCACCCGCTTCGGCTTCAACGCGCAGGACCTGCCGCGCAATCTTTCCCTGGCGCTAGGCACGGCAACGCTCACGCCAATGGAGATCGCCACCGGCTGGACCACCTTCGCCAACGGCGGCTACAAGATCGAGCCCTACCTGATCCAGCGAATAGAGGATCGCGAGGGCAACCTGCTGTTCGAAGCCAATCCGGCACGCGTCCCGCCGCGAGAAACGCAGACTGCAGATGTCGAGGTCCATCCGGTGCAGAGCAACCCGGTCATTGCGGACGGTGAACAAATGCCAGCCGCGCCGCACTTTGCCGAACAGGTACTCGACGAACGCACCGCCTACATCATGACCAGCATGCTCCAGGATGTGATCAAACGAGGCACCGGGCGTCGCGCGCTAGCCTTGGGCCGTGACGACATCGCCGGCAAGACGGGCACGACCAACGACTCCATCGACAGCTGGTTCTCCGGCTACAACGCCGATCTGGTCACTACCGTTTGGGCCGGCTTCGATCAACCGCAAAGCCTCGGACGCAACGAGTATGGCGGAACGGTCGCGCTGCCGATCTGGATGAATTACATGGGCGCCGTGCTCAAGGACATGCCTGAGCATCCTCCGGCTGAGCCCGACGGACTGCTCAAGCTGCGGATCGATCCTGTCAGCGGCCGGGCTGCCACGCCTAGCACACCCGATGCGTACTTCGAAGTGTTCAAGAGCGAAGACTCACCACCGCCGATGGGCGAGTTCGATCCTGGCTACCAGGCGCCGGGCAGCCCGCTGCCCGCTGACGAAGCCGCGCCACTCGATCTGTTCTGATCCAGAGGCGGACTTCGCAGCCAAAAAAAACCCCGCCTCGGCGGGGTTTTTCTTTTTCAGAGCGAATCAGCCGTTGAACACATCGCCGACCGACTGCAGCGGATAGTGCGATGGGTATGGCAGCGTGGCCACACCACTCTCGATCGCCGCCTTGGCCACGGCATCCGATACCAACGTGATCAGACGCGGATCCATGGGCTTCGGAATGATGTACTCGCGACCGAACTCCAGGCTGTCCACACCATAGGCAGCGGCAACTTCGGCCGGTACCGGCAGCTTGGCCAGATCACGGAGAGCCAGCGCGGCGGCGATCTTCATCTCTTCGTTGATGCGCTTGGCACGAACGTCCAGCGCACCGCGGAAGATGAACGGGAAGCCGAGGACGTTGTTGACCTGGTTCGGGTAATCGGAACGACCGGTCGCCATGATCACGTCCGAACGGGTCGCATGCGCCAGCTCAGGACTAATCTCCGGATCCGGGTTGGAGCAAGCGAACACGACCGGATTGGCCGCCATGCGCTTGAGGCCTTCCGGGCTCAGCAGGTTGGCACCCGACAGGCCGACGAAGACATCAGCACCATCGAGCGCGTCATCCAGGGTGCGCTTGTCGGTTTCGTGGGCGAACACGGCCTTGTACTGGTTGAGGTCGTCGCGGCCGGCGTGGATCACGCCCTTGCGGTCGATCATGAAGATGTTTTCGATCTTCGCGCCCATGCTGACCAGCAGCTTCATGCATGAGGTAGCGGCAGCGCCGGCACCAAGACAGACGATCTTCGCCTGTTCCAGCGTCTTGCCGGCGATCTCCAGTGCGTTGAGCATGCCTGCCGCCGTCACGATGGCGGTGCCGTGCTGGTCGTCGTGGAAGACGGGGATGTCGCACTGCTCGATCAGCGCGCGCTCGATCTCGAAACACTCCGGCGCCTTGATGTCTTCAAGGTTGATGCCACCGAAGGTGATCGAGATGCGCTTGACGGTATCGATGAAGGCCTGCGGGCTCTCGGCGTCGACTTCGATGTCGAATACGTCGACACCCGCGAAGCGCTTGAACAGAACGCCCTTGCCTTCCATTACCGGCTTGGAAGCCAGCGGACCGAGATTACCCAGACCGAGAATAGCGGTGCCATCGGAGATAACCGCCACCAGGTTGCCCTTGCCGGTGTAGCGGTAAGCCAGCTCCGCATCGCGAGCGATTTCGCGAACCGGCTCGGCGACACCCGGGCTATAGGCCAGAGAAAGGTCACGAGCGGTGGCGGTCGGCTTGGTGAGCTCGACGCTCAACTTTCCCGGACGGGGCTGGGCATGGTATTCGAGCGCGGCAGTTTTCAGGTCAGTCATGTGGCATTTCCGCTTATTTTTACTGGGACAGACAGGCGGTCGAGCATACGCCAAGAACGAGCGCGCTCACAAGCCAACGTGCGGAGCAGGCTGTCAAGCCCAGACCCATACGACTTTTCGGGTAGAGCACTGACTGCCCGGTCAGCGTGGTAACCCGAGCATTGCGGGATGGGTCACCCGCAACATCCAGCGAGCCTGCCCTGTCCCAGCCCGTCCGCGCCGATCTACTAGCCAACCTCTGGGTTCGAGTGTCTTGCCAGCAAGCCTGGGTAGCTGCGCCAGGTCGAAGGCACTGAACGCCTGAGGCGGAATGTGAACCACCAGCGGGCCCTCCATCTCCAGCCAGTAGCCGCCGCGATTATGCTCGACCCGCTCGACCATCCCCTGCAACAAGGCGAACCCACCCTGCCTCACGGCGCGAGTCGAACGCGGCGTCAACTTGCGCCAGACACCCAGGCGAGATTGACGCGCCTGCTGCTCGGCCCGCCGGTGGCAAGCCACCAGCGTCGTATTGGGGGCGATCGCCACCATCAGGCCAAGGCCCTCGGCCAGCAAGGCCGATTCCAGATTACGGCCCTGCTCGTCATAGGCGTGAGCCAGGGTACGACCGTAGCGATCCTTTGATTCGCGCCCGGGGACCAGCCCCACCCGCCCATTACTGGCCTCGACCAGCGCGCGCAACCGGCGCTGCGCCGCCACGGCGAACGGCTCGGCCTTGCGCCCATCACGCCCCAGTTCCGGCGTGTTGATACCGATCAGGCGCACGCTTCGCCCATCGACCAGACGCAGCGTATCGCCATCGACCACCTTTGCCACGCTCACCAACGGCAGTGGCCCAGGCGAGGGACAGAACGCAAGGGCCTGCAGGCTGCAGAAGATGGAAACGAAAAAGGCGCCCACGAGGGACGCCTTTTTCATGTGTTCGGAAAACCTCATCGGATTCCCGCCGTGTCGGCTTACTTGGCGCCGAACACACCGAAACGCTGCTTGAAGCGATCGATACGGCCGCCGGTATCCAGCACCTTCTGCTTGCCGGTGTAGAACGGGTGGCACTCGGAGCAGACGTCGATGTTCAGGTTCTTGCCCAGGGTGGAGCGGGTCTTGATGACGTTGCCACAGCTGCAGGTGGCTTCGATTTCGACGTAGTTCGGATGGATATCGGCTTTCATGGTGAATCCTCTGGGATTGCGTGCCGCCACCCGACCCTATGTCGAGTACCGCACGAAGTAGGGCGCGAATCATACCAGAGCACAAAGGCGATGCAAGCGCAGGCGACCGGCGTCCCGCCACCCGGATCGCGCTATGGGACGGCGGCGAGCGCCGCGATCGTTTACCATCGGCGCTCATTATCAAGGATCACCGCGTGCCTTCCTGCATCCTCCGTCTGGCGCTGCCTTCGCCGCTGCGCCGCCTGTTCGACTACCTGCCACCGCACGGCGCAACTGCCGGCTCGTTGCAGCCGGGCATGCGCCTGCGCGTGCCGTTCGGCCGGCGCGAGGTCATCGGTGTGCTGGTAGAGCTGAGCGATCAGAGCGAAGTGCCGCTGGAAAAGCTCAGACCGGCCATCGAGCTGCTGGACAGCACGCCGCCGCTGCCGCCCGCCCTGTTCAAGCTCTGCCTGTGGACCGCCCAGTACTACCAGCACAGTCTGGGCGACACCCTGAGCTGGGCACTGCCGGTCCTGCTGCGCCAGGGTG
This sequence comes from Stutzerimonas sp. LR2, assembly GCF_055755175.1. Lineage (NCBI taxonomy): Bacteria > Pseudomonadati > Pseudomonadota > Gammaproteobacteria > Pseudomonadales > Pseudomonadaceae > Stutzerimonas > Stutzerimonas sp. LR2. Next base: position 97,626 of record NZ_JBVTRR010000001.1, read on the forward strand.
AACCGGCCGAAGCCCGCCTGGAACGCTACTGGCGCCTGGTGGAAGGTGCCAACCCGGACGATCCCCGACTGTCGCGCGCTCCGCGTCAGCGCGAAACCCTGAGGATCATCGCGCAGCATGCCCACGGCCTGCCCCACGCCCTGTTGGGCAAACTGCAGTTGAACAAGGACAGCCTCGATCTGCTGCTGGAAAAAGGCCTGGTGCGAGTCGAATCGCGTCGCTCCAGTCCGCCGCGACAGCACAGCGGCAGCTGGCTGCTGCAGGCCGAGCTGACGATGAATGCGCAGCAGCGCGCGGCGTTCGAAGCGATCAGCGCCGGCCTTGGTGGTTTTCAGGCCTTCCTGCTGGCCGGCGTCACCGGCAGCGGCAAGACCGAAGTCTATCTGCAGCTGATCCATCGAGTGCTCGCGGCCGGCAAGCAGGCCCTGGTGCTGATTCCGGAAATCAACCTGGGCCCGCAGACACTGGCCCGCTTCGAGCAGCGTTTCAATGCCCGGATCGCGCTGCTGCACTCCAACATCAACGACCGCGAGCGGCTCGATGCCTGGCTCGCGGCGCGCGATGGCGAAGCGGACATCATCATCGGCACCCGCTCAGCCCTGTTCACGCCGATGAAGAATCCCGGCCTGATCATCATCGACGAGGAACATGACGCTTCCTATAAACAGCAGGAAGGCCTGCGCTATCACGCTCGCGACCTGGCGCTGGTCCGTGCTCGCCAGGAAAACCTGCCGATCGTGCTCGGCTCGGCGACACCCTCTCTGGAAAGCCTGCACAACGCCCACAGCGGACGCTATGCGCTACTGAAGCTGAGCCAGCGCGCCGGCAATGCCCAGCAACCGCGCTTCCTGCGGCTGGATGTGAAAAGTCGCCCCCTGGACGCCGGCATATCCGGCCCGCTGCAACAGGCCATCGGCCAGACGCTCGCAGCCGGGCAGCAGGTACTGGTCTATCTCAACCGCCGCGGCTTCGCCCCAACCCTGCTCTGCCACGACTGCGGCTGGCTCAGCCAATGCCAACGTTGCGATGCGCGCATGACCCTGCACCAGCGGCACAACGAACTGCGCTGCCACCATTGCGGGCACGTCGAGCGCCCGCCGCGCAACTGCCCCGATTGCGGCAAGGTGGACCTGCGCCCGGTCGGCGCCGGGACCGAGCGCGCCGAAGAGCGGCTTGGCGTCCTGTTCCCGGATTACCCGGTGCTGCGCATCGACCGCGACAGCACGGCGCGCAAGGGCGCGATGGAAAAGATGTTCACCACCATCAACCGTGGCGACCCCTGTCTGCTGGTCGGCACCCAGATGCTCGCCAAGGGCCACCATTTTCCCCGGGTGACCCTGGTGGCGATTCTCGATGCCGACGGCGGGCTGTTTTCCGCCGACTTCCGCGCCAGCGAACGCATGGCCCAGCTGATCGTGCAGGTCGCCGGGCGCGCCGGACGCGCGGAGGAGCCGGGCAAGGTGATCATTCAGACGCACCTGGCCGATCACCCACTGCTGGTGCAGCTGACCGACCAGGGCTATTTCGCGTTCGCCGAGCAGGCGCTGTCCGAACGGCGCGCGGCCGGCCTGCCGCCCTTCAGCCACCTGGCACTGCTGCGCGCCGAAGCGCAGAAGCCCGGCCAGGCCGAGGCCTTTCTCGACGAAGCCTGCACGCTGGCGGAGCAGACGTTTGGGCAGCTGCAGCTCAGCGGCATCGAGCTGCTCGGTCCGGTGCCGGCGCCGATGGAGCGTCGCGCCGGGCGCTACCGGGCGCAGTTGCTGCTGCAGGGCAACGCCCGTGCAGCCCTGCATCGTCTGATGGATGCCTGGGTGCCGCTGCTTGAGCAGCTGCCCGGCGGTCGCGCCGTGCGCTGGAGCCTGGATGTCGACCCGATCGATCTGTTCTGATTATGCCGTCGGAACCATGACTTTCCGGCAGCGCGAACCACACGGCTTGAAGCCGCCCCCATCACGCCCCGATAATGCCGGGTTTTCGCGCACTTCCTGCGGACCGAGCCGACCATGAAAGACAGCATTCGCCACCTGATCCAGCAAGCCCTTGTCCGCCTGACCAGCGAGGGCGTGCTGCCGGAGGGACTGACGCCCGCGATCCAGGTGGAAAACACCAAGGACAAGAGTCACGGCGACTTCGCCAGCAACATCGCCATGATGCTGGCCAAGCCGGCCGGCATGAAGCCGCGGGAGCTGGCCGAGAAGCTCATCGCCGCATTGCCCCAGGACGCGCAGATCAGCAAGGTCGAGATCGCCGGCCCCGGCTTTCTCAACTTCTTTCAGAACAGCGACGCCCTGGCCCAGCGCCTCGAAACCGCGCTGGCCGATGCGCAACTTGCCGTGCACAAGGCGAGCGCCAAGCAGCGTGTGGTGATCGACCTGTCCTCGCCGAACCTGGCCAAGGAGATGCATGTCGGGCATTTGCGCTCCACCATCATCGGCGATGCGGTGGGCCGGGTGCTGGAGTTCCTCGGCGACGAGGTGATCCGGCAGAACCACGTCGGCGACTGGGGGACCCAGTTCGGCATGCTGCTGGCCTACCTCGAGGAGAAGCCGGCCGCCGCGGAAAGCGAGCTGGCCGACCTCGAGCAGTTCTACCGCGCCGCCAAGCAACGCTTCGACGAGTCGCCCGAGTTCGCCGATCGCGCCCGTGAGCTGGTGGTCAAGCTGCAGGCGGGTGATGCCCAGTGCCTGAGCCTCTGGACGCGCTTCAACGATATCTCGCTGTCGCACTGCCAGAAGATCTATGACCGCCTCAACGTCAAGCTGACCCCGGCTGACGTCAAGGGCGAAAGTGCCTACAACGCCGACCTGGCGGACATCGTCGAGGCCCTGCGCGAGAAAGGCCTGCTAACCGAGGACAATGGCGCCCAGTGCGTCTTCCTCGATGAATTCAAGAACGCCGAAGGCAACCCGCTGCCGGTGATCGTGCAGAAGGCCGGTGGCGGCTATCTCTACGCCACCACCGACCTGGCCGCCATGCGCTATCGCAGCCAGCAACTGCACGCCGATCGCGTGTTGTATTTCGTCGATCAGCGCCAGGCCCTGCATTTCCAAATGGCCTTCGAAGTGGCCCGCCGCGCAGGCTTCGTCCATGAAGGCATGCAGCTGGAGCACATGGGCTTCGGCACCATGAACGGCGCCGACGGTCGCCCGTTCAAAACCCGCGATGGTGGCACGGTCAAGCTGATCGACCTGCTCGACGAAGCCGAGCAGCGCGCCTATGCCTTGGTCAAGGGCAAGAATCCCGAACTCGAGGAGGCCGAGCTGCGTCAGATCGCCCGTGCGGTGGGCATCAGCGCGGTCAAGTACGCCGACCTATCCAAGCATCGCACCAGCGATTACCGCTTCAACTTCGAACTGATGCTGAGCTTCGAAGGCAACACTGCACCTTACCTGCTCTATGCCTACACCCGCGTGGCCAGTGTGTTCCGCAAGCTGGGCAAGGGTATCGACGAGATCAGCGGACAGATCCAGCTGGACGCTGAGCAGGAACTCGCCCTGGCCGCCAAGCTCGCCCAGTTCGGCGAAGTGCTGAACAGTGTGGGCGAAAAAGGCGAGCCGCATCTGCTATGCGCTTACCTCTACGACCTGGCCGGGCTGTTCTCCAGCTTCTATGAGCACTGTCCGATTCTCAGTGCCGAACAGGATGCGCAAAAGCAGAGCCGCCTGCGCCTGGCTGCCTTGACCGGCCGTACCCTCAAGCAGGGCCTGGAACTCCTCGGCCTGGAACCACTGGAGCGCATGTAAGTGGCAGCAAGGAAGAAAGCCGCACCCAAGCGGGGCGCCAGCCGTTACCAGGCGCCGGCCAAGCATCCCGTGCCTGGCTGGATCTGGCTGGTCTGCGGCCTGGTCATCGGCGGATTCATCATGTTCCTGATGAGCCTCGAACCGGGCGGTGAAGAGGTCAAACGCGCCAAGGAAGCACCCAAGACCGCCGTGAAGGAACAGCCCAAGCGCACGCCGGCCACTGAGCAGCCACCCAAGCCGAAGTATGATTTCTACACCCTGCTGCCCGAGTCCGAGGTGATCCTGCCGCCGGAGGCCAAGCAGCCCGAGCCGCCGAGCGCGCCGGTCACACCGGAAGAAGCGGCGAAGATCGACGAGGCTCGCGCCCAGGCCGCACTCAATGGTCAGGTGCCACCGCCGCCACCGACCGTGGCCAAGGCGCCGGTGACGCAATTCTTCCTGCAGGCCGGCTCGTTCCGCCAACAGGCGGAGGCCGACCGGGTACGGGCGCAGATCATCCTGCTTGGCCAGGATGTGCGGGTGGAAAGCGTCAAGGTACGTGACGAGCCCTGGTACCGGGTGCTGGTCGGCCCGTTCGGTAGCCGCGAGCAGCTAAACGCTGCGCAGAAGACGCTGGCCGCCAGCGGCTACAAGAATCTACTGCTGCAGCAACGGCAAGCGCGCTGACAATAAAACGCCGGGCATGCCCCGGTGTTTTCCTAAGTTAGCGGGAAGCTCCGCTCAGCTTTCCCGGGGCGCATAAGCGAAGACATCGGCACGCATCTGATGCGGGTCCATCCCCGCGGCCACCAGCGCATCCAGCGTGCCGTACACCATCGACGGCGAGCCACTGGCATAGATATGCAGCGGCTTGAGGTCACTGAAATCCTCGCGAATCGCCTCGTGCAGCATGCCGCAGCGCCCTTCCCAGCCGCAGACGTCGCTGACCACACGGTGCAGATGCAGATTGCTCATGCCCTGCCACTCTTCCCAATGCGGCAATCGGTAGAAATCCTCCGGCCGCCGCACACCCCAGTACAGATGCACCGGATGCGGGAAACCGGCAGCCCGACAGTACTCGATCAGGCTGTGCATCTGCGCCATGCCGGTACCGGCGGCGATCAGCACCAGCGGCCCCTCCGGCAGCTCGGCCAGGTGCGTGTCGCCGAAGGGCATCTGGATTCGGGCGAAGCCCTGGCGACGCAGGAAGGCCAGCAGTTCGACGGCCGACTCCTCGCGAGCCAGCACGTGCAGTTCCAGCTCGCGGCCACTGCCCGGCGCCGACGCCAGGGAGAAGGCCGACCATTCGCCGTCCTCGCGCTGCAGCAACAGGTACTGTCCGGCGTGGTAGCGCGGCTGACGCCCGGCCGGCAGGCGCAAGCGCAGGCGCACCACGTCGCCCCCCACATCCTCGTAGCCGCTGATCTGACAGCTCAGCTCGCGCACCGGCAGCTCGCCGGGTGCCAGCACGCCATCCCAGAGCAGCACACAGTCTTCCAGCGGCTCGGCCAGGCAGGCCAGCAGCTCGCCATGATCCCGCACCTCGCCGGCCTGCTGCACACTGCCCTCGACCAGCAGCGAGGCGCAGATATGACAATTGCCGTTGCGGCAGCTCTGCGGGCATTCGTAGCCCAGCCGCTTGGCTGCATCGAGGAGGCGTTCGCCGGGGCGTACATCGAGCACGGCGCCGGAGGGCTGCAAGGTCACTTTCATCTGCACGTCTTTTCTGTGAACGGGATAACCCGCCAAGGCTTCGGACGGGCTCGGGCCCGCCTCTTCGGTTATGTCAGTCGATACCCAGCTGCGACCAGAGTTCATCGACCCGCCGCTTTACTGCCGGATCCTGGACGATGGCCCGCCCCCACTCACGGCTGGTCTCGCCCGGCCACTTGTGTGTCGCATCCAGGCCCATCTTCGAGCCCAGCCCGGAGATCGGTGAAGCGAAATCCAGGTAGTCGATCGGCGTGTTGTCGATCATCACCGTGTCGCGCTTGGGGTCCATGCGCGTAGTGATGGCCCAGATCACGTCGTTCCAGTCGCGGGCATTGATGTCGTCATCGGTGACAATGACGAACTTGGTGTACATGAACTGCCGCAGAAAGCTCCACACGCCGAGCATCACCCGCTTGGCGTGGCCGGGATACTGCTTCTTCATCGTCACCACCGCCATACGGTAGGAGCAGCCTTCCGGCGGCAGATAGAAGTCGACGATCTCCGGGAACTGCTTTTGCAGGATCGGCACGAACACCTCGTTCAGCGCCACACCGAGAATCGCCGGCTCATCCGGCGGACGCCCGGTATAGGTGCTGTGGTAGATCGGATTCTTGCGGTGGGTGATGCGCTCGACGGTGAACACCGGGAAGCGGTCCACCTCGTTGTAGTAGCCGGTGTGATCGCCGTAGGGCCCCTCATCGGCCATCTCGCCGGGATGGATATGCCCTTCGAGGACGATCTCGGCATAGGCCGGCACCTGCAGCTCGGAGCCGATGGCCTTGACCAGCTCGGTGCGCGAGCCGCGCAGCAGGCCGGCGAAGGCGTACTCGGAGAGCGTATCGGGCACCGGCGTGACCGCGCCGAGAATGGTTGCCGGATCGGCACCCAGCGCCACCGCTACCGGGTAGGGTCGATCAGGGTACTTCTCGCACCACTCGCGGAAATCCAGCGCTCCACCGCGGTGGCTCAGCCAGCGCATGATGACCTTGTTACGGCCGATCACCTGCTGACGGTAGATGCCGAGGTTCTGCCGTTCCTTGTTCGGCCCCTTGGTGATGGTCAGCCCCCAGGTGATCAGCGGCGCGGCGTCCCCTGGCCAGCAGTGCTGCACCGGAATCTTCGTCAGGTCGACGTCGTCGCCCTCGACGATCACTTCCTGACAGGGCGCATCCTTGAGCACCTTGGGCGCCATGCTGATGACCTTCTTGTAGATCGGCAGCTTGCTCCAGGCGTCCTTCAGCCCCTTCGGCGGCTCCGGCTCCTTGAGAAAGGCCAGCAGTTTGCCGATCTCGCGCAGCTCGGAGACATCCTCGGCGCCCATGCCCAGTGCCACCCGCCCCGGCGTGCCGAACAGATTGCCGAGCACCGGCATGTCGAAGCCGGTCGGATTTTCGAAGAGCAGTGCCGGGCCTTGCCTGCGCAAGGTGCGGTCACAGATTTCGGTCATTTCCAAGACGGGAGACACAGCAGCCGTGACGCGCTTGAGCTCACCGCGTTTTTCCAGGCCGCTGATAAAGTCGCGCAGATCGCGATACTGCATGCTTGAGCCTCGCATGGGCCGGCAGGGTCGGGGCGCAGAGTTTAGCCCCAGCGCCGGGTTTTCCAAAACCTGCAGACAGACAAAGGCCGGGTTTCCCCGGCCTTGTTGGCAACAACGAATCGCTTACTTGCGCTTCATGGACATGAAGAATTCGTCGTTGGTCTTGGTGTCCTTGAGCTTGTCGAGCAGGAACTCGATGGCGGCGATCTCGTCCATCGGATGCAGCAGCTTGCGCAGGATCCAGATGCGCTGCAGCTCGTCCTCGGCGGTCAGCAACTCCTCGCGGCGGGTGCCGGAACGGTTGATGTTGATGGCCGGGAACACACGCTTTTCAGCGATGCGGCGGTCCAGTTGCAGCTCCAGGTTACCGGTGCCCTTGAATTCCTCGTAGATCACCTCGTCCATCTTCGAGCCGGTTTCCACCAGCGCGGTGGCGAGGATGGTCAGCGAGCCGCCCTCCTCGATGTTGCGTGCGGCGCCGAAGAAACGCTTGGGCTTCTCCAGCGCGTGGGCGTCGACACCACCGGTGAGTACCTTGCCGGAGCTCGGGATCACGGTGTTGTAGGCACGCGCCAGGCGAGTGATGGAGTCGAGCAGGATGACCACATCCTTCTTGTGCTCGACCAGACGCTTGGCCTTCTCGATCACCATCTCGGCGACTTGCACGTGGCGGGTCGGCGGCTCGTCGAAGGTGGAGGCCACCACTTCGCCGCGCACGGTGCGCTGCATCTCGGTCACTTCTTCCGGGCGCTCGTCGATCAGCAGGACGATCAGGTGGCACTCGGGATTGTTGCGGGTGATGTTGCTGGCGATGTTCTGCAGCATGATCGTCTTGCCCGCCTTCGGCGGCGCGACGATCAGGCCGCGCTGACCTTTGCCGATCGGTGCGCAGAGGTCGATCACGCGGCCGGTGAGGTCTTCGGTGGAGCCGTTGCCGGCCTCCATCTTCAGGCGCTCGTTGGGGAACAGCGGGGTCAGGTTCTCGAAGAGAATCTTGTTCTTCGCGTTTTCCGGCCGATCGTAGTTGATCGAGTCGACCTTGAGCAGGGCGAAGTAGCGCTCGCCTTCCTTCGGCGGGCGGATCTTGCCGACGATGGTGTCGCCGGTACGCAGGTTGAAGCGACGGATCTGGCTGGGCGACACATAGATGTCGTCCGGGCCGGCCAGATAGGAAGAATCCGCGGAGCGCAGGAAGCCGAAACCGTCCTGGAGAATCTCCAGCACGCCGTCACCGGAGATTTCCTCGCCGCTTTTCGCGTGCTTTTTCAGCAGGGAGAAAATCACGTCCTGCTTGCGCGAACGGGCCATGTTGTCGATGCCCATCTGTTCGGCCATTTCCAGCAGTTCGGTGATGGGCTTTTGCTTGAGTTCAGTCAGATTCATAGAAAGAGATCAGGAAGGATGTAGAAAGCGATTAGCTTGAGAAGCCGCGCAGCAGGAGACGAACGAGGTTCGTTGTGCTTTATGAGGCTGAAGTGCGTCGGCGACGGCATGCAGAGGGCGACGGAAGAAAGCGTCGCGTGGCCGAATTTAGCACCGTGCAGGCGAAGCGTCCACCCTGCAGATGAAAAAAGCCCCCGCATCTGCGAGGGCTTTGGAGGCGATCTTCGTCGTACTCAGATGTTGCTGTCGAGGAAGGCGGCCAGCTGCGATTTGGACAGCGCACCGACCTTGGTCGCTTCGACGTTGCCGTTCTTGAACAGCATCAGGGTCGGGATACCGCGCACGCCGTACTTCGGCGGGGTTTCCTGGTTCTCGTCGATGTTCAGCTTGCAGACCTTCAGACGGCCCTCATAGTCCTTGGCGATCTCGTCGAGTACCGGCGCGATCATCTTGCAGGGGCCACACCACTCGGCCCAGTAGTCAACCAGCACGGGACCGTCGGCCTGGAGGACGTCCTGCTCGAAGCTGCTGTCGCTGACATTGTTGATGTAGTCGCTCATGGATTTTCTCCAGGGTCGGAACGGAAAGGTCGCCATCATAGCCCTACTGCGTGCGGACCGAAAGCTGCAGACCGGTCGGCGGCCGACGAGCGCCCGTCTGGAGCAGGCCGCTGCGGCGATGACTGCGTTGGCGGATGGGGTCGATCGTGTCAGGATGTCGGGGTTTTGCATCGAGACCGCCCAATGCGCCAGAACACCGCTGAATCCTTTCCCATGATCGCCGCCCTGGATCTGGGCTCGAACAGTTTTCACATGGTGCTCGCGCGCACCAGCAACGGTGAAATGCGCATCCTCGAACGACTCGGCGAAAAGGTGCAGCTGGCTGCCGGCATCGACGAGAACCGCCTGCTCGACGAGGCCGCCATGCAGCGTGGCCTGGACTGCCTGCGGCGCTTCGCGCAGATGGTCAACCACCTGCCCCAGGGCGCGGTACGCATCGTCGGTACCAATGCCCTGCGCGAGGCGCGCAACCGCGCCACCTTCATTCGCCGCGCCGAAGAGATCATCAACCATCAGGTGGAAGTCATTTCCGGCCGCGAAGAGGCGCGCCTGATCTACCTCGGCGTGTCACATACCGTTCCGGCCAGTCAGGGCCGGCGCCTGGTCGCCGACATCGGCGGCGGCAGCACCGAGTTCATCATCGGCGAAGGCTTCGAGTCGCAGCTGCGTGAAAGCCTGCAGATGGGCTGCGTGAGCTATACCCAGCGCTTCTTCCGAGACGGCAAGATCACCCCGGCGCGCTACGCCCAGGCCTACACGGCGGCACGCGTCGAATTGATGGGTATCGAACACGGCCTGCGCCGGCTTGGCTGGCAGGAATCCATCGGCGCGTCCGGCACCATTCGCGCCGTCGGGCTGGCGATCAAGAGCGGTGGTTTCGGCAACGGTGAGGTCAACGCCGAAGGTATCGGCTGGCTCAAGCGCAAGCTGTTCAAGCTCGGTGACGTGGAGAAGATCGACATCGACGGCGTCAAGCCGGACCGCCGCGGAGTATTCCCGGCGGGCCTGGCGATTCTGGAGGCGATCTTCGATGCCCTCGAGATCAGCAGCATGACCCACTCCGAAGGCGCGCTGCGTGAAGGCGTGCTCTACGACCTGCTGGGTCGCCATCACGACGAGGACATTCGCGATCGCTCGCTGAGCTTCCTGATGGAGCGCTACCACGTCGACATGGAGCAGGCCGCACGGGTCGAGGCCAAGGCGCTGGAGGCCTTCGACCAGGTGGCCGAAGCCTGGAACCTTGATCAGGACTGGCACCGCGAATTGCTCGCCTGGGCCGCGCGCGTGCATGAAGTGGGTCTGGACATCGCCCACTACCATTACCACAAGCACGGCGCCTATCTGATCGAGCACTCCGACCTGCCCGGCTTCTCGCGGCAGGACCAGCTCATGCTGGCACTGCTGGTGCGCGGCCATCGGCGCAATATTCCGCAGGACAAGTTCGGTGAAACCGGGGCCGACGCCGACGCCCTGGTTCGTCTGTGCATCCTGTTGCGCTTCGCGATCCTGTTCCACCACATCCGCGGCGCCAATGCCGTCTCCGACGTGCAACTGAAGGCCGACGAGCGCAGCCTGGAGCTGATCTTCCCGATCGACTGGCTGAACGCCAACCCGCTGACCCGCGCCGACTTCGAGGCCGAAGCCGCCTGGCTCGCGCGCGTGGGCTACGACCTGCGCATGAAATGAAACAAGGGCCCGCAGGGGCCCTTGTTCATTCAGCTAACCGGCAGCCAGTCGGGACTCAACGCGTCCCGACCTGCGGTCCGGTGAGACGCTCGAGCAAGGTGCTCTGCACGTTGCGCGCGTTCTGGTTGCCGGTCGGGCTGTTGCGCACGTAGCTGCCGTCAGGCTGCAGGATCCAGCTCTGGGTGTTGTCGCTGAGGAAGCCCTCCAGCTCTTTCTTCACCCGCGTCACCAGCTTCTTGCCCTCGACCGGGAAGCAGGTTTCCACCCGCCGATCGAGATTGCGCTCCATCCAGTCCGCACTGGAGAGATAGAGTTTCTCGTCGCCATCGTTCTGGAAGTAGAACACCCGGCTGTGCTCGAGGAAGCGACCGATGATCGAGCGCACATGAATGTTGTGCGAGACCCCAGCGATGCCAGGGCGCAGGCAGCACATGCCGCGCACGATAAGGTCCACACGCACGCCGGTCTGGCTGGCCTTGTACAGCGCCTTGATCATCTTCGGATCGGTCAGTGCGTTGATCTTCAGGATGATGTGCGCCGGCCGGCCCTCGGCCGCATGCTGGGTCTCCTGGGTGATCAGGTCGAGCAGCGTCTTCTTCAGCGTGAAGGGCGCGTGCAGCAGCTTCTTCATGCGCATGGTCTTGCCCATGCCGATCAGCTGGCTGAACAGCTTGGAGACGTCCTCGCAGAGCGCGTCGTCCGAAGTCAGCAGGCTGTAGTCGGTGTACAGCCGCGCGTTGGCCGCGTGGTAGTTGCCGGTGCCCAGGTGCGCGTAGCGGCAGAGCTCGCCGTTCTCGCGACGCAGGATCAGCATCATCTTGGCGTGGGTCTTGTAGCCGACCACGCCGTAAATCACCACCGCGCCGGCCTGCTGCAGGCGGCTGGCCAGCTGCAGGTTGGATTCCTCGTCGAAGCGGGCACGCAGTTCGATCACCGCAGTGACCTCCTTGCCGCTGCGCGCCGCATCCACCAGCGCGTCGACGATCTCGGAGTTGGCGCCGGAGCGGTACAGCGTCTGCTTGATCGCCAGCACGCAGGGGTCCTTGGCCGCCTCGCGCAGCAGGTCGACCACCGGCGTGAACGACTCGAACGGGTGCAGCAGCAGGATGTCCTGCTTGTTGATCACGCTGAAGATCTTGTCGCTGTTCTGCAGGAGCTTCGGAATCGACGGGGTGAACGGGCTGTATTGCAGCTCCGGGTGGCTATCCAGGCCGGTGATGCTGAACAGCCGGGTCAGGTTGACCGGACCATTGACCCGGTACATCTCGCTCTCGCCGAGGCTGAATTGCTTGAGCAGGAAGTCCGCCAGGTGTTGCGGGCAGGTATCGGCCACCTCGAGACGCACGGCATCGCCGTAACGCCGCGAGATCAGCTCGCCACGCAGCGCGCGGGCCAGGTCCTCGACGTCCTCGGTGTCCACCGAGAGGTCGGCGTTACGGGTGAGGCGGAACTGGTAGCAGCCCTTGACCCGCATGCCATGGAACAGGTCGTCGGCGTGGGCATGGATCATCGAGGAGAGGAAGACGAAATTGTCGCCTGGACCACCGACCGACTCCGGCACGCGAATCACCCGCGGCAGCAGCCGTGGCGCCGGGATGATCGCCAGACCGGAATCGCGACCGAACGCATCGACGCCCTCCAGCTCGACGATGAAGTTCAGGCTCTTGTTCACCAGCAGCGGGAACGGATGGGTCGGATCGAGCCCGATGGGCGTGACGATCGGTGCGATCTCGTCGCGGAAATAGCGACGCACCCAGGTCTTGAGCTTGGCCGTCCAGTGCCGGCGGCGGATGAAGCGGATCTGATGTTCGGCAAGCGCCGGCAATAGCACGTCGTTGAGGATCGCGTACTGGCGGTCGACCTGTTCATGCACCAGCTCGGAAATGCGCGCCAGCGCCTGATGCGGCTGCAGACCATCGGCGCCGGCCTGCTCGCGGGCGAAGGTGACGCGCTTCTTCAACCCGGCCACGCGAATCTCGAAGAACTCGTCGAGGTTGCTGGAGAAGATCAACAGGAACTTCAGCCGTTCCAGCAGCGGATAGGACTCGTCCAGCGCCTGCTCCAGCACGCGGATATTGAACTGCAGCTGGGAAAGCTCGCGGTGGATGTACAGCGCGCTGTCATCCAGATTGGTCACCGGTGCAACCGGCGCCTCCTCGACGACTTCCGGCGGCGCGGAAGGCACCGCTACCGCTTCCGGCTCGACCACCTCCAGCACCTCGCTGACGACGGCGTCCTGCAGATCCTTTTCGCTGAGTCCCTGGTTGATCATCGCTTTGCCTCGAAAAGGGCTCACTGGCCCCGTTTTAATTGTTGTGCCGCCTGCTTGGCGAAGTAGGTGAGGATGCCATCGGCCCCGGCGCGCTTGAAGCCGACCAAAGACTCAAGGATGACGGCCTCGCTCAGCCAGCCGTTCTGGATGGCGGCCATGTGCATGGCGTACTCGCCGCTGACCTGATAGACGAAGGTCGGCGCCTTGAAGGCCTCCTTCACCCGCCAGACGATGTCCAGGTACGGCAGGCCGGGCTTGACCATGACCATGTCGGCGCCTTCGGCCAGGTCCGCGCCCACCTCGTGAAGTGCCTCGTCGCCGTTGGCCGGGTCCATCTGGTAGGTGTTCTTGTTGCTCTTGCCGAGATTCGCTGCCGAACCCACCGCATCGCGGAACGGGCCGTAGTAGGCACTGGCGTACTTGGCCGAATAGGCCATGATGCGCACGTTGTGGTGCTCGGCCACTTCCAGCGCCTCGCGGATCGCCTGGATGCGGCCATCCATCATGTCAGACGGCGCGACCACCTGAGCACCGGCCTCGGCATGGGAGAGCGCCTGCTTGACCAGCGCATCGACGGTGACGTCGTTCTGTACGTAGCCGTTGTCGTCGAGGATGCCGTCCTGGCCGTGAGTGGTGAACGGATCGAGGGCGACGTCGGTGATGATGCCCAGCTCCGGGAAGCGCGCACGCAGCGCGCGCGTGGCACGCTGGGCAATACCGTCCGGATTCCAGGCTTCGGCGGCATCCAGGGATTTCTTCTCCAGCGGCGTCACCGGGAACAGCGCCAGTGCCGGGATGCCCAGCGCCACCAGCTCCTCGGCCTCCTCGAGCAGCAGGTCGATGGACAGCCGCTCGACGCCGGGCATCGACGGCACGGCTTCGCGACGGTTCTCGCCATCGAGCACGAACACCGGGAGGATCAGGTCATCGACCGTCAGCACGTTCTCGCGCACCAGACGGCGGGAAAACTCGTCGCGACGGTTGCGGCGCAGGCGGGTGGCGGGGAACAGGCGGCTGGCAGGAACGAAACTCACAACGGACTCCTGGCCCGCAAAACGGGCGAATATGACGTTTTATAGGCCCGGCGCATGACGAAATGATGACAACGCCATGCCGCCGGACCAGCGAAATCGTCCCATTGTCGCCAGCCCCGCCCACGACTGCCAGTGCTTTGAGCGGGCGCAAAGTCGCGTGCCAGACCTGCGGCAATGAACACCGGCGAGTCAGGCGAATCCAAACCAGCATGCGGGGCTTACCTGGAACCGCCCCAGGTATTAGCATCGAGCCCATCCGCAGCGCCCACCCCAGGGCCGTTGAAACTGACCAGGAGTATCGCTATGAACAAGAAAGTCGCCGTGATCCTATCCGGCTGTGGCGTCTACGACGGCTCGGAGATCTATGAGAGCGTCATCACCCTGCTGCGCCTGGACCAGCGCGGCGTCAAGGTACAGTGCTTCGCACCGAACATTGCGCAGATGCACGTGATCAACCACCTGACCGGCGAGGAAATGCCGGAATCGCGCAACGTACTGACCGAATCGGCACGCCTGGCCCGTGGCGAAATCAAGGATCTGCGCGAGGCACGCGCCGAGGATTTCGACGCGCTGATCATGCCTGGCGGCTTCGGTGCCGCGAAGAACCTCTCCACCTTCGCCACCGAAGGTGCGAACAGCAAGGCCCTGCCGGACGTGGTGGCGCTGGTCAAGGCCTTCGCCGAGGCGCGCAAGCCGGTCGGCATGATGTGCATCGCGCCAACCATGGCCGCGGAGATCTTCGGCGCTGGCGTGATCTGCACCCTCGGCAGCGACGACGCCGACGCCGCCAAGGCGGTCGGCCAGATGGGAGCCAGCCACCAGGCCTGCGAGGTCAGCGACATCGTGGTGGACAAGCAGCACCGCCTGGTCACTACTCCGGCCTACATGCTGGCGCAGTCCATCAGTGAAGCGGCGTCCGGCATCTACAAGCTGGTCGACCGAGTGCTGGAGATGACCACCGAGGACTGAGTGTTCGAACAGACTGTAATCCCGGGGCAACCCGGGATTTTTTTTGCGCGTAAGTCGCCAAAGCCGCGGGTGCTCTTGCCGTCGACCTGTTCAGCTCGGACGACCTCGGGCAGTTTGGTCCGACCCTTTTCAGGAATGCCGACCATGAACCATGACGATGCGCTGCTCGCCGAGCAGGCCCAGGCGGTACGCCAGATGTTCGAGCGCATCCCCTTCAACCAGGCCCTGGGCATCGAACTCGATGAGATATCCACGTCGCGGGTGGTGATGCACCTGCCAATGAAGCCCGAGCTGGTCGGCAACTTCGTCCATGGCATCCTCCACGGTGGCGTGATCGCCTCGTTGCTCGACGTCGCCGGTGGCGCCATGGCGATGCTGGGCGCCTTCGACAAGCATCGTCACCTGACCATGCAGGAACGCGCCGCCCGCCTGTCCCGCCTCGGCACCATCGACCTGCGCATCGACTATCTGCGCCCCGGCCGCGGTACGCGCTTCACTGCCAGCGCGACCCTGCTGCGCTCGGGCAACAAGGTCGCGGTGGTGCGTTCGGAGCTGCACAACGAATCGGACACGCTGATCGCCGTGGGCACCGGCACTTATCTTTGCGGCTGAACGGCCGATAGGAGATTGGCGGCCGGGGTGCGCTCTCGTACACTCTGCCGAACATGGCCATGAGCCATCATCTCCACGAGGCAGGACGCCCGACAGTTCGAGTGCCGCCGCGTGTCCAGACTGCTGTTTTCCGACCTGCCCGCCGACCAGGTTGCCCTGCTCGGGCATAGCCACGACCCGCTGCTGGTCGTGCTCTCCTATCTGATCGCCAGCGCCGCGGCCTTCACCGCCCTGGCCCTGGCCAAGCGGGTCAGCCGCAGCAGCAGCCCGCGCGGGCGCGAGCTATGGCGCTGGGTCGGCGCCTTCGCCCTGGGAGGCGGTATCTGGTCGATGCATTTCATCGGCATGCTGGCCTTCCGCGCGCCGCTGGACATTCGCTACGAGCACGGCATCACCGCCCTTTCGCTACTGATCGCCGTGGCGGTGTCCTACGTGGTGATGCGCGTGCTCGGCCGCGATCACCTGAGCGTGGCGCAGTATGCCCTGGCCGGAACCGCTGCCGGCATCGGCATTGCGGCGATGCACTACACCGGGATGGCCGCGATTCGCTCGCTGGCCACGCTGTACTACGCGCCGGCGGCGTTTGCCGCCTCGGTGCTGATTGCCATTGGCGCTTCCATCGCCGCGCTGGTACTGGGCTTTCATTTTCGCACCAGCCAGAGCCGCCATCAGCGCTGGCAGCGCCTGCTATGCAGCCTGGTGATGGGTGCGGCAATCGTCTCCATGCACTACACCGGCATGCACGCGCTGACCCTGGCTGTCCCCGCCGGTCTCGTGGAGCACGCCGCGCCATTCGGCAGCCACACCGGCCAGGGCGCCCTCGCCTCGGCGATCGGCTTGGTAGCCCTGCTGGTGATCGTCACCGGCATTGCTGCGAGCTGGGCCGAACAGCGCTTCAGCGAGCAGCGCGAGGCGCTCGATCTGGCCGAGCACCAGCTCAACGCCATGACCCACTACGACCCGCTGACCAACCTTTTCAACGGCCGCGCTTTCACCGAGATGGTCACCCAGGTGCTGGCAGCACGCGAGGAGCGCCAGGCACTGGCGGTGCTGGTGGTGGACCTGGACAACTTCAAACGCATCAACGACAGCCTCGGTCACCGCAGCGGCGACCTGGCACTGCAACAGGCGGCGCAACGCATTCGCGCGGTGCTCGGTCAGCACGACATGCTGGCGCGCTTCTCCGGCGACGAGTTCTGCGTGCTCACCCTGGTCGCCTGGGAGCATGCCCAGGCGACCGCCGAGCGGATCCTCGACCAGCTGCGCCCGCCGTTCGTCCTGGGCGACACCCAACTGCGCCTGACAGCCAGCATCGGCATCAGCCAGTACCCCGAGGACGGCCTCAACTTCGATGCCCTGTTCCGTCACGCCGGCCTGGCCGTCGGGCAGTGCAAGGTCAGCGGCCGCAACCGCAGCCTGCGCTTCAATCCGGCACTGGAACTGCGCGCCCAGGAGGACCTGTCGCTGGAGCAGGACCTGCGCCGAGCGCTGAACGAGAACCTGCTCAGCGTGCACTACCAGCCCATCGTCGACGGCCGCAGCGGGCGCCCGGTAAGCCTCGAAGCGCTGGTGCGCTGGCAGCATCCGCAGCAGGGGTTCATCAGTCCGGAGCGTTTCGTCGGGCTGGCCGAACAGCATGGCTTCGTCGCCGAGCTGGACACCTGGGTGGCGCGCCGCGCCTGCGCCGACCTGGTCGGGCTGCTGGAGGAAGGCCACGATCTGCGCATGGCGGTCAACTGCTCGGCGCTCAACCTGTCCAACCCGCAGATGCCCGCGGTGGTTGCGCGGATCCTCGAACGCACGGGGCTGGAGCCCGCGCGACTGACCGTGGAAGTCACCGAGAACGCCCTGATGAACAGCCTCGGCGCGGCGATCCGCACGCTGGACGCGGTGCGCGAGCTGGGCGTGAAGGTTTCGATCGATGACTTCGGCAGCGGCTATTCCTCGCTGACCTACCTGCGTCAGCTGCCGGTCGATACGCTCAAGGTCGACCGTGCGTTCGTTCGGGAAATTGCCGAGCAGGCCAACGACCGCGCCATCACCGCAGCGATCATCGCCATGGCGCACAAGCTGGGTCTGAAGGTGGTGGCCGAAGGGGTGGAAGAGGCAGTGCAGCTCGATTATCTGCGCGAAAACGGCTGCGACTTCATCCAGGGTTACTACTACAGCCGGCCGCTGCCGTTAGCGGCGCTGCGCGACTGGCTGGCCGAGCGGCCACTCACTGCGACCGTGACAACCGCGTAAGCAAGCGGTCCAGCGCATTGGCGAACGCCTGACGGTCACGCTCGCCGTAAGCCGCCTGGCCGCCACCCACCTGCCCCTGATCCCGCAGATCGGTGAACAGGTTGCGCACCGCCAGGCGCTCGCCCATGTTGCGCTCGTCGAACTCGCGCCCGCGCGGGTCGAGCGCGGCGACCCCCTTCTTCACCAGCCGGTCGGCCAGTGGCACGTCGCTGCAGATCACCAGGTCACCGGGCTCGGCATGCTCGACCAGATAGTCGTCCGCGGCATCCGGCCCGCTCGGCACGACAATCAGACGCACGCAGGCGAACGCCGGCTTGACCTGGCTCTGCCCGGCGACCAGCAGCACCTCGAACTTGCGTTTGAGGGCGAACTTGATCACCTGATCCTTGGCTGCGCGCGGGCAGGCATCGGCGTCGATCCATACGCGCATCGTAACCGCCTCGCTCATGCCGCGGCACGCCGAACGGTCGCCAGCAGGGCCGCCGCCCCGGCGAACATGGTGGCAAAGCTGCGGTTGACCAGGCGCTGCTGACGCGGCGTACGCAGCAGGCGCAGCACCTTGGCGGCAAGCCCGGTGTAGCCGGCCATGACCACCAGATCGACCACCACCATGGTCGCGGCCATCTCGCTGTACTGCAGCAGCAGCGGCCGCTGCGGATCGAGGAACTGCGGCAGCACCGCAAGAATGAAGACGATCGCCTTGGGGTTGCTGGCATTGACCAGGAAGCCACGCAAGACCAGGCTCAGCGGCCGGCCGATGGGCCGCGGCGCCGCCGAATCGTCCAGCGCTTCGGGCTGCGCCTGCCACTGCTTCCAGGCCAGCCAGAGCAGGTAGCAGACGCCGAACCACTTGATCAGGCCGAACGCCAGTTCCGAGGTGGCCAGCACCGCGCCGACGCCGGCGGCGACCACGGCAATCTGCAGTACCAGCGCCAGCTGCAAGCCGATGGCGTTCCAGTAGCCGCGCCAGAAGCCGTACTGCAAGCCGCAGGACATCGACGCGATGGCCCCGGCGCCCGGCGACAGGCTGATCACCCAACAGGCGACAAAGAATGCGAGCCAGGTTTCCAGTGTCATCGTGATGCCCTCCGTTTCAGACGCGTGGGTTCAGTCCGGCGAGCCCTTGCCCAGCTTCACCGGTTCCTTGAGCTTGCGCTTCATGGCCTTGCGCATGCGGATGTTCAGCGCCTCGACGCCGAGCGAGAAAGCCATGGCGAAGTAGACGTAGCCCTTGGGCACGTGCACATCGAAGGCTTCGGCGATCAGCAGCGTGCCGACGACGATGAGGAACGACAGCGCGAGAATCTTCAGCGTCGGATGCTTGTCGATGAAATCGGCGATGGTCCCGGCCGAAACCATCATCACCAGCACCGCAATCACGATTGCCGCGACCATCACCGGCACATGCTGCACCAGGCCTACCGCGGTGATCACCGAATCCAGCGAGAAGACGATGTCGATCACTGCGATCTGCAGGATGATGCCAACGAAACCCGCCTTGGCCGCGCCGCCGGCGGTCTGTTCTTCCTCCTCGCCTTCGACGCTGTGCCAGATTTCCAGGGTGCTCTTGAACAGCAGGAACAGGCCGCCAAAGAACAGGATCAGGTCACGCCCCGATACGCCCTCCCCCAGGACCGTGAACAGGTCGTTGGTCAGACGCATCACCCAGGCGATCGACAGCAACAGCAGGATGCGTGTGCCCATCGCCAGCGCCAAGCCGAAGAAGCGCGCCTTGGGCTGCTGTTCCTTGGGCAGGCGGCTGACCAGAATGGAGATGAAGATGATGTTGTCGATGCCCAGGACGATTTCCAGGGCAGTCAGCGTCAGAAACGCGACCCAGATTTCCGGGTTGCTGAGCCATTCCATGATGGTGTTCTACTCGTTGAGATTACGGTTGAAGAGCTGGACGTCGGCACCACGCCAGCGGCGCACGGCTTTCTGGAAGAACAGGCTGTTGGGCACCTGGACGATAGCCCCGGTAACCGGCTCGGCCACTTCTTCCAGGGTGGTATAGAGCAGGTTGATATCGATGACACGCCCTTTGACGATCGGCTTGTCGAACGCCTCGACGATTTCCACCACATCTCCCAAACGGAACGGCCCGACAGTCAGGATCAGCACCGCACACAGCAGGTTGGACAGCACGCTCCAGATGGCGAAGAAGGCGATCGCGGCTACCGCGACGAAACCGGAAATGGCCGTCCAGAGCACCGTGGCGGACACCCCGAAGCGCTCCAGCACCATGATCAGCGCGCCGCCGATGATGAACCAGCGGATGCCGCCGCGCACCGGGATCAGCAACTCCGGCGGCAGCGGATAGCGCGACGAAACCCGCGTCAGACCGCGTACCACCAGCCGTTGCAGCACGTAAGCCACCAGCAGGATCAGCAATACCTGCAAGCCCAGCATCCATTGCAGGCGCCATTCCTCGACCAGGGTCAGCCAGGGTTCGCTCATGCGCTGGCCTCCAGCTGCGCCTGCAAGGCTTCCAGGGTTTCCAGTGCCTCCAGCCAGGCCTCCTCCAGCTCGCCTTCACGAACCTTGAGCTCGGCCTGCTGGGCCAGCAACTGGCGCAGCTCGTCCTTGCGCGCCGCTTCGTAGAGCGCACTGTCGCCGAGTCGCGTTTCCAGGGCGGCCAGCTTTTCGTGCACGCCAGCCAGATCCTTCTCCAGCTTGTCGGCCTGGCGCTTGTGTGGTGCCAGCTGCTGGCGCAGCGCGGCGGCGGCCTGGCGCTGGGCGCGCTTGTCGGTCTTGTCGGCGATCGCTTCAGCGGCAACAGACGGCTGCTGCCGCGCACGGTAGTCCACCAGCCAGCGCGCGTAATCCTCGAGATCGCCGTCGAAGTCCTGCACCCGGCCGTCTGCCACCAGCAGGAACTCGTCGGTGGTGCTCTTGAGCAGATGCCGATCGTGGGACACCACCAGCACCGCGCCTTCGAAGTCCTGCAGCGCCAGGGTCAGCGCCAGGCGCATCTCCAGATCCAGATGGTTGGTCGGCTCGTCGAGCAGCAGCAGGTTGGGCTTGCCCCAGGCGATAAGCGCCAGCGCCAGGCGCGCCTTCTCGCCACCGGAGAAGTTCAACACCGGCTCGTCGCAACGATCGCCGCGGAAATCGAAGCCGCCGAGGAAATCGCGCAGGGTCTGCTCGCGCTCGTTGGCGGCGATGCGCTGCAGGTGCAGCAGCGGGCTGGCCTTGGGGTCGAGCGAGTCGAGCTGGTGCTGGGCGAAGTAGCCGACCACCAGGTTCTCGCCGCGCTGCAGGCGGCCGCCGAGGGGCGAAAGCTCGCCGGAGAGCGTCTTGATCAGGGTCGACTTGCCGGCACCGTTGGGACCCAGCAGGCCGATCCGCGCGCCAGGCACCAGCTGCAGCTTGACCTTGTCCAGAACCAGCTTGTCGCCATAGCCGAGGCGGCCCTCGGCCAGATCCAGCAACGGACTGGAGACCTTGTCCGCTTCGCGGAAACGAAAGTCGAACGGCGAATCCACGTGCGCCGGGGCCAGCTCTTCCAGCCGCTCCAGCGCCTTGATCCGGCTCTGTGCCTGGCGCGCCTTGGTCGCCTTGGCCTTGAAGCGGCGGATGAAGCTTTCCATGTGCGCGCGCTGCGCCTGCTGCTTCTCGTAGGCCTGCTGCTGCTGGGCCAGACGCTCGGCGCGGGTGCGTTCGAACGCCGAGTAGCCGCCGCGATAGAGGGTCAGCTTGCGCTGCTCCAGGTGGATGACGTGGTCGACCACCGCATCGAGAAAGTCGCGGTCGTGGGAAATCAGCAGCAGCGTGCCGGGGTAGCCCTTGAGCCAGTCCTCCAGCCAGAGGATCGCATCCAGATCCAGGTGGTTGGTCGGTTCGTCCAGCAGCAGGAGGTCTGACGGGCACATCAGCGCCTGCGCCAGGTTCAGACGCATGCGCCAGCCGCCGGAAAAGCTGCCGACCGGCAGCACCATCT
Source organism: Stutzerimonas sp. LR2 (assembly GCF_055755175.1). Classification (NCBI taxonomy): domain Bacteria; kingdom Pseudomonadati; phylum Pseudomonadota; class Gammaproteobacteria; order Pseudomonadales; family Pseudomonadaceae; genus Stutzerimonas; species Stutzerimonas sp. LR2. The sequence goes on from NZ_JBVTRR010000001.1 coordinate 119,301, forward strand.
GCTCATTGGAAAAGCCCAGCCCGGCGAGCAGCTTGCGCGCCCGCGCATCGGCGCTGTAGCCGTCGGCGTTGTCCAGTTCGGTGTGCAGGCGCGCCAGGGCGTTGCCATCATGGGCCTGCTCGGCGGCAGCCAGTTCGGTCTGGATGCGCCGCAGCTCAACATCGCCATCGAGCACATAGTCCACCGCCAGGCGCTCGAGGGTCTCGATCTCCTGGCGCATGTGCGCGATGCGCCAGTCCGGCGGCAGCTGGCAGTCGCCACCATCGGGCACCAGCTCGCCACGCAGCAGGGCGAAGAGTGTGGATTTGCCGGCACCGTTGGCACCGACCAGGCCGGCCTTCTGGCCGGGATGCAGGGTCAGCTCGGCGCCTTCCAGCAGTCGCTGGGGCCCGCGCTGTAGAGTGAGGTTCAGAAGTCGGATCATAATGGCCGCGAGTTTATCAGTTCGCCTGGAAAGCCAGCCGGGCGGTCGACAAAAAAAGGCGCCACTCGAATGCGAACCCCTGACCTTTGGACTTTCGCCCTAGCCTGCTATGCCCGACCAGGCGTCGAAACGGCCTGCCTGGAGCTGCAAAACCAGGGCGCGGACGTTTGCCTGCTGTTGTGTGGCGCCTGGCTGCAAGCACGCGGCGTCGCCTGCAGCCAGGCGCGTCTGCAGGCGTTGACCGCGCTTGCCGCGCCCTGGCGCGGGGACGTGATCGAGCCGCTGCGGGGGTTGCGTCAGGCATGGCGATCGCAGGCCGAACAGGACCTGGCGTTACACAGCCTGCGTGAGGCGTTGAAAGCGCTGGAACTGCAAGCCGAGCGCGAACTGCTCGAACGGTTGCAGAAGATCAGCCAGGACTGGCCTTCGAACGGCGCTGCCGACGCCTGGCTGGAACCCCTCGTCCCGGTAGCGCACAACCGCGCCGCGCTGGAAGTCCTGCGCAGCGCGGCGCTGCAGACTCAGCTGGAGCTGGCTGCTGGCTGAGCGGCGGCGCGCTTGGCCGCTGGCTTGCGCGCCACCGGCTTCTTGGCTGTGGCCTTGGTTGCAGGCTTGGCAGCTGCCGCCTTGTCCGGCGCCTCTGCCGACGCGGCAGTCTTTTTCTCCGCCGACGCGGGTGCCTTCGAACCGGCAGCCGCACGTGAACGGGCCGGCGCCTTGCTTGCGCTCGCCCCCGTCGTGGCGGGCTTGACCGCGGCACTGGCGGGCGCTTTCGCAGCCGGTTTGGCCGCAGCCTTGGCTGGCGACTTTGCCGCAGGCTTGGCGGCCGGCTTGGAGGCAGTCGTGGTCGTGCCGGCTTTTGCTGGGGCACTGTCAGCTTTGGCTGCGGGAGCTCTGGTCGTAGAGGCACGGGGTTTGGCGGCCACCGGCGCGGACTTGCCAGCCGCCGGGCGCGCTGCTGCAGGCTTGGCTGGCTGCTGACGGCCTTGCAGCGCCTGGTCTGCAGCATCGGCAACCTGACGGATGCCCTGCGCCAGCTTCAGGCTGTGCTCGGCGTCGCGCTTGAGCTCCGCCAGGTAATTCAGCGTTTCGCTCTGACGGGTCTGCAGCAGGGTAAGGGATTCTTCCAGTTCGCCGAGTCGGGCACGTGCCTTGGTCTGCGCCTTGGGCTTGCCAGTGCTGCCCGCCTCGTCCAGCTTGGCCCGGGCCTTGGTCAGCTTGTCCTGCGCCTTGCCGCGCTGCTTCTGCAGCTTGGCGAGCGCGCCCTCGGCGTCCTTGATCGCCTGGCTGCAGGCCTTGTCCAGATGTTCGATAAGGCTGTGGGAAAGCTGCTGCAACAGATGCAGCGGGGTGGTAACCGACTTCTTCTTCGCGGGCATGAAGGTGCCTCCTGGCAGGAACGGTGCACCCATACTAGACGGCCCGCCAGGTGGCCGCCAGGGGACGCGAAGCGTTGCACCCGCCGCAGCGGGTGGCTCGGTTCTCAGGCCGGAGCAGCCGCTTGCTTGTGCGCCGTATGCAGCACTTCGATCAGGCAGTCTTCCAGTTCGAAACGCTCGTGCAGAAGCTGCCCGAGCTTCTTCAGCTCATCGGCCAGACCGGGGCTGCCGAGGCAGTCACCCTTTTCGCAACGATCGTTGAAGCTCAGCGCCACCTGGGTGATGGTCTCGATGCGCGGGTAGATCTGCTTGGCCAGTTCGATGGCGCGCGCATCGCCGAACGCCTCGGCCTCGGCGAGCAGTTGTTCGTAGATTTCGAAATGGCCGGCCGAGACGTAGTCGACCAGATATTCGCAGAACCTCTGCAGGGCCTGGCGAGCGTCATCGCGCTCGATATGCAACCGGTCGTAGGCGTTGATCAGCGCATGGCGTTCATGCAGCCAACGGTCGATCAGCAGATGTACACCGCCCCAGCGTTCCTGGGCATTCCGACAGCTCTCGAGCATGATGACCTCACTTCCCTAATCGATGATGCTTGTACGCCATTCCGAGACGTTTTTTTGTCTTTCGGTAGCGGCCTTGGGTGAGTGGCGGCGCGAATGGCAAGAATCCGTCACCGCACGAGCAGACTATGCCGCGCCGCTCGATGCATCAAGCAAAATGCCCAACGAATCGCGCGAGCGCACAGGCAGCCGCAGCTGCGCCGCACGTCCATGAGAAGACCGTGCAAAAGCAGCAGGAGTTCGGCGGGGGAAAGAGAAAAGTCCGATCAGTCTCGGCGCAGCAGCTGCCAGAGGCAGACGATCGCCATGCCGATGAAGCCCAGTAGGCTCCACTCGGGAATGCTCATGCCGAGCATGGTCCAGCTGACCTCGGCGCATTCGGCGGTGCCGTGCAGAACAAGGCGGGCGATTTCCTGGAAGGGCAGCGCCTCCATCATGTATTCCAGGCTTGGCAAGCAGCTCGGCAGCTGATCGGCCGGCACGCTCTGCAGCCAGATCTGGCGGATCGCGGTAGCGGCACCGGCAGCCACGAACAGCGCGGCGATGGCCGCATAGACGCGACGCCCCACCTTCGCCGGCCCATGGATCGCCGCCACCAGGCAGACCAGGCCGAAGCCAATCACGCAGATGCGCTGAACGATGCACAGCGGGCATGGCGCAAGGCCCATCACGTGCTCCATGTAGAGCGCGATGGCGATCAGCAAGGCGCTGCCCAGGAAGGCGATGACGAACAGGGAACGAGGGCTGGCCAGGCGCATGGAGGCTCCGCTAGCAGGAAAAGTTCGCTACGGTAGTGGAAACCCCGTCGTGGTTACAAGCGCTCGCAGGCCTGCAGGAAGCCGTCAAGCCCGCCGCATGGCGGACCTGACGAAACGGTCACAGCGTAGCCGGAAGATTGCGATCGAGCAGACCGACGCCCTGCTGGAACAACCGGTTGCTGCTTTCGGTATCGCCCAGCTGCGCGAGCAGACGTGCCAGCTCGGCGCAGGTTTCCGGACGATGATCGAAACACAGGCTCGCCTCCAGATAGTCGCGCGCCTTGCCCCACAGCGCATTGCGCAGGCTGAGCCGCCCGAGAGCCAGCAACAGGACGGCATTCTGCGGGTGATCCTTCAGCCAGCCCTCGGCATTGGCCAGCTGGCGCGCCGGATCGCTGCCCTGCACACGCCCATAGCGTTCCACCAGGCGATCGTCGTACTGCCGTTTGATCGCCGCGTAGAGCACCTCTTCGGCCTTCGCCTGCGCACCCAGACGGGCGAGCCCGTCGGCATAGGCACGCACCACCAATGGCTCCCCGCGCTGCGCGCTGGGAACGGTCTGCCAACGCTGATTCAGCGCCTCCAGGCTCGCCTCCGCGGTCAGTTCGGAAGGTTGCCCGGCCTGCTCTACCGCCGCCGTCCACGCCAGTACTTCCAGTTCGCTCAGGCGCGCCGGTGGCAGCACTCGATGCTTGCGCAGCTCCGGCAGCAGGCGGCACAGCGCCGCCCAGTCCTCGAGCTGCACGTAGAGCTGCTGCAACAGTGTCAGCACGTAGGGGTGCCGTGGATGATCGCTTTGCAGTGCGCTGAGAGACGCCCGCGCTTCGACATACTGGCCACGGGCGATTTGCAGCTGCGCCTGGGTCAGGCCGATCGCCAGCGCGGCTTCGGGTTCGCGCTCGCGAGCCTTCTGCAGCAACTCGTCGCTCTGTGCGTACTCGCCCAGCTCGTTGGCTGCCCGCGCCGCGCCCAGGTAGTGTACCAGCGGCTGACGATCCCTTTCCGCAGCCAGCTGCAGATGGCCGAGCGCCGGCCCCCACTGCCCTTCGGCAAGTTCACGCAGGCCACGTCGAGAGGCCTTCTCGACACGGCGCTCACGATGGCGACGCGACCAGGGATTGATCAGCGCGCCGGACACGTGCAGCAGCCCAAGCACCCAGTGCACCGCCAGCGCCAGCAACCACAGACAGCCAATCAGCGCGAGGAAGACCCAGAAACTCGATTCGTAGCGGAAGCGGTCATAGGTGATCAGCACATAACCGGCGCTCTGGCTGATCGCCCAGCCGAGCAGACCTGCGATCGCGAGCAGCAGAATGAAGACCAGAACCAGACGTCTCATGTGCGCTGGGCCTCCTGCTCCGCGTCCTGCGCCTCGGGCTGAGCGGACGTCTCGCCCGCGTCGCTTTCATCGCGGCGCTCACGCTTCTGCACGTAGGCCTGCAGCGCCTGCAGGGCGGGTGCGAGATCGGGCAGGCTCACCTCAACCTCGCGCTGGGTAAGGGCTTCCAGGCGCTCGCGCAGGCCACGGGCCTGGCCGTTATCATCGCTGAAATGATCCTTGAGCAGTGTGCTCGCCTGCTCCAGCGACTGCCGATAGACCCGGGTGTTGCCATTGAGCACGGCCCATTGCGCCTGCTCGATGGCCAGCGACAGTGCCAGGCGCACCTGGCCCAGGGTCTGGCCGGCGAGCAGCGGCTTGACGTCGGCACTGGCATCGAAGTCCACCCGCACGTAGCGCGTCAATTCGTTCAGCCAGCGCTGCCAGCGACTGTCCTGGGCGTTTTCCGGCAGCGCCTCGCCGTTGACGAATTCCGGGGCGAGCGCGCTGAGCTGGCCGGTCTGCCCACGCAACGCCCCCAGCTGCAGGAACAGCCCGGTACGGTCCAGCTCCGGCAGACTGCGCAGCGCTTCGAGACCTTCGAGCAACTTCTGCCGGGTGCCATAGGCACCGGGATCGTCCTGCTTCTGCAGAATCAGATCGGCTTCGTGAACCAGCATCTCGGCGCTTTTCACGTCCTGCATGGCCGAGAGTCGCAGCATCGCCATGCGCAGCAGGTGCTCGGCTTCGGCCAGGCGCCACTCCTCGCGGCTCGCGCCCAGCACCTGCTCGACCCGCCCGGAAAGGCGCTGCTGATCACTCTGCAGCGCGGCCAGCAGGCGACGGCGCTCCTCCAGCTCGCTGGCCGACGGCAGCTGTTCCAGCCGACCGAGCCGCGCAGCCAACTGGCGTTCGCGCTCGGCCAGCTGACGCGTCTGCTCGGCAGCCCCCTGCATGGCTTCGAGCCGCTGGTCTTGCTGAGCACCGAGCTGTTGCAGCTGCCAGATGCCATAACCACCGAGCGCCACGCCGCCCAGGCCGACCAGCAGCGCCAAGGCTGCCAGGGACTTGGCGCCGCCGTTGGCGGCAGGCTTGGATGGGACGGGCTTGGCGGGCTTTGCGGGTTTCGCAGGCTCGGTCGCGGGGGCCGGCTCGCTGGCGGGGGGTTGCAGCGGTTCTTTCTTGGAATCTGCTTCGCTCACGTTTCCATCCTTTGCATCAGGAAGCGGCCACCGCGGTTTCCCGCAAGGCCGCCAGCAAGGCCGCAGCTCCTGCGCCACGGCAATCCACAATTCGTTTGGCGCCCAGCTGTCGAGCCATCTCCGCCACCCGCGGACTGGGTACGAACAAGGGTAGCTCACACAATTCGGGCCAGGTATCGGCTGCCAGCTCATGCAGCGACAGCAGACCCTGCCCACTGCTGACCACCAGGCCGTTGAGCCGTTCCGACCGAACGACCTGCACCAGCGTTCCAGGCGGATAGTCGGGCAGGCTGCGACGGTACAGCTCGAGAAAGTCGACCTGCACGCCGCGCCCGCGAAGCGTCTCGGCGAGGAACTCGCGGCCGCCCTCGCCGCGCATGATCAATACCTTGGGATCGGGCCTGGCCAGCGCCTGTGCCAATCGTGGCAGCGCCAGCAGCGCTTCACTGTCGTCACCCCGCTCGGGCCAGCTGACGTCCAGCCCGTAGGCTTCGAGGATCGCCCCGGTGGCGCCACCGACGCTGAACCAGGCCTGACCGAACGGAGGCTGCGGCCAGTAGCGATCGAGCAGTTCCAGGCCCAGGCGGGCGGCCGGCTTGCTGACCACGACGACGGCGCAATAGCGATCCAGCTCGAGGATCGTTGCACGCTGCTCGGCGGACTCCGGCAGCGGCTCGATCGCCAGCAGCGGCATGCTGGTGCTGTGCACACCAGCCTCGGCGAGAGTCGCGGCCAATGCCTCGCATTCCTCGGCCGGCCGGGTCAGCAGCAGGCGCCAGCCGGTCACGCGTGACCAGCCTCGCCATAGACTGCCTTGAGGATCTGCTCGGCGCCCTGGTCCAGCAGTTCCTCGGCGACCTGCACGCCCAGCGCCTCGGCTTCTGCGGCCGGCGCACGACCTTCGGCGCGCAACAGCAGGGTACCGTCCGGCTGCCCGACCAGCCCACGCAGCCACAGCTGCTCGCCTTCGAGCACCGCATAACAGGCGATCGGCACCTGGCAGCCGCCGTTCAGGCGCTTGTTCAGCGCGCGCTCGGCGACGACGCGGGTGGCAGTCGGCGCATGGTTGAGGCAGGCCAGCAGCGCATGCACTTCGCTATCGCCGGTGCGGCACTCGATGCCCACCGCGCCCTGTCCGCCGGCCGGCAGACTTTCATCGACGCCGATGCTGGAACGGATGCGCTCACCGAAACCAAGGCGGATCAACCCGGCGGCAGCGAGGATGATGGCGTCGTATTCGCCGGCGTCGAGCTTGGCCAGCCGAGTGTTGACGTTGCCGCGCAGGAACTGGATTTTCAGGTCAGGTCGGCGCGCCAGCAGCTGGGCCTGGCGACGCAGCGACGAGGTGCCGACCACGCTTCCCGGCGGCAGCGCGTCAAGGCTGTCGAAGCGATTGGAGACGAAGGCATCGCGCGGATCTTCCCGCTCGCAGATGCAATACAGGCCCAGCCCTTCGGGAAATTCCATCGGCACGTCCTTCATGGAGTGCACGGCGATGTCCGCCTCGTTTTCCAGCAGTGCGGTTTCCAGTTCCTTGACGAACAGCCCCTTGCCACCGATTTTCGCCAGCGGCGCATCGAGCAGCTTGTCACCACGGCTGACCATCGGCACCAGGCTGACCTTCAGCCCTGGATGCGACGCCTCCAGGCGTGCCTTGACGTATTCGGCCTGCCACAGGGCCAGGGCACTCTTGCGGGTGGCGATGCGAATTTCGCGAGACATGGGCAATTCCAGAACAGTGAATTGCCGGCGATGATAACAGGCCGGACGTCCGGGCTGGGTTGGCCGGAATCAAGGAAAGCGTGGGCGCGACGCAGCGTCAGCGCTGGCGCCCGCGACCCTCGGGCCGCGGACGCCAGCGCCACCGGCGGTATGCTTCAGAGGTTCTGCATCAGCTTGCGCACACCGGCCACGTGACGCCGACTCACGGTCAACGCCTCGCCATCGAGTCCCTTGAGGAACAGCTGGAAGTGCCCGAGCGGCGTGCGCTGCAGACGCTCGATCCGATCGCGGAACACCAGCGCGTTGCGATGGATGCGCACGAAGCGTTCACCGAACTCGTCTTCCAGGGATTTGAGCGGCTCGTCCAGCAGCACCTCACCGCCGACATGGCGCAGGGTGACGTACTTGTGGTCGGCGATGAAGTAGATCACCTGATCCAGCGGAATCAGCTCGATGCCCTTGCGGGTACGTGCGCTGATGTGGCTGCGCGGCCCGGCACCGGAAACGGCGGCCGGTCGGGTCAGCGCCGCCAGCTGCATGCGGTTGGGCCGCTCGGCCTTCTTCAGCGCCTCCGACAGATGCTCCGGGCGCACCGGCTTGACCAGGTAGCCAACCGCGCTGACCTGGAACGCCTCCAGCGCGAATTCATCATGGGCAGTACAAAAGATCACCGCCGGCGGCGCATCCGTCTCGCAGAGCCTGGCTGCGACCTGCAGGCCATCGAGCCCGGGCATGCGGATATCCAGCAGCACGATATCAGGGCGCAGTTCCTCGATCAGCGTCAGTGCTTCTTCGCCATTGCTGGCGGCAGGCTCGAGGACACGATAGCCGTCGAGGTCACCTACCAGTCGGCTCAGGCGCTCGCGGGCTAGAGGTTCGTCATCGACAATCAGGACATTCATATAGATCTGGCTTCCTGCGGTTGTCTCGCACACGGATAGCGTAGACATGTGTAATGGCGGCCTTCACGGCGCTCCACGCTGAGACTCGCTAGCGGACCGAAAAGTGCCGCTAATCGTGCGTCGATGTTCTGCAAACCCTGCCGTGTGCCCCGTGAGGCCTGCGCTTGAGCGGCTTCGTCGAACGGGTTGCTGACCACCAACTGAAACATGCCGTCGACATAATCGGCGGTTACGCTGACCACGCCCCCCTCGATACGTGGCTGAATGCCATAGACCAATGCGTTCTCCAGCAGCGGCTGCAGCGTCAGCTGCGGAATCGGCAAGTCGTCCGGCACGCCATCGACCCGCCAGTCCATCTGCAACCGGTCGCCCAAGCGGTATTGCTCGATCGACAGGTAACGCCGCGACAGCTCCAGCTCATCCCGCCAGGCCACCAGTGTGCCCGGCCGCGCGAGGCTCGCACGGAACAGGTCGGACAGGTCCAGTACAGCCTGCTCCGCCTTGGCCGGATCGCTCGCCACCAGTGCGGCGATGCTGTTGAGGCTGTTGAACAGGAAGTGCGGACGAATGCGCGCCTGCAGCGATTCGATCCGCGCCCGCAGCTCGGCCTGCTCCTGGCGCCGCCACTGGCTCTGCAGATAGAAATAGCGTAGCAGCAGACCCGACATGATCAGGCTGATCAGCGCGTGGCGCAGGTAGAGATTGACCTCGCCGTCGCGCGAGAGCGGCCCCCCGAGCTGGTAGATGTCCGCCACGGCGGTGCAGGCCAGGGTCAGCCCGACCACCAGCGCGCAGCACGCCAGCCCGGCGAATGCCGCTCTGAGCCTCGCCAGCAGAGGACGCAGCAGGCACATGGTGCCGGCGGACAGCAGCACGATCCACTGCACGAACAGCGAGGTCAGCGCCAGGCGCATCCAGTTGAAGCCCGGCTGCATAGGCTCGGCCAGCACCAGCACGAAAACCAGCAGCTCGGCGAGCAGGACGAGGCCGAGCAACGCCTCAGGCTGGCACAGCTCGGGCACGAAAAAATCATCGGATACGGCAGTGGATTTCACAGGTTCAACCCGGCGGTTCGACTGCCCGGCAGTTTCCGTGCAGGCCCGGACAACGGCAAGCCGCGTGTCAGGCTGCGCGGGCGGAATAATGCGAAAATGCCAGCCAGCTCACCCTTCGCCGACGCCTGCCGTCGTGCCCGCCCAGGGCGCCATCCCTGCTATCATCGCCGCCTTTCCTCAGCCTTCGGATTTCAGCGAGCGCATTCATGAGCACCGACAAGACCAACCAGTCCTGGGGCGGCCGTTTCAGCGAGCCCGTCGACGCCTTCGTCGCCCGATTCACCGCCTCCGTCGAGTTCGACAAGCGCCTCTACCGCCACGACATCATGGGCTCCATCGCCCACGCCACCATGCTCGCCAAGGCCGGCGTGCTGACCGATGCCGAGCGCGACCAGATCATCGCCAACCTGAAGGACATCCAGGGCGAGATCGAGGCCGACACCTTCGACTGGCGCGTGGACCTGGAAGACGTGCACATGAACATCGAGGCGCGCCTGACCGACCGCATCGGCATCGTCGGCAAGAAGCTGCACACCGGACGCAGCCGCAACGACCAGGTCGCCACCGACATCCGCCTGTGGCTGCGCGACGAAATCGACGTGATCCTCGGCGAAATCACCCGTCTGCAGCAGGGTCTTCTGGGTCTCGCCGAGGCCGAAGCCGACACCATCATGCCCGGCTTCACCCACCTGCAGACCGCCCAGCCGGTGACCTTCGGCCATCACCTGCTGGCCTGGTTCGAGATGCTCAGCCGCGACTACGAGCGCCTGGTCGACTGCCGCAAGCGCACCAACCGCATGCCGCTCGGCTCGGCCGCACTGGCCGGCACCACCTACCCGATCCAGCGGGAAATCACCTGCGAGCTGCTGGGTTTCGAAGCGATTTCCGGCAACTCGCTGGACGGCGTCTCCGATCGCGACTTCGCCATCGAATTCTGCGCCGCCGCCTCCGTGGCGATGATGCACCTGTCGCGCTTCTCCGAAGAGCTGGTGCTCTGGACCAGCGCCCAGTTCCAGTTCATCGACCTGCCGGATCGCTTCTGCACCGGCTCCTCCATCATGCCGCAGAAGAAGAACCCGGACGTGCCCGAGCTGGTACGCGGCAAGACCGGCCGCGTGTTCGGCGCGCTGACCGGTCTCCTCGCGCTGATGAAGGGCCAGCCGCTGGCGTACAACAAGGACAACCAGGAAGACAAGGAACCCCTGTTCGACGCCGCCGACACCCTGCGCGACTCGCTGCGGGCCTTCGCCGACATGGTCCCGGCGATCAAGCCCAAGCGCGAAATCATGCGTGAAGCGGCGCTGCGCGGCTTCTCCACCGCCACGGACCTGGCCGACTACCTGGTGCGCAAGGGGCTGCCGTTCCGCGACTGTCACGAGATCGTCGGCCACGCGGTGAAGTACGGCGTGCAGACCGGCAAGGATCTGGCCGAGATGACGCTGGACGAGCTGCGCCAGTTCAGCGGAGAGATCGGCGACGACGTCTTCGCCGTGCTGACCCTGGAGGGCTCGGTCAACGCCCGCGACCACATCGGCGGTACTGCGCCGGCGCAGGTGCGCGCCGCAGTCAAGCGCGGCCAGGCGCTGCTCGCCGGCCGCTGATGGCCATTCGGTGACGGGGCTCAGGCCCCGTCACGCATCCCGCAGGAGGTGCGCAATGCACCCACGCCAACCGCGCCTGCCGTTCGCCAACGCCTGGTTCTTCCCCGTCGCCGCACTCTATGCGGCCTTCATCCTGCCCATCTCGGTATTCGCGCTGCTCGGCCTGATCCCCACACCGCCCGGCCTGAGCACGCCCAGCGGGCACGCCCACGAAATGCTCTTCGGCTTCGCCCTGGCGGTGGTCGCCGGTTACCTGCTCGGTCCGCAACCACTGCGCCTGATCCTCTCGCTGCTCGGCTGTTGGGCACTGGCGCGCCTGAGCTTCCTGCTGTGGCCGGGCTCCTGGCTGGCGCTGGCAAGCGCCGCGACCTTCGCCGGCGGCGTGGCCTGGAAGGTGCTGCCGCGCTTTTTCGGCGCCGCGAAGAAATGGCGCAACCAGAGCGTCGCGCCACTGCTGGCCGGGCTCGCCCTGCTCAGCGCCATGGCCGGCAACGAACTGGGGGTGGCCGTCGAGCGGCTGCTGCTGGTCGAAGCCTTGCTGCTGTTCGCCACGCTGATGGCCTTCATGGGCGGCCGGATCATCGCGCCGGCGATGGCCGGTTATGCGCAGAGTGAGGGTCGGCGGCTGGATGCTCGGGTACAGCCTGGCCTGGAAGGCGCCGTCCTGATTCTGCTGGGCCTCGCCTTCGTGCTGAATCCGCTGCCCTGGCCGCTGCTGCGTCAACTCGCGGCCGCGCTGGTGATCAGCGCCGGCGTGCTCAGCGCGATCCGCCTGCTGCGCTGGCAACCGTGGCGTTGCGCGCGCGCGGACCTGCTGATCCTGCTGCTCGGTTACGCCTGGCTGGCGTTCGGCCTGCTGCTGCTCGGGCTGGGCTTGCTGCTGCCAGCGCTGTCGTTGAGCGCAACGCTGCATGCGCTGAGCGTAGGCGCTCTGGGCAGCCTGACCTTCGCGGTGATGGCACGTACGCGTCTGCTCTACCGCTTCCGCGACCCGGCTGCGCGGCCCTGGATCCAGGCCATGGCGCTGCTGATCAGCCTGGCCGCCCTCGCCCGCGTCGTGCCCGCGCTGCTGGCGCTGCCACAGCCGGGTTGGCTGCTGATCGCGGCAGGCTGCTGGTCCCTGGCCTTTCTCAGCCTGGCGTTGCTGCTCTGGCAGTGCCGCGCTGCGCACGTCGACAGCCCGCGCGCCCAGCCTGACCGATAGCGCATCGCTCGGAACTCTCGCGCTCCACGCTTGACCTACATGCAGCAACCGCCATTCACCGATGACACGGAACCCGCATGCCCGACCTGCGCACCCTGCTGTTGAATCAGGACACCCAGGGCGGCGAGCTCTTCGAGTCGCCCAAGGAGCGCCTGCTGTTCTACCGCTCCGAAATCCACTTCGAGTCCAGCCTGCTGGCCGAACGCACCAGCGCCTACCTGGCCTCGCAGTCGTTCCTGATGATCGCCTTCGCGTCGTCCATGGCCAACAGCAACCCCGAATGGGGCGACCTGTTCCGCCTGGTGGTGCCGGCCATCCTGTCGCTGCTCGGCCTGCTCACCTCGATCCACGCCATGCCTGGCATCAAGGCCAACTTCGACGTCATCGAGCGCTGGCATCAGAAACAGGCCGAGCTGCTGCAGATCGAAGGCCGGGTCGGCATGCTGCCGAACAACGAATCGGCATTGTTCGGCGAGGGCAACAGCCCGGTCGGCGGGCATCGCTACAAGCGCACGCTGCTGTTCTCGCTACGCACGCCGATCATCTTCTCGCTGGTCTGGGGCGCGTTCGGCCTGCTCTGCCTGGCGCTAAGCTTCATGGATTGAGCCCGCGGCACGGCATGCATTGCTCTCGGCGCGTGCGGGTGCTTAGCTGGAAAGAGCCAGGAGATGCACCATGACCGCCCCAGACCGCCCGCGTTACCGCGTCGATGCCGATCGCCAGGCCGCCCAGCGGCGGGTACGCTACGTCGAAACCAACCGGCCGGACGACGGCAGCTGTACGCTCTGTCAGCTGGACGAGGAAAATCCGGCGCCGCTCGATAGGAATCCCATGACCAACGACACGCATACCAGCGACGAAGACGAAGCCTTCGCCGAAGAAGCCCTGCTCCAGGCCATCGAGAACCAGCTGGAGAGCGGCGAGCCGGCGGCCACCCAGGCGACGCTGAACAAACTGACCCTGGTCGGCTACGAGCGCGACGAGTGTCTGCAGATGATGGCGCTGGTGCTTGCGCACGAGATCCGCGCCATGCTGCGCGACGATCGGCCCTTCGACGGCGCCGCCTACGAAACCATGCTGCGCAAGCTGCCGGAATTGCCGGAAGCATCCGAATAGGATCTGGATCAAGGCAGGGGCGCCGACAGCATCTACACTCAGCGAACAGGGCATGAGCCCACCATCCGAGGAGCGAGCATGTCGTACACCCCTGAGTTGGTCGCCGAGCTGGAAGTCCTCTGCCAGTTCAATCTGGAAAACCTGCAGGAAGGGCTGAAGGTGCACCACAACGCCAGCCCCTCCACCATCGCCGCCTTCAGCCGCTTGCATGCCAAGGGCCTGATCACCCAGGCCGACGGCGGCTATCTCACAAGCCTCGGGCGCGACGCCGCCGAACAGGCACAGACGCTGCTGACCATTCTTTCGGAGACCGTTCCGGCCTGATCCGCCACTGCATTTTGCTTCGCTTGCCCGGGCCGCGGATAATGTGCGGCCGCGGGCAGGTGCAGCCACCGGTCGGCGGGCGCCCTGCCGGGCTCAAGCCCTGCCCATACCGGCCGATCAACAGGGTTAGCCTCGCCTGCACGAAGCCCCATGACCCGTACTCAGCACATCCACCTGGTTCTCGAAGAAGGCATCGACCGCAAGGTGCTGGCCACCCTGCGCACGCGCTTTCTGGCAGTCAACGCTGCACGCCTGGAACGGGCCCTGGCCGCCATGTCGACCCGTCAGCAGCAGGTGCTCAAGCTCCTGCCGCTGCTGTTTCACGTCAATCATCCGATTCTGCCCGGTTACATCTCGGCCACCACGCCGGCCGGTCTCGCCAACTTCGAGCCGGACGCCGAGCAGCTGGCCGAGGCGCAGCGCCTGAGCCGCTCCTTCGCCTACAAGCCCGTGCGCGGCAAGGCACCTCAGCCGATTCTCGGCCTGTTTCTGATGGGCAGCCTGGGCACCGCTGCCCAGGACGAGCACAGCGATCTGGACGTATGGGTCTGCCATGATCCGGAACTCGACGGACGGCAACTCGAGGAACTGCGCCGCAAATGCGAGTCGCTACGAGCCTGGGCGGCGAGCCAGGGCAGCGAAGCGCACTTCTTTCTGGTCGACCCCGAACGTTTCACCCAGGGCCAGCGCGACGCCAAGCTGACCTCCGACGACTGCGGCACCACGCAACATTATCTGTTGCTCGACGAGTTCTACCGCACCGCGCTGTGGCTCGGCGGGCGAACGCCACTGTGGTGGATGGTGCCCGACTACGAGGAGCATCGCTACGACGATTACGTGGCGACGCTGCTGGCCAAGCGCTTCGTGCGCGCCGACGAGGTGCTCGATCTCGGTCATCTCGGCCAGGTGCCGCCAGGCGAGTTCGTCGGCGCCGGCCTGTGGCAGCTGTACAAGGCCATCGACTCGCCGTACAAGTCGCTGTTCAAGCTGCTGCTGGTGGAGGTCTATGCCAGCCAGTACCCGCAGCTGCGTTGCCTGGCGCTGGATTTCAAGCAGGCCATCTATCATGGTCGCACCGACCTGGACGAGCTCGATCCGTATATCGCCGCCTATCACGCCATCGAACGCTACCTGTGCGAGCGCGGTGCTCAGGAGCGGCTGGAGCTCGCCCGACGCTGCCTGTACCTGAAGATCAACCGACCGCTGAGTCGTCCACCGGTCAACCGCAACAAGAGCTGGCAACGCAGCCTGCTCGAACGCCTGACCCGCGACTGGCGCTGGGACGAGCGGCAGTTCGTTCTGCTCGACAATCGCAGCCAGTGGAAGGTGCGCCAGGTCAGCCAGGAACGCCGCGCGCTGGTCAACGAACTGACCTATGGCTATCGCTTCCTCAGCGATTTCACCCGGCGCGTGCAAGCGACCAGCCCGCTCACCAGTCGCGATCTCGGCGTACTAGGCCGCCGCCTGTACGCGGCCATCGAACGCAAGGCTGGCAAGGTGGAGGTGGTCAACCTCGGCATCTCGCCGGACATGTCCGAGGACAGCCTGACGCTGGTGCACGGTTATGACGGTGCGGGCGACGTGCACTGGTCGCTCTACCAGGGCCAGCTCACGGCGCCGGAACTGCCCAATTACGCGCCATTGAAGCGCGCCCGCGAACTGCTGGCGCTACTCGCCTGGGGCCACCGCAACGGCGTGGTGGATACCGGCACCCATCTGTCGCTCTTCCCCGGCGACAGCGGCTTGAGCGAAGCCGAGCTGTTCGCGCTGCTGAGCGACCTGCGCCGTGCGCTGCCCATGCCGCTACCGGCCGTGGACGAGGAGGCGCTGCTCGCACCGAGCAGGGCCAGCCGTGTGTTGCTGCTGGTCAACATCGGGATGGATCCCGCGCTGCATGCCGCCGGACTGGCCAGCAGCGAGTCGATCCTCGCCGGCGCCGTTGAGAATCTGGTGCAGAGCGTGGATCAGGTGACGCTCAACAGCTGGAACGAGATGCTGGTAACGCGCTACGAAGGGCCGAAAGCGCTCGCCCTGTGCCTGCGCGACAACCTCGTCGACCTCGGAGCCAGCGACCAGCCCCCGCAACTGCAGGTGTTCTGCTTTGCCCGCAACCGTGGGCAAGCCATTGCGCGACGCCTCGAGCAGATCTTCGATGACGCTCGACGCAGCCTGGCCGGCGCTACTCACGGCCGCTATCTCCTGCAGATCCGCCAGCACTTTCATGTGCTGCAGCGCGACGGGAGCGACCTGCGGCTGACCAGCCTGGTCGACCGGGCGGCACTGCTGGAATACCTTGGCGAGGCCCATCATCTCTACAGCCCACTGCAGCTCGATCGCGCGGCGCTGGCCGGCGACGACCTGGCGCTGATCCTGACCCAGGGGCGGCCTGGCTGCCTGCAGGTGTTCTACCGTGCGGAGGACGGCAGCGCCGAACTCAGCGTGCTCGACGAGTGCAACGCCTTGTGGCGCCAGCAACTGCCCTATCGCGATGAACGCACGCTGCTGCGCCCATTGCTGCGTTTTCTCGAATCACTGATGTTCCGCCGCGCCGCGCAGCAGCCGGGTGAGGGTGTCGCCCCGCTGGATCCGACGATTCTGGTCTACCGCATCCAGCCCGGTCAGGGTCCGCAGCCGTCGACGCTGGAGCGGCGTCCAGCCCCCCTGGGCGAGGTCACCGATCCGTTCTATGAGGTGCAGGCGATCGTCGAAGCCGGCGACAACGGTCGTTCGCAGGTCACGTTGTACTGCAACCAGCAGGAATTCTCCGGCCTTGAATACGGCAACGACCTGTTCGCCGCCGTGACACGCACGATCGTCGCCCGCCGCCGCGACGGCGAACGCTACCCCTGTTACATCACCGATATCGATCTGTCCGGGCTGCACGGCAATGGGCGCAGCCAGACCGTCCAGTACCTGCGCTACAAGTCGCGGCTGGAGGCCGCGCTGAACGCCGCCATGGACGCCTGAATGATAACTATTCTTGCTTGATGTCATTTTGCCTTCAAGCTAGGATGCCCGGGCCATCCGCGCATTTCTTCGAGAGCGCACCATCGTGAACGAGCAAGACAACAAAACCGATCTGTTCGCGGCTGATCACGGCATCCTCGTCGGCTCATTGCCGGCGAACCGAGCGCCGACAAGCCAAACCGCCATGGATGGCCACAAGACGTCCCGCCGGGTCGCTCAAGCCCGCTTCTGGCTGAGCAAGGCCATGAGCATCTTCCTGCATATCGTGACCAAACCCGCGCCCACCAGGGCGGACGACCACGCGCCTCGCGTACGAGAGCATAGGGCCGAGCAGGTATCTGCACAGCCGGACGAGCTCAGGCTGATCGCCGACGCTCTGGCACAGCTGCCGGCGCATACCCGCATGGCCTTCGAACTGCATCGCCTTCGCGGCTACACGCTGGAGCAGGTCGCAAGGGAACTGGACATCACCGCGGGCATGGCCCACCAGGCGATACGCACGGCACTCAGCCGCTGCGCAGCCGCGCTGGACGGAGCGACAAAGCGGCCGTAACAAGCCAAATCTGGGTTTATTCCAACCGCCGGTGAGCTCGAATGAGTGAAATTCCCGCACCTCAATGGAATTGCGCCATGGAATGGCTTCTCTGGCTGCAGGCTTCGCCCGACGACCAGGAATTGCGTGCTGCCTGCGAGGCCTGGCAGCGGGCCTCGCCTGTCAATGCCAGCGCCTGGCAACGAGCGGAGCAGATATGGCGGCTGACCGGACAGCTTCCGCCGGAAGCCCAACGGCAGCCACGACCTGACGAGAACGCTGGCGCCTGGATCGTCAGGACCTTCTGCCGTCGCGCTCGGCGAGCCTGACGCGCCCACCCTTGCAGCAGGCGCTGCCACACATCGATGGAACCGGCGGGACGCCGGTCCTATAGAGCGGACAACCGCAGGATCAGAACGGATCGCCGGCTGCTTCGGGCTGATACTCGATGGCCAGCAGGGTGAGCTTGATCATCTTGCCGCCCGGGGCTGGCCAGTCGATGTGCTGGCCGACGCTCATGCCCAGCAGCGCGGTGCCGACCGGAGCGAGGACGGACACGGTGCCTTCCTTGCCGGCATCGTGGGGGTAGACGAGCGTCAGGTGGTAGTCCTTGTCGCTGCCCTCGTCGCGGCAGTGCACGCGCGAGTTCATGGTCACGACACCGGCAGGCATCTCGCTGCGTTCCACGACCTGCGCCCGCGACAGTTCCTGCTCGAGCGCTTCGGCGGCCGGACCGTAATCGTCCAGACTGTCGAGCAGCCGCTCGAGGCGCTGCAGGTCGAGTTTGGTAAGGATGATCGGCGGTGCACTGGTCATGGGCTCTGGCTAGCTCCTGGGAAAATGAAATGCTGAAAAAAGCAAAACCCCGCCCGAAGGCGGGGTTTTGCTGACCTGCCGGAGACACTATCACAGCAGCCCGAATAAGCAAGACCCCAGCCCGCAGGCCAGTAAACTCGCGGGCTGCAGACCAGCCGGCTCAGAGATCCTCGAACTCCAGCGCCTCACCACCCTGCTCCTGCGTGACCCGCGTCAGGAGTTCGCCGAGGCGCTCGCCGCTGGCATCGCAAAGCCACAGCTGGCTGCCCTCGTCATAGTCGAAATGAAAGCCGCCGGAACGTGCCGCCACCCACAGCTGACGCAGCGCCGGCTGCCGACTGAGGATCAGCTGGCTGCCGTTGTCGAAACGCACGGTCAGTACGCCACCGGAGTTCTCCAGGTCGACATCCAGGCTGGTGTCGTCGAACACGTCCTCGACGCTTTCCTGCACGGCATCGACCAGGTCGTGGTAACGGGCTTCGCTCAGGCTCATGCAACTTTCCTCGATGATTCTGCGCGCGACGCAGGTCGCGCTCGACGGCGGCGAGCTTAGCAGGGCGCGGACGGGTCAAGCGAGCCGACCGCCAGGTCAGCCGCCGTGTGACGTGCGGCTCGCATAGGCAATCCGGCGGGTGCTGGGTATACTCCGGCGATTAGATTTTTCAAGGATTCCAGTCCCCATGAAGCGCCTTCTGCTTCCCTTCATCGCTCTCGCCGTCTTCGCCGCCGCGCTCAGCGGCTGCGGCCAGAAAGGTCCGCTGTATCTGCCGGATGACGAGCAGACCGTCAAAGAACGTTCCAAAGACCGTTTCGAACTCTAAAGGAGGCTGTTCATGGAGGCCTTCTCGTACCGCGACGGTCAACTCTTCGCGGAGGGCGTGGCACTGCCCGCACTCGCGCAACGCTTCGGCACGCCGACCTACGTCTATTCCCGCGCCCACATCGAGGCCCAGTACCGGGCTTACGCCGATGCGCTGGAAGGCATGCCGCACCTGGTCTGCTTCGCCGTCAAGGCCAACTCGAACCTCGGTGTACTGAACGTGTTGGCACGTCTCGGCGCGGGCTTCGACATCGTCTCTCGCGGTGAACTGGAGCGCGTGCTCGCCGCCGGCGGCGAGCCGGGCCGCATCGTCTTTTCCGGCGTCGGCAAGACTCGCGACGACATGCGCCGCGCGCTGGAAGTCGGTGTGCACTGCTTCAACGTCGAGTCCACCGACGAGCTGGAGCGTCTGCAGCAGGTCGCCGCCGAACTGGGCATGAAGGCGCCGGTTTCCCTGCGGGTCAATCCAGACGTGGATGCCGGCACCCATCCCTACATCTCCACCGGGTTGAAAGAGAACAAGTTCGGCATCGATATCGACAACGCCGAGGCGGTCTACGCCCGCGCGGCCGAGCTGCCGAACCTGGAAGTGGTCGGCGTCGACTGCCACATCGGCTCGCAGCTGACCAGCCTGCCGCCCTTCCTCGATGCCCTCGACCGCCTGCTGGCGCTGATCGATCGGCTCGCCACGCGCGGCATCCAGATCCGTCACCTGGACCTGGGCGGCGGTCTCGGGGTGCGCTATCGCGACGAACAGCCGCCGCTGGCCGGTGACTACATCCAGGCCGTGCGCCAGCGCATCGAAGGCCGTGGCCTGGCGCTGGTGTTCGAGCCGGGCCGCTCCATCGTCGCCAACGCCGGCCTGCTGCTGACCCGCGTGGAGTATCTCAAGCACACCGCGCACAAGGATTTCGCCATCGTCGATGCAGCGATGAACGACCTGATCCGTCCGGCGCTGTACCAGGCCTGGATGAACGTGGTCGCGGTGCAGCCGCACGAAGGCGATACGCGCCGCTACGACATCGTCGGGCCGATCTGCGAGACCGGCGACTTCCTCGCCAAGGATCGCGAGCTGGCACTGGCCGAAGGTGACCTGCTGGCGGTGTGTTCGGCCGGCGCCTACGGCTTCGTCATGAGCTCCAACTACAACACCCGCGGCCGCGCCGCCGAGGTGCTGGTGGATGGTGACCAAGCCTTCGAAGTGCGCCGTCGCGAGAGCGTTCAGGAGCTGTACGCCGGCGAAAGCCTGCTGCCCACTTGAGGCCACGATCATGCTTCTGCGCTTTACCAAGATGCACGGTCTGGGCAACGACTTCATGGTCATCGACCTGGTCAGCCAGCACGCGCATATCCAGCCCAAGCACGCCAAGCAATGGGGCGATCGTCACACCGGCGTCGGCTTCGATCAGCTGCTGATCGTCGAGCCGCCGCAGAATCCGGACGTGGATTTTCGCTACCGCATCTTCAACTCCGACGGTTCGGAAGTGGAGCAATGCGGCAACGGCGCGCGCTGCTTCGCCCGCTTCGTGGTCGACAAGCGCCTGACTGTCAAACGCAAGATCAAGGTGGAAACCAAGGGCGGCATCATCGAGCTGGACATCCGCCCCGATGGACAGATCCGCGTCGACATGGGCCCGCCGCGCCTGGTGCCGGCCGAGATTCCGTTTCAGGCCGAACGCGAAGCCCTGAGCTATTTGCTCGAGGTGGACGGGCAGCAGGTGGAATTGGCCGCGGTATCCATGGGCAACCCCCATGCGGTGCTGCTGGTGGACAGCGTCGAGCGTGCGCCGGTGCATGAACTGGGGCCGAAGATCGAGCATCACCCGCGCTTTCCGCAGCGGGTCAACGTCGGCTTCCTGCAGGTGGTTGATCGCCGCCATGCACGCCTGCGCGTCTGGGAGCGCGGGGCTGGCGAGACCCAGGCCTGCGGCACCGGTGCCTGTGCGGCCGCGGTAGCCGCCATTCGCCAGGGCTGGATGGACTCGCCGGTGCAGATCGAACTGCCCGGCGGCCGTCTGTCCATCGAATGGGCAGGTCCGGGGCAGCCGGTTATGATGACCGGCCCCGCCGTTCGCGTTTTTGAAGGACAGGTTCGCCTATGACCGACCAGACCCAGGGCAGCACTCCGCTACCCGACGCCGAAGCCGTCGCCGCCTACCTGCGCGCCCATCCGGAGTTCTTCGTCGACCACGACGAGCTGATCCCGGAATTGCGTATCCCACACCAGCCGGGCACCGCCGTGTCGCTAGTGGAACGCCAGGTCAAGCTGCTGCGCGAGCGCAACATCGAGATGCGCCATCGCCTGTCGCAGCTGATGGACGTGGCCCGCGACAACGATCGCCTGTTCGACAAGACCCGCCGCCTGGTGCTCGACCTGCTCGACGCCGGTAGCCTGGAAGAGGTGGTCAGCGCGGTGGAAGACAGCCTGCGCCATGAGTTTCAGGTGCCCTACGTCAGCCTGATCCTGTTCAGCGAGGCGACATTGCCGGTCGGCCGCTGCGTCAGCACCGCCGAGGCCAAGCAGAACATCGGTGGCCTGCTCGAGGGTGGCAAGACCATCTGCGGCGTGCTGCGTCCCCACGAGCTCAGCTTTCTGTTCGGCGAGGATGGCCCCAGCGTCGGCTCCGCCGCGGTGGTCAGCCTCGACGACCAGCTGGGGGTTCTCGCCATCGGCAGCCGCGACCCGCAGCACTACAAGAGCTCGCTGGGCACTCTGTTCCTCGGTTATATCGCCGAAGTGCTCGCGCGCGTCTTGCCGCGCTTCGGCACCCCGCTGCGCTCGGTACGCTGAGCGCAGCCGCCGGCGTCGGCTGGCGCGGCCGTTCTTTTCGCGAGCGAGGGAGCCCGGTGCAGAAAGAACTCGACGCCTACTTCGAATACCTGCGCAGCGCGCGGCAGCTGTCCGGCCATTCGCTGGATGCCTATCGTCGCGATCTGGACAAGGTTCTCACCTACTGCGAGCGCGAGCGCATCGCCGGTTGGCGTGACCTGCAGGGCCGTCATCTGCGCCACCTGATCGCCGAACAGCATCGCCAGGGACAGTCCAGCCGCAGCCTGGCACGCCTCTTGTCATCGGTGCGCGGACTGTATCGCTACCTAAACCAGGAAGGGCTCTGCGAGCACGACCCGGCCACCGGCCTGTCCGCCCCCAAGGGCGAACGCCGGTTGCCGCGCCTGCTGGATACCGATCGCGCCATGCAGCTGCTCGATGGCGGTGTCGAGGACGATTTCATCGCCCGTCGCGATCAGGCGATGCTCGAACTGTTCTATTCCTCCGGTCTGCGCCTGTCCGAACTGGTCGGCCTGAACCTCGACCAGCTCGACCTCGCCGCCGGTCTGGTGCGGGTAGTGGGCAAGGGCAACAAGGTGCGCGAACTGCCGGTCGGCAGCAAGGCGCGTGAGGCGCTGCAGGCCTGGTTACCGTTGCGAACGCTGGCCGGGCCCGCCGACGGTGCGGTGTTCATCGGCCAGCAAGGGCGTCGCCTCGGCGCCCGTGCCGTGCAGCTGCGGGTGCGCCAGGTCGGTGTGCGCGAACTCGGCCAGCATCTGCACCCGCACATGCTGCGCCACAGTTTCGCCAGCCATCTGCTGGAATCCTCGCAGGACCTGCGCTCGGTGCAGGAGCTGCTCGGCCATGCCGACATCGGCACGACGCAGATCTACACCCACCTGGATTTCCAGCACCTGGCCAAGGTCTACGACCATGCGCATCCGCGCGCCAAGCGCAAGCAGGACACCGACACATGAGCATTCGCCTGATCACCTTCGACCTCGACGACACCTTCTGGGAAACCACGCCAGCCATCCAGAGCGCGGAAACCGCACTGCGCGACTGGCTCGCCGCCCATGCACCGCGGCTCGGCGATTTTCCCATCGAGGCGCTGGGTGCAATACGTCGCATGCTGGTGGAGCAGGAGCCGGCGCTGCGCCACCGCATCAGCGAGCTGCGCCGGCGCATTCTGCAGCATGCCCTGCAGGATGCCGGCTACCCTGCCGACGAGGCGAACGGCCTGGCCGAGCAGGCGTTCCAGGTGTTCCTCGATGCTCGTCACGAGGTGCAGATCTTCCCCGACGTGCAACCCACCCTGGAGTTCCTGGCCAATCACTACACCCTCGGCGTGATCACCAACGGCAATGCGGATGTGCGCCGCCTGGGCCTGGCGGACTACTTCCAGTTCACCCTGTGCGCTGAGGATCTGGGCGTCGGCAAACCGGATCCGCATCCATTCCAGCAGGCCCTGCGCCTGGGTGATGCGCGCCCGGAACAGGCGGTGCACATCGGCGACCATGCCCTGGACGACATCGCCGGCGCACAGCAGGCTGGGCTACGCGCGGTGTGGTTCAACCCGAAGCGGATCGCCTGGGCGCACGACTACCAGCCCGACGCCGAGATCCAGCGCCTGGCCGACCTGCCCAAGCTGCTGCTCGCCTGGCGCGACAACTGAGCCACCGCCAGCGCGCCGCTGAAACGAAGAAGCCCGCTCAATAGCGGGCTTCTTCGTGATCCGTGCAGCTCAGATAGGACGGCTGCCGTACTTGCTATCCGGCTTCTTCGGCGGGTCGGCGACCACATTGGGTTCGACCTCCTGAACGCGGCCGCCACGTGCCAGGAACTCTTCCATGGCCCGCGCCAGCGCTTCGCGCTCCTTCTGCTTGGCTTCCAGGCTCGGCAGCTCGTCCGGCTCGGCGGACTTGGCCTTGGCCTTCTTGGTCGGCGTGGCCCGCTCGCTGTCGGTGCCCTCCTCGTCGAGGCTGTCGTCGCCGTCATCGGCAGCGTTCAGCTCCTCCCCTTCCTCCTCGTCGCCCACTTCCAGATCGTCTTGTTCTAGTTCTTCGTCGCTCATGTTCTACCTCATGGCTTGCCAAAGCGGAGTAAGTTATAGCCCAGCGATGCGGAATGACCGGCATCACCAAAAAAAATTCAACTTGCCGTCCCGTGCAGCGTTGCCACTATCTGCCGCGCGCCACCCTGGTCGCGGTGCTCTCCGAGATAGACGCCCTGCCAAGTCCCCAGTGCCAGGCGCCCCGCGCTTACCGGCAGGCTCAGCTGGCAGCCGAGCAGGCTGGCCTTGAAGTGTGCCGGCAAGTCGTCCGGCCCTTCGTAGTCATGCTCGTAACCGTCCTCGCCCTGCGGCACCAGACGATTGAAGAACCGTTCGAAATCGCGCCGTACCGCTGAGTCGGCATTCTCGTTGATCGTCAGCGAGGCCGAGGTATGCCGCAGCCACAGGTGTAACAGACCGACCTGACATTGCCGCAGTTCCGGCAGCGCGGCGAGCAGCTCGTCGGTGATCAGATGAAAACCACGTGGGCGCGCGCGCAAGGTGATCAGGGTCTGTTGCCACATGTGCAGCACTCATGTTCGACGGCTGGTCGCGCGCATTCTAGCGTGGCGCCGGAAAAAACAAAGGGCGCCAAAAGGCGCCCTTGTCATGTATCAGCGAAACATTACTGGCGAGTGAACTCCGGGTACGCCTCCAGGCCGCACTCGACCACGTCCACGCCCTCGTACTCCTCTTCCTCGCTGACGCGCAGGCCCATCACCGCCTTGATGATGCCCCACACGATCAGGCTGGCGATGAACACCCAGAGGAAGATCGACACCAGGCCCAGCAGCTGCGCGCCGAAAGAAGCGTCGGCATTGGTCAGCGGCACGGCCAGCAGGCCCCACATGCCGGCGACACCATGCACGGAGATGGCACCGACTGGGTCATCGAGCTTGAGCTTGTCCAGACCGAGGATGCTGAACACCACCAGCACACCGCCCACACCGCCGATCAGGGTGGCTTGCAACGCGCTCGGGGTCAGTGGTTCGGCAGTGATCGCCACCAGGCCGGCCAGGGCGCCGTTGAGCACCATGGTCAGGTCGGACTTGCCGAACAGCAGGCGCGCGGTGATCAGGGCCGCGATCAGGCCACCAGCGGCACCCATGTTGGTGTTGACGAAGACCTGGGCCACCGCGTTGGCGTCCTCGATGGTGCTCATTTTCAGCTGCGAGCCGCCGTTGAAGCCGAACCAGCCCATCCACAGGATGAATGCCCCGAGGGTCGCCAGCGGCATGTTGGCACCCGGAATGGCATTGATCTGACCGTTCGGACCGTACTTGCCCTTGCGCGCCCCGAGCAGCAGGACACCGGCCAGGGCCGCAGCAGCACCGGCCATGTGCACCACACCGGAACCGGCGAAGTCGAGGAAGCCGGCCGCGTCGAGGAAGCCGCCGCCCCATTTCCAGAAGCCCTGGATCGGGTAGATGAAGCCGGTCATCACCACCGCGAAGGCGATGAAGGCCCACAGTTTCATGCGCTCGGCCACCGCACCGGAGACCACCGACATGCAGGTCGCGGCGAAGACGATCTGGAAGAAGAAGTCCGCGCGGGCCGAATAGTAAGGCGCATCCTCGCCGCCGGCGGCGACCAGGTCGACCGCATGCTCGTCACCGATGAGGAAGCCCAGGCTCGGGAAAATGCCGCCTTCCGGGCTGGAGTACATGATGTAGTAGCCGACCAGCAGGTACATGATCGACGCCAGCGCGTAGAGCACGATGTTCTTGGTCAGAATCTCGGCAGTGTTCTTGGCCCGCACCAGACCGGCCTCGAGCATGGCGAAACCCGCCGCCATCCACATCACCAGCGCTCCGCAGATCACGAAGTAGAAGGTATCGAGTCCGTACTGGACGGGTATCAATGCAGTGCTATCCATGTGTCACCTCTTGCTGTCGCGCTGTGTGCGCTGTTCGGTCCGCAGGCCGCCGCACGCTGCTCCGGCGGGCCTGCCCTGACCCCGGTGTTGGCTCCGGGGTACTGCGCTGAAATGGGTTACAGGTTGTAGCCGCGCTCGTTGTGCAGGCTGAGGTCGAGGCCGATGGTCTCTTGCTCCTCGTTCACCCGCAGGCCCATCACCAGGTCGATCGCCTTGAGGATCAGGTAGGTGACGATGCCGGTGTAGACGACGGTGAAGAGCACGCCCTTGAACTGAATCCACAGCTGCAGGCCGATGTTCTCCACCTCACCGAAACCGCCCAGCATGGGTGCGGCGAAGATGCCGGTGAGCAGCGCGCCGACGATGCCGCCCACGCCGTGCACGCCGAAGGCATCCAGCGAATCGTCGTAGCCGAGCTTGCGTTTCAGGCTGGTGGCGCAGAAGAAGCAGACCACCCCCGAGACCAGGCCGATGATCAGCGCGCCCATCGGTCCGACGGTGCCGGCAGCCGGGGTGATGGCGACCAGACCGGCGACCACGCCCGAGGCGATGCCCAGCGCGCTGGGTTTGCCGTGGCCGATCCACTCGGCGAACATCCAGCCCAGCGCAGCTGCGGCGGTGGCGATCTGGGTCACCAGCATGGCCATGCCGGCGGTGCCGTTGGCAGCCACGGCCGAACCGGCGTTGAAGCCGAACCAGCCAATCCACAGCATCGCCGCGCCGACCAGGGTCAGCCCCAGGTTGTGCGGTGCCATCGGCGTGGTCGGGAAGCCCTTGCGCTTGCCCAGGACCAGGCAGGCCACCAGGCCGGCGATACCGGCATTGATGTGCACCACGGTGCCACCGGCGAAATCCAGCACGCCCCAGTCCCACATCAGGCCACCGTCACCGCCCCAGACCATATGCGCGATCGGCGCATAGACCAGGGTGAACCAGACGCCCATGAACACCAGCATCGCCGAGAACTTCATGCGCTCGGCGAAGGCGCCGACGATGAGCGCCGGGGTGATGATGGCGAAGGTCATCTGGAACGTGATGAAGACGCTTTCCGGGAAGGCGCCGACCAGGCTGTCAGGAGTCAGGCCGCTGAGGAAGGCGCGATCCAGACCACCGACGAAGGAATTGAAGTTGGTGACGCCCGCTTCCATACCGGTGGTATCGAATGCAAGGCTGTAGCCATAGACCATCCAGAGGATGCTCATCAGGCCGGTGATGGCGAAGCACTGCATCATCACCGAGAGGATGTTCTTCGAGCGGACCATGCCGCCGTAGAACAACGCCAGTCCGGGGATGGTCATGAACAGCACCAGCGCAGTGGCCGTCAGCATCCATGCCGTATCGCCTGAATCCAGCGTTGCCTCCTGCGCCATGGCCAGGCCTGGGCTTAACAGAGACAAAAGGGCTCCTAGCCCTGCGAATCTTCGCAGAGTCATGGTTTTACTCCTGGGGCGTGGGGGTTCGGAGGTGCTGCTTAAATCGCGTCGGTATCGGTTTCGCCGGTACGGATGCGGATGGCCTGTTCCAGGTTGACCACGAAGATCTTGCCGTCACCGATCTTGCCGGTGTTGGCCGCCTTGGTGATGGCCTCGATCACGCGATCGAGCTGATCGTCGGCGATGGCCACGTCGATCTTCACCTTTGGCAGGAAGTCGACGACGTATTCGGCGCCGCGGTACAGCTCGGTGTGGCCCTTCTGACGGCCGAAGCCCTTGACTTCGGTGACGGTGATGCCCTGTACGCCAATCTCCGACAGCGACTCGCGCACGTCGTCCAGCTTGAACGGCTTGATGATGGCAGTGACTAGTTTCATGAAAACTTCTCCCGTTTAGGTGGACTTGCCCCAGAAGTACGAACCCGGCTCAAGTCTAAGCTCAGTGTCTGGCTCTTGTAACGCTCCGGCTTCAGCCGGGCCGCGGACCGACACCACCAATCTCGCCGACGAAGCGTCGCGAATCGCCCATGCACCGCAACGAACCGGTGCGTGCGTCAACGGGGACAAAGCAGAATCGATGCCAGCTTTGCGCGAGCCGCTTGCTGCGGGGGCTCGGCCGCAAACGAAGCGGCCCGACAGACGGTTGAGCACAACGAACGCACGAAAATGGTGCGCAGCTGCACCATGGCCTGCTCATTTTTTGTGCACCGCAGCCGGGAAAGGCGAAAAAAACGCCGTGCTACACTGCGCCCCGTTCAACGACAGGTGTTTTCAATGTTGCCGCCAAAAGCTTTCCTAGATGCCATCGGCTCCCAGGCCTCGCGCCTGTTCAACGGTGAAACGCCGCTGCCGCGCGGCGAGTTCGAAGCCCAGCTCAAGGGCGTGGTGCAGGGTGCACTGAACAAGCTCGACGTGGTCAGCCGCGACGAGTTCGACAGCCAAATGGTGGTGCTCGCCCGCACCCGCGCCCGGCTCGAGGCGCTCGAAGCCAAGGTCGCCGAACTGGAAGAGAAGCTCACACCGCCCGCGTCCTGACCGACCGGGCCGTGACACGATCAAAGGAGTGATCGAATGTCCCTGGCCATCGTCCATAGCCGCGCTCAGATCGGCGTCGAAGCCCCGGCGGTGACCGTCGAGGCGCATCTGGCCAACGGCCTGCCGGCGCTGACCCTGGTCGGCCTGCCGGAAACCGCCGTCAAGGAGAGCAAGGACCGAGTGCGCAGCGCCATCCTTACCTCCGGTTTCGATTTCCCCGCCCGACGCATCACGCTCAATCTCGCCCCTGCCGATCTGCCCAAGGACGGTGGTCGCTTCGACCTGGCCATCGCGCTGGGCATCCTCGCCGCCAGCGGACAGCTGCCCGGCGAACGTCTGGAGCAGCTGGAATGCCTGGGCGAACTGGCGTTGTCCGGTGCCTTGCGCCCGGTCCAGGGCGTGCTGCCGGCCGCCCTCGCCGCGCGTGCCGCCGGCCGTGCGCTGCTGGTGCCGCGAGCCAATGCCGAGGAGGCCAGCCTCGCCTCGGGCCTGACCGTGTTTGCCGCCGAGCATCTGCTGGAAGTTGCCGCCCACTTCAACGGCGTTACCCCGCTCGAGCCCTACGTGGCCCAGGGGCTGCTGCGGCAGGTCCAGCCCTACCCCGACCTGGCCGACGTACAGGGCCAGCAGGCGGCCAAACGCGGCCTGCTGATCGCCGCGGCCGGCGCACACAACCTGTTGTTCTCCGGGCCGCCCGGCACCGGCAAGACGCTATTGGCCAGCCGTCTGCCCGGCCTGCTGCCGCCGCTGGATGAGCAGGAGGCGCTGGAAGTGGCCGCGATTCATTCGGTGGCCAGCCACAGCCCGCTGCAGCACTGGCCGCAGCGCCCGTTCCGCCAGCCCCATCACAGTGCATCGGGCCCGGCACTGGTGGGTGGCGGCAGCCGGCCGCAACCGGGCGAGATCACCCTGGCGCATCAGGGTGTGCTGTTTCTCGACGAGCTACCGGAGTTCGACCGCAAGGTGCTGGAGGTGCTGCGCGAGCCACTGGAATCGGGCCATATCGTCATCGCCCGGGCGCGGGACAAGGTGCGTTTTCCGGCGCGTTTCCAGCTGGTGGCGGCAATGAACCCCTGCCCGTGCGGCTATCTGGGCGACCCTAATGGTCGCTGCCGCTGCACGCCGGAGCAGATCCAGCGCTACCGCAACAAGCTCTCCGGACCGCTGCTCGACCGCATCGACCTGCATCTGACCGTGGCGCGCGAGGCCACCGCCCTCAACGCAGCGCCACAGACCGCCCAGAGCAGCGCCGTGCTCGCCGCACAGGTGGCCGAGGCGCGGCGACTGCAACTCGCCCGCCAGGGCTGCGCCAACGCCTTTCTCGACCTGGTCGGCCTGCGTGAGCACTGCCAGCTGACCGCCGAGGACCAGGCCTGGCTGGAGCGCGCCTGCGAGCGTCTCGCACTGTCCCTGCGCGCCGCACATCGGTTGCTCAAGGTCGCACGCACCCTGGCCGACCTGGAGCAGGCCGAACGCATCGGCCGGCAACATCTGGCCGAAGCGCTGCAATATCGCCCCGGCAGCCAGGCCTGAGCCCCTCCGGCCGGGGCATTCGACGTTGCCGGATGCCTGCTGACAAGCGGACGCTTTTGCGGTCTGTGTTAAGTTGCCTGGCTTTCGCCACAGGCGGCCACTCCCCAGACACAACCGAAGGAGCGCAGCATGGAGGCAAAACAGCCCTCGTCTTCCCACCTCAACGCCCCGGTCTTTTACGGCTCGGCAGTCATCATCCTGGCACTGGTGATCTACAGCGTCGCCTTTCAGGAACACGCGCAGGCCCTGTTCGGCGACGCCCAGGCCTGGATCATCGCCAATGTCAGCTGGCTGTACATTCTCGCCGTCGCACTCATCCTGCTGATGGTGGTGCTGCTGGCCTTCAGTCGCTACGGCGACATCAAGCTCGGCCCGGATCACAGCGAACCGGACTACAGCGCCCTGACCTGGTTCGCCATGCTCTTCTCCGCCGGCATGGGCATCGGCCTGATGTTCTTCGGCGTAGCCGAGCCGGTCATGCATTTCCTCTCGCCGCCGGTGGGCGAAGGCGGCACGACGCTCGCCGCCCGCGAAGCAATGAAGATCACCTTCTTTCACTGGGGCCTGCACGCCTGGTCGATCTACGCCATCGTGGCGATGATCCTCGCCTACTTCGCCTACCGTCACGGCCTGCCGCTAACACTGCGCTCGGCGCTCTACCCGCTGATCGGCGAGCGCATCTACGGTCCCATCGGGCACGCGGTGGACATCTTCGCCATCATCGGCACGGTGCTCGGCGTCGCCACCTCGCTCGGCCTGGGTGTCACCCAGATCAACACCGGGCTGAACCACCTCTACGGCCTGCCGGTGACCATTCCGGTGCAGATCGGCCTGATCGTCGCCACCACCCTGCTCGCCACCATTTCGGTGGTGACCGGGCTGGACAAGGGCGTGCGGCGGCTGTCCGAGCTGAATCTGTCGCTGGCCGGCCTGCTGATGCTGATGGTGCTGATCGCGGGGCCGACGGTGTTCATCCTGCAGACCTTCGTGCAGAACATCGGCAGCTACCTGTCGGACATCGTCAACAAGACCTTCAACCTCTACGCCTACGAGCCGAACGACTGGATCGGCGGCTGGACGCTGTTCTACTGGGGCTGGTGGCTGGCCTGGTCGCCCTTTGTCGGCCTGTTCATCGCGCGCATTTCCCGCGGGCGGACCATCCGCGAATTCGTTGCAGGTGTGCTGCTGGTACCCACCGCCTTCACCCTGTTGTGGATGACCGTGTTCGGCGATACCGCCATCCACATGATCCTCTGGGAGCACGTGAGCAGCCTCGGCGAGGCCATCGAACAGGACAGCTCACTGGCACTGTTCGCCTTCTTCGAACATTTTCCGTTCTCGGCACTGATCTCCCTCGTGGCGATCATCATGGTGGTGGTGTTCTTCGTCACCTCCGCCGACTCCGGCGCACTGGTGGTGGACATGCTCGCGTCCGGCGGCAAGCAGGGCACGCCGATCTGGCAGCGCATCTTCTGGGCGCTGTCCATGGGCGGGGTGGCCATCGCGCTGCTGCTGGCCGATGGCCTGACCGCGCTGCAGACAGCGACCATCGCCAGCGCCCTGCCCTTCACCATCGCCCTGCTCTGCTCCATGTGGGGTCTGCTCAAGGCCCTACGCCTTGACGCCACCAAGCAGGGCCTGCGTTATCAGGCGCTGAGCATCTCGCCGAGCGCAGCGCCAACGGCCGGTGGCTGGCAACGGCGCCTGCGCACGTTGATGCTGTTCCCTCGGCGCGCCCATGTGGTGCGCTTCATCGCCGAGGTGGTGCGTCCGGCCTACGAGGCCATCGCCGAAGAAATGCGCAAGCAGGGCTACGAGGTGGAGATCAGCGAAGGCGAAGACCGCCGCCTGCGCTTCGAGATCACCCACGAAGGCGAGCCGGACTTCATCTACGAGGTACGCCCGCGCGCCTACGCCATGCCCAGCTTCGTGGTGACCAGCGAGGACGACGAGCGCGAGGAGCGCAAGTACTTCCGCGCCGAGGTGCATCTCAAGGAAGGCGGTCAGGACTACGACGTGATGGGCTGGAGCCGCGAAGACGTCATTGGCGACATCCTCGGCCAGTACGAGAAGCACATGCACTTCCTGCACATGGTGCGCTGATGGCGGCGCGCCCCGGCCGTGGTGCCGGGGCGCCTCGACTCAGTGCGCCAGGCCGGCGGTCTGGCGCTCGGCGCTCATGAAGCTCAGCAGTTCGGCCAGCGGCAACGGCTGGCTGACCAGATAGCCCTGAACCTGCTGCGCACCAAACTGGCGCAGCAGCTCCAGCTGCTCGGCGGTTTCCACGCCCTCGGCCACCACCTCCAGCCGCAGGTTGTGCGCCAGCCCGACCATCGCCTCTACCAGCTGCCGCTTTTCCGGGCGGGCGCCCATGCTGGCGACGAAGCTCTTGTCGATCTTGAGCAGCGTGATCGGCAGGTTGGACAGGTGCACGAAGGAGGAAAAGCCGGTGCCGAAGTCATCCAGCGAGAAGCGCACGCCCAGCTGGCCAAGCGCCTGCATGGCAGTCTGCACCTGCTCGCTGCGGCGCATGACGGCGGTTTCGGTAAGCTCGAACTCGAGCCAGTGCGGGTCGATGGCGCGCTCGTCGATCAGCCGCGTCAATGTCGGCAGCAACTGGCTGTCCTGGAACTGCCGGAACGACAGGTTGACCGCCATGTGCAGCGAGTCCGCACCCTGCTCGTGCAGGCTCTGCAGGTCGCGCAGGGCGCGGGCGATGACCCAGTAGCCGAGCGGCACGATCAGGCCGCTTTCCTCGGCCATGGGAATGAAGGCGTCCGGCCCGAGCAGACCGCGTTCGGGATGCAGCCAACGCACCAGCGCCTCGATGCCGACCACGCGGCCCGTGTCCAGACACAGCCGCGGCTGGTAGTGCAGCTCCAGCTCACCACGGCGCAGCGCGCGGCGCAACTCGCCCTCCTGGTCGGCCAGGCTGCGGGCACTGCGGCTGACGTGCTCGTCGTACAGGCACCAGGTGCAGCCCTGGCTGGCCTTGGCCTGACGCATCGCCAGTTGCGCATGCCAGAGCAGCGCATCGGCCGAGGTGCCGGCGCTGGCTCGCGCCAGCCCGAGGCTGCAGCCGAGCATCAGGCTTTCACCGTCCACCCAGTAGGGTTCGGCCAGCGCCTCGACGATGCGATCGGCGATCGCATCGGCGCGCCCGGCATCGTCACGGGTGTCGAGCAGCAAGGCGAACTCGTCGCCGCCCAGCCGCGCCAGCAGATCGCCCACCTCCAGCTGCGCCTTGAGCCGGGCGACCACCTGCAGGATCAGCCGATCTCCGGCATCGTGGCCGAGGGCGTCGTTGACGTGGCGGAAATTGTCCAGGTCCAGGTAGCCGAGCTCCAGGCCATGACCGTCGTGCTCGCTCAGGGCGTCGAGCAGCTGCGCCTGGAAGCCCTGACGATTGGCGATGCCGGTGTGCGGGTCGCGCACCGCAAGCTTCTGCAGGGTTCCCTGCAGGTTGCAGCGCTCGCGCACGTAGCGCAGACAACGGCGCAGCACCTCGGCGCTGAGCTGGTCGGCCACCAGCCAGTCGACCGCACCTTCCGGGGTTTCTTCCGGCTCCTCGTCGAGCAGCAGGATCAGCGGCCAGGGAAAGCGCCCGGGTGCGGGCCGGCATTGCGGCGTCGCCAGGACCAGACAGGGAGATTCGAGCTGCTGGCTGACGGTTTGCCAGTCCGTCGCCACGACCAGCTGTTCGGCGTGGGCCGAACCCTGCAGGCAGGCGCGCAGCCGCACCGCCCAGTCTGGGCGATGCGCCAACAGCAACAATGGCATGGGTTGGGCAGGCGCTGGCAAGCGGCCTCCGGACTCTTGAGCTGTTGAAGACACCAAAGGGTCTCCGATCCCACCAGTCCCTGTGCAACCACCCCAGCATCCTGCAGCGCGACAAGACTAATCGATTCTTGCCATTAGCCAAGCCCCACGCGCGACGACCGGCGTTTTATTGCGTCTGTAACGCGCCTGCATCACCCTTTCGGCCTGTTAAACTCGCGCCCCCGTTTCGAACGACCTGAACAACATGTCCCGACTCAATCCTCGGCAGCAGGAAGCCGTGAACTACGTCGGCGGCCCCCTGCTGGTGCTCGCCGGTGCCGGCTCCGGCAAGACCAGCGTGATCACCCGCAAGATCGCCCACCTGGTGCAGAACTGCGGCATCCAGGCCCGTCACATCGTCGCCATGACCTTCACCAACAAGGCGGCGCGGGAGATGAAGGAGCGCGTCGGCACCCTGCTCAAGGGCAGCGAGGCGCGCGGCCTGACCGTGTCCACTTTCCACAACCTGGGCATGAACATCATCCGCAAGGAATACGCGCGCCTGGGCTACAAGCCCGGCTTCTCGATCTTCGATGACGGCGACATCAAGGCGCTGCTCACCGACATCATGCAGAAGGAATACGCCGGCGATGACGGCGCCGACGAGATCAAGAACCTCATCGACAGCTGGAAGAACGACCTGATCCTGCCCGACGAGGCCTTGGCCAAGGCGCGCGGCCCCAAGGAGCAGACCGCCGCCATCGTCTACCTGCACTACCAGCGCACGCTCAAGGCGTACAACGCGGTGGACTTCAACGACCTGATCCTGCTGCCGGTCAAGCTCTTCCAAG
Source organism: Stutzerimonas sp. LR2 (assembly GCF_055755175.1). NCBI lineage: Bacteria > Pseudomonadati > Pseudomonadota > Gammaproteobacteria > Pseudomonadales > Pseudomonadaceae > Stutzerimonas > Stutzerimonas sp. LR2. The sequence continues at coordinate 153,313 of NZ_JBVTRR010000001.1, forward strand.
AACACCCCGACATCCTCGAGAAGTGGCAGAACCGCATCCGCTACCTGCTGGTGGACGAATACCAGGACACCAACGCCAGCCAGTACCTGCTGGTGAAGATGCTGGTGGGCATGCGCAACCAGTTCACCGTGGTCGGCGACGACGACCAGTCGATCTACGCCTGGCGCGGCGCGCGTCCGGAAAACCTGATGCTGCTGAAGGAGGACTACCCGTCCCTGAAGGTAGTGATGCTGGAGCAGAACTACCGCTCCACCAGCCGCATCCTCAAGTGCGCCAACATCCTCATCGCCAACAACCCCCACGTGTTCGAGAAGCAACTGTGGTCGGAAATGGGCCATGGCGACGAGATCCGCGTGATCCGCACGCGCAACGAAGAGGCCGAGTGCGAGCGGGTGGCACTGGAAATCCTCACCGAGCACCTGCGCACCCAGCGCCCCTACAGCGACTTCGCCATCCTCTACCGCGGCAACTACCAGGCCAAGCTGATGGAGCTGAAGCTGCAGCACCACCAGATTCCCTATCGCCTGTCCGGCGGCACCAGCTTCTTCGCCCGCCAGGAGGTGAAGGACCTGATGAGCTACTTCCGCCTGCTGGTCAACCCGGACGACGACAACGCCTTCCTGCGGGTGATCAACGTGCCGCGACGGGAGATCGGCTCCACCACCCTGGAAAGGCTCGGCAACTACGCCAGCGAGCGCGGCATCAGCATGTACGCCGCCGCCGACGAAATCGGCCTCGGCGCGCATCTGGACAGCCGCTACGCCGAGCGCCTGGCGCGCTTCAAGCACTGGATGGACAACGTGCGCCAGCAGTGCGCGCAGAACGACCCGATCGCCGCCATCCGCAGCATGGTGATGGACATCGACTACGAGAACTGGCTCAGGCAGAACGCCTCCAGCGACAAGGTGGCCGACGCGCGCATGGGCAACGTCTGGTTTCTCGTCGATGCGCTGAAGAACACCCTGGAAAAAGACGAAGACGGCGACATGACCATCGAGGATGCCATCGGCAAGCTGGTGCTGCGCGACATGCTCGAGCGCCAGCAGGAAGAGGAAGAAGGTGCCGAGGGCGTACAGATGATGACCATGCACGCCTCCAAGGGCCTGGAATTCCCTTCGGTGTACATCATCGGTTTCGAGGAGGAAATCCTTCCGCACCGTTCCAGCATCGAGGCCGACACCATCGAGGAAGAGCGGCGCCTGGCCTACGTCGGCATCACCCGCGCCAAGCGCAACCTGGCGCTGACCTTCGCCGCCAAGCGCAAGCAGTATGGCGAGGTGATCGACTGCACGCCGAGCCGCTTCCTCGACGAGCTGCCGCCCGAGGATCTGGTCTGGGAAGGCATGGAAGAAGCGCCGGTGGAGGTCAAGGCCGCGCGCGGCAACGACGCCCTGGCAGCGATGCGGGCGATGCTCAAGCGCTGAAGGCTCGCCGCGCCGATCTTTTTTCGCGGCCGGTTTGAATCCCGTAACGCTGACGCGGCATGCTGCTGGCATCGTGGTTTTCGGGAGGGTTGGGATGTATCACGGCGAACGCTTCAATGCCTGGACGCACCTGGTCGGTGCTGCGCTGGCGTGTCTCGGCGCGATCTGGCTGCTGGTCCTCGCCGCGCTCGACGGCTCGCCGGTAAAGATCGTCAGCGTTGCGATCTACGGTCTGAGCCTGATCCTGCTGTATAGCATCTCGACGCTCTATCACAGCCTGCGCGGGCGGGCGAAGGTGGTCATGCGCAAGCTCGATCACCTGTCGATCTACCTCTTGATCGCCGGCAGCTACACGCCGTTCTGTCTGGTCACCCTGGCCGGCACCTGGGGCTGGACGCTGTTCGGCATCGTCTGGAGCCTCGCCGTGATCGGCATGCTGCAGGAGATCAAGCCGCGCTCCGAAGCACGGGTGCTGTCACTGGTGATCTACGCGGTGATGGGCTGGATCGTGCTGGTGGCGGTCAAGCCGCTGTTCGCCGCCCTGGGTGGCGCCGGTTTCAGCTGGTTGCTGGCCGGCGGCATCTGCTACACGGTGGGCATCGTCTTTTTCGTTTTCGACGACCGCTTCCAGCACTGGCACGGCATCTGGCACATCTTCGTGATGGTCGGCAGCCTACTGCACTTCATCGCCATTCTGTTCTACGTGCTCTGATCGGCCTCCAGCGCCGCCGCGCTGCCGAGCACCGCCTCCAGTTCGCGTGCAGCGGCACGCATTCGTGGCACGAATGCCAGCAGCTGCGCCATCGAACAGCGGATCACCGGCGCGTGGCTGAACAGGCAGGCCAGCAGCTCGCCGTCGGAGGCACGTACCGGCACCGCACAGGCGACCATGCCGTCGATGAACTCCTCGCAGTCGGTTCCCAGCTGTTCCTCGCGTACGCGGGCCAGGTCGTCGCGCAGCGCGCTGAGATCGGTGAGGGTGTTGCGCGCCATGCGCTGCAGCGGCAGGCGCGGCAGCACCCGCTCCAGCTGCTCCGGCGGCAGCGAGGCCAGATAGAGCTTGCCGCTGGCGGTGCACCAGAGCGGCGTGTGGCTGCCGATCGGCAGGTTGATCTGCAACGGCCAGTTGGTCTGCACCCGATCGAAATAGAGCATGTCCAGCCCGTCCGGGATGGCCAGCCCGCAGGTCTCGCCGATGGCTTCGGAGAGCTGGCGCAGGATCGCCTGGCGCAGCGCCTTGTGCCGGCTGCTGCGCAGAATGTTCAGCCCCGCGACATGCAGGCGCTCGCCCGGCAGCAGCCCGCCGCGCAGGCCGAACTGCAGGAAGCCTTCCTTCTCCAGGGTCTGCACCAGCCGGTGCGCGCTGGCCTTGGGGATGTCCAGGCGCTCGGCCAGCGCGGTCGGGCTGAGCGGCTCCTTCGCCGCCGCCACCGCCTCGATGATTTCCAGCACGCGGGTGATGGAAGAGCCTTTCTCGCGGGGAGTGCTGCGCATCGTCTGCCTTGTCGTTCGATGAAGATGGACGCCCCACAGGGCGCCCGGGAGTGTAGCGACCGGCACCGCCAGTGCAACGGTACCGCGCGGGTTACTTCATGGTCGGCATGGCGAACTCGGCGCCGGCACGGATACCGGTGGGCCAGCGCCGGGTCACGGTCTTCATCCGGGTGAAGAAACGCACCCCATCCGGGCCGTGCATGTTCAGCGGGCCGAACACCGAGCGCTTCCAGCCGCCGAAGCAGTGGAAGGCCATCGGTACCGGAATCGGCACGTTGACGCCAACCATGCCGACCTTGACGTTCTCCTCGAACTGCCGCGCGGTATCGCCGTCACGGGTGAAGATCGAAGTGCCGTTGCCGAACTCGTGGTCGTTGATCAGTTGCAGCGCCTCATCGAAGCGCTTCACCCGTACCACGGCCAGCACCGGGCCGAAGATTTCCTCGCGGTAGATGCGCATGTCTGGCGTGACCCGGTCGAACAGCGTCGGGCCGACATAGAAGCCTTTCTCGTAGCCCTCGACCTTGATGCCGCGGCCGTCGCAGACCAGCGTTGCACCTTCCTCCACGCCCAGATCGATGTAGCCGCTGACCTTCTGCTGGTGCTCGCGGGTCACCAGCGGGCCCATGTGCGGCTCGGGCTCGACGCCCAGGCCCGGGCCGGTGCGCATCTGGCTGATTTCGCCTTTGAGCATTTCGACCAGCTTGTCAGCCACCTCGTCGCCGACGCACACCGCTACGGAAATCGCCATGCAGCGCTCGCCGGCAGAGCCGTAGGCCGCGCCCATCAGCGAGCTGACCACCTGCTGCGGATCGGCGTCGGGCATCACCACCATGTGGTTCTTCGCCCCACCCAGCGCCTGGCAGCGCTTGCCGTGGGCCGAGGCGGTGGTATAGATGTATTCGGCGATGGGCGTCGAGCCGACGAAGCTGACCGATTGCACCCGCTCATCGGTGAGCAGCACGTCCACCGCCTCCTTGTCGCCGTTGACGATGTTCAGCACACCAGCCGGCAGCCCCGCCTCGGCCAGCAGTTCGCCGATCAGCATCGTCGCGCTGGGGTCCTTTTCCGAGGGCTTCAAGACGAAGGTGTTACCGCAGGCGATGGCCACCGGCAGCATCCACAGCGGCACCATGGCCGGGAAGTTGAACGGGGTGATCCCGGCGCAGACACCGAGCGGCTGCATCAGCGAATTCGAATCGATGTCGCGGCCGACGTTGGAAGAAAACTCGCCCTTGAGCAGATGTGGGATGCCGCAGGCGAACTCCACCACTTCCAGCCCGCGGGTCACTTCGCCCTGGGCGTCGGAAAACACCTTGCCGTGCTCGCTGGTGATCAAGCGGGCGACGTCGTCGCGGCGGCGCTCGAGCAGTTCCTTGAAGCGGAACATGACCCGCGCGCGCACCAGCGGCGGCGTCTTCGACCAACCATCGAAGGCGGCCTGGGCAGCGGCAATCGCTTCGCGGGTTTCGTCCGCCGAGGACAGCGAGACATACAAGCGCGGCTCACCGGTGGCCGGGTTGTAGACGGTGGCATGGCGCTCGGAGCGGCCGGCGACGGCCTCGTTGTTGATCAGGTTGCCGAGGGTCTGCATGGCTTCACTCCTGGTTCCAGACGGTTTCGTAGAGGTCGATGATTTCCGCTTCCGTGGGCACGCGCGGGTTGTTGCCCGGCGAGCCGGAGGCCAGCGCCTGACGCGCCATGGTCGCGCGCAGCTCGAAGAAGCGTTCGCGGGCGATGCCGAATTGTTCCGGGCTCGGCACTTTCAGCTCCTGATTGATCGCCCGCAGCTCGGCGAGCAGCTTGTCGTTCGCCACCTCGACGCCGTCGGTCTGTGCGGCGACGCCCATGGCCCGCGCACAGTCGGCGTAGCGCTCGGGCGCCGCGGGAATCGAGAAAGCGGTGATCGCCGGCAGCAGCATGGCGTTGGACAGCCCGTGCGGCACGTGGAAGAAGGCACCGATCGGCCGGCTCATGCCGTGCACCAGCGCCACCGAGGCGTTGGAGAAGGCGATTCCGGCCAGTGTCGCGCCGAGCATCATCGCTTCACGCGCGGCGCGGTCGTCCGGCTGGTGGAACGCTGTGCGCAGGTTCGGCGCCAGCAGGCGCATGGCTTCCAGCGCCTGAGAGTCGCTGTAGAGGCTGGCCTTGCGGCTGACATAGGCTTCGATGGCGTGGGTCAGCGCGTCGATGCCGGTGTCGGCGGTGACTCGCGGCGGCAGCGAGAGGGTCAGCTCGTAGTCGATCAGCGCGGCGATGGGCATGAAGCCGAGGCCCGCGCAGAGCATTTTCTCGTCGCTGGTCTCGTCGGTGATGATGGTGAAACGCGTCGCCTCCGAGCCGGTGCCGGCGGTGGTGGGGATGGCGATCAACGGCAGGCCGGCTTCGCTGACATCGCGCGGGAAGCGGTAGTCGCGCATCTCGCCGCCGAACTTGCCGAGGATGCCGATGGCCTTGGCCGAATCGATCGGGCTGCCGCCGCCGAGGGCGACGATGGAATCGAAATCGCCCTGGCGGACCATTTCTACTCCGGCTCGAATGGAGGCAGCGGTCGGTTCGGGCAGGGTATCGGCAAAGCACTGGCTGGCGATGCCGGCCTCTTCCAGCTGACCGGCGATGCGCGCGACATAGCCGAGCTCGACCATCATGCGGTCGGTGACGATCAGCGGGCGACTGCAGCCCAGTTCCTGCAACACGCGGGCGAGTTGCCCGCTGGCGCCAGCGCCGACTTCCATCAGGCGCGGCAGGACGATGCGGTGGCTCATGAGCATTCTCCGAGGTGGGCCGCCTGAGGCATGGCGGCTTCTTATTCTGAGACTTTATGTCTCACTATCGAGCCTGGAGAGTAGAAAGCGAATGGGTAGACGTCAATAAAAAACGAGACCGATGGTCTCGTTTTATTCGCTGCGCAGTGCGCGTGCTGATCAAACCGAACGTTGCCGATGCCGCTCCACTGCCATGGCCAGCCGCTCGGCCCGCACCTGCACTCGCTCGCGCGCCTGCGCGTCGTCCAGCCCTTGCAGGTCGGCGTCGACATTGAGCAGCACGGCATCGACACAGGCGACCAGCAACAGGACGGCAGCCTCGACGTCGCACCGTAGCGCGGGGTCGACCAGCGGCACGGCACGCTCGGCTATGCCCAGCGCCTCGATACAGGCATGGGCGGTGGCCAGCGGTACGGCACAGGCCTGGCGCGCCGCCGAGGACGCCAAGCGATCATCGTGCTGATCCTTGAGCACCTCGCGGAACACCGCCACATCGTCGTCGGCAAAGGCACCAGGACGGCCGAGCAGTGCCCGCGCCTCGTCGAGCAACGCGCAACAGCGGTCATCGTCGCGCTGCCCGGCCGTGACCCGCAGCGCCTTGACGATCAGCGCTACGGCGAGGTCCGCGGTCACCGCCGCGACTGCGCCGCAGCCGGGCAGGGCGCGCTCGGCCACGGCATTGCGAAACTGCGCCAGGGGCAGTTGCCAGAGCCCCTGCCCCACACCAGGTCGGTCGGCGTCGGTCATCCGGCGTTGGCGCCTTGCCAGTGCAGCAGCACATCGAGCATGCGGTTGGAGAAGCCCCACTCGTTGTCGTACCAGGCCATCACCTTGACCAGCTCACCCTGCACGCGGGTCTGGCTGAGGTCGGCGACGCAGGAGGCGGGATAGCCGTTGAAGTCGCAGGACACCAGCGCCTCGTCGTTGCACTCCATCACACCGGCCGGCAGCTTCTGCGCACCGTCGCGCAGGATCTGGTTGATCGCCTCGACGCTTGCCGGCGCGTTCTCGGCGATGAAGGTCAGGTCCACCAGCGAGACGTTCGGCGTCGGCACACGCACCGACAGCCCGTCCAGCCGCCCGGCCAGTTCCGGAAGCACCAGGCCGATGGCCTTGGCCGCACCGGTGGTGGACGGAATCATCGACAGCCCGGCGGCGCGGGCTCGATAGAGGTCCTTGTGGGCCTTGTCCAACAGGTTCTGGTCGTTGGTATAGGAGTGCACGGTGTTGAGCAGCCCCTGGCGGATGCCGACCGCCTCGTGCAGCACCTTGGCCAGTGGTGCCAGGCAATTGGTGGTGCACGAGGCGTTGGAGATCACCCGCTGGTCGGCCAGCAGCTGATGGTTCACGCCGTAGACCACGGTCAGGTCGCCGCCATCCAGCGGATGCGAGGCGAACACCCGGCCGGCACCGGCCTGCAGGTGCTGCTCGATGGCCGCGCGCTGCTTGAACTTGCCGGTGCACTCGAGCACCACATCGACGCCCAGCTCCTTCCACGGCAGTTGGGTGGCGTCGCGTTCGGCCAGCAGGCGGATGGACTGACCGCGCACCACCATCGAGTCGCCCTCGAGCGTCACCGGCTCGGGAAAACGACCGAAGGTCGAGTCGAAACGGGTCAGGTGCACCAGCGTGTTGTGTTCGCTGAGGTCGTTGATGGCGACCACCTGCACCTGATTCTGCAGTCCGCGCCCGAACAACGCGCGCACCACCGCGCGACCGATACGCCCATACCCATTGATGGCAATACGCAGCATGGCAAATCTCCTCGGAGGGGTTGAAAGTCAGTCGTTAGCTTAGGCGCAGTATCCACCCTTGCGTTCTCCATGAACCGACCGGGATCAAGGGAAGTGGCGAACCCGTGTCCCGCTTGCCAGTCGTATGGCTGACGAGGCGGCGTTGCCGAGCCGCCGCGACCTCAGACGAATCAGGGGGTACGCTGCATGAGCGAGACAACGCGAACGCCGTGGTGGATGGGTGCGACCGTTTATCAGATCTACCCGCGATCCTTCGCTGACAGCAACGGCGACGGCATCGGCGACCTCCAGGGCGTACTGCGGCACCTCGACTACCTCAAGCGGCTGGGGGTCGATGCTCTGTGGCTATCGCCGATCTTCCGCTCGCCGATGGCCGATGCCGGCTACGACATCAGCGACTACTGCGACATCGACCCGCTGTTCGGCTCGCTGGCCGACATCGACCGGCTGATCGCAGAGGCCCATGCCCGCGATATTCGCGTGCTGCTGGACTTCGTGCCCAATCACACCTCCGACGAGCATCCCTGGTTCGTCGAGTCGCGCAGCTCGCGGGACAACCCCAAGCGCGACTGGTACATCTGGCGGGACCAGCCGAACAACTGGCGCGCTGCGCTGGGTGCCGGCAGCGCCTGGACCTGGGACGAGCACACCCAGCAGTACTACCTGCACCTGTTCCTGGCCAAGCAGCCGGACCTGAACTGGCGCAACCCCGAAGTGGTCGCGGCAATGCACGACGTGCTGCGCTTCTGGCTCGATCGCGGCATCGATGGCTTTCGCATCGACGTCATTCACTGCACCGGCAAGGATCCGAGCTTCGCCGACGATCCGCGCTGCCAGGCCGGTCAGCCGTTGTCGGACTTCAACGACCAGCCCTACAGCCACGAGGTGCTGCGCGGCCTGCGCAAGCTGGTCGACAGCTATCCCGGTGATCGCATGCTGGTCGGCGAGGTGAACATCCGCTCCACCGAGCGCGTGCTGCAGTACTACGGCGCCGGCGATGAGCTGCACCTGGCCTTCAACTTCAATCCGCTCGATGCGCCCTGGGACCCGGTGCTGTTTCGCACCTGCATCCGTGAGGTCGAGCACTGGCTGCAGCCGGCCGGCGCCTGGCCGACCTGGGTGCTGTCCAACCACGACAATGTGCGTCAGCGCAGCCGCTACCAGGGCTCCGAGCGCGCCGCCCGCGCTGCCGCGGTACTGCTGCTGACGCTGCGCGGCACACCGTTCATCTACCAGGGCGAGGAACTGGGCCTGGAAGACGCACACATCGCCGACGAGGCGCGCATCGACCCGGGCGGCCGCGACGGCTGTCGTGCTCCCATTCCCTGGCTGGCCGAACCGCCCCATGACTGGAATGGCGCGTCACCCTGGCTGCCCTTTCCGCCCGATGCCGACGAGCTGGCCGCGGAACGGCAGGTCGGCGCGGCGAACTCGATGTTCGCCCTCTATCAGCGCCTGCTCGCAGTGCGCAAGGCCAGCCCGGCGCTGCTGCACGGCGACTTCGTGGAACTGCCCTCGCACCCCGAGGTGCTTGCCTACCGCCGACAGCTGGGCGATGACCTGCGGCTGGTCTGCATCAATTTCGCCGAAGCGGCGCATGCCTGCCCGCAGAGTGGCGACTGGACGGTGGAAATCGCCAGCGACGGCCTCGGCGAAGGCGAGCCCTATGCCGGCACCCTGAACCCGGGCCAGGCACTCGTGCTGCGCCCCACGGAGGCCTGACCATGCGCCCACTGTGGTACCGCAACGCGGTGATCTATCAGATCGACCCCTCGCTGTTCCGTGACAGCAACGGCGATGGCTGCGGCGATCTGCGCGGCATCACCGAGCGCCTCGACTACATTCGCGGCCTCGGTTGCACCGCGATCTGGCTCATGCCCTTCTACCAGTCGCCATTCGAGGATGCCGGCTACGACATCAGCGACCATCTGCAGGTGGCCGAGCGCTTCGGCGACCTGGCCGACATCGTCGCCCTGCTGGAGAAGGCCGAGGAACTGGGTCTGCACGTGATCATCGAGCTGGTCGTGCAGCATACCTCCAGCGAACACCGCTGGTTCCAGGAAGCGCGCCGCGACCGCGACTCGCCCTATCGCGACTACTACATCTGGGCCGACGAGCCGGACGACGCCATCGAGCCGATCTTTCCCACGGTCGAAGACAGCGTCTGGACCTGGGACGAGCAGGCCGGCCAGTACTATCGCCATCTGTTCTACAAGCATGAGCCGGACCTGGACCTGACCAACCCGCGGGTGATCCACGAGATCGAGCGGATCATGTCGTTCTGGCTACGCCTGGGCGTGTCGGGCTTTCGCATCGACGCCGCGGTGCACATGGTGCGCCAGGCCGGCGGTGGAGACCTGCGCCAGGGTTACTGGCTGCTGGAACACATGCGCGACTTCGTCACCATGCGCCGCCCGGAGACCGTATTGCTCGGCGAGATCGATACCGATCCGGAGAAGTACATCGAGTACTTCGGTGACGAGGCCGACCGCGTCACCCTGCTGCTGGACTTCTGGGTCAACAACCATCTGTTCCTCGCCCTCGCCAGGCAGCAGGCCGAGCCGCTCTGTCGCGCGCTGAACAGCCAGCCGCTGCCACCCAGCCATTCGCAATACGCCCTGTGGATTCGCAACCACGACGAGCTGAGCCTCGACCGGCTGGAGGAGGATGAGCGCAACGAGGTGCTGGATACCTTTGCCCCCGACCAGAACATGCGCGCCTACAACCGCGGTATTCGCCGACGCCTGGCGCCCATGCTCGACGGCGACGAGCGACGCATCGCCGCCACCCACGCCCTGCTCTTCTCCCTGCCCGGCACGCCGATCATCCGCTACGGCGAGGAAATCGGCATGGGCGACGATCTCGAGCGCCCGGAACGGCTGGCGGTGCGCACGCCGATGCAGTGGTCCAACGAGCCCAACGCCGGCTTCTCCTGCATCGACGCGCAACGGCTGATCGCCCCGGTGATCGATGAAGGGCCCTTCGCCTTCGACAGGGTCAACGTATTCGCCCAGACCCTGCGCAGCGACTCACTGATGGCGCGCACCGGCAACATGATCCGCACCCGCATCGGCCTGCGCGAGATCGGCATCGGCAAGCGGCGCACGGTGGAGGTGGACGACCCGAGCGTGTTCGCCATTCGCCACGACAACGACTCCACGGTGCTGATGCTGGTGAATCTGGCGGACCGCGAGACCACCGTGACGATCACCGACGACGACCTGCAGGACATGGTCGATGTACTCGCCGACTGCGACTACGGGCAGCCCGAGGGCACCCCGCTCCAGCTGCGGCTGGGTCCGTACGGCTACCGCTGGCTGCGGCGCAAGCAGCAACTGTTCGGATAGGAGCGACGCATGATTCTCGACGCAACACAGTGGCGTGCCTGGCACGGTGACGATTTTCCCGAGGGCAGCTGGTACCGCGACGAGGAGCAGCTGTGCGCCATCGTCGGTGCGCCGCGGATCGACCTGATATCCCGCGAGCGCTACGCGAACTTCATCCTGCGTTTCGAATACGCGCTGCCGGTCGGCGGCAACTCCGGGGTGTTCTACCGCGTCGACGAGGCCGCCGAACTTGCCTGGCACAGCGGGCCGGAAATGCAGCTGCTGGACGATGCCGTGCATCCCGACGGCGCCGAGCCGACCACACGCAACGGCGCCCTGTACGGCCTGCGGGCAACGCAGCAGGAAACGCCGATCGAACCGGGCAGTTTCATGGAAGGCGCGCTGGTGGTTCGCGACGCGGACGTCGAACACTGGCTGGACAACCGCATGGTGCTTTCTTATCGCCTGGATGACCCGGATCTGCGCATGCAGATTCGGACCAGCAAGTTCGCCGACAAGCCGTTGTATGCACAGGCCACCGCCGGCCACATCGTGCTGCAGCACCATGGCGAGGCCGTGCGCTTTCGCCGCCTGTCGATCGAACCGCTCAGCTGAACGTCGCCCTTGGATCGGCGCCGCGAATTGAGCGAGAATGCGCGGCTTTTCCAGGCTGCGAAACGCAGTGACGGCAGAAGCGCCACCGCGCCGAGCGTCAGGCAAGCCGCGGCCGCCCACGCTTGAGGTAGCGTTCGTGGAACAGCTGAAAGATAAGATTCGCAGTCATGGCATCGTGCTTTCCGACCGGGTTCTCAAGGTCGACGCGTTCCTCAATCACCAGATCGACCCGGTGCTGATGCAGGCCATTGGCCGAGAATTCGCTCGTCGCTTCCGCGATGACGGGATCACCAAGATCGTCACCATCGAGGCCTCGGGCATCGCACCGGCCGTGATGGCCGGCCTGGAGCTGGGCGTACCGGTGATCTTCGCCCGCAAGCATCAGTCGCTGACCCTGCATGACAACCTGCTCACCGCGACCGTCTATTCGTTCACCAAGCAGGTGGAAAGCACCATCGCTGTATCGACGCAGCACCTGTCTGCCAACGACCGCGTGCTGATCATCGACGACTTCCTGGCCAACGGCAAAGCCGCCAAGGGTCTGATCTCGATCATCAACCAGGCCGGTGCGAGCATCGCCGGTCTCGGCATCGTCATCGAGAAATCCTTCCAGACCGGTCGCAAGGAACTGGAAGAGGCTGGCTACCGCGTCGAGTCACTCGCCCGGGTCGCCTCGCTGGCCGATGGCGCGGTGCAGTTCATCGACTGAGCGCGACCTGCGCCGACTCATCGGCTGACAGGCACGGCCTCCCCGCGCCAGAGCGTCACCAGTGCGCCCTGCGTGCCGGCCAGCGGATCGCTGACGGGCACGCCGACGCGGGCGATGCGTGCCCGCGAGGCATCATGGCTGGCCGCATCGGGGCGCTGCATGTCGTACTGCTGATCCAGCGGATAACCGGCTACCACCTGAAAATCCTCGCTGGCCTCCAGTGCGCAATGGCCAGTGCCGGCAGGCAATACCAGCGCATCGCCGGCACGCAGCTCGACCTCCTCGCCTTTCTCCCCGCCGAGCATCAGCCGCGCCCAGCCGCTGGCCACGCCGAGCACTTCGTGGGCGGTGGAATGGTAATGGTGGTAGTCGTAAACCGTTCCGCGCCAGGCGGAGGGCCACAGATGGCTGTCGAACAATCGCTCGAACGCCTCGGCCGGGCTCGGCCCCGCCAAGGGTAGCTGGCGATAGATCAGCACCGGGTGCGGGCTGTTGGGCGTGCGCCCGTCACTACAGAGCTGCAGCTGTTCGGGATGCGGCGCGGTACTGGGCATGCGGGGCCTCCTGCTCGGGTCGATGAGTCAGGCCAATCGGCCTATCGGTTTCGACTCGAGGCAGCCGCGCTTTGCTCCCTCCAGAAACGACAAAGCCGCCCGGAGGCGGCTTTGTTGATGACGCGGCGCTCGATCAGAGGCCGGACATGTGCTGGATGGCGGCCTTCAGCTCGTCATCGGAGCAGTCGCCACAGGTGCCCTTCGGCGGCATGGCGTTGATGCCGCTGATGGCGTGCTTGAGCAGGCCGTCCAGACCACCGGCAGCGTCGGCACGGGCGGACCAGGCGGCGCTGTCACCGGTCTTCGGTGCGTTCAACAGACCGGAGCCGTGGCAGGCAGTGCAGAACTTGCCATACACGTCGGAACCGCTGCGAGCTGCACCACCGGCGGCTGCGGCAGCACCGGCACCAGCGGCTGCGCACTCTTCACCTTGGATACATACTTCGCCCACCGGCTTGAGGCGCTCGGCGATTGCTTCGTCGGTCGCAGCCTGAGCGCTCATTGCCCACAGGGCCAATACGGCAGTCTGTGCTACCAGGATCTTCTTAATCAGGTTCACCTTACACCCTCATTGTGGCTAGACACGCCCGCGGCCACGGTATCGCGAGCGGCGGTCAGTATACCGGCAAGCCATGCCGGCTGAAACAATACGAAAGGCCCAGCTATTCCCAGCGACGCTTTGTCGCATCGAACTTTCGAACGAGACGCGCTGGTCGCGTTAAAAATTCGCCGGTGTGGTGGCGCTGATCAGCCGCGCCGGCACATCGAACGGATTGCGGAAACGATGCGGCTTGCTGCTCTCGAAGTAATAGCTGTCGCCGCTTTCCAGCACGTAGACCTGGCCGCTCACCGTCAGCTCCAGGCGCCCCTCGACCAGCATGCCGGCCTCTTCGCCCTGGTGCGACAGCATGTCCATGCCGGTATCGGAGCCCGGCGGATAGGTTTCGTCGAGAAAGGCGATGGCACGACCGGGGTGCGCCTTGCCCACCAGCTTCATGCTCACCGCGCCGTCGGAAATATCGATCAGTTCGCTGCCCTTGTAGACCACCTGGGTATCGCTGTCCTGATCGAAGTCAGGCGAAAAGAATTCCACCAGCGACATCGGAATGCCGCTCAGCACCTTTTTCAGCGAGCTGATGGACGGGCTGACGCTGTTCTTCTCGATCATGGAAATGGTGCTGTTGGTGACGCCGGCGCGCTTGGCGAGTTCGCGCTGGGACAGGCCCTTGAGCTTGCGGATGGTTTGCAGTCGAACACCGACGTCCAATACGGGAGCCCCCTTTCAAGAGCGAAGCGATGAGGGGGCTTATGATGGCAATGGCGTTCAGAATTTACAACACGCGTACCGGGCGGCTCGTCGCGCGGCACGCGGCCGATGGTCAGAGTACCGGGCCTGCCAAGTCGGGCATCGCAGCGACGACCGTGATTTCCACCCGCACATCAGGGGCGTACATCAGTGCCTGAACGGTGGTCCGCGCCGGCGCGGTGCCCGAGGGCAACCAGGCGTCCCATACCTCGTTCATCCCGGCATAGTCGCCCGCGATATCCTTGAGGTGGATGGTCGCCGAGAGCAGGCGGGCCTTGCTGGTGCCCGCCTCGTCCAGCAGGCGCTCGATGCTGGCAAGCGTCTCGCGGGTCTGCTGACGGATGTCTCCGGTCAGGTCATCGGCCAGTTGCCCGGACAGATAGACCGCGCCGTTGTGGATCACCGCCTCGCTGTAGCGCGTCTCAGTGTGCAGCCGCCGGATGGGCATGTTTGTGATTCTCCTTGTGCTTGCCGTAACGGAAGATATCCAGGCCCTCGGTGCTGATCTGCGGGCGCTTGGAGGCGAGCAGATCGGCGAGCACCCGGCCAGAGCCGCAGGCCATGGTCCAGCCCAGTGTGCCGTGACCGGTGTTGAGGAACAGGTTGCGATACGGGGTCGCGCCGATGATCGGTGTGCCATCGGGCGTGGCCGGTCGCAGGCCGGTCCAGAATACCGCGTCAGACGGATCCCCGCCCTGCGGATAGAGGTCGCCCACCACCATTTCGAGGGTCTCCCGCCGACGCGGGTTGAGCGACAGGTCGTGGCCGGCGATCTCCGCCATGCCACCGACGCGGATGCGCTGGTCGAAGCGGGTAATGGCGACCTTGTAGGTCTCGTCGAGCACGGTGGACTGCGGCGCCATCGCCGGATCGCTGATCGGCACGGTCAGCGAATAGCCCTTGAGCGGGTAGACCGGCGCGCGGATGCCCAGCGGCTTGAGCATCTGCGGGCTGTAGCTGCCCAAGGCCAGCACGTAGCGATCGGCAGTTTCCAGCTTGCCGTCGATCCACACCCCGGCGATGCGGTCGCCGGCATGTTCCAGACGCTGGATGTTCTGCTCGAAACGGAACTCGACGCCCAGGGCTCGGGCCATCTCCGCCAGACGGGTGGTGAAGAGCTGGCAGTCACCGGTCTGGTCGTTGGGCAGACGCAGGGCCCCACTGAGCTTGTGCGAGACCTTGGCCAGGGCGGGTTCGACCCGTGCGATACCGGCGCGATCGAGCAGTTCGTACGGCACGCCGGAGCGCTCCAGCACGGCGATGTCCTTGGCCGCTGCATCCAGCTGGGCCTGAGTGCGGAACAGCTGCGTGGTACCGAGCTGGCGCCCTTCGTACGCGATACCGGTTTCGGCGCGCAGCTCGTCGAGGCAGTCGCGACTGTACTCGGACAATCGCACCATGCGCTCCTTGTTCACCGCATAACGCGCCGCAGTGCAGTTGCGCAGCATCTGCGCCATCCACAGGTACTGGTCGATATCACCGGTAAGCTTGATGGCCAGCGGCGCATGACGCTGCAGCAGCCACTTCATCGCCTTCAGCGGCACACCCGGCGCGGCCCAGGGAGAGGCATAACCCGGCGACACCTGGCCGGCATTGGCGAAGCTGGTTTCCATTGCCACGGCCGGTTGCCGATCGACCACAACCACCTCGAAACCGGCCCGCGCCAGATAGTAGGCGCTGGCGGTGCCGACGACTCCGCTACCCAGTACCAGTACACGCATTGCAGCCTCCCGCCCGCTCGAACAGGCTTTTCCGGATTCACTATTGATTCGGAGTATAAAAAGGCTGAAGCAGTGTTATTCACCATATAAAAAGCTATCTTTGGCCATAATTCACGCCAGAGCCGCTTTATTTGGAGCGTATTTCCCTTGCGAACTCGCCATCAGACCCGACGCGAACTGGACAAGATCGATCGTCATATCCTGCGCATCCTGCAAGCCGAGGGGCGTCTGCCGTTCACCGAACTGGGCGAGCGCGTCGGCCTGTCCACCACGCCCTGCACCGAGCGGGTCCGGCGCCTTGAGCGCGAGGGCATCATCATGGGCTATTCGGCGCGGCTGAATCCGCAGCATCTGAAGGCCGGTCTGCTGGTGTTCGTCGAGATCAGCTTGGCGTACAAGTCCGGCGACATTTTCGAGGAATTCCGCCGCGCGGTGCTCAAGCTACCCCATGTACTGGAGTGCCATCTGGTGTCCGGTGATTTCGATTACCTGGTCAAAGCGCGCATTTCGGAGATGGCCTCCTACCGCAAGCTGCTTGGCGACATCCTGCTGAAGCTGCCCCACGTGCGGGAATCGAAGAGTTATATCGTGATGGAAGAGATCAAGGAGTCCCTCGACCTGCCGGTCCCGGACTAGAGCCTCCGGTGCACATCCGGACGTACCGCGACAAGCCAGTCGTGGCACCGTCGGTCCAGCTCGCCTTTGCCCCGCGGCACCGCTCCGGTCTACCCTAGAAAGATGCAGACCTTTCATGACACTTCAGTGAATCATCGTGCATCCGCTTCGAACACCAGCGACCATGCACCTTCCTACTATGCCGCGAGCGTCAACCGCGAGCTGTCCTTCGAGCCCCTGCAGGGCGAACAGCGGGCCGACGTGTGCATCGTCGGTGGCGGCTTCTCCGGCCTCAATACCGCCATCGAACTGGCCGAACGCGGGCTCAGCGTCATCCTGCTGGAAGCGCACTGTATCGGCTGGGGCGCCAGCGGGCGCAACGGCGGCCAGCTGATCCGCGGCGTCGGCCATGATGTCGAGCAGTTCACCAACATCCTCGGCGAAGAGGGTGTGGACGAGCTCAAGCGCATGGGCTTCGAGGCGGTGGAGATCGTTCGCCAGCGCATCGAACGCTATGCCATTGATTGCGACCTGACCTGGGGTTATTGCGACCTGGCAACCAAGCCGCGTCATCTCAAGGGCTTCGACGAAGACTATTCCGACCTGCTGCGCCTGGGTTATCCGCATCCGCTGCAACGGGTATCGCGACCGAACCTAGCCACCGTGATCGGCTCGCAGCGTTACCTCGGCGGCCTGCTGGATATGGGCTCCGGGCACCTGCACCCGCTGAATCTGGCGCTTGGCGAGGCGGCCGCGGCGCAGTCGCTGGGCGTACGCCTGTTCGAGCAGTCGAAGGTCGAACGCATCGAGTATGGCCCGCAGGTCAAGGTCCACACGGCCAATGGCGTGGTGCAGGCAGAAACCCTGGTGCTCGCCTGCAACGCCTACCTCAACGGCCTGCAGCCGAAGCTCGCCGGCAAGGTGCTGCCGGCCGGCAGTTACATCATCGCCACAGAGCGCCTGCCCGAACCGCTGTGCCGCGAACTGCTGCCGCAGAATACGGCAGTCTGCGACCAGCGCGTGGCGCTCGACTACTTCCGCCTCTCGGCCGACGGCCGTCTGCTGTTCGGCGGCGCCTGCCACTATTCGGGCCGCGACCCGAAAGACATTACCGCCTACATGCAGCCGAAAATGCTCGAGGTGTTCCCGCAGCTGATCGGCATCGGCATCGACTACCAGTGGGGCGGCATGATCGGCATCGGCGCCAATCGCCTGCCGCAGATCGGGCGCCTGCCCGAGCAGCCCAACGTGTTCTACGCCCAGGCGTATTCCGGGCACGGGCTGAATGCCACTCATCTGGCCGGTCGCCTGCTGGCCGAAGCCATCACGGCGCAGCAGAGCCATGGCTTCGATCTGTTCGCCAAGGTGCCGCACCCGACCTTTCCCGGTGGCCGCCTGCTGCGCTCGCCGCTGCTGGCCATGGGCATGCTCTGGTATCGACTGAAGGATCGCTTCTGAATTTTCCGACGAAGCGCAGCGTCCAAGCATGGAATGAATGGATGCAGACCCGGAGAAACCTTGCGCGCCTATCTGACGCTGTTGCTGCTCGTGCTGCTGGCCGGTTGCGCCAGCCATCCAGCCCCGACCGAGTCCTACTCGGTCGCCCCGGACGCCTCTCCCCTCGGCCGGCGGTTACAGCAGCTCGCTGCCACCCAGCCGGACGGCTACTCCGGCTTTCGCCTGCTGGCCGAGAGCACCGAGGCCTTCACGGCCCGCAGCGAAATGATCCGCGCCGCCCAGCTCAGCCTGGACGTGCAGTACTACATCGTCCATGACGGCCTGACCACCCGCGCACTCATCGACGAGCTGCTGCAGGCGGCTGACCGTGGCGTTCGTGTACGCCTGCTGCTGGACGACACCACCAGCGACGGCCAGGACTACCGCATCGGCGCCCTCGCCGCCCATCCCAACGTCCAGATCCGCGTCTTCAACCCGTTGCACCTGGGCCGCAGCAACGCGATTACCCGAACCATGGGCCGCCTGCTGCACCTGTCGTTGCAGCATCGGCGCATGCACAACAAGCTCATGCTGGTCGACGGCAGCCTGGCCATCGTTGGCGGGCGCAACCTGGGGGACGAGTACTTCGAGGCCGACCAGGCGATGAACTTCACCGACATCGACCTGCTTGGCGCCGGCCCGGTGGCCGAGCAGCTGGCGCGGAGTTTCGACGAGTACTGGAACAATCAACTGAGCGTGCCGATCCAGCGCTTTCTCTGGTGGCAGCCGAAGGCCAGCGGCCTGGACAAGGCCCGCCGGCAGCTGCGCGACTACCTGCAGCAGGCGCGGCAGGACAACAGCGAGCAGTACCAGCGGTTGATGCAGTACAAACAGGAGCCGCAGCTGCAGCAATGGCTCGATGAGCTCATCTGGGCACCGGGCGAGGCGATGTGGGATGCCCCGGAGAAGCTGCTCGCCGAGGGCATACCGGCCACCTCGCTGCTGCTGACCACTCAGCTGGCACCGACCATGCAAGCGGTGAGCCGCGAGCTGACACTGATATCGGCCTACTTCGTGCCGACCGCCAGTGGCGTGGAGTACCTGGCCGAGCGCGCCGGTGCGGGGGTGACGGTACGCATCCTCACCAATTCGCTGGAGGCGACCGACGTGCCGGCCGTGCACGGTGGTTATGCACCCTACCGCCGCGAACTGCTGGAGCATGGCGTGCGCCTGTTCGAGCTGCGCCGGCAGCCGCAACAGGAGCCGTCCTACAGCTTTCTCGGCGAGTCCGAATCCAGCCTGCACAGCAAGGCGGCAGTGTTCGATCAGGAAAAGGTGTTCATCGGCTCGCTGAATTTCGATCCGCGCTCGGTGCTCTGGAACAGCGAAGTCGGCGTGCTGGTGGAAAGCCATGAGCTGGCCCGCGAGGTCCATCGCCTGACCCTGGAGGGCATGTCGCCCGCGCTCAGCTACGAGGTACGCCTGGAGGAGCGCGACGGGCGCCAGCAGCTGGTCTGGATCGCCGAGGACGGCGGTCGCCTGCGCGTGCTGGAGAAGGAGCCCGGCGGGCTCTGGCGACGCTTCAACGCCTGGTTCGCCGACGTGATCGGACTGGAGAAGATGCTCTAGCATCCGCTCTGGACCGCCCTGCCGCCGGTGACTGCGCAGCGAGTACCTGCCGGCGCGTCAGCTGCAGCACATCTCCGCCCTTCTGTCCTCCCCCTGCAAATCATTCTTTGGGGTGATACCAGATAGCCAGTGGTCCGTTAGGCTCAGGAATGCTGCTGCCACGCACGCATCGCTTCTATAAAAATAAAAAAGGAGCACGACAATGGACCGTTTCACTCGCTTCTGGTTATTGCTGATCCTCGGCATGCTGCCCGGCCTCACCGAGGCTGCCGAGCCGACCACCCCGCTGCAGAACATGCAGATTCACGCCAACCGCGCGACCAGCAGCCTGCTGCTCTACCGTGGCGAAGGGTTTCAGAAGGCACACCTGCTGCGCTTGGAAGACGATCTGCGGGCGCTGAACGCCGCCCTGATGCAGGTACCCAACCCCACCAGCGCATTACGCGAAAGCCATCAGGAACTGCTGGCCCGGCTTCGCGAAGGTGCGAGCTTCGGCACCGCCGAAGACGACATGCCCTGGGGCTTTCCGCTGCAGATGAGCAAGGCGCTACGCGATTTCCTCACGGCCGTGCGCGCCCAGCAGGGCGCCGACAGCCAGGCCGAACTGCCGGCCAAGGTCGAATACCTTGCCGTGCAATACCTCAGCCGCGCCTATATCGGCTCCTTCGAAATCGCCCGCGAACAGCCGGATACCTACCTCGGCCAGGATGAGCGCCACCTGGTGCCGGCCATCGACGCCCAGCTCGCCGAGCTGGACGGCAAGCGCGACCCGCTGTTGGCCAAGCTCAAGACCCGCTGGGATTTCCTCCGGGTGGCGCTGCAGGACATGAACAGCGCCAGCAACAACCTCACCACCGCCTCGGGCCGCCCGTTCGCGCCGATCATGGTCGACCGCCATGCGCGCAGCCTCAGCGACCAGTGGATGGCCGCCAAGCCCTGAGGACCGTCAGCCGTGAGCGGCCGTGTGGCGCAGACGCACCGGCCCGACCCGCGCCTCGATGGCGAGGCGCAGCGGCTCGCGCAACCCGAGCATGAAGCCGAGTTCGGCCGCGACGAACAGCGGCCCGATGATCAGCCCGCTGAGGTCGTCGACGAACGCCGGCTTGCGCCCCTCGAAATAGTGGCCGATGAACTGGATGATCCAGCCGACCACGAACAACCCCACGCCGATACCCAGCCAGAGCGCCGTGCCCGCTCCGGCGGCCAGCGCACCCAGCCACAGGCAGAGCGCCAGCACGGCGCTCATCAGCATGCCGTAGCGCAGGTCCAGACGCAGATAGAACAGCGCGGCGACAAGCGACACCAGCGCCGCCGGACTGAGCCACAGGCCCGCCCAGGCGATGCCGGGGCGCGACAGCAGCACGGCCACGGCCACCACGATCAGGGGAATGCCAACGAAATGGGTGAGCAGGTTGCGCGGGTCGCGGTGGTAGGCCGCGTATTGCGCGAGGTGATCGGTGAGCGTCTTCATCGGCTGCATCTCCGCAGAACCAGTAGCCAGCAAGCTTAGTCGCTCCCTGGCCCGTGCAGCTGCACAGGGCCAGGGCGATCGCGCCAACCTCGGGATCGGCCTTATTGCTCGGGGCGATAGCCCAGCCGCAGCCCACCCCAGTGGCGCCCGCGAACCATGATCGGCACCGACAGATCATGCATCAGCTCGCCGGTGTCGCGACTGTAGGTCTGCAACAGCAGGCGCCGCTGATGACTGCCGCAGCGGCCGCCGGTGCGATCGTTGAACAGCCGCTTGCTGCGGCTCTTGACCCGATCGATCTCCGGATTGCCCACCGGCGGCTGGCTGAAGGCACGGTTGTGGGTCGGTACATAGCCTTCCGGGGTCGTCGCGATGGCGTAGACCAGTGCAGGATGCCGCTGCAGCAGCGGTTCCTGGATCGCTGGCAGAACCTCGTCGGCATACTTGTCGAAGCGCGTCTGGTACTTCACCGGGTCGGTATTGGGCAGCGCCCGGTAGTTGCGATCGAAGAGATCATCGAGGCTGACCCGCCCGGCCTGGATGTCCGCCTCGAACCGCTCGGCGATGGCCGCAGCGCCCTGCCGCGCCAGATCGAACATGGCCTGGTGATAGTCGTCCAGCTGCACCTCGGCGAGCTGCTCGCTGGCACTCTCGGCCTGGGCCACCAGCCGCTCGGCGGCCTGCTCCAGCTGGCGGGTCTGTTTCTCGCTGTCCAGTGCGTCGGCGCGCAGCTGGTCGAGGGCGACGAACTGCCCGGTCAGGCGCTGATGGTTGTCGGCGGTGCCGGTGGTGATCTGCTCCACCTGGGACTCGACGCTGCCGGCCAGCCCGGCGATACCGCTGAGCTGCTCGCCGGTGGTGGCGATCTGCTCGGCGGCGGCGTCCAGCTCGTTGGCCTGGCGCTGGATGTAGCTGACCACCGCTTCGCTCTGCTGGCGAATGTCGGCCACCATGCGCCCCACTTCTTCGGTGGCGCTGGAGGTACGCGCCGCCAGGCTGCGCACCTCGTCGGCCACCACGGCAAAGCCGCGCCCCGCCTCGCCGGCGCGGGCGGCCTCGATGGCTGCGTTGAGCGCGAGCAGATTGGTCTGGCTGGCAATGGACTGGATCACGTCGGTGATCCGGCGAATCTCTTCGGTGCGGGCAGACAGGCCGTCGATCAGCTCGCGACTGGCATGGGTCTGCGCGCTGAGCTGCTGCATCCGCTCGATGGCGCGCTGCAACTCGGCCTGACCGGCATCGCTGCGCTGACGCACCGACTGTGCGGCGTCCAGCGTGTGTCGGGCGCGCTCGGCGCTGTCCTGCTCGGTGGCCGCAATCGCCTCGGCACCGTTGGCAATTTCGCTCACTGCCTTGAGCTGCGACTGCAGGCGGCTGGCGAGCTGCTCGGCGCTGAAGGCGACCTGAGCGGCGGAAAGCGCGTTGTGGCAGGTGTTGCGCGACAGATTCTTGGTCAGCTCACTGAACGCCGGCGGCGTATCGGCAGCCGTCGCGCCGTCGTCTGCCGCGCGCCAGACGGTGAACCAAGGCCATAGCGCCGCGGCGAGCAGCAACAGCGCCGTCAACAGCAGGGGCGGGGCCAGCCAGTAATGCATGAGCAGCAGACCGACGATCAGCGCTACATGGAACACGATGGCCTTGGGGTGGCGGTTGGCGGGGCTCATGGACGGGCCTCTTGTTCTTGTCGGATTGATCCGACGTTGTACCCACAGCCTCCGACAAAGAACAGTAGTGCCTTAGTAGCACCGTGCCGTTATCGAAGGCTCACCCCAGGCTTAACGGCCGCGGCCGGACAAACTGAAGGCGCCGGCGCGCGCCTCCGGTCGCCTCGATAACTAGGGTGCCGACGCCCGCTCCGGCGCGCTCAGGGGCAGCGCGAGCTGTACCCGCCGGCGCAGCCAGGGGCTCGGCCGGTAGCGCGCCTCACCGCCATAGCAGGCCTGCATCGCCTCGAGAATGGCGAGGACGCGCGCCGCACCATAATGCTCGGCGAAACCCAGCGGTCCCTTCGGGTAGCCCAGCGCCAGGGTAATCGCCCGGTCCAGCGTATGCGGATCGGCGATGCCCTTCTGCGCGATCTCGCAGCCCAGGTTGACGATGCTGGCCACGACGCGCTGACTGACGAACCCCGGCGAATCGTTGATCACCTCCACCGGCACGCCGTCGCCACCCAGCGCCTGCCGCGCCTGGGCTTCCAGCGCGGGGTCGAGCGCAGGCGTACGCATCAGCACGTGCCGCCGTTCGCGATCGCTAAACAGGTCGTAGGCGACGCAACGCGCCGCCGGTAAATCCAGACGCGCGATCATCGAGCTGGCGTCCTCACCCAAAGGAGTGATCAGGCAGATGGCCCGTTCCGACGGCGTCTCGCCCGACTCCAGCTGCGCACCCGTCTGGCCCAGCAAGGCTGCCAGCCAACCGCGCAGCTCGGCGTCCTGGCTGTCCAGCCAGAACGGGCGGTCCACCGGGACTGGCTCGACGGCCGGCGCCGGCGTTCGCATCTGCTGGCCATTGTCGTAGCGGTAATAGCCCTGGCCGCTCTTGCGCCCGAGCAGACCGGCGGCGACCCGCTGCGCTGCCTGGTAGGACGGCGTATAGCGTGGGTCCTGGTAGAACTGCTGGTACACCGACTCCATCACGGCGTGAGAGACGTCCAGACCGGTGAGGTCGAACAGTTCGAACGGCCCCATGCGAAAGCCCGGGCCGTCGCGCAGGATGCGGTCGATCTGCTCGGCATCAGCGATGCCCTCGGCGAGGATGCGCTGCGCCTCGGTGCTGTAGGCGCGACCGGCATGGTTGACCAGAAAACCGGGAGTATCCGGTGTGATCGCAGGGAAATGCCCGGCCTCTTCCGCCAGCTTGACCAGCCGCTCGATCACCTGCGGATCGCTGCGCTCGCCGCGCACCACTTCCACCAGCTTCATCAACGGCACCGGGTTGAAGAAATGGAAACCGGCCACCCGCTGCGGGTGCCGGCAGGCCGCGGCGATCCGCGTGACCGACAGTGACGAGGTATTGGTCGCCAGTACCGCGTCCTCGGCAACCAGCGCCTCCAGCTCGACGAACAGCGCCTGTTTGGCCTCGAGATTCTCGACGATGGCCTCGATCAGCAGGTCGCAACCGGCCAGCTCCTGCAACGTCGACGCCGGCCGCATCCGCGCCAGGGTTGCGTCGAGCGCCTCGGTGCTCAGGCGGCCCTTGGCCAGGCTGCGCTCCAGCAGCTCGCGATTGAAACGCAGCGCCTCGGCGACCGACTCGCCGCGCGCATCGTAGAGCCACACCTGCTTGCCCGCGCTGGCAAACAGCTGAGCGATGCCCCGCCCCATGGCGCCGGCACCGATGATTCCGATACGTTCGAACATCCCAAGTCCCTCCTCACATTCCGCATATTCCGCAGTGCGGAATGGCATTCCGTCAGATTGACCAGCAGGCTAAAGGCTGCCACTCTGCGGCGCAACTTCCTACCGATACGCCCTTATGTCCGAGCATTCACGCCAGCAGGTCGAAGCCTCCATAACCGGCTTCTTTCAGGATCTCGGCTGCCGCCTGACCGAGTACGGCCCCGAGCGGGTGGTGATCGAACTGCTGCTGCAGCCGCGCCACCTGAACAACGCCAGCAACCTGCACGGCGGCGTCAGCGCAACCTTGCTCGACGTGGCGATGGGCCTGTGCGGCACCTGGACCGAGCAGGCGGACCAGCGCCGCGTGGCGACCACACTGTCGATGAACGTCAACTTCAGCGCACCGGCGCCAGCCGGCAGCCGCATCCGCGCGGTGGCACGCTGCCGCTCCTCCGGGCACAAGGTATTCATGGCCAGCTGCGACCTGCTGGACGAGCAAGATCGCCTGTTGGCCTTTGGTGAAGGCGTCTACCAGCGCGGCAAGCTGCGCAGCGAGCTGCCCTGACCGATGCTGGCCCTGCTGCCACTGGCGCTCGCCTGCGAGCTGTTCGCGCTGGTCTCCCGCCTGCAATGGCCGAGCGTGATCAGCGGCGCCCTGCTGGTACTGTTCTTCCTCTGGCACTGGCGCTCGCTGATGCCCTACCCGCGCCGGCTGGGGCTGGTCACGCTCGGCCTGCTCGCTTACTGGTTGCTGCTTGGCACGCCCAGCTGGGAACAGGCGCAGCGGATGCTGGCTGCCGCTGCCTATTACGGCGCGTTCATCGGCGCGCTGGGGCTCGCGCACTGCGCAGTCAAGCGGCTGCCACAACTGGGCGAGCTGCACCGCTTGCTGCTGCGACAACCGCGCCGGCGCCTCTACCCGAGCTATCTGCTGA
The DNA here is from genome assembly GCF_055755175.1 of Stutzerimonas sp. LR2. Classification (NCBI taxonomy): domain Bacteria; kingdom Pseudomonadati; phylum Pseudomonadota; class Gammaproteobacteria; order Pseudomonadales; family Pseudomonadaceae; genus Stutzerimonas; species Stutzerimonas sp. LR2. The sequence goes on from NZ_JBVTRR010000001.1 coordinate 178,406, forward strand.
GCACCTTCGCCATCAGTTCGGTGCTGAGTTTCGGCATGCTCAACCTGGTCTGCGGCTCGCTGGAACGTCATCTGGACGGCCGCGGCTACAGTCCGGCACAGCGGCGCGAGGGCGCCCGCGGGGTGATGGTCACGGCACTGCGCGGCTTCGCCCTGGTGCCTCTGCTGGCGCCCACCAGCGTTGCCGTGGCGATCCTCACTCGCGAGCTGCCGGGGCTCAGCTGGAGCGCACTGCTGCCGTTCGGGCTGCTCTGTGCGGCAATCCTACTAGTGGTCGGTTGGACGATGGACAATCACCGGCTGCATCAACTGCAGATGGGCAGCGAACGGCCGCCCGCGCCAGCCGGTGAGCTGCGCAGGCTGCTGTATGGCAGCCTCCTGGGCATTGCGCTGATCGCCCTGCTGGCCAGCCTGACCTGGCTCTCAGCGACCCAGGCAGCGATGCTGCTGGTGCCGCTCGCCGTGATCGGCCTGCTACTGCGCCAGGGCGGCTCGCCAACCGCCGTCTACGGCGAGGTACGCGACACCCTCGCCGGAATGCGTAACGAGACTTTCATCTTCGCCTGCTCCGCCTTGCTGGGCGGGCTGACCGCCATCCTGATTCCGGTCGAACGTCTGGCAGGTCATTTCAGCAGTACGCCCCTGGCGCTGTTCGGCCTCGGCGCCATCGGCATGCTCGCCATCATCGCCCTGGCGCTGCTGGGTGTCGCGCCGATCATCTCGCTGAGCCTGTGCGCCGCACTGCTGGCCCAGCTGGCGGGCCACGGCGTCGCGGTGATGCAGCCGGCGGTGGCGCTGCTGGTGGGCTTTTCTCTGGCGATGCTGCTGTCGCCCTATGGGCCGTCGGCGCTGATGCTGGCGCGCCACGCGGGGATCTCCCCGTGGCGCATCGCCTTCGGCTGGAACGGCCGCTTCGTGCTGCTGGTGCTCGGTCCGCTGCTGCTGGTACCGCTGCTGGCGTAGCGACGCTCACATCCAGCCATATTCGGCCATCGACAGCGGCTCGCCGTCACCGACGATGAAATGATCGAGCACCCGCACGTCGATCAGCGCCAGGGCGTCTTTCAGCCGCTGGGTCAGCTGACGGTCGGCCTGGCTCGGCTCGGCCACGCCCGACGGGTGGTTGTGGGTGAGGATCACCGCCGCCGCGTTCTGCGCCAGGGCACGCTTGACCACCTGCCGAGGGTAGACGCTGGCGCCATCGATGGTGCCATGGAACAACACTTCGAAGGCCAGGACCCGGTGCTTGGCGTCGAGAAACAGGCAGCCGAACAGCTCGTGCGGTTCGTGGCGCAGGCGCGCCTTGAGGTAATCGCGTACCGCCTGCGGCGATTCCAGTGCCGAATGGCGGCGCAGCCGTTCGGCCAGGTGCCGGCGACCCATCTCCAGCACGGCCTGCAACTGGGCGAACTTGGCCGGCCCAAGCCCCAGGTGTGCGCTGAACTGATCGAGATCCGCCTCCAGCAACGCGCGCAGGCTACCGAACTCGGCGAGCAGGTAGCGCGCCAGGTCCACCGCGCTCTTTCCGGCGACGCCGGTGCGCAGGAATATCGCCAGCAATTCGGCATCGGAAAGCGCGGCCGCGCCCTGATCGAGAAGCTTCTCCCGCGGCCGCTCCGACGCCGGCCAGTCACGTATGCTCATGTCATCTCCCTGTCGAGCAGGCCCACTTTTCCGCTGTGGGCGCTGTGCTATCTTAGCCCGTCATTTTTCCGGGGCACCGGGCAACTTCAGACCTGGTTCTCACTCCGGACATCCCTACCAGATAACAAGGCAGGCCTATGCAGCGGCTGTATCGTAAACGCATCGTCCTGGGCGTCGGCGGCGGCATCGCCGCCTACAAGAGCGCCGAACTGGTCCGCCGCCTGCGCGACCATGGCGCCGAAGTCCGGGTGGTGATGACCCAGGGCGGGCGCGAGTTCATCACCCCCCTCACCCTGCAGGCGCTCTCCGGCCATCCCGTCCACCTGGACCTGCTCGACCCCGCGGCGGAAGCGGCCATGGGGCACATCGAACTGGCTCGCTGGGCAGACCTCGTGCTGATCGCGCCGGCCACCGCCGACCTCATGGCCCGCCTTGCTCAGGGCGTCGCCAATGATCTGCTGACCACCGTGGTGCTGGCGACCAACGCCCCGGTCGCGCTGGCGCCGGCCATGAACCAGGCCATGTGGGCCGACCCCGCTACCCAGGCCAATCGTGAGCAGCTGCTGGCACGTGGCATTCGCCTGTTCGGACCCGACTCCGGCAGCCAGGCCTGCGGCGACATCGGCATGGGGCGCATGCTCGAAGCCGAGGAGCTGGCGCGTGCCGCCGCCGACTGCTTCGAGACCGGCATGCTGACCGGCAAGCACCTGCTGATCACCGCCGGCCCCACCCAGGAGAACATCGACCCGGTGCGCTACATCACCAACCACAGCTCGGGAAAGATGGGTTTCGCCCTCGCCGAGGCCGCTGCCGAAGCCGGCGCGCGGGTCATCCTGGTGACCGGCCCGGTGTTCCTGCCCACTCCCGATCGTGTGCAGCGCATCGACGTCGTCAGTGCCCGTGACATGCTCGCGGCCTGCGAAGCGGCGATGCCCTGCGACATCCTCATCGCCGCGGCAGCCGTCGCCGATTACCGTCCGGAAGTGGTGGCACCCCATAAACTGAAGAAAGACCCCAGCACTGGCGATGGCCTGCTGCTGCAGATGGTGCGCAACCCGGACATCCTCGCCACCCTCGCAGGCCGTGCGGATCGCCCGTTCTGCGTCGGCTTCGCCGCGGAGACCGAGAATCTTCTCGAATATGCCGCCCGCAAGCTGCGCGACAAGAACCTCGACCTGATCGTCGCCAACGACGTGGCCAACCCCAGCATCGGCTTCAACAGCGAAGACAACGCGGTCAGCGTGATCGACCGCCAACAGCACGAAACCCGCTTCGGCCAGGCCAGCAAGGGGCATATTGCCCGTGCGCTGGTAGCCTTCATCGCCGAGCGCTACAAAGAGTCCTGACATGCACGCACTCCAAGCCAAGATCCTCGACCCGCGCCTCGGTCGGGACTTCCCACTGCCCGAATACGCCACACCTGGCTCGGCCGGTCTCGACCTGCGCGCCATGCTGCAACAGGACACCGTCCTGGAACCCGGCCAGACCCTGCTGATCCCCACCGGCCTGGCCATCCACATCGCCGACCCGACCCTGGCCGCGCTGGTCCTGCCGCGTTCGGGCCTCGGCCACAAGCACGGCATCGTGCTCGGCAACCTGGTCGGGCTGATCGACTCGGACTACCAGGGTGAGCTGATGGTGTCCTGCTGGAACCGCGGCCAGAGCGCATTCACCATCGCCGTCGGCGAGCGCATCGCGCAGCTGATGCTGGTGCCGGTGGTGCAGGCGCGTTTCGAACTGGTCGACAGCTTCGACAGCAGTGATCGCGGCGCCGGCGGATTCGGCCACTCCGGCAGCCACTGAGCGATACCCCCGCTTACTTCTTTCAGGATGATCCGAGGAGCTTCATGGCACTCTTCAAGCGCACCGCCAAGGATTCAGGCGTACTGAACCCGGCCGAGACCCGCAGCAAGCGCAGCGGCATCAACATCAAACCCTTGCTCGGTGGCCTGGCGAGCTGCCTGATCGGCCTCGGCGCAGCGGCAGCGCTGCTCTGGCTGGGCCTGCAGAATGCCGAGCAGGAGCAACGGACGCAGCTGGCCAGCGCCTGGGGCCAGAGCCAGGCCAGCGCGCTGCAGCAAGCGCTGCGTCAGCTGCAGGGCGATACCCAGGCGGTGACGGAGCGACTGATGCTGGTCGACGCGCTGCGTGGCGACGGTGAGCGTCGACGCGATGCCGAGCAGCGCCTGCTGGACCTGCCCGGCGTGGTCGACGCGCATCTGAATGTCCGCGGCCGCGCCGTACCCGACACCAGCCGCCCGGGACCGCTGAACTTCGCCGCGCTCGATCTGCTGCAGCGTGCGGAAGCCGGCCAGGCGCCCGCCCCCGAAGCGTACAAGGTCGACAACCGCTGGCTGCTGTACAGCGCCGTCGCCCTGCGCGGCGAAGGTCAGCAGGCGATTCGCGGCACGCTGCTGCTGGTGACTGACCTCGAACGCCTCCTCGCCGGCCTCCCGACGCTGCCCGCCGGCGCCGGGCAACTGCGGTTGAGCCAGCAATTCGCCGGCGCACCGGAGCAAGTGCTGCTGCAGCGCGGCACCCCGGGCAATGCCACGGCCCTGACACTGCCCAGCGGCAATTCCAACTGGACGCTGAGCTACGTTCCGGGCAGCGAAGCCGCGCCGGCCATGCTGACGCCCCTGCACCTGATCGCCGCGGCGCTGCTGGCACTGGCCGGCGTACTGATCGGCCTGCAACTGGTGCTCGGCAGCCAGCAACGCAAGCTGCGCGAAGACGTGCTGCGGATCAGTCGCCTGCTGCAGGAACTCTCCACGGGCAAGACCATCCAAATACCGGCCTTGAGCCTGCCGGTCCTCGACGCACTGGCCAGGAACATGGTCCGACTGCCCGTCCGCCCCGCCGGATCGGCTCCGACTCAGGCACCTGCCGCGGCCCCCGCCGTACGGCCCGCCAAACCTACCGAGTACGTCGCTCCGCCCCTGCCGGAGACCGATATTCTCGACATCGACATTCTCGACGAGGACCAGGACATCTTCGGCCTCGACACCAAGGAGCGAGAAACCGCAATGAGCAGCGCCAAAGCCCCGAACTTGCCCGCCAGTATCTTCCGCGCCTACGACATCCGTGGCGTTGTCGGCGACAGCCTGACCACCGAAACCGCGTACTGGGTCGGCCGCGCCATCGGGTCCGAGAGCCTCGCCAAGGGTGAACCCAACGTTTCCGTCGGCCGCGACGGTCGCCTGTCCGGCCCGGAGCTGGTCCAGCACCTGATCCAGGGCCTGCTCGACAGCGGCTGCGACGTCAGCGACATCGGCATGGTGCCGACGCCGGTGCTCTACTACGCGGCCAACATCCTCGCCGGCAAGTCCGGGGTGATGCTCACCGGTAGCCACAACCCGCCGGACTACAACGGCTTCAAGATCGTCATCGCCGGAGACACCCTGGCCAACGAGCAGATCCAGGTGCTGCGCAAGCGGATCGAGACCAACGACCTGTCCAGCGGTGTCGGCAAGGTCGAACAGGTCGATGTACTGGAGCGTTACTTCGAGCAGATCCGCAGCGACATCGCCATGGCCAAGCCGATGAAGGTGGTGGTCGACTGCGGCAACGGTGTGGCCGGCGTCATCGCGCCCAAGCTGATCGAGGCCCTGGGTTGCACCGTGATCCCGCTGTACTGCGAGGTCGACGGCAACTTCCCCAATCACCACCCCGATCCCGGCAAGCCGGAGAACCTGGTCGACCTGATCGCCAAGGTGAAATCCGAGAAGGCTGATCTGGGCCTGGCCTTCGACGGCGACGGCGATCGCGTCGGCGTGGTGACCAACGCCGGCACCATGATCTACCCGGACCGCCTGCTGATGCTGTTCGCCAAGGACGTGGTTTCGCGCAATCCAGGCGCCGACATCATCTTCGACGTCAAATGCACCCGCCGCCTGACCCCGCTGATCAGCGGCTATGGCGGCCGCCCGGTGATGTGGAAGACCGGCCATTCGCTGATCAAGAAGAAGATGAAGGAATCCGGCGCGCTGCTGGCCGGCGAGATGAGCGGCCACATCTTCTTCAAGGAACGCTGGTTCGGCTTCGACGACGGCATCTACAGTGCTGCACGCCTGCTGGAGATCCTCAGTCAGGACAAGCGTGACGCCGAACAGGTGTTTGCCGCCTTCCCCTGCGATATCTCGACGCCGGAGATCAACATCACGGTGACAGAGGAAAGCAAATTCACCATCATGGACGCCCTGCAACGCGACGCCAAATGGGGCGAAGCCAACCTGATCACCCTCGACGGTGTGCGGGTCGACTATCCCAAGGGCTGGGGCCTGATCCGCGCCTCCAACACCACCCCGGTGCTGGTACTGCGCTTCGAGGCCGACAGCGAAGAAGAGCTCAGCCGCATCCAGGACGTCTTCCGCGGCCAGCTGCTCAGCGTTGCACCCGACCTCAAACTGCCGTTCTGATTTTGCGGAGTCCTGCATGACCCTCAGCCGTGAAGCTGCCACCCAATTCGCCAAGGTCCTGTCCGAAGCGCTGCCCTACATCCGCCGATTCGTCGGCAAGACGCTGGTCATCAAGTACGGCGGCAACGCGATGGAGAGCGAGGAGCTGAAGACCGGCTTCGCCCGCGACATCGTGCTGATGAAGGCGGTGGGCATCAACCCGGTGGTGGTGCACGGCGGCGGCCCGCAGATCGGCGATCTGCTCAAGCGCCTGAACATCGAAAGCCACTTCATCGACGGCATGCGGGTCACCGACAGCCAGACCATGGATGTGGTGGAGATGGTCCTCGGCGGCCAGGTCAACAAGAGCATTGTCAGCCTGATCAACCAGCATGGCGGCAGCGCCATTGGCCTGACCGGCAAGGATGCCGGCCTGATCCGCGCCAGGAAGCTCAAGGCGACCCGTCAGACGCCGGAGATGACCAAGCCGGAAATCATCGACATCGGCCATGTAGGCGAGGTTACCGGCGTCAACGCCGAGCTGCTGGAAATGCTGGTGCAGGGCAACTTCATCCCGGTCATCGCGCCGATCGGCGTGGGCGAGAACGGCGAGTCGTACAACATCAACGCCGATCTGGTGGCCGGCAAGGTGGCAGAGGCGTTGAAGGCCGAAAAGCTCATGCTGCTGACCAACATCGCCGGCCTGATGGACAAGCAGGGCAACGTGCTGACCGGGCTGTCCACCGCTCAGGTCGATGCGCTGATTGCCGATGGCACCATCTATGGCGGTATGCTGCCGAAGATCCGCTGTGCACTGGAAGCCGTGCAGGGCGGCGTCAACAGCGCGCATATCATCGACGGCCGCGTGCCCAATGCGGTGTTGCTGGAGATTTTTACTGACGTTGGGGTCGGCACGCTGATCACCAACAGTCAGCGCTGATACCTGTACATGAAAAAGGGGAGCCCAGGCTCCCCTTTTTCGTGTGCGCTAGAACCTCAGAGATCGATGCGGAACGATTCGAGCATCGCCGGAATGCCTGGGAACATGCCGATGCCCAGCATCACCGCGCACAGCACGATGAACACAATCGTCGGAATCACCCAGCGGTGCAGATGGCTCAGCGACTGACCGCGCTCCTTGTCACCGATCAGTCCGAGGTTGTCCAGCAGCACGGTGAGTGACCAACCGAACACCGGATTGACCAGCGCCGAAGAGAAAATCACGATGGCTGCCGACTGCGAGGTCTTGCCCTCGCGGGTCATCTGCATGCCGGCTTCCAGCAGCGGCAGGAACACGCCGACCATCAGCGCCACGCTCAGAACCGGCGGCCAGATGGCCAGGTCCATCGGATAGCCCCAGAGCGCGGCGACCACGCAGAGCAGGCCGGTGAGCAGCGCACCTGCGGGGATCGGACGCTTGGCGATGGCCGCCGGGACCATGAAGGTACCCCAGGACGACGCCAGATTGCCCCCGCCCAGCGAAGTGCCGACGATCTGCCGCGCTGCCGCGACGCACATGGTGTCGTCGATGTTCATCAGCACCTTCTTCGCCTTGGGCGGATAGTTGAGCTGCTGAAACACGCGATGGCCGAGAAAATCCGGTGACCACATGGCCACCGCCAGCACGGCGAAAGGCGCGACCGCGATGAAATGATGCAGGTCCGGCAGGCCGATCTGCCAGCCGGTGTCCTCGCCCCACCAATACATTGGATTGAGATTCGGCACGCCCGGCTCGGTGGTGAACTCGAACGGAGCGCCCATCACGAAGGCGATCAGCGCAGCCAGAGCCGAGCCCAGCGGAATCGCCAGCCAGCGCATGCGGATATGCTCGAGATAGGCATACATGACGATGGTCGCGAAGACCACGACAAAGGCGATATAGCCCATGTCGAAACTGTCCGCCCAGCCGAACAGCTTCTTGATCTGCGAGGTGATGCCGATGAAGCCGAGGTAGAGCAACAGACCGCCGCACACCCCGTCGCTGGTCAGCCGCGCCAGCAAGCTGCCACCCTTGAACACGCCGAGGGTAAAACCGAGCACCCCAACCATGATGCCCAGCGCCATCGGATGACCGCCCGAGGCGACGATCAGTGGAATCAGCGGGATCAGCGGACCATGGGTTCCGGCCAGGTTGGCGGTGGGATTGAGGAAGCCGGAAAACAGCACCACGAACAGCAGCGCGGCAATCAGCATCTCGTAGCGCGCGTTCTCGATCACGAACTCGTTGGACAGCCCCATCGGACCGGCGAACGCTGCGACCACTGCGGCCACCATGACAATCTTGCCGATGGTTGCCGCCATGGCTGGCACCCAGTCTTCGTACTCGAAACGGTAGTCACGAAACGGCAGGTTCACGCCCCAGCGTTTCGGCGCCATGATCTCCAATTCGTGTTCAAGGTATTCAGCGCGAGTCGCGAAATTTCCCTTCGGCTTGTGAAGCTCCTGATAACTGCGTAGGTTCCTATCATTCATGCCAGTCAGCCATACCGAAAATTTTGCGCAACGGTACAGACTGACTCCAAGCAACTCATCACGACCTTGAAACTATTGAGTTAGAGCGGTCTTTTATGATAGTAAGCAAGCTACGCATTCATCCAGAAAAATGGCGAATCGCCATTAATGCGTCGAGATTGCTTTCAGCAGGAAGTTTCGAAGGGGCGCGCCAGGTCGACGCGCTTATGGATTCTGCCCGAGCAGCTCGGCGACTCGCTGCCGATCCTGGGCGAAGCTGACCTCCGCCTCGGCACGCGTCTTCTCGAAACGCGCCAGGTCTCGCAACAGGCTCTGCTCTTCCTTCTCGAGGTTTTCGATCTGCGCCAGCAGATTCTCAGGGACATTGCGCCCCGCCCGCTCGTGGTTCGCCGCCTGCTTGCGCAGACTGCTGTGCTGACTGCGGATGGATTGCAGGTTGCCCTGAGACAAACCGATCACGCTATCGAGCTCGGCCAGTTTGCGCGTTTCAGCTCGCTCGACATCCTCTACGCTGGCATAGAGACGCAGCAGCTGTGCATCCGACGCATCGCGCGCCTTCTTCGCCTGCAGCCGGGCGAACTCTTCGGCGGTCGGCGCCGGCGGCACCTCGCGGACCACGCGTCCCTGCTCGTTGAGCACCTGATAACCGCGGGAGATATGCTGCGGCGGCACGCCGTGGCGATCGAGAACCACCACGCCTCGTTCGTCGACATAGCGATAAAGCTCGGCAGCCGAGGCCATTACCGGACAGATGACCCCCAACAGGAGCATCGTTCGAGTGGCTACCGATCTACGCATGTGCAATACCTACCCTGGGTCAGATTCCGTACTGCTCGCGATAAGCCTGAACCGCGGGCAGGTGCTGTTTCAGCTGAACATCATCGGCGAGATATTCCAGCACTTGCTCCAGGGACACAATACTGATCACCGGCATTCGATAATCACGTTCAACTTCTTGAATCGCCGACAGCTCGCCCTGCCCTCTTTCCTGCCGATTCAGGGCAATCAGCACACCTGCCGCCTCGGCATTCTGTGCCCGAATGATCTGCATGACTTCACGGATGGCGGTGCCGGCGGTGATCACGTCGTCAACGATCAGCACGCGGCCAGTCAGCGGGGCGCCGACCAAGGTGCCGCCCTCGCCGTGATCCTTGGCTTCCTTGCGGTTGAAGCACCACGGCAGGTCACGCTGATGCTGCTCGGCCAGCGCGATGGCCGTGGCTGCGCCTAGCGGGATGCCCTTGTAGGCCGGACCGAAGATCACGTCGAAATCCAGGCCGCTCTCGATCACCGCCGAGGCATAGAACCGCCCGAGCTGTGCCAGCGCGCTGCCGCTGTTGAACAGGCCGGCATTGAAGAAATAGGGACTGGTACGCCCCGACTTGAGGGTGAACTCACCGAAACGCAGAACGCCGCGCTCGATGGCGAAGCGGATGAACTCGCGCTGGTACGCCTGCATGAAGAAATTTCCCGGAAAACCACTGTTTTAGCTAATTGCGAAGAGCTTGGGTTATCATACACGCACGTGTTTTTAGGGGCCATTTATGCGGATCATCAGCGTCAACGTGAATGGCATTCAAGCGGCGGCACAGCGGGGATTGCTCAGCTGGCTGCAAGCGCAGAATGCCGATGTCATCTGCCTGCAGGATACCCGCGCCTCCGCCTTGGAACTCGACGACCCCGCCTACCAACTGGATGGCTACTTCCTCTACGCCTGCGATGCCGAGATTCCGGAGCAGGGAGGCGTGGCGCTCTATTCCAGGCTGCAGCCCAAAGCCGTGATCACCGGTCTGGGCTTCGAGACGGCGGATCGCTACGGGCGTTATCTGCAGGCCGACTTCGACAAGGTCAGTATCGCCAGCCTGCTGGTGCCTTCGGGTCAGGGCGGCGATGCCAACCTGAACCACAAGCTCAAGTTCATGGATGACTTCGCCCACTATCTGGACAAGCAGCGCCGCAAGCGCCGCGAGTACATCTACTGCGGCTCGCTGTACGTCGCCCACCAGAAGCTGGACGTGAAGAACTGGCGCGACTGCCAGCAGGATCCGGGCTTCCTCGCGCCCGAGCGCGCCTGGCTGGATGAGATCTTCGGCAACATGGGCTATATAGACGCGCTGCGCGAGGTCAATCGCGAAGGCGACCTGTTCAGCTGGTGGCCGGATACCGAGCAGGCCGAGATGCTCAACCTCGGCTGGCGCTTCGACTACCAGATCCTGACCTCAGGCCTGCGCCGCTTCGTGCGCAGCGCCCGCCTGCCGCGCCAACCGCGCTTCTCGCAGCACGCTCCGCTGATCGTCGATTACGACTGGACGCTGAGCCTGTAATACGCGATTCGCAACGGCAGCCGACACGCGATGTGTCGGCCGCCGTTCAGCTGTCAGGGAATCGAAACCGTCCTATCTGACGATCCGCCAGCAGAAGGGGTAGCGATAGGGCTTGCCTTCGTTGGCACGGATGCCGGCGATCACCACCAGCACCAGCGCCACCACGCTCACCAGCACCATCAGCGGAAAGCCGATGAGGATCCAGGCCAGCACGCCACAGATCATCATCGCAAGGCTGAAGGTCAGCTGGAAATTCAGCGCCTCCTTGCCCTGTTGGTCGACGAAGGGGTCCATGTCCTTCTTCAACTGCCAGACGATCAGCGGGCCGAGCACGTTGCCGATCATCGGCGCCAGGAACCAGAAGAACGCCGAGTAGTGGCAGAACATCGCCCACTGACGCGCTTCGCGGCTGGGCAACGGCACGAGATCCTGATCGCTCATTTCGCCTTACCTCTCGCTCAGTCCGCCAGCACCGCGCGCTGCAGTTCGAACAGCTGACGCACACCATCGTGTGCCAGCGCCAGCATGGCGTTGAGCTCGTCGGCATGGAACGGCGCGCCCTCGGCCGTGCCCTGAACCTCGATGAAGCCACCGGCGTCGGTCATCACGACGTTCAGATCGGTTTCGGCAGCCGAGTCTTCCAGATAGTCCAGATCGAGCACCGGCTCGCCCTGATAGATGCCGACCGATACGGCGGCAATCATCTGCTTGACCGGATCGCCGCCCTTCAGACCGCCGCGCTTCTTCAGCACCTTGAGGGCGTCGATCACTGCCACCATGGCGCCGGTGATCGAGGCGGTGCGCGTACCACCGTCTGCCTGGATCACGTCGCAGTCGATGTACAGGGTGTTCTCGCCGAGCTTGCTCATGTCCAGCGCGGCCCGCAGCGAACGGCCGATCAGACGCTGGATTTCCAGGGTACGTCCGCCCTGCTTGCCCCGCGCCGCTTCGCGCTGGTTACGCTCACCCGTGGCGCGTGGCAGCATGCCGTATTCGGCGGTCAGCCAGCCCTGGCCCTGCCCCTTGAGGAAGCGCGGTACGCCTGTCTCGATGCTGGCTGTGCAGATCACCTTGGTATCACCGAACTCCACCAGCACCGAGCCTTCGGCATGCTTGGTGTAGTTGCGGGTGATGCGGATCGAGCGCAGCTGATCGGCGGCACGGCCACTGGGTCGCTTCATGGGTAGGTCCTGCTAGAGAAGAATGTGAGCGGCATTATAGAGCCCCTTGGCCGGGAAAGGGTCGCGACAGTCCGGTCGTCTCTGCAGCGATTGCCGGTTTCCTTTACAATCCTCCGCCTTTCGCAGTCCGCATCCGAGAGGTTAACCCGATGGTCCACAGCATGACGGCCTTTGCCCGCAGCGAGCAGGCCGGCGCCCATGGCACCCTCAGTTGGGAAATCCGCTCGGTCAATCATCGCTATCTGGAGCCGCACCTGCGCCTGCCGGAAGCCTTTCGCGACCTCGAAGGCCAGGCGCGCGATGCCCTGCGCAAAGGGCTCTCGCGCGGCAAGGTGGAATGCACCCTGCGCTTCGCGGAGGAAAGCCAGCGCGGCAACCTGCAGGTCGATCAGGAGCGCGCCAGCCAGCTGATCGCCGCCGCTGAAAGCGTTGCCGCGCTGATCCGCCAGCCTGCTGCCATTGATCCGCTGCAGGTGCTCGGCTGGCCTGGTGTACTGGTCGGCGATGCACTCGATCCGCAAGCGCTCAACCAGAGCGCACTCGAACTGTTCCACAAGGCACTGGAACAGCTCAAGGAAGGTCGCCGCCGCGAGGGCGAGGAGCTGGCCAAGCTGCTCGGCGAACGCCTGGACAGCATCCTCGAGGAAGTCGCCACGCTGCGTGAGCAAGTGCCACAGATGCTCGCCGCCCAGCGGCAGAAGATTCTCGACCGTTTCAGCGAGGTGCGTGCCGAGCTGGATCCGCAGCGCCTCGAGCAGGAAATGGTTCTGCTGGCGCAGAAGAGCGATGTCGCCGAGGAACTCGATCGCCTGAGCACCCACGTCAGCGAAGTGCGGCGGGTGCTCAAGGCCGGCGGTGCCGCCGGGCGCCGCCTCGACTTCCTCATGCAGGAACTCAACCGCGAGGCCAACACCCTCGGCTCGAAAGCCTTCGACCCGCGCAGCACTCAGGCCGCGGTAAACCTGAAAGTCCTCATCGAGCAGATGCGCGAACAGGTACAGAACCTCGAATAACTGCCAGCAGCCGTTGCGGCTGGTCTATTTTTTGTCCCACAGCGTTTTCCAGGAAGCCGTCATGTCCGCCACCACCGGTACGCTCTATATCGTTTCCGCGCCTTCCGGGGCCGGCAAGACCAGCCTGGTCAAGGCCCTGGTCGATGCACAGCCGCAGGTGCGGGTGTCGGTCTCCCACACCACCCGCGCCATGCGTCCGGGTGAGGTAGACGGGGTCAACTATCACTTCGTCAGCCGCGACGAATTCCTCGCGCGCCTGGAGCGCAACGAGTTTCTCGAACACGCCGAAGTGTTCGGCAATCTTTACGGCACCTCCCAGCGCTGGCTGGAACAGACGCTGGCCGAGGGCTACGACCTGATCCTCGAGATCGACTGGCAGGGCGCGCAGCAGGTGCGCCGGCTGATGCCCCAGGCGAAATCGATCTTCATCCTGCCGCCGACCCAGGAGGCCCTGCGCCAGCGCCTGAACAACCGCGGCCAGGACAGCGACGAGATCATCGAGAAGCGCATGCGCGAAGCGGTCAGCGAGATGAGTCACTACGTCGAGTACGACTACCTGGTGATCAACGACGACTTCGCCCACGCGCTGATCGATCTGCAGTCGATCTTCCGCGCCAATCAGCTCAAGCAGCAGGCCCAGCAGCAGCGCCATGCGCGCCTGCTCAGCGAATTGCTGGCGTAAGCCGGCACGGCGCTACCGCCTGAGAAACAGCGCTTCCATTACGGCTGGTGATTTTTTAGACTACTCCGTCCGCTCGCCCATCCGGGCATGCTCTACCGTTACTGATCACGAGGAACACCATGGCCCGCGTTACCGTTGAAGACTGCCTGGACAACGTTGATAACCGCTTCGAGCTGGTCATGCTTGCCACCAAGCGCGCACGTCAACTGGCGACCGGCGGCAAGGAGCCGAAAGTGGCCTGGGAAAACGACAAGCCTACCGTTGTCGCGCTGCGCGAGATCGCTTCCGGCCTGGTCGACTACGATGTCATTGCTCAGGACGAAATCGTTGACGATGAACCGCTCTTCACCCAGTACGAGGAAGAGCCGAACGAGGCCATCTGATTAAATGCCAGGTCGAAGTCGAACCGAGAAGATCGAAGTCAGCCGGCAGGGAGTACGACCTTGCCAGCCATAGACGCACTCGCGGATCGCCTGTCGACCTATCTCGGCCCGGACCAGGTCAACCTGGTTCGCCGAGCCTATTTCTATGCCGAGCAGGCCCATGACGGGCAGCGCCGGCGCAGCGGTGAAGCCTACGTCACCCATCCCCTCGCGGTAGCCAATATCCTCGCCGACATGCACATGGACCATCAGAGCCTGATGGCCGCGATGCTGCACGACGTCATCGAGGATACCGGCATTCCCAAGGAAGCTCTGGTCGCCCAGTTCGGCGAAACCGTCGCCGAGCTGGTCGATGGGGTCAGCAAGCTGACCCAGATGAACTTCGAGACCAAGGCCGAGGCCCAGGCCGAGAATTTCCAGAAGATGGCCATGGCCATGGCCCGCGACATCCGCGTGATCCTGGTCAAGCTCGCCGACCGCCTGCACAACATGCGCACCCTGGAGGTGCTGGCCGGCGAGAAACGCCGGCGCATCGCCAAGGAAACCCTGGAAATCTACGCACCGATCGCCAATCGCCTCGGTATGCACACGATGCGCGTGGAGTTCGAGGACCTCGGCTTCAAAGCCATGCACCCGATGCGCTCCGAGCGTATCCGCGCCGCGGTGCGCCGCGCTCGCGGCAACCGCAACGAGATCGTCGAGAAGATCGAGCAGTCGCTGATTCACTGCCTCGAGCGCGATGGTCTGGAAGGCGAGGTGCTGGGTCGCGAGAAGCACCTGTACAGCATCTACAAGAAGATGCGCGGCAAGCGCAAGGCGTTCCACGAGATCATGGACGTCTATGCCTTCCGCATCGTGGTGGACAAGGTCGATACCTGCTACCGCGTGCTCGGCGCGGTGCACAGCCTGTACAAGCCGCTGCCAGGGCGATTCAAGGACTACATCGCGATCCCCAAGGCCAACGGTTACCAGTCGCTGCACACCACCCTGTTCGGCATGCACGGCGTGCCCATCGAGATCCAGATCCGCACACGCGAAATGGAAGAGATGGCCAACAACGGCATCGCCGCGCACTGGCTGTACAAATCCAACGAGGATGAAGTGCCCAAGGGCACCCACGCCCGCGCACGGCAATGGGTCAAGGGCGTGCTGGAGCTGCAGCAGCGCGCCGGCAACTCGCTGGAATTCATCGAGAGCGTCAAGATCGACCTGTTCCCGGACGAGGTCTACGTCTTCACGCCCAAGGGCCGCATCATGGAACTGCCCAAGGGTTCCACCGCGGTCGACTTCGCCTACGCGGTGCACACCGATGTCGGCAACACCTGCATCGCCTGCCGCGTCAACCGTCGCCTGGCGCCGCTGTCGCAACCGCTGGAAAGCGGCTCGACGGTGGAGATCGTCACCGCACCGGGGGCTCGGCCGAACCCGGCGTGGCTGAATTTCGTCGTCACCGGCAAGGCGCGCACACACATTCGCCATGCGCTCAAGCTGCAGCGCCGCTCGGAGTCCATCAATCTCGGCGAGCGGCTGCTGAGCAAGGCCCTCAGCGGTTTCGAGACGAGCCTGGACAAGATCAGCCCCGAGCGCATCCAGCAGGTGCTTGCCGAATACCACATGGAATACGTCGAGGACCTGCTGGAAGACATTGGCCTGGGCAACCGCATGGCCTATGTCATCGCCCGGCGTCTGATTGCCCGGGACGACGAACAGGCACCAGCGCTCGAAGGGCCGCTGGCTATCCGCGGCACCGAAGGGTTGGTACTCAACTACGCCAAGTGTTGCACACCGATCCCCGGCGACCCCATCGTCGGGCACCTGTCGGCCGGCAAGGGCATGGTGGTGCACCTGGAAACCTGCCGGAACATCGCCGACGTCCGCCACAATCCGGACAAGTGCATCCAGCTGTCCTGGTCCAAGGACGTCACCGGCGAGTTCAACGTCGAACTGCGCGTCGAACTGGAGCACCAGCGCGGCCTGATCGCCCTGCTCGCCGGCAGCGTCAATGCCGCCGACGGCAATATCGAGAAGATCGGCATGGACGAGCGCGACGGCCGCATCAGCGTGGTCCAGCTGGTGGTCAGTGTGCATGACCGCGTGCATCTGGCCCGCGTGATCAAGAAGCTGCGCACCATCAAGGGCGTCACCCGCATCACCCGCGTCAAGGCCTGATCGCCTACCCCGCTCACGGCGGCGGTGCTGTCGCCCCGCCGCGCCCGCCTGCCCTGATACTTGCCCACCCAGACGACTGTCGCGGGTGGCCGCTGCCGGCATCAGCCATTATGCTGGCTGCCCGTTGCCCAATTCCCAGAGGAGTTTCCATGAGCAAGACCGTGATCAACACCGACAAGGCCCCGGCCGCCATCGGCACCTACTCCCAGGCCATCAAGGCCGGCAACACCGTCTACCTGTCCGGGCAGATCCCGCTGGACCCCAAGACCATGGAGCTGGTGGAAGGCTTCGAGGCGCAGGCCGTGCAGGTGTTCGAGAACCTCAAGGCGGTGGCCGAAGCGGCTGGCGGCTCGCTGAAGGACATTGCCAAGCTCAACATTTTCCTCACCGACCTCGGCAACTTCGCCACCGTCAACGAGGTGATGAGTCGTTACTGCCAGCAGCCTTATCCGGCGCGCGCCGCCATTGGCGTTGCTGCGCTGCCGAAAGGCGCGCAGGTCGAGATGGACGCGATCCTGGTCATCGACTGACCCGCTCCAGCCGGCGTGGCCCGCGCCGCGCCGGTGCCCTTCAGCGCACCAGCACCTCGACCCGCCGATTGCGCGGTTCGGCGGTGGCATCCGGCGTCGCCACCAGCAGGTTGCGCTCGCCGTGGGACTCCACCCGCAGCTCCATTGCCTCCAGCCCCCGGGCGCGCAGCAGCTCGGCCATGCGCTGGGCTCGGCGCATGCCGACCTGCTCGTTGGCGGCACGGTGGCCCAGGGTGTCGGTATGGCCGATCACGGTAACCACCGGATAATCCCGGCGGCGCGCGGCAAGCAGCACGCTGTCCAGCAGCTGCTCCGCACCGGCATCCAATTCGCTGGAAGGCGCCAGATGGAAGGTGAAACGCTCCGGCAATGCAGGCTGCGCCGAAAGCGCCTTGGCGAAATCGGCCTTGCGCTGCATGTCCGACACCGCAAAGGCCTGCCCGCCAGGAGCAATCGCCATGCCCTGCCCCGGCATGTCCAGCACCCGTTGTTCGTCGCCCAGCACGGCAGCGCCACGCCCGCCCGAATCATCCGCCAGCATCACGTAGGAATGCTGCGCGCAGCCGCCCAGCGCGGCCATTGCCAGCAGCAGCGTGCCGCTCATCAACCGGGCTTTCACGGTTTCACCTTCAGCAGCACCTGCCCGCCACGCACTCCGACCCGGCCCTCCGGGGTCTCGACGGCGATGGCCTGGGGATCGAGCCGAGCCATGTCGCCAGCGATCAGGTTGAGCGTGCCGCGGTTGAGCGTCGCGCGCAGACGCAGCTCATCGCTCGCCGGTGCGAAGCGGTAATCGTCCAGCGTCAGCTCGCTGTCCGGGCCGAACGACAACACGCTGCCGTCGCCCATGATCACCCCCAGCCCACCCTCGGCACCGGTGCTCAGGGCAACGCCCGGGATGATCGCCTGGCCGACCTTGGCCGCATTGGTATGGCCGCGGCTGCTGACGAAGGCCGCACCCTCCACACGGGCCACGTGGCCGACGGGCTCGGGCAAGGTGCTGCCGAAGGCCGGCACCAGCCAGACGGCCGCCAACGTGCAGAACGCGCGCATGTAATGATCCAGACAGGTCATCGAAGCTCTCGAATCGACAGAATTGCACAAGGGAAGGGTCCCGCTCGACTCCAGAGAACTAAGGCAGTCCAAATCGGCAAAAAATCCCGCAGCGTTCCGTTTTCTGCGCTCCACCGCTGGCAGCGCTTCGCAAATGCCATGGCGCCGGCTGCGCGGAGCAGAAAAATTTCGCGATTTTTGCCGCTCCCGTTGTCTCGATCTAACGCGCGCATCCAACCAGACATAAGCGCGCCGTTTCCGAGCCTGACGTGAGGTCCCCGTTCCATGCTGACGCTTTCCATCAACGGCACCGACCTGCAGGTCGACGTGCCCGAAGACATGCCCCTGCTCTGGGTCCTGCGCGACGTGCTAGGGCTCACCGGCAGCAAGTACGGCTGCGGTATCGCCCAGTGCGGCGCCTGCACCGTGCACCTGGATGGCCAGGCGGCGCGCGCCTGCGTCTTGCCGGTCGGCGAGGTGAAGGGCCGCAAGGTGGTGACCATCGAACGCATCGGCAACACGGAGCTCGGCCGCAAGGTGCAGCAGGCCTGGCTGGAGGATGAGGTGGTGCAGTGCGGCTACTGCCAGTGCGGGCAGATCATGTCCGCCGTTGCCCTGCTGGAGCAAAACCCGCAGCCCGACGACCGCGCCATCGACCAGGGCATGGCCGGCAACCTCTGCCGCTGCTGCACCTATACCCGCATCCGCAGCGCCATCAAGCGCGTCGCCCAGGCATGAGGAGGCGCGAGATGAGCCAACCCGACACGACCCTGCAGTCCCCTTCGCGCCGCACCTTGCTCAAGGTCGGCAGCCTCGCCCTGGGCGGGCTGGTGATCGGCTTCACCCTGCCGTTCGCCGGACGCAGCTTCGCCGAGCAGATCCTGAACGAAGGCCCGGAAGACCAGCCGATGTCCAACGCCACGGCGCTGGATGCCTTCATCAGCATCGACCGCGACGGCCAGGTCACCTTCACCGTGCCGAAGATCGAGATGGGCCAGGGCGCGCAGAGCGGCCTGGCGGTGATGGTCGCCGAGGAGCTGGAGATCGGCCTCGAGCAGATCACCCTCAAGGAAGCCCCGCCGAACGAGCAGATCTACAACGACAAGCTGCTGAATTTCCAGGCCACCGGCGGCTCGACCTCGATCCGCAGCAACTGGGAGCCGCTGCGCCAGGCCGGCGCGGCGGCGCGCCTGCTGCTGATCCAGGCCGCGGCCCAGCGCTGGCAGCTGGGCGCCGATCAGCTGCGCGCCGAGAATGGCCGCGTACTGGGCCCGGACGGCCAGAGCCTCGGCTATGGCGAGCTGGTCGAGGACGCCGCGAAGTTGCCCGTCCCCGAAGACATTCCGCTCAAGCCGGCCGATCAGTTCAGGCTGATCGGCAAGCCGACCCGGCGCCTGGACACACCGGCCAAGGTCGACGGCACCGCGCGCTTCACCATCGACCTGGTGGTGCAGGGCATGAAGTACGCCTCGATCCGCGCCTGCCCGGTGCTCGGCGGCACCCTGCGCGAGGTCGACGAACGCGCGGCCCGGCAGATCCCGGGGGTCATCGAGGTGGTGCGACTGGACAATGCCGTGGCGGTCATCGGCGAGCACACCTGGGCCGCCTTCGCCGGCGTGCGCGCACTGGAGATCGACTGGGCGCTGGGCGGCAACGCCGGCATCGACTCGGCGCAGATGGAGCGCGAGATCAGGGAGGCGCTGGACAAGCCCGGCGCCATCGCCAACGAGCAGGGCGACATCGATGCAGCACTGAAGGACGCAGCCAACACCTTCGAAGCCGAATACGAAATGCCCTTCCTCGCCCACGCCGCGCTGGAGCCCATGACCTGCGTCGCCGAGGTGCGCGCAGACGCCGTCGAGCTGTGGGTCGGCACCCAGGTGCCGGTGCGCGCGCAGACGGCCGCCGCCGAGGCCGCCGGGCGCCCGGCCGAGCAGGTGATCGTCAACAACCAGCTCATCGGCGGCGCCTTCGGCCGGCGGCTGGAGGTGGACTTCATCAGCCAGGCGGTGGCGATCGCGGCGCAGGTCGATTATCCGATCAAGCTGACCTGGACCCGCGAGGAAGACACCACCCACGACATGTACCGCCCGCACTACATCGACAGCTTCGCTGCCGCGCTGGATGCCGAAGGTCGCTTGCAGGGCTGGCGCCACACCATCGCTGGCGCCTCGGTGCTGGCCCGTTTCGCGCCCGAGGCGGTGCCGGAGAATGGCCTGGACGGCGATGCGGTGGAAGTCGCCATGCATCCGATCTACGCGATGCCGAACCTGCGGGTGAACTACGTGCCGGTACCACCCCGGGCACTGCACCAGTCCTGGTGGCGCGGCGTCGGCCCGCTGCGCAGTACCTACATGCTGGAAAGCTTCATCGACGAGGTGGCCCGCAGCGCCGAGCAGGACCCGGTCGACTACCGCATGGCCCTGCTCGGCAGCCATCCCCGTGCCCAGGGCGTTCTGCGTCTGGCTGCGGAAAAGGCCGGCTGGGGCGAACCGCTCGAGGCCGGGCACGGTCGCGGCGTGGCCGTGCAGGAGGTCTTTGGCAGCTTTCTCGCCACCGTGGTCGAGCTGCAGGTCAGCGAGGACAAGGGCATCAGGCTCAAGCGACTGGTGGTGGCCATCGACTGCGGGCAGGTGATGAACCCGGTATCGGTCAAATCGCAGATCGAGGGCGGCACCCTGTTCGGTCTGTCGGCCGCGCTGTTCAACGAAATCACCGTGCGCGAGGGCCGCGTCGAGCAGACCAACTTCCACGACTACCGGCAGTTGCGCATCAGTGATGCGCCGCCAGTGGAAACCTACATCGTCGAAAGTCGCGAGGCGCCCGGCGGGGTCGGCGAGGCCGGCACGGCGATGATCGCCCCAGCGCTGGTCAACGCCCTGGCGGCCGCCAACGGCACGCGCATCCGCCGCCTGCCGCTGGCGCGCGCCGGCTACTACGTGATCTGAGGAGTCCCAGCATGAACAATCGATTCACAACCGGCAGCCTGCTGGGCGCTGCCCTGGCCCTGTTCGGCACGGCGGCCTTGGCGCAGCAGGCGGACGACGCCCTGCTCGAACGCGGCGAATACCTGACCCGCGCCGCGGACTGCCTGGCCTGCCACGTCACCGAAGGTGGCAAGCCCTACGCCGGCGGCCTGCCGGTGGAGATGCCGTTCGGCACGCTGTACTCGACCAACATCACGCCGGACAAGGAAACCGGCATCGGCAACTGGACCGACGATGAGTTCGTCGAGGCCATGCAGAAGGGCGTCGGCCCGGATGGCCGCCACTACTACCCGGCCTTTCCTTACACCTCCTACACCCTGATGCCGCGCGAGGACATCCTCGCCATCAAGGCCTACCTGTTCAGCCTGGAACCGGTGAACCAACCGAACCGGGAGAACGACATCGGCTTTCCGTTCAACCAGCGCTGGGGCATCGCCCTGTGGAACCTGCTGTTTCTCGATGACGAACGCTTCGAGCCGGACCCGCAGCAGTCCGAGCAATGGAACCGCGGCGCCTACCTGGTGGAAGGGCCGGGGCACTGCGGTGAATGCCATACGCCACGCAACGTCATGCAGGCGAAGCAGAGCTCCAAGGCGCTCGGTGGCGCGACCATCCAGGGCTGGGCCGCCTGGAACATCACCGGCGACGAGCAGAGCGGCATCGGCGGCTGGCCGGACGAAGCCCTGGCGGCTTACCTAGCTACCGGCGTCGCACCGGGCTACGGCGTGGCGGGCGGGCCGATGGCCGAGGTGGTCAACCACAGCCTGCGCCACCTCACACCCGAGGATATCCAGGCCATGGTCGTCTATCTCAAATCGGTGCCCGCCCAGCCGGCGGACGTGAAACGCCCCGAAGCCCGCTCACTGGCCAATCAGCCGCCCGCCGAAAGCCAGCACCCGCTGGGGCAGAAGCTCTTCGCCGACGCCTGCGCCAGCTGCCACCAGTGGGACGGCAGCGGCCGCCAGAGCGACTACGCCGCATTGCGCGGCCTGCGCACGCTGAACGACCCGCAGGGCCTGAATCTGGTCAGGGTCATCCTCGATGGCGACGCCCTGCACGGTCCCAGCGGGCATCACCTGATGCCGGCCTTCAACCGGCACTTCAACGATCGGGAAGTGGCGGAGCTGGCCAACTTCATGCTCGAGCATTTCGGTGCGCAGCCCGGAGCGCTGAGCGCAGGGACGATTTCCGAGCGGCGCTGAAGCCCGTCGCGCCGCCCCCGCGGCGCGGGCTCACTTCAGTTCACGTAGCGGCGCGCAGCCTGTTGCAGCAGGCCTTCCTGCTTCATCTGATCGAGGGTGCGCTGAAGCTTCTCGACGACCTCGTCGGGAGTTTCCTTGTTCATCGCCAGGTAGAGGTCGACCCGACTCAGGGTCAGGGCCACCGCCAGCGGGCCGACGCCGGCCTGCTTGGCTTCGTATTCGCCGGAGGGGTTGGTGGTCGCCCAGAGATCGAACTGGCCGGCCTTCAGCTTGGCCGGCGTATCGATCAGCGAACTCTGCACCTCGATACCCCGGCTGATCAGGTACTGGCTGCCGACGCTGCCGTCCTTCGAGCCGATGCGGTACTGCCGGGCCTCCTCCAGGCTGGAGATCTGGATCGGGCTGTCGGGGCGCTTGAGCAGCACGATCTGGATCTCGCTGAGCGGGCCGACCCACTTGTATTTCGGCTCACGCTCAGGCGTACGGCTGAGGGAGAACACGGCGAAGCCGGGCGTTTTTTCCGCCAGCTGCTGCAGGCGGCTCCAGGGGAAGCGCAGGGTCAGCGTGTAGGGTATGCCGGCACGCTTGAACAGAGCGGCCACAACCTCGGCGTCGATGCCGCTGATGGCCTCCTCCTTCGCGAAGTTCTTGCCGTCATTGGCCATGCTGAACGGCGGGAAGTTCTGCGTGAGCAGGTTGACCGTATCCTGGGCGTTGGCCGAGGCGAACGGGAGTAGTGCGAACAGCGCGCCCAGAACGGCAGAGCGCAGGGTCTTGTTGCGGGTTGGCATGTTGAAGTCTCGGGTCGATCGAACGTTGTTTTTATGAGCGCGCCCGGCATCGTGGCAGGGTCGGCTGTCGGCAGTGTGTCGCATGTCCGCAACGGAGCGTGACGGACGTCCATGCGGCGTCGAACGGTAACAGGCCCTTGCGCGGCAATCTCTGCAGCCGGTCACTTATGTGGCACGTGCCGCTGCGGCGCGTCGACGCAATGGCGCTGCACCAGCAGCCCTGCCGTGCTTGTGCAGCGACGATTTCGTTCCCGGCGCGAACGGTCATTCGTCGAAAACCTGCCGTCCGTTCGTCGCACAGCCGCCCCCATGGTGGCACTTGCCGTATTCTCGCCGGCTATCGGAGTCTGCCGATCCGAGACACAGTCGGGCATATAAATCGCATCCAACACATCCGAACTGTGGCGCGCCATACCTTTGGCGCCGCGGGTTTCCCGCACAACAACTGTGGTCCGCCTGCGGGCGGTGGTTTGTCGAAACATCGGGCCTTCCCGATTGGATGTGAAATGAAAACACCACGTCTGCTACAAGGTCGTCGCGGCCCTGTGCTCTCCGTTTTCCTGCTTCTGCTGATCGCCGCCTGCGTGGCCTATTGGCAGCTGCGCCCAGCCGCGCCGTCGACGCCAGCCACTGGCGCGGCGGCGAGCATGCTCGAAGCCCTGCAGGAGTCCACCGCCCCCTGGCAGGCCAATCGCCGCGATCTCTCGGTACTGCTGGCCGACCTGCGTGGCGCCAGCATCGCCAGCGCCGCGCTGGGCAAGGATGCGGTCTACGTCAGCCTGCACGACGGCCTGCGCTACTGGGTGCCGGACCAGTCCGGACGCGTGGCTGGATTGCTGCTCGAGCAGTACGCGCAGAGCAACGGCGAGCTGTTCCCGCTGGCGATGTTCCAGACCGACGCGGAAAAGCCCTTCTACACCTACCTGCTGCCCTACTCGCCGATCGCCCTGCTGCTGCTCGGCGCGGCAATCTTCTTCGCCATGAAGACGCGCAGCTTCGAGGTGCAGCGCAAGGGCAGCGGCATCACCTTCGCCGACGTGATCGGCGCCGCCGAGGCCAAGCAGGCGCTCAGCGACGTCACCGCCTACCTGCGTGACCCGGGCGCCTATGCGCGTCTCGGCGCCCGCCCACCCAAGGGCGTGCTGCTGACCGGCGAGCCGGGCACCGGCAAGACCCAGCTGGCCAAGGCGCTGGCGAGTGAATCGAATGCCAGCTTCATCCAGGTCACCGGCAGCGATTTCTCCTCGATGTACTTCGGCGTCGGCATCCAGAAGGTCAAGGCGCTGTTCCGCACCGCGCGCAAGCAGGCGCCGTGCATCATCTTCATCGACGAGATCGACGGCATCGGCAAGCGCGCCGAGCAGACACGTTCCAGCGATGCCGAGAGCAACCGCATCATCAACCAGTTCCTCGCCGAGATGGACGGCTTCGACGGCGCCAGCGGCGTGCTGGTGCTCGGTGCCACCAACTTCCCCAACTCGCTCGACCCGGCGCTGGTGCGCGAAGGCCGCTTCGACCGCTCCATCGCCGTCGGCCTGCCGGGACTGGATGACCGCGAGGCGCTGTTCCGCCTCTACGCCGGCAAGCTCAACGCCGCCGACGACCTGGATTTCCCGCAGCTGGCGCGCAATACCGTCGGCCTGACGCCGGCGGCGATCGCCTACATCGCCAACCATGCCGCGCTGCTGGCCGCCCGTACCGGCGCGCGGCAGGTGGACATGGCGCACTTCGTCGATGCAGTGGAAACCTGCCGCATCGGTGAGCAGCCGTCCGGCGTGACGCCGATGTCGCCCACCGACCGCAAGCGCATCGCCGTGCACGAGGCCGGCCACGCGCTGGTGGCCGCGGCGTTGAATGTCGGCCGGGTGGAGAAGGTCACCATCCTGCCACGCGGCCAGGCACTGGGCGTGACCCTGGTGACGCCGGTGGAGGACAAGCGCCTGCACATGTATTCCGAGCTGCGCAACCGCATCCAGATGCTGCTGGCCGGGCGCGGTGCCGAGCAGCTGTATTTCCACGAAGTCTCCTCCGGCGCAGGCCAGGATCTGCAGGAAGCCTCGAAGATCGCCCTGTCGATGGTCGGCGCGCTGGGCATGGGACCGAACGGCTCGCTGCTCAGCCTGCAGGCCGTGCGCGACGCCCATATCGAGTTCGATTCCGGCGAGTCCATCCGCGCCGCCGACCAGTTGCTGCAGCAGCTCTACAGCGACTGCATCGCCTTGCTGCAGCGTCTGAAGCCGGCCTTGGATGAGATCGCCGACAAGCTGCTGGCCGAAGAAACCGTGCCGGGCGAAGACGTGCTGGCGGCCATCGAGCGACTGCCGGCGCAGCATCACGAAGCCAGCGTCAGCTCCATCATCGGCCATGCGCTGAGCAGCATCGACCGTGTCGCCGCCAGCGCCATGGAGGGGGCCGACCGTTTCGAACTGGCTCCGGTGGTCTCGCCGGACGAGGACGACGAAGGCCCGACCCGGCTCTGAGTCGGGTATAACCGGGTGCCGGCCCGCTCAGTGCAAGGCCGGCGCCCGCTCCTCCTGCAGCGTGGCGATACCGGCCAGACGCCGCGACAGCACGCCGAAGCGTCGGCGGTACTGTGCCGGGGTCAGGCCGACCTTGCGCCGGAACAGCCGGCCGAAAAAGCCCGCATCCTGATAGCCCACCTCCCAGGCGATCGCCTCCACCGACAGCTCGCCGCTCTCTAGCAATTGCTTGGCCTCCTCCAGACGCAGGGTGTGGATGTAGTCCAGCGGCGTCAGCCCGGTGGCCAGGGCGAAGCGGCGCTGGAAGGTGCGCTCCGGCAGGCCGCTGATGCGCACCATGGCACTCACCGGCGCCTCCTCCTCGTAATGCTGTGCGGCCCATTCCTGGCAGCGGGCGATGATCGGATCGGCCAGCTGACCGGTGCGCATCATCGCCGCGTAGGCCAACGGGCTGGTGGCGTCCCAGTCGAACAGGTTCAGCCGCGCCACTTCCATCGCCTCGCGCGCACCGACGAAACGGGCGATGAGAAACAGCCCCAGCGCGTGCCAGCTGCTGCCGCTGCCGGACATCACCAGGCGCTGGCCGATGCCGGTACTGACCAGCGCCTTGTCCGGATGCCAGTGCACGTCCGGATACTCGCGGCGCAGGCAATCGCAGTAACCCCAGTGCGAGGTGCCTTCGCAACCGGCCAGCAGCCCGGTCTGCGCCAGCAGCATCGCCCCCGAGCAGGCCGCGGCCAGCGTCGCCCCGGCCGCGTAGCGCTCGCGTAGCCATTGCGCCTCGGGCGCATAGCGCTCGTCCAAGGGCTCCCAGGGGCTGACGGCTAGATTGCTGACGATCACCACGTCCGCCGGCGGAGCTTCGGCGAGGCTCGCATGGGGCTGGACCGGAATGTCGTTATAGACCCGCAGCAGCCCGCCGTCACGGCTGACGATGAGTGGCCGGAACGGCGACGCCACATCGCAGCGGTGCATCAGCTGCTGCCAGTCGCGACGGGTGCCAAGCAGCAGGTCATAGAGGCCGAAGAGCGTCGAGG
The DNA here is from genome assembly GCF_055755175.1 of Stutzerimonas sp. LR2. NCBI lineage: Bacteria > Pseudomonadati > Pseudomonadota > Gammaproteobacteria > Pseudomonadales > Pseudomonadaceae > Stutzerimonas > Stutzerimonas sp. LR2. The sequence goes on from NZ_JBVTRR010000001.1 coordinate 204,750, forward strand.
CCGTGCTGTCCGGCGTCGCCAGCAGGGCGACGGTCAATGGCGGACGTTCGGCGATCTCGGAGCGGGCCATGGCGGAAATAGCCGTTTTGTTTCCAGGATGACTGGGGTGCAAAGCAAGCGTAACCCCGAGTACTGGCGCGTTGGCCGACACCAACGAACCGGACTCATGGAGCATAGAACAATGAAAGACGCACACGGGTACCAACTGACCGGCTGCAACGGCGCGGCGCAGGCCCTGCTCGACCAGGCGCTGGCGCAATTCCGCTGCCTGCACGCCGCCTCGCTGGCAACCACCGAGGCCGCGCTGCAGGCCTCGCCTGAACTGGTGATGGGCCATGTCCTGCACGCCTGGCTCTATCTGCTTGGCACGGAGGCAGCTGCCCTCCCGGTGGCCCGGGCCTCGCGTGACCGCGCCCTGGCCTTGCCACACAACGAGCGGGAAGCCCGTCACCTGCACGCCCTGGGGCTGCTCATGGATGGCCGCTGGTACGCCGCCGGCCGCGCGCTGGAAGACCTCAGCGTCGACTACCCCCACGACCTGCTCGCCCTGCAGGCCGGCCACCAGATCGACTTCTTCACCGGCGACGCCCGCATGCTGCGCGACCGCATCGCCCGCGTACTGCCGGACTGGTCGCTGGAAATGCCGGGCTACCACGCCCTGCTCGGGCTGTACGCGTTCGGCCTCGAGGAAAGCGGCGACTACCGCCTTGCCGAGCGCCTGGGCCGTGAAGCGGTGGCACTGCAGCCCGACGATGCCTGGGCCCAGCACGCCGTTGCGCATGTACTGGAAATGCAGGGGCGGCGCGAGGAAGGCATCGCCTGGATACGCGGCAATCCGGCCTGGCAGCAGGACAGCATGCTCGCCGTGCACAACTGGTGGCACCTGGCGCTGCACCATCTGGAAATGGACGACTTCGACAGCGTCCTGGCCCTGTTCGACGGCCCGCTGAACGGCCACGGCAGCACCCTGGCGCTGGAGCTGATCGACGCCAGCGCGCTGCTGTGGCGCCTGCAGCTGCGCGGGGTGGAGGTCGGCCAGCGCTGGTCCGGCGTGGCCGAGCGCTGGGCGGCGATGGCCGCGGATGGCTGCTACGCCTTCAACGACTTCCATGCGGCGATGGCCTTCGCCTGCGCCGGTCGCGACGACCTGCTCGACCTGTTGCACGACGCACAGCGGCGGGCCTGCGGGCGCGCTGACGACAATGCACGCTTTACCGCCCTGGTCGGCGCTCCGGGAGTCGAGGCGGTCGAAGCCTTCGTCGAGGGCGACCATGCGCGCTGCGTCGATCGGCTGCGGGGCATCCGCAATCAGGCGCAGCTGTTCGGCGGCAGCCACGCCCAGCGAGACCTGATCGACCAGACGCTGATCGTCGCCACCCAGCGTGCGGGCCAGCAGGGTCTCGCTCGTGCGTTGCAGCGCGAGCGCCTGATGCTGGCCGAGCAGCGGCGCATGCAGTGAAGGAAGGGAGTGACGGGGAGAGGCAATGCACGCCTCTCCCCTTGCGTGACGCTAAGGCAGCAGCACCAGGCGGTTGGGCAGTTCGTTGCGCTCGTGGGTCTTGGGTACATGCTGCGCCAGCAGTGCACCGCTGGCTTCGATGCAACCGAGGAAACCTTCGAGCACCTGTCCCTGCTTCACCCGCTCGGTGAAGCAGCCGACGATGGATTCCCAGGCGGCGTTGTCGATGCGGCTTGAGATACCGCGATCCACCAGGATTTCCACATAGCGTTCGGCTTCGGAGACGAAGATCAGCACGCCGGTATCGGCCTCGGTGTGGTGCAGATTGAGTTCGATGAACTGCCGCCGCGCCAGATTGCAGGCGCGCCAGCAGCGCACCGAACGCGGAATCAGTCGGCTGGTCACCCCGGGTAGCCTGAACAGCAGCGCCAGCACGATGAAGGTCGCCCATTGCACCAACAGCAGCTGCCAGGCGCTCAGCCAGCCGCTGAAGAACAGTAATGCACCAGGCAGCAGCAGCGCGATCAGGCTGGCCCAGAGCAGTGGGATGTAGTGGTAGTCGTCGGCCTGCGCGGCGAGCACCGTCACCAGTTCGGCGTCGGTGCTGCGCTCTACGCGCTCGATCGCCTCGGCCACCTGCCGCAGTTCGCTTTCGCTGAGTAAGGTCATCGTTCGTCCATCGTCCGTTTACCAGCCACCGGAAGCGCCGCCGCCACCGAAGCCACCACCGCCTCCACCGAAGCCTCCGCCGCCGAAACCGCCACCGCCAAAGCCACCTCCGCGCCCCATGCCACCGAGCAGCGCGCCGAGTAGCAGGGCGCGACGTCCACCGCCGCGACCGCCACGGCCACCGCCGAGCACGAAGATCGCCACCAGCATCAGGAAGAACGCCAGCACGCCGAAGCCACCGGGTTCCTGCTGGCCCATCGGCATGACCGGCCGCAGCTCCGCCGGCAGCGGATCGCCGCCGAGCACGGTGATGATCGCCTGCGTGCCTTCGGTGATGCCGGCCGTGAAGTCGCCGCGCTGGAAGGCCGGCGCGATGACCCGGTTGATGATCACCGAAGACTGCGCGTCGGTCAGGCGATCCTCCAGCCCGTAGCCGACCTCGATGCGGATCTTGCGGTCGTCACGGGCGACGATCAGCAGTGCGCCGTTGTCCTCGCCCTCCTGCCCGATACCCCAGGTGCGACCCAGCTCCAGGCCGAATTCCTCGATGCTGCGCCCGCCCAGGTCCGGTACGGTGACCACCACCACCTGCTCGCCGGTGGCCTGCTCGTGGGCCGCCAGCATGCTGGTCAGGCGCGCCTCGGCCTGGGTATCGAGCAATTCGGCGCGATCGACCACCCGACCGGTCAACGCCGGCAGCTCGGCCTGCTGCGCGAACAGGCTGCCGGCCCAGAGCAGCAGGGCCAGCAGCAGCGGAAACCGGCGCGTCATTGAAACTGCACTTGCGGCGCCTGCTCGGCGTTCTCGGCCGTCGCCTCGAAGTTCTCGCGGATCGGCATGTCGCTGTACATCAGCTTGTGCCAGATGCGGCCGGGAAAGGTGCGGATCTCGGTGTTGTAGCGCTCCACCGCTGCGATGAAGTCACGCCGGGCCACCGCGATGCGGTTCTCGGTGCCTTCGAGCTGTGATTGCAGGGCGAGGAAGTTCTGGTTGGATTTGAGCTCCGGGTAGCGCTCGGACACCGCCATCAGGCGGCTGAGGGCGCCGGTCAGCTGGTTCTGTGCCTGCTGGAACTGTTGCAGCTTCTGCGGATCGTCGAGGGTATTGGCATCGACCTGGATCGAGGTCGCCCGGGCCCGCGCCTCGACCACCGCGGTGAGGGTTTCCTGCTCCTGGCGCGCGAAGCCCTTGACCGTTTCGACCAGGTTGGGAATCAGGTCGGCGCGCCGCTGGTACTGGTTCTCTACCTGCGACCAGGCAGATTTCACCTGCTCGTCGTAACGCGGAATGTTATTGATGCCGCAGCCGGCCAGCAGCCAGGACATGAGGACGACAACCGCCAGTTGCCAGGTGTTTCGAAAACGCTGCGTCTGCATGATGCGCTTGTCCATTCTGTTAACCAGTACGCAGATAAGAATAGCCAAGGGCCATAAGAGTTCAGGCCGACGATGAAACTCCCTCCGCCGCACGCTGCGCCCACGGTGCCCTCGTCAGCAGGGCTGCACAACGCGCCTGCAGATGCTCGTGGAGCAGCCGTACCGGCTTGCTCAGCTGGGCCCGATGGGCGCAGAGCAGGCCCAGTGGCGCTGCTTCGCCGAGGCACTCCGGCAACAGCACCCGCAGGCGACCGGCCGTCACGTCATCGGCGATGTCCAGCCAGGACTTGTAGGCCAGCCCGAGGCCGGCCAGGGCCCAGCGTCGCACCACATCGGCATCATCGCTGACGCGGTCGCCACTGACCTGCACGGTGCGCGCGCGGCGCCCTTCCTGAAAGCACCAGCGGTCGTGCACGCGTCCGGCGAGCATGAAGCGCAGGCAGTTGTGCCCGGCCAGTTCGTCCAGCCGCTGCGGCGCGCCATGGCGCTGCAGGTAGGCCGGCGAAGCGCACAGCACCCGGCGATTGCCAGCCGCCACCGGCAGCGCCACCAGGCTGGAATCCTGCGGCTCACCGTAACGCAGGACCAGGTCCACCGGCTGCCGGAACAGGTCGGTCAACCCGTCGCCCAGCAGCAGGCGCAGCTGCAACTGCGGGTGGCGCGCCTGGAATTCGTCGAGCCAGGGCAGCAGAACGTTGCGACCGAAGTCCGATGGCGCCGACAGCTGCAGCACGCCGCGGATCGCCTCGCGCCCGCCAGCGAGGGTCTGGGCGCCCTCGTGCAGGCTGGCCAGTGCCGCCCGGGCATGCAGCAGATACGCCTCACCCTCGGCAGTCAAGCGCAGGCTGCGGGTGGAGCGCGCGAACAGTCGCGCCCCCAGGCTCGCCTCCAGGCGCTTCAAGGCCGCACTGGCCACCGCCGGCGACACGTCGAGCCCGCGCGCGGCCGCGGAAAGGCTACCGCTGTCGGCGGTGCGGACGAACAGCTGGAGGTCGTCGATACGCAGCATTTTCAAAATCCTGTTGAAAGAGCCTCGCTTATCACCCCGTTTTTCCGCCGAGTCAAATAGCTGAGCATGCCCTCCCAACCGAATCCATACGGAGCAACAGCATGAAAGCGGTCGCCTACTTCGAATCCCTCGCCATTGACGATCCCCGCGCGCTGCAGGACGTGGAACTGCCCGAGCCGGTACCCGGCCCGCGCGATCTACTGGTGGAGGTGCGCGCCATTTCGGTCAACCCGGTGGATACCAAGGTACGCCGCAACACGCAGCCCGAGGGCGGTCAGCCGAAGGTGCTGGGCTGGGACGTCGCCGGTGTGGTCGTCGGGGTGGGCAGCGAAGTCAGCCTGTTCAAGGTCGGCGACGAGGTGTTCTACGCAGGCTCCATCGCCCGCGCCGGCGGCAACAGCGAACGCCATCTGGTGGACGAGCGCATCGTCGGGCGCAAGCCGCGGAGCCTGAGCTTCGGCGAGGCCGCCGCACTGCCGCTGACCGCCATCACCGCCTGGGAGCTGCTGTTCGAACGCCTGCAACTGGTGGAAGGCCAGGGCGCCGGGCAGCAGTTGCTGATCGTCGGTGCCGCCGGCGGCGTCGGTTCGATCATGCTGCAGCTGGCCCGTCAGCTCACGAAGGTCAGCGTGATCGCCACCGCCTCGCGTCCGGAAACCCAGTCCTGGGCCCGCGAACTCGGCGCCCATCATGTCATCGACCATAGCCAGCCGTTGCACGCCGAGCTGCAGCGCGCCGGTTTCGCCAGCGTCAGCCATGTCGCCAGCCTGACCCAGACCGATCAGCATTTCGACCAGCTGGTCGAGGCACTGACGCCCCAGGGCCGCCTGGCGCTGATCGACGATCCGGCCCAGCCGCTGGACGTGATGAAGCTCAAGCGCAAGAGTCTGTCGCTGCACTGGGAGCTGATGTTCACCCGCTCACTGTTCGAGACGCCGGACATGATCGAGCAGCACCACCTGCTGCAGCGCGTCAGCCAGCTGGTCGATCTGGGCGTGCTGCGCACCACCCTCGGCGAGCACTTCGGCACCATCAACGCGGCCAACCTGCGCCGCGCCCATGCCCTGCTGGAAAGCGGCAAGGCCAAGGGCAAGATCGTGCTGGAAGGCTTCTGAGCTAGATAGCCTCCAGGCTAGACCACTCCGGCCGCGCGCAGGCCGGCGATCTGCTCGTCGCTCATGCCCAGCAGGCGCTGCAGCAGCGCCTCGCTGTGCTCGCCGAGCAGTGGTGGCGGGTTGCGGTACGCCACTGGCGAAGCGGACAGCCGCAGCGGGCTGGCCACCTGCGGCACGCGGTCGGCCAGCGGGTGCGGCATCTCCACGCTCAGCCCGCGATGCTGCACCTGCGGGTCGGCGAACACCTGCGCCAGGTCGTTGATCGGCCCGCAGGGCACGCCGGCCTGCTCCAGCGCACTGACCCATTCGGCCGTGGTGCGGAACACCGTGACCTGGCGGATCAGCGGAATCAGTTCGGCGCGATGTGCAACGCGCGCGCGATTGGTGGCGAAGCGGGCATCGGCCGCCCACTCGGGACGCCCGGCCACCTCGCAGAACTTGCGGAACTGACCGTCGTTGCCAACGGTGAGGATGATGTCGCCGTCGGCAGTGGGGAAATCCTGATAGGGCACGATGTTCGGATGGGCATTGCCCATGCGCCTGGGCGCCACGCCGGTGGTGAGATAGTTGAGCGCCTGGTTGCCGAGGCAGGCGACCTGCACGTCGAGCAGCGCCGTGTCGATATGCTGGCCCTCGCCGCTGCGTTCGCGATGTGCCAGCGCAGCGAGCACGCCAACGGTGGCGTACAGGCCGGTGAGGATATCGGTCAGCGCCACGCCGACCTTCACCGGCCCGGCGCCCTCCTCCGCATCGCTGCGGCCGGTCAGGCTCATCAGCCCGCCGAGGCCCTGGATCATGAAGTCGTAGCCGGCACGTGTGGCGTAGGGGCCGTCCTGGCCGAAACCGGTGATCGAGCAGTAGATCAGCCGCGGATTGATCGCCTTCAGGCTTTCGTAATCCAGCCCGTAGGCGGCCAGCCCGCCGACCTTGAAGTTCTCCAGCAGCACATCGCACTGCGCCACCAGCTCGCGGATGATGCGCTGGCCCTCGGGCCGGGTGAAGTCGACGGTCAGCGACTGCTTGTTTCGGTTGGCGGTCAGGTAATAGGCAGCCTCCGAGGTGTTCTCGCCGTGCTGGTCCTTGAGATAGGGCGGGCCCCAATGGCGGGTATCGTCGCCCGTGCCAGGGCGCTCGACCTTGATCACCTCGGCGCCGAGATCACCGAGGATCTGCCCGCACCAGGGCCCGGCGAGCACGCGCGACAGGTCGAGAACACGGATATGGGACAGGGCGCCGGGCATGGACGAAACCTCGAAGGCTATTGGACGGAGCAAGCACCCTCTCCTCCTGGGAGAGGGGTGCAGTTTCAGAAGAACGCCTGAATGCCTGTCTGCGCACGGCCGAGGATCAGTGCATGCACGTCATGGGTGCCCTCGTAGGTGTTCACCACCTCCAGGTTGACCAGGTGCCGGGCCACGCCGAACTCGTCGCTGATGCCATTGCCGCCCATCATGTCGCGCGCCATGCGCGCCACGTCGAGCGCCTTGCCGCAGCTGTTGCGCTTCATGATCGAGGTGATTTCCACCGCGGCGGTGCCCTCGTCCTTCATGCGGCCCAGGCGCAGGCAACCCTGCAGGGCCAGGGTGATCTCGGTCTGCATGTCGGCCAGTTTCTTCTGGATCAGCTGGTTGGCCGCCAGCGGCCGGCCGAACTGCTGGCGGTCGAGCACGTACTGGCGCGCGGTGTGCCAGCAGAACTCGGCGGCGCCCAGTGCGCCCCAGCTGATGCCGTAGCGGGCACTGTTCAGGCAGGTGAACGGGCCCTTCAGCCCGCGCACGTCGGGGAAGGCGTTCTCTTCCGGGCAGAACACGTTTTCCATGACGATCTCGCCGGTGATCGAGGCGCGCAGACCGACTTTTCCGTGAATCGTCGGGGCGGACAACCCTTCCCAGCCCTTTTCCAGCACGAAGCCGCGAATCTCGCCGGCGTCATCCTTGGCCCAGACCACGAAGACATCGGCGATCGGGCTGTTGGTGATCCACATCTTGCTGCCGGATAGGCGATAGCCGCCGTCGACCTTTTTCGCCCGGGTGACCATCGAGCCAGGGTCGGAGCCGTGGTTCGGCTCGGTGAGGCCGAAGCAGCCGATGTATTCGCCGCTGGCCAGCTTGGGCAGGTACTTCTGCCTGGTCGCCTCGTTGCCGAACTCGAAGATCGGCACCATCACCAGCGAGGACTGCACGCTCATCATCGAGCGGTAGCCCGAATCGATGCGCTCGACCTCGCGGGCGATCAGGCCGTAGCACACGTAGTTCAGCCCGCTGCCGCCGTAGGCTTCCGGAATGGTCGCGCCGAGCAGACCGGTCTCGCCCATCTCGCGAAAGATCGCCGGATCGGTGCGCTCATGGCGGAAGGCTTCCAGCACCCGCGGCGCCAGCTTGTCGGCGGCGAACTGCGCGGCGCTGGCCTGCACCATGCGCTCTTCCTCGGTCAGCTGCTGGTCGAGCAGCAGCGGGTCGATCCAGTTGAAGCTTGCTTTGCCGGCCATTCGGGAGGCTCCTCTTGTTGTCTTCGGCACCGCGGGCGCGGGGCGGGATGAGCTGATCCTAGGCGCCGCAACGGTGCGTCGCAAACGAGGATTTCGCACCAAACTGTGCGTTTCGCTCACTCCGAGATAAGCTCCTTGGCCATTGTGAGGCTTATCCCGTGAGGTCTTTGCATAATGCGCCGCAAGATTCCCAGCACCGCCGCGCTGATCGCCTTCGAGGCCGCTGCCCGCCATGAGAGCTTCACCCGCGCGGCCGACGAGCTGGCGCTGACCCAGAGCGCCATCTGCCGGCAGATCGGCGGGCTGGAGGAATTCCTCGGCCTGGCGCTGTTCCGTCGTTCGCGGCGCGGCGTGAAGCTCACCGCCGCCGGCCAGTCCTACGCCCGCCGCATCGCAGCGCAGCTGGACGCGGTGGAGCGCGACACGCTGTCGGTGATGGGCCAGCAGGGCGCGATGAGCCTGCAGCTGGCCGTGGTGCCGACCTTTGGCACCCAGTGGCTGGTGCCGCGCCTCAGGCATTTTCAGGCGCTGCATCCGGATATCACGGTGAACCTGACCAACCGCACCCGGCCCTTTCTCTTTGCCGATACCGAGTTCGATGCCGCCATCTACTTCGGCGATGCCGACTGGTCCGGTACCGAGGCGCACTACCTGATGCCCGAGGACCTGCAGCCCGTCTGCAGCCCCGCCCTGCTGGGCGACGGTCAGCCGTTCACGACCCAAGCCCTGGCCGAACTGCCGCTGCTGCAGCAGACCACCCGACCCTATGCCTGGCGGCAGTGGTTCGATTCACTGGGGTTGAAAGTCGCCCGCGACATGACCGGCCCGCGGCTGGAGCTGTTCTCCATGCTGGCGCAGGCGGCCGAGCACGGCATGGGGGTAGCGCTGATTCCGCCGTTCCTGATCCAGCGGGAACTGGCCGAGGGGCGGCTGGTGCTGGCGCATCCCCACGCCTATCGCAGCGAGACGCGGGCGTACTACCTGATGATTCCGGAGCGCAAGGTGGAGTCGGCGGGGCTGGTGGCGTTTCGGGACTGGCTGAAGGATGAGGCGAGGGTCTGGCGGGAGGGGGCGTAGGAAGGTGTAGGAATCTGGCACCGGGAAGGCGGCAGGGTGGAAGCCGCGCAGCGTTTTCCACCACAGGTGGCGTGCAGGCTTGGGTCTGACGAGCCGGGTGCCGGACATCCAGAAATGAGCGCGCCGAATCGCGGGCTCAGGGCGACACTACTTCTTCTTTTTCGGCTTCAGGTATTTGGTCAGCCCCTGGAACCACATCACCAGCGCCGGGTTCCCCTGGATCTGGATGTCCTTGTTCTGAATCCCCTGCATGAACGCCAGCTGCTTGTTCTTCGCCGTCATGGTGGCGAAGCCATAGGCGGCATCCTTGAACCCCAGGGAGAACGCCGGCTCGCTCGCCGGGCCGCGCTTGCTGGTGACGCGCTGGTCTTTCACCACGAAGTGCCGGGCGACCTTGCCATCCAAGGTGTGCAGCTGAAAGGTCAGATCCTTGTCGCCCAGCTGCTGCTGGAACTCGGGGTTGGTGCGGCTGGCCTTGGCCATCAGGCGGCCCAGCATCCAAAGCAGAAAGCGGAATTTCATGACGTGTTGTCCCGACCGGTACGAGAGGAAGGCCGCATTGTAGTGGCTTGGTCGGCGGGGGGAAGGACGGGTACGAACGGGTCCGGGGAAGACCAGTCGGTCAGGTTTACCCGGAGCCGATCGGCTCCGGGTCGGCGCAGCGTCAGTTGACGGCGTCTTTGAGCATCTTGCCCGGTTTGAACGCGACGGTATTGCTGGCCTTGATGGTGACCGGTTGCCCGGTCTGCGGGTTTTTCCCGGTGCGGGCGCCACGGTGGCGCTGAACGAAGGTGCCGAAACCGACCAGGGTGACGCTGTCCTTGCGGTTCAGCGCATTGGTGATTTCATCCAGCACGGCGTTGAGTACGCGATTGGCCTGGTCCTTGGACAGATCAGCCTTCTCGGCAATGGCTGCGGCGAGTTCCGGTTTACGCATTGGGAGCCTCTGAGACGTTTTTGTTGTTGTGTCCGTACTGTTCACAAGAACAGCGCTAAAGGCGCTGCAACAGCTCTAGGCTGGGGCAGACCCATGGAGAATGGCACGGCGCTAGCACCTGCGCCAGTCCCCGCGGACGCCCTGCAAGCTCAGTTGGGGGACTTTAGCGACAGAATTTGCGGTAGTTCCGCCAATACCGGTGGCAACTGCTTGTTCAGCGCCAGTCGCTCCTGCACCGCCGCGCCGGTCAACGCGTAGCCGAGCAACTCTCCGCAAGCCCCGAGATAGAGCGCCTTGACGTCGTTGCCCCGGGCCTCGACGGACCAGCTGCCGGCACTGCCCACGGCGGGCATCGAGACCACTACCGGACAGGCCGGGGTCTTCACGGTTACCGGCATGGGGCCATAACTGACAAAGGTCGGATTGCCAAACAGCGTTTTAGCCAAGGCCCGTGCGCCGGCCATCAGCGGCATCACGTAGAGCAGGCTGAGCCCTTCCACCTCGGCGCAATCGCCCAGGGCATAGACGTGCTCCGCCGAGGTCTTGAGCAGGCGATCGACGACGATGCCGCGCTTGACCTCAAGCCCCGCCTCGGCGGCCAGCTCGGTACGCGGCCGCAGGCCGACGGCACTGACCACCAGATCGCAGGCCCGCTGCGAGCCGTCGGACAGGGTCGCCTGCAGACCGTCGGTGCTGCGCTGCAGGCGCTCCAGCGTGGCCCCGAGATGAAAGCGCGCGCCGATGCCCTCCAGGCCGCGCTTCACCGCCTCGGCGGCCTGCAGCGGCAGCAGGCCCGGCATGACCTGCTCGCTGGGGGCGACCAGATCCACCTCGTGGCCGCCCTGCAGCAGGTCGTTGGCGAACTCGCAGCCGATCAACCCGGCGCCGAGGATCAGCACGCGGCGTTTGCCGGCGGCAGCGGCACGGAAGCGTCCATAGTCGTGCAGGTCGTTGATCGGATAGACCGCATCCGCCGCATCGCCCGCCACCGGCACACGGATCGTCTGCGCGCCCCAGGCCAGCACCAGATCCCGGTAGGGCACCGGCTCGTTGCCGATCCAGACACGGCGGTGCGTCGGGTCCAGACGGGTGACGCGGGTGTGCGTGCGAATCTCCGCGTTCAGCTGCTCGGCCATGGCCCCGGCGGTGGCCATACCCAGGCTGTCGGCGTCCTTGTTGGCGGCGAAACCGGTGGACAGCAGTGGTTTGGAATAGGAACGACCGTCGTCGGCGGTGATCAGCAACAGCGGCGTCTGCGGGTCCAGCTTGCGGAACTCCCGCGCTAGGTTGTAACCGGCCAGGCCGGTGCCGATGATGACTACGGGTGCGCTCACGTCAGGTCCTCATGGGGTAGGTTGGCGAAACGGAATCAGCCGATGGCGATCATTTCGAAGTCCAGCTTGCCGACGCCGCAATCGGGGCAGACCCAGTCTTCCGGCACATCTTCCCAGGCCGTGCCGGGGGCGATGCCCTCTTCCGGCGCGCCCAGCGCTTCGTCATAGATGTAGCCGCACACCACACATTGCCATTTCTTCATGGGTAACCTCGATGTTCCGTCGACTGCGACGCACGCTATACCAGAACGGCGCGCCGCACCAACTGCACAAATGAAAACGGGCGGCCTGGGCCGCCCGTCAAACTACCGCCAGGCTTAGCCTGCGGCACCCACCAGCGGATCGCTGATACCCATCACGTAGAACCCGATCAGGCCGATGGTGCCGGCCACGATGAGGTAGTACAGGGTTGGCAGCATGGTCTTGCGCAGGGTGATCCCTTCGCGACCGAGCAGGCCGACGGTGGCCGAGGCCGCCACCACGTTGTGGATGGCGATCATGTTGCCCGCCGCCGCACCGACCGACTGCAGCGCCACCATCAGCGCACCGGACAGCCCCAGCAGGCCCGCGGTGTTGAACTGGAACTGCGACAGCATCAGGTTGGACACGGTGTTGGAACCGGCGATGAAGGCGCCCAGCGCACCGACCGCCGGCGCGAAGAACGGATAGACGTCACCCACGCTGTTGGCCACCAGCTGCGCCATGGCCACCGGCATGGACACCAGGTCGGAGCCGTTCACGCCCGAGTTGATCAGGATGCGCACCATCGGGATGGTGAAGATCAGCACGAAGCCCGCGCCGAGCAGGGTCTTGCTCGACTCGGAGATCGCCGCGCCCAGTTCCCGCGCGCTCATGCGATGCAGGAAGAAGGTGATCAGCACCACGATGCAGAGAATGCCACCGGGCAGGTACAGCGGCTCCAGCGTGCCGGAGACGCCGGTCTCACCGAGAATGTCCTTCCAGCCGAACGACAGCGACATCAGCAAGGCCTTGAAGTCCGGGAACACCCGCGAGGCCACCAGCAAGCCGGCCAGGATCAGGTACGGCGCCCAGGCCATCGGCACGGAAATCGGCGTCTTGCCGGCGACGTCCTCGATCTTCATCTCGATCTTGCCCATCCACTCGGATGGCCACTCGCTCGCCGGGGCAAAATCCCAGCTGTCCTTCGGCAGCAGGAAACCGGCCTTGGCCGCGGGCACGACGATGGCCAGACCGACCAGCGCACCGATCATCGACGGGAATTCCGGCCCGAGGAACACACCGGCCGCGGCATACGGGATGACGAAGGCCAGGCCGGTGAACACCGCGAACGGTGCGATTGCCAGGCCTTCGGTCCAGGATTTGTTGCGGCCGAAGTAGCGGGTCATGATGCTGACCATGATCAGCGGCATGAGAATCCCGCACAGCGCATGAATGATCGCGACGCGCGAGAAGATCAGGTGGAAGAACACCTCCCAGTTACTGCCCACCGCCGCCAGCTGCTCGCTGATGCCGGTCTTGTCCAGGCCGGCACCGACACCCACCAGAATCGGCGTGCCCACCGCACCGAAGGACACCGGCGTGGACTGCACCATCATCCCCATCACCACCGCCGCCAACGCCGGGAAGCCCAGCGCCACCATCAGCGGTGCCGCCACCGCCGCTGGCGTACCGAAGCCCGAGGCCCCCTCGATGAAGCAGCCGAACAGCCAGGCGACGATCAGCACCTGGACACGACGGTCAGGGCTGATGTTGGAGAAGCCACGCCGAATCGAACTGATCCCCCCGGAATGTTTCAGCGTGTTGAGCAGCAGGATCGCACCGAAGATGATCCAGAGGATCGCCGCGGTGAGGATCAGGCCCTGGAAGGTCGAGGCGATAACCCGGTTGAGGGTCATGTCCCAGGCCAGCAGGCCGATCAGCGCAGTGAGGACGAAAACCAGCGGCATGGCGTACTTGGCCGGCCAGCGAAAGCCGATCAGCAGCACACCCGCCAGCACCAGCGGCACGAAGGCCAGGATGGACAGTAGTGTTTGACTCATTTGTTGGGTCCCTGCGTTTTTTGTTGTGAACCACTTCTATTGTGTCCGGGCGTGCCCGGTGCTTCGCATGAAGCGCAGCCACGCGGTGCGCTTCCCGACGGCCCGGCCGAAGCCGTGCCGCTCATGCTCGAAAGCCCCGGGCGCCGTTGGACGCCTGGGGCTCCTGTCCTCACCGCGGGGGCCGAACCTCCGGCCGCACGCGGTTCCCCCTGTTCATCAGCCCTGGGCGGCCTTGAAGCGCTGGCGCCACTGGTGCAGCAGCGGCTCGGTATAACCGGACGGCTGCTCGCGGCCCTTGAACACCAGATCGGACGCCGCCTGGAAGGCGATCGACTGAGTGTAGTCGCTGGACATGGCGCGATAGAGCGGATCGCCGGCATTCTGCTGGTCGACCACCTTGGCCATGCGCTCCAGGGTTTCCTGCACCTGCTCGCGGCTGACCACGCCGTGGTGCAGCCAGTTGGCGATGTGCTGACTGGAGATGCGCAGGGTGGCGCGGTCCTCCATCAGGCCGACGTTGTGGATGTCCGGCACCTTGGAGCAACCGACGCCCTGCTCGACCCAGCGCACCACGTAGCCGAGGATGCCCTGGCAGTTGTTGTCCAGCTCCTGCTGCTTCTCCTCCGCGCTCCACTTGTCTTCGGCGACCACCGGGATGGTCAGCAGATCGTTGAGCAGCTGCTCGCGCTCGGCGGCCAGGTCGACCTTTTCCAGCTCGCTCTGCACGGCCTGCACGTTCACCTGGTGGTAATGCAGCGCATGCAGGGTGGCGCCGGTGGGCGACGGCACCCAGGCGGTGTTGGCGCCGGACTTCGGATGGCCGATCTTCTGCTCGAGCATGGCCGCCATCAGGTCCGGCATGGCCCACATGCCCTTGCCGATCTGCGCCTTGCCGCGCAGGCCGCAGGCCAGGCCGACCAGTACGTTGTTGCGCTCGTAGGACTGGATCCACGGGGTGGATTTCATGTCGCCCTTGCGCAGCACCGGTCCGGCTTCCATGCAGGTGTGCATCTCGTCGCCGGTACGGTCGAGGAAGCCCGTGTTGATGAACGCCACGCGGTGCTTGGCCGCGGCGATGCAGGCCTTGAGGTTGGCGCTGGTACGGCGTTCCTCGTCCATGATGCCCATCTTCAGGGTGTAGCGCGGCACACCGATGAGGTCCTCGACGCGACCGAACAATTCGTCGGCGAAGGCGACTTCCTTCGGCCCGTGCATCTTCGGCTTGACGATGTAGACGCTGCCGGTGCGCGAGTTGCCCTTGCGCTTGAGGTCATGCTTGGCGATCAGGCTGGTGAACACGCCGTCCATGATGCCTTCCGGGATCTCGCGGCCGTCTTCCAGCAGGATCGCCGGATTGGTCATCAGGTGACCGACGTTGCGGATGAACAGCAGCGAGCGGCCGTGCAGCTTCAGCTCGCCGCCGTTGGGCGCGCTGTATTCGCGGTCCGGATTCAGGCGGCGGACGAAGCTCGAGCTGCCCTTGGCCACTTCCTCGCTGAGGGTGCCCTGCACGATGCCCAGCCAGTTGCGGTAGGCCAGCACCTTGTCGTCGGCATCCACCGCGGCGACCGAATCTTCGCAGTCGAGAATGGTGGAAACCGCGGACTCGATCAGCAGGTCCTTCACGCCGGCGGCATCGGTCTGGCCGATCGGGCTGTTCGGGTCGATCTGGATCTCGATGTGCAGGCCGTTGTTCTTCAGCAGCACGGCCTTCGGCTCGACCGCTTCGCCCTGGAAGCCGACGAACTTCTCTGGCTGCTTGAGGCCGGTGACACTGCCGTTCTCCAGGGTGACCTTCAGCTGGCCGTCCTGCACGCGATAGGCGGTGGCGTCGGCGTGGCTGCCTTCGGCCAGCGGCGCGGCCTGATCGAGGAAGGTGCGTGCATAGGCGATGACCTTGGCGCCACGGACTTCGTTGTAGCCCGGGCCCTTCTGCGCACCGCCCTCTTCGGAGATGGCGTCGGTGCCGTAGAGCGCATCGTACAGCGAGCCCCAGCGGGCGTTGGCGGCGTTCAGCGCATAGCGCGCGTTCATGATCGGCACCACCAGCTGCGGGCCGGCCTGGGTGGCGATCTCGCTATCGACGTTGGCCGTCTCGATCTTCACCTCACCCGGCACCGGCAGCAGGTAGCCGATGGACTCGAGGAAGGCGCGGTAGGCCGCAATGTCCTTGATCGGGCCCGGATTGGCCTTGTGCCAGCTGTCCAGCTCGACCTGCATGCGATCGCGCTCGGCAAGCAGCTCACGGTTCTTCGGTGCCAGGTCGTGGACCAGGGTGTCCAGCCCCTGCCAGAAGGCGGCGGCTTCGATACCGGTGCCCGGCAGGACTTCGTCTTCGATGAATCGCTGCAGATTGGCCGCGACCTGCAGGCGGCCCAGGGTTACACGCTCGGTCATCTGTCGTTCTCCTTGTCTGTTCAGTTGGCCAGGGCGGCGACGCCGGCCTTGGCGATCTGGGCGTCCTGCGCGGCGGTCACGCCGGATACGCCGACCGAACCGATGACGTGGCCGTCGACCACCACCGGCACGCCGCCTTCCAGCGAGCAGACCACCGGCGCGGAGAGGAAGGCAGTGCGGCCGTTGTTGACCATGTCTTCATAGCCCTTGGTTTCGCGGCGACCGAGGGCCGAACTGCGGGCCTTCTCGGTGGCGATGTAGGAGGCGATCGGCGCGCAGCCGTCCAGACGCTCCAGCGCCAGCGGATGGCCGCCGTCGTCGGCGACGACGATGGTCACGGCCCAGCCGTTGGCCTGCGCTTCGGCACGGGCGGCGGCGAGGATGGTGGCGACTTCGGTCTGGCTCAGTACGGCTTTGCTTTTCATCTCGATTCTCCTGTCTTCGTATTTCGGTTGTTCGTTGGCCGCCCTGTCTGGGCGGCCGAACCATGAGGCATTGCTACTGCATCGATTCCTCGACCACTTCGATCCAGTGCTTGACCGGCGTGCGGCCGGCGCCATCGAGGTGGGTCTGGCAACCGATGTTGGCGGTGACGATCACTTCCGGCTTGCCGCTCTCCAGCGCGTTGAGCTTGTTGTCGCGCAGCTGGTGGGAAATCTCCGGCTGGGTGATCGAATAGCTGCCGGCCGAGCCGCAGCACAGGTGCGCATCGGGCACCGCAGTGAGCTGGTAGCCCAGACGGGTGAGCACGTCTTCGACCGCGCCGCCGAGCTTCTGTGCGTGCTGCAGGGTGCACGGGCAGTGAAAGGCCATGCGCTTGTCGGCACGCACGTCGAGCTTTTCCAGTTCGGCACTGCGCAGCACTTCGACCAGGTCCTTGGCCAGCTCGCTGACACGGGCGGCCTTGGCCGCGTAGGCCGGGTCGTCCCTGAGCAGATGGCCGTATTCCTTGACGAAGGCGCCGCAGCCGCTGGCCGTCTGCACGATGGCTTCGGCACCGGCCTCGATGGCCGGCCACCAGGCGTCGATATTGCGCCGCGCGCGGTCCAGGCCGGCCTCCTGGGCGTTGAGGTGGTAGTCCACCGCACCGCAACAGCCGGCCTCACGCGCCGGGCTGACGCTAATGCCCAGGCGGTCGAGCACCCGTGCAGCGGCGGCGTTGGTGTTCGGCGACAGGCTCGGCTGCACGCAGCCTTCGAGCATCAGCACGCGGCGGCTGTGCAGCACCTGCGGGCGTGGCTTGGCCGGGCGGATCTCGCGCGGCAGGTGATCCTTCAGCGAGGCCGGCATCAACGGCTTGAGCGCATTGCCGGCACCCAGCAGTGCCTTGAACAGGCCCGGTCGCGGGATCACCGTGCGCAGGCCGCCGCGCACGACGCGCTCGCCCAACGGGCGCTGCACCTGCTGCTCGATGAAGTCGCGGCCGATGTCCAGCAGGTTGTGGTACTTCACCCCGGACGGGCAGGTGGTCTCGCAGTTGCGGCAGGTCAGGCAGCGGTCCAGGTGCAGCTGGGTGCTCTCGGTCACCTCACCGCCCTCGAGCATCTGCTTCATCAGGTAGATCCGCCCGCGCGGGCCGTCCAACTCGTCGCCCAGCAGCTGGTAGGTCGGGCAGGTGGCGTTGCAGAAGCCACAGTGCACGCAGGAGCGCAGGATGCTTTCCGCTTCCTCGGCGCGCGGCAGTTTTTTCGCGGCTTCGCTCAGATTCGTTTGCATACGTCGTCAGACCTCAGAATACATGCGGCCGGGGTTGAAGATCCCCTGCGGATCCAGCGCGGCCTTGAGCTGGCGGTGATAGCGCAACAGCGGCGCCGACAGCGGCTGGAACGGATTGCTCGTGGCGCCTGCGGTAAAGCAGGTGGCGTGGCCGCCGACCTCGATGGCGATGCCGCGGATGGTCACCGCATCGGCGTCGGACTTCAGCCAGCGCTGGGCACCGGCCCAGTCCACCAGCTGGTCGCCCGGCAACGCCACGGCTGGCGTGTTGTTCGGCAGCGACAGGCGCCACAGCGGGCGCGGGTCGGCGAAGAAGGCCAGGCGCTGCTCGCGCAGCTCGTTCCAGTAGCCAGGGTCGAGATCCTCGCCGCCGATGCGTTCGCGCGCGGCATTGACCGACCCTTCGCCACCTTCCAGGCGCAGGTAAAGGGCCTTGCCGTCATGGCTGGCGGCGCTGATCGGTACCGGCTGCTGGCCCCATTCGGCGAGCTTGAGCAGCGCACGTTCGAGATCGATTTCCAGACGCAGGCTGGTGCACAGGCGTGGCTTGGGCAGTACCTTGAGCGAGACTTCGGTGAGCACGCCGAGGCAGCCGAAGCTGCCGGCCATCAGGCGCGACAGGTCGTAACCGGCGACGTTCTTCATCACCTCGCCGCCGAAACGCAGGTGCTTGCCCTGGCCGGTGATGACCCGCGAGCCGAGCACGAAATCGCGCACCGAACCGCTCCACGGGCGACGCGGCCCGGACAGCCCGGCGGCGATCATGCCGCCGACGGTGGCGCCTTCGCCAAAGTGCGGCGGCTCGCAAGGCAACATTTGCCCGGCCTCGTCCAGCGTGGCCTCGAGTTCGGCGAGCGGCGTACCGGCACGCGCTGTCACTACCAGCTCGGTGGGGTCGTAGCTGACGATGCCGCGGTGCTCGCGCACGTCGAGCAGCTGACCCTCGGCCGCGCGGCCGAGGAAGGCCTTGCTGCCGCTGCCCTGGATGCGCAGCGGGGTCTTGGCGGCGAGCGCCTGGTTGACCTGGTCCAGCAACAGCGCGCTGGCGTCGTTGGCGATTACGGACATCAGAAACGCTCCAGTTCGGGGAAAGGCAGCTGGCCGTTGTGGATGTGCATGCGGCCGAATTCGGCGCAGCGATGCAGGGTCGGGATGTTCTTGCCGGGGTTGAGCAGGCCGCTCGGGTCGAAGGCCGCCTTCACCGCATGGAACAGCGTCAGCTCGTCGGCGTTGAACTGCGAACACATCTGGTTGATCTTCTCGCGGCCGACGCCGTGCTCGCCGGTGATGCTGCCGCCCACCTTCACGCACAACTCGAGAATCTTGCCGCCCAGGTCTTCGGCGCGTTCCAGCTCACCGGGCTGGTTGGCATCGAAGAGGATCAGCGGGTGCATGTTGCCGTCGCCGGCGTGGAACACGTTGGCCACGCGCAGGCCGAACTGCTCGGACAGATCGGAAATGCCCTTGAGCACGCCGGGCAGCTCGCGGCGCGGGATGGTGCCGTCCATACAGTAGTAATCCGGCGAGATACGTCCAACCGCCGGGAAGGCATTCTTGCGCCCGGCCCAGAAGCGAACGCGCTCGGCTTCGTCCTTGGCCAGGCGCACTTCGGTGGCGCCGGCCAGCTTGAGCACTTCGCTGACGCGCGCGCAGTCGTCGTGCACGTCGGCTTCCACGCCATCCAGCTCGCAGAGCAGGATCGCCTCGGCATCCACCGGGTAGCCGGCGTGGATGAAGTCCTCGGCGGCGCGGATCGACAGGTTGTCCATCATTTCCAGGCCACCGGGGATGATGCCGGCGGCGATGATGTCGCCCACCGCACGACCGGCCTTTTCAACCGAGTCGAAGGCGGCCAGCAGCACCTTGGCCACCTGCGGTTTGGGCAGCAGTTTGACCGTGACTTCGGTGACGATGCCGAGCATGCCTTCGGAGCCGGTGAACAGCGCCAGCAGGTCGAAGCCCGGCGAGTCCAGGGCGTCGGAGCCGAGCGTCATGCGCTCGCCTTCGACGGTGAGGATGTCCACCTTGAGCAGGTTATGCACGGTCAGCCCGTATTTCAGGCAGTGCACGCCACCGGCGTTCTCGGCGACGTTGCCGCCTATGGAACAGGCGATCTGCGACGAGGGGTCCGGTGCGTAATACAGATCGAAGGGAGCCGCGGCCTGGGAGATCGCCAGGTTGCGTACACCGGGCTGGACGCGGGCGAAACGACCGGCCGGGTCCACTTCGATAATCTTGTTGAAGCGCGCCATGACCAGCAGGATGCCCTGCTCCAGCGGCAGCGCACCGCCGGACAGCCCGGTACCGGCGCCGCGAGCGACTACCGGAACGCCGCGCTGATGGCAGAGCTTGAGCAGCGTCTCGACCTGCTCAATGCGCTCGGGCAGCACCACCAGCAGCGGCGTGGTGCGATAGGCGGACAGCCCATCGCACTCGTAGGGCTTGAGGTCCTCGCTGCGGTGGAGGATGTCCAGATCGGGCAACTGCGCCTGCAGCTCGGCCAGCAGGGCGGCCTTGTCGACCTTGGGCAACGCACCATCGACGCGTTCGTCGTAGAGAATGTTCATGGCAGGTTCCGCTTTCGTGAGTCACCGCCAGCGCGGGCAGCTGCGGTGGAATGACGCATCTTTAGCGCCGATGGCCGCGAGCCGTCCATGCCCGCACCAACTGGTCCTACCAGTTTTTTGTAGTCATCCCGTTCAAAGCACTACCTGGAGCCCCTCCAGACTGCGCCGTTAGGTGCTTTTCAGCATTCGAGGTAAACTGCCAGCCAACTGGTCCTACCAGCTGGAGAAGTGGCATGTCGAACGAACCCAACAATGACCGCCGTCAAGTCGCCGACGTGGTGGCCGAGCGCATCGAACGGCTGATCGTCGACGGCGTGCTCAAGGTCGGCCAGGCGCTGCCCTCCGAGCGCCGCCTGTGCGAGAAGCTCGGCATCTCCCGGTCGGCACTGCGCGAAGGCCTGCGCGTTTTGCGCGGGCGCGGCATCATCGAGACCTCCCAGGGCCGCGGCTCCTTCGTCGCCGAGCTGTCCGGCAACCACGACGCCAGCCCATTGATGCACCTGTTCAACTCGCAGCCGCGCACCCTCTACGACCTGCTGGAAGTGCGCGCGCTGCTGGAAAGCGAATCCGCACGGCTCGCCGCACTGCGCGGCACCGACGCGGATTTCGTCCTGCTGCGTCGGCGCTACGAGGAGATGCTCGCCGCCCACGCCAGCGAGCAGGGTGCCGACCCGCGTGAACACGCGCGCCTGGACCATGCCTTCCACCTGGCCATCTGCGAGGCCTCGCACAACCCGGTACTGGTGCATACGCTGCAGTCGCTGACCGACCTGATGCTCAGCACCGTGTTCGCCTCGGTGAACAACCTCTATCACCGGCCGGCGCAGAAACGACAGATCGACCGCCAGCACTCGCGGCTCTACTACGCGGTGATCGAACGCCTGCCCGAGCAGGCCCAGCGTGCCGCGCGCGACCATATCCACGGCATTCGCGACAATCTCAAGGAGATCGAGCAGGAAGAACAGCGCCTGGTGCGCGCCACCATGCGCCTGGAAGGCTGGACCTGACCCCCTGTAGCGTCCCGCCCGCGCTGCTACAGGCCGCGCGCCGGCACAGGGACGCATGCAGCCGCCCGCCAGCCAGGCGCATGCTAGACTCGCCGCTCTTTCCGTCATGCCCGAATCGCCGTGTCCCCGAATCCAGACTGGCTGAGCCCCGACCGCCTGCCCTTCCCGCTCGACCCCGCCCTGCACGACTGGCTTTACGTCGACAAGGGCTCACTGACCCGCCGCCTGACCGAGCTGGCCGATGGCGCCTTCAGTGTGATTCCCCTGCACCAGGCCTGGCAGCCCCTGCGCGCCGACGAGTGCGCCGCGCTCGGCGTGGGCGAGGCGAGCGTGGGATGGGTGCGCGAGGTCTACCTGTGCGGGCATGAACAACCCTGGGTGTTCGCCCGCAGCGTCGCTGCGCGCGCCCAGCTGGACGCCGCCGGGCTGGACCTGCAAAGCCTGGGCAATCGCTCCCTGGGCGAACTGCTGTTCAGCGACCCCGCCTTCGCCCGCGGGCAGCTCGAAGCCTGTCACTACCCGGCGCAATGGCTGCCGCAAGCACAGCGTGTCGACGGCCTCTGGGCGCGGCGCTCGTGCTTCCGCCAGAATCGACTCGGCGTGCTGGTCGCCGAGGTGTTCCTGCCCGCGCTGTGGCAGGCCGCTGCCGTCACACCCTGAGCGAACCGCTGCATGTCCCCCTTCGCCAAGGAGAGCCGCTGATGTATTTGAAGTTGCTGCAATCGTGCAATCGCCTGCACCCGCGCGCCTGGGATTTCATCCAGCTGATGCGCCTGGACAAGCCCATCGGCACCTATCTGCTGCTGTGGCCGACGCTGTGGGCACTGTGGATCGCCGCCGAAGGCGTGCCCAGCGCGAAGAACCTGCTCATCTTCATCACCGGGGTGATCCTGATGCGCGCAGCCGGCTGCGTGGTCAACGATTTCGCCGATCGCAACTTCGATGGCCACGTGCAGCGCACCCAGGCGCGCCCCATGGCCGCCGGGCGGGTCAGTTCGCGGGAGGCCTGGACGCTGTTCGCCATCCTGGTGGGACTGAGCTTCGTGCTGGTGCTGCTGACCAACGCAACCACTGTCTATCTGTCCTTCGGCGCGCTGGCGCTGGCCGCCTGCTACCCGTTCATGAAGCGCTACACCTTTTACCCTCAGGTGGTGCTCGGCGCGGCATTCTCGTGGGGCATGCCGATGGCCTTCACCGCCGAGACCGGCAGCCTGCCGCCGGAAGCCTGGCTGCTGTTCATCGCCAACCTGCTGTGGACAGTGGCCTACGACACCTACTACGCCATGGCCGATCGCGAAGACGACCTGAAGATCGGCATCAAGTCCACCGCCATCCTCTTCGGTGAAGCGGACCGCATCATCATCGTCACCCTGCAGGGGCTGGCGCTGTTCTGCCTGATCCTCGCCGGAGTGCGTTTCGAGCTGGGCCAGTGGTTCCACCTGGGGCTGGTGGTCGCAGCCGGCTGCTTCGCCTGGGAATACTGGAAGACCGCCTCGCGCAAGCCACAAGCCTGCTTCAAGGCGTTCCTGCACAATCACTGGGCGGGCCTGGCGATTCTCGCCGGCATCGTGCTGGATTACGCGACGAAGGCCTGAGCAAAACGCCACTATCGAAGGCAATCTTTCTTGCTCCGGCTTGCCGTCTGCCTGTCACATGGCTGCAATATTTCCGTTATCTAATGCCGAGCGACAAGAACGGACCCGAGGCGTGACCATGAATGGCAAGAGCATACTGATCGTCGATGACGAGGCGCCGATTCGGGAGATGATCGTCGTCGCCCTGGAAATGGCCGGCTATGACTGTCTCGAAGCGGAAAACACCCAACAGGCCCACGCGCTGATCATCGACCGCAAACCGGACCTGATCCTGCTCGACTGGATGCTGCCCGGCACATCGGGCATCGAACTGGCGCGACGGCTCAAGCGCGACGAGCTGACCGCCGACACGCCGATCATCATGCTCACCGCCAAAGGCGAAGAGGACAACAAGATCCAGGGCCTGGAGGTCGGCGCCGACGACTACATCACCAAGCCCTTTTCGCCACGCGAACTGGTGGCCCGGCTGAAGGCCGTGCTGCGCCGCGCGACGCCGGTGGACAGCGAGGCGCCCATCGAGATCGGCGGCCTGCTGCTCGACCCGGTCAGCCACCGAGTCACCATCGACGGCAAACCGGCCGAGATGGGCCCGACCGAATACCGCCTGCTGCAGTTCTTCATGACCCACCAGGAACGCGCCTACACCCGCAGCCAGCTGCTCGATCAGGTCTGGGGCGGCAATGTCTACGTCGAGGAACGCACCGTGGATGTACACATCCGCCGGCTGCGCAAGGCCCTCGGCGAGGCCTACGAGAACCTGGTGCAGACCGTACGCGGCACCGGCTATCGTTTCTCCAGCAAGAGCTGAGCGCGCCGCCTTAGCATGCGTTCCCAACCGCGCACCGTCGCGTTCTCTTCGGAGTACATCGCTTGAATCAGGACTGGCAAGGAGCCCTCGTTCGCCGCCTGCTGCTGTTGCTGGGCGGCTGCCTGCTGCTCGGTCTGATCAGTGGCGAATATGCCTGGGCACTGGTGCTCGGTCTGAGCGGTTACCTCATCTGGACCCTGCGCCAGCTGCTGCGCCTGCAGCGCTGGCTGCACCGCAGCGATCCGGACGAACCACCGCCCGATTCGGCCGGCATCTGGGGCGACGTGTTCGACAACCTCTACCAGCTGCAGCGCCGCGACCTGCGCCTGCGAGGCGAGCTGCAGGGCATCATCGATCGCGCCCAGGGGTCCACCGCAGCGCTCAAGGATGCGGTGATCATGCTCGACAGCGATGGCAACCTGGAGTGGTGGAACCCAGCCGCCAACCGCCTGCTCGGGCTGAAGAAGCCCCAGGATGCCGGCCATCCGATCGGCAATCTGGTGCGTCACCCGGCGTTCAAGGAGTACTTCGACAGCGGCAACTACGACCAGCCGCTGGAGCTGGCCTCGCCGGTGGACGATCGCATCCGCCTGCAGTTCAACATCACCCGCTACGGCAATCGCGAGCACCTGCTGCTGGTCCGCGATGTCACCCGGCTGCATCAGCTGGAGCAGATGCGCAAGGATTTCGTTGCCAACGTCTCCCATGAACTGCGCACGCCGCTCACCGTCATCGCGGGTTATCTGGAAACCCTGCTGGAGCATGCCGAGGGGGTGAACCCGCGCTGGCTCCGCGCGCTACAGCAGATGAACCAGCAGGCCGGGCGCATGCAGCACCTGCTCAACGACCTGCTGTTGCTGGCGCGACTAGAGACCAGCAGCCGCCCGACCGACAACCAGCCAGTGGCGGTCGGATTGCTGCTGCAGTCGATCATCAGCGATGCCCGCGCGCTCTCCGGAGCCCGCGCCCATCTGATCAGCCTGGATGCCGATCCGCAGCTGCAGCTCAAGGGCAGCGAGACGGAACTGCGCAGCGCTTTCTCCAACCTGGTCTTCAACGCGGTGAAATACACCCCCGACGGCGGCACCATCCATGTGCGCTGGTGGGGCGACGAGGCCGGTGCGCACCTGAGCGTCGAGGACAGCGGCATCGGCATCGAACAGAAGCACCTGCCGCGCCTGACCGAGCGCTTCTACCGCGTCGACTCGAGCCGTGCCAGCAGCACCGGCGGCACGGGCCTTGGCCTGGCCATCGTAAAGCACGTGCTGCTGCGCCATCAGGGCCGTCTGGACATCACCAGCGCGCCGGGCCGGGGCAGCTGCTTTTCCTGCCACTTCCCCACCGCCCAGGTGCCCGGACGCTGACCGATCAGCCGACGGCGAGGCGGGAATTTCCCGCTTCGTCGCTTGAAAAGCCGCTGCGCCGCCGCCATCCTGTCGCGATCATTGGCCACCCGACCCCTTCATGGACCCTTCCCCTAGTTACACCGCCTCCTCCTACTTCGCCGATTTCGGTCTGATTCTCTTTGCCCTGTTCCTCGTGCTGCTCAACGGCTTCTTCGTCGCCGCCGAGTTCGCCATGGTCAAGCTGCGCGCCACCAAGGTGGAAGCCATTGCCAGCCGTCACGGCTGGCGCGGACACATCCTGCGCACCGTGCACCAGCAACTGGACGCCTATCTCTCGGCCTGCCAGCTGGGCATCACCCTGGCCTCGCTGGGGCTTGGCTGGGTCGGCGAGCCGGCCTTCGCCCACCTGCTCGAACCCGTGCTGGCCAGCTTCGGCATCCAGTCGCCGGCACTGGTGCACGGCATCGCCTTCTTCACGGCGTTCTTCATCATTTCCTACCTGCACATCGTCATCGGCGAGCTGGCGCCCAAGTCCTGGGCGATCCGCAAGCCCGAGCTGCTGTCGCTATGGACGGCCGTGCCGCTGTACCTGTTCTACTGGCTGATGTACCCGGCGATCTACCTGCTCAACGCCAGCGCCAATGCCATCCTGCGCATCGCCGGCCAGGGCGAGCCAGGCGCACACCACGACCATCACTACAGCCGCGAGGAGCTCAAGCTGATCCTGCACTCCAACCGCGCCCGCGACCCGAGCAACCCGCAGATCCAGGTGTTGGCCTCGGCGGTAGAGATGAGTGAACTGGAGGTCGTCGACTGGGCCAACTCCCGAGAGGACCTGCTGCAGCTGGAGCACGACGCTCCGCTGAGCGAGATTCTGGAAGTCATCCGCCGCCACAAGTACAGCCGCTACCCGGTCTATGACGGCATCAAGGGCGAGTACGTCGGCCTGCTGCACATCAAGGACCTGCTGCTGGCGCTGGCGGCCGACGATCGCCTGGCCGAGCATTTCTGCCTGGACGAGCTGCTGCGTCCGCTGGAGCGGGTGTCCAAGCACATGCCGCTGGCCAGCCTGCTGGAGCAGTTCCGCCAGGGCGGCGCACATTTCGTGCTGGTGGAAGAAGGCGACCACAAGGTGATCGGCTTCCTGACCATGGAGGATGTGCTGGAAGTGCTGGTCGGCGACATCCAGGACGAGCACCGCAAGACCGAACGCGGGGTTCTCGCCTACCAGCCCGGCAAGCTGCTGGTGCGTGGCGACACGCCGCTGTTCAAGCTGGAGCGCCTGCTGGACATCGACCTCGATCATGTGGAGGCCGAGACCCTGGCCGGACTCGTCTACGAAACGCTCAAGCGCGTTCCCGACGAAGATGAAGTGTTGCAGGTCGAAGGCCTGCAGATCGTCATCAAGAAGATGCGCGGCCCCAAGATCGTACTGGCCAAGGTGCTGAAATATCAGGGCTAGCGTCGCTGGCCCGATATTTACATTCTGCTTTACATGCCGCTCGCTAATACTTGATTTACAAGAATTTACGACCGCTCATCGTGATCTCGAGAATTTTGCCGCCTCGCCCTGCTCCACGGCATAGGCGCCTCGCCCGGGGCGCCATGGCTTTCAAGTGACGATGGAGCAATCTCATGCGCATCAACGGTTTGACCACCACGGCGGCGCTGGC
Source organism: Stutzerimonas sp. LR2 (assembly GCF_055755175.1). Lineage (NCBI taxonomy): Bacteria > Pseudomonadati > Pseudomonadota > Gammaproteobacteria > Pseudomonadales > Pseudomonadaceae > Stutzerimonas > Stutzerimonas sp. LR2. The sequence goes on from NZ_JBVTRR010000001.1 coordinate 231,344, forward strand.
CCTGTGCCTGGCCGGCACGTCCCACGCCTTCGCCCAGTCCGCTACCGGCCCGATCTCCAACATCGGCGTCATCGGCTCGCACAATCAGTACAAGCTGACCATCGATGACGAGAGTGACAAGGAGCGCCTGAACCAGGGCGGCCTGTACTACAACTTCGGCAACAAGCTCACCGGCCAGGAAGGTTTCATCTACCAGGCCGGCATCGAGGGGCAGTACCGCGACAAGGATGATGTCGAGTTCCTCTCCGCTCGCGCCGATCTCGACCTGGGCCTGCGCGCAGCGTTGAGCACCAACAACTACGTGGATGTGATCGTCGGCGGTGGCTACGACTGGGGCCGCATCGAGCAGGACGACGTTCGGGTCGGTCCGTTCGAGGAAGACGTCAAGCTGACCACGCGCTCACCTTTCGCCAAGGCCGGCCTCGGCTACAACTACCTGACGCCCGACTACACCGTGCGCCTGGAGGTCGGAGCCCGCTATTCCATCGAGGCCGACAGCAAGCTCAAGGTCGGCGGTGAAAGCGATACCGTCGACCTGAAGGACAAGGTCAACCCCTACGGCGAGCTGACCGTGCTGTGGAACAAGGGCATCAACAACATGCCGATCAGCACCAGCCTGTACTACACCCAGACCCGCTACGAACTCGACAGCAACAGCGAGCTCGCCGAGAACAGCAAGCTCAAGCAGGAGCAGGTCGGCCTGAAGGTTGGTCTGGCGTTCTAGCCTAGAAGACTGCCCGCCGCCGCTCAGCGCGCGCCTCGCCGCAGCCGGGCGGGCAGAAAGGCAACTGCAAATTGTGAAGTCCCGGGGTGCGCTCGGCGCCCCGAGGGCTACCGCCAGCCTTCTGACGGCGGCAACGCCCCCCTGATCCCTGCCGCACTTATCCGCCGACCGATACGAAAGGCGGAGTGGACTAATCCCTTAGTACTGATCCGACGACTGACACGCCCGGGACGCTCGCTTAGCCACCCGTTTGGCGCCAGAATTTCGGGAATAGACGATAAGAATTAATCCCCATACAGTTCGTCGGGAACTGCATCACAGTTGGTCTGTGAGGCATATCACTTGCTAATGCCTACTTAACGACAAGAAAACAACATCGGCTGCGGCTTCCTGCGCCAGCCGAATTCCCCGGCCTGGTCAGGGTCGGGAGCTAGACCCTCGCCTCAGTGGACTCGAAGCGATCGGAGCACAACGGTGCTGTGAGGACTGCTGGTGCCTGTGCGAAACCGCCGTGCCTGGTGCACGTCCGGCATGGAAGCCGGAGATCGACCGATTTCGCGCAGCTACGACCGCGCGGTAACCCAAACCGTTTCGCAGACGCTTCCGATGACGTATCTACCTTACGCTAAGACCACCCTGGCCCTAGTTGCCGCCCTGTCCCTTACCGCCTGTGCACAGCTGGAGCCGCGCCCGCTGACCGAGCAGACGCTGATCGATCAGAACCGCGCTGATCAGCAGAGCGCGCAGCAGGACGTGGAGCCCATCATCGGCGCTCTGACGCTTGACGAGGCCATGGCCCGCGCCCTCAAGTACAACCTCGATCGCCGCGCGCGCCTGCTCGAGCAGGCGCTGGCCTTCCAGCAGTACGACGTATCGCGCTACGACATGCTGCCCAAGCTGCTGGCCCAGGCCGGCTACAGCTCGCGCGACAACGACAAGATCAGTCAGAGCCGCAATGCCGAAGACGGCTCCCTGTCGCAATCACGCTTCATCTCCCAGGACCGCGATCACACCGTCAGCTCCCTGGCGCTGAGCTGGAACATGCTCGATCTGGGAGTTGGCTACTACGGAGCGCGCCAGCAGGCCGACCGCGCGCTGGTGGCCGGCGAGAAGCGGCGCAAGGCCATGCATCTGCTGATGCAGGATGTGCGCACCGCCTTCTGGCGCGCCGTGAGCGCACAGAAGCTCGGCAGCGAAGTACGTGCCGCCACCCAGATGGCCGAAGAAGCGCTTGCCGATGCCCGCCAGGCCGAGGCCGAACGCCTGCGCAACCCGCTCGACTCGCTGCGCTACCAGCGCCAGGTGCTGGAAAACCTGCGTCTGCTCGAAGCCATCGAACAGGAACTCTCCACCGCCCAGACCGAACTGGCGCTGCTCATCAACGCCCCGCTGGGCCAGCCGATCACCCTCGTCGAGCCGGCCTTCGAGCTCGACCGCCAGGCACTGGCCGTGCCGGTCGCCGTGATGGAAGACACTGCGCTGGGCGCCAACGCCGATTTGCGCGAGGCCCACTACAACGCCCGCATCGCCCGCGAGGAAACCCGTAAGACACTGGTGCGGCTGTTTCCCAGCCTGAACTTCAGCTACGGCCTGAACTACGACACCGACAGCTACCTGGTGAACCGCCAGTGGAACGAAGCCGGTGTGCAGCTTTCCTTCAACCTGTTCAACCTGCTGACCGGCCCGGGACAGCTCAAGCTGGCCGAGGCCGGTGTCGCGCTGGCCGACCAGCGGCGGGTGTCCATGCAGATGGCGGTGCTCGCCCAGGTTCACCTGGCACGTCAGCAACTGGTCAACGCCCAGCATCAATTCAGCCGTGCCGATGCCATCTGGACCATCGACCGCCGCATCAGCGAGCACATGGATAACCGTGAGGCGATGCAGGTGCAGAGCAAGCTCGACCGGGTCGCCAACCAGACCACCACCATTCTCAGCCTGCTGCGCCGTTACCAGGCGCTCGCCCAGGCGCAGACCGCCGAAGCGCGGCTGCAGGCCACGCTCGGGGTGGAGCCGGAGATCGGCAGCGTCGGTGATCTGACGCTGGCCGAACTGACCCGGAAGCTGGCCGCCGGCCACGGCAACTGGCAGACGCTCGCCCGCCGCGACGGCCAGGAATCCAGCCGATGAAGACAATCCCTCTGGTTCTGCTGCTGATCGCCGCGACTGGCATGGCCCAGGCGCAAACCGCGGAAACCGCGCCGGCACGCGCCGGGCTGGAGCGTCAGGAAATCCGCGCACAGCTGTTGCCACGGCAGTTCACCACCCTGGCTGCGGAGATCGGTGCCAAGGTCAACAGGCTGCCGGTTCCCGAGGGCGGCGCATTCAAGGCCGGGCAGCTGCTGGTCAGCTTCGATTGCAGTGTGCAACAGGCGATGTTGCAGAAGGCGCGCGCCGAGCTGAACGCCGCCGAGGCGACCGACAAGGCCAACCAGCGTCTGGCCGAGCTGAATTCCGTCGGTCAGCTGGAAGTGGACCTCGGTCGCGCCGGTCGGCAGAAAGCCGTCGCCGAAGTCGGCGCGCAGCAGGCGGTGCTCGGCAAGTGCGGTATCAGCGCGCCCTTCGCCGGGCGCGTCGCCGAGCAGAAGGTGCGCGAGCAGCAGTTCGTCCAGCCCGGCCAGCCGTTGCTGGACATCCTCGACGACAGCGTCTTGGAGCTCGAATTTCTGGTGCCGTCTGCCTGGCTGGTCTGGCTACGCACCGGGCAGACCTTCGATGTGGAAATCGACGAGACCGGCCAGCGTTACCCGGCACGCTTCGAGCGCATAGGCGCGCGGGTCGACCCGGTCAGCCAGTCGGTCAAGGTCGCTGCGGCCATCGATGGCCGCTTCCCCGAACTGATCGCTGGCATGAGCGGCCGCGTGCGTGTCACGCCGCCCAATGCCAACCAGACGCCCAATCAATAAACGCAGGCATTTCCGCTGGTGCTGCTGACGCTGCCCATCGAGGTCCGACATGGCTGACAAGACCCGAACCAACACCGCCCCCTCCCGCCTGGTGCGCAATCGCCCGCGGCCCATGGCGCTCGAGCAGCGCTTCGTCTTCGACGGGGCGGCAGCGGCCGACGCGGTGGATGCCGCCAGCGCCCCGCTCGCCGACACGGCCGATATGGCAGACGCTGCACACGAGCCGACGACCGATTTCGACCACGCCGCTGCGGTGTCGCTGCCAGCGGGCATCACGGCACAACCCGGGTTATTCCGCCCAGGCAGCGACGACCCTGCTCTGAGCGAGGCCTCAGCGAGCGCCGCCGAGCAGATCCGCCAGTTCCTCGCCCAGGCCAGTGACGGACAGCTGTTCGCGCTCTTCAACGGTGACCAGAGCGCACCAAACGAGGCCTGGCAGCAAACCTTGGCCCAACTGCGCACGGCAATCGCGGACGGCACCATGCAGATCGATGTAGCCCTGCTGGACAACGCCCAGATCAAGGGCGCCATGGCCGCCTACGCCCCGGAAGGTCCTGGCGCCGCACCGGTGATCTATCTCAACAGCGACTGGCTCGGGGTGCTCGACACCCAGCAGGTGTCGCGCCTGCTGGTCGAGGAGTACGGCCATCACCTGGACCACCTGCTCAATCAGGGGCTGGACACGCCGGGAGACGAAGGCCAGCGCTTCGCCGCTGCAGTCACCGGCCTGGACAGCAGCACGCCCGGCTTCGCCGGCGATGACGACCACGCCACTCTGGACCTGGACGGCGAAGCCGTTGCGGTGGAATTCGCCACCCTGACCTTCAGCAACGCCTATGAAGTCAACACCGCAACCACCCCGGCAGGGAAGGAATCGAACTCGCACGATTTCGTTTATGCCCCCCTCGGCCAGGTGATCGTCAGCGACGCGATCAACAGTCGCTTCTTCAGCGGCAACGACGTCTCGGCAACGGCCGTGACGATTGGCAACACCACCTACTACGGGTGGATCAGCCGTCCGATCAAGAGCGGCGGCATCGTGCGCGGCTTCTACTTCTGGACCGACGCGGACTTCACCTCTCTGGCCGCCGCCCAGGCCGACGGCAACATGGATGGCGACAGCAATGTCGCCGACAACCGTGGCTTCCTGCTGGTGGTGGATCAGGCCTGGTTCGACAGCCTGGGGTGGAAGAACCAGGCGCTGAACATCAAGAACGTCGGCTCCTCGTCCGACCGTGTCGACGCAGCACTCAACACCCTGGTCGGTCCGGTGCCGACGCCGACCGCCGTCGCCGATGTCGCCAACGGCACACCCGGTACCAGCGGCGGCGCGGCGGTGGAAGCCGGCGGTATCGCGAACGGCATCGCTGGCAGCGCAGCCACCGGCAACGTACTGAGCAACGACACCGGCGGCGACGGCAAGCGGGTAACCGCAGCGGGCACCACTTCCGCCAGCCAGAGCGTCACCGTTGCGACCACTTCGGCCAACGGTGCGGTCGTGACGGGCCTCTACGGCACGCTGACCCTTGGTGCCGATGGCAGCTACCGCTACGTGGTCAACGACACCAATGCGCAGGTGCAGGCCCTGCGAACTGCCAGCGATACATTGGTCGATACCTTCACCTACCGCATGACCGATGCCTCCGGCGCGACCTCCACCACCACCCTCAGCGTGACCATCCAGGGTGCCAACGATGCGCCGGTGGCCAGGGATGACTACAACACGGCGAAGGAGTCGCTGCAGACCAGCGGCGCCTACGGCACTAACGACCCTCAGGGCTCGCTTGCGACGGGCAATGTGCTGACCAACGACACCGATGTGGATCGTGGCGACACGAAGACGGTTGCTGATCTCGCTGGCAGCGCGGTGATTGGCGCGGTAAGCACGACAGCCACATCAGCTACGTTGGTTTTCGTACCCGGTACTACGTTCAGCCCTGTGGGCAACGGTGACGAAGCCTGGATTCTGGTAAACGGCACCTACCGGGCCATGTTCAGCGCCACCGGTGTGCAGATCACGGCCACCGGCGGCTATGACAGCACAGCACGCACCATTCCGTTGAGCAGCTCGCCTGCCACCTATTACGACTCTGCTGCCCCGGGCAATCGCGTGGCTATCACGTCGCTCGATGGACAGAAGATCGGTTTCAAGAACTCCACTTCGACGACAACCGAAGGTACCAACTCGATGAAAATCGGCGACGTCGCAACGTCGCAGAGTGTCGGCACCTCAACCGTCACATTGACGCCGAACCGTTCGAGTGGGCTGATCGCAGCAGGCATGCTGGTCTCTGGCAATGGAGTATCCGAAGGTACTTCGGTGCAAAGCGTTACCTATGACGCGCAGGGCACACCGATCTCCATCGTGCTTAACAAGACCATCACCAGCACAGCGGACGCGACCCTGTCGTTCTACGCAGCGGTCGGAAGCACAATCACCGGCCGTTACGGCACGCTCCAGCTCAACGCAGATGGCAGTTATGTCTATACGCCCACGGCCAACAACCCAGCATTGAGTGCAGGTGAGTCAGGCGTCGAGCAGTTCAGATACACGACACGCGACGCCAGTGGTGCAACCAGTAGCGCGACCCTGCACATCACGGTGCTCGGCTCTGGTACCAATGATCCCAATGCAGTGAACGATGTTGCGACGGCCACCGAAGCGGGCGGCATCGCCAATGGCACCGTCGGTACCAACCCGAGCGGCAATCTGCTCACCAACGACACTACGCCCAGCGGCAGCAATAGCATCGTCTCGGCACGCGCCACAGGCAGTAGCGCGAGCACCGCCGTCGGGACCAACACCCAGCTGGTCGGCCTTTACGGCACCCTGACCCTCAGCGCCAACGGCAGCTACACCTATGTCGTCGACAACAGCAACGCCACCGTGCAGGCCCTGCGGGACACCAGCACCACGCTGACGGAAACCTTCATCTACACCGTCGAGAACGGCCTGACTGCCGCCAACGGCGCTCGTCTGCAGGACTCCGCCACCCTGACCATCACCGTCCGTGGCGCCAACGATGCGCCGGTGGCTGCGGACACCATCGCCACGGCAATCGAAGCTGGCGGCATCAACAATGGCACTCCTGGCTACAACCCAGGCGGCAACGTGCTGGATTCGGTCACCGACGTGGACGACGCGCGCAGCGAACTGCGCGTGACGGCCGTGCGCGTGGGCGGCACGGAAGGCAGCGGCACAGCCGGCACACTCGGCTCGCCACTGGCCGGCCTGTATGGGTCTCTGACGCTGTCTGCCGATGGTCGCTGGACGTACACCCTCAATAACAGCAACGCCGCCGTCCAGGCATTGAGCCCCGGCCAGACGCTGACCGAACGCTTCAACTACACCGTCACCGACCGCTCCGGCAACGGGCTGACGGATATCGCAGTCCTGACCATCACCATCGAAGGGGCTCAGGACACCGTCGCGGTCAACAGCGTGTTCGTCAACGAGGCCTCGCCCTACGCCGTGTTCACCGTCACCGGCAGCGCCGGTGTCGCGGTGCGCCTGGAACTGGGCAGCGCGGGCCTGCCGCCGACCGATGCACGCGCCACGCTGTCCGGCGCGGGCGCAGATATCGCCAGTACATTGGAATATTTCAACGGCAGCAGCTGGCAGACCTATGTCGCCAACAGCTCGGTCGTCATTCCCACCGGCGACAAGCTGCTGGTGCGCGTGGCGGTCCGGCAGGACGACGTTCATGAAGGCAACGAATCCTTCACCCTGACCGCATTTGTCAGTCAGGACAACAGCAGCACCGGCATCGGCACCATCAACGACGAAGGCGAGGGCGACATCTATCAGCCCGGCAATACCAGCGGCACGCCCGATAGCGGCGCAGTCCTGGACGACGATCGGCCTACGCTCAGCGTATCCAGTCCGTCGGTCAACGAGGGTGCGTACGCCGAGTTCATCGTCAGTCTCGACAAGCGCTCCACCCAGCCGGTCAGCTTCAGCCCGGTACTGGCCAGCGCAACGGCAGGTATCGGTGTTGATACGACCGGGACGCTGGAGTGGTTCGATGGCAGCGCCTGGGTCGAGGTCAGAGGACCGGTCACCATTGCCGCCGGCGAGCTGTCCGTACGTCTGCGCATCGCCACGGAAGATGACAGCTTCGTCGAAACCAGCGAGACCTTCGCCCTGCGTACCGGCGCAGTCTCCGGCACGGTCACCAACCTGGGCGGCGCCGAGGGTATTGCCACCATTCTGGACAATGACCTGCCGGCCCCGAACAACCGCCCACCGATCGCCGTCAACGACACGCTAAGCGCCACCGAAGACACTACCGCCAGCTACACCGCCACGCAGCTGCTCGGCAACGACAGCGACCCGGACAACGACAGCATCTTCATTGCCTCCGTGACTCGCGGGGTCGGCGGCGATGTGACGCTAAACCCGGACGGCACTGTCACGTTCACGCCGGCTCCGAACTTCAACGGCACCGCGACCTTCACCTACACCGTAAGCGACGGCAACCTGCTCTCGGCGCCCGCCACGGTGACCATCACCGTAGCGGCGGTGAACGATCCTGCCGTAATCGGCGGTACAGATACCGGCTCGGTAACCGAGGACCTAGACGTCACAGCGGGCAACCTGACCACCGGCGGCACGCTGACCGTTGCCGACCCGGATACCGGCGAAGCCAGCTTCCAGCCCACCGTCAGCGCTCCGGCCGGAACACTGGGCACTTTGACCATCGCCCCCAACGGCACCTGGACCTACAGCGTGCCGAACAGCGCGGTGCAGTACCTGAAATCCGGTGAAACAAAGGTCGAGACCTTTACCGTCAGCACCGTGGACGGCACCCAGCAGACCGTCACCGTGACCATCCATGGTGTAAGCGACATAGCCGTGATCGGCGGCGACGCGGCGGGCGCAGTGACCGAGGACCTCAACGTCACAGCGGGCAACCTGACCACCGGTGGCGCACTCACCGTTACCGACCCGGATGCCGGTGAAGCCAGCTTCCATGGCACCGTCACACCTTCGGCCGGCGCCCTCGGCAGCCTGACCATCGCCCCCAACGGCACCTGGACCTACAGCGTGCCGAACAGCGCGGTGCAGTACCTGAAATCCGGTGAAACAAAGGTCGAGACCTTTACCGTCAGCACCGTGGACGGCACCCAGCAGACCGTCACCGTGACCATCCATGGTGTAAGCGACATAGCCGTGATCGGCGGCGACGCGGCGGGCGCAGTGACCGAGGACCTCAACGTCACAGCGGGCAACCTGACCACCGGTGGCGCACTCACCGTTACCGACCCGGATGCCGGTGAAGCCAGCTTCCAAGGCACCGTCACGCCTTCGGCCGGCGCCCTCGGCACCCTGACCATCGCCCCCAACGGCACCTGGTCCTACAGCGTGGCCAACAGTGCGGTGCAATACCTGAAGTCCGGTGAAACAAAGGTCGAGACCTTTACCGTCCAGTCCGTCGATGGCACCGCACACACCGTTACCGTGACCATCCACGGCGTAAGCGACACAGCTGTCATCGGCGGCGACGCGGCGGGCGCAGTGACCGAGGACCTCAACGTCAACGGACAGGGCAACCTGACCACCGGTGGCACGCTGACCGTCGCCGACCCGGATGCCGGTGAAGCCAGCTTCCAGCCCACCGCCAGCGCTCCGGCCGGAACACTGGGCGCTCTGACCATCGCCCCCAACGGCACCTGGACCTACAGCGTGCCGAACAGCGCGGTGCAGTACCTGAAGTCCGGTGAAACCAAGGTCGAGACCTTTACCGTCCAGTCCGTCGATGGCACCGCACACACCGTTACCGTGACCATCCACGGCGTAAGCGACATAGCCGTGATCGGCGGCAACGCGGTGGGCGCAGTGACCGAGGACCTCAACGTCAACGGACAGGGCAACCTCACCACGGGCGGTAGCCTGACTATCACCGATCCCGATACCGGCGACGCCAGCTTCCAAGGCACCGTCACGCCTTCGGCCGGCGCCCTCGGCACCCTGACCATCGCCCCCAACGGCACCTGGTCCTACAGCGTGGCCAACAGCGCGGTGCAGTATCTGAAAGCCGGTCAGACCAAGGTGGAAACCTTTACCGTCCAGTCCGCCGATGGCACCGCGCACACCATCACCGTGACCATCCACGGCGTGAACGATCCAGCGCAGTTCGCGCCGAGCGGCCAACAGGGCTATGTTCAGGAGGACACCTTGCTCACCTCGGAGGGGCAGCTCAGCGTGACGGATGCCGACCTGGGCGAAGCGGTTGTGGTAGCGCAGCCGGGAACGCGCGGCACGTATGGCGAGTTCAGCATCGACGCAGCCGGGCGTTGGCGCTATGTACTGGATAACACCGCTCCCATCGTGCAAGCGCTCGGCACCGCGGACATTCGCACCGAGACCTTTGCCGTCACCACGGCCGACGGCAGTACGACGACGGTGTCCATTACCGTGCAGGGGCTGGACGAGGCCGTCGCGCCTCAACCTCAACCACCGCGGCCAACACCACCGCAGCCCGCACCACAACCACAACCCGAGCCGGTACAGCCTCAGCCGCAGCCACCGCAGCCGCAACCTTTGCCTCCAGTGGTCGTCAGCCCGCCCCAGCCGGCTGCGCCAGTGCCGCTTCCGGCTCCGGCCGTACCGGAGCCTGCAGCACCGCCGCCCGCGCCCGCACCGTTCGACACGGCAGTGGCGCCGGCCACTACCCTGGCGGCACCATCGGCGGTTGCTGCGCCACTGATCGCGGCGGTGCAGAGCCGCGAACTGGATATCACGTTCCAGGCCCGCGGCGACTTCGGGGACCTCTATACCCAACGGAGTGGTTTCCAGATCGTCGTCATCGAGTCCCCTCAGCCACGCCTGAGCCTGTATCACGGCATCTCTGATCAGTACGCCGACGCCGGTGCGACCAGCAGCTTCTCGGTGCCCTATGACGCCTTCGCGCACACCGATCCGAACGAGCGCATCCTGCTCAGCGCAACCCAGGCCAACGGCCAGCCACTGCCCGGCTGGGTGCGCTTCGACCCGCAGAGCGGCAAGTTCGAACTGGTTGCCCCGTCCGGCTATCGCGGCGAGCTGACCATCAAGGTCGTGGCGCGTGACAGCCAAGGCCGGGAAGCCAGTGCACTGTTCCGCTTCAGTGTCGGCGAGCGCAGGGCGAGCGAGGCCGGCCGCGCCGGTCTCTCGGACCTGCTGCGCAAGGCTGCGGCGCAGCGCCCGGTGCAGGCAATGGAGCGCGCGCTGGCCAGCCCGGCGGTGGAGGCCGTCAGCGCATCGGCTGACGCTGCCGGCAAAGCGCACCGGGCCGGCTGATGGAGCGCTCGCCACTCGCCACGCTGCTGGAACTCGGTCGGCAAGCCAGACAGGCCGAGTCGTCGGCCGAGCTGCAGTTTCTGCTGGTCAACGACAGCCACGGCCTGGCCCCCTACAGGCAGGCCGCGTTGTGGCTCGACGACGGCGTGCGGGCGCTGTCCGGCGTGATGCAGGTGGAAGCCAACGTGCCCTACGTGCTCTGGCTGCAGGCACTGTGCCGACAGTTGGCGCAGACTCAGGGCACCCGCGTGGTCGCACGCGACGCGCTGCCAGACGCACTCGTCCGTGACTGGGACGAATGGCTGCCAGCCGACGTGCTGTGGCTGTCGCTGGGCAATGCCGGTGGCGTGCTGCTCGCGCGCGACCTGCCGTGGCGCGAGGGCGAAATCGCCCTGCTCGGCGAGTGGGCCGGAATCTGGCATCACGCTTGGCAATCGCACCAGGCGCCACGGCATCGATGGGCCCGTGGTCGTCGCCCGCGGCCGGCTTCACGCGGACGTCGGCGGGCCCTGTATGTCGCCGTCTCGTTACTGGTAGCTGCGCTGATTCCCGTGCGGCTGACCGTGCTGGCGCCCGGCGAACTGGTGCCGGCCAGCCCGGCTGTGATTCGCGCGCCGCTGGAAGGCGTCATCGACGTGTTCCACGTGCAGCCCAACGAGCAGGTTCGCCAGGGCCAGCCGTTGTTCGGTTTCGATGAGGTATTGATCCAGAATCGCCTGGAAATCGCCCGCCAGGCCCTCGCCACGGCAGAGGCCGAGTATCGCCAGACGGCCCAGCAGGCGCTCGGCGATCCCCGCGCCAAGGCGCAGCTGGCAGTCCTTACCGGGCGTATCGAGGAGAAACGCACCGAGGTGGTCTACGGCACCGACCAGCTGGCCCGCGCCCGGGTGCTGGCACCACGGGACGGCATTGCGCTGTTCGATGATCCGTCCGAGTGGATCGGCCGCCCGCTTGGCATCGGCGAGCGCATCATGCGTATCGCTGCGCCGGCCGACGTCGAGGTCGAGGCCTGGGTGCCGCTGGCCGATGCGATTCCGCTGGACGAAGGCAGCCCGGTAGCCCTGCACCTCAACGCCAGCCCGCTGGCGCCGGCCCGCGCCACCCTGCGCTACTTCGCCCACGACGCGGTGGAACGTCCGGACGGCAGCTTCGCCTACCGCGTCCGTGCCCGCCTCGACGCCCCCACCGAACATCGCGTCGGCCTCAAGGGCACCGCGCGCTTCAGTGGCGGCTGGGTGCCCCTTGGCTACTGGGCGCTGCGCCGGCCGTTGGCCAGCCTGCGCGCCGCCATCGGGTGGTGACCATGAATTGGCTGCCGCTGCGCGAAGAACTGGCTCTGCTGCCCGGACCACGCCTGGCCGACGGGCAGCCCAGCTGGACGCTGCACGACCCCACCCGCAACCGCTTCTTCAGCCTCGACTGGCCGACTTTCGAGATTCTCAGCCGGTGGTCGTTCGGCGATCACCAGGCCATCGCCGCCAGCATCAGTCAGGATTCGGCGCTGCAGCTCGGTGCAGAAGATGTCGAGCAGGTCGCCCGCTTCCTCGGCGAAAACCAGCTCCTGCAAGCGCGCCCAGGCAACGCGCGGCAACAGGCGGAGCGGTTGGCCACGGCACGGGGTAGCCGCTTCAACTGGCTGCTGCACCACTACCTGTTCTTTCGCGTGCCCTTGGTGAGGCCGGACGCCTGGCTCAGCCGTTGGCAGGGCCTGGCCGGGCGCCTGGACAGCCGCGGTTTCGCCCTTCTCACGCTTGCCGCCCTGCTCCTGGGGCTTACCCAGGTCGCGCGCCATTGGGACAGCTTTGCAGCCTCCCTGGTGGATACCTTCACCTGGCGCGGCCTGGCCGCCTATGGTGTGGCACTGTTCGTGGTGAAGCTGCTGCACGAGCTGGGCCACGCCTTTACCGCCAAGCGCCTGGGCTGTCGCGTGCCGAGCATGGGCGTGGCGTTCCTGGTGCTCTGGCCGATGGCCTACACCGATACCAACGAGACCTGGCGCCTGTCCAGCCGCTGGCAGCGGCTCCGGGTCGCCGCTGCCGGCATCGTCACCGAACTGGGCGTAGCCGCCTGGGCCACCCTGGCCTGGGGCCTGTTACCTGACGGCGAGCTACGGTCGGCGGCGTTCGTGCTCGCGACCACCAGCTGGGTAGCCACCCTGGCGATCAACGCCAGCCCGTTCATGCGCTTCGATGGCTATTTCATTCTTTCCGACTGGCTGGACATGCCGAACCTGCACGGGCGCAGCTTCGCCCTGGCGCGCTGGAAGCTGCGCGAATGGCTGTTCGACCTGGGCGAGGAGCGCCCCGAACACTTTGCCCGCGGCAAGGAACGAGCGCTGATCGCCTTCGCCTGGGTCACCTGGCTCTATCGTCTGGTGGTGTTCCTGGGCATTGCAGTGCTGGTCTACCACTTCGCGGTCAAGCTGATCGGCATCCTGCTGTTCGCCGTGGAAATCGCCTGGTTCATCCTCAAGCCGATACGGCACGAGCTGCGCGCCTGGCGCGAGCGCTGGCCGGCGATCCGCCGCCGGCGCCGCAGCCTGCTGACGGTTGTGCTGTTGGCGGTCGTGATCGCCCTGATGCTGATGCCCTGGCCGGGGCGCATCAGCGCCAGCGGCATACTGCGGCCGGTTTCCGTGTGGCCGGTGCATGCGCCCGGCCCGGCCCAGCTCGAGGCATTACCCCACCGGGAAGGCGCCGTCGTGGCGGCCGGCGAGCCCATTGCGCGAATGGTGTCGCCGATGCTGCTGGCGCAGCGCGAGGCCGCGGCGGCGAAGGCGGAGCGACTGCGCTGGCTGGCGGCCTCCGCCGGTTTCGGCGCGGACTCCCGGGCGCGGCTGCAGAGCGTGCAGGAAGAACTGGCCACTGCCGAAGCGGAACTGGCCGCGCTGGACCGCGAACTCACTCGCTACGAGCCGCGCGCGCCCTTCGCCGGCCACCTGCATGATCTCGACCCAGATCTGCACAGCGGCCAGTGGCTGGCGGACAAGGAGCGCCTGGCTCTGCTGGTGGGCGACGATGGCTATCGGGTCGACACCTACCTGGACGAGGACGTGGTCAAGCGCGTGCGCGTCGGCGACACGGCTCGCTTCGTCAGCGATGGAGGGGAAGGCACCGTACTGCGCCTGCGGGTCAGTCATGTGGACCTGGACGCCACGCGCACCCTCGACGACGGCCGGCTGGCAGCACAGGCCGGCGGCCACATCATGGTCCGCGAACGACGCGGCGAACTCATTCCCGAGCACGCTCAGTATCGGGTCAGCCTGGCGGTGGAAACGCCCGTCGGCGCGCTGGCCGGCGGCTCCTGGCGCGGCACGCTGGTGATCCATGGAGAGGGGGAAGCGCCGGCCTTGCGTTATCTGCGCAATGCCTTGGCCGTGCTGCTGCGCGAGGCGGGCTTCTGACGGGCCGCGCAGCAATCGCTGCGCCCGCCAAGACACTGGCCGCGCAACGGCGCCTTATTCGCCACCGACTGCGAAGTTCGGCAGGCTGTTGACCGGCTGGGAGAAGTCGAACGGGATGGACTCGATGGCTAAGCCCACGTTGCGCTGCACCACGAAGTGCAGGTGCGGGCCGGTGCTGTTGCCGGTGTTGCCGGAGCGCGCGATGCGGGTGCCAGTCTCGACCCGCTGGCCTTCGCGCACGGCCACCGACCCTTTCATCAGGTGCAGATAGACGCCCATGGTGCCGTCGTCGTGCAGGATGCGCACGAAGTTGCCGGCAGGATTGTTGCCGCGGCCGCTCTGCTCGTTCTCGATCCTCACTACCATGCCACCGCGCGCCGCGACGATCGGCGTGCCCTCGGGCATGGCGATATCCACGGCATAGCGGCCCTTGGGTGTGAAGTGGCTGTACTGGCCGTTGGCGCCCTGGGTCAGGCGGAACGGGCCACCGCGCCAGGGCAGCGGGTACTTGTAGGGCTTGGGTATCAGACGCGGATCGCCCAGCGCATGACGCAGCTTGGGCGTGTACTTGAGCGGCTTGCTGGCGTCACGCGGCGCCAGGGTCGCCAGGCGGATCTGGCTGCGTGGCGGCAGCACCCAGCGGATCGGCTTGGTCGGTGCGCCCACGGCGTTCTCGACGTTCTCCAGCTTCAGCTCGATATCCACCGGCGCGAACAGGTCGTTGCGCACCAGCAGCGTTTCGCCCGCATCGTGCTTGCGGGTTTCCAGCTTCACCTGAGTGTCGAGCTTTTCCACCATGCGGTCGCGGAAGACGAACACCTGCGCACCAGGCGCGGCCTGGTCGCTATAGGTCACGACTCCATTGGCGTCGGTGTATTTGTAGATGGTCAGGGCCAAGGCCGGCGAGGCCAGCAGCGGCAGCCCGAGCAACAGAAGAATGCGCCCCAGCATAACGGCAGATTTTCTAGTGATTATGGTGTTGGAGCGCAAAGACTAGCAGTGGCGGTTGGCCTACGCGAGCCACCGACCGTCGGGGTGTGAAGCTTGTCAGCTTGTCGCGTGGACCAGGCGCCGAACGGTCGCCTGGTCCGCATTCAGGCGCCGGGCGTGAAGTGGCGTTGAGCGGTGCCGCGGGCGATCAGGCGCGACAGGTAGTCGAGTTTCTGCGGATCGCGATCGACGAAGCGGAACGAGAGCTGCAGCCAGTCGCTGTCGGGCTTGGGCTCGAACGCCGCGACGGCATGCAGATAGCCATTGAGCCGCGCGATCTCGCCGCCCTCGCCCTGCTCCAGGTCGAGCACGGCGCTTTCCAGCACCTGCGGCAGCGGCTCGCCACGCTTGACCACCAGCAGCGCTTCCTTGAGGCTCAGCGCCTTGATCACACAGGCAATGCTGCCATGGGCCAGCCGCAGCTGGCCCTGGCCGCGCCCGGACGAGGCGGCACCCGGGGCGGCGGCAGGGGCTGCCGATGAGGGCTGGATCAGTGGCGCAGCCTTCGCTTCCGGAGCAGGAGCGGCAGCGGGACGGACGACCTCCGCCTTGCCGCCGGTCAGTGCGGCCAGCGAGTCATTGGCCACGCCGGTGGACAGGACCCGTGTCGGTGCGCTGGCAGCCAACGCATCCAGCTTGCCGGCACGGCCGAGGGCCTTGCGCACCTTGCTGGTCAGTTGTTCGTTGGAAAAGGGCTTGCCGATGAAGTCGGATACGCCGGCCTGGATGGCCTGTACCACGTTCTCCTTGTCGCCACGACTGGTCACCATGATGAACGGCACGGCCTTCAGCGCGTCCTGAGTGCGGCACCAGGTCAGCAGCTCCAGGCCGGACATCTCCGGCATCTCCCAGTCGCAGAGGATCAGGTCGAAGCGCTCACGGGCGAGCATCTGCTGGGCCTTGCGTCCATTCACCGCATCCTCGGTGCGAATCCCGGGAAATTGGCTGCGCAGCGCCTTCTTCACCAGGTCGCGGATAAAGGGCGCGTCATCCACTACCAGCACACTGACCTTGCTCATCCTTCACTCCTGCTCGAATGCCGGCAAGCATAGCCGCAGGAGCGTATCGACAAAAGCGCGCAAGGGCATGGATGCGCAAGTTGTTGCGCCGGATCAGCCAGAAACCGCCGCGACGCCCCCTCCGCTGCTGGCTTGCAGCAGGACAGCCTTGCCGCGGCGCGGCATACTCGCCTCTTCTCCAGCTTCGCGAGGCCAGTCATGTTCCAGCACATTCTCGTCGCTCACGATCTCAGCCCGGACGCCGATCTGGCCCTGCAGCGTGCCGTCCAGCTGGCGCGACAGACAGGCGCACGGCTCAGCCTGCTGCACGTGCTCGACGAGCGCGACCCGTCAGCCGACGAGCACGCGGCACGCGCCTGGCTGCAGGAGCGTCTGCGCGAGCAGCAGCTGGACCAGCTCGAGCCCTGGATTCGCCGCGGCCCGGCGGTGGAGGAAATCCTCACCCAGGCCGAAGGGCTGGAAGCCGACCTGCTGGTCCTGGGCCGCCACCACCGTGGCTCCAGCCAGGGCTTCGCCGGCACCACGCTGGAACGCATCATGCTCGAGAGCACCTCGCCGCTGCTGCTGGTGGTCGCGCCGGCCGAGGCGCCGTACCGTCGCGCGATGGCCGCGCTGGACTTCTCCCGCTGCGCCACCCGCGCCATGCAGTGCGCCTGGCAGCTGCTGGATGGCGACGCCGAGCTGCATGCCCTGCACGTGCATGAGATGGCCGAGGTGCACGGCCCGGACCCCGAGGGTCTGGTGCTGCAGCAGGAGCTGTTCGATCAGCTGGTGGAGGATATCCAGCAGCAACTGCCGCAAACCGGTGCGTTGCTGAGCTACAGCCTGCATCAGGGCGAGCGCAGCAACTGTCTGGACGCCGCCCTGCGCGACTGGCAACCGCAGCTGCTCGCCTTGGGCAGCCACAGCCGTGGCGAGATGAGCAGTGCGCTACTCGGCAGCCTGGCGCGTCAGTTTCTCGACCAGCCGCCCTGCGACATCCTGATCGCCCGCTGATCCCCCGCCCGCCTGCGCCCGTGGCCCCGCTACGGGCGTGAATCTGCGCCGCAGCGCCATCATCGCAGCGGCATCGAGTTGCGTCCCGTCGAAGCCCTGCTACGGTTAGAGCCAGAACAACAATAAGAAGAAGACGCCCATGTGCCCTGCTTCGACTGATTCTCGCCCTACCCTTTCGCTATCCAGCCATTCGACTTCGCAGCATGACGCGACGGCGGCAGCCTGCCTGATGCGCGGATTGCCACGCACTGTCGTCCGCCGGTGCACCACGGCGGCCCTCGCGCGGAGCGAGCCCGGCGCTGCGTTGTTACCCGCCTCCCCAGCTTTCCCCTAAACCGCCCGTACGGCTCGCCTCGCATCGGCGCGCGCCCGTATGCCGAACAAACCGTGCAAGGAGATACGCATGAAGCTTTCAGCAATCGCAGCGGCAACCCTGACGGCCGCGGTCGCCGTTCCCGCCTCGGCCGAGATTTCCGACGGCAAGGTGAAGATCGGCATCCTCAACGACCAGTCCGGCGTGTACGCGGACTTCGGCGGCAAGTGGTCGTTCGAAGCGGCGAAGATGGCGGCCGAAGACTTCGGCGGCAAGGTGCTCGACGCGCCCATCGAGATCGTCACCGCCGATCACCAGAACAAGCCGGACATCGCCTCCAACATCGCGCGGCAGTGGTACGACCGCGAGCAGGTCGACTCGATCATGGAGCTGACCACCTCCTCGGTGGCGCTGGCGGTACAGGGCATTTCCAAGAGCAAGAAGAAGATCAACCTGGTCACCGGCGCTGCCACCACCGAGCTGACCGGCAAGCAGTGCTCGCCCTACGGCTTCCACTGGGCCTACGACACCCATGCGCTGGCGGTCGGCACCGGCGGTGCGCTGGTGTCCCAGGGCGGCGACAGCTGGTACTTCCTGACCGCCGACTACGCTTTCGGCTATTCGCTGGAGGAACAGACCTCCAAGTTCGTCAAATCCAAGGGTGGCGAGGTCAAGGGCGCGGTGCGCCATCCGCTGGCGAGCACCGATTACTCCTCGTTCCTCCTGCAGGCGCAATCCTCCGGGGCCAAGGTCATCGGCCTCGCCAACGCGGGTCTGGACACCGCCAACAGCATCAAGCAGGCGGCCGAGTTCGGCATCGTCGCCGGCGGCCAGCGCCTCGCCGCACTGCTCTTCACCCTCGCCGAAGTGCACGGCCTGGGCCTGGACGCCGCCCAGGGCCTGACCCTGACCGAGAGCTTCTACTGGGACCGCGACGACAAGTCCCGCGAGTTCGGCGAGCGTTTCTTCAAGCGCACCGGGCGCATGCCGAACATGGTCCACGCCGGCACCTATTCCGGCGTCATGCAGTACCTCAAGGCGATCGAGAAGGCCGGCACCGACGCCACCGAGCCGGTGGCCAAGGCGATGCACGAGCTGCCGGTGGACGACGTCTTCGCGCGCAACGCCAAGGTCGGCGCCAACGGCCGGCTGATCAGCGACGTCTACCTGATGGAAGTGAAGAAACCCGAGGAGAGTTCGCGGCCTTGGGACTACTACAAGGTGCTGGCCACCGTGCCGGGCGATGAGGCCTACATCAAGCCGGCCGACAGCGGCTGCGAGCTGGTCGGGCAATGAGCATGGCCGCCGTTCAGCCCAGCGCGGCTGGCGACGTCGGACGGGATACTCCCGTGATGCTCTCGGCGCGCGGCCTGCGCAAGGAGTTCGGCGGCTTCGTCGCGGTCAACAACGTCGATCTGGACGTGCATCATGCCCGGGTACACGCCCTGATCGGCCCCAACGGTGCGGGCAAGACCACGGTGTTCAACCTGCTGACCAAGTTCCTGCAGCCCACCGCCGGGAGCATCCGCCTGCTCGACCATGACATCACCCGTACCGACCCGGCCAAGGTGGCGCGCATGGGGCTGGTTCGCTCGTTCCAGATCTCGGCGGTGTTCCCGCACCTCTCGGTGCTGGACAACGTGCGCGTCGCCCTGCAGCGCCCGGGCGGGCTGGCCACCCAGTTCTGGCTGCCGATGCGTTCGCTGAACCGGCTGAACGAACGTGCCATGCAGCTGATCGAGTCGGTCGGCCTGGCCGACAAGCGCCACGAACCGGCCGCCGATCTCTCGTACGGGCGCAAGCGCGTGCTGGAAATCGCCACCACCCTGGCCTTGGAGCCCAAGGTGCTGCTGCTCGACGAACCCATGGCCGGCATGGGCCATGAAGACGTGCACGTGGTGGCCGAGATCATCCGCGAAGTGGCTACCCAGCGTGCGGTGCTGATGGTCGAGCACAACCTCAAGGTGGTGGCCGACCTCTGCCATCAGGTGACCGTGCTGCAGCGCGGCGAAATCCTCACCTCCGGCGACTACCGCACAGTCAGCCAGGACGAGCGCGTGCGCGTGGCCTACATGGGGACAGACGATGACTGAACCGCTGCTCAGCGTGCGCGAGCTGAATGCCTGGTATGGCGAAAGCCATGCCCTGCACGGCATCGACCTGGACGTTCATGCGGGCGAGACGGTGACCCTGCTCGGCCGCAACGGGGTGGGCAAGACCACCGCGCTGCGCGCCATCGTCGGCATCATCCGCAAGCGCAGCGGGACGATCCGCTTCGACGGCAAGGACATGCTGCGCGTGCCACTGCACCGCACTGCCCGCCACGGCATCGGCTACGTGCCGGAGGAGCGCGGCATCTTCTCCACGCTTACCGTCGAGGAGAACCTCACCCTGCCGCCGGTGATCGCCAAGGGCGGCATGAGCCTGGCGGAGATCTACCAGCTGTTTCCCAACCTCGAGGAACGCCGCAAGAGCCCGGGCACCAAGCTCTCCGGCGGCGAGCAGCAGATGCTCGCCATGGCGCGCATCCTGCGCACCGGCGCCCGGCTGCTACTCCTCGACGAGCCCACCGAAGGCCTGGCGCCGGTGATCATCCAGCGTATCGGCGAGGTGCTGCAGACGCTCAAGCAGCGCGGCATGACCATCCTGCTGGTGGAGCAGAACTTCCGCTTCGCCAGCAAGGTGGCCGACCGCTTCTACGTGGTGGACCACGGCCAGGTCATCGACACCTTCGACGTTGCCGATCTGCCTGGCCGCATGAGCATGCTCAACGAAGCCCTGGGGGTCTGATGACAACGATTTTCGATGTGCCGATCCAGGCGTTTCTCGGCCAGCTCCTGATCGGCCTGATCAATGGCTCGTTCTACGCCATGCTCAGCCTGGGCCTGGCGATCATCTTCGGCATGCTGAAGATCATCAACTTCGCCCACGGTGCGCAGTACATGATCGGCGCCTTCGCCGGCTACCTGCTGTTGGCCACCCTGGGCATCGGCTACTGGCCGGCACTGATCCTTGCGCCGATCGTCGTCGGCCTGTGCAGCGCGGTGATCGAGCGCCTGGCGCTGTCGCGGCTGTACAACCTCGACCACCTCTACAGCCTGCTCTTCACCTTCGGCCTGGCGCTCGCCCTGGAGGGCGCCTTCCGCTACTTCTACGGCTCCTCCGGGCAACCCTATGCGGTGCCCAAGGAGCTGGCCGGCGGCTACAACCTGGGCTTCATGTTCCTGCCCAAGTACCGCGCCTGGGTGGTGCTGGCCTCGCTGGTGATCTGCATCGCCAGCTGGCTGCTGATCGAGAAGACCAAGCTCGGCGCCTACCTGCGCGCCGCCACCGAGAACCCGACCCTGGTGCGCACCTTCGGCATCAACGTGCCGCTGTTGCTGACCTTCACCTACGGCATGGGCGCGGCATTGGCCGGGCTGGCCGGCATGCTCGCCGCGCCGATCTACCAGGTCAGCCCGCTGATGGGCTCGAACCTGATCATCGTGGTGTTCGCCGTGGTGGTGGTCGGCGGCATGGGCTCGATTCTCGGCGCCATTATCACCGGCTACCTGCTGGGCATCCTCGAGGGGCTGACCAAGGTGTTCTATCCGGAAGCGTCCAATATCGTGATCTTCGTGATCATGGCGATCGTGCTGCTGGTACGCCCGGCCGGCCTGATGGGGAGAGATGCCTGATGAACAGCCAGCTGAGCGTCACCCCGACCACCAAACGTCCGCTGCTGCGCCTGGAAACCGTGCTGATCCTGATCGGCGTGGCCGCCCTGACCATGGCGCCGTTCTACTTCTACCCGATCTTCCTGATGAAGGTGCTGTGCTTCGCCCTCTTCGCCTGCGCCTTCAACCTGCTGCTCGGCTACACCGGCATCCTCTCGTTCGGCCATGCGGCCTTTTTCGGCGGCTCCGCCTATTTCACCGCCCATGCGGTGAAGGAATGGGGACTGACGCCGGAACTGGGGATTCTCGTCGGCGTTGCCGGCGCGGCGTTTCTCGGGCTGATCATAGGTTTCCTGGCAATACGCCGGCAGGGCATCTACTCCACGATGATCACCCTGGCACTGTCGCAGATGTTTTTTTTCTTCTGCCTGCAGGCTTCGTTCACCCACGGCGAGGACGGCATCCAGAATATCCCGCGCGGCCACCTGTTCGGCCTGATCGACCTGGAAGAGCCGCTGTACATGTACTTCTTCGTGCTCTCGGTGTTCCTCGCCGGCATGCTGCTGATCTGGCGGGTGATCCATTCGCCGTACGGCATGATCCTGCGCTCGATCCGCGAGAACGAAAACCGCGCGATCTCCCTCGGCTACACGGTGTCGCGCTACAAGCTGGGCGCCTTCGTGATGTCCGCCGCGCTGGCAGGGCTCGCCGGTGGCTTGAAGGCGCTGGTGTTCCAGTTCGCCACGCTGACCGACGTCAGCTGGCAGATGTCCGGCGAAGTGGTGCTGATGACGCTGCTTGGCGGCATCGGCACCCTGGTCGGGCCGGTCTTCGGCGCCGCACTGGTGACCACGTTGGGCAACTACTTCGCCACCTCGGAACTGCCGGTGACGTTGGTCACCGGGATCATCTTCATGGTCTGCGTGCTGGTGTTCCGCCGTGGGATGATCGGCGAACTCTATGCCTCGCGGCTGGGCAAGAAGCTGGAGCGGCGCGCCGAGGACTGATTTCCTCAGCCGGCGGACTCGAGCAGGTCGTGCAGCTCGACGAACTGCTGGCTGAGCTTGTGCCGCGGATCCAGGTACACCAGCGGCGTACAGGCCTGGTGCGACTCGCGCATCTTCACCGAACTCATCAGGTTGATCGGCAGCACCGGTAGGCCTTCACCCAGCAACTCGTCGATCATCTGCTGCGGCAGCGCGGCCCGTGGCTGGAACTGGTTGACCACGATGCCCTCGACTTCGAGCGCCTCGTTGTGGTCGTCCTTCATCTCCTCGATCTCGTTCAGCAGGCCGTACAGGGCCTGACGGGAAAAGCTGTCGCAGTCGAAGGGGATCAGGCAGCGGTCGGCCGCTATCAGCGCCGACACGGTGTAGAAGTTCAGCGCCGGCGGGGTGTCCAGGTAGATCCGGTCGTAATCCTCGGCGAGGCCTTCGAGCAGCTTTCGCAGCTTGTTGATCTTGTGCTTGGCCTCCAGCTTGGGCTGCAGGTCGGCCAGTTCGGCCGTGGCGCTGATCAGGTGCAGGTTGTCGAACGCTGTTTCGAGGATCGGCGGGCGCGCCTTTTTGCCAGCGTTGCCGCCAGCGAGAATCTGCTTGAAGAAGTCGGCAATGCCGGTAGGAATGTCATCGCCGGTCAGGCCGGTCAGGTAGTGCGTGGAGTTGGCCTGGGCGTCCAGGTCCACCAGCAGTGTGCGGTAGCCCTGCGATGCGCTGACCGCGGCCAGATTGCAGGCGATGCTCGACTTGCCGACACCACCCTTCTGATTGAACACGACCCTGCGCATGACTCGCCTCCCAAGAACCCTGAGCGGTCGAGTCTATACGGCAAATATGACAGCCGCGTTATCCGCGGCGGCAAACCCGACCAAAGTCAGACGGCGACGGGCGCCTTGATGTGCGGGTGCGCCTCGTAGCCGACCAGCTCGAAGTCCTCGAAGCGGAAGGCGAACAGGTCCTTCACCTCGGGATTGAGCTTCATGGTCGGCAGCGGCAGCGGCTCGCGGGTCAGCTGCAGATCGGCCTGCTCCAGGTGGTTGGCGTAAAGGTGGCAATCGCCGCCACTCCAGATGAACTCGCCCGGCTCGAGGTCGCAGACCTGCGCCACCATCAGCGTCAGCAGGGCATAGCTGGCGATGTTGAAGGGCACGCCGAGGAAGATGTCGGCCGAGCGCTGGTACAGCTGGCAGCTGAGCTTGCCGTCGGCGACGTAGAACTGGAACAGGGCGTGGCACGGCGGCAGCGCCATCTGCTCGACTAGCGCCGGATTCCAGGCCGAGACGATCAGCCGGCGCGAATCCGGATTCTTCTTGATCATCGCCAGCAGGTTGGCAATCTGGTCGATGGACTCGCCGTTCGGCGCCGGCCAGGAGCGCCACTGGTAGCCGTAGACCGGGCCCAGCTCGCCGTCCTCGTCGGCCCACTCGTCCCAGATGCGCACGCCGTTTTCCTTCAGGTACTTGATGTTGGTATCGCCCTGAAGGAACCACAGCAGCTCGTGGATGATGGATTTGAGGTGACACTTCTTGGTGGTCACCAGCGGGAAGCCTTCGGCCAGGTCGAAGCGCATCTGGTAGCCGAACACGCTATAGGTGCCGGTGCCGGTGCGGTCGCTCTTGAAGGTGCCGTGTTCGCGCACGTGGCGCATCAGGTCGAGATACTGTTTCATCGATTGACTCGAAGCAGGCGCCAAAGCGCGGTGAAAAAAGGCTGCGCGAATAGTAAAAGGCGACGCCCGGCTTGTCGCGTGTGCGGCGACAAGCCGGGATCAGATTCAGGCCGGTGCCCGGCCGGCTTCGCGCCGGTAACCCCAGGCAATCATCCCGGCGCCCAGCAACACCATGGGAATGCACAGCACCTGGCCCATGGTCAGCCAGCCGAACGCAAGGTAGCCCAGCTGCGCATCAGGCACGCGGACGAACTCGACGATGAAACGGAAAATGCCGTAGCACACCGCGAACAGTCCGGACACCGCCATGGTCGGCCGCGGCTTGCGCGAATACAGCCAGAGGATGACGAACAGCGCGACGCCTTCCAGGGCGAACTGGTAGAGCTGCGACGGATGTCGCGCCAGCTGCTGCGGATCGGTCGGGAAGACCATCGCCCAGGGCACATCGGTGGCCTTGCCCCACAGCTCGGCATTGATGAAGTTGCCGATGCGCCCGGCACCCAGGCCGATCGGCACGAAGGGTGCGATGAAGTCCATCAGCTCGAAGAAGCTTTTGCCGTTGCGCCGGGCGAAGATCCAGCTGCACAGCAGCACGCCGATCAGGCCGCCGTGGAACGACATGCCGCCCTTCCACACCTGCAGAATCAGACTCGGCTGATTGATGTAGGCGGCCAGGTCGTAGAACAGCACGTAACCCAGGCGGCCGCCGACGATCACCCCCATGGCGACCCAGAACACCAGGTCGGAAAGTTTGTCCTTCGGCCATTCCGGCGCGAAGCGCTGCACCCGCAGCGAGGCCAGCCACCAGGCGCCGCCGATGCCGATCAGGTACATCAGGCCGTACCAGTGAATCTGCAAGGGTCCGATGGCGATGGCCACCGGATCGATCTGCGGATAGGGCAGCATCCGTTACTCCTCAAACCAGAAAGTTGATGCCGACGCTCAGCAGCAGCAGAGCGAACAGCCGTTTCAGAACCTTGGCCGACAGGCGATGCGCCAGCCGCGCGCCGAGCCGTGCGAAGAACATGCTGGTGGCGGCGATGCCCAGCAGGGCCGGCAGGTAGACGAAACCCAGGCTCCACTGTGGCAGGTGCGCCTCGTGCCAGCCTACCGCCATGAAACTCAACGCCCCGGCGATGGCGATCGGCAGCCCGCAGGCTGCCGAGGTCGCCACCGCCTGCTGCATCGGCACGCTGCGCCAGGTCAGGTACGGGACCGATAACGAGCCGCCGCCAATGCCGAAGATCGCGGACGCCCAGCCGATCACCACGCCCACCAGCGACAGTTCGGGTCGTCCCGGTACACGACCGGTGGCCTTTGGACGCAGGTCGAAGCCCATCTGTACCGCCATCGCCAGGGCGAACACGCCGATGATCTTCTGCAGCATCGGCCCCTGGATCGCCGCCGCGGTCAGGCTGCCCAGCGCCGCGCCGAGCAGGATGCCGAAGGTCATCCAGAGCACCATCGGCCAGCGCACCGCACCTAGGCGATGGTGGGTGAGAATCGAGTTGACCGACGTGAAAACGATGGTCGCCAGCGAGGTTCCAACCGCCAGGTGGGTGAGAATGTCCTGGGAAAAGCCCTGCGCGCTGAAGCTGAACACCAGCACCGGCACGATGATCAGCCCGCCACCCACGCCGAACAGACCGGCCAGCACTCCGGCGAAGCCGCCCAGCAGCAGATAAAGCAGAAACTCCATGCGCCCCGTCCCGGCGAAACAAACCGGCATGGTAGCGAAAATGCCCGACTGGCGCTTGCTCGCCGACGCGCTGCCGCCGGCTGGCCATGGCCCTTTACGCCGCCGCGCCTGTACCCTTGCAGGTCTACAACTGCGAAGGTGTCCCATGTGCCTGATCGTTTTCGCCTGGCGCCCCGACCACTCCCAGCCATTGGTGGTGGCGGCCAATCGCGACGAGTTCCACGCGCGTCCCAGTCTGCCGCTCGGCTGCTGGGAAGACGCACCCTGGATCATCGGCGGACGCGATCTGCAAGCCGGCGGCACCTGGATGGGCGTCACCGCCCGCGGCCGCTTCGCCGCGCTGACCAACATCCGCGCACCCGACCAGCCGATCGGCGCGCGCTCACGGGGCGAGCTGCCGGAACGCTATCTGCGGGGTGAATTGCCGCCGGCCGACTACCTGGCCGAACTGGCCGAGCGTCGCGGCGACTACGCCGGCTACAACCTGCTGGTAGGCGATCGGCAGACGCTGTGGCATCTGAATTCCCATGACGGCGAGCCCAAGGAGTTGCAGCCCGGCGTGTACGGCCTGTCCAACGCCGGGCTGGATACGCCCTGGCCCAAGCTGAGAAGAGCCCGCGCAGCACTCACCGCCATCCTTCAGCAACCGGAGCCGGAACGCCTGCTGGCATTGCTCGCCGATGCCGAGCCGGCCGCCGAGCATGAGCTCCCACAGACTGGGGTGCCACTGGAGTGGGAGCGGCGGCTGTCGAGCATCTTCATCGCCAGCCCTGAGTACGGCACTCGCGCCAGTACGGCGCTGATCCGTCATGCAGACGGTTCGCTGAACATCATCGAACGCAGCTTCGGCCCGGCCGGGCCATCGGGCGAGGTGCGCTACCGCCACCCACCCGCCAGCTGATAGCGCGCGACCGCGGCGGGCTCAGACCGCGGCGGACGGGTTGATCAGCTTGTTAAGGCCGAGGTTGCGCAACGTCAGCTGCACCGTGCTGTGGATGACCTGCGGGCTGTCCAGCAGCATTACGCGGGCGAGCAGCTGCTGGGCGGTGTCCATGCTGATCTGACGCAGCAGCCATTTCACCTTGGGCAGGTTGGTGGCGTTCATCGACAGGCTGTCGAAGCCCATCGCCAGCAGCAGCATGGCCGCCGCCGGATCGCCAGCCATCTCGCCGCAGATGCTCACCGGCTTGCCCTCGCCATGGGCCTCCTTGACCACCCGCTGCAGCGCCTCGAGCACGGCCGGATGCAGATAGTCGTAGAGATCGGCGACCCGTGGATTGTTGCGGTCCACCGCCAGCAGGTACTGGGTCAGGTCGTTGGAGCCGACCGAGATGAAGTCCACCATGCGCGCCAGCTCGCGGGTCAGGTAGACCGCCGCCGGCACCTCGATCATCACGCCGACCGGCGGCATGATCACGTCCAGCCCCTCGTCGCGCACCTCGCACCAGGCGCGATGGATCAGGTGCAGCGCCTCTTCCAGCTCGCGAATGCCGGAAATCATCGGCAACAGGATGCGCAGGTTGTTCAGCCCGGCGCTGGCCTTGAGCATGGCGCGGGTCTGCAGCAGGAAGATCTCGGGATGATCGAGGGTGACGCGAATGCCGCGCCAGCCGAGGAACGGGTTCTCTTCCTTGATCGGGAAGTACGGCAGGCACTTGTCACCGCCGATGTCGAGGCTGCGCATGGTCACCGGCAGCGGATGGAAGGCTTCCAGCTGCTCGCGGTAGATGGCCATCTGCTCCTTCTCGCTGGGGAAGCGCTCCTTGATCATGAAGGGCACTTCGGTGCGATACAGTCCCACGCCTTCGGCGCCACGCTCCTGGGCGCGCACCACATCGGCCAGCAATCCGGTATTGACCCACAGCGGAATGCGGTGACCATCGGTGGTTTCGCAGGGCAGCTCGCGCAGTACGTCGAGGCCTTCGGAGAGCTGCCGCTCCTGCTCGGCGAGCACCTCGTACTGCTCGCGCAGCACCTTGCCGGGGTTGGTGATGATCTCGCCGCGGTAGCCGTCGACGATCAGCTCGATGCCGTCGACCTTCGAGTAGGGCAGGTCGACCGCGCCCATCACCGTCGGAATGCCCATGGCACGGGCCAGGATGGCGACGTGGGAGTTGCTCGAGCCCAGCACCGAGACCATCCCCACCAGCTTGCCTTCGGGCACCTCGCCGAGCATGGCCGGCGACAGTTCTTCGCTGACCAGGATGGTCTTGTCCGGATACACCAGCGCTTGCTGGCGTGCCTCCTGCAGATAGGAGAGCAGGCGCCGGCCGATGTCCTTGACGTCCGAGGCGCGCTCGCGCAGGTAGGCATCGTCCATCATTTCGAAGCGCCGAACGTGCTCGGTGACCACCTGGCGCAGCGCGCCCTGGGCCCACTGGCCGGTGCGGATGACCTTGGTCACCTCGCCACCGAGCGCCGAGTCATCGAGCATCATCAGGTACACATCGAACAGCGCGCGCTCTTCCTTGCGCATCTGCGTGGCGAGCTTTTCCGACAGGTTGCGCATGTCCGCGCGCACCGCCTCCAGCGCCGCCTCGAACAATGTCAGCTCGGCCTCGATATTATCGATGTGCTTGTCCGGCACTACGTCCAGATCGGCCGGCGGCAGCACCACCAGCGCGGTTCCCACCGCGGCGCCCGGGGCGCCGGGAATGCCGATGAAGCGGGTTTCCTGAATGCCTTTGCCCTGGCGGCCGAGGCCGCGGATCGAACCGGTCGCCTCGGCATGGGCGATAACCCCGGCGAGCTGCGCGCTCATGGTCACCAGGAAGGCTTCCTCGCCTTCATCGAACTGGCGGCGTTCCTTCTGCTGGATGACCAGTACGCCCATCACCCGACGGTGGTGGATGATCGGTGCACCGAGAAAGGAGGCGTAGCGCTCCTCGCCGGTCTCGGCGAAGTAGCGGTAGCGCGGATGTTCGGAGGCGTGTTCGAGGTTGAGCGGCTCCTCACGGGTGCCCACCAGGCCCACCAGACCCTCGTTGGGCGCCATGCTGACCTTGCCGATGGCGCGCTTGTTGAGACCTTCGGTGGCCATCAGGACGAAGCGTTCGGTTTCCGGATCGAGCAGATAGACCGAGCAGACCTGGCTGCCCATGGCCTCCCTGACTCTCAGCACGATGATGCCCAACGCCGCCTTGAGGTCCTTGGCGGCATTCACTTCCTGGACAATCTTGCGCAGCGTGCCGAGCATGCTCAGAGGCTTTCTCCCCGATTTTTCAGTCCCGCACCGGCAGACGCGGCGCAAGTTCTTTGAGTGCGCGACGATAGACCTCGCGCTTGAAGGTGACCACCTGCCCCAGCGGATACCAGTAACTGACCCAGCGCCAGCCATCGAACTCGGGCTTGCCGGTCAGATCCATGCGTACACGGTCCTCGGCGCCGGTCAGGCGCAGCAGGAACCACTTCTGTTTCTGGCCGATGCACAGCGGCTGGCTGTGGGTTCGCACCAGGCGTTGCGGCAGACGATAACGCAACCAGCCACGGGTGCAGGCGAGGATCTTCACATCCTGCTCTTCCAGGCCCACTTCTTCGTTGAGTTCGCGAAACAACGCCTCTTCCGGCGTTTCACGGGCGTTGATACCGCCCTGGGGGAATTGCCAGGCATCCTGATTGATCCGCCGAGCCCACAGCACCTGACCGACATCATTGGTCAGGATGATGCCGACATTGGGGCGAAAACCATCGGAATCGATCACGGCATACCACCTCGCAGACGCATGTCGCGGCATTGTTCCACAAAACCGCAACAAGCCGAAAGCGCAGCAAGCCGCCGTTCGGCCCGCGCTCCTGACCCGCGCTGCACCGCCTGGCAGATGGGCCGAGACTGCACCGCGGACGATCTAACCGCTATGCTTGGCGCTGCCCTGACCATCCCCGAGGAAATCTTCCGTGCGCCTGGCTCTATTCGATCTCGACAACACCCTGCTGGCAGGTGACAGCGACCATGCCTGGGGCGAATACCTCTGCCAGCGCGGCATCGTCGATGCGAGCCACTACCGGGCCCGTAACGATGCCTTCTATCAGGACTACCTGGCCGGCAACCTCGACGTGCACGCCTACCAGAACTTCTGCCAGGAAATCTTGGGGCGCAGCGAAATGACGCAGCTTCAGGCCTGGCACGAGGAGTTCATGCGCGAGCACATCGAGCCCATCGTGCTGAGCAAGGGCGAAGCGCTATTGCGCCAGCACCTGGAAGCCGGTGACAAGGTGGCGATCGTCACCGCCACCAACCGTTTCATCACCGGACCGATCGCCGCACGCCTGGGCGTCGACACCCTGCTGGCCACCGAATGCGAGATGCGCGACGGCCGTTACACCGGCCGCCTGACCGACATCCCCTGCTTCCAGGAAGGCAAGGTCCAGCGTATCGAGCGCTGGCTGGCGGAAACCGAGCAGAGCCTGGAAGGCAGCTATTTCTACAGCGACTCGCGCAACGACCTGCCGCTGCTCGAGCGGGTCACCCATCCGGTGGCGGTCGATCCCGACCCGGTGCTGCGGGCGGTCGCCGAGGAGCGCGGCTGGCAGGTCATCTCGCTGCGCCCGTGATCCGACGAATGACGCGCCGTGCTGCGGCGCGGCGCTAATGCGACACCCCAAAGGGGCCCGACACCGCGGTCAGCCTGCCCGGGACACCGCTCGCACGCTCACAAGAGGAGCAGCATGCCCGCGTCCCTCGAACAACGCAGTTCCCGACCGATCGTGGTGGTCGCCCTGGCCACCGCACTGTGCCTGACCGGCGATTCCATGCTGTACATCGCCCTGCCGATCTACTGGCACGAAGTCGGCCTCGAGGCGCTCTGGCAGGTGGGCGTACTGCTCTCGGTCAACCGCCTGATCCGCCTGCCGTTCAACCCGCTGATCGGGTGGCTGTACCAGCGCATCAGTCTGCGCGCCGGCCTGCTGCTGGCCACCACGCTCGGCACCCTGACCACCCTGGGCTACGGCATCGCCAAGGGGTTCATCGCCTGGCTGCTGTTGCGCGCGCTGTGGGGCATCGGCTGGTCGTTCTTCCGCATCGGCGGCCTATCGGCGGTGGTCTACTGTGCCGCCGGCCAGTCGCGCGGCCAGGCGATGGGCCTGTACAACGGTCTCTATCGACTCGGCAGCCTCGTCGGCATGCTGCTCGGCGGCCTGCTGGTGCCGGTCTACGGCCTGCCGGCACTGGCCCTGAGCTTCGCCGCCATGGCCCTGCTGGGCCTGCCATTGCTGCTGCGCCACTTCCAGCCCCCGGCGGCGCTCGACGAGCGCCAATTGCCGGCGGCGCCCGCCGCCGACACCCCGCGACGGTCCGCACGGCTGAACGGCAAATACCGGGTAATCGTCAGCGGCTTCTGCACCGCCATGCTGATCCAGGGCGTGCTGGCGGCGACCCTGAGCGCACTGATCGAACGCTTCTACGGCAACCGGCTCGACCTGTTCGGCCTGCTGCTCAGCGCGACCGCGCTGTCTGGCATCCTGCAGGCGCTGCGCTGGTCATGGGAGCCTTGGCTGGGTCGGCGCTTCGGTGCCTGGTCCGACGGCCCGCGCGGCCGCTCGCGGCTCTATGGCGGAACGCTGCTGGTGGCGGCGCTGAGTTTCGGCCTGATGGCCAGCGGCCTGCCGCTGCTGCCCTGGCTCGCCGTGACCCTGCTGGTGATGCTGCTGGCGACGGCGCTGACCACCCTTACCGATGCGCTGGCCAGCGACGTCGCCAGCGCCGGCAACGTCGTCGCCTTCATGACGCGCTATTCGATCGCCCAGGACCTGGGCGCCGCCCTCGGGCCGCTGCTCGCCTACCTGCTGATCGGGCTGGCCGACGGCTTCGCCTGGCTGTACTGGGGCGGCTCGGCGATCTACCTGCTGCTGGCCCTGGCCTGGCTGCGCCGCAGGGGCCGTGCGGGCGATTGATCAGACCGGCTTGGCGCCCATCAGCGCCGTGATTGCGATCAGCACCAGCAGTACCAGCACGCCGTAGATGCCGGCATTGCGTGCGGCGGTGGCGTTGCCCGGTGCCTGCCAGGCGGCGAGGCGGCCGGCCAGCAGCGGCACCAGCGCTACCAGCACGACGAACAGCACGGAGCTGGCCAGCAGCCATAGCTGCCCCAGCGGCCATCCGGCCAGATGTGTCATCCACCATCCGGTCAGCGGCAATGACAGGCCGATCACCGCCAACAGCGGCAGGGACAGCCGGCGGGTGCGTTGCAACTTGCGCTGCAGCACGGCCTGGTCGCCGCCGCGGGCCGCCTTCCACAGCATCAGCAAGTGCACGATCACGCCCAGCAGCAAGAGCACTGCGGTGGCGCCATGCACGATGCGGAGGGTCAGGTAGTGTTCCATTGGCTTTCCTTTATCTGCGCTCAGCCGAGAAACAGCTTGTAGGCGGGGTTGTCGCTTTCATCCCAGTAGCGGTAGCCGATCTTGTCCAACGCCGCGGGTACCAGGTGGCGCTCCTCGGCCGGCACCTGCAGGCCGGCGACCACCCGGCCATCGGCCGCACCGTGGTTGCGGTAGTGGAACATCGAGATGTTCCAGCGCCCGCCCAGCTTGTTGAGGAAGTTGAACAGCGCGCCGGGCCGC
The DNA here is from genome assembly GCF_055755175.1 of Stutzerimonas sp. LR2. Lineage (NCBI taxonomy): Bacteria > Pseudomonadati > Pseudomonadota > Gammaproteobacteria > Pseudomonadales > Pseudomonadaceae > Stutzerimonas > Stutzerimonas sp. LR2. The sequence goes on from NZ_JBVTRR010000001.1 coordinate 263,557, forward strand.
TCCGGGAATTCGAAGCGCAGCACCATCTCGTCGCTGACCCCGGCCGCGTGCCCACCGACCATGTGTCGGGTGTGCAGCTTGGCCAGTTCGTTGTCGGTCAGATCGAGCACCGGGAAGCCCTTGTCACGCAGGCCCTGCACCAGCGCCGCGCGCGGGTCGTTTTCCGGATGGGTCTGCACGCCGACGAAAATGTGCGCCTCGCGGTCGGTGTGGTAGCGGTAATTGAATTCGGTGATCTGGCGCTTGCCGATCGCCTCGCAAAAGGCCTTGAAGCTGCCGGGCTGCTCGGGAATGGTGACGGCGATGATCGCTTCGCGCTTCTCGCCCAGTTCGGCGCGCTCGGCGACATGGCGCAGGCGGTCGAAATTGACGTTGGCGCCCGAGTCGATGCCCACCAGCACCTGACCGCTGACGCCGTCGCGCTCGACATACTTCTTGATCCCGGCCACGGCCAGGGCACCGGCCGGCTCGGTGATCGAGCGGGTGTCGTCGTAGATGTCCTTGATCGCCGCGCAGATCTCGTCGGTGCTGACGGTGATCACCTCATCGACGTAATGCTTGCAGACATCAAAGGTGTGCTGGCCGATCTGCGCCACGGCCACGCCGTCGGCGAACAGCCCGACCTGCTCCAGCACCACCCGCTCGCCGGCCGCCATGGCCGCCTGCAGGCAGTTGGAGTCGTCCGGCTCGACACCGATCACCCGGGTCTGCGGATAGAGGTATTTCACGTAGGCGGCGATTCCCGCCACCAGCCCGCCACCGCCCACCGGAACGAAGATCGCATCGATCGGCCCCTGATGCTGGCGGAGGATTTCCATCGCCACGGTGCCCTGTCCGGCGATCACGTCGGGATCGTCGTACGGGTGGATATAGACGTAGCCTTTCTCTTCCACCAGCTTCAGCGAATAGGCCAGCGCCTCGGGGAAGGCATCGCCATGCAGTACCACCTTGCCGCCACGGGCTCGCACGCCCTGCACCTTCAGCTCCGGCGTGGTGCGCGGCATGACGATGGTGGCCTTGATCCCCAGTTGCTTGGCCGCCAGCGCGACGCCCTGGGCATGGTTGCCGGCCGACGCGGTGACCACACCGCGCGCCAGTTCCTCGGGCGAAAGCTGCGCCAGCTTGTTGTAGGCGCCACGCACCTTGAAGGAGAACACGGGCTGCAGATCCTCGCGCTTGAGCAGAATCTGGTTGCCGATCCGTTCGGAAAGCTGGCGGGCGGGTTGCAGCGGCGTTTCGACGGCGACGTCATAGACGCGCGAAGTGAGGATCTTCTTGACGTAGTGTTCGAGCATTCTGGCTATCTTGGGCGGGCCTTGCGGGGAACGCCGAGTCTACCCTCGCGAGCGCCCCGGCGACCACCGGCAATCCGCGAAGGCCTCGGCATTGCCGCAGCACACGAGACCGGTCGCCGGCGCGGGGCTATAATCCGCGCTTCGTCTTTCCCGCCCGGATTCCCCCATGACCCAGGACCAGCTCAAGCAGGCCGTCGCCCAGGCCGCTGTCGACCATATCCTTCCCAAGCTCAACGATCGCAGCATCGTTGGCGTCGGTACCGGCTCCACCGCCAACTTCTTCATCGACCTGCTGGCCAAGCACAAGGGCTTCTTCGACGGTGCCGTGGCCAGCTCCGAAGCCACCGCCGAACGTCTCAAGCAACACGGCATTCCGGTCTACGACCTGAACTCGGTGAGCGAACTGGAGTTCTACGTGGATGGCGCCGACGAGGCGAACAAGCACCTGGAGCTGATCAAGGGCGGCGGCGCGGCACTCACCCGCGAGAAGATCGTCGCGGCGGTGGCCAAGACCTTCGTCTGCATCGCCGATGGCAGCAAGCTGGTCGAGCAGCTGGGCGCCTTTCCGCTGCCGGTGGAGGTCATCCCGATGGCGCGCAGCCATGTGGCGCGCGAGCTGGTCAAGCTCGGCGGCGACCCGGTCTACCGCGACGGCGTGGTGACCGACAACGGCAACGTCATCCTTGACGTGCACAACCTGATGATCGGCTTCGCCCCGGAGCTGGAAGGCAAGATCAACGACATCGTCGGCGTGGTCAGCAACGGCCTGTTCGCCATGCGCCCGGCCGACCTGCTGCTGCTCGGCACCCAGGACGGCGTGCAGACCCTCACGCGCTGACCGTCACACAGCGGCGCCTCTCGCCACGGGCGACTACGCTTGAATTGCTGCGCCGAGTCCGTCGCAGCAATTCACAGGAGGTGTCGCCATGTCCGGCAAATTCCAGCTGAAACGCGCCAGCAATGGCCAGTTTCATTTCAATCTGCTGGCCAGCAACGGCCAGGTCGTGTTGTCCAGCGAACAGTACAAGGCCCACGCTTCGGCGCTCAACGGCATCGATTCGGTACGCAAGAATGCCGTGCGCGAAGAGGCGTTCGAGGTCAGGGAGTCGAGCAACGGCAAGCATTACTTCGTGCTCAAGGCCACGAATGGCCAGGTCATCGGTCAGAGCCAGATGTACGCCAGCCTGCACAGCGCCGAGCAGGGCTGCGACTCGGTCCGTCGCCACGCCCCGAACGCCGCCCTGCAGGACGAAAGCGCCTCGCCGGTCGCCTGATCGCTGGTGCCAGGTGATCGGCTGGTCGTCCGATCACCTGGCCGGTTTGCGAAACACGTAGAACAGGTTCGGTTCGCTGACCAGATAGAGCGTGCCGTCCGGTCCCATCGCCATCCCCTCCGCCTGCGGCACGTCCCGCTCCAACCCGTGCCGGCCCGCGCTCAGCGACAGGCTGCTGAGCGGCTGGCCATCGGCGTCCAGCTCGACCACCAGGCGCGACTCGTCGGAAAGCGCCAGCAAGTGGCCGGTCTGCTCGTCGAACTGCAGGCTGGAAAGGTCGCGCACGAACAGTCGCGCCTGGTGCTCACTGATATGCACCGAGGGCGTCGGCTCGGCAAACGGAAAGCCGGATATCTCGTAGATGCGCACCGGGTTGCGCTCCTTGGCGACGTACAGGCGCTGGCCCGCCGTATCGTAGGCGAGCCCCTCGAAGCCCTTGTTGCCGTTGAGGTCGATCCCCAGCGACAGCTGTTGCGCCTGCTCGGCATCGATGACGCTCGTCTGCTCATTGACCTCGACGCGCAGCAACCGCTGCAGGCGTTCATCGCTGATCACGTAGACGCCTTCGGAGATATACTCGATGGCCTCCGGATCGCCGAAGCCGACCAGCGGAATGGCGCGCAGCAGATCGCCTTCCAGGCTGAGTTCCAGCCAGTGCGGATCGCCGTTGGTGACGGCGATCAGGCTGTTGCGATCCGGATCGAAGGTCAGCGCCGACAGGTCATCGTCGATACCGGCGACGACCTTGCCCTGGATCGCGACCCGGTAGTCCGGCAGCCACAACGACGCGCTGCCGCTCTGCTCGCCCTGCTGCCACTGGGTGAAGTGGAACCAGCCGCGCTCGAACAGACGGTAGTGAACACCGGCCGCCACGGCCAGTAACAGGGCAACGCCGAGCAGCGCAGCCAGAAGGATTTTCAACGCACGCATGACACCCACTTTCTTCTAATTCTGAAATCGCGATTGTGTCGGGCCCGGCTTACACCAGGCTTAACGGGCGCAACGTCTCAGCGCTTGCGGCTGAACACGTAGAAGCGGTTCGGCTCGCCTACCACATAGATGTTGCCTTCACCGTCCATGGCGACGCCCTCGGCCTGCTCGATGCCCTGCACCAGGCCATTCAGACCACCGAACAAGGCGATGAAGCTGCGTGGCTTGCCTTGCAGGTCCAGCTCCACCAGCAGCCGGGACTCGTCCGAGAGCAGCAGCGTATGACCGCTGCGCGGATCGATCGTCACCGATGACAGGTCGCGCACCAGCAGCGGCTGGCTGGGCAATGCCTTCAGCGCGCCGACGGCACCGTCCTCACCGGGGAATGGCAGCTCGAACAGCCCCTGCGGGTCGCGTTCCTTGGCCAGCAGCAGGCGTTGCGTATGCGGATTCCACGCCAGCCCCTCGAAGCCCTTGTTGCCGGCCTCGGCGAACCCGAGGTCATAGCTGGCGAGGTCGTCCAGCTCCAGGCTCTCCACGCCCGGCTCCAGGCGGAATACCGCGACCAGCCGGCGGCGCTCGTCGACGATCGCCAGGCGGCCATCATCCAGCGCCTCCACCGCTTCCGGATCGGAGAAGCCGGTCAGTGCGATGCGCCGCAATACGACACCGGCCGGGGTGAACTCGATCAGCTGCGGATGTTTGCCGGTAACGGTGAACAGCGTGCCGGTCAGCGGGTTCCAGGTCAGCCCGGAGGTTTCGTCGTCCTCGAGCCCGGCCAGCGTGGTCTCCAGCGCCAGCTCATAGTCCGGCAGCCAGATGCCGGCGGCACGCTGTTCGGCAGTGACCGAGCGCTCGCTCCAGTACAGCCGCAGCTGGTCATCCCAATGCAGCAGCCGACCGGCGACGAGCAGCGCAACGAACAGCAACAACAGGGCGACAGCGACGAGCAGGCGCCAACGGGAATAACGAACGGGCATGAAAAGCGTTCCAGCGGAGGGTGCCGGATTACAACACGAGAACGTTTCGCAAAGAAGCGGCAAACGCGGCGGGTGAATCCCGCCGCGTCGATGGATCAGAGCACGCGGCTCTCGAAGCGGGACAGGCCGACCAGCTCCAGCACCAGCTCATCGCCCTGGTTGAGCGGGCCGACACCGGCCGGCGTGCCGGTCAGTACCACGTCGCCCGGCTGCAGGCTGAAATGCCCGGCGATGTGCTGCAGCAGCGGCAGGATGGCATTGAGCATCTGACTGCTGTTGCCGTCCTGGCGGACTTCGCCGTTGATGCTCAGGCGGATGCCGATGTCGCCCAGATCCTCCACCGCGTCGCCCGGCACAAAGGGCGCCAGCACGCAGGCGCCGTCGAAGCTCTTGGCGATTTCCCACGGGTGACCCTTTTCCTTGAGCCTGGCCTGCACGTCGCGCAGGGTCAGATCCAGCGCCGGGGCGAAGCCGGAGATGGCATCGCGCACCTCTTCCTCGTTGGGCTTGCGCGACAGCGGCTTGCCGATCAGCACGGCGATTTCAGCCTCGTAGTGCACCGCACCACGATCGCTCGGGATGCTGAAGCCGCCTTCCAGCGGCACGGTGCAGCTGCCGGCCTTGATGAACAGCAGCGGCTCGGTGGGCACCGGGTTGTTCAGTTCCTTGGCGTGCTCGGCGTAGTTGCGGCCGATGCAGACCACCTTGCCCAGCGGGTAGTGGATCGGCGTGCCGTCGGTGTAGTGGTGCTGGTAGCTCATCGATGACTCCTTGGGTCGGTGGGCGACTCAGGCCGCGAAGATCTTGCCGGGGTTCATGATGCCGTTCGGATCGAACACCGCCTTGACCGCTTTCATGTATTCGATTTCCGCCGGCGAGCGGCTGTATTCGAGGTAGTCACGCTTGGTCATGCCGACGCCGTGTTCGGCGGAGATCGAGCCGTTGTACTTCTGCACGGTCTCGAACACCCATTTGTTCACCGTCGCGCACTTGCCGAAGAACTCGTCCTTGTCCATGGCGTCGGGCTTGAGGATGTTCAGATGCAGGTTGCCGTCACCGATATGGCCGAACCAGACGATCTCGAAATCCGGGTAGTGTTCGCCGACGATCGCATCGATTTCCTTGAGGAAGGCCGGCACCTTGCCGACGGTGACCGAGATGTCGTTCTTGTACGGTGTCCAGTGACTGATGGTCTCGGAGATGTACTCGCGCAGCTTCCACAGGTTCTGCAGCTGCTGCTCGCTCTGGCTCATCACGCCGTCGAGCACCCAGCCCTGCTCGACGCAATGCTCGAAGGTCGCCAGTGCCTGGTCGGCGCGCTCGTCGGTGGTGGCCTCGAATTCCAGCAGCGCGTAGAACGGGCAGTCGGTTTCGAACGGGGCCGGCACGTCGCCACGCGCCAGCACCTTGGCCAGCGCCTTGTCGGAGAAGAACTCGAAGGCGGTCAGATCCAGCTTGTCCTGGAAGGCGTGCAGCACCGGCATGATCGAGTCGAAATCCGGGGTGCCCAGCACCAGCGCGGTGAGGTTGGTCGGTTGACGCTCCAGGCGCATGGTCGCCTCGACGACGAAGCCCAGCGTGCCCTCGGCGCCGATGAACAGCTGGCGCAGGTCGTAGCCGGTGGCGTTCTTGATCAGGTCCTTGTTCAGCTCCAGCAGGTCGCCCTTGCCGGTCACCACCTTCATGCCGGCGACCCAGTTGCGGGTCATGCCGTAGCGGATCACCTTGATGCCACCGGCATTGGTGCCGATGTTGCCGCCGATCTGACTGGAGCCGGCGGAGGCGAAGTCCACCGGGTAGTACAGGCCCTTGTCCTCGGCGAACTGCTGCAGCTGCGCGGTGACCACGCCGGGCTGGCAGACGGCGGTGCGATCCATCTCGTTGAATCCGAGAATCTGGTTCATGTAGTCGAACGACACCACCACCTCGCCATTGGCCGCTACGGCGGCGGCCGAAAGCCCGGTGCGACCGCCCGACGGCACCAGCGCGACCTTGTGGGCGTTGGCCCAGCGCACGAGGGCCTGCACCTGCTCGATGCTCTTGGGGAAGGCGATGGCCGACGGCGCGGGAGCGAAATGCTTGGTCCAGTCCTTGCCGTAGGCGTTCAGCGAATCGGCGTCGGTCAGCACTTTGCCGGGCTCGACCAGGGTTTTCAGCTCATCGATCAGGGCGGGGTCGGTCATCACGGGAACTCTCATACGATTCATGGTCACCCTGAGCACGCTTCAGCACAGGGGTGGGGGTGTTTCGAGGGGCTCGTATGCTAGCATACGCACCCCTTTGAAACGTGCCTCGGCAGACTCCCGGCACCGGCATTGCCGGGTCGGCCAGCCTTCGCTGGACACTTCAGTCCTATCCTTCGGCCTTAAGGTTTTAATGCAGATGAGCCAGACCTCTCTCGACAAGAGCAAGATCAAGTTCCTTCTTCTCGAAGGCGTGCACCAGAACGCTGTCGATACCCTGAAGGCGGCCGGCTACACCAACATCGAGTACCTCAAGACCGCGCTGTCCGGCGATGAGCTGAAGGAAAAGATCGCCGACGCCCATTTCATCGGCATCCGCTCGCGTACCCAGCTCACCGAGGAAGTCTTCGACTGCGCCAAGAAGCTGATCGCCGTCGGCTGCTTCTGCATCGGCACCAACCAGGTCGACCTCAACGCCGCCCGCGAGCGCGGCATCGCGGTGTTCAACGCGCCCTATTCCAACACCCGTTCCGTGGCCGAACTGGTGCTGGCCGAAGCCATCCTGCTCCTGCGCGGCATCCCCGAGAAGAACGCTTCCTGCCATCGCGGCGGCTGGATCAAGTCGGCAGCCAACTCCTTCGAGATCCGCGGCAAGAAGCTCGGCATCATCGGCTACGGCTCCATCGGCACGCAGCTGTCGGTACTGGCCGAAGCGCTGGGCATGCAGGTCTTCTTCTATGACGTGGTGACCAAGCTGCCGCTGGGCAATGCCACCCAGATCGGCTCGCTGTACGAGCTGCTGGGCATGTGCGACATCGTCTCGCTGCACGTTCCGGAGCTGCCGTCCACCCAGTGGATGATCGGCGAGAAGGAAATCCGCGCCATGAAGAAAGGCGCCATCCTGATCAACGCCGCCCGCGGCACCGTGGTCGAGCTGGATCACCTGGCCGCCGCGATCAAGGACGAGCACCTGATCGGCGCCGCCATCGACGTGTTCCCGGTCGAGCCGAAGTCCAACGACGAGGAATTCGAAAGCCCGCTGCGTGGCTTGGATCGCGTGATCCTGACCCCGCACATCGGTGGTTCCACCGCCGAAGCGCAGGCCAACATCGGCCTGGAAGTCGCCGAGAAGCTGGTCAAGTACAGCGACAACGGCACCTCGGTGTCTTCGGTCAACTTCCCGGAAGTCGCCCTGCCGTCGCACCCGGGCAAGCACCGTCTGCTGCACATCCACCAGAACATTCCGGGCGTGATGAGCGAGATCAACAAGGTCTTCGCCGACAACGGCATCAACATCTGCGGCCAGTTCCTGCAGACCAACGAGAAGGTCGGTTACGTCGTCATCGACGTGGACAAGGAATACTCCGACCTGGCGCTGGAAAAGCTGCAGCACGTCAACGGCACCATCCGCAGTCGCGTGCTGTTCTGACGCTGCGAAGCGGTCGAGTGAAAGGGAGGCTTCGGCCTCCCTTTTTCATTCCCGCAGCCTTCGCCAGGCACGCAGCGGCGCGCTAGCTGCGCAGCACGCGCGGGCCGGCCGCGTCCACATCGCTACCGGGCTGCTCGTCCACCGGATCGAGCTGAGGCGGAACATCGGTTTCGATCGGCGACTGGCGCGGTTGCAGCGTCGGCGGCTGATCGAGCTGCTGTTGCTGCCTCGGCTGCTCGGCCGGTTCGTCACGGGGCTCGCTGTTGTCCAGCGGGTGCTGCCGCGCCTTGTCGGGCTGGGTGGGGCCGGTGCCTTCTGCCATCACGCCCGAGGCGAACGCCAGCGAAAGCAGCAGGATGCCGTAGCGCACAAAATTCATCGTCGCACCTCCGATCGTCTCTTGCGCTTTCGGCACATCCGCGCCGCCAAGGTTTCGCCGGCGCCACGGTCTTCGGCCGAGCGGTCACCGGCAGGACGCGAAACGGCCCGGAAGCCAGAGGCTTGCCGGGCCGTCGTGCTGTTCGCGGAATCAGTAAGCGCCGCGCTCGCCGCCCTCGCCGCCGGTACCAGTGGTACCCGGCGCACCGGTGGCGCCATCCGCGCCGGTATCGGCACCGGTGCCCTGGTCACTGCCGGTAGTGGTGGCCGGACGATCTGCCGAACCCGGCATATCGGTCGTGCCTGTGCCTGTGCCCGTACCGGTTCCGTTGTCCATGCCGCCGGTGCCAGTGCCAGTGCCAGTGCCAGTGCCAGTGCCAGTGCCAGTGCCGCCCATGGTGCCCTGCTCATGGGTCCCGTGATCCATGGAATTGTGCGTGCCGGTGCCGGTGTTGTCCGCCGCGAACGCCGCGCCGGAAAGCAGACCCGCCAGGGTGAATGCCGCGATCTTGTGCATGTTCATGATGCGTCTCCTGCCATTTTTTCAGGGGGTACACAGGTTCCGGCAGCAGGGCTGGCCAGGGGTTTCCTCGCCAGCCTTTACAAAACATGACATGCCCGCCAGGCGGCGGCGCAGAGCGGCCGCTACGACGAACCGTCGGTCACCTGCTCGCGATCACCGAGCAGATCCTCCACGTACAGCATGCGCACCAGCACCATGCCGAGCGCCGCCAGCGGTGTGGCCAGCAGCAGACCGAGGGTGCCGGCGAGCAAGCCGAACAGCAGCTGAACGCCGATGGTCAGCGCCGGAGGGATCGAAACGATGCGTTGCTGCATGAACGGCGTGAAGACGTAGCTCTCCAGCGCCTGGACGAACAGGTAGAGCCCGGCGACATAGAGCACTGTGCGCCCACCCTCCAGCGAGGCCAGCAACAGCGCGGGAATCACCGCCAGGACGGGGCCGATGTTGGGGATGAACGACAGCAATCCGGCGATCAGCCCGAGCACCAGCGCCAGCTCGATGCCCAGCAGCCAGAGGCCGAGGGTGGTCAGCACGCCGATCAGCAGCATCTCCAGCAGCTTGGCCAGCAACCAGGCGCGCAGCGTCGCGCCACTCTCGTCGAGCACCTCGGCGGCACGCGGGCGATAGCCCTGCGGCACCAGCTTGAGCAACCCGCTGCGGTAGATTCGCGGGTCAATCGCCAGGCAGATGCCAATGGCGAAGGCGATGACGAAACTGCTCAGCGCGCCCGCCACCGAGCCCATCACCTTGGTCACCACGCTGAAGGCGCTGGAGCCCTCCGGCAACGAATCCGCCAGCCGATCGCTCTGCTGCAGCAGCTCGTTGGCCCAGGGCAGTTGCTCGGCACGCTCACGCAGCCGCTCGACCGCCTCCGGCAGCGAATCGGACAGCGCGTCGGCCTGCTCGGCGATGCTCGGCGCCACCAGCCAGCCCCCGCCGCCCAGGCCCAGCAGCAGGACCACGAAGAATGCGGCCATCGAAGCCTTGTAGGGCAACGGGCTGTGCCTGCTCAGCCAGCAGCTCACGCCGTGGATCAACACGCCGAACAGGATGGACGCGAACAGCAGCAAGAGAAAGTCGAAGGCCAGCCAGGCGACGATGCACAGCAGCACCACAGCGGCCAGGACGGCCGCCTGCACCATGGCGCGGTTGGCGACCTGCTTGTTGTCGTCCGGCGATGTTGGCTTGGTCATGCCTCTCCCCCAGATGAGTACAAGGGGTACGACCGACCACGCGGCGCTTTAATTCAGGCGTTTCGCTAAATCAGCGCAGCAATTGCCAGAGCGATGCACCGACGCCCGCCATGCTTTCGCCGGCCACCAGCCCCGCGGCGGCGACGATCACGAAACGCTCGCCGAGACTACGCCAGCGCGAGGTGAAGGCCCAGGCGAGCACGGCGCCGAAGGTCATCAGCAGCGAGATCGAAGCGGGAATGATGAACGCCAGGCCGAGCGCTGCCGAACTTGGCAGCCAGCGCAGCTGCGCCTCCGGCAACAGACCTTCCAGCGCACCTAGCAGTACCCCGCAGAGCGCGCCGACCAGCATCGCCCAGCGGACATCGACCGTCAGCGCCCCCAACCCGCCGGTCAGCGCTTCGGCCACCGCTTTCCAGGTCGCCACCGCCGGCGCCGGCCACTCGGGGGTGATCAGCATCGCCTGCGGGTCCGGGATCAGCAACTGATAGGCCAGCACACCCACCACACTGCCGAGCAGGATGCCGACGCATTGCGCCACCGCCTGGCGGGCCGGCGTGGCACCGATGGCGTGCCCGACCTTGAAATCATTGAGCAGGTCGGTGCACTGCCCGGCCGCGCCGCCGGCGGTGTTGGCGCTCATCAGGTTGACCGGCACCTGCCCGGGTGCGAACACGCCGAAGCCAAGCTGCGACAGCTGCCCGATTGCGCCAATCGGTGGAATCCCGGTAGCGCCGACCACTCGCGCGGCGACCATCGCCAGCAGCAGCGCCAGCGGGATCGAAAGCAAGGCCAGCGCCGGGGCGATGCCGAACAGGCTGATCTGCAGCGCCACCACCAGCGTGATCGCCAGCGCCAGGCCAGCGGCCGGCCAGCCCTGTGGACGCCACCGGCGTGACCCGCGCCGTGTCGCCGTGCGCGAACGCAGCAGGCGCAGCCCCAGCGAGGTCAGCGTGGCGCAGACCATCAGGCTGACCCCGGGCCACAGCAGCCACTCGATCAGCGTGGCGAACTGCGGACCCGTGGCAGCGGCTGGCAGGCGCACCAGACCCTCGGCAAGCAGCCAGGGCGCCAGCAGCCCCCACGCCAGCAGTGCGCCGAGCAGCAACGACAAGCCGACGCGCAGGCCGACGATGCCACCGAAACCCACCAGCAGCAGCGACGGCTCGAAGGTGAAGGTCAGTCGCTCGAGCTGCGCCGAGGGTGCCCAGCGCGGCAGGCTCCAGAAGAAGGTATCGATCAGCTTGGTGCCGGCGGCGAGCAGCGCAGCGCTGCCGAGCACCCACAACCGGCGCCCGGCTTCGGCACCCTGGCTGTAGATCTGCTGCAGGGTGGCCAGCGTCGCCATGCCTTCGGGAAAGCGCAGCCCAGAGCCGGCGATCAGCCCCGGGCGCAGGTACCAGGCCACCCAGATCCCGAGAAAGCTCACCGAGAACACCCAGGCCATCAGCGCCAGGCTGTCCAGCTGCTGACCGGTGAGCAGCGTGTAGGCCGGAATCGGCGCCACCAGCCCGCCGGAGATGATCGAGGCACAGGACGAGGCGGTGGTCTGGTTGATGTTGCTCTCCAGCAACGACCAGCGCGGGCGCCCGAATGCCCTGGCGATTCCCTGCCAGAAGGCGAAGCCGACCAGCAGCGCAATGATCGACATATTGAACGACCAGCCGATCTTGAGGCCCGAGTAGACATTCGATGGCGCCAGCAGCGCCCCCAGCAACAACCCGGTCGCCAGAGCGCGTGCGCTGAGTTCGCGAGGTGAAACGGCAGCAGAGGTTTGGCTCATGCAGCTACCTTAGCAGCCGTTCCGTGCAAAAACGCGCGGCCTTACCGGCGGCTCGCCCGTCTCTGGGCCAGGTTGCGCACCTGCTGGCCGGATAGTGCCCGTTCGCCATCTCTGGGCTGAACTTCGCTGCAAGGTGCTGGTCGTTTAGTAGCTTTTTAAACGATTACGCCCGACTGACTAGGTACCGAACATGGACGCGGATCTTACGCGGGGCAACACATCCCCAACCGTCACGCTATTAACCGGCAACGAACTGCTTGGCTTGTTCTTCCGCCACTTCCTCGGCGAACAGGCCCAGGTCGAAGTCTCCCTCGCCGGCCTGGAACCGCCGGAGCAGCATGATGCCGACCTGTTTCTGGTGGACGCCGGCCACAGCGAGGCCGAACAGATTTCCAGCCTGATCGACCAACTGGACGACCACACCCCGGTGGCACTGGTGAACATCGTCCCGGAACAGGCCGAACAGCTGGTGGAGAAACACCCGGTTATCCGTGGGGTGTTCTACAGCCACGCCACCCGCGAACACCTGCTCGAAGGCATTCGCGTTTTGCTCAAGGGCGGCGACTGGCTGCCGCGGGTGCTCACCGAGCGGCTACTGGGCCAGTGGCGGCGCATGCGCCAGCTGGCGGAAAGCAAGACCAGCCTGACGCTGCGCGAGCGGGAAATCCTCAGCCTTGCCGGCAAGGGCCTGTCCAATGCCGAGATCGCCGAGCAGCTGTGCCTCAGCCCGCACACGATCAAGAGTCATATCCACAACCTGCTGCGCAAGATCGGCGCCTCCAACCGCGCCGAGGCGGCCTACCTGCTGCGCAGCCATCTGGACTGGGACAAGTCCTGCAGCGTCTGAGCGCGGGCCGCCCCGGCAGCGCACGCCGAGCAGGCGGCATTCCGGGGCGCGCTCGAGCTGAGTGGAGCTCCATGGCACCGCTGGGATTAATCCATGAAACGCGTTATCCAGGCGGACTTTTACATCATCCGATGGATATCCAAGGTCGCGCGCGGCGTTCAAGAATCGCCTCCACTGTCATCCGGTATCTACCAATGACCCTTTGCTCTCCGCCCCGCGCCGCACTGCTGCTGGCCCTGATCCTCAGCCTGATCGGCTCCCCGCTGCTCGCTGCCGACCTGATGGACAACGGCGACCTCGCGCCGGGCGGCATCCCGCTCGGCGCCGCACCGTCCCGACTGACACAGGCGGCAGGTGCGCAGCAGGCCTATCTGCAGCAGCTGGGTCAGGGCAACCTGGCCGAACTGCGGCAGAACGGTCAGGCGCTCAGCGCCCAGGTGCTGCAACAAGGCAGCGACCAGGAAGCCTTTATCCTGCAGCACGGGGAAGACCTGCTGGCCGTCATCGAACAGGTCGGCCACGGCAATTACGCCGAGATCCGCCAGACCGGCAGCGACAACCAGGCCAGCATCAGCCAGTACGGCGCCTACAACGACGCGCGTATCGAACAGGTCGGCGACGGCCTGCGCAGCACCGTCACGCAATATGGCTACGGCCAGCAGATCAATATCGTGCAGGGCCGCTAGAGGCCATGGAGAATCGCATGTTGAAACCCGCAGCAATCGCTACCTTGCTCGCCTTCGGCGCCACCCAGGTCATGGCGCAGAACAGCACCGAGCTGGAGCAGACGGGTACCGGCAATGTCGCCGTGCTCCAGCAGATCGGCCTGGTGCAATCCAGCGACATCGCCGTCAGCCAAGTGGGCGACTTCAATGACGCCAGTGTCACCCAGGTTGGCGAAAGCCATTTCAACGTCGCCAATCTGCAGCAGACCGGCAACCTCAACGTCGCCTCACTGGAGCAGACCTGGCGAGCCAACACCCTGACCGCCAGCAGCACCGGTGACGGCAACCAGCTCAGCGGCAGCCAGACCGGCTTCGCCGTGGCCGAGATCACCCAGCGCGGTGACAACAACTCGCTCAGCTTCAGCCAGCAGACCTACTACGAAGGTTCGCGGCTGAGCGTCAGCCAGGACGGCGTGAGCAACCAGGCCGAGATCGCGCAGGGTGACGGCAATCGCCTGGCGCTCGTGCAGGATGGCAACTACAACGACGCCGACATCCGCCAAGGCGACTACCACAACGAACTGAGCTTCACCCAGAGCGGTGACGACAACCGCCTGACCGTCGACCAGAACGGCTATGGCGGCGTCATCAGCGGCTCGTCCACCGGCAACCGCAACAGCGTGGACATCGATCAGCGTTTTGCTTCGAACCGTGCATCGGTGACCCAGAACGGCGACGACAACCTGGCCAGCATCGAGCAGGGCAATTGGGGCCATCAGGCCACCATCATGCAGCTGGGCAGCGCCAACGAGGCGATGATTCGCCAGGGCTTCCCGGCGAACGACAACACGCGCCTGCCGGGCGTCGCGACGATTCATCAGAGCGGCACCGGCAACAGCGCCACCATCATCCAGCAGTAGCACCATCATCCAAGGCCACGGACCGGCTCGCAGGAACCACAAGGATGCTCGTCATGACCCTCGCCCCCTGGCTGCTGGCGGCCGCCGCCGCCGCGACAACCGACGCCCCGGTGCAGGTCCGCCTCGACCTGCAGCCCGCCGCCGCCGAGCAACGACTGACGCTCTCGCTATGCTTCAAGGGCAGCGGCCAGCAGGTCCGCTACCGTCTCAAGGTCCGCTCCAGTGGCACCGCCGGCACGGGCCAGACCACCCAGAGCGGCAGCCTGACTGCCGGCGAAAGCGAACAGTGCCCGCTGCGCAACCGGCTCGGCATCGCCGCCGATACCGCCGTGGAGGCCGAACTGCAGTGGTGGATCGATGATCAGGAGCAGCCGCCGCTGCTCGAGCGCTATCCGCCGCGCGGCAGCGACAGCGACGAAGAGCCCGATCCGGACCAGCCGCAACAGCTCGCCTGAAGGTCGCGACCGACCAATGGCAGCCCATGGGGCATCCGTTCAGCGCAGGTTCAGGCAAGGTTCAGTCTGGGTTCAGTGATACCCGTTCAGGCTAGGGGCCGTCAGTATCCCGCTGCCTGAAAAGGAGTCACCGATGAAAAAACTCAGCACCCTGGCCATCGCCACCACCTTCGGCATCTTCAGCCTCGGCACTCATGCCGCCGAGAACTTCGCCGGTTTCACCTGGGGCGAAAGCACCGTCAATACCGACCGTTCCAGCTCGCTGAAGCAGAACATGGACGGCAAGAACCGCTTCGATGACGTGATCAAGAACAGCGGCACCTGGGGCGTGCGCGCCGGTCAGATGACCGACGAAGGCCGCTACTACATGACCTACGAGAACGTTTCGGACGACTACGGCAGCAGCCTCAAGCTGCGTCAGCAGAACCTGATCGGCAGCTACGACATGTTCGTCCCGCTGGGCGACACCACCCGCCTGTTCGGCGGTGCCAGCGCCGGTCTGACCAAGCTGGAGAACGAGTCCAAGGGCTACAGCCGTGATACCGACATCGGCTACCTGGTCGGCCTGCAGGCCGGTATCCTGCAGAAGCTCGGCGACAACACCTCGGTGGAAGCCGGTTACCGCTACCTGCGCAGCAACGCCGGTACCGAGGTCTCCGAGCGAGGGGTCGGCAAGCTGGGCTCGATCGACGTGCACAGCAGCAAGCAGGCCTACCTGGGTCTGAACTATCACTTCTGATGGCGTTTCGCTGACAGAATGTCGAACGACGGCCGGGACGAACCCGGCCGTTTTTTGCACTGGGAGCACAAAAACATGAAAGTGCTGGTGGTGGAAGACGAGGCGCTGCTGCGTCACCACTTGCAGACGCGGCTCGGTGAAAGCGGGCATATCGTCGATGCCGTGCCCAATGCCGAAGAAGCGCTGTATCAGACCCACGAATTCAATCATGACCTTGCCGTCATCGACCTCGGCCTGCCGGGCATCAGCGGGCTGGACCTGATCCGCCAGCTGCGCAGCCGCGGCAAGACCTTTCCGATCCTGATCCTCACGGCCCGCGGCAACTGGCAGGACAAGGTGGAGGGGTTGGCGGCCGGCGCCGATGACTATGTGGTCAAGCCGTTCCAGTTCGAGGAACTGGAAGCCCGGCTGAACGCCCTGCTGCGCCGTTCCAGCGGCTTCACCCAGGCCACCATCGAAGCCGGCCCGCTGCTGCTGGACCTCAACCGCAAACAGGCCACGGCCAACGGCGAGCCGCTGGCGCTGACCGCCTACGAATACCGCATCCTCGAGTACCTGATGCGTCATCAGCAGCAGGTGGTGGCCAAGGAGCGGCTGATGGAACAGCTCTACAGCGGCGACGAGGAGCGCGATCCGAACGTGATCGAGGTGCTGGTCGGACGGCTACGTCGCAAGCTCGAGGCGCAGTGCGCGATGAAACCCATCGAAACCGTACGCGGCCTCGGCTATCTGTTCACCGAGCGCTGCCGATGAGCCGACGCTGGCGCCGGCTGCAGGCGCGCGTGCGAACCCGCCTGACCGGCGCCATGTCGCTGCGCCTGCGGCTGATGCTCGGCGCCGCGAGCCTGGCCGCGCTGTTCATGCTGGCACTGCTGCCCGCACTGCAGGGCGCCTTCAGCCTGACCTTCGAGAAGGTCATCGAACAGCGCCTGGCGGCCGATGCCAGCACCCTGATCACCGCCGCCCAGGTCGAAGGCGGCCGGCTGCAGATGCCCGAGCGGCTGCCGGACGAGGAGTTCGACCTGCCGGATGCACAGCTGCTCGGCTTCATCTACGACCGCCGCGGCGAGCTGATCTGGCATTCCCGCTCGGCTGCCGACGAACGCATCGACTACCGTCCGCGCTATGAGGGCGGCGCCACCGAATTCCTGCGGGTGCGCGATGCCGATGGCGTGGAGTACTTCGTCTACGACGTGGAACTGCACCTGGCCGGCAGCCGCGACAACGCCTTCAGCTTCGTCACCATGCAGCCGACCAGCGAGTACCTCAGCCTGTTCGAGGAATTTCGCCGGCAGCTCTATCTCTGGCTGGGCAGCGGTCTGCTGGTGCTGCTGGCCCTGCTCTGGCTAGGCCTGACCTGGGGCTTTCGCACGCTCAAGCGGGTCAGCGCCGAACTCGACCAGGTCGAAGCCGGGCAGCGCGAGCGTCTGAGCGACGACCACCCGCGCGAACTGCTGCGCCTGACCCGTTCGCTGAACCGCCTGCTGGACAGCGAACGTCGCCAGCGCGAGCAGTACCGCAACTCCCTGGGCGATCTGGCGCACAGCCTGAAAACCCCGCTCAGCGTGCTGCAGGGCGTCGGCGAGACGCTCTCGGCGCAGAGCCAAAGCCGCGAGCAGGCGCAGGTGATGCAGGCGCAGATCGAGCGCATGAGCCAGCAGATCGGCTATCAGCTGCAGCGTGCCAGCCTCGGCAAGAGCGGCCTGGTGCGCCACCGGGTCGAACTGCGACCGTTGCTCGACAGCCTGTGCAGCACGCTGGACAAGGTCTATCGCGACAAGCGCGTGCAGATCGACGTGCAGCTGGTCGAGCCCTGTGTCGTACCGATGGAACAGGGCGCGCTGATGGAGCTGCTCGGCAACCTGCTGGAAAACGCCTACCGGCTGTGCCTTGGGCAGATCCGCATCAGCGCCCGCACGCATGACGGCGACCTGCTGCTAGGCATCGAGGACGACGGCCCCGGCGTGCCGGTGGACCAGCGCGCACGGATCATCCGTCGCGGCGAACGCCTCGACGCCCAGCATCCCGGCCAGGGCATCGGCCTGGCCGTCGTCAAGGACATCCTCGACAGCTACGGCGGCGAACTCAGCCTGGGCGAGTCGCCCCTGGGCGGCGCGGCTTTCCAGGTACGGCTGCGCGCCGACTGAACGAACGGCACTCCCGTTGCGTCCCGACCGCTGCTAGAGTTCGCTACCGAGCCACCCGCAGCCTCATGGAACGCGCATGTCACTGGATGACCGCAAGAAACTCGTCCGTCAGCACATCGACCTGACCTGGAACCGCGGGCACCTGGCGCTCGCCGAGCATCTCCACAGCAAGGATTTTCTCTACAAGAGCTCCTTTATCGGCCGGCCGCTGGTCAGTGCCGAGTTTCTCGACATGGTCCGGCAGATCCGTCACGCCATGCCGGAGCTGGAAGTGGTGGTCGAAGAATGCATCGCCGAAGGCAACCGGGTGGTCACCTGGAGCACGCTGATCGGCACCATCGAGCATGCGGCGTTCGGCTACCCGCCCAGCGACAAGGTGCTGAGCATCTCCGCCATGGCGTTCTGGACAATCACCCCGACGCAGCAGGTGCAGGAGATCTGCACCATGTTCGACATGGAAAGCTTCCGCGCCCAGCTGGGCCTGGATACCCGCCCCTACGCCGACAAGGCGTTGCCCTGATCACCACCACCAGCCCAGCCAGAGCAACAGCACCAGCAGCCAGGCGCTGAGGGTCAGCGCGCCGCCTTCCCAGCGGCGATTCCAGCGCCGTTCACGCTGTCGCCAGCGGCTCCCATCGAGGCGAACCGACGGCTCGGGCAAAGGCGGCTGCCGCAGCAGCCGGGTCAGCGCCAGCGAAGCCGACAGTGCCGGATTCGGCAGCCGGGCCAGGCGCGCCGGCACACGCCAGTGGCGCTGCCGGGCCAGCCCCGCCAGCACGACGGCCAGCAGCAATGGCCACAGCGCTGCCCACAGGCCGGCCGGATACAACCCCGCCAGCAACGGCTCGCGCAGGGCCGACCACAGCCAAGGCAGCGCCACCGACGCCAGGCTGAGCAGCGCCCAGGGCAGCCATTGCCCGGCCGCCGGTGGTGCGCTGGCATGTTGCTGGTCGCGCCACATCAGCCAGAGCGCGCGCAACAGCAACAGCGCGGTGGCGAAGCTGGCCAGCGTCAGCCAGGGCGCCCAGGCGGCGAAATGGCTGTCGTGCAGGGCGTCCTTGAACAGGTATTTCACCGCCGCCCCGCTGGTCAGCGGCGCCCCCATGATCGCCAGCGCCGGCAGGACCAGCAGCAGCCAGCCCGGGCGTGGCAGGCGCCCCTCGTGCACCATCCCGGCGGCCAGGAACAGCGCACCCTTGGCCAACCCGTGATGTACGCCGAACAGCACCAGCAGCGTGAGCAGCGCGGGGGACGGCGCCTCAAGGCTCCAGGCCAGCGCCAGGACCATCAGCAGCCAGCCCATCTGGCTCACCGACGACCAGGCCAGCACGGCCTTGGACTTGCCGGCACAGAGTCCCAGCGCCGCGGCATAGAGCGCACCGAACAGGCCGATCAGGAGCAACGGCATGCTCCAGGCGGTCAGCGTCGGGTCGGTCTCCGGCACGCAGCGCCAGATGCCGAGGATGCCGGCCTTGAGCATCGCCCCGGAGAGCACTGCGCTGGCCGGCGCCGGCGCCTCGGGGTGGGCCAGCGGCAGCCAGACGTGCAGCGGCCAGAAGCCGGCCTTCAGGCCGAGGCCGAGCAGCAGCAGGGCCAGGGTCAGATGATCGATCGGTTGCGCCTGCCAGCTGGCGAAGTCGAAGGCCTGGTCGGTGGAATGGGTGCGCAACAGCAGACCGGCGAGCAGCAGCATCTCACCACAGATCGCCAGCTGCAGATACAGCCGGCCGGCGCGCCGCGGTCCCGGGCCGCCACGGTGGACGATCAGCCCGTAGGCGGACAGGCTCATGGCACTGAAGCCGAGGTAGAAACTCAGCGCATCGGTGGCGATGATCAGCAGCAGATTGCCGGCCACGGCCAGCTGCCAGAACATCCAGAAGCGCAATCGCCCCGCCCCGTTGCCCAGGCTGCTGCTGGCGAAGATCGCCGCGCAGGTCCAGAGCACGGCGGAAAAACCCAGCCAGGCGCGCGTCAGGACATCGTCCGCGCCCCAGCGCACCCCCTCCCACAGCCAGGGCAGCTCCAGCGCCACCGGCGGTTGCAGCGCGGCCAGCAGCGCCGGCAGGCCGCTCAGCCACAGCCATGGCAGGGCGCGTTCGCGCAGCCATGGCAGCAGCGCCGCACCCAGCAGCGGAGCGAAGGGCACCAGCAGCCAGAGCCAGGCGCTCATATGGCGAACTCCCGCTCGACGATCAACTGGCTCCAGCCCAGCGGGCTGAGCGCCGTGGCTGCCAGCAACCCGACCAGCAGCGACAGCAGCGCGGTGAGCAGGGGCGGTAGCAGCAGCATCCAGTGAGTCTCGAAGCGCTCGCCGGCCCAACGGTCCTCGTGCCAGTCGGCCGGCTCGGCGAACCAGCCGCGCCACAGCAGCGGCAGGAAGTAGGCGGCGTTGAGCAGCGCGGAGCCGAGCAGCACCAGCAGCACCCAGTCCTGCCCGACCTCCAGCGCGCCGAGGCCCAGCGTCCACTTGCTGATGAAGCCGGCGATTGGCGGAATGCCGATCATGCCCAGCGCACCGATGGAGAACGCCGCCATGGTCCAGGGCATGCGCCGGCCAACGCCATCCATCTCGCGGATACGGTGAATCCCCAGTGTTTCGGCGAAGTTGCCCGCACAATAGAACAGCGTCACCTTCATCAACCCCTGATGCACCAGATGCACCAGGCCGCCCACCGCGGCGATCGGTCCGAGCAGCGCGACGCCCAGCGTCACGTAGGACACCTGGCTGATGGTCGAGTAGGCCAGGCGCTTCTTCAGCTCCTGCTGCTGCAAGGCGCGCAGCGAGCCATAGAGGATGGTGGCCGCGGCCAGCCAGAGCAGCGGTCTGGTGAGATCCAGCCGGGTCAGCGCTTCGGCACCAAAGACGTCATAGACCACCCGCACGATACCGAACGCCCCCGCCTTCACCACCGCTACCGCATGCAGCAGCGCGCTGACCGGCGCCGGCGCGACCATCGCCTGCGGCAGCCAGCCATGCAGCGGGATCAGCGCGGCCTTCACCCCAAGCCCGAGAATCAGCAGGACGAAGGCCACCCGCAGCGGCACCTCGTGCTCGTCGACCTGCTCCAGCAGATAGCCGGCGGCCTGGAAATCCGGCGTGCCGGCCAGGCTGTGCAGCAGCCCCACACCCATCAGCACCAGCGTGCCGCCGCCCACCGTATAGGCCAGGTAGACGCGCCCGGCGGTCAGCGACTCCGGCGTGCCGCGGTGCACCACCAGCGGGAAGGTGGCCAGGGTCAGCAGCTCGTAGAACAGCAGAAAGCTGACCAGGTTGCCCGCCAGCGCCAGGCCCACGGTGGCGCTGACGCACAGGCTGAAATAGCCGAAGAAGCGCGAGCGCAGCGGCGAGTTTTCCAGGTAGCCGATGGCGTAGATGGTGGTGGCCGCCCAGAGCAGCGAGGACAGCGCGACGAACAGCAGTGACAACGCATCGGCCTGCAACACCAGCGGTGCGCCTGGCAGCAGCGGCACACTGAAACGATACTCACTGCCCTGGCTGACGCCGTAGAGCATGCCGCCCACCAGCAGCAGCTTGAGCGTCACGCCGAGCAGGTTGAGCGTGACCCGCAGGCGCTGCTGGTCCTCGCGCAGGGCGAAGATCACCAGGCCCGGCAGTAGCGAGCTGAGTACGATGCCGAGCGGCAGCAGGCCGTGCCAGTTCATCGTCCGAGCCCTCCGAGCCAGAGCAGCAGCGGCTCGCTGATCAGCGCCAACCCCCAGACCAGCAATGCCGGCAGCAGCGCCAGCCACTGCGCCAGGCGATCGGGATGGATGCTCGGCGGATTGGGCCGCGCGCGATCGAAGCCATGGGCCACCACGCGGAATACGTAGGCGGCCGACATCAGCGTGCCGAACAGCACGCCCAGCGCCCACGGCCAGTGCTGCGGCTGTTCGAACAGCGGCTGCAGCAGCAACCATTTGGCCAGAAAGCCGCCGCTGGGGGGCAGGCCCACCAGGCTGCCGCCGGCCACGGCGAACGCGGCCAGGGCGATCGGCACGTTCTGACTGGCGCCCTTCATGCCCTTGACCCGCTTGCTGCCGAGAATGGTCTGCAACTCGCCGGCGGCGAGAAACATCGACACCTTGGCCAGCCCATGGGCCAGCACGAACAGCCACAGCGCCGCATGCAGCCGCGGCTCGGGCAGATGCAACAGCAGGCCGAGGGCCAGCAGCGCATAGCCCAACTGGGCAACCGTGGAATAGGCCACCAGCGTCTTCAGCCGCGGCGCGCGCAGCGCCGACCAGCCACCGGCAACCAGCGCCAGCACCCCGGCAGTGCCGAACAGCAGGCCGGCGTCGCGGCCGAATTCAGCCGGGGCAATCTCGCTCCAGATCAGCCAGAGGATGTACAGCGGCCCCTTGACCACCAGCGCCGAAAGCAGCGCGCTGACCGCTGTCGGCGCCGCGGCGTGGGCCGGCGGCAACCACAGGTGCAACGGCCAGAGCGCGGCCTTGAGCATCAGCCCCACGCTCATCAGCAGCAGCGCCAGATGGGTCGCGCCGTCGGCCTCGCTCAGGCGCGCCAGCAGGGCCAGATCGAGCAGCCCGTAGCGCCCGTAGAGCAGCGCCACACCGAGCAGGTAGGCCAGCGAGCCGGCCAGCGACAGCAGCAGATAGTTCAGCGCCGGCTTCAAGGCTTTGCGCCCGGCCAGCGACACCAGCGCCACGGCCACCAGACTGAGCAGTTCCAGGGTCACGTAGAGGTTGAACAGGTCGGCCGACAGCCACAGCGCCGCTAGCGCCGCATGCAGCAGGCAGGACAGCGGCCAGTAATCTTCCTTGCCAGCGGCATGGGCGATGCGCGCTGCATACAGCGCCACCAGCAAATGCAACCCCGCGGTAAACACCAGCAGCAGCGCGGCCAGCGGTGTCAGGCGAAAGCGGATTGCCAGTCCCGCCTCCCAGCCACCAACAAGCAGGTTGCGCTCACCATGATCGAGCACCACCTGCAGCGCCATGATCGCCGCCAGCAGCGCGCCGAGGCTCAGCGCAATCACCCAGCGCCCGCCGTGGGCCGGGCGCAGCAGGATCAGCAACAGGCCGCCGCCCAGGGGCAGCAGCAGGCTGGCCAGCGCGGCGTTCATCGCTCGTGCTCCTTCGCTGCGGCCAGCGCACTGCTCAGCCGCAGCGCCAGCGCGGTGGCACTCACCGCCACCACCAGCCCGGTGACCACCAGCGCCACCAGCAGCGGGTCGCTCGGGTCATGACGCGCCGCCAGAGCAATCATCACCAGGAACACACCACTGCCCATCAGGTTGATCGCGATGATCCGCCGCAGGGCATGACGCAGCGTCAGCAGACCATGCAGGCCGAGCAGCCAGAGAGCGAAACCGATGGCGATCCAGAACAGCGTGGCGTTCATCGCTCGGTCTCCGTTTCGTCGCCGATCACCAGCAGGCTGAGGCTGGCGGCGATGGACAGCGTTGCCGCGGCTTCGATGACGAGAATCAGCGGCTTGGCCCAGCCGGATGGATACTGCAACCAGCCCGTACCGAACCAGGCGCAGGCCGCCGCCACCGCGACGAACAGCAACAGGCCGACCAGCACCAGCAGCCGCAGCGGCCATTGGCTCCAGCGCAGCACTGGCAGCGCGCCGGCCAGGCGCAGCAGGACGATGCCGGAGGCGAGCAAGGCGCCGGCCTGGAAGGCGCCACCCGGCGACGCCGCGCCGCGCCAGAGCACATAGCCGCCCGCCAGCACCAGCAACGGTGCCAGGGTGCGGCCCCAGGCCTGCAGCAGAGGCCAGGGCTCGCTCAGCTGCATGCGCAGCGGACCGAGCTGGCGGGCACCGAGCAGCGCCAGCAGCAGCACCGCCAGCTCCAGCAGGGTGTCCCAGGCGCGGAAGTTGAGCAGCACGGCGGTCACCGGATGGTCGACGCCGCTCTGCGCCATGGCCGCATCGATCTGCATCGGCACCCGCGAGGTCTGTTCGGCCAGCGGCGCGAGCTGCGGCAACAGGACGATCAGCAACGGCAGCAGTACCAGCACCGCAGCCAGGCGGCGCCGGCCGGACAGGCGAGGTTCGCTGCCTGCCAATGGCTGCCGGGCCAGCGCGGCAAACAGCAGCACACCGGTCAGGCCGGCACCGATGGCGGCCTCGGCCAGGGCCAGGTCGGCAGCGCCCAGGCGCGCCCATACCAGCGCCAGCACCAGGCCGAACGAGACGAACAGCAGCACGCCGGCATACAGCTGGCGCACGTGCAGGGCGCCGCCGGCCAGGCCGAGCAGCAGCAGGCCGAGCACACCGTCCAGAAGCCAGTCAGTCATCATCACGCTCCCCGCCCGCGCCCTGATCTTCGCGCTGACGTGCCAGCAGCTGGCAGGCGGTGGCGCCGGAGGCCAGCACCAGCAGCCAGATCAGCAGCATTTGCGCGACTTCCAGCAGGCTGCCGGCGCGCAGCGCGAGCCCGGCCACCACCAGGCCGAAACCGAGGGTGTCAGCCTTGGTCAGCGCGTGCAGCCGGCTCAGGGTGTCGGGAAAGCGCAGCAGGCCGATGCTGCCCGCGGCGAAGAACAGCAGGCCGCCGGCCAGCAGCAGCCAGCTGAGCGCGGCGAGCAGCTCATTCATGGCGGCTCCGGCGCAGCAGCTGGACCAGCGCGGCGCTCACCATCGCCGCCAGCAGCGCCAGCACCAGCGCGGCATCGCGCAGCGCCGGGGCCCCCTGCCACTGCGCCAACACCAGCAGCAGCGCGGTACCGGAAGTACCGAAAAGCTGCACGACCAGCAGCCGATCGACCCGCCCCGGTCCGCGCAGCACGCGCCACAGGCCGATGATCAGGGTCAGCAGCAGCAACGCCGCGTACAGGGCCATCAGCGTCGCTCCAGGCCGCCCAGCAGCCGCTCGAGCCACCGTTCGAGTTCGGCGACCGTGGGTTGCCAGGCCAGGCGCTCGTCGAGCACATGGACCTGCATATGATCGCCTTCGATGCGCGAGGACAGCGTGCCGGGCAGCAGCCCGACCAGCGCCGACAGCAGCAGACGTACCCGTGGCGAGCGGCTGGTGAGCGGATACGGGTGCCATGCCGGCTGCAGCTGGCAGCGCGGCTGCAAGGCACGGCGCGCCACATCCCAGCCGCCGAGCAGCATGTGCCTGAGGAAGAACGTGAGAAACCCTGGCAACGCGCCAAGGCGCATGGCCGGCGGGCGCAGGCCCAGCCACAGGCTCAGGGCAACCGCCAGCGCCACCGTCGGCACGCCCAGCAGCCAGCCCTGGCCAGCGGCGAACAGTGCCCACAGCGCGGTATAGATCAGTGACCAGAAGAGCGCGTCGGTGGCTCCGCGACGCAGTGTGGCCTGAGTCATCACATCCTCCATGGCAGTCCGATCTTTGTAACAAGTCGAGGCCAAGAGTTCGCCGCTGTCCACAGGCGGCGGCGAAAAGCCTTGTATCAGCAGATTGCCGCTGGGCTTGCCCTCGCGCCCGCTCGCGTGCGGGCGGAACGTCCGTGGCGAGCGCTGGTCTGTCCCCTGAGGCCGCGGCGTGGACGCCCGGTCATAACAATCACCCCATGAGGGCCAAACAGGACTGCGTTGTCGCCGGCGAGCGGCACGCTGAGGAATCCCCAGATGAGTGCAATCGCGTTGTTGCTGGTCGGCCTGGGCGCCATGGCGCTGGGCTACGTCTTCTACTCCAAGTTCATCGCCGAACGAATCTACCGGCTCGATCCCAACTACCGGACGCCAGCGCACACCATGCGCGACGGCGTGGACTACGTACCGACCAACAAATTCGTGCTCTGGGGCCACCATTTCACCTCGGTGGCCGGCGCCGCGCCCATCGTCGGCCCGGCCATCGCGGTGATCTGGGGCTGGGGTCCGGCCTTCGCCTGGGTGGTCTTCGGCACCATCTTCTTCGCTGGCGTGCATGACTTCGGCGCGCTCTGGGCCAGCGCCCGCAGCCGCGGCCAGTCGGTGGGCATGCTCAGTGGTCGGCTGATCGGCTCGCGCGGGCGCAGTCTGTTCCTCGTGGTGATCTTCCTCGTGCTGCTGATGGTCAACGGCGCCTTTGCCGCGGTGATCTCCAACCTGCTGGTGTCCACGCCGACTTCGGTGATTCCGGTGTGGGGCGCGATCCTGGTGGCGCTGGTGATCGGGCAGATGATCTACCGCTACAACATGAAGCTGCTCTGGCCTTCGCTGGGCGGGGTGATCGTGCTCTACGCGCTGATCCTGATCGGCAACCAGTACCCCATCGTGCTGCCGGACGAGGTCATGGGCCTGTCGGCCAAGTCGCTGTGGATCCTGCTGCTGTTCGTCTACGCCGCCATCGCCTCGCTGCTGCCGGTGTGGGTGCTGCTGCAGCCGCGCGACTACATCAACGGCCTGCAACTGTTCGTCGGCCTCGGCCTGCTCTACCTGGCGGTGCTGTTCGGCGCGCCGGAGCTGGTGGCGCCGGCCTTCAACCAGGAGCTGCCGGCCGATACCCCGAGCATCGTGCCGCTGCTGTTCGTCACCATCGCCTGCGGCGCGATCTCCGGTTTCCACGGCCTGGTCGCCTCCGGCACCACCTCCAAGCAGCTGGACAAGGAAACCGACGCCCGCTTCGTCGGCTACTTCGGTGCCATGGGCGAAGGCATGCTCTCGCTGGCGGCGATCATCTGCTGCACCGCCGGCTTCGCCACCCTGACCGACTGGCAGCAGGTCTATACCGCCTTCGGCAGCGGCGGCGTCACCGCCTTCGTGCAGGGTGGCGGCACGCTGCTGGCCAACGGTCTGGGCCTGCCTGCCGAGCTTGGCGGGACCATTCTCGC
This sequence comes from Stutzerimonas sp. LR2, assembly GCF_055755175.1. NCBI lineage: Bacteria > Pseudomonadati > Pseudomonadota > Gammaproteobacteria > Pseudomonadales > Pseudomonadaceae > Stutzerimonas > Stutzerimonas sp. LR2. Next base: position 290,049 of record NZ_JBVTRR010000001.1, read on the forward strand.
AGTGATGGCGATTCTCTTCGCCGGCACCACCATGGACACCGGCCTGCGCCTGCAGCGCTTCGTCATCCAGGAAGCCGGCGAGCTGGCCGGAATGAAGGTCAATACCCTGGTGGGCACGCTGATCGCTGTCGGCGTGTGCATGGCGCTGGCCTTCGGCGCCGGCTCCGATGGCACCGGCGGCATGGTCATCTGGCCGCTATTCGGTACCACCAACCAGCTGCTGGCCGGCCTGACCCTGGCAGTGATCACCGTCATCCTGATCAAGCTCGGCCGCTCGCCGGTGTACACCCTGGTGCCACTGGTGTTCCTGCTGGCCATGTCGATCTACGCCCTGCTGGTGCAGATGGGCCAGTTCTACCGCGCCGAAAACTGGCTGCTGCTGGGCATGGACGTGATCATCCTGATCGCCGCACTGTGGGTCACCCTCGAGGCGATCATCGCCATGCGCAAGGGCCGCGACCCGGCCGAGCGCGCCTTCGAGGCGCAGCCGTGAGCGAGCCGCTGAGCATCCTCGGCAAGGTTTCCGCGGGGCTGCGCGAGTTCTACGTCGCGCCCTATCGGCGAACCTTCGCCCGGGCCCGGCGCGACGAGGACGACCTGTTCATGCTGCTGGTGTTCAGCGAAACCCTGGGCGTGCCGAACCCGGCCGCCTGGTACACCCTGGAGCTGATGCCGGCGCTGTACGAGCGCTTCCACGACTGGCACCGGCGCATGGGAATGGAGCACTCGCCACTGGACCATATCGCATGCTGCTAGAGCTGGCAGCCGAGCGTCGCGTGCTGTTCTTTGGCGGCAAGGGCGGCGTCGGCAAGACCACCGTGGCCGCCGCTACCGCCCTCGCCCAGGCGCGGGCCGGGCGCCGCGTGCTGCTGGTCTCCACCGATCCGGCACACAACCTCGGGCACCTCTGGCAGCGCCCGGTGGGCCCGCAGAAGGTGCGCCTGGCGGCCGGGCTGGACGGCCTGGAGCTGGACCCGGAACTCACCGTGCAGCAGCACCTCGAGGACGTCGGCGCCGCCCTGCGCAAGCTGATGCCGGCGCACCTGGCCGGCGAAGTGGACAAGCACATGGCGCTGTCGCGCGATGCCCCTGGAATGCACGAGGCGGCGCTGCTCGAACGCATCGCCGAGACGCTGGAGCAGGGCCTGGCCGACTACGACCTGCTGGTGTTCGATACCGCCCCGTCCGGGCACACGGCACGGCTGATGGCGCTGCCGGAAATGATGAGCGCCTGGACCGAAGGCCTGCTGCGCCGGCAGGAGCGCGGCTCGCGCTTCAGCCAGGTGTTGAAGAACCTCGGCCAGGACGATCGCGGCTTCGGCCAGTCCATACTCGGCCAGGGCGATGGCGAGGCTGCGCCGGATCGCGACAGTCGTATTCGCCAGATCCTCGACCGTCGCCGCGAGCGCTTCAACCGGCTGCGCGAGGTGCTCGGTGATGCGCAGCAGTGCGCGTTCGTCATCGTGCTCGCCGCCGAGCGGCTGCCGGTGCTGGAAACCATCGAACTGCATGCGCTGCTGCAGCGCGCCGGCACGCCGGTCGGCGCGCTGGTGGTGAACAAGCGCTCGCCGGCCGATGCCGGCGCCTTTCTCGCCGAACGCCACGCCCTGGAGGACCAGCATCTCGCCACCCTGCGCCAGGCGCTGGGCCAGCTACCACTGCTGGAGCTGCCGCTTTTGCCCGGTGATGTGGTCGGCGAAGCATCGCTGGAGGCCTTCGCCCACAGGCTGGCCGACTGACCCGGACCGCCCGTCACACCGACTGAACGGCCTCGTCGCGCCCTTTTCCATACGCCATGCCATATCCATTGCAAAGCGCGAGAGGAGGGTTCCATGAAGCTGCATCTCAAACCCCTGAACCAACAGGTCATCGTCATCACCGGCGGCTCCAGCGGCATCGGTCTGGCCACCGCACGCATGGCCGTCGAGCAGGGCGCCCGCGTGGCGCTGATCTCCCGCAACGAGGAAGCACTGGCGCAGATCGAACAACAGCTGGGCGCCGGCGAACGGGTCATGCACGTGATGGCCGATGTCGGTGAGCGCGAGCAGCTGCAAAATGCTGCCGACCAGGTGATCGAGCGTTTCGGCGGCTTCGACACCTGGATCAACAACGCCGGATCATCGGTCTGGGGTCGCCTCGGCGACGTCAGCGACGAGGATCACCAGCGCGTCATGCAGACCAACTTCTGGGGCACCTTCTATGGCTCCAGCATCGCCGCGGCGCATCTGCGCCCACGTGGCGGCTCGATCATCAACATAGGCAGCCTGGAGTCGGTGGTGGCGCTGCCCTTCCACGCCAGCTACAGCGCCAGCAAGCACGCGGTGAAGGCGCTGACCGACGTGCTGCGGCTGGAGATGGAACAGGATCGCGCCCCGGTCTCGGTGACGCTGGTGCGGCCGGTGGCGACCGATACGCCATTCATGGATCACTCGAAGAACGAGCTGGAGAGCGCACCGAACTTCCCACCGCCGGTGTACGCGCCGGAGGTGGTCGCCCAGGCCATCCTGCATGCGGCCGAACACCCACAGCGCGACGTCTACATCGGCAACGGCAAGCTGCTCAGCCGCCTCGAACAGAACGCGCCGCGCCTGGTGGACTGGCTGCGCCGCCGCTTCATCGCCCCGACAATCGTCAGCGGCCGTCCGGATGCCAACCGTCGCGGCCAACTGCACGAAGCCGACAGCAGCCAGGGCGGCGCCGGGCATGCCCATGGCGCCTACCCCGGGGTGGTGCTGCAGCACAGCCTGTATACCCGCGCCTCGCAACACCCGGTGGCGACCACCGCCGCCCTGGCGCTGGGCGCGCTGACGGTGTTCTCGTTGCTGCGACGCCGCGGCTGATCGGGCGGTGGCCGGCGTGCGGCTATACCAGGTGCCGCACGAACCAGTCGCCGGCCAGGCGCGCCACCTCTTCCAGCGTGCCGTGTTCCTCGAACAGGTGGCTCGCGCCGGGCACCACCACCAGCTGGTGCTCGCACTGCAGCCGTGCCGCGGCGGCACGGTTGAGCTCCAGCACCTCCAGGTCGCGGCTGCCGACGATGAACAGCGAAGCGGCGTGGACTCGTGCCAGTGACGGCTCGGCCAGGTCGACGCGCCCCCCGCGCGAGACGACTGCCGCGATGTCGGCTGGGCGCGAAGCCGCGGTGGTGAGCGCCGCGGCCGCACCGGTGCTGGCACCGAACAGGCCGATGCGCAGCTCGCGCAGTTGTGCATCGCTGCTCAGCTGATCGATCACGCCCGTCAGGCGTTGGCTGAGCAAGGGGATGTCGAAGCGCAGCTGGCGGGTGATCTCGTCGATGGGTTGCTCGTGCTTGGTCAGCAGGTCGAACAGCAGGGTGGCCAGGCCCATTTCGTTGAAGCAGCGCGCCACGCTCTGGTTGCGTGGGCTGTGCCGGCTGCTGCCGCTGCCGTGCACGAAGACCACCAGTCCACGCGCCGCAGCCGGCACGCACAGGTCGCCGTGCAGGCGGGCCTTGCCGAGGGTGAAGCGCATCGGGGTCGCGGATGACTGGCTCATGCCGGCTGCCCTCCCCGGCTCCAGGCGCGCTGCAGCAGATCGACCACCAGGCGGTCCGGGGTCTGATCGAAGTTCTGGTACCAGCGGCCGATTGCATAGAGGTCATGGGGCATGTGCAGGCAGATGATGCGGTCGGCCAGCGGCTCCAGTTGCGCGACGCTGTCCGGAGCTGCCACCGGCACCGCCACGGTGATGCTCGACGGCTCCAGCTGGCGCACCGCCTTCACCGCGGCGCGCATGGTGGCGCCCGTGGCCAGTCCGTCATCCACCAGGATCACCGCACGCCCGGCGACCACCGGCCGCGGGCGGTCACCGCGATAAGCCTGTTCGCGGCGCTGCAACTCGTGGCTTTCCTGAGCGATGGTACCGTCGATCTCGGCCCTGGAGGCGTGAACGTAGCGCACGATGTCCTCGTTCATCACCCGCACACCACCGCTGGCAATGGCGCCCATGGCCAGCTCGCGATTGCCGGGCGTGCCGAGCTTGCGTACCACCAGAATGTCCAGCTCCAGCCCCAGGCGTTGCGCCACCTCGAACGCCACCGGCACACCACCGCGCGGCAGCGCCAGCACCAGGGCATCGGTCCAGTCGCCTTCCTGCGCCAGCCGCTCGGCCAGTGCCTCGCCTGCATGTATTCGATCGGGGAAAGGGATCATCAGGGTCATGGCCGGTTCCTCGCTACGCTGCCGAATGCATTGGAGTCTGGCTCAAGAATGGGAGGTCCGTCGGCCGCTGCGACAAACAACGCAGAACCGCCGCCGATCGGGGCGTAAGCGGCGGTCGACGAAAGGCATTGCCGTCATATGTCTGGCGCCATTAAAGTGCCAGTACTGCAGCCATGCCGGGACGCCGGCTGGTTCGACCTCTGCCAGCGGAAGGATGCCCATGCCGAACAACAAAAAACCCCGGGTCGCCTGGTGCGTACGCAGCGCAGTGCTGATGACCGTCAGCCTGCTGTTTCCCTCCACCTCGCTGCACGCGGCACAAAGCCTGACGCTGCTGACCTGGGAGGAATACCTCAGCGAGGCGGTGATCGAGCGCTGGCAGGCCGAGACCGGGGTCGAGATCCAGCAGATCTTCTTCGACAGCGGCGACAAGCGTGACGAAATCCTCGCCAAACCCGACCACCAGATCGACATCGCCCTCACCGAGCTGATCAGCTCGTCGCGCTTCGGCGCGCGCAAACTGCTGGAGCCGATCGAGCAAGCCCGCCTGCCGGCGCTGCGTCATGTGGCCCGGCGCTGGCGCGACAGCTGCGGCCGTTACGCCGTGCCGTACCTGTGGGGCACGCTGGGCATCGCCTATCGCAGCGACCGCATCGAGCAGGCGCCACGCTCCTGGGCGGACCTGCTCAAACCGGCGCGGCCGGACGAGCCGCACATCGTGATGATGGAAGACCACGAGGACATCCTCGCCAGCCCGTTGATCCTGCTCGGCCACTCGATCAACACCTCTGACCTCGACCAGCTCAAGGCAGCGTTCGAGCTGCTGCGCAACCAATCCGAGGCAGTGCTCACCTACGAGTACGTGATCACCGCGCTGCGCAGCCAGCGGCATCTCGACCGCGCCGACATGGCGCTGGCCTACAGTGGCGACCAGCAGGTGCTCAACGCGGTCGAGGGCGTGCACGGCGAGCCCTGGCGCTACGTGGTGCCGGAAGAAGGCACACTGCTCTGGGTCGACTGCCTGTCGGTGCCGAGCAACAGCCCGAACCAGGCGCTGGCCTACCGCTTCCTGGACTTCCTCAACCGACCCGAGATCGCCGCCCTGAATGCCGAGGACCTGGGCGTCGCCACGCCGAATGCCGCAGCCCGGGCGCTGCTGCCGGAGGACGTGCGCGCGGATGCGACCATCTACCCGCCAGAGGCGGTCCTGGCCCGCAGCCAGGTCTACGAGGAGCGGCCGCTGGAAGGCACGCAGACCCGGCGGCGCATCATCAGCGCACTGATCAACGCCCATGACGCTCGGTAAACGCGCGCTGCTGGTGATCTTCCCGGTCATTCTGATCATCCAGCTGGTTGCCTCGACCACCGCCTACCTGACCCAGCGCGCCTCGCTGCTGGGCCTGGAGCAGGCGCGTCTGGAGCAGCAGCTGTCGGCGCTGAAGTCGGCCTATCTGGACTACGAGGCGTTCAACCGCAGCGTGCTCTACTCGATCATCGACAGCGAGGCGTTGCTGCACTTCCTGCGCGAGTCGGACACCGCCTTTCGCAACGACACCCTCGGGCTTCGCCTGCAGCAAAGCATTCGCTCGCTGTCGAACACCGAACTGTCGTTCGTTTCCTTCGCCATCGTGCAGCCCGATGGCCAGCCGGCCTACTACTTCGAGAGCAGCCTGTCGCCGTTCGGCTCGATGGATGCCACGCAGCAACGGATCGTCCAGCAGGCCCGGCAATCGGCTTCCAGCGCGACGATCTACCTCGAACAGGCCGATGGCGCTCCGCTGCTGGTCAACACCGACTTCGTCCTGCCGGCCAGCGGCAGTAGGCCGCTGCCGAGCCAGCGCGGTGAGGCCTTCGCCATCCAGCTGGCGGTACGCCCCGAGCGATTCATCAAGCTCAAGCGGGCACTGGAGAGCGAATACGGTGCGCCGGTGGAGATCGCCGACCAGCAGTTGCCGGTGGACGTAGGCCTGTCCGCCGAGATTCCGCTGTCGCGCTCACTGCACGCCCGCCTGACGCCGGCGCCGGACTACACCGCCGAGCGCCTGCAAAAGCTCGGGCTGGCCTTTCTCGCCGGCGGTTCGCTGATCGGCCTGCTGTCCATCGGACTGCTGCTGTGGCTGATCCGCCGCTACATCACCACGCCCATCAGCCAGCTGGACGACCAGCTCACCGACCTGCTGCTGTGCAAACGCGCGGCCCTCGACGAGCCCAGCGACGGCGGCGAGATCGGCCGTCTGACGGTCAACATGAAGACCCTGCACGATCGCAGCACCGCCGCGCTGCAGCGCATCCAGGAGATCTCCTGGACCGACAGCCTGACGCAGATCAGCAACCGCGCGCACTTCGGCATGCTGGCCAACGCCATGTATGAACAATGCCTGCAGGAGGACAAGCGCCTGTCGCTGCTGTTCATCGACCTGGACAACTTCAAGCAGGTCAACGACCGCCACGGCCACGATGCCGGCGATGCCCTGCTGCGCCTGTTCGCCCAGCGCGCCCAGACGCTGCTGGAACGGCATCGCCAGCAGCATCCGCACACCTATTCGGCGTTCGCCCGGCTGTCCGGCGACGAATTCGCCATCCTCCTGCTGAGCGATGCCGAGCCCGGCCTCGACGCACTGTGCGACGCGCTGCTCGGCCTGTGCCGCGGCGGATTCCGCCTGGAGGAGCGAACCTACCCGGTCAGCCTCAGCATCGGCACCGCCTGCTATCCGGACGATGCCGACTCCATCACCCAGCTGCTCACCCGCGCCGACACCGCCATGTACCAAGCCAAGGCCGAAGGCAAGTGCATGGCGGTGGCATTCAGCAACGAGCTGGAACAGCGCAACGAGCGAATCCGCCTGATCGAGGATCAGCTGCGCGCACTGGACGGCGACGACCAGCTGCGGCTGGTCTACATGCCGGCGCTCAACCGCGACGGTGCGGTGGTCAGTTGCGAAGTGCTGCTGCGCTGGCATTCGCCGGTGCTGGGCACGGTCTCGCCCGCCGAGTTCATCCCCATTGCCGAGCGTGCCGGGCTGTTCCCGAAGATCGACAGCTGGGTCATCGACCACGCACTGGCCGAGTACCCGCAGCTGGTGCGGCTGTTCGGCGAGCAGGTGATCCTGGCGATCAACGTGTCCTCCGCGCAACTGGCCGACGACCGCATCTGCCGCTATCTGGCCGAGCGCGCCGCCCATCACGGGGTGGCCCCGGGCAGGATCGAGATCGAGCTGACCGAGACCTACGCGGCCGAGCTGAACAAGGACACCATGGCCGTGGTGCAGGCCATTCGCCGGGCCGGCTTTCGCGTCGCCATCGACGATTTCGGCGTCGGCTACACGTCGATCCAGCAATTGCTGGAGTACCCGGCCGACACCATCAAGCTGGACATGGCGATCATCACGCGGCTGACACGGCCGGACATGCAGCACAGCCTCAGCGCCCTGGTCGCCTTCTGCCATGCCCAGGGCAAGCGGGTGAATGCCGAAGGCGTGGATGACATGGAGAAGCAGTCGGCGCTGCTGCAGGCCGGTTGCGACCTGTTCCAGGGCTACCTGATCTCGCCGCCAAGGGCATTGCCGGCACTGGAAGACTGGATGGCCGTGCGCAACCGCGCCCAGGGTGCGCTGCGCCTGGAGCAGCTGGCGCCGCGGGTGGTTCCGCAACCCTTATGAGCGAGTCGCGCGAGCCCTTGCGCGACCGATCATCGCAACCGGCGGCCGCCACGTCCCGCAGGCGGAAGAGCGCGGTGGGCTGATCTACGCTGCAAAGGCACCCTCCCGATCATTGAGGCCTTTGCCATGGACAAGACGCGCGACAAGCTTCTACAACCCGAACACCACGACCCCTACCTCAAGGCGTGGCACCAGCGCAGCGACACCCTCTGCCCACGATGCGGCGCCGCCTACCAGGCCGGACGCTGGACCTGGCACGGCCTGGTCGATGCGAGCAACGCCCAGGAAGCCCTCTGCCCTGCCTGCCAGCGCATCGCCGAAGACGTGCCGGCCGGCACCATCAGCCTGCGCGGCGCGTTCGTCAAAGCGCACACCGACGAACTCAGCGGACTGATCCGTAACACCGAAGAAAAGGAAAAGGGCGAACATCCGCTCGAGCGCCTGATGGCCATCAGCGACGAACCCGATGGATTGCGCGTGACCACCACCGGCCTGCACCTGGCTCAGCGCATCGGCCACGCGCTGGAAGCCGCCTACGACGGCGAACTGAAGATCCTCTACGACGGTGAAGCGTATTACGTCGACGTGCACTGGCTGCGCGACTGAGCCTGCGAACCCCGGCTCAGATGGTCTCCTCGCCGGCCGCCCCGGCCGGATTGGCGCGGGTCGGCATGGCGAGGATTTCCGGCACCACCTCGCGGGCGAACACCTCGTGCAACCGACGCAGCTCGGCGAAGGGGTCACGATGATGGTCGACGCGGATATCCCACAGCGGGTATTGCTCCTGGTCGACCACATACACCGTCGCCGAGGATTCGCCATGGCGGTCGCCACCCTCGGCGTCGCCAGCCGCCAGCGCGGCCATCAGGCGCTCCACCAGCGGCAGCTGCACGCTGCCGACATAGGCTTCGCAAGCCGCCTCCAATACCTCCCGCCCCTTGAGCCGGTTGCCCTGCACGCAGAACTGCTCGCCGGCGATGGAGCCGGCCCAGGGCAGGCAGCGCTCGCCGGTCCAGCAGGCGGTGCGCCCGCTACTGTCGATGACCGCGCACTGGCGCAGCTCCATGCACGGATCGGTGCGCCGCAGCCGCTCGAGCACTTCGCCGGCCGGACTGAACTCGCGCAGGAAGCGCAGGCCATCGATGCCCAGGTACGGATTGATCTGCGCCTGAGTCGCCACCGCGCCCACACGTGCCGCCGCGTGGGTCAGCAGCTTGCCCACGGCAGGCATGGCGGTGGCGGCGGCGACACCGATCTGCCCGGTGCGCGGGCAGCGGGCGACGATGGAAAAGGTCATGGGCGTGCTCTCTGGACTGGTCGCACGTTAGGCCGATGCCGAGGGGCAAACGTTCAGGCGGCCCCGTGTTTCATTCCGGCAGCTCGACACTGACCTTGATCGAGGAATACCAGCGCGTCACCGCGGCGATGTCGTCATCGCCCAGCCCCGCAGCGATCACGCTCATTTGCGGATGCTTGCGCTCGCCGGAGCGGAACGCCTGCAGCTGGCGGGCCAGGTAGAGCTCGCCGTTGCCGGCCAGGTTAGGTGCGTCGGCGACCTTGGCGAGGCCGTCGATGCCATGACAGGCGGCGCACATCTTCGCCTTGGCCTTGTCCGCCGCAAGGTCGGCGGCCTGCAGCGACGGCGCCAGGCACAACAGCAGCGGCAGCGCGCAGCACAGGCGCCGGCGCGAATCGGAAACGATGGGCATGCGGTACTCCTCGGATGGACGCCGGGCCGCGGCAAGGCACGGGCCGGCGCGGCGGCTCACTTGCCCTGGTAGGAGATGCGATAGATGGCGCCGGCGGTGTCGTCACTGACCAGCAACGAGCCATCCTTGAGCTGCGCGACATCGACGATGCGGCCGTAGTACTCGCCGGTTTCCTCGTCCAGCCAGCCTTCGGCGAAGGGCACCGTCTCGCCGGACGGACCGCTGCCATCGGCCGCAAACGGCGTGAACATCACCCGCGCACCCGCCGGCACGGTGCGGTTCCAGCTGCCGCGCTGGGCGCTGAAAAGCCCGCCGCGGTACTGCTCGGGAAACTGCTTGCCGGTGTAGAAGGTCAGGCCCATGTCGGCGGCGTGGGCAATGGTTTCCACCACCGGCGGGGTCAGGCCTTCCGGCGGCGTTTCGTCGGCGTACTCGTTGGTACGCACCTGGCCGCCGCCGTACCAGGGCATGCCGAACTTCATTCCGGCCTTGGGTGCACGATTGATCTCGCCTGGCGGCGTGTCGTCGCCCATACCGTCGACCTGGTTGTCGGTGAACCAGAGCTCCTTCGTCGTCGGGTGATAGGTGATGCCCACCGAGTTGCGCACGCCGGTGGCGTAGACCTCGCGCTTGCTGCCGTCGCGCTCCATGCGCACGATGCCGCCGATGCCGTGCCGCTCGTACAGCTCCAGCTTGTCCTTGGGCGGCACGTTGTGCGGCTGGCCGAGGGAGATGGTGAGCTTGTTGTCCGGGCTGATGGCACAGACCCGCGCGCCGTGGTTGTAGCTCTCTTCATCCTTGGGGATCAGCTCGCCGGTCGGCACCACGATGTCCGCCGCCACGTCCGGCCCCTCGTAGAAGAACTCGGCGGCCGGGAACACCAGCACGCGGTTGTGCTCGGCGACGAAGAGAAAGCCGTCCGGGCTGAAACAGGGGCCAGGCTGGGTGAAGGAGATCGCCGGGGCGAAGCGCTTCACCTCGTCGGCGGTGCGGTTCTTGGTGCGATCGGTGACCGCCCACAGGTCGGTCTTGCGGGTGCCGACGAAGACCACTCCGCTGGACGGCCCGACTGCCATATGGCGGGCATCGGGCACTACGGCGTAGAGGTCAATGCGAAACCCTTCGGGCAGCTTGATGCGTTTGAGGTTCTCGCGGATGGCATCGGCGGTGGGGCCGTCCTGGGCAATGGTCTTCATGTCCAGGGACTGGCCGGTGGTCTTCATCGAGCGCATGCGCTCCAGGGCTTCGTCACTGGTCGGCGCCGCGATGGCAGCGGCGCAGCTCAGCGCAAGCAGGGCGCTCAGGGTCAGGCGGAAGGTCTTCATGGCACGCACCTCGGGGCACCGCCACAGGGGGCGGTCATCTTGTTGTTATGGCGTTCCCGGCGCCGAGCTGCGCACCGGGCATGCGGCTAGCTGCCTGCTTCAGCGTAGCGGCCGCCCGGCCATTTACCACTCGAGGTGCCCTGCGGTGCAGCTCAGCCCTGGCGCAGCGAAAGCCCCTTGAGGAAATTGCGCAGCAGCTGGTCGCCGCAGGGCCGATAGTTGCTGTGCCCGGGCTTGCGGAACAGTGCGCCGAGCTCGGATTTCGACAGCTGCAGATCGGCGGCATGCAGGATCGCCTGCAGGTCTTCGTCGCGCAGCTCGAAGGCCACCCGCAGTTTCTTCAGGATCTGGTTGTTGCTGACCGGCAGTTCCAGCGGCGGTGCCGGGCGGCTTTCATCCTTGCCACGCTTGAAATAGATCAGCCCGTCGAGAAAACGCGCCATCGCCTCGTCGGGGCATTCCTGATAGCCGTCCTCGTCCTCGCGGCTGAGCCAGGCGCGAACCTCGGCCTCGGCAACCGTGCAACCACCCAGGGCCGCGATTTCGGCCATCTGCGCATCGCTGACCTTGAGGGTGTAGCGCAGGCTGCGCAGGACGTCGTTGTTGAGCATGTTCGCTCCTCACTGGGAAAAGGCCGGCAGTGTGCGCCTTCGGGCGCCCTGCGGCGAGCCCGATCAGCCTTCCTCGCGCTCGCCGAGGCGTCTGTACAGCGTGCGCCGTCCGATGCCGAGCAAGGCCGCCGCGCGGCGCTTGTTGCCATCCACCAGCTTGAGCACGTGCTCGATATAACGCAGTTCCAGCTCTTCCAGGGTCGGCAGCAACGGGCCATCGCTGAGCTCGGCGAGCAGCTCGGCCCCGGCGCTGCGGGCCTTGTCGTCACGGTAGCTGGCGATGCGGCTGGGCAGGTGCTCCAGCTCGATGCTGCGCCCGTGGCAGAAGGTCACCGCCCGCTCGATGGCGTTCTGCAGCTCGCGCACGTTGCCCGGGAACGGATAGCGGCGTAGCTGCTCCAGCGCCGCCGGCGCGATGCCGCGCACCGGCCGTCCGCCGCGTGCGGCAAAGTGGGCGACGAAGCCGGCGGCCAGCAATTCGAGGTCCTCCTCGCGATCACGCAACGGCGGCACCTGCAGAATGAAGGTTTCCAGACGGAAGAACAGGTCTTCGCGGAACGCCTCGCGCCCGGCCTCGGTTTCCAGCGGGCGATTGCTGGCGGCGATGATGCGCACGTCCACGCTGAGTTCGCGCTCGGCACCCACCGGGCGGATCGTGCCTTCCTGCAGCACGCGCAGGAGCTTGGCCTGCAGCGGCAGCGGCATCTCGCCGATCTCGTCGAGAAACAGCGTACCGCCGTCGGCCTGTTGGAACAGTCCCTTGTGCGCGCGATTGGCGCCGGTGAAGGCACCGGCGACATGGCCGAAGAACTCGCTTTCCAGGAGCTCGGCCGGCAACCCGGCGCAGTTGATGGCCAGGAACGGGCCGCCGGCGCGCTCGCTCTCGGCGTGCACCGCCCTGGCCACCAGTTCCTTGCCGGTGCCGCTCTCGCCGATCACCAGCACCGGCCCTTCGGCACGGGCGAGCTGGCGGATCTGGTCGAACAGCCCGCGCATCACCCGGCTGCGGCCGAGCATGCCGTGGAAGCGATCATCGCTCAGCAGCTGCTGGAAGCGTCGCACTTCGTCGCGCAGGCGCCGCGTCTCCAGCGCGCGGCCGACCGCCAGAGCGAAGTGCTCGAGGTCCAGCGGCTTGGTGAGGAACTCGTCGGCGCCTTCCTTGAGCGCCGCCACCGCCTGCTGAATGCTGCCGAACGCGGTGATCACCAGAAAGGCCGGTGCCGCCTGCATGCTCTTCACCCGCCGCAGCAGCGCCATGCCATCAGCGCCGGGCAGGCGCAGGTCGCTGACCACCAGCGCCGGCTCCCAGCTTTCCAGGGAACCCACCGCCTCCTCGGCGCTGGCCAGCGCACGCACCTGCAGCCCGCGATCCTCCAGCTCCTCCACCAGCAGCTGGCGCAGGCTGTCATCGTCCTCGACCAGCAGCACACGCTCCTGCACCGCGTCAGTCATGATTCTCCTCCTCGCTCAATGGCAGCGCGATGCGAAATGCCGCACCCGGCAGCCGGCCGTGGACCAGCTCGATACGCCCGCCGCACTCGCTGACCACCCCATGGGCCACCGCCAGGCCGAGGCCGCTGCCTTCGCCCACCGCCTTGGTGGTGAAGAACGGCTCGAACAGCGCTCCGCGATGGCTTTCGGCAATGCCCGGGCCGTCATCCTCGACCTGCATGAACAACTCACGACCGTCGCCCCACCAGCTCAGCCGTACCTCGCCTCCCGGGCTGGCCTGGGCGGCGTTGCGCAACAGATTGGTCAGCGCCTGCTCGAAACGCGGCGGGTCGACCCGGCAATGCAGTGTCTGCGGCGGCGCCTGCAGCTGCAGGCGGACTTCGAGCGCGGCCAGCTCGTCGGCCACCGCGGCGGCGGCCGAATGCGCCAGCACCTCGGCCGGCACACGGCGCGGGGGTGAGCCGGCGGCCCGGCCGAAATCCAGCAGCTGACGGACAATCGCGCTGAGCCGCGCCACCTGCTGGCGAATCTGCAACAGCGCGCGGCGATGGGTTTCGGCCAGCTCGTCGTCGCGCAACACCCGCTGCGCCTTGCCATCGATCACGCTCAGCGGGCTGCCCAGCTCGTGGGCCACGCCGGCCGCCAGCCGCCCCACTGCCGCCAGCTGCTGGCTCTGACGCAGGCGCGCCTGCAACTGCTCCTCGCGGGCCTGCTGCTCGGCGACCTGGCGTTCGGCGGCGGCGATGCTGTCGAGCATCTGGTTCAACGCGCCGGACAGCACCATGATCTCCTGCGGCCCGCTGCGCGGTGCACGATGCTCGCGGTCGCCGGCCGCGACCCGCTCCATGCTGCGCGCCAGTTGCTGCAGGTGCTTGCCCACGGCCGAACGGTGGCCAAGCAGGATCACCACCAGCGCCACGCCGGCCAGCAGCCCACCCAGCCCGGCAGCGATCAGCCGCAGGCGACGGATGTCGCGTTCGAAGTCACCCCAGCGCCGGGTCACCTGCAGCAGGCCATTGATCTGCCCACCGCTCTCTTCCAGCGGAACGAAATAGGAATACACCGGGCGACCGTTGATGCGCTGGTACTCGCCGGTCAGCTCGCCGCCTTCGGTGAGCTGCTGGATCGCCGACGCATCCTGATCCGGTTCCACCGCACCGGCATAGGCAGCCAGCTTGCCGTCACGGTCGTAGACGTAGGCGCCATAGACGCGGCCGACGCCAAGCACCGATTCCAGCACCTGCTGCAGGGTGCGCTCATGGTTCTTCTCCAGGCTGGCGCTGAGCGGCAGGCGCACCGCCCGCGCCACCAGCTCCACCTCGGCCTGCAGCCGCCGCTCGCTGTTGCGCTCCACCGTCCAGAGCACCACCGAACTGAAGCCGAACATGATTGCCATGAGCGGCACGATGACCTTGAGCAAGAGCGCGCCGCGCAGACTGGCTGGCCGCTGCCAGAGTGATACATGTGTCATACCGGCACACTACAGACCGCTGCCCGACAGGTCCACCGCACCCCGACGAAACGAAAAATGCCATTCAAATCAATGACATGAACTTTTATCGAAAAGCTGGCACGGCTACTGCACCAGCGAACCCGTCTTTAACCGAAGCAGGAATGAACATGACCCAGCACAACGCTCGTCTCGCCTTCGCCGGTATCTTTTCGCTGTTCCTCGGCCTGGCCGCCCCCCTCGCATCGGCCCAATCAGCCAACCCGGCACCGGCTGCCCAGCCCGCCGCCGGCGCTCAGGCGCAGCAGTTCAGCGAGAAAAAACTGGAGAGCTTTGCCGAGTCGCTCGGCGAGATCATGCAGATCCGCGAGGAGTTCACCGGCAAGCTGCAACAGACCGAAGACGCCAACAAGGCCCGCGACCTTCAGCAGCAGGCCAACGAGAAAATGCTTGGTGTGATCGAGGAAAACAACATCAGCATCGAGGAATACAACGCCATCAACGAAGCCGTGCAGACCGACCCGGAGCTGCGCAACCGCGTGATTGCGATGATGCAGTAAGCCGTCCCGGCGCTGCTGGCAAAGCAGCTCGCCCGAACGATCGGAGCCCCGCCCGGCCGATGCCGGCGGGGCTCTTTGGGTTTTTGATAACGACAACCTGATGCGCCACGCTTCAACAGCGGCGTGCTTCGAGAAGCGTTGGGCAGAGGTCCGGCGCGGTCACCGCCCGTGCAGTCCCTGCCTGAAGGCGAAGTAGTGTTCGAGCACCCGCTCCGGCGCCTCGACCTGCGGGTAGTGACCGATGCCCTCCAGCAGCACAGTGTCGGGCGCGGGAATCAGCTCGCGGTAGCGGGCCACCATGTGCGCGCCGGAGATCGGATCGGCCGCGCCGTCGATCACCCGCATCGGCACATCGCCGCGCTGCATGGCCGCCACCCATCGCTCGCGTTGTGCGACCCGCTCCGGCATGTAGCGGATCAGCCGGTGCATCACCGCAGGTCCGTTGCCTTCGGCGATCAGTCGCCAGTAATCGTCCAGTTCGGCATCGCTCGGCTGCGTCTGCGCACCGAACACCCGGCCGAACGTCGCCCCTAGCGTACGCCGCGAGAACAGCCGGCCTAGCAGAAAGCCGAACGGGCCGAGCAGCAGTTTCTGCACCCGCACCGGATGATGGGTTTCAGGGAACAGCCCGCCATTGAGGAACACGCAGCTGGCCAGCGTGATGCGCCCTTCGCAATGCCGCGCCAGCAGCTCCTGGGCGACGCTATCGCCATAGTCATGCGCCAGCACATGGATCGCACCGCCGATACCCAGCTCCGCCAGCAGTGCCTGCTGCAGGTCAGCCTGTTCGATCAGGCTGTAGGTGTGCCTGCGCGGCTTGGCCGAATAGCCGAAGCCGAGCATGTCACAGGCAATCAGCCGGTAACGCGCCGCCAGCGGCTGCCAGACCTTGTGCCAGTCCCAGCTGGCGGTGGGAAAGCCATGGATCAACAGCAGCGGCTCACCTTCGCCGGCCGTCCAGTAGCGAATGCGCTTGCCGCCGAACGAGAATTCGCGAGCGTTCGCGCGCCACGTGTCCAGTGCCATGCCTTCGGTGCTCATACGCGGTCGCTCGCGTCACTACTGCCAGCGCTCCCCGGCACGCCCGCGCCTGCGGCCGTGCCCTCCCAGGCGTAGACAGCGACCGGCCGAAAACCGGCAGGCAGACCAATACGGGGCTGCCCCTCGATAGGGGGCTTTTCGTTGAGATGAAGCGGATACAGCGTAAGGGCGACGGTCACGAGGGTTTCTCTTCTTCTTGTTCTGGCGACGGAACAGTCTAGCGGTACGGAATGGCATGCAGACTCGCGCTGCAGGCCAGCTTAGTGGCCCCGCGAGTCAGCCACGCGCGCAGGCGCGACATCGCCTTCACCGCCGATTTGCCCTCAGCCATGCCGAACCCAGCCGAAACAGGACGACTAAAAGGGCGTATGTGACGAGAACCAACCGGTCAGCCGGCAAGCAGCAACCGGGCTGTATCGCCGGTGATAGAGTCGGTGCCACCTATTCGATCACTGGAGAAACCATGCGCCCACTGTTCAACGCCCTGCTGCTGGCCCTGCCGCTCGCATTCTCTTCGCTGGCCTCAGCCGCCGACTCGCCCGCCGGGCGCTGGCAGACCATCGACGACGAAACCGGCAAGCCCAAGTCCATCGTCGAGATCCAGCAGGCGGCCGATGGCAGCCTGACCGGCAAGGTGGTGGAAATCCTGCAGTCGGACCATGGCCCGAACCCGCTGTGCAGCGAGTGCGAAGGCGAGCGCAAGGACCAGCCCATCACCGGCATGACCATTCTCTGGGACCTCAAGCCGGACGGCGAGCAGGTCTGGAGCAACGGCACCATCCTCGACCCGGCCAAGGGCAAGACGTACCGCTCCAAGGCCAGGCTGCTGGATGGCGGCAACAAGCTGGAGGTACGCGGCTACATCGGCATCGAGGCGCTGGGTCGCAGCCAGACCTGGGTGCGCCAGTAACGCCACCGTCGCCCCGGCTGGCCATGCCACGGGTCGGGCGTCTTCAACGGGCTAGCCGGCTGGCGGGCCGGCGATAGGCACCGTCAGCCCTGTGCCAGCCGCTGCAGCGCAACACGGTCGAGGCAGCGATAGCGGAACGACGGCCGGCCGATCTGCCCGTAGTGGAAGGACTCCTCCAGCAGCTGCGCATCCGTCAGGTGCTTGAGGTACTTGCGCACCGAGACGCGGGACATCCCGGTGGCGGTCAGCAGGTTTTCGCTGGTGAAACTGTCTTCCTCCAGCGCCAGGATCGCCTGCGCCACCTGGGCCAGCGATGCCGGCGTCAGCCCCTTGGGCAGGTCGCCGGGACGACGCACGTCCGCCGCGGCAGGCTGACTGAACAGCCGGTCGATGTCGCCCTGGCCGAGCTGTTCCGGCAACCGCGATAGCGCATCACGGGCGCGCCGGCAGCTCTCCACGGCATCGCGGAAGCGTTCGAAACTGAACGGTTTGACCAGGTAATCCCGCGCGCCGAGGCGCTGGGCGGCACGCACCGTCTCGATCTCCGATGCCGCAGTGATCAGCACGGCATCGGTGTTGCGGTCCTCGGCACGCAGGTAGCGCAGCACCTCGAGGCCGGAGCGGTTGCGCAAGTAGACGTCGAGCAGCAGCAGGTCCACCGTCTCGTCCGCCAGCAGTTCGAGTGCCGCCGGCACGCTGGCACACTGGCCGACCAGCTCGATGCCGTCGAGACGGGCCAGATAGTCCACGTTCAGGCGCATGACCATCGGGTCGTCCTCGACGATCAACACGCGCAGGGCGGTTTTCATGGTGTTCCCTCCGTGGCGGCGGTGCGATAGGGCAGCTCGACCTCGAACAGGCTGCCGCGGCCCGCTTCCGAATAGACCGCCAGGGTACCGCCCCAGGCGTCGACCTGTTCGCGCACCGCGGCCAGACCGATGCCGCGCCGCTCGCCCTTGGTCGATACGCCGCGCTCGAAGATCTGCTCGCGCACCTCGGGCTGGATGCCGCCGCCGCTGTCCTGTACGTGCAGCGAGAGCAGCGCCTCGTCGTAGTCGAGGGTCAGACTGACACGCTGCTCGGCCTGCTCGGCGACGGCCTCGAAGGCGTTCTCTAGCAGGTTGCCGAGGATGGTCACCAGGCCGTGGATCCGTTCCGGCGCGGCGGCCGGCACCGGATGTTCGACCTCCACCTGGAAAACGATGCCGCGCTCGCGGGCTTCGCTCTGCTTGCCCAGCAGGAAGCCGGCCAGGACCGGTTCGCCGATGCCCTCCACCAGCGCCGTGGCGGGCGCCAGCTGGTGATCGGCGAGGTCGCGCAGGTAGGCGCGCAGCGCATCCAGATCACCCATCTGCGCCAGCCCGAGCAGCACGTGCAGCTTGTTCTTGAACTCGTGGGTCGCCGCGCGCAGCGCTTCGGCATAGCGGCTGACGCCGGTCAGCTGTTCGGCCAGCGCGTTGACTTCACTCTTGTCGCGGAAGGTGGCGATGGCCCCGATCACCCGGCCCTGGTGACGAATCGGCGCGCGGTTGGCCAGGATGGCCAGGCCGTTGAGGCTGAACTCGCGATCCAGCTGCTCGCTGGCGCTGGCCAGCACTTCGGGCAGGCCGCTGGTGGGCAGGTACTCGGCGATCGGCCGCCCCAGCGGAGGCTTGCCCAGCCCGGTGCTGACCAGCAGGCGCTCCGCGGCCGGGTTGACCAAGGTGATGCGCGCCTGATCGTCGACCGCCAGCACGCCCTCGCGCACCGAGGCCAGCATCGCCTGGCGCTCTTCCACCAGGCGGGTGATTTCGTAGGGCTCCAGCCCCAACAGCACGCGCTTGATATAGCGCGCCAGCAGGTGCGCGCCGAGCACGGTCAGCAGCATCAGCACGAGCACGCCGACCACCACGTCGCGCCGATGCTCGCTGAGCAGCTCACCAAGGGAGGCCAGGGTCACGCCGACCGATACCGCGCCGAGCACGTCGCCCTGTGCGTCCAGCACCGGAGCAAAGCCGCGGATGCTGGTACCCAGGCTGCCTTCGGCGCGCGAACTGTAGGTTTCGCCGGCCAGCGCCGGGCCTTCATCATCACCGCGAAAGGCCTGGCCGATGCGTGCCGGTTCCGGATGGGTGAGGCGCAGGGCATGCCGATCCATCACCACGATGAAGTCGACCCCCAGCCGCTGGCGCAGATCGTCGATATCGCGTTGCAGCGGGTTGTCGGCTGTGAAATCCATGGTCATCCCGACCAGTGCCTGGCGCACGTCGTCACGCGCCGCAACGCTCTGTGCGACGTTGGTCACCCGCGCGGCCTGGCCTTCTTCGAGGGTGTCCTGCAGCTGGACGTTGAACAGCCAGAGCGCAAGGCCGAGGGCCAGCACCAGCATGACGGCGACCAGCAGCGAGATCAGGGTGTTCAGGCGCAGGCGCAAGGTCGTTCTCCAGTGGCTGAGCGGCCGCTCAAGGGCCGCGATAGAGGGCTGGATCGAGCCAGCGGGGCGCCGGCGGGTCAAGCTCGGTGGCGCTTTTTTTAGTTTCGTAATGCTTTTTTAACTTCGCCAAACATTGGCCGCGAAGCATCTCTGCTTAAGGTAGCCCCGCACGGTTGTCCGGCTGTGCACGTCCGCCCGCATCGGGCGCTATCGCAACCATGACCCGTACGCGCGCCGCCTGGCTGCCGCGTTCGAAGGAGTACAACAATGAATCGGACCCCGTTGAGCACTGCCGTGCCTGACTGCAACCCGTCCCTGTCCGTGTTTTCCCAGCGCATCTTCAATCTGCCGCTGCCACTGTTCGCCATCGCCCTGCTCGTCATGGTCGCCGCCATCGCCACCGATACCCTGCCCAGCGGGATGATCGGCGCGTTGCTGGTGATGATGCTGCTAGGCGAATTGCTCGGCTTTGCCGGCGACCGCTTGCCGATCATCAAGACCTACCTGGGCGGCGGCGCGATCCTGGCGCTGTTCGGTGCCGCGGCCATGGTCTATTTCGGCTGGCTGCCCAAGGCGGTGGCGGATGACGTCGCCAGCTTCATGAAGGGCGGCGGCTTTCTCGACTTCTATATCGCCGCGCTGATCACCGGCAGCATCCTCGGCATGGACGCCAAGGTGCTGGTCAAGGTCGGCTCGCGCTATGCGCTGCCGCTGCTTTGCTCGGTGCTGTTCGCGGCGCTGTTCGCCATGGCCGTCGGCGCGCTGCTCGGTTTCTCGCCGCAGGATGCGGTGGTGGTCATCGCCATGCCGATCATGGGCGGCGGCATGGGTGCCGGTGCGGTACCGATGAGCCAGATCTACGAGCAGTTGCTCGGACAGCCGGCCAGCTACTACATCTCGATCCTGGTGCCGGCCCTGGCCCTGGGCAACGTCTTCGCGATCATCATCGCCGGAATGCTCAACGGCCTGGGCAATCGCTACCCGTCACTGACCGGCAACGGCCAGATGATGCCGGGCGTGGATGTCAGCGACAAGGAAGGCCCGATCACCCTACCCGCGCTGGGCATCGGTCTGGTCGCGGCACTGAGCTTCTTCATCGCCGGGCAGATCCTCGGCAAGTTCGTGCCGTTGCATCCCTATGCACTGATGATCGTGCTGGTGGCGCTGCTCAAGATCAGCAACCTGGTGCCCGAGTCGATCAACGACGCCGCCTCCCAGTGGTTCCGCTTCGTCGCACGCAACTGGACCTTCGCCCTGCTGTTCGGCATCGGCGTGGCCTTCACCGACCTCGGCCAGGTGATCGACGCCATCTCGCTGACCTATGTGCTGATCGTTTTCGCCGTGGTTGCCGGTGCGGCGTTCGGCGCCGGCCTGGTGGGCAAACTGGTGGGCTTCTATCCGATCGAGTCGGCCATCACCGCCGGCCTGTGCATGGCCAACATGGGCGGCACCGGTGATGTCGCGGTGCTCTCCGCCGCCCGACGCATGTCGCTGATGCCCTTCGCGCAGATCTCCTCGCGCCTGGGCGGTGCATTGATCCTGCTGATTTCCAGCGTCGTGGTGCCGCTGTTCTTTACCTGACCGGCATTCCAGATCGTCGGAAAGTGAAAAGCCCCGGCCTTGTGGTCGGGGCTTTTCTGTCCAGCCAACGGGTCTTCAACCGCGGAAGTAGTTGACCTTGCGATTCAGCTCCTCGGCGAGCAGGGTCAGGTCCTGGCTGGAAGACGCCACCTGGTTCGAGGCGGCGGAACTGGCGACGGTGGAGTCGTGGATACGCGTGACACTCTGATTGACCTCTTCCGCCACTGCGCCCTGCTCCTCGGAAGCCGTCGCGATCTGCGCGTTCATTTCGTTGATCGAACCCACTTCCTGACGAATCTTGGCCAGCGCATTCTCCGCCTGCAGCGTCTGCTCGACGGTCTGCTGCGCCAGCTGCTTGCTCGACTGCATCACCTCCACCGCTCTGCCGGCGCCAGCCTGCAGCGAGGCGATCATCTCGCTGATTTCGCTGGACGACAGCTGCGTGCGGTTGGCCAGCGAGCGCACCTCGTCGGCCACCACTGCGAAGCCGCGACCATGCTCGCCGGCACGCGCCGCCTCGATCGCCGCATTGAGCGCGAGCAGGTTGGTCTGCTCGGCGATCGCGGTGATGACCTGCAGGATCTTTTCGATATCGCCGCTTTGCGCCGAGACCTGGTTGACGGTTTCGGTCGCGCTTTCCAGCACTTTGGCCAGGTTATGGATGGAGACGGCTGTTTCGCCGACGATTCGCGTACCGGTCTCGACCTGCTCGTCGGCGCTCTTCGCCGCTGCGGCGGCGCGGGCGGCGAAGCTCGCCACCTCGTTCACCGTCGTGGCCATCTGATTGATCGCCGTGGCCACCTGCTCGGCCTCGGCCGACTGATGCTGGATCTGCTGATTGCTGTTCGCCGACGAGGTACGCAGCTCACCCGAAGCGACACCGACGCCGTCGGCGGCAGCGCGCACCTCGGCAATGATTGCGGTGAGGCGGCTGGCCATCTTGGCGGTCGCCCCCATGACGCTGTCCGGGTACGGGGTAACGATTACCTGGCCGAGATCGCCATTGGCCAGGTTGCCGATCACGCGGGCCACCTCGTCAGGCTCGGCGCCGAGGGTCGAGCGCAGCTTGCGGATGATCACGACGGCAATGGCCACCCCGAGCAGAACCGCCACGCCAGTCACCGCGACGATGAGCGCGAGGAAGCCGCTGGCGGTTTCCCGGACCACGGCCACGTCCTGATTGATGCTCGCTTCCTGGTGATCGATGAATGCATTGATCAGCCGCAGCCATTCGGTATAGGCCCCGGCGACATTGTCCAAGAGGAATTCGTGGGCACGCGCCGAATCCTCGCTGAAGCGCAGTTCGACCACCTGCTGGGTCAGCGCATTGGTCTTCGCCTCGATGGTCTCGATCTGCTGCATCAGCTGCTTTTCTACGGTATCGGCAGAGGGCTGCGCGAGCATCGTCTTCATCGGCGCCGCCGAGTCAGCATACAGCTGCGCCAGGCGCTCGATCTCCGCCACCTGCCCGCGAGCGAGCGCGGGATCAGCAGCACTGACGGCGTCGCGCACGGCAATCGCACGGTCGTGCACGCTGCCACGGAAGTTGATCGCATAGCGTTGTTTCAGCCCAGCCTGCGAGCTGATCTGACTCATGCTCCGGTCGATGACGTCGACTTTGAGCGCGCTGACCACGGCGACCGCCACCATCAACGCCAGAATCACGAAAAATCCCAGGCCCAGGCGCATGGAAACCGACATCTGCTTGTTCATCGAACACTCCCTTTGCGAGGCTGCTCGGCAGCCAATCGGTCAGTCATCGAGGACCCGGACACATTGCACCGAGCCAAAACTTGTACAACATCATGTCATTGTGACATTACTTGTACAAGTTTTATTGCCGCCTGGACGGGCGCGAACTGCTGGCGGTGAGCCCGGCTGATAGGGATCCGGCTAAGCGATGCTGCTGTAAAAGGGTTGTACAACTTTCAATGCAACGTCCTCACAGGTCCCGGCGCCGCTGCGCTGGCCGATGTGCGGCGTGCGTAGAAACGCAAAAAGGCGCCCGAAGGCGCCTTTTTGCAGTTTCGCAACGGGGATTACACCTTGCTGCGCTCGTAACGCTTGCGGTCGTTCTCGTTCAGCATCTTCTTGCGCAGACGGATCGATTTCGGCGTCACTTCCACCAGCTCGTCGTCGGCGATGAACTCCAGTGCCTGTTCGAGGGTGAACTTGATCGGCGGAACCAGGGCGATGACCTCGTCCTTGCCGGACGCGCGCATGTTGTCGAGCTTCTTGCCCTTGGTGGGGTTGATCACCAGGTCGTTGTCACGGCTGTTGATGCCGCACAGCTGGCCTTCGTAGATGTCCTGGCCGGGCTCGAGGAACAGCTTGCCGCGAGCCTGCAGGGTTTCCAGCGAGTAGGTCAGTGCGGTACCGGTGGCCATGGAGACCAGCACGCCGTTCTGGCGGTTGGTGACTTCGCCGGCCTTGATCGGGCCGTAGTGGCTGAAGGTCGAGGTCAGGATGCCGGTACCCGAGGTCAGGGTCAGGAAGTTGTTGCGGAAACCGATCAGGCCGCGCGCCGGGATGGTGTACTCCAGGCGGATGCGACCCTTGCCGTCGGGGATCATGTTGGTCAGATCGCCCTTGCGCAGGCCCATCTGTTCCATCACCGGCCCCTGATGCTGTTCCTCGATGTCGATGGTGACGTTCTCGTAGGGCTCCTGCTTCTCGCCGGCCTCGTTCTCGATGATCACCACTTCCGGGCGGCCGACGGCCAGCTCGAAGCCTTCGCGGCGCATGGTTTCGATCAGTACCGACAGGTGCAGCTCACCACGGCCGGAGACCTTGAACTTCTCCGGGCTGTCGCCCTGCTCGACACGCAGCGCCACGTTGTGCAGCAGTTCCTTGTCCAGACGGTCCTTGATGTTGCGGCTGGTGACGAACTTGCCTTCCTTGCCGGCGAAGGGCGAGTCGTTGACCTGGAAGGTCATGGATACGGTCGGCTGGTCGACGGTCAGCGGCGGCAGCGCCTCGACGGTGTTCTGGTCGCAGAGGGTGTCGGAGATGTACAGCTCGTCCATGCCGGATACGCAGACGATATCGCCGGCGGTGGCTTCCTGGACTTCCACGCGCTGCAGACCGGAGTGACCCATGATCTTCAGGATACGGCCGTTACGCTTCTTGCCGTCGGCGCCGATGGCGGTCACCGGGCTGTTGGCCTTGATGGTGCCGCGAGCGATGCGGCCGATACCGATCACACCGAGGAAGCTGTTGTAGTCCAGCTGGGAGATCTGCATCTGGAACGGGCCGTCGACGTCCACCTTGGGCGCCGGAACATGGTCGATGATGGCCTGGAACAGGGCATCCATGTTGTCGTCCATGTTCTCGTGGTCCATGCCGGCGATGCCGTTCAGGGCGCTGGCATAGACGATCGGGAAGTCCAGCTGCTCGTCGCTGGCGCCGAGGTTGTCGAACAGGTCGAAGATCTGGTCGATGACCCAGTCAGGACGCGCGCCCGGACGGTCGATCTTGTTGACCACGACGATCGGACGCAGGCCGGCCTTGAACGCCTTCTGGGTCACGAAGCGGGTCTGCGGCATGGGGCCGTCCTGGGCGTCGACCACCAGCAGTACGGAGTCCACCATGCTCATCACGCGCTCGACTTCACCGCCGAAGTCGGCGTGGCCGGGGGTGTCGACGATGTTGATGTTGTAGCCGTTCCACTTCAGTGCGGTGTTCTTGGCCAGGATGGTGATGCCGCGTTCCTTTTCCTGGTCGTTGGAGTCCATCACGCGCTCGTTTTCCGCTTCTTTGCGGTCCAGGGTGCCGGACAGGCGTAGCAGCTTGTCGACGAGGGTGGTCTTGCCATGGTCGACGTGGGCGATGATGGCGATGTTGCGAAGATTCTCGATCACTGATTCGTTTCTCTGTAGATGGCTTCGAGCTCGGGCTGGAAGCTGGGAATAGTCCGGACGACGTCAGGCTGTCCGATTGGTTACGACTGGGGCCTTGCGATCAGCAGCGGTCGGGAGGGCGGTGGCGAATGCTGCCACCCAATAGCCCCGGCTGTTTCACCGATGCGTCAGGCCGGACGATAGACGCGAACATTTACATGCCCCTCGCTCAGCAGATGGTGAGCATGCAGGCGGCTCATGACACCTTTGTCGCAATACAGCAGGTACTGGCGGTTTTCATCCAGTTCCTTGAAACGGTTGTTCAGCGCGTAGAACGGCAGGGTCTGAACTTCGATGCCGGACAGTTCGAGGGGTTCGTCCTCGGCGGCATCGGGGTGACGAATGTCGAGGATGACCTGGCCGGCCATTGCCTCGCTGACTTCCTCGACCTTGATGTCTTCGCCCAGTTCGTCGATCACCCGGTCGATCGGTACCTGACGGGCACTGGCCAGAGCGCGCTCGAGGATGGCCATGTCGAACTGCTTTTCCTCGTGCTCGACGCGATAGCGCTTGGCGCGGGTGGTGGGGTTCTTGGAGATCACGCCGCAGTACTCGGGCATGTTCTTGGCGAACTCGGCGGTGCCGATCTGGAAGGCGGTGTCGATGATGTCCTGCTTGTGGCTGGCGATCAGCGGGCGCAGCACCAGCATGTCGGTGGCCGAATCGATCACCGAGAGGTTCGGCAGGGTCTGGCTGGACACCTGGGAAATCGCCTCGCCTGTGACCAGCGCGTCGATATGCAGGCGCTCGGCGATTTCGGTCGAGGCACGCAGCATCATGCGTTTCAGGACCACGCCCATCTGACTGTTGTCGACCTTCTGCAGGATTTCGCCGACCACTTCCTCGAACGGCACGCTGATGAACAGCACGCGGTGCGAGCTGCCGTACTTCTTCCATAGATAGTGGGCCACTTCCATCACGCCCAGCTCATGGGCGCGGCCGCCGAGGTTGAAGAAGCAGAAGTGGGTCATCAGGCCGCGACGCATCATCTGGTAGGCGGCAACGGTGGAGTCGAAACCACCGGACATCAGCACCAGCGTCTGCTCCAGCGCACCCAGCGGGTAGCCGCCGATGCCATCGTGCTGCTCGTGTACGACGAACAGGCGCTGGTCGCGAATTTCCATGCGCACCTCGATCTCCGGTGCCTTCAGCGAGATGCCGGCGGCACCGCACTGCTGACGCAGCTGGCTGCCTACATGGCGCTCGACATCCATGGAGCTGAACGGGTGCTTGCCAGCGCGCTTGCAGCGCACGGCGAAGATCCTGCCCGGCAGGCGCTCGGCGTAATGCGCCTTGCACCTGGCGACGATGTCGTCGAGATCACCCAGCGGGTATTCGTGCACTTCCAGACAATGGGCGATGCCGGGCGTGCAGCGCAGGCGCTCGATCATCTCGCGCAGCGGCTTGGGCTCGCTGAGCGCGGTTTCCACCTCGATGTTGTCCCACACGCCTTCGACCCGCACCTCGGGGTCGAGCTCGCGCAGCACGGTGCGGATGTTCTTCGCCAACTGGCGAATGAAGCCCTTGCGCACCGGCGGGCTCTTGATGGTGATTTCGGGAAAAACCTTGACGATCAGCTTCATGGAAACAGCGCGGGTGCCGGTATGGCTGGAAAAGAGGGGCGCGGAGTATAGCGGAAACTGCTCAAGATTTAATCGCTTTCTTTGAGGCCGGGCGCCGCGCACCAAAACAATGCGCAGCCACGACCGCTCGCACCATTAACGCGCACGCTTTGACCATGACGACTAGCATTTAGCACGGCCAAACGCCGCGGCAGCGCTGTTGCGGGCCTGCAGTCCCAAGAAGGAGCACTGGCATGCAATTTGCTCTCTTGTGAGGCAGGTCGCCTTGGCGGAACATCGCCGCCCGGCTTCACCCTGATTCGGAAGCTCACTGTCACGCTTCCACCACTTGGAGAACACCATGTCGAAGTCGCTTCAACTGATCAAAGATTACGATGTGAAGTGGATTGATCTGCGCTTCACCGATACCAAAGGCAAGCAGCACCACGTCACCGTCCCGGCTCGTGATGCCCAGGATGAAGACTTCTTCGAGCACGGCAAGATGTTCGACGGTTCGTCCATCCATGGCTGGAAAGGCATCGAAGCCTCCGACATGATCCTGATGCCGGTCGACGAGACCGCGGTACTCGATCCGTTCACCGAAGAGCCGACCCTGATCCTGGTCTGCGACATCGTCGAGCCGAGCACCATGCAGGGCTACGACCGCGACCCGCGCTCCATCGCCAAGCGCGCCGAGGAATTCCTCAAGACCACCGGTATCGGTGACACCGTTTTCGTTGGCCCGGAGCCGGAGTTCTTCATCTTCGACCAGGTCAAGTTCAAGTCGGACATCTCCGGCTCGATGTTCAAGATCTACTCCGAGCAGGGCTCCTGGATGACCGACCAGGACGTCGAAGGCGGCAACAAGGGCCATCGCCCGGCCGTCAAGGGCGGTTATTTCCCGGTTCCGCCGTGCGACCACGACCACGAAATCCGTACCGCCATGTGCAACGCCATGGAAGAGATGGGCCTGGTCGTCGAAGTGCACCACCACGAAGTGGCCACTGCCGGTCAGAACGAAATCGGCGTGAAGTTCAACACCCTGGTCGCCAAGGCTGACGAAGTTCAGACCCTGAAGTACTGCGTGCACAACGTCGCCGACGCCTACGGCAAGACCGCCACCTTCATGCCGAAGCCGCTGTACGGCGACAACGGCTCGGGCATGCACGTACACATGTCGATCTCCAAGGACGGCAAGAACACCTTCGCTGGCGAAGGCTATGCCGGCCTGTCCGAGACCGCTCTGTACTTCATCGGCGGCATCATCAAGCACGGCAAGGCGCTGAACGGCTTCACCAACCCGTCGACCAACTCCTACAAGCGTCTGGTCCCGGGCTTCGAAGCACCGGTCATGCTGGCCTACTCGGCGCGCAACCGCTCGGCCTCGATCCGTATTCCGTACGTTTCCAGCCCGAAAGCCCGTCGTATCGAAGCGCGCTTCCCGGACCCGGCTGCCAACCCGTACCTGTGCTTCGCTGCACTGCTGATGGCTGGCCTGGATGGCATCCAGAACAAGATCCATCCTGGCGATGCCGCCGACAAGAACCTGTACGATCTGCCGCCGGAAGAAGGCAAGCTGATCCCGCAGGTCTGCGGCAGCCTGAAGGAAGCCCTGGAAGAGCTGGACAAGGGCCGCGCGTTCCTGACCAAGGGCGGCGTGTTCTCCGACGAGTTCATCGATGCCTACATCGAGCTGAAGTCCGAGGAAGAGATCAAGGTGCGCACCTTCGTGCACCCGCTGGAATACGACCTGTACTACAGCGTCTGATCCAGTTCGCGTGACAGGAAGGCCACCCTCGGGTGGCCTTCTTCGTTTCTGCCCGGCGACCGTGATCCGTGCAGCTTGTCACGCCTCGCAAATCGCAGCGATCGTGCTTGCCTGAAGGCCGCTGCAGTGCAAGGCTTCGGCAGTCAAACTCCGCGGAGCCTCCCATGCGTAGCGCCCTGTTCAGCCTGCTGTTCATCCTCAGCGTCCCGGCCTTCGCCGAGATCTACAAGTACACCGACGCGCAAGGCAATACGGTGTTCACCAACCAGCCGCCGGAAGGCGTGCAGGCCGACACCGTGGACCTGCCGCCGGCCAACACCGTGAACATCCGCACGCCCGAGCCGCCGCCTCCTCTGCCGGACCGTCAGCAGAACCAGCAGGCGCCCTACCAGACGCTGATGCTGAGCGGCATTCCCGACGCCGAGGCACTGCGCGCCAATAACGGCACCTTCGTCGTCAGCGCCCTGCTGGAACCGCCGCTGCAACCGGGCCATACCTTGCGCTTCATGCTCGACGGCATCCCCCAGGCCGCACCCAGCCCGGCGACCTCGCTGCAACTGAACAACGTCGAACGCGGCGACCATCGCCTGCACGTCGAGGTACTGAGCGGCGAGCGCATCATCCAGCGCAGCGAGCCGGTGTTGTTCACCGTGCAGCGGGTCAATACCTCGAGCCCCGCACTGCGTCCGCCGCCACCGAAGCCGAGACCAGCTCCTTGAGCATCCTTCGCAACGTCACGACCATCCTGTTGCTCGGCACCGCCCTGCCTGCGCTGGGCGGTATCTATTCCTACACGGATGCCGAGGGCAACCGGGTCTTTACCGACCGCCCTAGCGGCCAGGCAGTGGAAGAGGTGCAGCTGAAGCCCTCCAACAGCATGGCAAGCCAGCCGACACCCGCCCCGCGTGCGGTCCAGCCGCCGAAGCAGCAGGCGGCAGCCATCCGCTATCAGCTGCAGATCCTCAGCCCGACCGCAGACGAGGCGATCCGCAACAACGCCGGCACGGTCAGCGTCACCGTAGAGGCCGAGCCCGCGCTGCAGCCCGGCCATTTCTACCAGCTGCTGCTTGACGGCGAGCCATTCGGCGCCCCCGGCGAGCAGACCAGCTTCCAGCTGAGCAATGTCGATCGCGGCACCCATCAGCTGGCGGTCGCGGTGGTAGACGCACAGGAGCGGGTCCTGCAACAGTCAGAAAGCCGGTCCTTCCATCTGATTCGCACCTCATTGGCCCAGCGGCGCATGGTCAATCCGTGCAAGAAAGCCGATTACGGCGTGCGCCCGGAATGCCCGCTCAAGGACAAACCGGTAGAAAAACGCGACATTCCTTTCGTGCCCTTTCTATGATCATTGAGTGCACCTGTTTGGTGCGCCCAATGAACGAGCCGATCGTTCGTCACCAAATTGGGTCACCGGACAGCCCGTAGGGCTGCAGCATCACACCGATCCGCGCCGCAATGGCGCGCTTGGTTTGGTTCTTGCATTTCCTGCACGAACCTTCGGATGCAGACCAGCCATGATCAACGAAGCCCTGCAACGCCTGCTGATCGAGAACCTGACCACCGCGACGCTGCTGCTCAACTCGCGCTTGCGTCTGGAATACATGAACCCGGCAGCCGAAATGCTGCTGGCCGTCAGCGGTCAGCGCAGCCATGGGCAATTCATCAGCGAACTGTTCACCGAATCACCGGAAGCCCTGGCGGCATTGCGCCAGGCTGTGGAAGAAGCCCACCCCTTCACCAAACGCGAGGCAACCCTGACCTCCGCCACCGGCCAGTCGCTGACCGTCGACTACGCGGTGACCCCGGTGCTGACGCGCCAGGAGACCATGCTGTTGCTGGAAGTGCTGCCACGCGACCGGCTGCTGCGCATCACCAAGGAAGAGGCCCAGCTGTCCAAGCAGGAAACCACCAAGATGCTGGTGCGCGGCCTGGCCCACGAGATCAAGAACCCTCTGGGCGGCATTCGCGGCGCGGCGCAGCTGCTGGCCCGCGAGCTGCCGGAAGAACACCTGAAGGACTACACCGAAGTCATCATTGAGGAAGCTGACCGGCTGAGAAACCTCGTCGACCGCATGCTCGGCTCGAACAAGCTGCCGTCACTGGCGATGACCAACATCCACGAAGTGCTCGAACATGTGGCCAGCCTGATCGAGGCCGAATGCCAGGGAAGCATCATTTTGGTGCGCGACTATGACCCGAGCATTCCCGAGGTCCTGATGGACCGCGAACAGATGATCCAGGCCGTGCTCAATATCATGCGCAACGCCATGCAGGCCCTCGCCGGGCAGAACGAGCTGGGCCTGGGCCGCCTGACCCTGCGCACCCGCACGCTGCGCCAGTTCACCATCGGCCATATCCGTCATCGCCTGGTGGCGCGCATCGAGATCATCGACAACGGCCCGGGCATCCCCGCCGAACTGCAGAACACGCTCTTCTACCCGATGGTCAGCGGTCGCCCGGACGGAACCGGGCTGGGCCTGGCCATCACCCAGAACATCATCAGTCAGCACCAGGGTCTGATCGAATGCGAGAGCCACCCCGGCCACACCGTGTTCTCGATCTTCCTTCCGCTGGAACAAGGAGCCACATCAGCATGAGCCGAAGCGAAAACGTCTGGATCGTCGACGACGACCGCTCCATCCGCTGGGTCCTGGAAAAGGCCCTGCAACAGGAAGGCATGGCCACGCAGAGCTTCGACAGCGCTGACAGCGTGCTGGCCCGCCTCGCCCGCCAGCAGCCGGATGTGATCATCTCCGACATCCGCATGCCCGGCCTCAGCGGCCTGGACATGCTCTCGCAGATCCGCGAGCAGTACCCGCGCCTGCCGGTGATCATCATGACCGCGCACTCCGACCTGGACAGCGCGGTGGCTTCCTACCAGGGCGGCGCCTTCGAGTACTTGCCCAAGCCGTTCGACGTCGACGACGCCGTGTCGCTGGTCAAGCGCGCCAACCAGCACGCCCAGGAACAGCAGAACCAGCAGCAGCCGGCCAACCGTCATCACACACCGGAGATCATCGGCGAGGCACCGGCGATGCAGGAGGTGTTCCGCGCCATCGGCCGCCTCAGCCATTCCAACATCACCGTGCTGATCAATGGCGAATCGGGTACCGGCAAGGAGCTGGTGGCCCATGCGCTGCACCGCCACAGCCCACGCTCGGCATCGCCGTTCATTGCGCTGAACATGGCGGCGATTCCCAAGGACCTGATGGAATCCGAGCTGTTCGGTCACGAGAAAGGTGCCTTCACCGGTGCGGCCAATCAGCGCCGCGGCCGCTTCGAGCAGGCCGACGGCGGCACCCTGTTCCTCGATGAGATCGGCGACATGCCGGCCGACACCCAGACCCGCCTGCTGCGCGTGCTGGCCGATGGCGAGTTCTACCGGGTCGGCGGCCACACGCCGGTGCGGGTCGACGTGCGCATCATCGCCGCGACGCACCAGGACCTGGAAACCCTGGTGCAGGCCGGCAAGTTCCGCGAAGACCTGTTCCACCGGCTGAACGTCATCCGCATCCACATTCCGCGCCTGGCCGATCGCCGCGAAGACATTCCGGCACTGGCCGAACACTTCCTCGCCAGCGCCGCGCAGGAGCTGTCGGTGGAGACCAAGGTGCTCAAGCCGGAAACCAAGGAATACCTGCAGCATCTGCCCTGGCCGGGCAACGTGCGCCAACTGGAGAACACCTGCCGCTGGATCACGGTCATGGCGTCCGGGCGCGAAGTGCATGTCGACGACCTGCCGCCCGAGCTGCTCAACCAGCAGGCCGAGGCGCAGCCGGCGCACAACTGGGAACAGGCGCTGCGCAACTGGTCGGATCAGGCCCTGGCGCGCGGCCAGAGCAACCTGCTCGACGAGGCGGTGCCGGCCTTCGAGCGCATCATGATCGAGACCGCGCTCAAGCACACCGCCGGTCGCCGCCGCGATGCCGCGCTGCTGCTTGGCTGGGGTCGCAACACCCTGACGCGCAAGATCAAGGAGCTGGGCATGCGCGTCGATGGCAGCGATGACGACGACGGCGACGACAGCTGATCAGACGCTGATCCGACCTGCGACAAAGAACCCCGCCACTGGCGGGGTTCTTCTTTCTGACGCACCAGCCATGTGCGAATCCGTCATGGTCGCCAGGGCGACACGCTGACCTCCACCTGCCAGCCGCCGTCGCCGCGCGCGCCATGCCACTGCCCCTGCAGCCGCCGCGCCGCCACCAGATGCAACAGCAGGCCCTTCTCGGTCTGCTGCACGCGCCAGGCCACAGGCATGCCGTCGATCTGCAGCTGCCCGGATTGCGCCTCGCCCTCGGCCTGGAACAACAGGGCGAACGCCCCCTCCAGATGCTCGTCATAGGTCTCCGGCTTGCGGTCGAAGCGCAGCGACAGCCCCTGTGGCAGCACCTGCACCGCCTCCAGCTGCACCGGCCCGGGCGCGGTGAGCCGGCCGATCATCAGCCCCACCAGCAGCCCGATCAGCACCAGCGAACCGAAAAAGGTCCGGCGTATGCGGCGCATCGGGTCCTTCGCCCCGGTAGAATGCCGCCGGTCTTCAACCTCGGTGCTGCGCATGTTTCACGTGATCCTGTTCCAACCGGAAATACCGCCCAATACCGGCAACATTATCAGGCTCTGCGCCAATACCGGCTGCCACCTGCACCTCATCGAGCCGCTGGGTTACGAGCTGGACGATAAACGCCTGCGCCGCGCCGGCCTGGATTATCACGAATATGCCACGCTGGAGCGCCACGCCGATCTGCCGAGCTGCCTCGCGCGGATCGGCATCGACGCCGCCAACCCGGACGGCCCACGGCTGTTCGCCTTCACCACCAAGGGCTCGCAGCCCTTCCACGAGGTGCGTTACCGGCGCGGCGACGCCCTGCTGTTCGGCCCCGAAAGCCGCGGCCTGCCGCCAGATATCCGCGATGCCCTCCCCAACGAGCAGCGCTTGCGCCTGCCGATGCGTCCCGACAGCCGCAGCCTGAACCTGTCCAACACCGTGGCCATCGCGGTCTACGAGGCCTGGCGTCAGCACGGTTTCGCCATGGAGTGAATCGCACAACCTTGTGACAAAGCGCCCTGAACGATCCGGCGCGGGCCCCGTCGTAAACAGACAAGCTCCCTTGCGAAAGGAGGAACGACGTGTCCCAGACCAAGTTCAAACCCTACCGTGCACCGGCCGGTGGCTGGGGATCGGCCTACTCCGTCGCCAACATCCTGCTGCGTGAACGCGTCTCGCCGGCCGGCATCGGCCTGCTGCTCAAGCAGAACAAACCCATCGACGGCTTCGCCTGCGTCAGCTGCGCCTGGGCCAAGCCGCACCCCTCGCGGCCGCTGTCGTTCTGCGAGAACGGCGCCAAGGCCACGGCATGGGAAAACACCTCGTTGCGTTGCGGCCCGGAATTCTTCGCCAGGCACAGCGTCAGCGAGCTGCTCAACTGGAGCGACTTCGACCTGGAACAACAGGGCCGGCTGACCCATCCGCTGCGCTACGATGCCGCCAGTGACCATTACCAGCCGGTCAGCTGGGACAGGGCCTTCGCCGAGATCGGCGCCGAACTCAAGGCCATGGACGATCCCGACCAGGTGGTGTTCTACATGTCCGGGCGTGCGGCGCTGGAGACGGCCTACATGTATGGCCTGCTGGCGCGCCTGTACGGCACCAACAACCTGCCGGACAGTTCCAACATGTGCCACGAGAGCACCTCGGTGGCGCTGCCGGAAAGCATTGGCGTACCGGTGGCCACGGTCACCCTGAACGATCTCGAGCACACCGACGGATTGTTCTTCTTCGGCCAGAATACCGGCACCTCCAGCCCGCGCATGCTCCATGAACTGCAGGCCGCGCGCGAGCGCGGGGCCGAGATCGTCACCTTCAACCCGCTGCGTGAGCGCGGCCTGGAGCGCTTCGTCAACCCGCAGTCGCCGCGCGAGATGCTGACGCCGGACAGCACGGTGATCAGCACCCAGTATCACCAGCTGGCCATCGGCGGCGACATGGCGGCCATCGCCGGGATGTGCAAGGCGCTGTTCGCCATGGACGACCTGGCCATCGCCGAAGGGCGCCAGAGGGTGCTCGATGTCGCCTTCATCGAGCAGCACACCCATGGCTTCGAGGCCTTCGAAGCACGCATCCGCAGCTACACCTGGGAGCAGCTGGAACGTCGCTCCGGCCTCACCCGCGCAGCGATGGAAGCGGCAGCCACCGCCTATGCCCGCTGCGAGCGGGTGATTGCCCCCTATGGTATGGGCCTGACCCAGCACCGCCACGGCGTGCAGACCATCCAGATGCTGGTCAACCTGCTCCTGCTGCGCGGCAACATGGGCAAGGAGGGCGCGGGCATCCTGCCGGTGCGCGGCCACTCCAACGTGCAGGGTCAGCGCACCGTCGGCATCACCGAAAAGGCAGCGAAGGTGCCGGTGGACAACCTGCGTCGGCAGTTCGGTTTCGAGCCGCCGAGCGAAGATGGCGTGAATACGGTAGAGGCCTGCGAGGGCATCCTCGACGGCAGCATCCGCGGCTTCATCGGCCTGGGCGGCAACTTCGTCCGCGCCATTCCTGACACCCTGCAGATGGAGCCGGCCTGGCGCAAACTGCGGTTGTCGGTGCAGGTGTCGACCAAGCTCAACCGCAATCACCTGATCACCGGCGAAGTGTCCTATATCTTGCCCTGCCTCGGTCGCACCGAGATCGACCGCCAGGCCACCGGCGAGCAACGCCACACAACCGAGGACAGCACCGGCTGCATCCGGGCCTGGCGCGGCGCCGCCGAGCCGGCTGGCGAACTGCTCTTATCGGAACCGGCGATCATCGCGCGACTGGCCAAGGCCACGCTCGCGCCCAATGCGATGCTGGACTGGGACGCCTGGGTCGCGGACTACAGTCTGATCCGCGACGCCATCGCCGAGAGCTACCCGGAGATCTTCCACGACTTCAACGTGCGCATGATGGAACCCGGCGGCTTCCATCGCCCGCTCGGCGCCAGTCAGCGGCGCTGGGACACCGAGACCGGCAAGGCCAACTTCATCAACCCGCCTTCGCTGAGCATGGACCCGGATACCGAGGAAGGCGGCCACGAACGGCACGACGTGCTGCAGATGATGACGCTGCGCAGCAACGACCAGTTCAACACCACGGTCTATGGGTACGACGACCGCTTCCGCGGCATTCACGGCACCCGCGCGGTGATCCTGATGAACCGCAACGACATCGTCCGCCTGGGCCTGGCCGAGAACGACCGCATCGAGGCGATCACCGTGGTCGATGACGGCGTACACCGCGCGGTCGGCCCGCTGCGGGTGACGCCCTACAGCATTCCGGAGGGCTGCTGCGCCGGCTACTACCCCGAATGCAACGCCCTGCTGCCGGTCTGGCACCATGCCGAACGCAGCAAGGTGCCGGCGGCCAAGTCGATTCCGGTGCGGCTGCGCAAGATGATCGCCGCGGCGGTAGCCGGAGACGTGCCGCGCCAGCCCAGCCGCCCGCAACGCAGCG
This sequence comes from Stutzerimonas sp. LR2, assembly GCF_055755175.1. Classification (NCBI taxonomy): domain Bacteria; kingdom Pseudomonadati; phylum Pseudomonadota; class Gammaproteobacteria; order Pseudomonadales; family Pseudomonadaceae; genus Stutzerimonas; species Stutzerimonas sp. LR2. Next base: position 325,653 of record NZ_JBVTRR010000001.1, read on the forward strand.
AACAACCAGGGCCTGCGTAGCGCCTCGTGCAGAACCACGGCTGTCGATGAACCTCACCGACAGCCGTTGAAAAGCCGGCAGCAGTCCCCCATATCAACCGCATTCGGGCATTCATCGCCCCGCAGTGTGGAGATTTTCCTTTGACCACCATCGTTTCAGTGCGCCGCAACGGCAAAGTCGTCATGGGCGGCGACGGCCAGGTTTCCCTCGGCAACACCGTCATGAAAGGCAACGCCAAGAAGGTCCGCCGCCTCTATCACGGCCAGGTCCTGGCCGGCTTCGCCGGCGCCACCGCCGATGCCTTCACCCTCTTCGAGCGCTTCGAAGGTCAGCTGGAGAAGCACCAGGGCCATCTGGTGCGCGCCGCCGTCGAGCTGGCGAAGGACTGGCGCACCGACCGCTCCCTGAGCCGTCTGGAAGCCATGCTCGCTGTGGCCAACAAGGATGCCTCGCTGATCATCACCGGCAACGGCGACGTGGTGCAGCCCGAAGACGACCTGATCGCCATGGGCTCCGGCGGCGGCTTCGCCCAGGCCGCGGCCAAGGCCCTGCTGCTCAAGGCCGGCGCCGACATGTCGGCCCAGGAAATCGCCGAGACGGCGCTGAACATCGCCGGCAGCATCTGCGTGTTCACCAATCAGAACCTGACCATCGAGGAGCTCGACAGCGCGGTCTAATCGCCTGTCGTTCCGGAGTACCGCACCATGTCCATGACGCCCCGCGAGATCGTCCACGAACTCAACCGCCACATCATCGGCCAGGACGACGCCAAGCGCGCCGTGGCCATCGCCCTGCGCAACCGCTGGCGGCGCATGCAGCTGCCCGCCGAGCTGCGCCAGGAAGTCACCCCGAAGAACATTCTGATGATCGGCCCCACCGGCGTCGGCAAGACCGAAATTGCCCGCCGCCTGGCCAAGCTGGCCAACGCGCCGTTCCTGAAAGTGGAAGCCACCAAGTTCACCGAGGTCGGCTATGTCGGCCGTGACGTCGAATCGATCATCCGCGATCTGGCCGACGCGGCGCTGAAGATGCTGCGCGAGCAGGAGGTGCACAAGATGCGCCACCGCGCCGAAGACGCCGCCGAAGAACGCATCCTCGACGCCCTGCTGCCACCAGCGCGCCCGGTAGGCTTTTCCGAAGAGCCGGTGCAGAGCGGCGATTCCAACACCCGTCAGCTGTTCCGCAAGCGCCTGCGCGAAGGCCAGCTGGACGACAAGGAGATCGACATCGAGGTCGCCGAGAGCCCGGCCGGGGTGGAGATCATGGCCCCGCCCGGCATGGAGGAGATGACCAACCAGCTGCAGAACCTCTTCGCCAACATGGGCAAGGGCAAGAAGAAGAGCCGCAAGCTGAAGATCAAGGAAGCCTTCAAGCTCATCCGCGACGAGGAAGCCGCGCGCCTGGTCAACGAAGAAGACCTCAAGGCCCGCGCCCTGGAGGCGGTGGAGCAGAACGGCATCGTCTTCATCGACGAGATCGACAAGGTTGCCAAGCGCGGCAATACCAGCGGCGCCGACGTTTCCCGCGAGGGCGTGCAGCGCGACCTGCTGCCGCTGATCGAGGGCAGCACGGTCAACACCAAGCTGGGCATGGTCAAGACCGACCATATTCTCTTCATCGCCTCCGGCGCCTTCCACCTGTCCAAGCCCAGCGACCTGGTGCCGGAACTGCAGGGTCGCCTGCCGATCCGCGTGGAGCTCAAGGCGCTGTCACCGCAGGACTTCGAGCGCATCCTCACCGAGCCGCATGCGGCGCTCACCGAGCAGTACCGCGAGCTGCTGAAGACCGAAGGGCTGCACATCGAGTTTCTTGAGGACGGCATCAAGCGCATCGCCGAGATCGCCTGGCAGGTCAACGAGAAGACCGAGAACATCGGTGCCCGGCGCCTGCACACCCTGCTCGAGCGCCTGCTGGAGGAGGTCTCCTTCAGTGCAGCCGACCTGGCCGGCAAGCAGCAGGGCGAACCGATCCGCATCGACGCCGCCTACGTCAACGAGCACCTCGGCGAACTGGCGCAGGACGAAGACCTGTCGCGCTACATCCTCTGACCGTCACGGCCGTGGCCATTCCCACGGCCGATTTTTCCGGAGCGTCGCATGCGCATCCCCACTGCAATCAAACTGCACAAGGCGTCCAGAACGCTGGAACTGGAATACGGCGCCGACGAGCGCTACGTGCTGCCCGCCGAGTTCCTGCGCGTGCATTCGCCATCGGCGGAAGTCCAGGGCCACGGCAACCCGGTGCTGCAGACCGGCAAGCTGAAGGTCGCGCTGGAGCAGATCGAGCCGGCCGGCCAGTACGCCCTGAAGCTGACCTTCAGCGACGGCCACGACAGCGGCCTCTACACCTGGGACTACCTCGAACGCCTGGCGCTGAATCAGCAGGCGCTATGGGACGCCTATCTCGCGGCACTGGCGGCCGCCGGCAAGTCCCGCGACCCCGATGAGTCCGTGGTCAAGCTGATGCTCTGAGCCGCCGCGGCGAGGATTGCACCCTCCCGCTCTTGCGCGCCTGACCGATTCAAAGTCGTAACCGCAGGCGCCTCCCCGCCTGCTTCATGCCTTGCCCCACCGCTTCCAGAGCCGTACGACCACAGCGCGACCCTGCGGTCGAAAAACGACAGCCGAGCCGCACAAGCGCTTAAGAAACCTCCGAGGCCGGCCGCTAAGTGCAGGGACACTTACGCGCCGCTAATGCGGCGACCCGGCACAAGACGCCTCGCTGCAGTGTTCTTGCGACTGCGCCTGCCTCGACTTTCTGGAGCGTTCACACATGATCTCCCGCTTTTTCACCGACCTGGCCGTCACGCGCAAGCTTGGCCTGGGCTTCGGTTTCATGGTCCTGCTGACACTTCTGGTTGCCGCCATCGCCGTCACCAGCCTGAACGGGTTGCTGGAGCGCAACCAGAAGCAGACCCGCCTGTCCCAGGTCCAGGAAGCGTCCTACGCGGTAGATACCGCACGCACCCTGTTCGAACAAAGCGGCAGCGACGCCCACGCCCAGCAGGTGACCGGCAAGATCGGCGAAGTCCGCAACCACCTGCAGGACATCCGCACCACCCTGACTGCCGCCGATGATCAGCGCGACATCGCCTCCGCGCTCCAGTATGCCGAGCGCATCGAACGCAGCTTCCAGGAGCTGAAGCAGGCCCGCGAAAGCCGCGAACAGAGCCGGGGCGTGATGGTCAGCAGCGCCGGCGAGGCCCTCAAGGCGCTCGGCGAACTGGAAGAGCAGATCTACCAGACCCTCGAACAGTCCGCCGACGACCCGCTCGTCGTACAGCAGGCCCGCGCCCTCGCCGAACTAACCCGGCGCGTGCTGGAGAGCCGCTACCTGGTGCGTGGCTACATCTTCCAGCACACCGAAGAGTCTGCGCAGCTCGCCTATGCCGGCCTCGATCGCTCCCGTGAACAGGCCGATCTGCTGCGCGGCCTGCTACCCGTCGATCAACACAGCCATCTCGACCGCATGACCAGCGCCCTGCAGCGCTACCGTGCAGCGATCGAGACCTTCAAGGTCGGCATGGATGCGACCATCCAGGCTCGCACGGCGCTGGCCTCCGAAATCGGCGGTCTGCTGGAAATCAACGGCAATCTCTACCGCAACCAGCAGACCAAGATGCTCGGCGAAACGCAGCAGGCGCGCATCCAGACGATGCTGACCGCCTTCGCCAGTGCACTGCTCGGCCTGCTCGCGGCCTGGTTCATTGCCCGCCAGATCATTCTGCCGTTGCGCCACACCCTGGCCATGGCCCGGCGCATCGCCGACGGCGACCTCTCCGGCCAGGACAGCGCGCAACGCCGCGACGAGCTGGGCCAGCTGGAAAGCGCGATGCAGGACATGCGCCAGAGTCTGCGCAAGCTGATCGGCAGCATCGGCGACAGCTCGACGCAGATCGCCGCCGCTGCCGAGGAGCTGTCTGCCGTCACCGAGCAGACCAGCGCCGGCGTCAACGATCAGCGCCAGGAGACCGATCAGGTGGCCACGGCGGTGAACGAGATGGCCGCCACCGTTCAGGAAGTGGCGCGCAATGCGGTCGATGCCGCACAGGCCACTGCCGAAGCGGACCAGCAGGCGGTACAGGGCGAGAAGCTGGCAGGCGACGCCGTCGCCCAGATCGAGCGCATGGCGATGCAGGTCGCCAATACCGGCGAGGCGATGGAGCACCTACGCCGCGACAGCGATGCCATCGGCAGTGTGCTGGACGTGATCAAGGCAGTCGCCGAGCAGACCAATCTGCTGGCGCTCAATGCCGCCATCGAGGCGGCGCGGGCTGGTGAAGCCGGCCGCGGCTTCGCCGTGGTGGCAGACGAAGTACGCGCCCTGGCGCAACGCACCCAGCAATCGACCGAGGAGATCGAGAAGCTGATCGGCACCCTGCAGAACAGTGCCCAGAGCGCCAGCCAACTGATGCGCGACAATCAGCAGCTGAGTGACAGCACGGTCGAACTGACCCGCCGGGCCGGAGACGCCCTGAGCGTCATCGCCCGTACCGTATCGACCATCCAGAGCATGAACCAGCAGATCGCGGCGGCGGCCGAGCAGCAGAGCGCCGTGGCCGAGGAGATCAACCGCAGCGTGGTCAGCGTACGCGACATTTCCCTGCAAACCGCCACCGCCAGTGACGAGACGGCGCGCGCCAGCACCGAACTGGCCCAGCTGGGCAACGCGCTCCAGCAGCAGATCGGCCGCTTCCGCCTCTGACTGCCAGGCGCAGGGCCGCGTGGCCCTGCGCCGCCGTTCAGGCCAGCGCCTTGTCCAGTGCCCGCTCGATCTGGCCCTGAATGCTGCTGCCCATGGCCGAAAGCAGCAGGCCGAGATTGAGCAGCACCTTCACGCTGTCCTCGCGCACTTCGATGCGCCCGTCCGCGCCACTGCGCCTGACCGCCAGCACATCACCCTGCCACTGACAGCTCACGCCGAACTCGCGGGCCAGGCGTGCGGCAAGCTCGTCGGCCTTTTCGCGGGCCGCGTCGCGGCCGAGGTTGTGGGAACGTTCGACGATGATCTGCGCCATGACGGCTCCTGGCTGCGCCCGAAAAGGCGCGCACTATAGCAAAGTGGCAAGTCTGCTCCGCGGCACCCCGAGCTCGACCCTGCGACATGTCGCCGCTAGACCTTTTGCCGGCCGCTACCTGCTCGACGCTTATCAGCCGCCTTTTTAGGTTTAGAATGCCGGGCACATTCTTCGGGTGAAAGTGACATGACCGATCCTCGCAAAGCGCATGACGCAGAACCGACCACCCATTTCGGCTACAAGAACGTGCCGGAAAGCCAGAAGGCGCAGAAGGTGGCCGAGGTGTTCCATTCCGTTGCCGCCAAGTACGACCTGATGAACGACCTGATGTCCGGCGGCATCCACCGACTGTGGAAGCGCTTCACCATCGAGCTGTCCGGCGCGCGCCACGGCAATCGGATTCTGGACATCGCCGGCGGCACCGGCGACCTGACCCGCCAGTTCTCCCGCATCGTCGGCCCCACGGGTGAAGTGGTGCTGGCCGACATCAATGCCTCGATGCTCAAGGTCGGCCGCGACAAGCTGCTGGACAAGGGCGTGGCCGGCAACGTCAGGTTCGTCCAGGCCGATGCCGAGAAGCTGCCCTTCCCGGACAATTATTTCGACGTGGTCACCATCGCCTTCGGCCTGCGCAACGTCACCCACAAGGAAGACGCCATCGCCTCGATGCTGCGCGTGCTCAAGCCAGGCGGCCGGCTGCTGGTGCTGGAATTCTCCAAGCCGACCAACCAGCTGTTCTCCAAGGCCTACGATGCCTACTCGTTCAGCCTGCTGCCGATGATGGGCAAGCTGATCACCAACGATGCCGACAGCTACCGTTACCTGGCCGAGTCGATCCGCATGCACCCGGATCAGGAAACCCTCAAGGGCATGATGGAAGCTGCCGGTTTCGAGCGCGTCAGCTACCACAACATGACCGGCGGCATCGTCGCCCTGCACCGCGGCATCAAGCCCTGATGCTGCGCGCTGCCCTGCTGGCCGGCGCCGAGCGCGGCATCAATCGCGTCCTGCGTCTGGACCCGACCGCACTGCCGCGGCTGGCGCGCCTGAGTGGCCGGGTCATCGAGATCGACTGCACGGCCCCGGCCTGGCGCCTGTTCATCCTCGCCGACGATGAAGGACTGCGTCTGGCCGGCACCTGGGGTAGCGATGCCGACTGCCGGCTGCGCGCGCCGGCGAGCAGCCTGCTGCGCCTGGCCGCCAGCCGCAACAAGACCGCGGTGCTGCATGGTCCGGACGTCGAGATCGAGGGCGACAGCGGCTTGCTGATGAACCTCGCGGAGGTGCTGCAGGACCTGGAGCTGGACTGGGAGTACGAGATTTCCCGCTGGCTCGGTCCGGTCGGTGCACAGCTGCTCGGCTCCAGCCTGCGCAACCCGCTGGACTGGCTGCGCGACAGCGCGGGCTCGCTGCGCCAGGATCTGGCCGACTATCTCAGCGAAGAGTCACGCACGCTGGTCGGCCAGGCCGAAGCCCAGGCGCGCTTCGACGAACTGGATGACATGAAACTCGCCCTCGACCGACTCGAGGCGCGCATCGAGCGCCTCGCCCTCAACCTGAATCCAGATCGCTCCGAATGAAGCTGTTCGCCGCCGCACGCCGCCTGTTCCGCATCCTGCTGGTGGTGATCCGCTACCGCCTCGATGACATCATCCTCGACCTGCCGATGCCCTGGTGGCTGCGCGGCACCAGCTATCTGCTGCCCTGGCGCTGGGTTCCGCGGCGGCGCAGCGCGCTGTCGCGGGGCGCTCGCCTGCGCCTGGCGCTGGAAGGGCTGGGGCCGATCTTCATCAAGTTCGGGCAGATTCTCTCGACCCGTCGCGACCTGCTGCCGCCGGATATCGCCGAAGAACTGGCGATGCTGCAGGACCGAGTACCCCCATTCGACTCGGCCGTCGCCACGGCGCTGATCGAGCAGCAGCTGGGTGCCCCGGTCGGCGAACTGTTCGCCCGCTTCGACAGCAAACCGCTGGCCTCCGCGTCCGTGGCCCAGGTGCATGCCGCCAAGCTGCGTTCCGGCGAGGAAGTGGTGGTCAAGGTGGTACGGCCGAACCTCAAGCCGATCATCAGCCAGGACCTGGCCTGGTTGTTCATGCTGGCCAATACCGCCGAACGCATCTCCATCGACGCACGCCGCCTGCACCTGGTGGAAGTGGTCGACGACTATGCCAAGACCATCTACGACGAGCTCGACCTGCTGCGCGAAGCGGCCAACGCCAGCCAGCTCAGGCGCAACTTCGAGGGCTCGGCACTGCTCTACGTGCCGCAGGTGTACTGGGACTATTGCCGGTCGCAAGTGCTCGTCATGGAGCGCATCTATGGCGTACCGGTGACAGACATGGCCGGTCTGGCACGGCAGAACACCGACATGCGCCAGCTGGCCGAACGCGGCGTGGAGATCTTCTTCACCCAGGTGTTCCGCGACAGTTTCTTCCATGCCGACATGCACCCCGGCAACATCTTCGTCAGTACCCACCAGCCCTGGAGCCCGCAGTACATCGCAGTGGACTTCGGCATCGTCGGCAGCCTGACGCCGGAAGACCAGGACTACCTGGCGCGCAACCTGATGGCCTTCTTCAAACGCGACTACCGCAAGGTGGCGCAGCTGCACATCGACTCGGGCTGGGTACCGGCGGAAACCAAGGTCAACGAGTTCGAGGCGGCGATCCGTACCGTCTGCGAGCCGATCTTCGAGAAGCCGCTGAAGGACATCTCCTTCGGTCAGCTGCTGGTGCGTCTGTTCCAGGTGGCGCGGCGCTTCAACATGGAGGTGCAGCCGCAACTGGTGCTGCTGCAGAAGACCCTGCTCAATATCGAGGGCCTTGGCCGCGAGCTGTATCCCGATCTCGACCTCTGGAGCACCGGCCAGCCCTACCTCGAGCGCTGGATGCGCGAGCGCATGGGCCCGCGCCAGCTGCTGAAGAATGCCCAGGCGCAGATCGAACAGCTGCCGCACCTGGCGCACATGACCCGCGAACTGCTCGAACGCATGTCGCATCCCCACGCCAACAACCCGCCGCCACCATGGCGCGAGCGCCGCCACTGGCCGCTGCGACTGGTCGGCGCGATCCTGCTCGGCAGCGGCGCAACGCTCGCCGCCGGCGCCGAGAGCTTTACCGCCCTCAACGCCTGGCCGGCCTGGATCATGCTCGTCGCCGGCACCTTCATCGTGGTGCGCCGATAGCCATCGCTGGTGGGGGCTGGCACACTTGACGCATTGAGCGGAGAATCCGATGAACTGGCTGGACGAAATCAACTGGAACGCCGATGGCCTGGTCCCGGCGATTGCCCAGGACCACAAGACCGGTCGCGTGCTGATGATGGCCTGGATGAATCGCGAGGCGCTGCAGCTGACCGCACAGGAAAACCGCGCCATCTACTGGTCACGTTCGCGTGGCAAGCTGTGGCGCAAGGGCGAGGAGTCCGGACATGTGCAGCAACTGCACGAGCTGCGCCTGGACTGTGATGCCGACGTGATCATCCTGATGGTCGAGCAGATCGGCGGCATCGCCTGCCACACCGGTCGCGAAAGCTGCTTCTACCGCGTGTTCGAGAACGGCGCCTGGAAAGTCGTCGAGCCGGTGCTCAAGGACCCGCACGCCATCTACGCGGAGCACAAGCATGAGTGACACCCTCACCCGCCTGGCCGAGGTGCTGGAGGCCCGCAAGGGCGCGGCGCCGGACAGTTCCTACGTCGCCAGCCTGTATCACAAGGGCCTGAACAAGATTCTCGAGAAGGTCGGCGAGGAATCGGTGGAAACCATACTCGCCGCCAAGGATGCCGCCGTCAGTGGCGACTCCAGCGACCTGATCTACGAAACCGCCGATCTCTGGTTCCACAGCCTGGTCATGCTCGCTGCCCTCGGCCAGCACCCGCAGGCCGTGCTGGATGAACTGGATCGACGCTTCGGTCTCTCCGGACACGCGGAAAAAGCCGCGCGTCCGCAAACCTGATTCACATCGGAGATATCACCATGGGTTTTGGCGGCATCAGCGTCTGGCAACTACTGATCATCCTGCTCATCGTCATCATGCTGTTCGGCACCAAGCGCCTCAAGGGCCTGGGCTCCGACCTCGGTGATGCGATCAAGGGCTTCCGCAAATCCATGGGCACCGACGAGGAAAAGCCTGGCGTGGAAGACAAGCAGAATCACACCATCGATGCGCAGGCGCGCAAGGTCGAAGAACCGACCAAGAAAGACTAGTCCCTGGCTCGACGCGGGCGCGCAGTTGCTGCGCGACCGCTCTCTCTATTGATGTGAGCACGTCCTGATGTTCGATATCGGTTTCACCGAACTGCTACTGGTCGGCCTGGTGGCGCTGATGGTGCTCGGCCCGGAGCGCCTGCCGGGTGCGGTGCGGACCACCGGGCTTTGGGTTGGCCGGCTGAAGCGCAGCTTCAGCAACATCAAGGCCGAAGTGGAGCGCGAAATCGGCGCCGACGAGATCCGCCGGCAGTTGCACAACGAGCGCATCCTCGACCTGGAGCGGGAGATGAAGCAGAGCATCATGCCGCCGCCCGCCAGCAAGCCGGCCGCCACGCCGCCGTCGACCCCCAGCGAGGGCGCCGGCCAGCCCGCGAATGCCGCGAGCAGCAGTCCCGGCGATACGGTGACGCCCGCTGCGAACCCGCCCGCGCCGAGCAACGAGACCGCTCAGCCCCTTCGCTCCGACAGACCATCCGAACCATGAGCAAGCCTTCCATCGACGACCAGGAAATGCCGCTGGTCGCGCACCTGACCGAGCTGCGCAAGCGCCTGCTGCGCTGCGTGGTGGCCATCGCCCTGCTCTTCGCCGGGCTGTTCTACTTCTCGCAACAGATCTACGCGCTGGTCGCCGCGCCACTGCGGGCCTACCTGCCCGAAGGCGCGACGATGATCGCCACCGGCGTCGCTTCGCCGTTCCTGACGCCATTCAAGCTGACCCTGATGGTCGCGCTGTTTCTCTCGATGCCGATCATCCTGCACCAGATCTGGGGGTTCATCGCACCCGGCCTGTACAAGCACGAGAAACGCATCGCCGTACCGCTGCTGGTGTCGAGCATCTTCCTGTTCTACGCCGGCATGGCCTTCGCCTATTTCGTGGTGTTCCCGATCATGTTCGGCTTCTTCGCCAGCGTGACGCCCGAAGGCGTGTCGATGATGACCGATATCGGCCAGTACCTGGATTTCGTCCTCACGCTGTTCTTCGCCTTTGGCGTGGCCTTCGAAATCCCGGTGGCGACCTTCCTGCTGATCTGGGTCGGCATCGTCGACGTTGCCACCCTGCGCAAGAGCCGCCCCTATGTGATCGTCGGCTGCTTTGCCGTCGGCATGGTGCTGACGCCGCCGGATGTGTTCTCACAGTCGCTGCTGGCCGTGCCCATGTGGCTGCTGTTCGAAGCCGGCGTGATCTGCGGCAGCATGATCCGAAAGCGCGAGGAACATTTCCGCGGCGATGCCGAGGATGACGTCCCGCCATCCGGCGACCAGCCTCCCGCACCACGCCCGTGAACCTGCTGCTGCTCGAAGAAGGCGACTTCGTCGCCGCCGACCGGGTACGGCTGCGCGACCGCCGCCTGACCCACATGCGCGACGTGCACCGCGTCGAAGTCAATGAGAGCCTCAGGGTCGGCCGGCTCGGCGGCCAGATGGGCAACGGTCGGCTGCTGCGCCTGGACGCCACCGAGGCCGAGCTGCAGGTGAGCTTCGACCAGCCGCCGCCGGCCAAGCTGCCGGTGACCCTGCTGCTGGCACTGCCACGACCGAAGATGCTGCGCCGGGTGCTGCAGACCGTCGCTGCCATGGGCGTACCACGACTGGTCCTGCTCAACAGCTACCGGGTGGAAAAGAGCTTCTGGCAGACGCCCTTCCTCGAACCGGCCGCCATCCGTGAACAGCTGATCCTCGGCCTCGAACAGGCGCGCGATACCGTGTTGCCCGAGGTCATCATCGAAAAACGCTTCAAGCCCTTTATCGAGGACCGTCTGCCGCAGCTCGCGGCAGGCACCTGCGGGCTGGTCGGTCATCCCGGCGATTTCCCGACCTGCCCACGCGCGGTCGGGGGGCCGGTCACCCTGGCGATCGGTCCGGAAGGCGGCTGGATTCCCTACGAGGTGGAGAAATTCACCGCCGCCGGACTGCAACCGGTGCAGCTGGGCGAACGCATTCTGCGCGTGGAGACGGCGGTCAGCGCCCTGCTGGCCAGGTTGTTCTAGCGCCGCCTGGAGGCGGTGCGGCGCTGCACCCGCGACGGGCGCGACGACCGACGCAGACGGCACACCGATGAACGTAGCGCACCCACCCGGTGCGAGAGAGTCAGAGATTGGGACTGCTCACGCTTCGGCGCGTCTGCGCCGCGGCCTAGACATTTCAACGAATCCCTAAAAAGAGCCGTTCTTGCCATGCGACCACTGACCATCGACATGCACCGTCTGGAATTCGCTCTGGACGGGCGCGACATCGCCGAATACTACCTGGACCTGGAAAGTGGCGAGATCCGCGCCATATTTCCCGGCGATCCGCCTCCCGGAGCCATGGACAAGTACGACGTCAAGGACGATCGGTACCTGCACATCGAACCACTGGACCTCGCCCAATCAATCGCCATGCGCGAGGCCTTCCTGTTCACCCAGCACGATCCCATCGCCCATGCGGTCCTGAGCAATGCACTCAAGGGCCGCAAGCCCCTACGTACCTTCGACTTCAAACTGGAAGACTTTCCCGAGGTCAGGGAAGCCTGGCTGCGCTACCAGACGGTGCAGCTGCGCGAATACGCCATCACCTGGTTGCGCGACAACGATCTGGAGCCGGTCCGCCACTGACACTCAGCTTTCGAGGAGGAATGTCACCGGCCCGTCGTTGACGAGGTGCACCTGCATCTCGGCGCCGAAACGCCCACAGGCCACCTCTGGATGCTGGTCGCGGGCACGCGCCAGCAGGTAGTCGTACAGCGCCTCGCCGTGGGCAGGCGGCGCTGCGCTGGAGAAGCTCGGGCGCAGGCCGCTGCGGGTGTCCGCGGCAAGGGTGAACTGCGACACCAGCAGCAGGCCGCCGCCGATGTCTTTCAGCGACCGGTTCATCTTGCCCTGCTCGTCGCCGAACACCCGGTAGTTGAGCAGCTTGTGCAGCAGCTTGTCGGCGCGCGCCTGGTCGTCCTCGCGCTCGACCCCGACCAGCACCAGCAAGCCCTGATCGATGGCACCGACTGTCTCGCCGGCCACCTCGACCCGCGCGTGGCGGACCCGCTGGATCAGCCCCTTCATTCGGCATCCGCCGGCGGCAGGTCGAGCAGGCGGTGGGCGATCTCGCCGGTCGCGCGGACCAGCGCATCGGCGATGCCCACCTCCGCAGCCGAGTGTCCGGCATCGCGAATGATCTGCAGCTCACTGTTGGGCCAGGCCTGGTGCAGCGCCCAGGCATTGTCCAGCGGACAGATGGCATCGTAGCGACCATGCACGATGATCCCTGGCAGATGGGCGATCTTCGGCATGTCGCGCAGCAACTGGTCGGGTTCGAGAAAGGCCTGGTTGACGAAGTAATGGCACTCGATGCGCGCCATCGACAATGCCCGGTGCGGATCGGCGAAACGCTCGACGACGTTGGGGTTGGGTCGCAGGGTCGCCGTGCGGCCTTCCCAGCATGACCAGGCCTTGGCCGCATGCATCTGGGCGATCTGGTCGCTGCCGGTGAGCCGGCGGTAGAACGCCTGCATCAGATCGTCGCGCTCCTCGGGCGGAATCGGCGCGACGAAGTCCTGCCAGTAATCCGGGAACAGCCGGCTGGCGCCTTCCTGATAGAACCAGGACAGGTCTTCCGGCCTGCAGAGGAAGATGCCACGCAGGATCAGCGCGTGCACGTGCTCGGGAAAGGCCTGGGCATAGGCCAGTGACAGCGTCGAACCCCAGGAGCCGCCGAACAGCACCCATTTGTCGATGCCCAGATGCTCGCGGATGCGCTGCATGTCGGCGATCAGGTGCGCGGTGGTGTTGTTCTCCAGGCTGGCATGCGGCGTCGAGCGACCGCAGCCCCGCTGGTCGAAGGTGATGATGCGATAGAGGCTCGGATCGAAGAAGCGCCGGCTGATGGCATCGCAGCCACCGCCAGGGCCGCCATGCACGAACAGCACGGGCAGGCCATCCGGCGATCCACTCTCGTCGACGTAGAGCACATGCGGTTCTTCCACCGCCAGCTCGTGCCGGGCGTAGGGTTTGATCTCCGGATACAAGGTCTGCATGGCACACTCCTGATCTGCGGCGGGCCGGCCGGCCCGCATGACGTTTGCGGCATCATAGCGAGGTTCGGGGAGTTGAGCATGTCAGCATGGAAAATAGCGGCGCTGGCGGTATTGCTGGCACTTGTCGGCTGCGGTCGGGACGATCCGCAGGCGGCGTTGCAGCAGGCGGCAGAGCAGCTGCAGGCGAGCCTGGAAATCAAGCAGACCGGGGAGCTGATGGCACTGCTGCACGCCGATTTCCAGGCCCAGCAGCAGTACGATCGCGACTGGGCCCGGCGCACGGCGACGCTGATGTTCATGCGCCATCGCAACGTCCGGGTGATCGCCCTGAGCCAGCGCAGCTGGATCGATGCAACCTACCCGGACCGCGGTCATACCGAGGCGCAGGTCGCGCTGACCGGTGCGGAGGCCCTGCTGCCGCAGCAGGCCGGGCACTATCAGGTCAGGCTGGAGTGGCGACAGGAGAACGGCAGCTGGCAACTGGCGCGTCTGCAGTGGCAGTGAGCAGCGCCGGTTGCAGGCCACCTCACTGGAGCCAGATCAGCTCAGAGGTGTCGTAGCCTCTGCGTTCGGCCTCGCTGAGCAGACGGGCGCGCGTCGCCTGGTCGACCTCGGCATCGCGGGCCAGCAGCCAGAGATATTTGCGGTCGGGGCTGCCGACCAGGGCGGTGCTGTACCCTTCATCCAGATAGAGCACCCAGTAGTGCCCCTTGGTCAGATCCGGGAACAGACGGCCAAACCAGTTATCGAAGCGCACCCACAGCCGATCGGTGCGACCGGCCTGCTGCGGTACCGCCTCGCCCTTGGCTTCCTGCCATTGGCCATCTTCCGTCTCGCAGCGATTGGTGACCGCTACCTTGCCGTTGGCCTGCAGCTGGTAATGCGCTTCGGAACGCAGGCAGTCGCGCTGGAAGAACATCGGCAGGCGCGCCAGCTCGTACCAGGTGCCCTGGTAGCGCGCCAGATCCACCTCGCCCACGGTTTCCGGCGGCCGCTCACGCCCGCCTCCCACACAGCCGCTCAACAGGATCAGGCACAGCAGGGCGACACTCGCACGCATGGGAATCTCCAGACGGTTTCGGCGTTTACTTCAGCCCCTTGCCGGAAAACATCATCACCTTGTCGCCGGCGAACTGGACGCTGATGAAGCGGTTCTTCTCACCCCAGGTACAGCTGGACATGCCCAGCGCACCGGCGCATTCCGAAGGCTTGCCCAAGAGCTTCTCCACTTCCACCCGTTCCATGCCGGGCTTGAGCTTGGCGAAGTTCTCCTGGGTGATCGGGCTGCAGGCGGCCAGCAGAACCGTGCAGGCGATCAACAATGGGGTACGCAATGACATATCGAGCTCCTTGCTTCTTTTTAAGTTCAGCGCTGCAGAGCGGGGTTCTGCTGCGCCAGCCCAACGACGGCGGCGGCGGGGCTAGAACGACGAACCTGGCTGCTGCAGGAACGATTGTTCGGCATCGCTGCTGTCGCGTCCGAGAATGGCGTTGCGATGCGGGAAGCGCCCGAAGCGGGAGATGACGTCCCGATGGCGTTCGGCATAGTCGAGGAAGTCGCGGAACAGCGCCTGTTCGTGCTCGGCGGCAATGTCGCGCAGGGCCGTGAAGTGCGCCACTGCCAGATCCTGCACCGCCAGATTCTCCGCGTGTTCGAGCACCAGATAGATGAATACGCGCTGGATCGGCGAGAGCAGCATGTCGCCGCCATGGGCAAGACCATCGCGAACCAGCTGCTGTGCGCGTTCATCGCCGGCGAAGGCCCGCGGGGTGTCGCGATGGATCATCCGGGGCAACTGGTCAAGCAGCAGCACCAGGGCCAGCCAGCCCTCGGGCAGTTCGGCCCAGTCCTGCAGGTCGCCGTTCAGCGCCTGCTCGACCAGCGCGCCGAAGCGCTCGCGCGCCTCGGCATCCTGTTGTGGACGGTAGCCGAACCAGAGCCGCTGTTTTTCAGCCGCGATCTCGGTTGCGCTGGTGCCCTGGCCGAACCACCAGTGGAGCAAGTCCTGCCAGGGCGCCTGCACCGGTCAGCCCTGATGGTAGCCGGTGACGCGCTCGACTTCTTCCTTCGAGCCGAGGAACACCGGCACGCGCTGGTGCAGCGATTGCGGCTGGATCTCGAGGATACGCTGGGTACCGGTGGTGGCGGCACCACCGGCCTGCTCGATGATCATCGACATCGGGTTGGCTTCATACATCAGGCGCAGCTTGCCGGCCTTGTCCGGCTCGCGGGCGTCACGCGGATACATGAAGATGCCGCCACGGGTGAGGATGCGGTGCACGTCGGCGACCATCGAGGCAATCCAGCGCATGTTGTAGTTCTTGCCCAGCGGGCCTTCCTTGCCGGCGAGCAACTCGCCGACGTAGCGCTTGACCGGCTCTTCCCAGTGGCGCTGGTTGGACATGTTGATGGCGAATTCGGCAGTGCTCTGCGGCACGCAGAGGTTCTCGTGGGTGAGCACGAAGCTGCCCAGCTCGCGGTCGAGGGTAAAGCCCATCACGCCGTGGCCAAGGGTAAGCACCAGCATGGTCTGCGGGCCGTAGATGGCGTAACCGGCAGCGACCTGCTTGGTGCCCGGCTGCAGGAAGGCTTCCTCGCCGAGGGCGTCGTTTTGGCTGAAGCAGGCATCCGGGCAGCGCAGCACCGAGAAGATGGTACCGACCGAGACGTTCACGTCGATGTTGCTGGAGCCGTCCAGCGGGTCGAAGACCAGCAGATAGGCGCCCTTCGGGTATTTGCCGGGAATCTGGTAAGCGTTGTCCATTTCCTCGGAAGCCATGCCGGCCAGGTGGCCGCCCCATTCGTTGGCTTCCAGCAGGATTTCGTTGGAGAGCACGTCGAGCTTTTTCTGCACTTCGCCCTGCACGTTCTCGCTGCCGGCGCTGCCCAGCACGCCGCCCAGCGCGCCCTTGGAAACCTGGTGGCTGATCGCCTTGCACGCGCGCGCCACGACCTCGATGAGAAAGCGCAGATCCGCCGGGGTGTTGTTGCTGCGAGTCTGCTCGATGAGGTAGCGACTAAGGGTTACGCGTGACATGGAAATGGCTCCGGAGGAAGGATAAACCCGCGCAGTTTAGCAGGCCGTAGGAAAACTAACTCCCCTCAGACCGGTCGGCCCCCCGCAGAGTTCAGCGCAGCGGCGAGCAGATTGCCAGCACGAGCGCGTCACCCCGCAGGTTCTGGCTGACCGCCGGCGGAAAAGCGCCGACGGGCCAGCCACTTACATCACTTTCCAGATCTCCCGGGCGTATTCGCGGATGGTGCGATCGGAGGAGAACCAGCCCGTGCGCGCGGTATTGAGCACCGACGAGCGCCACCAGCGGGCCGGGTCGCGCCAGCGCTCTTCGACCTCCAGCTGGGCCTGCCAGTAGGCCTCGAAGTCGGCGCAGACCATGAAGGTATCGTGCCAGCTGATACCGTCCACCAGGCCGACGTAGCGACCCGGATCGCCCGGTGAGAAACCGCCGCCGCGGATCGCCGACAGCACTTCGCTGAGACGATGCGACCCCGCGATGATGGCCTCGGCGTTGTACTCGTTGCCCTGCTTGCGCGCATTCACCTCCTGCGCGGTAAGGCCGAAGATGAACATGTGTTCAAGGCCGATCTGTTCGCTCATTTCCACGTTGGCGCCGTCCAGGGTGCCGATGGTCAGTGCGCCGTTGAGGGCAAACTTCATGTTGCTGGTGCCGGAAGCTTCGAGCCCGGCGGTGGAAATCTGCTCGGACAGGTCGGCCGCGGGAATGATGTCCTCGGCCAGGCTGACGTTGTAGTTGGGCAGGAACACCACCTTGAGCAGCCCGCGCACGGTCGGGTCGGCGTTGATGGTATTGGCGATGTCGTTGGTCAGCTTGATGATCAGCTTGGCCTGGTGATAGCTGGCCGCCGCCTTGCCGGCGAAGATCTTCACCCGTGGCACCCAGTTGCCACCCGGATCGGAACGGATGGCCTGGTACAGCGCCACGGTGTGCAGCAGGTTGAGCAGCTGGCGCTTGTACTCGTGGATGCGTTTGACATGCACGTCGAACAGCGCGGTCGGATCGACACTGATGCCCAGCCGCTCCTGGATCACATTGGCCAGATGGCGCTTGTTGGCCAGCCGTTGTTCGGCGAAGCGCTGGCGGAAGGCCGCCTGTTCGGCATAGGGCTCGAGCTGGCGCAGGCGGGTTTCCGGCTCGTCGAGGACTTCCTCACCGAGATGCTCCACCAGCAACTGGGTCAGCTGCGGATTGGCCTGATAGAGCCAGCGGCGGAAGGTGATGCCATTGGTCTTGCTGTTGATGCGCTGCGGATAGAGGCGATGCAGGTCGGTGAACACGGTCTTGCGCATCAGCTGAGTGTGCAGCCCCGACACGCCGTTGGTGCTGTGCGAACCGAGGAAAGCCAGGTTGCCCATGCGTACCCGGCGGCCATGGTCCTCCTCGATCAGCGATACCGAACGCAGCAGCTCGGCGTCGTGGATGCCGCGCTCGCGCAGGTTGTCCAGATGGTAGGCGTTGATCAGGTAGATGATCTGCATGTGCCGTGGCAGCAGCCGCTCCATCAGCCCCACCGGCCAGGTCTCCAGCGCCTCGGGCAGCAGGGTGTGGTTGGTGTAGGACAGGGTGGCGGTGGTCAGCCTCCAGGCGTGCTGCCATTCGTAGCTGTGCACATCGACCAGCAGCCGCATCAGCTCGGCCACGGCGATAGCCGGGTGGGTATCGTTGAGCTGAATCGAGGTGTACTCGGGCAGGCTGTCCAGCGAGCCGCGTTGCTTGAGATGGCGGCGCAGCAGGTCCTGCAGCGAGGCAGCGACGAAGAAGTACTCCTGGCGCAGACGCAGCTCCTGCCCCGCCTCGGTGCTGTCGGCCGGATAGAGCACCCGCGAGATGCTCTCGGCACGCGCCTCCTCCGCCGCGGCGCCGATGTGATCGCCAGCATTGAAGCGCGCCAGGTGGAAGTCCGCTTCCGGCCGCGCGCGCCACAGGCGCAGCGTGTTCACCCCGGCACCACGCCAGCCGACGATGGGCGTGTCATAGGCGATCGCGCGCACGCCTTCGGCCCAGTGCCAGAAATGCTGAACCTCACCCTGCTCGTTGGTAGTAGCCGTGACACTACCGCCGAAGCCGATCAGGTACTTGACCTCGGAGCGCTCGAACTCCCAGGGGTTGCCGAAATCCAGCCAGGTCTCGGTCTGTTCGTGCTGCCAGCCATCGACGATCGCCTGGCGGAACAGGCCATGGTCATAACGGATGCCGTAGCCATGGGACACCACGCCAAGGGTGGCCATGCTTTCCATGAAGCAGGCCGCGAGCCGCCCGAGGCCGCCATTGCCGAGCGCCGCGTCCGGCTCCAGCAGGCGGATGCGATCGATGTCCACGTCCAGTCCGGCCAGCGCCTCGCGCGCCACCTCGAACAGGCCCAGGTTGCTCAGGCTGTCCACCAGCAGACGGCCGATCAGGAACTCCAGGGAAAGGTAGTAGACCCGCTTCTGCCCGCCGGTATAGGCCTCGCGCGTGCAATCCATCCAGCGATCGATGGTGCTGTCGCGGGTCGCCAGGGCGACCGCATGGAACCAGTCATAGTCGGAGGCGTTCTCCGGATCCTTGCCCACCGAGTAGGTGAGCTTGCGCAAAACCCGCTCACGGAAAGCGGCGACTTCTTGGGCAGTGGCGTTGGCTGATTCCTGCGTCATGGACAGACCTCGGTTAGCGAAGACACACAAGAGGGACTCGCGGCAGCCGCGCCCGTTCACCTCCGTTCGGCGTTCCTGAAAAAGGGTTGCAGGTTTCCTTTACATCTGCGCTACCGCCTGTCCGGTCACCGGCGCCGGAAGGCACTGGTAATCGGCGCGCGAGCCGCTATGATCCGCGCGCCCAACCGCACTTGAAGACATCCCGTGAAGACAAGACTGATCGCCTCCGCCGACCCGGAACGCCTGGAAACCTGGGTACGCTACAGCGCCGGCCTGTGCCGTGACTGCCACGCGACCTGCTGCACGCTGCCGGTGGAAGTGCGCATCGACGACCTGATCCGCCTCGAACTGGTCGATGCCTTCGAGCGCGACGAGCCGGCGAAGAACATCGCCAAGCGCCTGAGCAAGGCGGGCATCGTCGAGCACTTCAATCACAAGCACGAAATCTTCACGCTGACGCGCCTGACCAATGGCGACTGCCTCTATCTGGACCGCAAGACGCGCCTCTGCACGGTCTATGCCAAGCGGCCGGACACCTGCCGCAACCATCCGCGCATCGGGCCACGCCCCGGCTACTGCGCCTATCGCAGCAAGAGCGGTGGCTGAGCGGCGCACCAGCGAACGCCGCCGACAGCGCGCCGGGCACCGATCCGGAACACCGCCGCACAGCGACCTCTACCGGGCCGGGCAAATGCCGTGAACGGACTGGCCAAACCGTGACTCAGGAGTCATGCTTGGCGTCTGTCTGTATCTTCGTAACATTTAGGAACCTGCCCGGCATGAGCCGCGATAGCCGCTACCTGGAAGCCATCCTTCACCACGACATTCCGCTGACCCGCTCGCTTGGGTTGCGTGTCGAGCAGTGGGAAAACCACGAGCTGCGCCTGCAGGTCCCGCTGCAGCCGAACATCAACCACAAGAGCAGCATGTTCGGCGGCAGCCTCTACTGCGCCGCCGTACTGGCAGGCTGGGGCTGGCTGCATCTGCGCCTGCGCGAAGCCGGCATCGAAGACGGCCACATCGTCATCCACGAAGGCAAGATCGAATACCCGCTGCCGGTGGTCGACGACGCCATGGCCATCTGTTCGGCACCGAGCCCCGAGGCCTGGGAACGTTTCGAGTCGATCTACCGCCGGCGCGGGCGCTCGCGCCTCGAGCTGCACAGCCGCATCCTCGCCTCGGACGGTCGCGACGCCGTGCGCTTCACCGGGCAGTTCGTGCTGCACAAGTAACTGCTCGGCTGCGCCTGAGCGGCGCAGCCCATCCTGCCTCGGGCGTAGCGCGGTCAGCTGCGGTTGGCCAGCTCGATCAGCATCTCGCGCCAGTCCACGCCGGCCGGAAGCGCCAGGAACGATGGATTGAGATACGTCTCCCGCGCCTCGTAGCGTAGCGGCGCACCTGCCACCTCCAGCACCTCGCCACCGGCACCTTCCAGCACCCCCTGTGCCGCCGCTGTGTCCCATTGCGAGGTCGGCGCCAGCCGCGGATAGCAGTCCGCCGAGCCCTCGGCGAGCAGACAGAACTTCAGCGAGCTGCCGACATTGGCCAGCGCCAGCTCACCAAAGCGTCCGCGCAGGCTGTCCAGCAGCCGCTCCTGCGCCGGGCTGCTGTGGCGCCGGCTGGCCACCACGGTAAAGCTCCCGACGGGATGCGGCCGCACGCGCAAGGGCTGCGTCGCGCCATCGGCCTCGCTGCGCCAGGCGCCGAAATCCTTGCCGCCGTAATAGCAGCGCCCGGACGCCGGAATGCCAACCACACCGAAGCGAACCTCGCCCTGCTCGATCAGCGCCACGTTGACGGTGAATTCCTCGCTGCCGGCGATGAATTCCTTGGTGCCGTCCAGCGGGTCGACCAGCCACCAGCGCGTCCAGCCGGCGCGCTCGGCCAGCGGCACCGCGCAATCTTCTTCGGAAAGCACCGGGATGCTGCCGTCCAGCGCCTGCAGGCCGTCCAGCAGCACATGATGAGCCGCCATGTCCGCCGCCGTCACCGGCGAGGCGTCGGCCTTGGCCTGCACCTCCAGTTCGCTGCGCCAGTGCGGCAGGATCGCCTCGCCAGCCTGACGCACCAGATCGATCACTGCCGACAGGTAGGGATGACTCATTGGCCGAACTCCCCACGCTGGGTGAGAAGATCCCGCGCCAGATACAGCGCGGCGAGCGCGCGACCCTCGCTGAACTGCGGATGCTGCACCAGGCTCGACAGCTCATGCAGGCTGACCTGCTCCAGGCGCATCGGCTCCGGCTCGTCGCCGGGCAGCTGCTCCGGGTAGAGATCGCGCGCCAGTACCACCTGGATCTTCTGGCTCATGTAGCCGGGCGACAGCGACAGCTCGGTGAGCAGCTCCAGACGCCGGGCGCCGAAACCGGCCTCCTCCTTCAGCTCGCGGTTGGCCGCTTCCAGCACATCCTCGCCCGGCTCGATCAGCCCCTTGGGCAGCGACAGCTCGTAGCTGTCGGTACCGCCGCAGTACTCCTCGACCAGCAGCGCGTTCTCGGCGTCGGCCAGCGCCACGATCATCACCGCTCCGTAGCCGCTGCCCTTGCCGACCAGGCGCTCGTAGGTGCGTTCCACACCGTTGGAGAAGCGCAACTGCAATTCCTCGACGCGGAACAGGCGGCTGCTGGCGACGATTTCACGGGCGAGCACGGTGGGTTTCTGGCGCATGGGGAACTCCTGGAAACGCGAGCGGCTATCATAACCCGTGTTCCTGCACTGGCCGTGAGCGCTTTGCGACCAGCTGAACGCCCTGCCCGCCCTCACTAGGTCACTTGAGCCCCCCATGATCGCCACCCTGCCCTGGCCCGACATCGATACCGTCCTGCTCGACATGGACGGCACCCTGCTGGATCTCCACTTCGACAATCACTTCTGGCTCGAGCTGCTGCCGCAGCGCTACGCCGAACTGCACGGCATCAGCCGCGCCATGGCCGAACTGGAGCTCGCGCCGCTGTTCAACGAACACGTCGGCAAGCTCACCTGGTATTGCCTGGACTACTGGACACGCGAACTGAACCTGCCGATCCGCGAGATGAAGCGTGAGATAGCCGAGCTGATCGCCCTCAGACCCAGCGCCGACGAGTTCCTCTCGGCGCTGCGCCAGGCTGGCAAGCGCGTGGTGCTAATCACCAACGCCCACCGCGACTCGTTGTCGCTCAAGCTGGAGAAGATCGAACTGGGGCCCTGGTTCGATCGCCTGATCAGCTCCCACGACTATGGCTATCCGAAGGAGGCGGCGCAGTTCTGGTACGCGCTGCGCCAAGATCTGGCGTTCGACCCATCTCGCACGCTGTTCATCGACGATAGCCTGCCGATCCTGCGCAGTGCCCGGCATTTCGGCGTTGCCCATCTGCTCGCGGTACGCGAGCCTGACAGCCGACGCGCGCCCAAGGACACCGAGGAATTCGTCGCCGTCGATGACTACCGCGAGCTGATCGCCAGCCTGCACGGCAATCAGGCGTGACGTCCGGCGCTGCCGCCGGGCAGCGGGAAGCTTTACACTACGCAACAGTTACCGTCGGCGGGAACCGGCTCAGGAAGAGCGCGGGCCGACACGCATCGAAACGCGACCCGCAGGCACCGCATGCCTGTATTCGTAGTTCAGCCACGGATGATCGATAGGAAGCAACATGGCAGTAGGCGCGGAGCTCTGGCCCCAGAGTCACAGCGAAATGAGCGAGCGGATCCGCCGGCACGACTGGGGCGTGACCGTGCTCGGCGTGCCCGACAACTGGCCGGCGGCCCTGCGGCTGCTGCTCGAGACCATCCTCGAGGCGCCCGTGCCCATGTGCATCCTCTGGGGCGAGCAGGCACTGCAGCTCTACAACGACGCACACGCCGCACTGATCGGTGATCGTCATCCGGCCGAACTCGGCCAGCCTGCCTGTCGTCGCTGGGGTGCCACCTGGGAGCTGCTGAACCCCGCTTGCGATGCGGCCCGGCGAGGCGAGCCGAGACTGCTGCGCAACCAGCGCGTGGCGATCGAGCGCGGCGGCGCCGCGGAAGATGCCTGGTTCGACCTTGCCCTGAGCCCCATCCGCAACGCACCGCACGGCATCGGCGGGCTGCTGCTCTGTCTCAGCGAAACCAGCGAGCGTGTGCGCACCGAAACCCGCCTGTCGCAGACCGCCCTGCACTACAAGCTCAGCGCCGAGGTGCACCGGGCGAGCGAGCAGCGCCTGCAGCTGGCGCTCGAGGCCAGCGACCTGATAGGCATCTGGGATTGGGCCCTCGGCAGCGAGGGGATTCCGCCCGGCGCCGAGCTGTCGCGCATCCTCCCGGTGGAGCAATCGGGCCCCAAGGGCCTGAGCAGCGAGGCCTTCTTCGATCATGTCCATCCCCAGGACGCGCCCCGGCTGCGTGCCGCGCTGGAACGCTGCATCGCCGAGCGCGGCGCCCTCGACCAGCGTTATCGACTGCAGCTGCCCAATGGCGAGACACGCTGGGCCCTGGCGCGCGGCCGCTGTCACTGCGACGAGCAGGGCCGCCCGCTGCGCTTTCCCGGCGCGGTGATGGACATCAGCCGCCAGCAGGCCAGCGAAGATGCGCTGCGCCAGAGCGAAGCGGAACTGAAGATGATCACCGACGCCCTGCCGGTGCTGATCGGCTACCTCGACCACAAGGAGCGCTTCCGCTTCAACAATCGCTACTACACCGAGTGGTTCGGCTATCCGACCCAGTGGCTGCTCGGCAAGACCGCCCGCGAGGTGCTGGGCGAGCAAGGCTATGCCGAACGCGAGCAAAGCATTCGTGCCGCACTGGCCGGCCAGCAGGTGGTGTTCGAAGCCTACAGCCCGCACCGCGACGGCCAGGCCCGTCGGATGCTGGTGCACTATCTGCCGCGCCGCGATGCACAGGGTGCCGTGCTCGGCTTCTTTGTCATGGCCCTGGACGTCACCGAGCGCTGGCGCGCCGAGCAGGCCCTGCGCGAGCTCAACGAGACGTTGGAAAGCCGCATCCAGGAGCGCACCCAGGCGCTGGCCGAAGTCTACGAGCGCCTGCTCAAGGAGATGGCCAGCCGCGAACAGGCGCAGGAAGCGCTACGCCAATCGCAGAAGATGGAAGCGGTGGGCCAGCTGACCGGCGGCATTGCCCACGACTTCAACAACATGCTGACCGGGATCATCGGTGGCCTGGACCTGATCCAGCGCTATATCCAGTCAGGCCGGCACGGCGAAACCCAGCGCTTCATCGATGCCGCGGTGACCTCGGCCAACCGCGCCGCGGCATTGACCCACCGCCTGCTCGCCTTCGCCCGGCGTCAGCCACTGAACCTCAAGCGCGTCGAACTCAATCAGCTGATCGAATCGATGCACGACCTGCTCAGCCGCACGCTGGGCCGCCATATCCAGATCCGCAACCAGCTGCAGGCCGGCCTGTGGCCGGTCTCCAGCGACGAGAACCAGCTGGAGAGCGCTCTGCTCAATCTGGTCATCAATGCCCGTGACGCGATGCCCGACGGCGGCACGCTGCTGCTGGAAACCCGCAACACCGAGCTGCGCCAGGGCGAGGTGGGCGACCTTGCCGCTGGCCGCTACGTCAGCCTTTGCCTGACCGATACTGGCTGCGGCATGAGCGCCAAGGTGCTGGCCAGCGTGTTCGAACCGTTCTTCACCACCAAGCCGATCGGCCAGGGCACCGGCCTCGGCCTGTCGATGGTCTACGGCTTCACCCGCCAGGCCGGCGGTCATATCCAGATCGCCAGCGAACCGGGTGTCGGCACGCAGGTCAGCCTGTACCTGCCGGTGTTCGACGAGCAGGACGCCGTTGCGGCACCGGCAGCGGAAACCGAGGGGCCGCTCCGGGCCCAGCAGGGGGAAACGGTGCTGGTGGTCGAGGACGATCCCGCGGTGCGGCTGCTGGTGATCGACGTGCTGCAGATGCTCGGCTACCAGACGCTGGAGGCGGCGGATGGCAATGCGGCGATCCGCATCCTGGAAAGTGCGACAGCGGTGGACATGCTGGTCACCGATGTCGGCCTGCCGGGAATGAACGGCCGCCAGCTCGCCGATGTGGCGCGCCAGCAGTACCCGGGTTTGCCGGTGCTGTTCATGACCGGCTACGCCAGGCAGGCCGCCAGCTCCGACTTCCTCGAGCCGGGCATGGACATGATCAGCAAGCCGTTCAACCTGGACGCTCTGGCCAAGCGGGTCAGCGACATGCTGATGGAGCGCGACCAACGGTGAATCGTCCGCGGCCGGCCGGGGTCATAACACTATCCGCCGGCCGCCGCTGTCACAGGCGTCGACTGGCTCGGCATCCACCACACTGAACGAGCCTGCCGATGAATGCCCCGTCTCGCCTGACCGCCTCCTTCGCCGGCACGGCGCGCGCGCCATCCGGCGCCAGCCAGCGCTACTGCTACCAGCCCATCGACGAGGACGGATCGTGCTGCGTCGACCTCGCCGAAGAGTGCGCCCTGGCCATCGCCTACAACGGGCTCAGCCAGGCGGTGATGATGATCTCACCGGCCAACCTGGAAGATTTCGTGGTCGGCTTCAGCCTGGCCAACGGCTTCGTCGAGTCGCTGAGCGACATCTATGACATCCGCCTGCATGGGCGCGGCAATGCGCGACGTGCGGAAGTGGAGATTTCCAGCCGCGCGTTCTGGCGGCTGAAGCAGCAGCGCCGCCAACTGCCCGGCACCAGCAGCTGCGGCCTGTGCGGCGTCGAAGCGCTGGAGCAGGCGTTGCCGCAGCTGGCCCAGCTGCCGCCCTCGGCCCTGCCGCCTTCCCACTGGCTGCTGGATCTGCGGCAACGCATCGGCGAGTTCCAGCCACTGGGTCGCGACTGCGGCGCGGTGCACGCCGCGCTGTTCATGGATGCCACCGGCGAGTTGCGTCTGGGCCGCGAGGACATCGGCCGACACAACGCGCTGGACAAGCTGATCGGCGCCATGGCGCGCGTCGGCTGCGAGCCCGCTGGCGGCCTGGCGATCGTCACCAGCCGCTGCAGCCTGGAGCTGGTGCACAAGGTTCAGCGCGCCGGCATCCCGACGCTGGTCAGCCTGTCTTCGCCCACAGG
Organism: Stutzerimonas sp. LR2; assembly: GCF_055755175.1. NCBI lineage: Bacteria > Pseudomonadati > Pseudomonadota > Gammaproteobacteria > Pseudomonadales > Pseudomonadaceae > Stutzerimonas > Stutzerimonas sp. LR2. The sequence goes on from NZ_JBVTRR010000001.1 coordinate 351,579, forward strand.
GCTCGCCGCACAATGGGCTCAACGGCACAATCTCAACCTGATCCACCTGCCACAGCACAGCCCGCCGCGGGTCTACAGCCCGGCCGCAGGTGACGGCTGCGCCTGACCCGCACAAGCGAGCTGAGACCTGCTTTTCAGGACCAGGTTCCAGCCAGAAATCAAAGAGTTAGCAAACAGGAACTGGGTCACGCATTTCATCGGGAAGCCCTTGCCGGAAGCGAAGCGGCACGTGAGGATCACGCCGCAATTCCTCATACGGGATCACACCATGAAGTACGCCTCGATTTTCCTGTTGTCCACCAGCCTGCTCAGCGCCGCCGCCTTTGCCGGCAGCAACACCGAAGCCGCCGTTGGCGGTGCCCTCGGTGGCGCGCTCGGTTCCGTGGTGGGTGAGCATCTGGGTGGCTCGACTGGCGCGACCATCGGCGCCGGCGTCGGCGGTGCGGCAGGTGGCATGGTCGGCGCCGACAAGCGCAGCCGCACCGAAGCGGCCATCGGCGGTGGCCTGGGCGCGGCAGGTGGTAACGTCATCGGCCAGAAGGTCGGCGGCAGCACCGGCGGCCTGATTGGCGCGGCCGTTGGCGGCGGTGCCGGCGGCGCGATCGGCAACGCCTACGGCGACGATGACGACGACCGTTATCGGGGCGACCGCCGCTACCGGGATGATCGCCGCTACTACGGCCATCCAGGCAAAGCCAAAGGCCATTACAAGCACAAACACAAGCACCACTGAGTGCCGCAGACAGCGCCGTTGCCGTCTCGTAGCAACCACCGCATCGCCCGGATCGGCCCAGCCGCTCCGGGCGATCTCGTTTACGGCTTCAGCTTTCCGCGCCGAGCGGATTAGCTCAAGGCCTCCAGCGCGGCGCGCAGGCGCCCGGGAATGGCAGTGGGACGATTGCTTGCGCGTTCGACGAAAACATGCACGAAGCGGCCCGCCGCGCAGGCCTCCTGCTCGCCCTCGCGGAAGATCGCCAGCTCGTACTGCACCGACGAGTTGCCCAACCTGGCCACCCGCAGACCCACCTCGATCAGGTCCGGATAGGCGATCGAGGCGAAGTAGTCGCAAGCCGAACTGACCACGAAGCCGACGATGTCGCCATCCTGGATATCCAGCCCGCCCTGCTGGATCAGATAGTTGTTCACCGCCGTGTCGAAAAACCCGTAATAGACGACGTTGTTCACATGACCGTAGATGTCATTGTCGTGCCAGCGCGTGGTGATGGGCTGAAAGTGCTTGTAGTCGCGGCGCAGGTGTTTGGGTTGCTCGGGCATGGTCGTTCTCGCGGTACGCAATGAAGAGGAAGACTGGCTCAGTAGGCAGCCTGATAGATCGCCAGCGCATCGGCCTCGCTGACCTCGCGCGGATTGTTGACCAGCAGCCGCTGCTGCAGCATCGCCTCCTTGGCCAGCTGCGGCAGCATCTCTTCCGGCACGCCGGCGTCGCGCAGGCGGGTCGGCAGGCCGACGCGGGCGCTCATCTGCTCGAACTCCTCAATCAGCTGCTCGGCGTAGGTGGACGGATCATCCGTGCGCAGGCGCTCGCCGAGAATGATCGGTGCCAGTTCGCCGTAGTGCGTGGCCGCCGCGCTGACGTTGAAACGCAGCACCTGCGGCAGTACCAGGGCGTTGGACAGGCCGTGGGGAATGTGAAAATTGCCTCCCAGCGGATAGGCCAGCGCGTGCACGGCAGCGACCGGCGCATTGGCGAACGCCTGTCCGGCCAGGCAGGCGCCCAGCAGCATGGCCTGGCGTGCCTCGCGGTTGCTGCCGTTGTGCACCGCCTCGTCCAGATTGGCCGCCAAGAGGCGCAGCGCCTCGCGGGCCAGCAGATCAGACATGGGGTTCTTCTTCAGCGCGCTGGTGTAAGCCTCGATGGCATGCACCATGGCGTCGATGCCGGTGGCCGCGGTCACCGCCGGTGGCAGGCCGAGGGTGAGATCGGCGTCGAGCAACGCCAGGTCCGGCAGCAACAGGGGCGAGACCACGCCCATCTTGGTCGTCTCACCGGTGGTGATGATGGCGATCTGCGTGACTTCCGAGCCGGTGCCGGCGGTGGTCGGCACCTGGATCAGCGGCAGGCGCTGGCCCTTGGCGTTGCCGACACCATAGATGTCCTGCAGCGTTTGCGCGCAATCAGGATGGGCCAACAGCGCGACCAGCTTGGCGACGTCCATCGAGCTGCCGCCGCCGAAGCCGATGATCAGATCCACCCTGGACGCCCTGGCCTGCGCCACCGCCGCCAGGACGATGTGCTCGGGCGGGTCGGCAACGACCTGATCGTAAGCCGCGACCTGCAGGCCTTCCGTCTCGAAGCCCGGCAGGACTTCGTCGAGCAGGCCGAAACGGGTGATGCCCGGGTCGGTCACCACCAGCACCGAGCGCGCCCCACGCTCCTTGCAGAGGCTGGCCAGCCGGCGCGACGAGCCAGGCTCGCAGATCAATTGAGCGGTTGTGGCAAAGCTGAACGGATGCATCGGTGCCTCCAGTGATCAATTAGCTCAAAACGCGAAGTCGCTTTCCGGCAGCGCCATCAAACAATCCGCGCCACCCTGAATGGCTTCCCGATGCGCACTCGCCCGCGGTAACACACGGCGCAGATAGAAATCCGCACTGGCCAGCTTGGCCTGATAGAAAGCCTCCTCGCCGGCGCCCTGCTCCAGCGCATCCTGTGCACGCGCCGCGGCCTGCAGCCAGAGGCCGGCCAACAAGACATAGGCCGAGTACTGCAGGAAATCCACCGACACCGCGCCGACCTCCTGGGGATCTCGACCGGTGGCAGCGATGATCTCGGCCGTCAGCTCGCGCCATTCGCCGAGACGCATCTGCACCTTGCTGGCCAGAGCGTGCAGCGCAGGGCGATCGATCTGCCGGTCGCAAATCTCGCTGAATTCCGCCTGTAGCGCCGACAGTTCCGCGCCGCCGTCACCGAGCAGCTTGCGGCGGATGTAATCCAGCGCCTGAATGCCATTGGTGCCCTCGTAGAGCTGGGTGATGCGGCTGTCGCGCATCAGCTGTTCCATGCCCCATTCGCGGATATAGCCGTGGCCGCCGTAGACCTGCACGCCGAGGCTCGCCACCTCCTGGCCCATGTCGGTGAAGAACGCCTTGACGATGGGGATCAGCAGCGCAGCGCGCTTGCTCGCCGCCTTGCGGTAGCTCGGCTCGGGATGGCCATGCTCGAGGTCCAGCTGCCGGGCGCAGTAGGCCGCCAGCATGCGGCTGCCTTCGACCAGCGTCTTTTGCGTCAGCAGCATGCGGCGCACGTCGGGGTGCACGATGATCGGGTCGGCTGGCTTGTCCGGATGCTGCGCACCTGCCAGTCCGCGCGATTGCAGGCGCTCGCGGGCATAGGCCAGCGAGCCCTGATAGGCCTGTTCGGCAATGCCAAGCCCCTGCAAGCCGACCTGAAACCGCGCGTCGTTCATCATGGTGAACATGCACGCCAGGCCCTGATTGGGCTCGCCGACGATCCAGCCGGTGGCGCCGTCGAAGTTCATCACGCAGGTCGCCGCGCCCTTGATGCCCATCTTGTGCTCGATGGCGCCGCAGCTCAGCGCGTTGCGCGCCCCCGGCGTGCCGTCGGCATTGGCAATTAACTTGGGCACTAGCAGCAGGCTGATGCCCTTCACCCCGGCCGGCGCATCCGGCAGGCGCGCCAGCACCAGATGCACGATGTTCTCGCTCATGTCGTGCTCGCCGCCGGAGATGAAGATCTTGCTGCCGCTGACCTTGTAGCTGCCGTCCGCCTGCGGCTCGGCGCGGGTGCGCAGCAGGGCGAGGTCGGTGCCGGCCTGCGGCTCGGTCAGGCACATGGTGCCGCTCCAACTGCCGCTGACCAGCTTCTCCAGATAGGCATTCTTCAGTTCATCGCTGCCGTGCTTGTACAGCGCCAGCACCGCGCCCTCGGTCAGGCCGGAATAGATGCGAAAGGACAGCGACGCGCCCATCAGCATCTCGTGGAAATTGCAGGCCACCAGCTGCGGGAAGCCCTGGCCGCCGTAGTCGGTCGGCCCGGTCATGCTCGCCCAGCCGTTGTCGACGTACTGCTTGTAGGCCTCGACGAAGCCCTGCGGCGTGCGCACTTCGCCGTTTTCCAGGGTCACGCCTTCTTCGTCGCTGTTGCGATTGAGCGGCGCGATCTCGCCGCCGGTGTAGCGCGCAGCTTCTTCCAGCACACCGTCGATCAGCTCGCGGTCCAGGCCGTTGCCGAGCAATTCGCAATGGCCGGTGGCGTCGAACAGCTCGTGCAGCACGAAGCGCATGTCACGCAGGGGAGCCTTGTATTCCATGCTCATGCCTCCTTCTTGTAGTCGGCGAAGCGGCCGCCGAGCGTGGCCAGGCTGTCGATCAGTCCGGCCGGCTGCCAGTGCTCGCCGTGGCGCTCGGCCAATGCGTTGAGGCGCTCACGAATGGCTGGCAGACCCTGACGGTCGGCCCAGGTCATCGGGCCACCGACTTCGGCCGGGAAGCCGTAACCGTAGAGGTAGACGGTGTCGATATCGGCGCTGGACTCGGCCATGCCTTCCTCGAGAATCTTGGCGCCCTCATTGACCAGCGCCAGCAGGCAGCGCTCGAGGATTTCCTCCGGGCCGATCTCGCGGCGCTCATAGCCGAGGCGCTCGGACTCGCGCTGCACCAGGGCGTCCACTTCGGGATCGTGCTCGGCCTGGCGGCTGCCTTCGGCGTAGCGGTAGTAGCCCATGCGCGACTTCTGGCCGAAGCGGCCCAGCTCGCAGAGACGGTTATCCACCTGCACCTCGGCCTCGTCCTGGCCCTTGCCGGCCAGCTCGCGGGCGCGCCATTCCAGGTCGATACCCACCACGTCATACATGCGGAACGGGCCCATGGCAAAGCCGAAGCCCTGCAGCGCGGCGTCCACCTGATGGGGATAGGCGCCTTCGAGCAGCATCATCCGCGCCTCGCGCACGTAGGTGGCGAGCATGCGGTTGCCGATGAAGCCCGGGCAGTTGCCGGCGATCACGCTGACCTTGCCCATGCGCTTGCCGAGGGCCGTGGCAGCCTCGAGCACTGCTGGCGCCGTCTTCGCTCCGCGGACGATTTCCAGCAGCTTCATGATGTGCGCCGGGCTGAAGAAGTGCAGACCTACTACCTGCTCCGGGCGCTTGGTGACAGCGGCGATGGCATCGATATCCAGCGCCGAGGTGTTGCTGGCCAGGATGCCGGCCGGCTTCACGATGCCGTCCAGCTCGCGGAAGATCTTCTGCTTGAGTTCGAGGTTTTCGTAGACCGCCTCGATCACCAGGTCCACGTCGGCCAGCGCCGGGTAATCCGCTGCCTTGGCGATGCGGGCCCGGCGCGCCGCCGCTTCGGCCTCGTCGATCCGCCCCTGACGCACGTTGTGTGCGTAGGTGTCGGCCACCACGCCCAGCGCCTGCTCGAGCATCTCGGGATTGTTGTCCAGCCACAGCACCTGCACACCGGCATTGGCCAGGCTCATGACGATGCCGCGGCCCATGGTGCCCGCGCCGATCACGGCGGCGGTCTGGATATCGAAGCGGGGTTGGCTCATGTGAACGGTCCTCGTCGCAGGCTGGAAAAAGTGGAGACCAACCATAGACGAAGACGCTACTATTTTTGAAATTTAGTCTTGTGATGTTTCGGATTCACCAAGTGAATATCTACAACTTCGACCTCAACCTGCTTCGCGTGCTCGACGCCCTGCTGCGTGAGCGCAACGTCTCGCGTGCCGCCGAGCGCCTGTCCCTCAGCCAGCCGGCGGTGAGCAATGCCCTGGGTCGCCTGCGCGAGCTGCTCGACGACCCGCTGCTGGTGCGCGTCGGTCGGGCCATGCAACCGACGCCGCGAGCCCTGGCGCTGGAGGCTCCTATCCGTCATGCGCTGCAGCAGATCGAACACAGCCTGATCGCCGGCGAGGCCTTCGATCCGGCGCGCAGCCATCAGCGTTTTCGCATCGCCGTGACCGATTATGTGGAGCTGATCTGCATGCCGGCGCTGATGCGGCGCCTGGCCGAACGCGCGCCGGGCATCCAGCTGGCGATCCAGCACCTGCCCCCGACCCTGCCCACCGACGCGCTGGACAATGGTGAGGTCGACCTGGTGCTGGGGCGTTTCCTCGACGTGCCTTCGCGCTTTCATGTGCGCCACTGGGCCAGCGAAACGCTGCAGGTGGCGGTGCGCCGCGACCATCCACTGCTCTCCGGGCGGCTGACCCTCGACGCCTTCCTGCGCCTGCGTCATCTGTGGGTGCACGGCGGTCAGACCCGCGGCATGGTCGACCAGTGGCTGGATGGCCAGGGGCTGGAGCGCGAGGTGGTCTACACCACGCCAAACTACCTGCAGGCCGCGCACATCGTCGCCAGCAGCGACCTCGCCGCGGTGCTGCCGACGCAGCTGGCGCGCCACTTCGCCAGGCTGCTGCCGCTCGAGTTGTTCGATCTGCCGTTCGACCTCGGCCCCTTCGGCCTGGACATCGTCAGCGTGGCGCAGCGGCAGAACGATGCAGCCTTGCAATGGCTGACCGAGCAGATCGACGGCGTCGCGCCTGCCTGACGGCGCTTAAGCGGAACGACCTGCCTGCCGCCAATATCTATTTGCTACCATCCGGCCCACTTCCATCGGCAACGCTCGGAAAAGTTTTCACGTTCCGCTGCGATTCGCGGAACATCGACGCAAGGCCGAAATCTATCCCTGATACTTCGCCATGGTGACATGGACGACCCAGACAACTCCGGAGCTATTACCCTATGGCGGCCCTGCTACAACGCACCATCGACACCATTGCACGCAACCAGACCGAGCTGCTCGGCAGCTGGAAAAGCGACCTGCAGGAGATGGGCGGATTCCATAACGTAAAACCCGAAGAACTGACCCAGCAGACCGCCGAATTCATCCGCCTGCTGATCAGCGGCACCGCCGACGGCTCGGCCGACATCGCCGGCCCGGCCTGGGACGCCATGCGTTCCTACCTGGAGCGCCTGTCGCGCAGCCGCGCCCTGCTGGGTTTCGACTCGCAGCAGACCGCCGGCTTCATCTTCGCCGCCAAGCGCCCGCTGATGTCCCTGCTGCAGAGCGAATACGCCAACGAACCCGCAGTATTCGCCGAGCAGCTGTGGGCCGTGTCCGAGCTGCTCGACCATCTGGGCCTGCACACCGTACGCACCTTCCAGCAGTCGCGTGAAGACGTGATCAAGCGCCAGCAGGAAGAGCTGCTGGAGCTTTCGACCCCGGTGGTCAAGCTGTGGGATGGCGTTCTCGCCCTGCCGATGATCGGCACCCTCGACTCGCAGCGCACCCAGGTGGTGATGGAATCGCTGCTGCAACGCATCGTCGACACCGGCTCGGAAATCGCCATTATCGACATCACCGGCGTGCCCACCGTCGACACCCTGGTTGCCCAGCACCTGCTCAAGACCGTCACTGCCATTCGCCTGATGGGCGCCGACTGCATCATCAGTGGCGTGCGTCCGCAGATCGCGCAGACCATCGTCCACCTCGGGCTCGACCTGCAGGGCATCGTCACCAAGGCCAGCCTGGCCGATGCCCTCGCGCTCGCCCTGCGCCGTTCCGGCCTCACCGTCACCAGGACCGCCTGATGGATCGAATTCCTATTCTGCGGATGGGCGAGTTCTTGCTCGTCACCATCCAGGTCGACATGCACGACCAACTGGCGCTGACCCTGCAGGACGATTTGGCCGAGCGCATCAGCGAAACCTCGGCGCGCGCCGTGCTGATGGACATCTCCGCACTGGACATGGTCGATTCCTTCATTGGCCGGATGATCGCCAACATTTCCGGCCTCGCGCGAATCATGGATGCCGAAACGGTGGTGGTGGGCATGCAGCCCGCCGTGGCGATCACCCTGGTGGAGCTGGGCCTCGAGCTGCCCGGCGTCAGCACTGCCCTGAACGTCGAGCGAGGCATGCAGCTGCTGCGCGAACGTGTGGCCGCGCGATGATCGTGCGCAGCAGCGGCAGCCAGCCGGTGCGCGTCGAGCAGGATGTCGTCTTGGCGCGGCAGACCGTACGTAAACTGACCCAGGACTGCGCGATGCGCCTGATCGATCAGACCAAGCTGGTCACCGCCGTCAGCGAGCTGGCGCGCAACACCGTGGTGTACGGTGGCGGTGGCGACATGGACTGGCAGATCGTCGAGGAAGGCACGCGCGTCGGCGTGCGGCTGACCTTCCGTGACGAAGGCCCGGGCATTCCCGACATCAAGCTGGCCATGACCGATGGCTGGACCTCCGGCGGCGGCCTCGGCCTTGGGCTGACGGGCGCCAAGCGCCTGGTCGACGACTTCGAACTGGAGAGCACCGTCGGCGTCGGCACGCGCATCACCATCACGCGGTGGATATGAACATACCGGGCAGCATGACCCAGGTCCTGCCACTGGAAGATTCCAGCCAGGTGGGCCATGCGCGCCGCGTCACGCAGCGCCTGGCCGAGCAGCATGGTTTCGACGCTACCGATGCCGGTCGCGTCGCGCTGCTGACCACCGAACTTTGCACCAATGTTCTCAAGCACGCCGGCATCGGCGAGCTGCACCTGCGGATCATCCCGGGGCAAGACAAGCCCGGCGTGGAAATCATCGCCGTGGACCGTGGCCCTGGCTTCCAGCTCGATCAGTGCCTGACCGATGGCTACTCCACCGGCGGCACCAAGGGCATCGGCCTGGGCGCGCTGGTGCGGCTGGCACAGGTCTTCGATGCCTACTCGGACCGCCGAGGCTCGGTGGTGCTGGCACAGCTGTTTCCCCGCGGCTCACGGCCCTGTGCCTGGCGCTTCGGGGTCAGCCAGCACCCCCATCCCGGCGAAACGGCCTGTGGCGATATCTGGCAACTGGCGCTCGATGGCTCACGCTGCAGTGTGCTGGTGCTCGACGGCATCGGCCACGGCGAAAGCGCCCAGCAGGCCGCACGTGCCGGCGCCGAGGCCTTCGGCGAAGCACCGTTCGACGCCGCCACCAGCGTATTTGCGCGCATGCATCAGGCGATGAACGGCAGCCGTGGCGGCGCTGCGGCCATAGCCCAGTACGATGGCGAACGGCAGACCCTGGCCTTTGCCGGCATCGGCAACATCGGCGCCAGCCTGATCGGCAGCGAGGGCTCGCGCGGCCTGGCTTCGCACCCCGGCATCGTCGGCGTGCGTTTTCGCAAGGCCCATGTGTTCGACTACCCACAGGGCGAGGCGCAGCTTCTGCTGCTCTTCAGCGATGGTTTGCAGTCGCGCTGGAGCCTGCGCGACTATCCTGGTCTGATCCAGCGCCATCCGGCCATCATTGCCACGCTGCTGCATCGGGACTTCTGCCGCGGCCGCGACGACGTCACCGTGCTTGCGCTCAACCTGGAGGCCCCCCGTGGCTGACCCCATCGCTACAACCGGCGAAGCCGAGCTGCTGGAGCAGCTGCGCCGTGAGAACGAATCACTGCGCGCCGAGCTCGAGGAAACCAACCAGGGGGTACTGGCCCTCTATGCGGAACTCGACACCCAGGCCGAGCAACTACGCCAGGCATCGGAACTGAAAAGCCGTTTCCTCTCGTACATGAGCCACGAGTTCCGCACGCCACTGGGTTCGATACTTAGCATCACCCGTCTGCTCAGCGACGAACTGGATGGCCCCCTGAGCCCGGAGCAGCACAAGCAGGTGCGCTTCGTCAGCTCGGCCGCCAGCGAGCTGAGCGAGATGGTCGACGACCTGCTCGATCTGGCGAAGATCGAGGCCGGTCGCGTGAGCATCTCGCCGGCCTGGTTCGACATGCTCGACCTGTTCTCGGCATTGCGCGGAATGTTCCGGCCCATCGTCGAGGGCTCGCCGGTGGACCTCATCTTCGAAGAACCGCAGTGGCTGCCGCGCTTCTACACCGACGACAAGAAGCTCGCGCAGATTCTGCGCAACTTCATTTCCAATGCGTTGAAATTCACCACCCAAGGGGAAGTGCGTGTCTCGGCAAGGATGGAGACCCCCCAGCAGGTGCGCTTCGCGGTCACCGACACCGGCATCGGCATCGCACCACAGCTGCACGATCGCCTGTTCGAGGACTTCGCCCAGGTCGATTCCCCGCTGCAGAAGCGCCTGCGCGGCACGGGTCTGGGACTCGCCCTGTGCAAACGCTTCGCCGAGTTGCTGGGCGGTCGGGTCGGCCTGCAGAGCGAGCCCGGCAAGGGTTCGGAGTTCTACGTGATCATCCCGTTCAGCATCGAGGCGGAGGGAAGCGATGGGGCGTGAAAGCCGTCTGCTGATCGTCGACGACAACGCCACTACCCGCTACGCGATGCGCCGGGTGCTGGAGCGCCATGGCTACCAGGTGCTGGAGGCGGGCACCGGCAGCGACGGGCTGGCGCTGGTGGCCGGCGCCATGCCTGATGCCCTGATTCTCGATGTCAACTTGCCGGACATGAGCGGCTTCGAGATCGCGCGCCAGCTTCGCACCGACCCGAATACCGCGCTGCTGCCACTGATCCATGTGTCCGCAGCCTCCATCGAGACCGGCGACATCATCACCGGCCTCGATGCCGGCGGCGATGCCTACCTGATTCACCCGGTCGACCCGGATGTGCTGCTGGCGACCCTGCGCACACTGCTGCGGGTGCGTGACACCGAGCGCGCCCTGCGCGAAAGCGAGGCGCGCTTTCGCGAGATATTCATTCACGTCGCAGCGCCCATCGCAGTGCTCGACGCCCAGCTGCAGCTGCACGAATGCAACCATGCCTTCGAGCGCCTGATCGGCACCGAGGACCGTTCAGCTCCGCTGGCCGACTGCATCCTCCCCGGGCAGGACGCCGTGCTAGACGAGCTGCGCACCCAGCTTCAGGCCGGCAACCGCTGGCGCACGTCCCTGGCGATGCGCGTCAACGGCGAAACGCGGGAGACCGAATGGCAGATCTCGCCCTATCGCACTCAGGGGCTGGGCCTGGTGTTCGTCGAGGACGTCACCGAGCAGCGCCACCGTGAGCGCGCCCAGCGGCAGGAAATCGCCACCACCACCAGCCAGCTGGCCCATGAGGTGGCCGAGCGCGCGCGTACCGAAGAGCAGCTGCTGCAGGCGCAGAAGATGGATGCCCTGGGCAAGCTGACCGGCGGCATCGCCCACGACTTCAACAACCTGCTCACCGGCATCATCACCGGCATCGAGCTGATGAAGCAGCGCATCATCGAAGACCGCGCCGACAGCGTGCTGCGCTTCGCCGACGCCGCACTGAGTTCGGCGCGCAGTGCCGCATCGCTGACCAACCGCCTGCTGGCCTTTGCTCGCAAGCAGCCGCTGGACGCCCGCGCGCTGGACATCAACGAGCGCATCCGCTCGCTGGAGGATTTGTTGCGGCGCACCATCGGCGAGCGCATCACCCTGAGCTTCGACTTCACCGCGGGGCCGGCCGTGGCACGGGTGGATGTCAGCCAGTTCGAAAGCGCGCTGCTCAACCTGGTGATCAATGCCCGCGACGCCCTGCCCGAAGGCGGCCACATCGGCATCCGGACCTTTTCCACCGATGCCAGCCAGCACCCTGAACTGGCCGCCGGCCGTTACATCGGCCTGTGCGTCAGCGACGATGGCACGGGCATCGATCCCGCCGTCCTCGACAAGGTGTTCGACCCCTTCTTCACCACCAAGCCTCAGGGCCGCGGCACCGGCCTGGGACTGTCGAGCATCTACGGTTTCGCCCTGCAGTCGGGCGGCGACGCGCACATTCGCAGCACCCTGGGCGTCGGTACGGACGTGACCCTGCTGCTGCCGGCCGCCGACGGCGAAACGAGCCTGGCACCCAGCGCGGCGCCCGAAGATTCGGCGCGTCTGGCCGGCCATGAGCACGTGCTGGTGGTGGAAGACATGCCCAGCGTGCGCATGCTGATCGCCGAGACCCTCATCGAGGCGGGTTATCGCTGCAGTCAGGCCGGCGATGTGGAAACCGCCCAGGCACTGCTGGAGGCCGACCCGTCCATCGATCTGCTGCTGACCGACGTCGGCCTGCCACGCCTGTCCGGTCGACAGCTGGCCGAATGGGCCCGGCGCTCGCGACCGGCGCTGCCCGTGGTGCTGATGACCGGTTACGCCGAAAAGGCCTCCAGCCGGGAGGGATTCGTCGACGAGCGCATGGAGCTGGTACTCAAGCCGTTCGAGGGTGCCGACCTGCTCGGCAAGATCCGCGCATTGCTGGACAACGGCTGAGGCAGCAGCGCGCCACTTGCCGTCGAATGCGGTGCGGCCGCTTTTCCTGCAGGCAACAAAAAACCCGCCGAAGCGGGTTTTTGTGACCATTCCGAATCCTTCGGCGCGCCTCCTGGCAGTGGTCGATCATCCATGATCCCGAGCGCGTCCTGCGCTGCAGAGATGGGCATAGAATACGCAGCCGCCTAAGACGTTAGAACAGCCAAAAACTTCGATCCGTGTAAGCCTTTTGCCATAGATGGAACCGGCACAGCATTTCATTGTCTTGCATCGCCGCATGTCCCACTGAAAAAGCAAAAACCCGCCGAGGCGGGTTTTTTCTGACCGGTCCGAATTCCCTTCGAATGCCTTCCTGGCTTAGGTCGATCATCCTGATCCTGAGCGCCTCCTGCGCATCAGAGTGGGTGTAGATTAATTACCCAGCAGAGCGGGCAGAAGTGGAAAACGGCGCGGGTATTTGTAAGCCATTTGCCATAGCGACGAACGGTTTACAGACAACGAAGCGGTCTGAGCCGCCCAGCCGGAGCCGACCATGGCCGCCTAGTCCTTGCTCAGGTCGGCCAGCGGTTGCTCGCGCACCTCGGTTTCCCGTCCTGCCTGCAATGCCTCGATTCGCTGGCGCACGCGTTCCACCGCAGCGCTGTCGGCCAGCAGTTCGTAGCTCACCCGGAAATGTTTCTGCTCGCCCGGCTCGATCTTCGGCACCAGGCCGAGGGCACGCTGATAGCGGCGGTTGTAGGAATAGCTGGTGCCCGGCTCCAATCCGGTGACGTAACCCTGCTGCTCGGTATCGGTGTTCTTCCACAGCGAGAAAACCGGCAGCTCGCCGGTATTGAAGCCCACACTGACCCCCAGGCTGCCGGCACGGTTGTGCAGCATGGTGAGGGTTTCGCCTTGCTCGTCGGCATACGGCACCAGGTTGAATACCGTCTCGTCGTAGTCCCTGGTGGGCCCGCGGTAGCGCTGCCAGTCGTTCAGTTCCTTCGCCGCGCGCGGATTGAACGGCGATACCTGCTTGACCGGCGCAACGAAGCGCGCCCCTTCCTCCAGCAGCGGCGTGCCGAAGTTGGTGTGGTACAGCGCCTGATATTCCTTGGCATAGTCGCCCTGGTTGGTCAGGGTGTCGTGCAGCGAGAAGCCGGCACGCCCCGGCTCGGTGCTGAGTTCAGTGTGAATGGCGAAGTCGAGCTTCTTGAAAGCCTTTTCCTGCAACTCGCCGCGCAGGCGGATGGCGTACGGCGGCTTTTCGTCAATGGTCAGCACAACGCGTGAAGCCGGAATGTTGGCTGCACGGCCATGCAGCGTAAGCAGCTCACCGTTGTCCTCGCCCGGATGCCCGACCCATTCGAAGCCACAACGGGTCACCAGCTCGTTGAAGCCCTCGAGCCATCCCAGACCGCCGCGCCCGTTGAGTTCGATGAAGGCCGGATTGACCACCTCCTGCACCGGCGAATCCCAACCCAGCCGGACGTCACCGGCAACCGCTTCGAGCACGTTCATGCCACGCGTGGGGACGACTGTCATGCGCATGGTGCCATTGTCGATCTCGATCAGGCTGACCCCTTCCTGCCGCCCGCCGTGCAGCGTGCGCATGCTGACCGAAAACGGCTTTGCCGAATCGATGCCCAGTTCCTCGCTGGTGACGCGCCAGTTTTTCGCGGGCTTGTCGTGATCGATCAGAACCTGTTCCCAGGCCATGGCTGGAGTCGCCAGGCAGATGCTCAGGCCGAGCAGGCGTTGCAAACGTGTCATGAGTGTTCCCTTTGTTGTTATGCCTCCCGCACACGTTAGCTGAAACGTTTCATCTGGCAAGCCAAAGCGGCTCTCGCCGCCTTGCAACTGTGAAGGGGCCATCGACCTGCTGATTTTTTTCTGAGCTATGCCCGGGTGTAACGGCTCGGCTGCCAGTAGCCCGAAAGCAGCGGAAACATGGGGCCCTTCCAGCCCCGTCGGCGCAGCTCGCGAGCGATCAGCGCGTTCATGATCTTGTGGCCCATCAGCAGCACGCTGCCATGTTCCTCAGCGAGTGCGATCAGCCGATCCGCCGCCGCACGGGCTCGTTCGGTTGATTCGCGGACAGGCTCGGTGTGGCTGGAGAAGCCGAGAAACCAGGCGCCACGGAATACCAGTCGCCAGAACCGCGAGGGCAGCAATGGCAGGCCCCAGTCCGGATAGGGCAGATGGGCCTCGGCAAACAGCGGGTCGGGCTCCTGGCAACAATCGCAGGCCAGCTGGGAACGCGATTCGACGCAGCGCTGCAACGAACTGCACACCACGATGCCCACCGACCCGGCCAGCTCCACCAGGCTATCCGGACGCTCGCCCGTGGCCACCGCCGCGGCGTTGTAGCGCGCAACCCAGGCTTTCATCCCGATCGGCGTGCTCCAGCGTGCCGCGCCATGGTCGGGTCTGCCGTGCCGCACGAGGATGATCTGCATGTCTGTAAACCGGGACGGATCGAGTGATATCGCCTGCTGCATCGTCGCGATGCGAGACGCGGGAAGATTTGAGTAGTGCGAGTCGCCCCGACCGCAGCCGGGGCGTCGTGCTCACTTGTCGAGCTCGCTCTGCTTTTCCAGGAACTCCTCTTCCAGCATCGCGTCCTTGACGGATTGCGGCGGCTCGTCCAGCAGCGGATCGTTCAGTTCGCCGCTGGATTGCACGCGAGTGTCCAGCTTGCCCATCAGGTTCTCCAACGCGTGCTGCATCTTGTCGGCCGCGCCATCGACCGCCAGCTGCAGCGATTCGGCCTTGTGCGTGACCGACACCGCCTGATGCCCCTTCGGCCGCGCCTCGATCTGGCAGCGCTTGTCGTCGGCACCCGCCTTCTGCGCATTCTCGTCGCTGATATGCACTTCCACACGGGTGAGAAAATCGTCGAAGCGCTCGAGCCGATCCTCTACCGTCGTGCCGACCCACTCATGCAATTCGACACTGCCGGGAATGTGGTTGCTGTTGACCTGAACATGCATACGAGTACTCCTGATAGATGACGTACCTACTAGAGTTCGAGGCGTACGCGGGGTCGAGGTTCAGCGGCTTCGTCCGGGAGCAGACTGCACCGCCGCTTTACGATCGGCCTGG
This sequence comes from Stutzerimonas sp. LR2, assembly GCF_055755175.1. Taxonomy (NCBI): domain Bacteria; kingdom Pseudomonadati; phylum Pseudomonadota; class Gammaproteobacteria; order Pseudomonadales; family Pseudomonadaceae; genus Stutzerimonas; species Stutzerimonas sp. LR2. Next base: position 366,811 of record NZ_JBVTRR010000001.1, read on the forward strand.
CCGCCGATAAACCAGCCCACCACGCCCCAGATCGCGGCGCAGACAGCGCCCACCACGGCCACCAGCCACGCGCCGTGGCCGAGGCTGTCGAGCAGGCTCTTAGCCCAGCCGCTCAGCGCATCGCCGCCGCGATAGACCACGGTGTCGATGAAGTTCTTCGCCTTGTACTTGCTCTGCGCATCCAGCGGCGCGAAAAGCATCTCGCGCCCCGGGCGGACGAAGGCGTACTCGCCGATCCGGCGCACGATCATCACCGCCGCCAGCACGGCGAAGGTCGGCGCCAGCGCCAACCCGACGAAGCCCAAACAGACCAGCGCCGGCACGGCGGCAAGCAGCACGCGCACGCCCAGACGCTGGGCGATGCGCCCGGTGATGAACAACTGCGACAGCAGCGCCCCGGCCTGCACCACGAAATCGATGGCGCCGAACACCCGCACCTGCTCGACACGGTCGGGAAACAGCTCGGCAACCAGGCGCGCCTGTTCGAAATAGAGGAAGGTGCTGGCTGTGGTCAGCAACAGCACGAACACCGCGACGCCCAGCAGATAGCGCGATCCCAGCACCCGCGTCAGGCCGCTGAACGGGTTGCCGGCCACCGGCCGCTTCGGGCTTTCCGCGTGCTCGGCACCGGGCCGACCGGCGCCGTTTACCTCGCGCCAGGACATCAGGAAGTGCTTGAGCGCCACCGCGGCTAGCAGGAGCAGCGCCGCCAGCAACATCAGCCCGAACTGCCCGAGCGCGCCGACCAACAGCGCGCTTGCCGCAGGGCCGACGAGGCCGCCCACGCTGGCCCCGGCAGCGATGAAGGCGAACAGCCGGCGTGCCTGCGGCGCATCGAACACATCGGCCATCAGGCTCCAGGCCACCGAGACCACGAACAGGTTGTAGACCGAGATCCACACGTAGAACACCCGCGCCAGCCAGACGCTGTCACGCAACGCGAAGAACAGCGCGGCAAACAGCAGCAGGTTGAGGCAGAAGAAGCCGTACACCCAGTCGATGTAATGGATGCGCGCCACCCGCGAGTTGAGCCAGGCGAACAGCGGCACCGCCACCAGCATGGCAACGAAGGTCGCGGTAAACAGCCACTGCAGATTCTCCACGCCGCCCTGAATGCCCATGGACTCGCGGATCGGGCGCAGCATGAAGTAGCCGGCGAACAGGCAGAAGAACAGGCCGAAGCCGGCCAGCGCCGCGCGCAGTTCGCCGGGGCGGGCGTTGATCAGCACGGCGAGGCGCGCGGCGGAGGCGACGGGCATGCGGCCCGGCTCAGCGGAAGGCGTCGACGATCATCTGCCGCTGCCGCGCGTCGGGCAGACGGCCCTGGCCGGCGAGCAGGTTGTCGGCCATGTAGCGCGGATTGGAGGTGGCCGGGATGACCGCCGTCACCGCCGGCTCGGCGAGGATGAACTTGAGCAGCAGCTGCGCCCAGGAGCTGGCGTCGATCTCGGCGGCCCAGTCCGGCAACGGCTTGTCCCGGACCTTCGACAGCAGGTTGCCGCGGGTAAAGGGTCGGTTGATCAGGGTGGCGATGCCGTTGTCGGCACAGTAGGGCAGCAGCTGCTTCTCGGCGTTGCGCTCGCTGACCGAATAGTTGAACTGCACGAAGTCGACCTGCTCCTGTTTCAGCGTGTCCAGCAGGCGATCGTGGGCCGATTCCACATAGTGCGTCACGCCGATGTAGCGCACCCGCCCCTCCTGCTTGAGCTCGCGCAGCAGGCCGAGCTGGGTGCGGGTGTCCTGCAGGTTGTGCACCTGGATCAGGTCGATGGTGTCGGTCTGCAATGCCTCGAAACTCGCCTCGATCTGCGCCAGGCCGCGCTCGCGTCCGGTCGAGGACACCTTGCTGGCAAGAAAGACCTTGTCGCGCTGGCCCAGGCGGTTGACCAGTTCGCCGACGACGCGCTCGGCATTGCCGTAGCTCGGCGCGGTGTCGATCAGCGAGGCACCGCCTTCCACCATCACCCGCAGCACCTCCAGCAGGCGGTCCATCTGTGGGTCATCGAGGCTCACGTTATGCGTAATGGAGGTACCGAGACCGATCACCGGCAGCGTTTCACCGGTGGCAGGAATGGCTCGCCGCAGCACGCCCTGCGCGGCGAAGCTCAGCGCAGGCAGAAGCGGGCCGAGGGCAGCGAGCGTGGCGATCAGGGCGGAACGTTGCAGGAATTGACGGCGGCGATACATGAAACCTCCCGCTGGCGTGCAGATTGATGGCGTTGCGCAAACGAGATTCGAGTATGGCTCCGAGCACAGCACTGCGTGACGAGCGCGACGGATAACCCTTTTCCTAATGTTGCGAGCCGAAATGCGACGTAAGGCTTGAGCCTGATCAGTGAGGGATGCCATCAATGAGCCATAGTGATGTCATCGCCGCATACCCGGACAACGAACATGCTATCGCCGACGGCTTTCCTGAAGCGGACACGAATGGGCTGTACCGCAGTAGTTCTGGCGCTCGGCCTTCCAGGCTGCCAGGCCGCATCCTTACAGCCGCCAGCCTGTGCCGATGCGACTTACTATTTCCCTGCCGACAGCTTCCCGCGGCACTATCCGGCTTCCGATGCGCAACGGCGGCTCTGGTATGCAACGCCCCTGGCGCGTCTCGGCGAACCTTCGCTGTCGTGCGGTCACGCCGTCAACGCGCAGAGCTATCGGCTGCTCTGGCTCAACGGCCAGGCCCATCCGGTGGTGATCCGCATTACACGTACCGAGGATGTGATCTCGCTTCATGCATTTCAGCTGTCCGGCTGGGGTGCGACGGATCCAGGCCGGCTGACCGCCTATTCGCACAGGCGCCTGACCGAAGCCGAATGGCGCCGGCTGCAGGCTGCGCTCATCGGTGCCGACTTCTGGCGCCTGCCTACATCCGGCAACCTGTACGGTATTCACGGTGGGCAATGGGTGATCGAAGGCAACGACCGCGGGCGCTATCACCTCGTCGATCGCTGGAGTCCAACCGCCGGCGCCTATCGCGCCCTGGGCGACCTGTTCTTCGAGCTGACAGGCTGGACCAAGCCCTATCCGAACCAGTGATGGCTGACGGAAACGAAAAAGGCCCGCCAACAAGCGGGCCTTCCCTGCCAGCCGAGCGGTCATTCCTCGCCGCGGGAGACGCCCCAATAGAACTGCATTGGCGACGTGATGCCCTGCAGATCGCTGCGGAAAGCCACCGGTTCGAAGAACTGACCCAGCACGCCAAACGCGCCGATGTCCCATAGCCGCTGCTGAATGCGCGCGGCGAGCTCGACCTTCTCTGCCCCGCTGGCACGAGATGCGGCAGCGCGCAGCCGCTCGAGCTCGGCGTCTTCGGCCCAGCCGAACCAGCCCGTCTGCGGGTCGCCGGAGAAGGCGATGGCCGAGGTATCAACGAGGTCGGCGGCGTTCCACCAGGTGTGGAACATGCTCCAACCGCCTTCGGCAACCGGCACTCTTCGTTCGCGCTGCTCAAGCAGCGTCGCCCAGTCCATGTCCCGGACCTGGACGGTCATTCCCAGCTCCTGCAGCAGCTCCACGGTGACCTTGGTAAAGGCTGCCATGACCGGGGTGTCAGTCGGATTCAGGACCACCACCGGTGTGCCGTCATAGCCGGCATCCTTGAGCGCCTGCCTGGCGGCCTGCAGGTCACCGCGCTGCATCACCTCGCTGCCCGCCTCGTTGGCCAGTGGCGTGCCGCAAGGGAACACGGAATAGCAGTTGCGCCAGTAACGTGCATCGCCCAGTGCAGCGGACATGTAAGCGTCCTGCTGCATGGCCATGAGAACGGCACGGCGCACGCCGGGATTGTTGAATGGAGCCTGCTGGTGGTTGAAGCGCGCCATGGCGACGTTACCCAGCGGGTCGGTCGAGGCGACCGTGATGTCCGCGTTGCCCTCCATCAACGAGACCAGGTTGGTGGACGGAGACTCGACATAGTCGACCTTGCCGGCGATGAGTTGCTCGACCGCCTCTCGCTGACTCGGGTAATAGCGCCATTCGACTACGTCGAAGTTGGCAACCTTCGCGCCCGCAGCCAGCGACTGGGGGTCGTGACGCGGCTTGTAGTTGGGGTTGCGCACGTACACCACTTTGTCGGCACTGGCGCGCTGGGGATTGTAGATGAAAGGCCCGGAGCCGATCGCGTCGGTCACAGGCGTGAAGGCATCGGTTTCGGCCAGGCGCTTGGGCATCATGAACGGTACGTTCACCGAAACCTTTGCCAGGGTGCGGATGATGTTCACATCCGGCTCGTTCAGGACGATGGTGAAGCGTTGATCATCGTCGACGCTGATGCTCTTGATGTTGCGGAAAAGCTGCTGGCCGGCGCCGTCACGCTTACCCCAGCGCTGCAGGGACGCGACGCAATCTTGCGCCGTCACCGGCTTGCCATCGTGCCATTGCAAACCGTCGCGAAGCTGGATCTGCCAGGTTTTCAGATCGCTGGACGACGTCCACTTCTCCGCCATCTGAGGGCGCTGGCGCAGGTCTTCATCCAGGGCAAAGAGCGTGTCGTAGACCATGTAGCCATGGCTGCGAGTCACGTACGCAGTGCTGGTAACCGGGTCCAGCGTCGTCAGCCGAGCATGCGAGGCGATGACCAGTTTGTCGGCACAACCTGCAAGAAGCAGTGCAGCCGCCATGGTCGATAGGGTGAACAGCATTCTTCTCTGGTACATCGCCGACCTCCTCCGGTCCCGATTCAAGCCTGTACGCGCCATGATTCGGCGCCGCCCCGGATCATTCGGGGCGCGACGTCACGCGCCTGGCTGGCATTTTCCGCCGACACTCCAGCGGTCATCGACCACCTGATACGTCTGCAAAATCGTCAGCCTGCTTCGCTGAGATTAGCCTCATTGAATTAATCCGCACCTGCGACGTGATGGCTTTTTGACCCCAATCAACGAGGCCCTGAAAAAAACTTCAGCAGCGTTTCGAACATGACTACGATCAATAGAAGAAGGCAAAAGGCTACTACCGTGGAACATGCCTTTTATGGCCGTTGCCGTCCGCCCGGGGGAGTTGTAGTCCATGTCGAACCCGTCATCTCCAAGCAGCAATCGTCCCAGCTCGCTTGATCAACGCCTGCAGTTCTACAGCGACGAATTCGTCTTCGATCGTGTCTCGGGCATGTTTTACCGACTTAATCCCAGCGCAAGCTTCATGCTTCAGTCGTTGGCGGCCGGCGCGCTGCCAAGTGAGCTGCCCGGTAGGTTGCAGGCGCGGTATGAACTGGACAGCGCAACGGCAAGCCGAGACGTTCAACTGTTTCTCAACAGCCTGACGGCGCTGGAGCCCCTCGGCCGACTGTTCGACCCGGCGAGGAGCGCTTCATGATCAACGTCGCTATCACCGGCCTGCACCGCGGCAATAATCCCCAGCCTGGCGCGGCAGTCGCGGCCGGCCTGCGTCGGCGCTTCCCCGATCTGCGCATCGTTGGGCTGTCCTACGACCCATTGGAAAGTGGGCTTTATTGCCACGACGGCGGGCGGCCGGACGTGGCCTATCTGATGCCCTTTCCAGGCGCCGGCGCGAAAGCGACGCTCGATCGCCTGGACGAAATCCTCCAGACCGAGCCAATCGACTACCTGATCCCTTGCCTGGATTCGGAGCTGGACAACTACATCCAGTTGCAACCGGAGCTCAAGTCGCGCGGCATCGGCTGTCTGCTACCGAGCCAGCAGGCGCTGGACGATCGCTCCAAATCCAACCTGGATGCATTCTGTGGGCAGCTCGAAGTACCCACACCGCGAACGCTGATGGCCAACGATCCGGACACCCTCGCTGCGCTGGCCCTCCAGCTTGGTTATCCGGTCTACGTGAAAGGCCGTTTCTACGAGGCGCACCTGGCAACCACGCCGAAGGAGCTGTACGAAGCATTCGCCAGCATCGCCAGCGTCTGGGGCACCCCGGTGCTGGTTCAGGAAATGGTGGTCGGCGAGGAATACGACATCCTCGGTCTGGGCGACGGCGAGGGTGGCCTGCTGGCGTCCTGCTCGATCCGCAAAATGCTGCGTACCTCGGCGGGCAAGGGGTTCGCCGGCGTGGTCGTGGCGGATCCGGATCTCGACGAACTGGTCGCCCGCGTGATCGGCGCGCTGCGCTGGGCAGGGCCCTTCGAGCTCGAGTTCATCAAGGTCCCCGGCAAGCCGCACGCCCTTTTTGAAATGAACCCTCGCTTTCCCGCCTGGGTGGACTTTCCATCCCAGATCGGCTGCAACATGCCGGCGCGTCTGCTCGAACAGCTCATCGGCCTCGACGCCACGCCACTACAGACGTGCACGCCGGGGCAGATGTTCATCCGCCACAGCATCGATCTGGTGGCCGATATCGCCGAGGTCGCAGAGATGACCATCACCGGCCGCAGGATTTGCACACCGAACGACTGCCCCACCATCTCGAGGTGATCAGAAGTGACTCAGGACTACAGCCAACCGATCATCAGCGACGAGTTGGGCAGCAACAGCCCCCACGCCGCTGCCGAGCGCAACTGCTTCGCCCGCGGCGTACACACGCCAGCGCTGTTCGAGATCGACGGCAATCCGATCCCGGCGCTGGTGGCCGACTTCGGCTCACCGCTCTTCGTGTTCTCCGAACACACGCTGCGCAGCAAGGCCCGCCATGCGCGCGAGGCGTTTCGTCGACGCTATCCGAAGACCAGCTTTGCCTGGTCGTTCAAGACCAATCACCTGCAGAGCGTCTGCCAGATCCTGCGCCAGGAAGGCTGGATTGCCGAAGTCGTGTCGGACTTCGAGTATGAGAAGGCGCGTTACCTGGGGTTCGCCGGCCCCGATATCGTCTTCAACGGCCCATACAAACCTCGCGCAATCCTGCGGCGCGCCATCGATGAAGGTGCGTTGCTGCACATCGACAACTGGGACGAGCTCAGCCTCATCGAGGAACTGACCCGCGCCCGCCGCGAGCCGCTCGACGTCGGCATCCGGGTCTGGCTCGACGCGGGCATCCGACCGGTCTGGTCGAAGTTCGGCTTCGCTCTGGCCAATGGCGAAGCCGAGCGCGCGGCCGAGCGCATCGTGAAAAACCCACGGCTGCGCCTGCATACATTGCACACGCACATCGGTACCTACATCCTGGAGCCATCCGCCTACCGCACCGCAACGCAGAAACTGCTGGCATTGCGTGACACCATCCAGCGCAAGCACGGCCACCTGCTCGACTGCCTTGATCTGGGCGGCGGCTTTCCGTCCAACAGCCTGTTGCATGGCATGGCGGGACCCGCCGAGCAGGTTGTCCCGCCAATCGAAGCCTACGCCGATGCAATCACCGACGTTCTCAACCGCCTGCCGGAGAAGAAGCGTCCCTTGCTGCGCCTGGAAACCGGACGCCATCTTGTCGACGAGGCGGGCTACCTGCTGACCAGCGTGGTCGCGGTGAAAGGCATTCATCGTCAGCGCGCCGAAAACGACGGCCTGTCAGCACGTGATTTCAAGGAGCAGCTGATCGCCGGAGAGGACAGCAAGGTCAACTACATCGCCGATGCTGGCATCAACCTGCTCTACACCTCGGCCTGGTACCGCTTCAACGTACAGCCGTCTCGCCTGATCAACGAGCCACCCTTGCCCTCGCGCCTCTACGGCTCGCTGTGCATGGCGATCGACGTGATACGCGATCACATCGATCTGCCGCCGCTGGAAGTCGGCGACGTGCTCAGCGTGCATCCGGTGGGTGCGTACAACCTGAGCCAGTCAATGCAGTTCATTGCCTATCGTCCGGCGGTCGTGCTGATCACCGAGAGCGGCGTACCAGAGCTCATACGCGCTGCGGAAACCCTCGAGGAAGTTCAGCGACTCGAGCGGATACCGGCCGCTCTGACGGAACGATGATGGACGCGCCGAATCTGGAGGGGGTACCCAACGACGGGTCCTTGCGCACCGCCCACCGCTTCTCGACGCCGTTGGTATCCATTCTTGGCCCGGCGCTGGGCGGCGCTTTCCTGATCCCGCATCCCTGGATCGGTGCGCTGCTCTGGCTCGGCCTGTTCGAGAACCTGCGTTTCGCTGCCTTCGCGTTGTTCGGCACCGTGCTGGCCGAGAGCATCCTGCGGCTGTTCCAGATCCGTGATCACTCCGCTGCCGAAGGCAATCTCAAGGCTAACGCGCTGCTCTCGGCAGTCGCCGCCGCCTGGCTCACGGAACACTCCGGGCTCGCCGTCGAAGCGCAGATTCTGGTGGTGGCGTGCACCGTCGCCGCCACCACGATACTGGCGACGGCGACCCTGCGCCCTCTGCTCAAAGCCGGGTTGCCGCCGCTGGTAGTCGCGTACTGCATGGTGTCGGTGTTTCTCTTCGCCATCTTTCCGCACTGGACGCTCTCGGCCATGGCGACAATGCAGTGGTGGCCGGTACCGGAAACCGCCCAGCAATGGCTGATCACCTACTTCCGCACCCTGGGCGCCCTGCTGTTCTCGCCCACGCTGGGCATCGGCGGCATCATCGCCCTGGCGATCCTGCTTTGGTCACGCCTGGCGTTCCTGGCCGGCACGGTAGGCTGGATCGCGGGGATTTTCACCGCGGTCCAGCTCAATCAGCTGGGCGTGGTGTTCTACTGGATGCCGGCGGCTTACAACTTCTTTCTGGCTGGCGCGGCCCTCGGCGCCATCTTTCTGATTCCCAGCCGTATCAGCCTGCCCCTGGCTGCGCTCGGGGGGGCCGCAACCGCGCTGCTGGCGGCGGGCTTTCAACATCTATCCCCCTACACCGCGATCGGCTATTTGCCACTGGCATCCGCGCTGACGATCTGGGTGGCGCTCAGCGCGGTGGGTGTCACTGAAAACTTTCTGGTCAGGCGCAATCGGACCATGCATTTGCCGCCGGAAACAGCCTGGCAGCGCCTGGACTACTGGTCGCGCCGCAGCGGTACCGGCCCGTTTCTCATCGTGCCGTTATGTGGCCGATCACGCATCACCCAGGGCGAGGATGGCCTGCTCAGCCATGTCGGCCCCTGGCGCCACGCCCTGGATTTCCAGCCGGTATCGGCGGTCGAGCCCGGTACGTACGACGGCATGGTCATGGCACCAGCGTCCGGCTACATAGAGCGCATCCACGACGGCGTCAGCGACAACCCAACGGGCATCTGCAACTACGCGGATAACTGGGGGAACTTCGTGATGATCCGCCTCGATCAGGGTGGCTGGGCATTGCTGGCCCACCTGCAGCAGGGCTCGATTCTGGTGGGCCCAGGCGCACGAGTCGAAGTAGGCGCTTTCATTGCTCGGGTCGGCAACTCAGGACGCTCGCCAATACCTCACGTACATCTGCAGTGCCAGCCGACGGCCGACCCGAGCGAGCCGACCATGCCGTTTCAGCTGGCGAACTTTCTCTCGGCGCCGGACATCAGTCAGCCGTTTCAGCATTGGCACTCCGCTGCGATGCCGTCACAGGGCAGCCTGGTTTCACCCGCGCCGGCCAACCCCGCCGTTCAGTCGCTGCTGGCCAGCGCCGCCCCGGGTATTGCCGTATGGAGTATCGAAGTCGAAGGAACGGTACCCAATATCCTCGGCCACCAGGGTGATACCGAACGGGTGACCGTCACGCTGGACGCCGCAGGTCAGCACCTGTTGCGCGGCGATCGCGGCGGCATGATGACCGTGCAGCTGTCACCGGACGCCTGGCGTGTCGGCGAAGTGCAGAGGAACTGCTCCGCGCTGCTCTGGCTGCTGGCTCTGGCGGTACCCTCGATACCCTACGCCGCCACGCCGGGGATGAAATGGGATGATCTCGCCCCACTCTTGGCATCACGCCTGCGTGGCAGCCTGCCGCTGTTCTTCGCGCCCTATCGTTCCAAGCCTTTCGTGCGTGTTCGTTGCCATTGCACCGCCGCACCGGACGGCGAAGGTCATGGTCTGGCCATCGTCAGCGAGACGAGCGGCTCGCTGCCCTGGCTGCCGACGCGTCTGCAGTGCCGCCTGGACCGTCTTTGCGGTCCGGTATCTCTGCAGGCCGACTTCCCCCACGGCCGGATCACCTACACCCTGGTCTCGTTCGAACCGGGTCTGCCATTCGGCCGCTGAACACTGCCAGCGCTTAGTTGACGAGCGCGACGTCACGGCCGCTTCGCGCCGCATACGCCAGCTGTTGTTCGCGAGTCAGGTTGCCGAGCAGGAAGCGCAGCATGCGGCTCCGGCTGTCCGCAGTGGCGGCGGGATCGCCGCCGATCAGCTTGCCCTGGAAGCTTTGCGGCGGAAGCTGCAGATCGAAAGAATGGGCCGCATTGGGATAGACCTTGACCTCCAGTGACGCGCCCTCGCCCCGTACGCCTTGGCATTCGCTCGCCGGCACCCAGTTGTCACGCCCACCGGCCAGAATCAGCAGCGGCGCGCTGAGCGATACCCGCGAACGACCCAGCTCGCCACACCAGGGGTAATAGGCCACCACCCCGCGAAACGCCGCGTCGCCTTTACCGTAACGCTGCGGCGCGGATTCCTTCGCCGCGCGGATCGCTACGGCGCCGCCATTGCTCTGCCCCATGAGGAAGATGTTGTCGGCTGCCACGAAATCCTGGTTGGCCAGATAACGCATCGCGTCGAACGCATCGCTGGTGCGATAGGACAGCGCGCGATACAGCGCAGGATTGTTCGAACACAGCTTGCCGCCGCCGTACTGGCGCGGGCCGAAGCTGTCCAGATTGAGGACAACGAAGCCGCTGTCGCGCAGAAATTCCGCATGGGTACGCAGGCCATCGCGCACCGCCGGCTGCCAACCGCCGCAACCGTGCATCAGCACAATGGCCGGGAACGGGCCATCGCCGTCGGGGCGAAAGAGTTCGGCATCAAGCATCAGCGACCGCGCCGTATGGGGATCGGATGCCGGCAGCTGAATGGTGCGGTTGGTCGCCTGTGAAACGATAGGCAACATGAGGATAGCGGCGCACAGCGTAAGGCGCCGCAGCATGCCCTTTTGATTCATATGCAATACAACCCGTAATTAAACCAAAGAGTTATAAAATAAATTTCATATGAAACATTAATTATAAAAAAGATCTATCACCAAACAACCAAGATTAGACAGCAACAATTAACGATACTTTTCGTTAGCTATTGAATAGCGTCCGCCCCGTTATTTCAGGAAGTCGGCCACAGTTCGGATAACTTGAACTAACGGAGGAAAAATAAGTGGTCGCCCGTATGGCCCGGAGACGACGCCAAGCGCGCCGTTATATCTGTTCAACGTGACTGGAGGAGGGAGTAATTCTATTTCGAATATATTCATATGAAACCGGACGCATACGTGTGAACGCTTCGATTTCGTTTCAGAAAACTTATTAACCAAGGAGGACAGAACAAAGTCGCAGGACAGACAGCATCCTACTTTAGTACCGCAACTATCGAGGCATGGTCAGCGCTGTCTGCACTCGCTACGGTCAGGCTTGCAGCGGGGCGCCAAATGGCGCTGTGGCGTCGGTCGACGCTGCCGATATGAGGTTCATAACGGCGTGGTTCTTCCGCGCGCTCCCCTAAGGTGCCTCACGAAGTAAGGTGTCGAGCATGTCACTGATCTCCCGTTTCAAGCCTTCCGCCGGAGCTGCCGACGGTGTAACCGGGCTGCATGTCAGCGCTCGGCAATTGCCCGAGCGGCTCGCCGCCCTGCGCTTCGAGCCAACCTACATCGCAGGCTTCGTTTCGCCCCATGTGGATATCGATGCGGTGGCCTCGCAGCTGCGCCAGCGCTTCCCGCACGCGACGATCAGCCTGTGCAGCACCGCTGGTGAGCTATCGAGCCAGAACCGGCAGCTGTACTGCGCAACCAGCGGCCAGTGGGACGGGGTGGTATTGCAGCTGTTCGACGCCAGCGTCATCGCGGCCGCGGAGATCGTCCGGGTACCGCTGGAGTGCGAGGATATCCGCGGCCAGGGCCAGCGCCTGCCCATGAGCGAGCGCATCGCCCGGCTTACGGCATCGATCAAGCGCGTGCAGGTATCGATGAAGATCGACTACCGCGACACCCTGGCCAACATCTTCTTCGACGGCCTGTCCGCCTCGGAGTCGTTCTTCATGGAAGCGCTGTACGAGTCCGGACGCTTCCCCTGTCTGTTCGTCGGCGGCTCGGCGGGCGGCAAGCTGGATTTCCAGCGCACGCAATTGCACGACGGCCAGCGCAGCTACCAGAACCACGCACTGATCGTCTTTCTCAAGTGCGCCCGTAACGTCCGCTTCGGGGTGTTCAAGAGCCAGAACTTCGAGCCCACGCCGCTCAGCCTGAGCGTGCTCAGCGCCTCCCTAGAGGATCGCTACATCAGCCAGGTGGTCGATGCCCGCGGCAACATTCGCAGCATGGTCCAAGCGCTGTGCGAGGCGCTGCGGTGCGTGCCGCAGGAGCTGGAACAGCGGCTCGCCGACTATTCCTTCGCCATCCGCGTCGGCGAGGAGGTGTTCGTCCGTTCGATTTCGCAGATCGACTTCGCCAACGAACGGGTCCACCTGTTCTGCGACGTGGCCCCAGGTGAGGAGCTGATCATGGTCAAGCGCACGCCGCTGGCCGAAACCACCCGCCGCGACTATCAGCAATTCATGCGCAACAAGCCCGGCAAGCCGCTGGTGGGCATCCTCAACGACTGCATCTTGCGCCGGCTGAACAACGAGCAGGCACTCGGCGGCATGGACCCGGTGTTCGACGACGTACCGGTGGCCGGTTACTCGACCTTCGGCGAGATCCTCGGTCTCAATCTCAACCAGACGCTGACCGCGGTGTTCTTCTTCCGCACCAACGGCAAGGACGAGTTCCACGACGAATACACCGACAACTTCATCGCCTACCACGGTGAATTCAAGGCGTTCTTCCTGCGTCGGCAGATCAAGAAGCTCACCGGCCTGAGCCAGGTGGTGGTCAAGCAGATCGAGCAGTTCAAGCGCCAGGACTACAGCAGCGCGGTGGACATCAACGGCCTCGACGAACACATCCGCCCGGTGTTCCGCGGCCTGGCCGACCTTGGTCAGGTGCTGTCCCAGGCCGATCATGAGCGGCAATCCATGTCCGAACAGCTGAGCCAGTGCGCCACCGAGCTGCACGGTTCGATGGATGACCTGACGCTGAACATCAACCAGCAGGGCACCGTCATCGAGCAGGCCGGCAGCTCGGTCAAGCAGATGGTTCACCAGGCCGACGAGGTGGTCAGCAGCGCCCGCGACCTGGCGCAGTCGAGCCAGCGAATCCAATCGGTGGTGCAGACCATCCAGCAGATCGCCGGGCAGACCAACCTGCTGGCGCTCAATGCGGCGATCGAGGCAGCGCGTGCCGGCGACATGGGGCGCGGTTTCGCGGTGGTGGCCGACGAGGTGCGCAAGCTGGCCGAAATCACCGGCAGGAACGCCGAGGAGATCGGTACGGATATCGACCGTCTGGCCAGCGAAATCCGCGCGGTGGCGCAGCACATCGAGGCGCAATCGGCGGGCGTCGGCTCGCTTACCGGCCTGCTCGACGCGCTGGAGAACTCCAGCAACCTGACGGCGGACACCTCACGCCAGACCAAGGGCGTGGCCGACCGGCTGATCGGCCTGACCGCGCGCTAACCTGCCAGGCGCGCACGAACCTCGGCGTAGGGATAGGCCTCCAGCGAGGCGAAACCGGGGAGCTGGCGCGCCTTGAGCTTGGCGAACACCGGTACGCTGATGCCGCAGAGAAAGCGCGTCAGGCACTCGGCGCTCGGCGCACCGCCCTTGAGCTGCGTGTAACGCTCACTGAACTCTGCGCAGCGGGCGGCCATGTCGATCTGCTCCAGCGGCGCCAGTGTCGGCGGTTCCGGCAGCTTCGCGACCTGTCCGCGGCAGACCGAGCAATGCCCACAGCGCTGTGGTGCCTGGCGATCACCGAAATAGGCGGCCAGTCGCTGGCTCAGGCATTCGGCGGATTCGAACAGGGCCAGCATGTTGTCGATGCGGGCGATCTCGCTGGCTTCGTGCTCCTTGAAGTAGGCGTGCAGCTCGCCGCTCAGAGCCTCGGCATCGAAGCGCGTGTCGAGCAGCGCGTAGACCTCGGTCATCTGCTTGCTCTCCAGCTCGATCCAGCCCTTCTCCTGGAAATATTCCAGCGCCTTGACCACCCGCGCGCGGTCGGCGCCGTGCTGCCCGTAAAGCGCTTCGAAATCCAGCGTGCACCAGGTCCGCGCCCGCGCCGAGGTGTGCACGATGGCTTCGACGAACTGTCGCCGCTCGCCTTCGAACTTCGCTACCAGCGCATCGGGCTCGAGCAGGTACTTGAAGCGGTACTCGGCGAAGTAGGCAAAACGCGGTGCGATGATGCCGCGCAGCTCCAGCTGCACCAGCAGGGTTTTCAGCGGCAGCTGGCGGATGTTGCTCTGATCGGATAGCTGGTTGAGCATCAGCTCCCATTGCCCCCCGGCGCCGGCCTGCAGCAGCTCGTCGAGCACGCAGCGGATGCCCTCGCGTTCCGGCGTATCGCCGTAGACGAAGTTCTGCAACACGCTGAGGCTGTCGCGATTGGCCAGCACCAGGCAATCCGAAGCGTTGCCGTCGCGCCCTGCCCGACCAATTTCCTGACTGTAATTTTCCACCGACTTGGGCAGGTCGTAGTGCACCACATTGCGGATATCGGCCTTGTCGATGCCCATGCCGAACGCGATGGTGGCGACGATGCAGTTCAGTTCACCTGCCATGAAGCGCCGCTGGATCGATTCACGCAGCTCGTGCGCCATGCCCGCGTGGTAGGCGCTGGCCGGAAAGCCCCGTTGCGCCAGGTGTTCAGCGATCTGCTCGGCGGTCTTCTGCTGGGTGACGTAGACGATGGTCGGTTGCCCCGCCCTGTCCGTCAGCCATTCCACCAGCCGGCGCTGCTTGTTGAAGCCGCTGACCGGCTCCACCAGCAGATTGAGATTGGGTCGGTAGAAACCGGTGGTCACCACGTCATCCGCTGCAATCGAGAATTTGGCCTGCATGTCGGCGATCACCGGGGGCGTCGCCGTGGCAGTCAGCAGCAGCACCTGCGGAATGTTGAACTGGCGCTGGTAGTCGGGGAGCTTGAGATAGTCCGGGCGAAAGTTGTGGCCCCACTCGGAGATGCAGTGCGCCTCGTCCACCACCAGCAGGGAGATCGGCACCTGGCTGATGAAGTGGCGGAAGCGCTCGTTCTTCAGCCGTTCCACCGAGATCATCAGGATCTTCAGCTCGCCGGACTTGGCGCGGGCCATGGTCTCGCTCGTCTGCTCGCGGCTCTGCGCCGAGTCGATGCTGGCGGCGGCAATGCCATGGCGGTGAAGGAACGCCAGCTGGTCCTGCATCAGCGCCAGCAAGGGTGAGACCACCAGGGTCAGGTGCGGCAACAGCAGCGCCGGCAGCTGGTAGCACAGGGATTTGCCCGAGCCGGTAGGAAAGATCGCCGCTGCCGAGCGCCCCGCCACTACGGCGCGAATGGCCTGTTCCTGGCCCGGACGCAGGCTGTCGTAGCCAAACGTCTGCCTGAGGGTCTGTTCGATCATGCGGCGTCGCTCCTGTGACGGGAGGCAGGAGGGTAGCAAAAGACAGCAGAGGGCACTGCGCATCGACCCGCCTCGTCGGCCGGGTGCGACGCCGAGGCTTCTTGGGACGGTGCAGCAGCGGAACGGCCAGGCATTTCCATCAATCGAGCGGATTGGAAACCGCAATTACCGTTAGGCGCCTATCTACTTCTACGATGCCTGAGCTCCTGACAACAAGCACAAGCGACGCCGGGTCAGGTGATCCGGCAGGCAAAAACAGGACGGACCTATGAACCAGAACAGGATGCCCCGCCATGCGTGCAACCCTTATTGCCACTGCCCTGCTGTTTACCTCGCTGGCCCAGGCTGATGATGCCAAGGCTCAGCCCTACACCTACGGCACCCGACTGGATGTCGCCTCGGTGCTGTCGGTGAAGATCAAGCCGACCCCCTACTGCGAGGTGACCGACGCGGAGATGACCTATCGCGATTCCACCGGTACCGAACGCAAGCTGGCCTACCGGACGCTATCCGAGGCCTGCAGGAATCAGAACTGAGCGCCACGAACAGGGACGCTGGGGCCGGGCGGGAGCACGCAACGCGCCGTCCCGCCGGGTCTTGATGAGCGCGATCAGAAGCGGTCGCGAATCACCACCTCATCGAACGGCAGCTTGCCGACACGCGGCTTCGGCTCGGCGGCGCGCTTGCCCACCGCGACCATCAGCGCGATGACATGGTTGTCCGGCAGGTTGATCAGCTTGCCGACCGCATCGAAATCGAAGCCATCCATGGGGCAGGAATCCAGGCCCTTGGCCCGTGCCGCGAGCATCAGCGTCTGCGCCATCAGACCGCAGCTGCGCATGGCCTCGTCACGCTGCACCTGCGGCTTGCCGCGGTAATAGGCATCGATGGCGCCGGCCATGTAGTCCTGCACCTCGCTCGGTGCGCCTTCCCAGACGCGGCGGACATTCTTTTCCCAGCTGTCGACCTGGGCGCAGATCACCACCAGCATCGAGGCGTCGGTCATCTGCGCCTGATTCCAGCCCACCTCGCGGATCTGCGCGCGCAGCGCCGGGTCGCTGACCTCGACGAACCGCACATGCTGCAGATTGAAGGCAGAAGGCGCCAGCAGCGCCAGTTGCAGCAGCTCGTCCTTTTCTTCACGGCTCAGCTGGAAGCTGGGGTCGTAGGCCTTGACGGCGCGGCGGGTGCGAATGGCTTCTTCGGTATGCATGGCGAGTCCTCACAGGAGAAAGGTGGCGCCATGCTAAGGGTGTCGACCGATCGAATCCACGGGACTTCACCGATCACAATCATCGAGCCACTCGATGCGTTTCCGGTGCTGCATAAACGAAAAGCCGCCCGAAGGCGGCTTTTCGATGACTCGGCAGGCAGCTTAGAGCTGCGGACCGGCGTTGCGGATGGCGTCGGAAACATCGAACTTCTTGAAGTTCTCGATGAACTTGCCTGCCAGCTCCTTCGCGGCCTGGTCGTAGGCGCTCTTGTCGGCCCAGGTGTTGCGCGGGTTCAGCAGCTGGGTATCGACACCGGCAACGGTCTTCGGCACGTCCAGGTTGATGATCGGCAGGTGCTCGGTTTCGGCACCGATCAGCGCGCCGCTCTGGATCGCGGCGATCACCGCACGGGTGGTCGGAATGTTGAAGCGCTTGCCGACACCGTAGCCACCACCGGTCCAACCGGTGTTGACCAGATAGACCTTGGAGCCGAAGCCGTTGATGCGCTTGATCAGCAGCTCGGCATATTCACCGGCCGGACGCGGGAAGAACGGCGCACCGAAGCAGGTGGAGAAGGTCGACTTGATGCCGCTGCCCGAACCCATTTCGGTGGAGCCGACCAGCGCGGTGTAGCCGGACAGGAAGTGGTAGGCAGCCTGCTCGTTGTTCAGGATCGACACGGGCGGCAGTACGCCGGTCAGGTCGCAGGTCAGGAAGATCACCGCATTCGGCTCGCCGCCGAGGTTCTTCTCGGAACGCTTCTCGACATGCTGCAGCGGGTAGGCCGCGCGGCTGTTCTGGGTCAGGCTGGCATCGGCGTAGTCCGGCAGACGGGTGCGCTCGTCGAGCACCACGTTCTCCAGTACGGCACCGAACTTGATGGCCTTCCAGATCACCGGCTCGTTCTTCTCGGACAGGTCGATGCACTTGGCGTAGCAACCGCCTTCGATGTTGAACACGCGGCCAACGCCCCAGCCGTGTTCGTCGTCACCGATCAGGTAGCGGCTCTCGTCGGCCGACAGGGTGGTCTTGCCGGTACCGGACAGACCGAAGAACAGGGTGGTGTCGCCGTCTTCGCCTATGTTGGCGGCGCAGTGCATCGGCAGCACGTCGACGTCCGGCAGTAGGAAGTTCTGCACGGAGAACATGGCTTTCTTCATTTCACCGGCGTACTGCATGCCGGCGATCAGCACCTTCTTCTCGGCGAAGTTGATGATCACGCAGCCATCGGAATTGGTGCCGTCACGCTCGGGTACGCACTGGAAGAACGGGGCGTTGAGGATGCGCCACTCGCTCAGACCGGCCGGGTTGAACTGCTCGGGGGTGATGAACAGGCAGCGGCCGAACAGGTTGTGCCAGGCGGTCTCGGTGGTCATCTTGACCGGCAGGTAGTGCTCGGGATCGGCACCGACATGGACATGGGACACGAAGCTGTCACGCTCGCCGATATAGGCTTCGACGCGGCTCCACAGGGCTTCGAAGTTGCCCGCCGGGAACGGACGGTTGATCGGGCCCCAGGCGATCTTGTGCTGGGTGCTGGGCTCTTCGACGATGAAGCGGTCAGCCGGAGAACGACCCGTGCGGTGCCCGGTCTTCACCACCAGAGAGCCATTGGCGGACAGTTCGCCCTCTCCGCGCTTGACGGCTTCTTCAATCAGTTGAGCGGTGCTGATGTCGGTGTACACGGCGTTGGTGGCTTGCGTCATGAGTGTTCCCGTCGGCCCTGGGCCGATTCCTCCATGCTGTTGTAGCCCGCCAAAGAGCGAACTACATCGAAAAAAGTGCGCGCGATTATGCCAGATAATGCGCCGCGCTGGGTATGAGGCCGTGATGGCCAAATAGTTCAGTGCCCGAGTGCAGGTCCATCCCTGCCTCATTCCCGGCCGCCGCGGCAGCAGGCAGACGACCGGAACGCCGCACGTCGATCAGTGCCGGGTATCCGACGGCGCGTCGCTGCCGCCACCGGCAAAAAGCTGAGCCACATCTGCCGCGTCGTAGGTGTATTTCTCGTTGCAGAACTGGCAATCGATGCTGACCGAACCGCCCTGCTCCGCCACCAGCTGCAGGGCGTCTTCCTCGCCCAGGCTGACCAGCGCGCGGGCCGAGCGCTCGCGCGAGCAGCTGCAGCGGAAGCGGATCGGCAGTGCATCGAACAGGCGCAGCTGCTCCTGGTGATAGAGCCGATGCAGCAACGTCTCGCTGTCCAGCCCCAGCAGTTCCTCGGCGGTCAGGGTGTCGGCCAGGGTACGCAGGTGCTCCCAGCTGGCGTCACGCTCCTCCGGATCCTTGAGTCGGTCGACCGGCAGCTGTTGCAGCAGCAGGCCGCAGGCGCGGCGGCTGTCGGCATTGAGCCAGAAGCGCGTCGGCAACTGTTCGGAGGCCGCGAAGTAGTTGGTCAGGCATTCGGCGAGCGTGGCCCCTTCAAGATCGACGATGCCCTGGTAGCGCTGGCCATTGGCCGGGTCGATGGTGATCGCCAGCATGCCTTCGGGCATCAGCTCGGTCAGGGTGGCGTCCGGCTGGATCTGCTCGGCGTGATAGCGGGCGATACCACGCACCTCGCGGGCGCTGGAGCACTCGACCATCAGCAGCGGCACGGCGCCACTGGAGCGGGCCTGGAGAATCAGCAGCCCGTCGAACTTGAGCGTGCCGACCAATAGCGCGGCCGCGGCCAGCAGCTCGCCGAGCAACTGGGCCACAGGCTCTGGATAGGTGTGTTTGGCCAGCACGTGCTGGTAGCTTTCCTCGAGCGTGGCGATCTCGCCGCGAACATCGGAATCATCGAAGAGAAAACGCTGGGTTTGATCGGGCATAGCCGGAAAGCTCACAGGTACGGCGGAGGAAGCGGCAATTTTAGGCGCAAAGCCGGCCCGGACCAAGGGCGGGCGCCGGACGGGCTGCCAGACAGCCGCAAGCTGAACGCTGGCTGAACGGCTCGCAGGTAGTCAGGACAGCCGCAACGGCAGGCTCTAGCATCGCGCGCCATCGCAACCCCAGGGACGATCCTTATGCCCGTGACCACGCCCCAGGCGCGCTGGCGCCCACTGTCTTGGTTCATCAGCCATCTGCTCGCCGGGCTGCTGCTGCTCAGCTGGCTCTCCCCCATCAGCCGCCCGTTCTGGGATGCTCTCGACGAGTCGGCCTTTCATCTGCTCAACGGCTCGCTGGGCCACCAGGCCTGGTGGGACTGGCTGTGGGCACTGGCCAGCGTTCGCGTGTTCGACATCCTCGTCGGCGCCCTGCTGCTGACCCTGCTGATCCGCCGCGACTGGCTGTTCGCTCAGCACCAGCTGCGTCCGGCGCTGTTCACCTTTGTCGCCCTGCTGCTGGTGTTGCTGGTAATTCGCGTGCTGGTGACCAAGCTGGCCGGCCACTTCGGCTGGCAGCACGCCAGTCCATCGCTCGAGATCGCTGGCGCCTATCACCTGAGCGACCACTTTCCGCTGCTGGAGCGGGTGTTCGAACTAAAGGATCGTTCCAGCCGCAGCTTCCCCGGTGATCACGCCTCGGTGCTGCTGATCTGGGGACTGTTCATGGCGCTGTTCGCCCGAGGCGGTCGTCTGGCACTGGTGCTCGGCATCACCGTACTGTTCATGCTGCCGCGGCTGGTGGCCGGCGCCCACTGGGTCAGCGATGACTTCGTCGGCGGACTGCTGATCGCCTTGCTGGCCATCGGCTGGGGCTATTGCACACCACTGGGCGCGCACCTCGCTGCCCTGCTGCAGTGGCTGGCCCGTGCGCCCATGCAGCTGGCCGCCAGGCTGCCACTGCTGCGCCAGCTGGCGGTGCTGCGTGACTAACCGGGCTTGAAGTCACGCAGCAGCTGGATCTGCCGGCGCTGCTTCTTGCTCGGCCGGCCGTCGGTCTGCATGCCGAGGGCACCCGCCTTGCGCAGCGCAGCCGCCTCCTCGCGCGCCGCGATGCTCTGTGCGGTTTCTTCGTAGAGCGTCTGCGCCTCGGGAGCACCACGGCGCACCGCCGACAACGCGCGGATGACCACCGTGCGCTCGTCGAAGCCGCTGCGGATCACCAGTTCATCGCCCACCTTCGGTTCCTTGCTCGGCTTGCAGCGCTCGCCCCGGCAGTGCACCTTGCCACCTTCGATGGCCGCCTTGGCCAGTGCACGGGTCTTGAAGAAGCGTGCGGCCCATAGCCACTTGTCCAGGCGTACCTTGTCGTCGTCTTTTTCGGCCATCGTCCAACTCAGTCTCGTATCGGTCGTTCCAGGGTGTTACAGACGGATGCAGTTGTCATGCACGCCGACTAGAATGCCGGCAAATTCTTCGGACTCTCCCATTGAAGAAACTCGACCCCCATACCGTGATCGGTCTGCGTGAATGGATCGCCCTGCCGGATCTCGGCGTGGTGGGCCTGCGCGCCAAGGTCGATACCGGGGCCAGCACCTCGGCGCTGCACGCCACCGACATCAGCGAATTCGAACGCGATGGGCAGCGCTGGGTTCGCTTCACCGCGCACCTGGGCACGCTGGTGCAACGCCGCCATCGCTGCGAGGCGCCGCTGGTCACCCGCAAGCTCATCAAGAGTTCCAATGGCCAGGTCCAGACCCGCTACGTGGTGCGCACCCTGCTGGCGCTGGGCAGCCATGTCTGGCCGGTGGAGTTCACCCTGACCTGCCGCAAGACCATGCGCTACCGCCTGCTGCTCGGCTCCAAGGCGCTGGTCGACGGCCAATGGCTGATCGATCCGTCGCGAACCTATATCCAGGACAAACCCCAGATCCTCACTTCTTCCGGTGCTCAATGAAAATCGCCGTGCTGTCGCGCAATCCGCGCCTGTATTCCACCCGTCGTCTGGTCGAAGCCGGCGAGCAGCGTGGCCATGAAGTGGTGGTGATCGATACGCTGCGTGCGTACATGAACATTGCCAGTCACAAGCCGCAGATCCACTACCGCGGCAAGCCGCTGGAGGGCTTCGACGCGGTGATCCCGCGCATCGGCGCCTCGGTGACCTTCTATGGCTGCGCGGTGCTGCGCCAGTTCGAGATGCAGGGGGTGTTCCCGCTCAACGAGTCGGTGGCCATCGCCCGCTCGCGCGACAAGCTGCGCGCCCTGCAACTGCTGTCGCGCCGCGGCGTCGGCCTGCCGGTGACCGGCTTCGCCCACTCGCCGGACGACATCCCCGACCTGATCCGCATGGTCAACGGCGCCCCGCTGGTGATCAAGGTGCTGGAAGGCACCCAGGGCATCGGCGTGGTGCTCTGCGAAACCGAGAAGGCCGCCGAGTCGGTGATCGAGGCCTTCATGGGCCTCAAGCAGGACATCATGGTGCAGGAGTACATCAAGGAAGCCGGCGGCGCCGATATCCGCTGCTTCGTGGTTGGCGACAAGGTCATCGCCGCGATGAAGCGTCAGGCCAAGCCTGGGGAATTCCGCTCCAACTTGCATCGCGGTGGCTCCGCCAGCCTGATCAAGATCACCCCGGAAGAGCGCATGACCGCCATTCGCGCCGCCAAGGTGATGGGCCTGAACGTCGCCGGCGTCGACATCCTGCGCTCCAACCACGGCCCGCTGGTGATGGAGGTGAACTCTTCGCCGGGCCTGGCCGGGATCGAGGAAACCACCGGCAAGGACGTCGCCGGACTGATCATCCAGTACCTGGAAAAGAACGGCGGCCCGCACCTGACCCGCACCAAGGGCAAGGGCTGATCCCACCGCGCTGCGAGCCGGCTTATTCGGCCGGCTTGCCCTGCACCGCATCGCGCGGCAGCAGCAGCCCCAGCGGCAGGCTGACCCGCGCTTCCAGACCACCGCCCTCGCGATTGCGCAACTCGACCACCCCGCCATGCTGCGAGGCGATGCGCTTGACGATCGCCAGGCCCAGCCCGGCGCCCTGCCCGCCACGGGCACGATCGCCGCGAATGAACGGATTGAAGATGCCTTCCAGCTCGGCCGGATCGACCCCCGGACCACGGTCCAGCACGCTGAGCACCACGTAGGGCGCGTGCTGGTCGCCGGAGACATAGGCAGCCACTTCGACGCCGCCACCGGCGTAACGCAGGGCGTTCTCGATCAGGTTCACCAGCAGGCGCTTGATCGACACCCGGCGCAGGGCGAACGGCGGCATCGGCTCGACGCACAGGCGCACGGTTTCCTGCTGCTGGTTATAGGGTGCCACCACCTCGCGGATCAGCTCGGCAAGGTCGGTGGTTTCCACCGGCTCGTCGCTGCCGTCGCGGACAAAGGCGAGAAACTGGTCGAGGATGGCGTTCATGTCCTCGACGTCGCGGATCATGTCCTCGGTCAGCTCGTCATCACTGGCCATCAGCTCCAGCGACAGGCGCAGGCGCGTCAGCGGCGTGCGCAGATCGTGGGACACCCCGGCCAGCATCAGCTCGCGCTCGCGGCCGGCCTGCTCGACGTCTTCGGCCATCTGGTTGAAGGCGCGGTAGACCTCGGTCATCTCGCTCGGCGTGTCGCTGATCGGCAGGCGGACGCGCCGGCCCTTGCCGATCTGCCGCGCGGCGAAGACCAGCCGCTTGAGCGGCAGGTTGAGCTGGCTGACGAAGATCCAGGCCGCGCCGGTGGACAGCAGGCCGATGCCCAGGAACCAGCCGAGCACGCTCCAGATGCGCTGGCCGCGCAGCGGATAGGCATAGAGCGGCACCTGCACCCAGTCCGGCCCCAGATTCGGCGCGCGCACCCAGATCGCCGTGGACGGCTGGATGCGCACGCGCACCTCAGTGTCGTCGCCCAGTTCGTCGCGCATCTGGCGCTGGAAGATCTCGGTGTAGGGCCAGTGATACTCGCTGCGCGGCACGTTCTGCTCGGCCACCAGTTGCAGGCCGGCGGCTCGGCCGATGCGGTCGCGGTCCTCCAGGTCGGCAGCCCAGTAGGCGCGAAGGGTCAGCGCCGCCCCGTGGCTGTACTGGCGGTCCACCAGCACGTCCTCGTTGGTCATCAGATAGACCAGGGTGAGGACCTTGGAGAACAGCACAACGATCAGCACCATCCACAGGGTGCGGGCGAAGAAGCTTTGCGGGAACCAGAGCGGGGTCTTCATGAAAAAGCGGCGGCAAGCCTCGGGCTGCGGGTAACGAGGCTATCGCGCCCGCGGCCGGTGGCACGCCGTGGTCGACTCACTTGTTGCCGTCCGGCACGAACACGTAACCCACACCCCAGACGGTCTGGATGTAGCGCGGTTTGGACGGGTCCGGCTCGATCAGCCGACGCAGGCGGGATATCTGCACGTCGATGGAGCGCTCCAGCGCATCCCACTCGCGGCCGCGGGCGAGGTTCATCAGCTTGTCCCGGGTCAGCGGCTCGCGGGCGTGCTGCACCAGCGCCTTGAGCACCGCGAATTCACCGGTGGTGAGCATGTGCACCTCGTTGCCCTTCTTCAGCTCGCGGGTCGCCAGCGACAGCTCGTATTCGCCGAAGGTGACGGTCTCGTCCTCGCTGGCCGGGGCACCGGGCACCTGCGGCGCCTGCCGGCGCAGCACCGCACGGATGCGCGCGAGCAGCTCGCGAGGGTTGAAGGGCTTGGCCAGGTAGTCGTCGGCGCCCTGCTCCAGACCCTGGATGCGGCTGGCCTCGTCGCCCTTGGCGGTGAGCATGATGATCGGGATCTGGTTGTTCGCCTCACGCAGTCGGCGGCAGGCGGACAGCCCGTCCTCGCCCGGCATCATCAGGTCCAGCACCACCAGCTGAAACAGCTCGCGACTGAGCAGGCGGTCCATCTGCTCGGTGTTTTCCACGGTACGGACGCGGTAGCCCTGCTCGTCGAGAAAGCGCTCGAGCAGACGCCGCAGACGGGCATCGTCATCGACGATAAGGATCTTTTCGCCTTCGTTGGCTTGCGCAGTGCTGCTCATGGAAACTCCCAGATGGTCGACGGCGCATTATTGCGCAGTGTGGTTCGGCCCTACTGACAGCCATTGTTAGCAGATTTTTCGCGCAACCGTCTTGCCCCGCGCGCCTCGGAGGCTTCAGAGCAGGACGGCGAGCCAGACGACGGCAATGGAAATGAGCCCGAGCAGCTGAGCCGCACTTCCCAGATCCTTCGCGCGCTTGGACAACGGATGGATTTCCAGCGACACCCGATCGACCACTGCCTCGATGGCTGAATTCACCAGTTCGATGGCGAGCGACATCAGCACCGGCAGGACCAGCAGAGCACGCTCCACGGGGGTGCTGCCAACCATGAAGGCGACAGGAATGAGCACGCAGGCAAGCAGGGCCAGCTGACGAAAGGCCGCCTCATGCCGCCAGGCTGCGGCGAGGCCGGCAAAGGAATAGCCGGCCGCCTTGGCGATGCGCCCAAGCCCCGGTTTGCTCTTGAAGGCAGACGCCTCGTTGGTCGTTTCGACTTTCATCTCTCATCCGCTCGTTCGTGACTGCTCATTCGACTCGTGACCGGCCATCGACCCCCACTGTCGTACGCCGAAGCCACTTGATATCATATTGGCATCAATCAAGGACGATTCAGTTTCCGACGAACAGTCTGGTGACGGTTTAAAGCGCTTTAGCGCCTGGCCGACACGCTGTTCAGGACGCTACAGGTCGCGCCCGAAACCGCCGCAGGTGACTTCTTGCTTCTCTTCCGCCAAAACCAGCAGCTTCCGGCCCCGCTCGGACTGGACGGTATCGAATGGCCGATTTTTGCGCTAAATGACGGACGCCTGCATTGGATCATGGCGGAAAAAGCGAGCGATGCGGCGCTGCTGACCCGGCAGGTCATCGGGAACATGGCGGCCGGTCAGCGGGCGGCGATGATAGCGGACGCAGCCCGCCAGCGGCACGCACTGGCCGACCTGCCGGCTGACGCGGGCCCTGGTGAACTGCTGGCCCTGACTCTGATGCCGGACCATTTCGAAGCGATGCTGCAGCGCCTGGATTCCGAACTGGATCGCTCGGGCAACATGCGCACCCGGTACATCCTGCTCAACCTCCCCACTCAGGCCTGGGAGCGTCTTGCAGGGCCGCGCCTCTCAAGCTGGCTGACGCGGATCGGCGCCTGGCTGCTCGAGCGCCGCGCGACCCTGCTGATCATCAGTGATGGTGTCAGCGACGCCCTGAGCGAGGGTTTGCTCCGACTCAGCCATTGCCTGGCCGGGTTCGCCTCGCTCACTCAAACCCCGTCCGGCACCCGCCTGTATCTGCATCACTGGCAGAACGAGCGCGGCATGACCAGCGCCCGCCAATTCGCCCTGCGCCACCAGGCCGACGGGTTCCAGCTGACGGCTTCCGGAGAACTCGGCGAGGTGCTCGAGCACCCCGATCAGGGGCGTTTCTACGCGGAGCGCAGCGTGCTGGAAGGGGTGCACAACCTGTCCACGCAGTGGCGCCTGTTCGAGAGCAGAGCGGCCCTACTGGCGCATGCCGAAACCGCCAGGGCTGCGAGCATCCTCTTCGCGATCACCGATAACGAGCAGGTCGACGAGCTGGCCCATCAGCTCAATGGCTTGCGCCGCACCTGTGGCAACCAGCTGAAGCTGATCATCCGGGAAACGGCGCCCTGCCTGCGCTATCGGGACGAACAGCTGCTGCTGGCCGGTGGCGCGTCGCTGGTCGTGCCTTTCGGCACCTCGCTGCCACGCTTCCTGACGATGGTCGAGAGCGCTCAGGGGCATATCTGGCAGCGTCAGTTGAGCGACATCGATGCCAGCCTCGACAAGCTCAAACCGCTTCCCCTGCGTGGCCAGCTGAGCCCGCGCCGCTTTGCCGAAGCCGCCCAGGAAATGTGGGCCGGCAGCACAACGGGTGAGATCGTTCATCAGCTGGTTCGGCTGCAACCGGTACCCGGACTGAGCCTGGAGCAGGTGCTTGGTCAGGCTCATCTGCGGCGTAACGGCGACATAGCCTGCATCGTCGACAAGGCGCTGTATCTTTTTCTTTTCGCCTGCCGCGCGGAATCGCTCGAGGCGGCTCTGGACAACATCTTTGGCGTCACCTGGCAGGAGCTGTTCCTCGGCCTCGAACAGCTGGCGGATCTCGAGCCCCTGTCCGGCCCCGGCTTCCACGGCGAAACCTTGTCACTGCCCGGCAACGAAACGCTCGTCAACGAGCCGGCACCGGGTCGACAGCTTCAACCCCGCCCCCTGACCCTTTCGCTGGTGACGCAACCATGACGCTCGAGCAACTCCTCGAGGTCGCCAGCCTGTTCCTGGCGATCGGCATCGGTATCGGCTGGTTGCTGACCCGGTACGGCCACACGGCGCTGCGTGCATTCGATCGAATGCTCCCGCCCCGCTACCTGAAAAGGACAGCGATACGCCGTCGTTCCATTGGATCGGGAGACACGCCATGAATGCGCCGGAGCGGCTGATCGTACCCGCGCCCCCGGTTACGCGCTGGCCGGGCCTGGGTGTGTGGAATCTGTATTTTCTGCTGAAGTTCCTGTTGCTGGGCCTTGGCCTGCTGAACTTCCAGGCTCTGCCGAACCTGGTGTTCGCGGCGTTTCTCGTGGTGCCCCTTCCGGGCGCCCCGTGGCGCATCGTACGGCAGCTGATCGCGATTCCCGTGGGTATCGCGCTGCTGTACCACGACACCTGGCTGCCCCCGTTCGACCGGTTGCTGGCACAACCGGGGGTGCTGGATTTTTCCCCAGCCTATCTCGTGGAACTAGCCGGACGCTTCGTCGACTGGACCGTGCTTGGCCTCTGCGCCTTGCTGGTGATTGGCTACAGCTACATGGCGAACTGGATTCGCCTGTCCACCATCTGCCTGGGCGGTCTGATCTGGCTGAACCTGGGCAGCATCCCTCTGCTGGCATCACCACCGCGTGCAGATGCCGCCCCCGTCGTGGCGTCCGCACAGGGCAACGACGCGCCGGCCCTTCAGGACAATGTGGCGCTGGATACCTGGCTGGAGAATTTCTTCCGCACCGAGGCCACGCGCCAGACGCAGTTCCCCCTGCGCAGCGAGCAAACCGCGGCGTTCGACGTGCTGTTCATCAATGTCTGCTCGTTGGCCTGGGACGATCTGGACGCGGTCGAGTTACGCGACAACGCTCTGCTCAAACGCATGGACGTCATCTTCGATCGTTTCAACTCCGCCACGTCCTACAGCGGGCCGGCGGCCATCCGGCTGCTGCGAGCCAGCTGCGGTCAGCCCCGTCACCAGGCCCTGTACGAACCCGCGCCGGAACAATGCCTGCTGTTCCAGAACCTGGCCAACCTGGGCTTCCACGCCGAAACCCTGATGAACCACAACGGCAAGTTCGACGGCTTCGCCGGTGAAATCGAAGCCCAGGGCATGCCCCAGCCGGTGCTGGCGAGCCAGAAGTTCGCGCGTGCGCTGGCAGGCTTCGACGGCTCGCCGATCGCCAGGGATTTCGACGTGCTCAACGGCTGGTGGCAGCGTCGTCAGGCATTGCCGGAGCCACAGGTCAGCCTTTTCTACAACAGCATCAGCCTGCACGACGGGAACCGCATCGTCGGGGCGGATGGCAATGCCCAATCGGCGGCATATAGGCCTCGCGCACAGCGCCTGCTGGATGACCTCAACCGTTTCATCGATGAGCTGGAGCGCAGCGGTCGACCGGTCGCCTTGCTGCTGGTACCCGAGCACGGAGCGGCGTTGCATGGTGACCGCATGCAGATCGCCGGCATGCGCGAGATTCCCCGGCCATCGATCACCCAGGTGCCCGTCGGCCTGAAACTGATCGGGATGGACGCCTCTCACGGCACGCAGCCCGTGCACATCCAGCAGCCAACGAGCTTCCTGGCGCTTTCCGAGCTGGTTTCCCGGCTCTACGCCGCCCGTCAGCAAGGCAGCACCCCGAACCTGGAGGCGCTGGTCGCTGACCTGCCGCAGACCGAGCTGGTCTCCGAAACGGCCGGCGCGCAGGTGATCGAGCTCGCAGGAAAACCGTACGTACGTCTCAGCGGCCAGACCATCTGGCTTCCTTATCCAAACCGGTTCGAGTAGCACGCCTATGGAATCGCTGGTCCTGCCGTCGCCACAAGACGATGTCGACAACCTGAAACGCCATCTGGGCATGCCGAAGCTCGGCTATCAGGACATCTCCGCGTCGCTGGCACTGGACAAGGCAGTTCAGCGCTGGCCGCTGCTGAGCGAGCTTTCCGTCGTCGCCCACCTGAACAGCGCGCTCGAGAGCGTCTCGCTCGAGAACGCCAGTGTGGCCGTGGCCAGCAGGCGTCCGGCATGAAGCAGCTCGTGCTGCGCGGCCTGCGCGGCGGAATCGGCGCCACCTCGCTGCTGGCTGGCCTCGGCATCGCGCTGCATGAACAGGGTGAGCGGGTACTGCTGATCGATCTCAGCCCGGACAACATGCTGCGCCTGCATTTCAGCGTCGACATTGCGTACGCCTCCGGCTGGGCGCGCGCGCAGCTGGATGCTGCGCCATGGCATGAGAGTGCCCTGGAACTGCTCCCGGGCCTGCACCTGCTGCCGTACGGCGAGCTTGGCGGGGCGGAGATTTCCCAGATCGAAGGCCAGCTCTGCGCGGATTCGAGCTGCTGGGCGCAGCGCTGTGACTTGATCGCACACAACTACGACTGGGTGCTGTTCGACCTGCCGCAGCGGCTGCCGGGCCATCGCGCCGTTGTGTCGGAAGCGAATCGGGCCGACGTGCTGATCGATCTGGCTACACCCGATCCCGGGTGTCATGTACTGCTACAGCAGCGCCCACGCCCGGATGCGGATCTCCTGCTGATCAATCGCTTCAATCCGGCCAGCCAGCTGCAGCGCGATCTGCTGCTGCTCTGGCGCAGCCAGCCGAGGAGCAACCGGCAACCGCAACTGATCCACGAGGACGAAGCGCTGCCGGAAGCCCTAGCGCACAAGCTGCCGATAGGTCATTACGCACCGAAGAGCCAGGCCGCCAGCGACCTGCGCAGCCTGGCGCTCTGGTGCCTGGCCCAGCGAGCGAAGTGCTGATATGCCCAACCCACTGAGCTACTACCAGTACATCCGCTATCGGCGCGGTGCCAGCCCGATTGCTGCGCTGAGCTGGCTGATCGCCTACATGACAGCCTGGCTGCTGCTGCGCCTGGATGCCCCTGGCTGGCAGTGGGTCATGGCCGAACGCCGCAGGCTGTATCCGCACGTCGCGGGCAAAAGGCCCACCGCCGGCGACCCGCTGCGGATCGTCATCCAGAGCATCTGGCTGCTCGTCGCACGCGCCCCCGGGTCCGCGCCGGCGCGCTCGCTGGGCGATCGACTCCGCTCGACCTGGCAGCGACTGCGCAGCGTCGCGCAGCAGCTGCCCAGGCCGCCGCGCCCGCGGCACAGGCGGACGTTCGACCTGCCTGGCTTGCGCAATGCCGAAGCGCGCGTCGGAAAGGCCGAGCGCTGGCTTTCCAGCCTATCGAGACCCGTCCGCTACGCGTTCAACATCGCCATCGGCGCGCTGGCCATACTGCTTGGCATTCTCTGTATCACCGAACCGTTCGGCTATACCGCGCAGGTCACCTTCGTGCTCCTGCTCTGGGGCCTGGCCCTGCTGGTCCGGCGCGTTCCCGGGCGCTTCGCGGTGCTGATGCTGATCGTGCTGTCGGCCATCATTTCCTGCCGCTACCTGTGGTGGCGCTACACCGCCACGCTGCATTGGGATTCCTATTTCGACCTGGCGTGCGGCATCACCCTGCTGGTGGCGGAGACCTACTCCTGGATCGTCCTGATCCTCGGCTACGTACAGACCTGCTGGCCGCTGGATCGCAAACCCGCCCCGCTGCCGGCAGACAGCAGCAGCTGGCCGTCGGTCGACCTCTTCATCCCGACCTATAACGAAGATCTCTCGGTCGTGCGCACCACGGTGCTCGCGGCGCTGGGCCTGGACTGGCCACGCGACAAGCTGAACGTGTACATCTGCGATGACGGCCGCCGGGACAGTTTCAAGCAGTTCGCCGAGGAAGTCGGCGTGGGCTACATCGTCCGCCCGGACAACAAGCACGCCAAGGCAGGCAACCTCAACCATGCGCTGACCGTGACCCACAGCGAGCTGATCGCCATCTTCGACTGCGACCACATACCCGTGCGCTCCTTTCTCCAGGTCACCACGGGATGGTTCCTGCGCGACCCGAAACTGGCGCTGGTGCAGACGCCGCACCACTTCTTCTCGCCCGACCCGTTCGAACGCAACCTGGGATCCTTCCGCCGCAAGCCCAACGAAGGCGAGCTGTTCTACGGCCTGGTGCAGAACGGCAACGACATGTGGAACGCCTCGTTCTTCTGCGGATCCTGCGCCGTGCTGCGCCGCGACGCAGTGGAAAGCATCGGTGGATTCGCCGTGGAAACCGTCACCGAAGATGCTCACACGGCGCTGCGCCTGCATCGTGCCGGTTGGAATTCCGCCTACCTGGGCACGCCGCAGGCGGCGGGCCTGGCCACCGAAAGCCTTTCGGCGCATATCGGCCAGCGGATACGCTGGGCACGCGGCATGGCGCAGATCTTCCGCACCGACAACCCGCTGCTCGGTCCGGGCCTGACGATCTTCCAGCGCCTCTGCTACGCCAATGCGATGCTGCATTTTCTCGCGGGCCTGCCCCGCCTGATCTACCTGACGGCACCGCTCGCGTTTCTCCTGCTGCACGCCTACATCATCTACGCGCCGGCGCTGATGATCGTGCTCTACGTGCTGCCGCACATGATTCACGCCAGCCTGACCAACGCCAGGATGCAGGGCGAGTACCGGCATTCGTTCTGGGGCGAGGTGTACGAGACGGTACTGGCCTGGTACATCGCGCGGCCCACCACGGTGGCGCTGTTCAACCCGGGCAAGGGCAAGTTCAACGTCACGGCCAAAGGCGGGCTGATCGATCACGATCAGTTCGACTGGCGCATCGCGCGCCCCTACCTGGTTCTGGCGGCCTTGAACGTGGCCGGTCTCGGATTCGCCGTCTGGCGCCTGTTCACCGGTCCGGTCAGTGAAATCGGCACGGTTCTGGTCAGCTCCGCCTGGGTCATCTACAACCTGCTCATCATCGGCGCCGCGGTGGCCGTCGCATCCGAAGTCCGGCAGATCCGTCGCGCCCACCGTGTCATGGCCCAGCTGCCGGCCTCGCTGAAGCTCGCCGACGGTCACGCCTACCCCTGCACGCTGCTGGACTTCGCCGAAGGCGGTGCGGGCCTGCAGATCCCGCCGGGGCTGAAGGTGGACATGGACCAGCCGGTCTCCCTGATCCTTCAGCGCGGGGATCGCTCGTTCATGTTTCCTGGTCAAGCCTCCCGGCAGATCGGCGAGCGCCTGGGTATCCGCCTCGACAACCTCGACCTCGCGCAGCAGATCGACCTGGTCCAGTGCACCTTCGCCCGGGCCGACGTCTGGCTGAACCGCCATCAGGATTTCGAGACGGACCGGCCGCTGCACAGCTTCATCGAAGTGCTGCGTATCGGCGGACGCGGCTACCACCGCCTCTACGAACAACTGCCGAGCGTCCTGAGCAGACCCCTTCGCCCGCTTCTTCGGTTAGCCGCCTGGCTACTGAGCTATTGCCCTCGTACTCCAGCCTCTAAATCCCTGGTAACCCCGTCATGATCACCCGAACCTATTCCCGGACGCTGCTCACCGCCTTGCTGTGGGCATTCAGCGCTGCCGCCTTCGCTGAGCCGAGCCTCGACGCCGACAGCACGCCGCCGAGCTGGAACTCCAGTCGCAGCTTCAGCGACCTGGGCCGTCCCCGCGACCAGTTGCTGCTTGGCATACGCAACGCGGAGCAGGTCGAGTTCCGCCTGCGTCATGACCGGATCGCCACCGCCGCCACCCTGCACCTGGACTACACGCCATCGCCGGCGCTGATCCCGGTGCTGTCGCACCTGCGCGTGTACCTGAACGATGAGCTGATGGGCACGCTGCCCATCACCCAGGAGCAGATCGGCCAGCGTGTTCGTCAAGAGCTGGCCCTGGACCCGCGCCTGCTGGGCGATTTCAACCGGGTGCGAATCGAATTCGTCGGCCACTACAGCGATGTCTGCGAAGACCCCGCGCACAGCGGCCTGTGGCTGAACCTGGGTCGTCAGAGCCGGGTCAGCCTGCATGAGCAGGCGTTGGACGTCACCGGCGACCTGGCCTGGTTCCCGCTGCCCTTCTTCGACGAGCGCGACACCCAGCAGCTCAATCTGCCGGTCGTCTTCACCGGCACGCCGACCCTTGGCGAGCAGCGGGCCGCAGGCATTCTCTCGTCCTATTTCGGCAGCCTGGCCGCCTGGCGAAGCGCCACCTTCCCGGTGTTGTTCGATGCCCTGCCGTCGACGCAGGAACGTCCGCAACCTGCGCTGGTGTTCGCCACCAACGACCGTCGTCCGTCGTTCCTCGCCGAGCATCCAGCGGCGGAAGGGCCGACCGTCGAACTGATCGACCATCCCCAGGACCGCTACAGCAAGCTGCTGCTGATTAGCGGCCGTAACGACGACGATCTGGTGGTCGCGGCGACGGCGCTGGCACTTGATCGCGGCCAGCTGCGCGGAAATCGGGTTCGCCTGGAACAGGTCGAACCGCCGGCACGCAAGCCTTACGACGCCCCCAACTGGATCCGCACGGACCGCGCCGTACAGCTCGCCGAGCTGATCGACTACCCGCAGCAACTGCAGGTAAGCGGCCTTCAGCCCTATCCCATCACACTGGATGTCAACCTGCCGCCGGACCTGTTCGTCTGGCGCAACCAGGGCATCCCGCTGCAGACGCGCTATCGCTATACGCCGCCGGTGACGACGGACGAGTCCCGCCTGAACATCAGCGTCAACGACCAATACATCAGCAGCATCCCCCTACAGGGCAGCGACAGCCGCAGCAGCGTGGAAAACCTGCGCCTGACCGTTCTTGCCTCGGACTCCACTGCCGAAAGCGAAAAGCTGCTGGTGCCTGCGCTGAAGATGGGTATGCGCAACAAGGTGCGCTTCGAATTCAACTTCGCCAGCAAACTGGGCAATGCCCAGCGCGATCGCTGCCAGACCTACCTGCCGACCAACATCCAGGCCGCCATCGACGAGCAATCGACGATCGACCTGTCGGGCTATCACCACTACATGGCCATGCCCGACCTGAAGGCCTTCTCGCGCAGCGGCTTCCCCTTCAGCCGGATGGCTGATCTTTCCGAGACCCTGGTGCTGACCTCGGCCCAGCCCGACGAGGCGCAGGTCGGCACCCTGCTCGATACCCTTGCGTTGATCGGCTCTCATACCGGCTACCCGGCATTCGGCGTGCGCATCACCGACAACTGGAAGTCCGCGGCGCAGGCCGACGCCGACCTGTTGCTGCTGGGCCCTCTGCCCAATGAGCTGGTCAACGATGCCTCCCTGCCGTTCCTGCTCGAGTCGCCACGCAGCTGGTTGCAGCACGGCGCTGCCGGCACGGACGGACGGTCCGCCGGCGGCAAGCTGGGCATGAGCGCCAACGGTCCTCTGGCGGCGGTCGTCGGTCAGCAGTCACCCTTCCACGCACAGCGCAGTCTCATCGCCCTGCTTGCCTCGACGCCGACGGATTACGGCCTGTTGCGCGATGCGCTGACCGATTCGGGCAAGCAGGAAGCCTTCGCCGGCGCCGTTACCCTGATTCGCACCAGCGGCGTCAGCAGCCATGTCGTGGGCGAACCCTATTACGTGGGCAAGCTGCCCTGGTGGCTGCTGTTGTGGTTCCACCTTTCCGCACACCCCGTGCTGCTGGCGTTTCTGGCCGCAGCCAGTGTCGTGCTGTTCGCCATCGTGCTGTGGCGGGCCTTGCGCTGGGCTGCCGGGCGCCGCCTGAGCGATGCCGGGTAATCCGCCATGCGCAAGCCCCCGCTTCTTCTGCTCGCGGCATTGCTGCCGATCTGGAGCCATGCCGAGATCCCGGCCGATCGCGCCGAGCAGGCCCAGTGGTTGCTGGCACAGGTACGTGCCGCCGAAGCCGTCAACCGTGACGAGCTGGTTCGTGACGCCCTGACACGGCTGCAACGTGTCGCGCCCGGCCATGCTCAGGCAACGCTGGCGCAGATGCGGCTTGCCTTGCGTCAGCGTGACCTGCAGCAGCTCGAGGCGCTGCAGCAGAACCTGCAGCGTACCGCCGCCGGCAGCGAGGCCGAGCGCACCGGGCGGATGCTCGTGGAGCTGAGCAGTGAAGCAGGCCAACAGCGCCTGCAGCAGGCCCGTCTGGCAGCCCTGGCCGGCCGGCTGGATGACGCGCTGCAGGGCTTCAAAGCCCTCTATGGCGACCAGCCACCGACACTGGAACTGGCCGTCGAATACTGGCGCCTGCGCAGCGCCCAGCCGGGGCAGCGCACGTCGGCGATCGGTGCGTTGCGCCGCCTGGACGACGAGTACCCGGGCAACCCCCAGCTACGCCAGTTGCTGGCGAATCTGCTGTTTGCCGATGGGCAGGACAAGGCGGCGCTGGCATTGCTGGCCGAGTTGGGCCGAAACCCGGTGGCGACCGATGCCGCGGCACAGCGGGAGTTCGAGTACCTGGCTACCAGGCGGATCGACGACAACGGACCCAAGGCCTGGAAGGCCTTTCTCGAGCGCTATCCGAACGGGCGCTTCGCCGGTGACGCCCGGCAACACCTGGAGCGGCAGCAGCGGCTGCTCGCCGACCCGCTCTGGCGGGCTGGCCAAGAGGGCCTGCGCTTGCTCGATCAGGACCAGGACGAAGCCGCGGAAGCCAAACTCCGCCAGGCCTTGCGCGGGTACCCGAAGGACCCCGAACTGCTCGGCGGCCTGGGCCTTGCCCTCATGCGCCCCGGTCACCGCCCGGAAGCCCTGGTGTACTTCCAGCGCGCCAAGGACAACGAGGCGGACATCGACAACCTGAGCAAGTGGAGCGACCTGATCGACTCGACCCACTACTGGCTCGCCCTCGAGCAGGCCGACCAGGCACTGGAACAACAGCGGCCCCGCGAAGCGGCGGCGCTGTATACCCGTGCGCTCAGGCAACAACCCGATAGCCTCTTCGCCGCGCTCGGTCTGGCCCAGGTCGCCGAAGCCGAAGGCCGCACCGACGAAGCCGAAGCCGCCTATCGCCGCCTGCTTGCGCGTGACCCGGCCAACGGCGGCGCGATCCGCGGGCTGGTGCGCCTCTATCGAGCAGAATCCGCGGAGCGTGCGCTGGCATTCATCGAAACCCTTGCTGCACCCCAGCGCCAGGAATTCAACGAACTGCGCAATGCTTTGCTCCTGGCTCGCTATCAGCTCCAGGCCGACCAGGCACTGGAGCGCGGCGACCAGGCTGCGGCGAGCGAGGCACTGCGCCAGGCTCGCCGGCTCGACCCGAACGACCCCTGGCTGACCTACCGGCTGGCCAATTCGCTACGTACGCAGGGCGCCTTCTACGAGGCGGACAGCACCTTCGATGACTTGCTCGCGCGCAAGCCCGCTGATCCGACCACACGCTATGCACATGCGCTCTATCTCGCCGCGGCCGAACGCGATACCCAGGCCCTGACCAGCCTGCAACAGGTCCCCGCGAGCGACTGGAACGATGACATCCGCGCGCTTGCGACGCGTGTCGAGCGGCGCGAATTCATGTCGCGTGTAGCCAAGCTGCGCGCGGCGGGGCGAGAAACCGCGGCGGCCGATCTGATGCAGCAGCACCTGCGCAGCCATGGAGACTCGGTGGACGACCTCCTGCTGCTGGCCGACTGGGCGGTGGAGCGCGGCGAGCCAGCCGCAGCACAGTCCTATCTGGCACGCGCGCTGCGCATCGATCCGGAACACGCCGCGGCACGACTCGCCCAGATCGAGCTGCTGCTCGCCGCGGGACAGGTGAACGAAGCCAGCCAGGCCCTGCATGACGCACCGCCACAGTTCAGCAACGATGAGTCGAACGCCATTCGGCGCCTGGCCAACAGCTGGGCGGCGGTCGGCGAAGTGGCAAAGGCCCGGCAGATGCTCGAGCAGCTGGAGGCTCAGGTCGAGGCGCCGGACCCGCTGCTGCGCCGCGATACGGCACGCCTGCTGGCCAGGACCGAGCCGGACCGTGCGATGGCTTACTACCGCAAGGCCATGGTCGATGCCGAACTGGTGCCGGAAGGCGCGAGCGACGCCGATCTGACCCAGGCTACCCGTGAGAACGAGACGGACGACTGGCTGATCCGCAGCCTGCGCAGCGATGTGGCGAACCTGCACCAGCAGCAGGATGTCACCGTGACGCTGCTGCATGACCACGGCTGGCGCAACGACGACGGCACCCCGGGCATCTCCGAACTGCTGACCGACACGACGCTGCTGCACGTGGAATGGCCGGCAGCCAATGGGCGCAGCTTTGTCCGCGCCGAGCGGCTGGCGCTGGATGCCGGCACGCTCGAAAGCGACGCCCCCTTTGGCACCTGCGCGTTCGACGACGGCAAATGCGTGGACAAGCGTCAGCAGGCCGAAGCCGCAGTACTGGCCGGCGGTTGGCGCGACGAGCGCTGGGAAGCCGATCTGGGCCTGACCCAGGGGTTCGAGATCAATAATGTCTATGGCGGTATCACCGGCCGCGGCGACGCCGGGCCCTTCGGCCTGTCGCTCACTGCGTCGCGCCGACCGATGAGCAATTCCCTGCTGTCCTATGGCGGCAGTCGCGATCCGGTGACAGGCGAGCAGTGGGGCGCCGTGACCGCGAACGGCAGCAGCCTTGGCTTGAGCTGGGACCAGGGCGGCGCGCATGGTGTATGGGCCTCGCTGGGCTATCACTGGCTGCTTGGCGACAACGTCGCGCGCAACAATCGCACCACGGCAATGACCGGCTACTACTACAAGCTGGTCGACAGCCCCAGCGAGCGCGTGCGTACCGGCCTGACGTTCATCCATTTCGGCTACGACAAGGACCTGAGCGGCTACACCCTGGGCCAGGGCGGCTACTGGAGCCCGCAGAACTACAACTCCATCAGCGTGCCGGTGAGCTACGCCTGGCGTAACGAAGACTGGTCCGTGCTGCTGGAAAGCAGCGTCGGCTGGTCGGTATCGCAGAGCGATGGCGGCCCTGACTATCCGCTGCGTTCGCTGTTGAGCAGCGAGCAGAGAGCAGCTGCCGCAGCAAATGGCGAAAGCAAAGGCTCCACCAATCGCGGCATCAGCTATCGTCTGCAGGGCTTGTTCGAACGGCGCCTGAGCGATCATTTCGTTCTGGGCGGCGGCGTCAGCCTGCTGCACAGCGACGATTACGCACCCAGCCGCGCGCTGCTCTACCTGCGCTACAACCTGATGCCCTGGCGTGGAAACCTCCCTCTGCCGGTCGAGCCTCTGACGCCATACGCGGATTTCCGCTGACGAAGCGGTCGTCCTGACCGACCCAGTTCAAGCGGGCGCAGTTATACTTGCCCGCTTTTCTGGCCGGCCGGCCGTCATTCCGCCCGCAGGACACCACATGGACAGCATCAATTCCCGTATCGCCAACGAGCTGGGCGTACGCCCGCAACAGGTCGCCGCCGCCGTGGCGCTGCTCGACGAAGGCTCCACCGTTCCCTTCATCGCCCGCTATCGCAAGGAAGTCACCGGCAGCCTCGACGATACCCAGCTGCGTAACCTGGAAGAGCGCCTGCGCTACTTGCGCGAGCTGGACGAGCGGCGCGTCTCGATCCTCGCCAGCATCGAGGAACAGGGCAAGCTGACCCCCGAGCTCAAGCGCGAGATCGACCTCGCCGACACCAAGACCCGCCTCGAAGACCTCTACCTGCCCTACAAGCAGAAGCGCCGCACCAAGGGCCAGATCGCCCTGGAAGCCGGTCTCGGCGAGCTGGCCGATGCGTTGTTCGGCAATCCCGAGTTGAACCCTGAAAGCGAAGCCACCCGTTTTATCGACGCTGAGAAGGGCTTCGCCGATGTGAAGGCCGTGCTCGAAGGCGCCAAGTACATCCTCATGGAGCGCTTCGCCGAGGACGCCGACCTGCTGGCCAAGCTGCGGGACTTCCTCAAGCACAACGCCACCCTCAGTGCCCGCGTCGTACCAGGCAAGGAAACCGAAGGCGCCAAGTTCAGCGACTACTTCGAACATGACGAGGTGCTGAAGAACACGCCCTCGCACCGGGCACTGGCGATCTTCCGCGGACGCAACGAGGGCATCCTCAGCGTCAGCCTCAAGGTCGGCGATGAGACCCCGGGCAGCATGCACCCGGGCGAAGGCATGATCGGCGAGCGCTTCGGCATCGCCAACCGCGGCCGCGCCGCCGACAAGTGGCTGGCCGAGGTGGTGCGCTGGACCTGGAAGGTCAAGCTCTACACCAGCCTGGAAACCGACCTGCTCGGCGAGCTGCGCGACAAGGCCGAAGACGAGGCGATCTCGGTGTTCGCCCGTAACCTGCATGACCTGCTGCTGGCTGCGCCGGCCGGCCCGCGCGCGACCCTGGCGCTGGACCCGGGCCTGCGCACCGGCTGCAAGGTCGCAGTGGTCGACGCCACCGGCAAGCTGCTGGAAACCGCCACCGTCTACCCGCACGCCCCGCGCAACGACTGGGACGGCACCCTGGCAATCCTCGCCAAGCTGTGCGCCAAGCATGCCGTCGACCTGATCGCCATCGGCAACGGCACCGCCAGCCGCGAGACCGACAAGCTGGCGGGCGAGCTGATCAAGAAGGTACCGGGTCTCAAACTCACCAAGATCATGGTCAGCGAAGCCGGCGCCTCGGTGTATTCGGCCTCGGAGCTCGCCGCCCGCGAATTCCCGGATCTGGACGTCTCCCTGCGCGGTGCCGTCTCCATCGCCCGCCGCCTGCAGGACCCGCTGGCCGAGCTGGTGAAGATCGACCCGAAGTCCATCGGCGTCGGCCAGTACCAGCACGACGTGTCCCAGCTCAAGCTGGCGCGTTCGCTGGATGCCGTGGTCGAGGACTGCGTGAATGCCGTCGGCGTCGACGTCAACACCGCTTCCGCCGCGCTGCTGGCCCGCATCTCCGGCCTCAACGCGACGCTGGCGCAGAACATCGTGCAGTTCCGCGATGCCAACGGTGCGTTCAAGTCCCGCAGCGAGCTGAAAAAGGTCCCGCGCCTGGGCGAGAAGACCTTCGAACAGGCCGCCGGCTTTCTCCGCGTGATGAACGGCGACAACCCGCTGGACGCCTCGGCGGTGCACCCGGAAACCTATCCGCTGGTGCAACGCATCGCCCAGGACACCGGCCGCGATATCCGCTCGCTGATCGGCGACTCGGCGTTTCTCAAGCGCCTGGACCCCAAGCAGTTCACCGACGAGACCTTCGGCCTGCCCACCGTCACCGACATTCTCGGCGAGCTGGACAAGCCCGGCCGCGACCCGCGTCCGGAGTTCAAGACCGCCGAGTTCCAGGACGGCGTGGAGAAGCTCAGCGATCTGGAGCCGGGCATGGTGCTCGAAGGCGTGGTGACCAACGTCACCAACTTCGGCGCCTTCGTCGACATCGGCGTGCACCAGGATGGCCTGGTGCACATCAGCGCGCTGTCGGAGAAGTTCGTCAAGGATCCCTACGAGGTGGTCAAGGCCGGCGACATCGTCAAGGTCAAGGTCATGGAAGTGGACATCCCACGCAACCGCGTCGGCCTGTCCATGCGCATGAGCGACACGCCCGGTGCCAAGACCGACGGCCCGCAGCGCAGCGGTGGCAAGCCACGAGGCAATGCGCCGCGTAGCGAGCGCCACGCCAGGGAGGACAAGCCGGCGCCGGCCAATGCCGCCATGGCGGCGTTGTTCGCCAACGCCAAGCAGCTGAGGAAATAAGCATGAGCATTCAAGTCGAGGCGGTGGGCAGCTCCAGCGCCTTCGGCCGTCTGCTCGGCCTGGAGATTCACCAGGTCGGCAACGGCGAGGCCGTGCTCGGCCTGTCCATGCACGACGGCCTGCGCAACCTGCACGGCAAGCTGCATGGCGG
Organism: Stutzerimonas sp. LR2; assembly: GCF_055755175.1. Classification (NCBI taxonomy): domain Bacteria; kingdom Pseudomonadati; phylum Pseudomonadota; class Gammaproteobacteria; order Pseudomonadales; family Pseudomonadaceae; genus Stutzerimonas; species Stutzerimonas sp. LR2. The sequence continues at coordinate 407,158 of NZ_JBVTRR010000001.1, forward strand.
CGCGCTGTTTTCGCTGATCGACACCGCCATGGGCCAGGCCAGCCACAGCCTGGGCGATGGCTCGCCGAACAGCGTCACGCTCGAATGCAAGGTCAACTACATCCGCCCGGTGACCGATGGCGAGCTGCGTTGTCGCGCCTGGGTGGTGCACGGTGGCCGGCGGACCCAGGTGCTCGAAGCCGAGGTCCATCAGGGCGACAAGCTGATCGCCAAGGCCCAGGCGACCTTCGCCTGCCTCTAGCGGCCTGTGCCACCAGCCGCTCGCGGAGTCGGCACGCCTGGCCTGTGGTCGAAGCAACGCTGCCTCTTGTGAAGCGGCGTTTCCATCCCCATATTGGGGCGACTGTCGCGTGAAGGAATCCACAAGTTGAGCGCTCTTCTCACCCACCGCCTGGCATTGCTGGCCAAGGCTCCACACCTGCCGCTGCTCAACCAATGCCTGCACGGAATCGAGCGCGAATGCCTGCGCGTCGATGCCCACGGCCATCTGGCCATGACGCCGCACCCCATCGCGCTGGGCTCGGCGCTGACCCACCCGCAGATCACCACCGATTATTCCGAGGCGCTGCTGGAGTTCATCACCGGCACCGACCAGGACCCTCGCAATACCCTGGCCGAGCTTGAAGCGATCCATCGCTTCACTTACGCCAAGCTGGGTGATGAATACCTGTGGAGTCCGTCGATGCCCTGTCCGCTGCCGAGCGAAGCGGACATCCCCATCGCCGAATACGGCAGCTCCAACATCGGGCGGCTCAAGCATGTCTATCGCCAGGGCCTGGCGCTGCGCTACGGCAAGACCATGCAGTGCATCGCCGGCATCCACTACAACTTCTCGCTACCGGAGGCGCTGTGGCCGGTGCTGCAGGCCGATGATGGCGATACCCGCACCGAGCGGGACTACCGCTCCGCGCGCTACATCGGGCTGATCCGCAACTTCCGCCGCTACAGCTGGCTGCTGATGTACCTGTTCGGCGCCTCGCCGGCACTGGACGCCGGCTTCCTGCGCGGGCGCCCGCATCAGCTCGAAGCGCTCGACGCCGACACCCTGTACCTGCCCTACGCCACCAGCCTGCGCATGAGCGACCTGGGCTACCAGAACAATGCCCAGGCCGGCCTCACGCCCTGCTACGACGACCTGTCGAGTTATACCGAAAGCCTCTACCGCGCAGTTTCCACGCCGTATTCACCCTACGAGGCAATGGGCATCAAGGACGCCGCCGGCAACTGGCAGCAGCTCAACACCAACGTGCTGCAGATCGAGAACGAGTACTACTCGAACATTCGCCCCAAGCGCGTCACCGCCACCGGCGAACGCCCGCTGCAGGCCCTGCGCGCCCGCGGCATCCAATACATCGAAGTGCGCTGCCTCGATATCAACCCGTTCCTGCCGCTGGGCATCGACCTCAACGAAGCACGCTTCCTCGACGCCTTCCTGCTGTTCTGCGCGCTGGCCGACAGCCCTTGCCTGGCCGATGGCGAGTGCGGCGCGGCCACCGACAACTTCCTCAAGGTGGTCAAGGAGGGCCGACGCCCCGGGTTGCAGCTGCAGCACTGCGGCGAGGCCGTCCCGCTCGGCGAGTGGGCCGGCCAGCTGCTCGACGAGATCGCCGAAGTCGCCGCCCTGCTCGACCGCAGCCATGGCGACAGCCGGCATGCCGAAGCACTGGCCGAACAGCGCGCCAAGGTCGCCGACAGCAGCCTGACGCCCTCGGCGCGCGTGCTCGAGCAGTTGCGCACGAACGGCGAGAGTTTCAGCCAGTTCGCCATGCGCCAGACGCTTGCCCACGCCGACTACTTCCGCAGCCAGGCGCCAAGCGCCAATGAACTGCAGCAGTTCGAAACGGCGGCGCGGCAGTCGCTGGAGCGCCAGGCGGCAATGGAAGCTGCGGACGAGCCGGACTTCGACAGCTTCGTCGCCGATTACCAGCGCAGCCTGACGCTCTAACCGGCCGGCGGGCGCAACGCCCGCCAGCCGGCTTCAGAGCGGCTTTTCGAAGATCTTCGAATTCCGCTGGAAGTTGTACAGCGAGGCCCGCGCGGCCGGCAGACGATCGACGCTGATGGGCTCGAAGCCGCGCTCCTGGAACCAGTGCGCGGTACGCGTGGTGAGCACGATGAGTTTCTTCAACCCCAGCGCCCGGGCGCGCTCCTCGATGCGTTCGAGCAGCTCGTCGCCACGCCCGCCGTGACGGTACTCCGGATTGACCGCCAGACAGGCCAGCTCGCCGGCATCCGAATCGGCGATCGGATAAAGCGCCGCGCAGGCGATGATCAGCCCGTCGCGCTCGACGATGCTGAACTGCTCAACTTCCCGCTCCAGCACTTCGCGCGAGCGCCGCACCAGAATGCCCTGCTCTTCCAACGGGGTGATCAGATCGATCAGCCCGCCGACATCCTCGATGGTCGCCTCACGCAGTTGCTCGAACTGCTCCTGGGTCACCAGCGTGCCCGCACCGTCGCGGGTGAACAGTTCGTTCAGCAGCGCACCGTCGTCGACATAGCTGACCACGTGGCTACGCCGCACGCCGCCGCGGCAGGCCTGCGCCGCCGCATCCAGCAGCTCGGCCTGGTACTGGCTGCCGAGGCGCTCGACATAGGCCGGGATCTGCTGCGGACGCAGCTCACGCACCAGCTTGCCGCTTTCGTCGAGCAGGCCGGTCTCGGCGCCGTAGAGCACCAGTTTGTCGGCCTGCAGATCGATGGCGGCGCGGGTGGCGACGTCCTCGCAGGCCAGGTTGAAGATCTCTCCGGTGGGGGAGTAGCCCAGCGGCGAGAGCAGCACGATGGTGCGCTCGTCCAGCAGTCGACCGATGCCCTTGCGATCGATGCGCCGCACCTCGCCGGTGTGGTGCAGATCAACGCCATCGAGCACGCCGATCGGTCGCGCGGTGACGAAGTTGCCGCTGGCCACCCGCAGGCGTGCGCCCTGCATGGGCGAAGCGGCCTTATCCATGGAAAGCCGCGCCTCCAGGGCGATGCGCAGCTGGCCGACGGCATCGATCACGCATTCCATGGTCGGACCGTCGGTGATGCGCAGGTCGCGGTGGAAGCGCGGCGTGATACCGCGCGCCGCCAGCCGCGCCTCGATCTGCGGCCGCGAACCGAACACCAGCACCAGGCGCACGCCAAGGCTGTGCAGCAGCACCAGGTCGTGGACGATATTGGCGAAGTTGGCATGCTCCACGCCGTCGCCCGGCAGCATGACGACGAAGGTGCGATCACGGTGCGAGTTGATGTAGGGCGAGGAATCGCGGAGCCAGGTGACGTAGTCGTGCATGGAAAAGCCTTTGTGGCAGGTCTTGTTCGTCGGGTGGGCGGCCGGTCAGGCCTGGGGTTGCAGGCAGTAGTGCTCAATCATCCGACGCAGCAGCTGCACGGTCGGTTCGATGCGCTCGAGCTGCAGGTACTCGTCGGGCTGGTGCGCGCAGGCGATGTCGCCGGGGCCGAGCACCAGGGTCTCGCAGCCGAGCTGCTGAAGATAAGGCGCTTCGGTGGCAAACGCCACCGCCTCGGCACGGTGCCCGGTGAGGCGCTCGGCCAGGCGCACCAGCTCGCTTTCGGCCGGCTGTTCGAAGGGTGGCACCGCCGGAAACAGCGGCGCCAGTTCGATCTTCACCTGGTGCTGCTCGGCCAGCGGCTGCAGGCGCTGGCGAATGATCCCGCGTAGCTGCTGCGGGTCCATGCCCGGCAGCGGGCGCAGGTCGAACTCCAGCGCGCACTGTCCGCAGATGCGGTTGGGGTTGTCGCCGCCGTGGATGCAGCCGAAGTTGAGGGTCGGCTTGGGCACGTCGAACAGCGGATTGTCGTACTCGGCCTGCCACTGCCGACGCAGCGTCATCATCTCGCCGATCACGCCGTGCATGGCCTCCAGCGCGCTGTGGCCGTAGGCGGGGTTGGAAGAATGTCCGCTCTGCCCGAGGATGTCGATGCGCTCCATCATGATGCCCTTGTGCAGACGCACCGGCCGCAGACCCGTGGGCTCGCCGATCAGCGCCGCGCGGCCGAGCGGCTGGCCGGCTGCGGCCAGGGCGCGGGCACCGGACATCGAGCTTTCTTCGTCGCAGGTGGCAAGGATCAGCAGCGGACGACGGAACGGCTGCTCCAGCAAAGGCCGCACCGCCTCGATGATCAGCGCAAAGAAGCCCTTCATGTCGCAACTGCCGAGCCCGTACCAGCGGTCATCGGCCTCGCGAAGGCGCAGCGGATCGGCCGTCCACAGTTCACCATCGAACGGCACGGTGTCGCTGTGTCCGGCCAGCACCAGGCCACCGGGACCGCTGCCGTAGCTGGCCAGCAGATTGAATTTGCCGGGCGCGACCTCCGGCGTCTCGCAGGCGAAGCCCAGCTCGCCGAGCCAGGCGGCCAGCAGCTCGATCACCGGACGGTTGCTCTGATCCCAGCCAGGCTGCGTGCAACTGACGGAGGGCGCGGCAATGAGCGCGGCGAACTGCTCCTTGAGCGAAGGAATGGGCACCGGTGACCTCCCGTGATGCGATCGGAACGAAGGTGCAGTGAAGCACGAAACGCGCGACGGCGGGACCCGCAAACGAAAACGCCCCGCCGAGGCGGGGCGTCGATCGCGGCGGCTCGACTCAGGTAAAGATGAACTTGAGCACGGTGAAAAAGACGATCGCGAGGAAGGCGCCGGCCGGCAGGGTGATCAGCCAGGACATGAAGATCGAACCGACCACGCCCAGGTTCAGCGCACCGATACCGCGGGCGATACCAATGCCAAGCACGGCACCCACCAGCGTATGGGTGGTGGAAACCGGCAGGCCGATGGCCGAGGCGCCGACCACGGTGGTCGCGGTGGCCAGTTCGGCGGCGAAGCCACGGCTCGGGGTCAGCTCGGTGATTTCCTTGCCGATGGTGGCGATCACCTTGTAGCCGTAGGTGGCCAGACCGATGACGATACCGAGCGCGCCCAGCAGCAGCACCCAGCCCGGCACTGCGGACTTGGCGGCGATGTCGGCAGCACCACCGGATTCGATCACACCGACGATGGCGGCCAGCGGGCCGACGGCGTTGGCGACGTCGTTGGCACCATGGGCGAAGGCCATCGAACAGGCGGTGAAGATCATCAGCACGGCGAAGACCTTTTCCACGCTGGCGAAGTGGAAGGTCTTGTCCGCCTCCACGTCCAGCTTGATACGGCTGAGCAGTGCCACGCCGAGCAGTGCTACCAGCAGGCCGATGCCGAAGGCGATGACCACGCCCTGCTGGCTGCTCAGGTGCAGGCCGACATGCTTAAGACCTTTGGTCACCGTCATCAGGGCGACCATGAAACCGGTGAGAAACATGTACAGCGGGACGAAGCGTTTGGCGTTCTCGAAGGGATGATCGGTGTTGATGATCAGTTTCTGCACGCTCATGAACAGGCCGAAGGCGACGACCCCCGAAAGCATTGGCGTGACCACCCAGCTGGCGACGATCGGCCCGATGGCCTCCCAGTGCACCGCGTCGGTGGATACGCCGACGGCAGCGAAGCCGATGACAGCGCCGATAATCGAATGCGTCGTGGAAACCGGCCAGCCCTTCATCGTCGCGATCATCAGCCAGGTACCGGCCGCCAACAGCGCCGACATCATGCCCAGCACCATCAGATCGGGCGAGATGACCTCGGCATCGACGATGCCGTTCTTGATCGTCTCGGTAACCTCGCCACCGGCCAGGTAGGCGCCGCAGAACTCGAAGATCATCGCCACGATGATCGCCTGCTTGATGGTCAACGCACGGGAACCCACCGAAGTGCCCATGGCGTTGGCGACATCGTTGGCACCGACACCCCAGGCCATGAAGAAACCGAATGCGCAGGCGAGAATCAGGAGTACGAAGCCGTAATCCGCAATAAGAGACATAAGGAAAACTACCTGTTGAACCCAGAAAGGACGCTGGCGCCTCAGCGCGCCAGCAATTGTTCCAGACGGTTGCCGACGCGCTCGGCGCGGTCGGCTACATCACCGATCCATTCGATGATCTTGTAGAGAAAGATCACGTCGACTGCTGGCAGGTCCTTTTCCAGATTGAACAGCGCACGGCGTACCGTGATCTGCATGCGGTCGGTTTCGCGCTCGATCTCCTCGAGCTCCTCGACCATCTTTTCGACGAGTGTGGCTTCGCGGCCACTGAAACCGGTTTCCAGCAACGAATCCAGTTCCTTGAGCGCCTTGAGCGCCTGAGCGCTGGCGTCGACGGTGCGTTGTACATAGGCCAGCATCTGCGGCTGCAGCGGCTGCGGGATCGTCATGCAGCGACCCAGCATCAGGCCGGCGATGTCCTTGGCGCGGTTGGCGATCTTGTCCTGTACACTCAGCAGATCAAGCAGATCGGAGCGCGGCACCGGCAGGAACAGGCTCTTGGGCAGGTGCTGGCGTACGCTCTTCTTCAGTTTGTCGGCCTCGTTCTCCAGCTGCGCCATCTGCTGCTGGATCTGCTCGACCTTTTCCCAGTCCTCGGCCATTACCGCCTGGAACAGCGGCACCAGGTTCGCTGCACATTCATGCGACTTGGCCATATGCTGCTGCATCGGGCCGATTGGCGAACGTCCGAACAAGCTGACGAAAGGATTGACTGGCATAGGGTATGGCCCCGGCTTGAAAGAGGCGGCAAGTATACGGACAGGCCATCACGCCTGCTACCGTGCGTCATCAGGCTGCAACATCAACACATCATAGGCACCCAGTCGGCACCATGCAGAAAGAAACCGAAATCAAGCTACGCGCCAGCCGCGAGACCCTGCTCGCCCTGCGCGAACATCCGCTGCTGAAGAAGCGCAACAAGAGCGGCTGGTCGCGCCATGAGCTGTTCAACCAGTATTACGACACCGCCGAGCGCGATCTGGCTCATGCCCGCGTGGCGTTGCGCCTGCGGCGCGACGGCGAGCAGTTCATCCAGACCCTGAAAAGCCGCGGCCAGAGCGTCGCCGGCCTGTCCGAACGCAACGAGTGGGACTGGTACCTGGACAAGGCCAAGCTGGACATCAAGAAGCTTGGCGATGACTGCTGGCCGGCCAGCCTCGCCGACCTGGACAAGAAGACCCTGAAACCGATCTTCACCACCGATTTCGTCCGCGAGAAGGCCGAGATCGCCTGGGGCCGCGGAAAGACCAGGGTCGTCATCGAAGCCGCACTGGACCTGGGCCAGGTCAAGGCCGGCAAGCAGTCCGAGGAGATCTGCGAGCTGGAGCTGGAACTGCGCCAGGGCGAGCCCGAAGCGCTGCTGGAACTGGCCGCCGAACTGGCCGCCGACCTGCCGCTGATGCCCTGCGACATCAGCAAGGCCGAACGCGGCTACCGCCTGTATGACGCCGATGGCTACAGCCTGCAGCTGCCCGCACCTGAATTGGCAGCGAGCATGCCGCTGGACGATGCCGTCGTCGCGCTTGGCTGGCAGCTGCTCGGCAATAGCCAGCGACTGGCCGAGCAGTACCGCTTCAATGGCCGCTGGAAACTGCTGGGCGAATGGCTGCAGCAGCTCGTCGAACTGCGCGCCCTGCTCGGCAGCCTCGGCCAGGCCGCCCCACGTGCCAGCAGCCGAGAGCTGCGCGAACTGCTCGATATGCTGATCCAGGACTGGCGTCCGCGAGTCGAAGCCGGTCAGGACGATGAGGGGGTGCGCAAGGCCGCACCGACGCAGTTCACCGAGGAACTGGGTCAGACCCGCTGGGGCCTGCTGTCGCTCAAGGCGTCCCTCTGGCTGCTGCAACGCAGCTGGACCCAAGGCCGCAACGCCCGTGGCGATCGCCAGGGTGCCGCCGAGCTGGGCAAATGGCTGCCGCACCTGCTGGCCGAAGAAGCCAAGGCTCTGCAGTTGCCGCGCTACCAGCAGCAGCCGGAAGACCTGGCCGAGCAGAGCCCGCGCATGGAGCGCATGCTGGTATGGCTGCACCTGGCGCGCGGCGTGCTGGAGCTACCGGAAACCGACCGTCTCTACGGCGAACTGGCCAAGCTCCACGAAATGGCCCGTCAGCCGCTGGACGAAGCAGCGCGCGAGCAACGCGTCGAGCAGGCCCATCGGGTATGGACGCTCAAGGCCTGGAAGCTGCTGGAAAAATAACGGCATAACGCTGCGCAAAGTTGAACCCCGGCGGCAGACAACGCCGGGTGTTTAACGGCAAGCTTGGATTTTTGCGCGCCACGTCGAAGGAACACCATGTCCGTGCTGAACTCGCCCACCCAGGACCGCCCTCTCGATCTTGCCGACCTGTTGCGCGAGCTGGTTGCCCAGGGGCGGGTCGCGCAGGACAGCGCCGAGCAGTGCCTGACGGTACGCCGCAGCGCGGTGGCCAACCAGCAGCATCCGCTGGAATTCCTCGCCGCCCAGCAGCTTGACGACCTGCAGCGTCCGGGCAAGAAGCTCGATCTGGAAACCCTCACCGTCTGGCTGGCCGAACGTGCCGGCCAGCCTTACCTGCGCATCGATCCGCTGAAGATCGACGTCGCCGCCGTCACTCCACTGATGTCCTACGCCTTCGCCCAGCGCCACAGCATTCTGGCCGTGGCGGTGGATGCCAGCGCCGTGACCATCGCCAGCAGCCAGCCTTTCGTGCATGGTTGGGAAGCCAACCTGACCCACGTGCTCAAGCGGCCGATCAAGCGTGTGGTGGCCAACCCGACGGACATTCAACGCTTCACCGTCGAGTTCTACCGCCTGGCCAAGTCGGTCAGCGGTGCCAGCAGCACGGATCAGAAGATCAGCGGCGTCGGCAACTTCGAGCAGCTGCTCAACCTCGGCGCCAGCGATCAGGAGCCGGACGCCAACGACTCGCACATCGTCAATATCGTCGACTGGCTGTTCCAGTACGCCTTCCAGCAGCGCGCCAGCGACATCCACATCGAACCGCGCCGCGAGCAGGGCACCGTGCGCTTTCGCATCGATGGCGTGCTGCACAACGTCTATCAGTTCCCGCCTCAGGTAACGATGGCGGTGGTCAGCCGGCTGAAATCCCTCGGCCGCATGAACGTGGCCGAGAAGCGCAAGCCGCAGGATGGCCGGGTCAAGACCAAGACGCCGGATGGCGGCGAGGTGGAGCTGCGCCTGTCGACACTGCCGACCGCCTTCGGCGAGAAGATGGTGATGCGCATCTTCGACCCCGAGGTGCTGCTCAAGGGCTTCGACCAGCTGGGCTTTTCCGCCGATGACCTGCGCCGCTGGCAAAGCATGACCAGCCAGCCCAACGGCATCATTCTGGTCACCGGGCCGACCGGTTCGGGCAAGACCACCACGCTCTACACCACGCTCAAGCAGCTGGCGACGCCGGAGGTGAACGTCTGCACCATCGAGGACCCGATCGAGATGATCGAAGGCGCCTTCAACCAGATGCAGGTGCAGCACAACATCGACCTGACCTTCGCCAGCGGCGTGCGCGCGCTGATGCGTCAGGACCCGGACATCATCATGGTCGGCGAGATCCGCGACCTGGAAACCGCGGAGATGGCCATCCAGGCCGCACTGACCGGCCACCTGGTGCTGTCCACGCTGCATACCAACGACGCGCCGAGTGCCATCACCCGCCTGCTGGAGCTGGGCGTGCCGCATTATCTGCTCAAGGCCACCCTGCTCGGCGTCATGGCGCAGCGCCTGGTGCGCACGCTGTGCCCGCACTGCAAGGCGCCGATGCAGTTGGACGCCGACGACTGGGCCGCGCTGACCAGGCCCTGGAATGCGCCGCTGCCGAGCACCGCGCAGCGGGCGGTCGGCTGCCTGGAATGCCGGGACACCGGTTATCGCGGGCGCGCCGGCGTCTACGAGATCATGCTGCTCAATGACGCGATCAAGCCGCTGATCACCGCCGATACCGACATCGTCGCCCTGCGTCGCCAGGCATTCAAGGACGGTATGCGCAGCCTGCGCCTGTCCGGCGCGCAGAAGATCGCTGCCGGCCTGACTACCGTCGAAGAAGTGTTGCGGGTGACGCCGCAGAGCGAGCAGAAGTAGCCCATTCAAGCGGGCGCTGTAAGAGCGGCCTTGGCGGCGAACCGCTCAGCGCAGCACCGAACGACCCGAGGCGCCTGCCTTCAAGCAGAACGACGATTCAGCCGTCCGATCGCGCCGCGAGGATGCTCGCCACCTGATTGGGCTTGCAGTTGAGGTAGGCCGAGGACTGCAACCACTGCTGGTCCGGGTACCAGGAGAACATGAACTGGCCACCCTTGAGGCTGTCGACCACCATCCGTGCCACCTCGGGCCGAACCGCCGGACAACCCTGGCTGCGGCCGATGCGGCCCTGGGTAGCGATCCAGGAGGGATTCACGTAGTCGGCAGGGTGAATGACGATGGCGCGCTCACGGGCGCGGTCGTTGATGCCCGGCTCCAGCCCGTCCATGCGCAGCGAGTAGCCGTGCTTGCCGCTGTAGCTTTCGGCAGTGCGAAACAGGCCGATGCTGGACTGGTGGCTGCCCACCGCATTGGAGAAACGCGTGGCGTGGTTATCGCCGGATTTCTGCCCGTGAGCGACCAGGTCCTCGAGCAACAGCTGCTCCCTCTCCAGGTCGAAGATCCACAGGCGTTTCTCGCTGGAAGGCAGTGAATAATCGATCACCGCCAGACGCTGCGCGGCTCCGGCGCCATTGTTGACCGCGCACTGCATTGCTGCGACCGCGTGGGTCAGGACCTGCCGGTCCAGCTTGGGCGCCAGCCGCGCCAGGCTGTCGACCATCGGCTGATAGGTGGCGGTGGCCGCCCAGAGCGGCGCGGCGAAGACGAGAAGGCCCGCCGCCAGGCAGGCACGTCGAAGCACTGAAATCATCACAAGCAACCCCACGGGCACGACCTGACGACTTCCTGTCTGGTCGGCGCCTTATACTCGCTACCCAATGCAGCAGCGCGACGAAGCCGGGACGAGTGAAGCCCACATGTCCGGCACGATATGTTCTTATGGTCCGAACGGTCACCGGTCGATGCCGGAGCCGCAGCCCTATAGCGGCGCAGTCTAGCAGCCACCGCAGCGGTCTGGAGCGAAACGTTGTTCAGAAAATGTGCATCCCGTCTGGCCATCTGGCTATGCCTCGCCTCCGGCCTGGCCCTCGCCACGTCTGCCTCCGCCCAGCAGGCGACATTGCAAAGCGTGCTGGAAGGCCTGCCGCAGAGCTGCCCGCAGCTGCCGGTCAGGTCCGCGATTAGCGAACACCTGAACGCGTTCTACCAGGCCCGCCAGTTCCAGCCCGCCTGGACCTCCCGCTCCCTGCTCGAAGGCCTGCTGCAGCAGCTCGCGCAGCTGGCCGACGACGGCCTGGACCCTGCCTACTACCAGCCGGAGCGGATACGCGAGCAGCTCTACCCGGTCGCGTCTTCCCCACGCCGGCCCGAATGCGACGACCTGCTTGCCAGCCAGGCCTACCTCCAAGCGCTGCACCACCTGGCCCGCGGACGGCTGCGACAGGCGGACATCGAACCCATCTGGCGCAGCCCGGATGCGCCGGAGGCGGATGATCGCCAGCGGCTTCTGCAGATCGCCGTGCAGGGCCTCACCGATCTGCCTGGGGCATTCGATCGCGCGCGCCCGCCGCACGCCCTGTACCGCGACCTGCGTGCGGCCTATGCCAGGCAGCGCCAGGCAGCCCTGCCGGCCTGGCGCCCGTTGCCGAGCGGCCCGACGCTGCGCCCCGGAATGCGTGACGAGCGCAGCCCGCTGCTGCGCGAACTGCTGCTCGCCGGTGCCGGCAGCACGCCCGCGCTGGACCTGCGCTACGACGACGAACTGGTCGAGGCCGTACGTGGCTTCCAGCTGCAGCACGGGCTTGAGGCCGATGGCGTCGTCGGCGCCGCCACCCTGGTGGCGCTCAATGTCAGCCCGGCCAGCCGCCTCGATCAGTTGCGCATCAACCTCGAGCGCCTGCGCTGGATCAGCCGCGACCTCGAGCCTCAATCGCTGCTGGTGGACATCGCCGGGGCACGGCTGATCTATTTCCGCGACAGCTGCCCGTTCTGGCAGACGCGCACCCAGGTCGGCCGCGAGGCGCGGCAGACTCCGCTGCTGAAATCGCGGATCTCACGCCTCACCCTTAACCCCACCTGGACCGTGCCGCCAACCATTCTCAAGCAAGACAAGCTGCCGCTGATTCGCGAGGACATCGCCTACCTGGCGCGCCACCAGATGCGCGTGATCGACGCCCAAGGCAATGCCGTGGACCCCTACGCCGTGGACTGGGCCAACCCGCGCGGCATCCTGCTGCGCCAGGACGCCGGCCCGGCCAACCCTCTCGGCCAGGTGGCGATCCGCTTCGCCAATCCGTTTTCGGTGTACCTGCACGACACGCCGAGCAAGCCGCTGTTCGAACGTGCCGCCCGCGCGGTCAGCTCCGGCTGCGTACGGGTCGAGTCCGCCCTGCAGCTGGTCGATCTGCTGCTCGAGGAGGACGAGCGGGACACCGTCGCCAGGCTGTTGCAAAGCGGCGAGACCCACGAATACCGGCTCGCCCGGCAGACACCGATCCTGATGGCCTACTGGACGGCGGATGCCGACGACAGCGGCCTGCCCCGCTACCGCCCGGACATCTACAAGCGCGATGCAGCCTTGCTGCGGGCCCTGGACGCGGCCCGCTGAATGCGCGATTCGGCTGGCTTCGACGTGCTCCGTTCGTCGGGAGTTTTGTTACCCGCCGTCTGAACCTCGCGGCCTCGGCGTAGTCTTTTGCTGACCACTCGACAACGACCGCCGCTGCCGGGTGCTTAACTACCGAAACCGTCTGAATTACTCAGTGCCATGGATAGCCGAGCAGGACACTTTGAACGCCGAACACTGCGCTCCCGCAGCGACCTGGAATGAAGCTGAACGGCTGATCGCATTGGCTCGCTACACCGCGCTCGACGCTCTGTGCATAACGGACCTCGAGGCGCTGGCCGCCATGGCTGCAGATCTCTGCGCCTGTCCGGCGGCAGCGATTCATTTCGTCGACGACCAGTACCAGCATTGCATGGCTGCGTTCGCACTGGAGCGCGAAGCTGTCGTGCGCGAACGGTCACCGTCGGCCTGGGCGATCCGTCAGGAAGGCGCGCTGGTTCTCCCCCATACCGACACCCTCGCCCAGTTCGAACTGCCGCGGCTGGCCGACGGCCAGACCACTGGTTTCTACGTCGCGGTGATCCTGCGCAGCAGTGACGGGCTGCCACTGGGCACCATGAGCGTCTTTGACCACCAGCCCCGCGAACTCACGCCGCGCCAGGGCACTCAGCTGCTGGCGGTGGCGCGCCAGGTCATGGCCCTGCTGGAGCTCAGCAGACTGCGCGGCGAGCAGGAACGCAGCCGGCAGATCATCGACAGCGCCCAGGATTACGCCATTCTCGCCACCGACCTGCAGGGCCGCATCACCAGCTGGAACAGCGGTGCGCAGCGGCTGCTGGGCTGGTCGCCGGAGGAAGCCATCGGCCGCGACGTGGCGTGCATCTTCAGCGAAGCCGATCGCACCGCACAGGTCCCCCAGGCCGAAATGCGCACGGCGCTGGAGCAGGGGCGTGCCGGCGACGAACGCTGGCATCTGCGCAAGGACGGCTCACGCTTCTGGGCCAGCGGCATCCTCACGCCACTGCTGCACGACGGCCAGACGCAGGGCTTCGTCAAGATCCTGCGCGACCTGACCGAATCCCGTCAGCAGCAGGCGGCGGCGCGCGAAACCGAGGAGCGCTACCGCGCCCTGGTCGACCTCAGCCCGCAGATCATCTGGCAATGCGATGCCGCGGGTGGCCTCACCTTTTGCAACAGCTACTGGTGCGAGTTCACCGGGCTCGGCGAGGCGAGCTCCACCGGCGAAGGCTGGCTGGCCGCTGTGTCGACCAGTGATCGCCAGCGCGTCGCCGAGCAATGGCAAGCCGCATTGCGCCGGGAGCTGCCCTTCAAACTGGAGCTGCCGCTGCGCGATGTCGACGGCAACCTGCGCTGGTTCCAGGCCAACGCGGCGCCTACCTACGACGCCGACGGACAGCTGCTGCGCTGGGTCTGTGTCGCCCAGGACATCGACAGCCGTCGGCGTTCGGAAATGCAGCGACTGGAGAGCGAGGCCTTTACCCGCCTGCTGCTGGATTCGGCCAACGAAGGCTTCTACTCCATCGACCGCAACGGCGCCGTTACCCTGTGCAACGACGCCTTTCTCAAGATTCTCGGCTTCGCCAGCCGTGAAGAGGTACTGGGCAGGCACCTGCACCATGTGATCCACCACAGTCGCCCCGATGGCAGCACCTATCCGGTGCAGGAGTGTCCGATCCAGCATACGGCGGTCACCGGTCAGCCGCGGCATGTGGAACACGAGCTGTTCTTCCGCGTCGATGGCAGCAGCCTGCCCGTCGAATACCGGGTCGCACCGATCTTCCGTGACGGCGAACTGCAGGGGGCGATCTGCACCTTCAGCGACATCAGCGAGCGCACCCAGCACCAGGCCCTGCAGGCGTTCCTGCTGGAACTGAGCGACTGCCTGCAGGCCAACAGCGAACAGGTGGACCTCTGCTGCGTACTGGATGAACGCCTGGCACGTCTGACACGCAGCGACTGCATCGCCTGGGCCTGCCTGGAACAGGATGCACTGGTGGTACAGCAACAATGGTTGGCGCCAGGCACACCGAGCCGGCTCGGCCGGCACGCCCTGGCGGACGGCGCGACGCTGACCGAGCGCCTGCGGCGCGAGCATCTGGTCGTACTCGACCGGGATGAGTCGCAACCTGGGCTGCACGAGCGGCTGGCCAGCACGGGGCTGCTGATGGCCGAATTACCGACGATCGGCACCCAGCCGCTGGTGTTGCTGTTCATGCGAGGCCAGGCGCAAGCCTGGACCAGCGATGACGTCACCCTGGTGCGTGAAGTTCTCGAACGGCTGCGCAGCAGTGCCGAGCGCATCCGCGCCAACAAGGCGTTGCGCGAGGCGGAACAGCGCATCAGCCTGGCCAACGAGATCGCCTCAATCGGCGTGTGGGAGTACCGCGACCATCAGCATTCCCTGCACTGGGACGCCCAGCTCAAGGCGATGGCCGGCATACCACCCGAGCAGCCGGGGCTGGATGTGCATGAGGTGCTGGCACGGGTGCATCCGGACGATCGCGGCAAGCTGATCCGGGCGCTGGGTGAAACCCTCGCCGGTGAGGGCGACGGCGAGTTCCAGCTCGACTACCGAATCTACGACACCCGCATCGACGACTTCGTCTGGCTGGCCAACCGCGGCCGCCGGCTGCTCGACCCCAGCGGCGAGGTCCGCATCCTCGGTACGGCGCGCAACATCACTGCCGAACGCAACGCCGCCGAGCGCATGTTGCGCATGAACGAGATGCTCGAAGAGCAGATCAAGGATCGTCAGCAGGCCGAGCAGCGGCAGACGGCGCTGATCGAGCTGGGCGACCTGCTGCGCGAACAGCACGACAGCCAGACCATCGCCCATGCCGCCGTCAGCGTGATCGGCCGGACCATCGGCGTATCGCGGGTGCTGTTCGCCAGTGTCGACGCCTCCAGCCAGAGCGCCACCATCGAGCGCTACTGGAGCGACGGCGGTTCCGACAGCAGCAATGAGATGGTCTATTTCGCCGATTACGGGGACTTCTTCTACGACCTGCAGGAAAACGAGCTGGTGGTCATCGAGGACGTGCTGCACGACGCCCGCACCGCCAGCCACGCCGAGAACTTCGCCGAAAGCCTGATCCGCAGCATCGTCTGCGTGCCATTGTTCGAGCAGGGCCGCATCTCCGCCGTGATGATGCTGCTCGAGGAGCAGCCGCGCGCCTGGCTAGACGAGGACATTTCGTTCATCCGCGAAGTGGCCGACCGCGCCTGGACCGCCGACGAACGCATGCGCGCCGAACGCGCATTGCGTGAGAGCGAAGAGCAGTTCCGCACCCTGGCCGACAACATGAGCCAGTTCGCCTGGATGGCCGACCCCGCCGGGCGCATCTACTGGTACAACAAGCGCTGGTACGACTACACCGGCACCACCAGCGAGGCCATGCGCGCGCTGGGTTGGCGCGCGGTCAACCATCCCGATCATCACGAGCGGGTCAGCGCCTCGATGAAGCGTGCCTTCGCCATCGGCTCCATCTGGGAGGAAACCTTCCCGTTGCGCGGCAAGGACGGCAAGTACCGCTGGTTCCTCTCCCGGGCGCTGCCCATTCGCGACGACTTCGGCCAGGTTACCCACTGGTTCGGAACCAACACCGACGTGACGGCCCAGGTTGCCGCCGAAGAAGCCCTGCGCGAACTCAACGAAAGCCTGGAACGGCGTGTGGCCGAACGTACCCGCGAGCTGGCGGCGATCAACAGCCGCCTGCATATCGAGATGGCCGAACGCGAACGCGCCGAGGAAGCACTGCGCCACGCGCAGAAGATGGAAGCCATCGGCCAGCTGACCGGCGGCCTGGCCCATGACTTCAACAACATGCTGACCGGCGTGCTCGGCTCGCTGGACCTCATCCAGCGCCGCGTTGCCAGCGGCAGCACCGGCGACCTGGACCGCTACATCGACGCCGCCACCACCTCGGCCAACCGCGCCGCCGCGCTGACCCATCGCCTGCTGGCCTTTGCCCGGCGCCAGTCGCTGGATCCCAAACCGGTGGACGTGAACATGCTGGTGGTGTCGATGGAAGACATGCTGCGCCGCACCATGGGCGAGCACATCCAACTGGAAGTGGACCTGCAGGCCGATGCCTGGCTCGCCTACACCGATGGCCACCAACTGGAGAACGCCCTGCTCAATCTGGTGATCAATGCCCGCGATGCCATGCCCAACGGCGGCCGCCTCGGCGTGCACACCGAAAACCAGCGCATCGAGCAGCACCAGCCCGACGCGCCGGAGCCCGGCGACTACGTGGTGCTCTGCGTCACCGACAACGGTGCCGGCATGTCGGCGCAGACCATCGCCAAGGCGTTCGATCCGTTCTTCACCACCAAGCCGATCGGCCAGGGCACCGGCCTTGGCCTGTCGATGGTCTACGGCTTCGCCAAGCAGACCGGCGGCCATGTACGCATCGACAGCGCCCTCGGCGAGGGCACCCGGGTCACGCTCTATCTGCCACGCAATCTGAGCGACGACCAGGCCCAGCCCGGGCCGGCGCAAGCGACCGACATGCCAGGTGCCAGAAGTGGCGAGATCGTACTGGTGGTGGAGGACGAAGCGGCGGTACGCATGCTGGTGGTGGAAGTACTGCAGGAGCTCGGCTACCAGGTGCTGGAAGCCTGCGATGCGACCAGTGCGCTGCCCTACCTGCACGGCGATCAGCGCCTCGATCTGCTGGTCAGCGACTTCGGTCTGCCCGGGCTCAACGGTCGGCAGCTTGTGGAAAGCGCCAGGCAGCATCGCCCGGAGCTGAAGGTGCTGTTCATCACCGGATACGTGCCAGACGACGAAATGCGCAACGACTTCATCGGCCCCGGCATGGATATCCTCGCCAAGCCGTTCAGCATCGACATCCTCGCGGCGCGCATCCGCAGCCTCATCGACACGGGCGTCTGAGCGGCAACCGGAACTCTGCGCAACGGCTCGCACTCTCAACAGAGGACGATAGCAAGGAGGTTTCCGCTCATGCGCAAGACATTTATCGCCGCATTCGCCCTGGCCTTGGCACCGCTCGGCAGTGCCGTGGCCGATGGCCTGGTACGTGACATCCTGTCCTCGGGCGCGACCACCGCGTCCACCTACCTGACGTTCAAGGACAACAAGCTGGTGATTCCGGCCCGTGAGGATGCCGGCACCTTCGTTGCCAGCAATGGCGAGATCCGTGGTCCGTATCTGGAAGCGATGCTGCAGCAACTGCGTAGCGAACAGCCGCAGCTGCAGGCGACCGACATGGAGCTGGCCAGCGCGATTCTGGCGGCGGAACAGCCTCGCTGAGCGGTGCGCTGACCATCCACCCACCCACGCGAGGACCGAACATGAAGAAGAGCGCTTCCGCCATCTGGCAAGGCGGCCTGAAAGATGGAAAGGGCACCATCAGCACCGAAAGCGGTGCCTTGAAGGACAACCCCTATGGCTTCAACACCCGTTTCGAAGGCGCACCCGGAACCAATCCGGAAGAACTGATCGGTGCCGCCCATGCCGGCTGCTTCTCCATGGCCCTGTCGATGATGCTCGGCCAGGCCGGCCTCACCGCCGAGCGCATCGAGACCCGCGCCGAGGTGACCCTGGACAAGGACGGCGAGGGCTTCAGCATCACGGCGATCGACCTGACCCTCAAGGCCCGCATTCCGGGTGCGGACGATGCGCAGTTCCAGCAAATCGCCAACCAGGCGAAGGAAGGCTGCCCGGTGTCCAAGGTACTCAACGCACGCATCAGCCTGAACGCGACGCTGGAAGGCTGACCGACACGGCAACGTTCCGCCCCGCCAAAAAAAACGCCACCCTGTTGCCAGGGTGGCGTTCTTGCATCCGCCGTGATCAGCCGCGGATGTTGTAGATGTCCTTCTCGTTCAGCTCGGCGTACTCATACAGCCGCTTGAGATAGGCGCTCTGCTGCTCCCACACCTTGGCGGCCACCGGGTCGGCCTTGGCGGAGGCATCGACCACTTCCGCGGCGACTTCCTTCAGGCGAGCCAGCACTTCGTCCGGCAGACGACGGACTTCCACGCCCTGCTCGCGCAGCTGCTCCAGCGCTTCCATGTTCTTGGCGTTGTAGTCGTCGAGCATGTCGCCGTTGACGTCGCGTGCCGCGGCACGAACGATCGCCTTCAGGTCGTCTGGCAGGGTTTCCCAGGCCTTAAGGTTGACGTCCAGTTCGAAGGTGACGTTCGGCTCCTGCCAGCCCGGGGTGTAGTAGTACTTGGACGCCTTGTGCAGGCCCAGCGCCAGGTCGTTGTACGGACCGATCCACTCGGTGGCGTCGATCGCACCGGTCTGCAGCGCGGTGAAGATTTCGCCGGCCGGCATGTTGACTACGGTACCGCCCATCTTGGTCAGCACTTCGCCACCCAGGCCCGGGGTGCGCATCTTCAGGCCCTTGAAGTCGTCGACCGAGTTGATTTCCTTGTTGAACCAACCCGCGGTCTGCACGCCGGTGGCGCCGCAGGCCATCGGCAGCACGCCGAACGGCTTGTAGACCTCTTCCCACAGCTGCATGCCGCCGCCGCGGTGCAGCCAGGCGTTCATTTCCTGGGCGTTCGGGCCGAACGGCAGTGCGCAGAAGAATTGCGCGGCCGGAACCTTGCCCTTCCAGTAGTAAGGCGCGCCGTGGCCCATTTCCGCCGTGCCGCGCGACACCGCATCGAACACTTCCAGTGCCGGAACCAGCTCACCCGCCGCGTAGACCTTGACCTTCAGGCGGCCGCCGCTCATCTCGTTGACCAGCTGCGCGAAACGCTCGGCACCGACGCCCACGCCCGGGAAGTTCTTCGGCCAGGACGTGACCATTTTCCAATTGAAGGTTTGCTGCTCGCTCGCCTGCTTGCTCTCGCCCGCGGCTGGTTTTTCGCTCTTGTCATTGCAACCGGCCAGAGCGGTAGCCGCCAGGCCCACGCCAGCGGCGGTGAGAATGTCACGACGTTTCATGAGGGTAACTCCTTGTTATTTGTTCTTATTGCGCATTGGCAAGGCCACGCGTTGTTGCCGGACCGCCTGCGCTTCTCGATCCGTGTGCGCCCACCAGCCTGACTGGCAGCGGGCTCATGCGGCGAAACCTGCGCCGGAGGTGCAGACACCACTCCGGGCTCGACTAACATTAGAGCCTTCGGCGTCTCAAGCCTAGCGCATAAGCTAAAAGTCGTAGGCCGATTGCTGCAAAGCGCCAGTACTGCAAGAATCGCCGTCTCCCGCCAACCTTGCGTCTACCTAAGAAGGACTAAAAATGTCCCAGAGCCCCCCGCCCCTGCTGCGCGTGGCTGGCCTCATCGATGCGTTCAACATGCGCCTCGGCCAGCTCTGTGCCTGGATCACCCTGTTTCTCGTCATCGGCACCGCCATCGTGGTGGTGCTGCGCTACGGTTTCGGCATCGGCGCCATCGCCCTGCAGGAAGCGGTGATGTACGGCCATGCGCTGGTGTTCATGGGCGCCGCGGCCTGGACCCTGCAGCGCAACGGCCACGTGCGCGTCGACATCTTCTACCAGAAGTTCAGCAGCCGCCGGCAGGCGACGGTCGACGGCCTCGGCCATCTGCTGTTCCTGCTGCCGGTATGTCTGTTCATCGGCTGGAACAGCTGGGACTACGTCAGCAACTCCTGGGCGACGCGCGAGGGCTCGAACGAATCCGGCGGGCTGAAGTTCGTCTACCTACAGAAGAGCATCATCCTCCTGCTGGTCGGCAGCCTGACGCTGCAGGCACTCTCGGATCTGGTCAAGGTGGCCTATCGCATCGCGGGCCGCCTGCCGGAGCCGGAGGTGAAGCATGGCTGAGTTCATGGCTATCGCGCTGTTCATCAGCATCTGCCTGGCCCTGATGTCGGGCTACCCCGTGGCCTTCACCCTGGGCGGCATGGCGCTACTGTTCGCCGGCATCGGCGTGGTCACTGGCTCATTCGACGTCGGCTACCTGCATGCGCTGCCGAACCGCATCTTCGGCATCATGAACAACCAGACGATGCTGGCCGTGCCACTGTTCGTCTTCATGGGCGTGATGCTGGAGAAATCCAGGGTTGCCGAGGACCTGCTGGAGTCGATGTCGCGCCTGTTCGGCACCATGCGCGGCGGCCTGGCGATCTCGGTCTGCGTGGTCGGTGCGCTGCTCGCCGCGAGCACCGGCATCGTCGGCGCCACCGTGGTCACCATGGGCCTGCTGGCGCTACCGACCATGCTGCGCCGCGGCTATGACCCGGCCATCGCCACCGGCACCCTGGCCGCCACCGGCACCCTCGGCCAGATCATCCCGCCATCGATCATCCTGGTCCTGCTGGGTGACGTGATGTCCAGCGCCTTCCAGCAGGCGCAGCTGAAGATGGGCATCTTCTCGCCGAAGACCGTCTCGGTCGGCGACCTGTTCGTTGGTGCGCTGATCCCCGGCCTGGTGCTGGTCGGCCTGTACATCCTCTACCTCGTCGCGGTGGCGATCTTCCAGCCGAAGAAGCTGCCAGCGCTGCCGCAGGAAGAGCTGGGGCCGATCGAGTGGGGCAAGCTGATCGGTGCGTTGCTGCCACCGCTGGCGCTGATCACCGCAGTGCTCGGCTCGATTCTCGCCGGCTACGCCACGCCGACCGAGGCCGCCGCCATCGGCGCGCTGGGCGCAACGCTGCTGTCGATCGCCAAAGGCCAGCTGAATTTCGCCCAGCTCAAGCAGGTCGCCTTCGGCACCACCGAGATCACCTCGATGGTGTTCCTGATCCTCATCGGCGCCTCGCTGTTCTCCCTGGTCTTCCGTGGCTTCGGCGGTGAAGCGCTGATCGAGGATGCCCTGCACTCGCTGCCCGGCGGCGTGCTCGGCGCCTTCCTGGTGGTGATGCTGGTCATCTTCCTGCTGGGCTTCATCCTCGACTTCATCGAGATCATCTTCGTGGTGGTGCCCATCGTCGGCCCGATCCTGCTCGCTATGGGCCTGGACCCGGTCTGGCTCGGTGTGATGTTCGCCATCAACCTGCAGACCTCGTTCCTCACCCCACCTTTCGGCTTCTCGCTCTTCTACCTGCGCGGCGTCACGCCACGCAGCGTGCCCACCAGCGTGATGTACAAGGGTGTGCTGCCTTTCATCATGATCCAGATCGGCATGCTGGTGGTGGCGTACATGTGGCCGGGCCTGGTGACCTGGCTGCCGGAACAGGTCTACGGCAAGTAGCCCGACACAACGCCCGTCCTCGACGGGCGTTGTGCTTTATGGCAGGCGCTCCCGCTACAATCGGCGCCTGTTCATATACCCGCCCCGCCGATGTCCGCCGCCCCCAACCTGCTCGAGCGCTTCCAGGCACTGGACCGCTTCCTCACTGCGCACCAGTCGCTCTGGCGGCCGCGGCCGTTCGTCTGCCAAACGCTGCCATGGGAAGCCGAGCACCCCGAACTGGCCGCCTGGCTGCGAAGCCGCTCGCTGGCCGATGCCGAGGCCGCGCACAATCAGCCGACGACGCTCGCCGCACCCGAACCTTTTCCTGAGCTGGCTGACCTCGCCGACCGACTGAGCCATCTCGACGCGTTGCCCGCCGGCGAATCGCCAGCCATGGACCATCGCCACGCGGTGGACGTGCCAGGCCGCAAGGCCCTGCAGATTCAGGCCTTCGGCGCCCGCCTACGGTTCGCCGAAGCGCCGACACACTGGCTGGACTGGTGTGCCGGCAAGGGCCATCTCGGACGCTATCTCGCCCGCGATGGCGCCGCGCTGACCTGCCTGGAATGGGATGAAGCACTGGTACGGACAGGCACGCATATGAGCGAGCGGCTCGGCATCCCGGCCCGACACCGCTGCCAGGACGTGCTCGCAGCCGATGCCGGCGACCAGCTACAAGCCACGCACACCCCCGTCGCACTGCACGCCTGCGGTGATCTGCATGTACGCCTGCTGCGCCTGAGCATTGCCAAGGGCTGTCGCCAGCTCGCCATCGCCCCCTGCTGCTACAACCGCACCCGGGACGAAATCTACGTGCCGCTCTCCGAAGCCGGCCGGGCCACGGCGCTGCAACTCAGCCGCGACGACCTCGGCCTGCCGCTGAGCGAAACCGTCACCGCCGGCGCGCGAGAACGGCGCAACCGTGACCATTCGATGGCCTGGCGGCTGGGTTTCGATCTGCTGCAGCGACGCTTGCGCCAGCAGGACGACTACCTGCCGACGCCCTCGCTGCCCAGCGCCTGGCTGAAGAAAGCCTTCGCCGACTACTGCCGCGACCTGGCCGCCCTCAAGCAACTGCCCGCCCCGGGCGAGCAGGACTGGGCCGCACTGGAGCGGGCCGGCTGGCAACGCCTCGCCGAAGTGCGCAACCTCGAACTGGTGCGCGGCCTGTTCCGCCGCCCGCTGGAACTCTGGCTACTGCTCGATCGCGCCCTGCTGCTGGAGGAACAGGGCTACCGCGTGCACCTTGGCACCTTCTGCCCCAGCGAGCTGACACCGCGCAACATCCTTCTGCTGGCCGAGCGCAGCCACAGCGCACAAAATGTGAAGCGGCCTGAATAAGCCAGCGCAAGTGACCGTCAGCTAACGGTTTACTCGCCGCCCGCAATGGATATAATGGCGACCCTCACTTGCCGGTATAGCTCAGCTGGTAGAGCAACTGACTTGTAATCAGTAGGTCCCGGGTTCGACTCCTGGTGCCGGCACCACGATTTGAAGGCTCGCAGAAATGCGGGCCTTTTTCGTTTTTGGCTGAGCCAGCAATGCTCGCCGCCAACACAGGCGAGCACCGTTCGAGGTGATGCCGCAGATGCGCCAGAGTCGACGCGCATCTGCGGCACTAGCCGAGCTCGATAGCGATCAAGGCGCAGTCCTTCGCACAAGGCGGGCCGCCAGCGCGCCGCTGGATGCCAGAGTCGCCAGCACGACCACGCCATTCCAGCCCCAGTGCCCAAGCGCCAGGCTGCCCAGTCCCGCGCCCGTCGCCATCCCCACGAACACACCTGTGAACAGCACGGCATTCAAGCGACTGCGCGCGGGCGGGTCGATGCCGTAGACGATGGTCTGGTGGGCGACCAGGGTCGCCTGAATGCCGAAGTCGAAGCCGATGGCGGCCACCACGATCAGACCCAACTGGGCTTGCGGTGGCACCACACCGACCAACCCGAGGGCCGCGAAGGATACGGTGGTCAGGGCCGCACCGAGGCGTGTCACGCGCTCTGGTCCGCGGCGATCGGCCAGTCGTCCGGCTAAAGGCGCGGCAAGCGCACCAGCGGCTCCTGCAAGGCCAAACGCTCCGGCCGCGGCGCTACCGAGCCCGAAACTGGCGTGCAGCATGACGGCGAGCGTCGACCAGAACGCACTGAAGGCAACGGACAACAGACCCTGGGAAACAGCCGCGCGGCGCAGGGTCGGATGTTGCGCCCAGAGTCTGAGCATGGAGCCGAGCAAGGCGCCGTAGCCCAGTGACGTGGTTGGTGCGAACCGTGGCAATCCGCGCCAGGCGGCGCCCCCGATCAAGCCAATCGAGCCAGCCGCGAGGGCGTAAACGGCACGCCAGCCGAATTGCTCGGCAATGAGGCCGCTCATGACCCGGGAGAGCAGAATGCCCAGCAGCAGCCCGGTCATGACCGTACCCACGACCTTCCCGCGCTGCGTCTCGGGCGCCAGGGTGGCAGCCGCTGGAACGATGTCCTGCGCCAGCGTCGCGGCAAGGCCGATCACCAGGCTCGCGGCGAGCAAGGTACCGACGCCCGGGGCGATGCTGCCGATTAGCAGAGCCAGCATGAGCATCGAGGCCTTTGCCAGAATGATCCCGCGCCGGTCATAGCGATCACCCAGCGGCGCCAGGAGCAGAATGCCGAGCGCATAGCCAAGCTGCGTCAGCATCGGAACCATGCCGACCGCACCTTCGCTGGCCTGGATATCAGAACCGAGCACACCCAGGATCGGCTGACTGTAATAGAGCGTGGCCACGCTGAAGCCGGCACCCGATGCCAGGAGCAGGACAAGCCCAGGCGAGAGCAGATCCGTGCTGTTGTTGAGCGTCAGGGATGAGGAAGTGGAAGTCATGAGGGCAATCCCAGTCCGAACAGAGTCGCGACATTCTCCGTGCGCATAAACGGCGACTGTAGTACCGTCAGACACAGATCCGTTATGCGTGACACGTATGAATGACTACTCGACAGCGGGCATCGATCGCATCGAACTACTACGCACGTTCATCAGAATCGTCGACGCCGGAAGCCTCTCCGCGGCGGCGACGCAACTGGGCACAACCCAGCCCACGGTCAGCCGACGTCTGCAGGCGCTGGAGCGGTCACTCGGCCTGCAGCTGCTCAATCGCTCGACCCACCGAATGCAGCTTACCGGTGATGGTGAGCGCTGCTACGGTTTCGCCCGGCAGGTCCTCGAAAGCTGGGGCGAGATGGAAGCCGAGCTGCTCGGCGCGCGAGACGACCCGCGCGGCACGCTTCGGGTGCAGGTCCCGCACGCCTTCGGCCAGAACCAGCTGGTTGCCCCGCTCGGCAAATATCTGTCGCGCTACCCGAACGTGAGCGTCGAATGGGTACTGCATGATCGCTCGCCCAACTTCACGGCCGAGGGAATCGATTGCGCCATACAAGTGGGCGCCATCGAGGACCCGTCCGTGGTCGCTATCCGCCTCGGCGAAGTCCCGCGCATAGTGGTGACCCATCCGGCACTGGTTGGCGAGGGCCCGCTGCCGACCACCACCGAGCAACTCCAGCGCCTGCCCTGGCTGGCCCTGCGAACCTACTACACCGACGAGGTCGTGCTGACCTGCCAGGCGGACGGGCGCTCGCATCGCTTCGCGATCCAGCCACGCATGAGTACCGACAGCCTCTACGCCCTGCGCAGTGCGGCGCTGGCAGGGCTTGGCGCGTGCGTCAGCTCCGCCTGGGTGGTTGCACAGGACATCGAAGAAGGCCGGCTGGTCCAGCTCGTGCCACAGTGGCGAGCCGCTCCCCTGCCCGTCTACCTCATCTACCCACATGCGCGCAGCTATCCCGCCAAGCTGCGCCTGTTCGCCGAGATCATCCGTACGGACATGCCC
This sequence comes from Stutzerimonas sp. LR2, assembly GCF_055755175.1. NCBI lineage: Bacteria > Pseudomonadati > Pseudomonadota > Gammaproteobacteria > Pseudomonadales > Pseudomonadaceae > Stutzerimonas > Stutzerimonas sp. LR2. Next base: position 432,651 of record NZ_JBVTRR010000001.1, read on the forward strand.
AACCTCGTCGGCATGACCCATACAGGCACCAACGCGCCGCAACCTGCCGCCATCGCCGGACGGCCTGTTCCCTGAGAGTCTGTCACCTGCATTGCCAGGGTGGCCTGAGCGTGTAGAATCCCGCGCCCCAAAATCAGGAGACAGAACGTTGGTGATTCATTACTCCGCCTCCAATGGCAATGTCGCATGTGGGCGCACGGGATCGAGCCTGAACAGTTCGGCGGACGCCACTCAGGTTTCCTGCAAGCTGTGCCTGCGCAGCGTGGAAAAGGCGGTAAGCGAGCCTGTACGCAAGACACCGAGCCTCGCCGAACTGCGGGCTGCCGCAAAGGCGGCGAAAACTGTGGCGGTTGCGCCCGCGGCGGTCGCGACGACTGCAACCACTGCTCCCGCTGCGGCGGTGAAGCCGGCGAGCACGCGAACACCCGCAGCGGCGATCAAGGCCGCTCCGACTGCGCCCGACGCGGCAGCGAAGCCGGTTGCCGTTCCGTCCGTGCGTGCCGAATGGCACAAGCGCCTCGAGCAGCTGCCGGGACGCAATCGCCAGCCACGTGGCGTCGCGCGACAGGCCTTCATCTAGAATGCCAAGCGTCGCGGCGCTCAGCCTTGCACGATGCGCAGGTCCGGCCAGGTTTCGGACCAGCGCTTCGCGGCCAGGCGATCGAGATAGACCTGCCGTTTACGGCCACGAAAGGCCGCGGTGGGACGTACGATCAGCGCGAAAAGGTCGTCCAGACCCAGGGGGGCGGCGACCTCGATCTCGCCTTCCGCGCTCAGCCTGACCCCGATGGCCGTGGCCGTTTCCGGCCAATGGCACATCGCGTCTGCTGCGGTCCTATAGGGCCGATCGCCGTTGTGCAGATGCATGCGCGCCTGGTTCTTCACCGACCACTCGAGCGAGGCGTCGGCACGGCGCAATCTCGCTTCGATCTCGGCGTCCACCGCTGCCTCGCAGCGAGCCCGGTCGAACCAGATGACGTCGATGTCCGCCGGCAAGGCGCTGCGGCCACGCCGATGCAAGTGATCCCATACCGCGCTGCGCACGAATCCGGCGGCCACCCAGCAATCCGGCAAGGCGAGCGCCCTGACGTGGGCAAGGCAGCGCATGCGCAGCGGATCGGCGGCGATGATGGCGCGCAACTGGGCGTGTGTCGGCATGAGCTCGGTCCTGGAGGCTGCAAGCGGCCAGGCTAGCAGTTGGCGCACAACGGCGCTGCCGGTGCCCCGTCTTACCGAACCCCTGTTTTGCGCAGCACTCTAAACCGCAACCCACAGCAGAGGATTCGCGCATGGACAACTACCACATCAGCGCCACCGATTCGGGCTGGGAACTGCGCAAGCAAGGGGCGACCCGTGCCTCGAAGACCGCGGCCACCAAGGACGAGATGCTACAGATCACCGCGGCCTTTCTCGAAGGCCGGACGGCTTCGGTAAAGATCCACAAGAAGGACGGCACCCTGCAGGAAGAGCGCACCTACCCGCGCAGTGCCGACCCTCGTGAGAGTAAGGGCTGACTCCGCCAACCCATCCTCTACAGCTTGGCGATCGACACTTCGGTGGATTTGACGAAGGCGATCACCTCGCTGCCGACCTGCAGCTCCAGCTCGCGCACCGAGCGGGTGGTGATCACCGAGGTGACGATGCCGGCGGCGGTCTGCACGTCGATTTCCGAGAGCACATCGCCTTGGACGATCTCCTTGATGGTGCCCTTGAACTGGTTGCGCACGTTGATGGCTTTGATGGTCATGTCGTTGCTCCGTCTGTATGAAATTGTGATTCGGTCATAGCGCCCAGCGCAGCTGGGTTGGCAGGGGGGATAGCGCCTGTGCCTGAGGCGGCGACGCCGGTAAGGCCAGGACACGGTCGAGCACCTGCGCCTCCAGCGCCGCCAGACGCGCATCACCACGGTGACGCGGGCGTGGCAGGTCGATGGGCAGGTCCAGGCCGATGCGGCCGTCTTCGATCAGGATCACCCGGTCGGCCACCGCCACCGCTTCGCTGACATCGTGAGTGACCAGCAGCACGGTGAAGCCATGCCGCTGCCACAGCCGTTCGATCAGCTGCTGCATCTCGATGCGGGTCAGCGCATCCAGCGCACCGAGTGGCTCGTCGAGCAACAGCAGGTGCGGACGATGGATCAGCGCCCGGGCCAGCGCGACGCGCTGCTTCTGCCCGCCGGACAGCGCCGCCGGCCAGTCATGGGCCCGCTCGCCCAGGCCCACCGCGGCCAGCGCTTCCTCGGCCTGCTGGCGCCAGTTGCCGGAAAGCCCCAGACCGACGTTGTCGATCACGCGCTTCCAGGGCAGCAGGCGGGCGTCCTGGAACATCAGGCGGATGTCGTCACGCACGGCCTCTAGTGGCCCTAGGCCAGCACCGCGACTCGGGTGATCGAGGCCAGCCAGCAGACGCAGCAGCGTGCTCTTGCCGCAGCCGCTGCGGCCGACCACGGCGACGAACTGGCCGGCCGGGATATGCAGATCGATGCCCTTGAGTACCTGACGCTCGCCGAAGGATCTCTCGATCCTCTCGATTGCCAACGGGATGCCCTGGCGGATGTTGTGCAGCGCGGTCATTGCGCACCCGCCTTGGCCTGATAGGCCGGATGCCAGCGCAGCCAGGCGCGTTCGAGGCCGCGGGCGGCCAGGTCGGCCAGCTTGCCGAGCAGCGCGTAGAGCAGGATCGCCAGCACCACCACGTCGGTCTGCAGAAACTCGCGGGCGTTCATCGCCAGGTAACCGATGCCGGCACTGGCCGAGATCGTCTCGGCGACGATCAGGGTCAGCCACATGAAACCGAGGGCGAAGCGCACGCCAACCAGAATCGACGGCAGCGCGCCGGGCAGGATCACCTGGCGAAACAGGGCGAATCCGCTGAGTCCGTAGCTGCGCGCCATTTCCACCAGCGCCGGGTCGACGTTGCGGATGCCGTGGTAGGTGTTCAGATAGATGGGGAACAGGGTGCCGAGCGCAACGAGAAAGACCTTTGCGCTCTCGTCGATGCCGAACCAGAGAATCACCAGCGGGATCAGCGCCAGGTGCGGCACGTTGCGGATCATCTGCACCGAGCTGTCGAGCAGACGCTCGCCCCAGGTCGACAAACCGGTGATGAAACCGAGCAGCAGACCGATGCCGCCACCGATGGCGAAGCCGACGCCGGCGCGCCAGCCGCTGATGGCCAGATGGGTCCAGAGCTCGCCGCTGCCGAGCAGCTCCCAGCCGGCCGCAAGCACAGCGCTGGGCGCCGGCAGGATGCGGGTGGACAACAGCCCGAGGACCACCGCGCCCTGCCAGGCCGCCAGCAGCGCGACCGGCAAGGCCCACGGCGCCAGACGCTGACCAAGAGAATTGAAGGTCATGCTTTTGCTCCGTATGTTCGAATTTCGCTGACGTAAGGTTTGCGGTCGGTCGCTTTCGCCAACGGCTCGATGTGCACAGGCCGACCGCAGGGCGGGGGTTTACCCCGTAGGATCGGGTTCAGACCACCCCGCCGACTCAACTCGCTGCTGCCGCCTTCGGCAGGATGTCGCTGGAGATCATTTCGCCGAACGGGCTGACATAGCCACGGCTCGCCGGGCGCTCGGGCTGGGCGATGTCCAGGTGCGGGAACAGCAGTTCGGCGACCCGATAGCTCTCTTCCAGGTGCGGGTAGCCGGAAAAGATGAAGGTGTCGATGCCGAGATCGGCGTACTCCCTGACCCGTGCCGCCACGGTCGGGCCGTCGCCCACCAGCGCGGTGCCAGCGCCGCCGCGAACCAGGCCGACGCCGGCCCAGAGGTTCGGCGCCACCACCAGGCGGTCGCGCCGCCCGCCATGCAGCGCAGCCATGCGCTGCTGGCCCACCGAATCGAAGCGCGCCAGGGAGGCCTGGGCGCGGGCGATGGTGTCGTCGTCCAGGTGACTGATCAGCCGGTCGGCGGCGGCCCAGGCTTCTGCATCCGTTTCCCGCACGATCACATGCAGACGGATGCCGAAGCGCACCGTTCGGCCATGCCGGGCCGCCTTCTCGCGCACCTGGGCGATCTTCTCGGCCACGGCTTCCAGCGGCTCGCCCCAGGTCAGGTACAGGTCTACCTGCTCCCCGGCCAGCTCGTGCGCGGCGTCGGATGAACCCCCGAAATACAACGGCGGGCGCGGCTGCTGGATCGGCGGGTAGAGCAGCTTGGCGCCTTTGACCTGCAGATGCTTGCCGTTGTAATCGACGGTTTCGCCTTCCAGCACGCGACGCCAGATGCGGGTGAACTCGACCGAGGCCTCGTAGCGTTCGGCGTGGGACAGGTGCAGGCCGTCGGCGGCCAGCTCGTCCGGGTCGCCGCCGGTGACCAGGTTGAACAGCGCGCGACCGCCCGAGAGCCGATCCAGCGTTGCCGCCTGGCGCGCCGCCACGGTGGGCGAAATGATCCCCGGGCGCAACGCGACCAGGAATTTCAGGCGCTGGGTGAGCGGGATCAGCGAGGCAGCCACCAGCCAGGAATCCTCGCAGGAGCGGCCGGTGGGAATCAGTACGCCGCCAAAACCGAGGCGGTCGGCGGCCTGGGCGATCTGGCCGAGGTAGCCGTGGTCGACGGCGCGGGCGCCTTCGCTGGTGCCGAGGTACTTGCCGTCGCCATGGGTGGGCAGGAACCAGAAGATGTTGAGGCTCATGGGTAGAACTCCGTTTTGTTCGTCGGGCGAACCGAGGGCAAGGAGGGTTATTCCGGGTACTGGGCGATGCTCTTCGGCGCCGCCCAGACCGCGTCCTGGATGACCAGCTTTCGTGGAATCAACCTGAGTTCGGCGAAGGTGTCGGCGATGCGCTGCTGGGCACGAACCACCTCTGGCGTGATCGGCCGGGCACCGTATCCCTGGCGGATCACCGCCTTGCGGGTGATTTCGCGGGACAGGCCGAGCAGCGGCGCCACCTGCTCGGTGGCCTGGTCCGGATTGGCCTCGACCCAGCGGCCGATATCACGGATTTCACCGATCAGGGTGCTGATGACCGCGGGATTGCGCTCGGCGAACGGGCGCGCCGCGAGGTAGAACTGATGGTTGCTGACCAGCCCCTGGCCGTCGCGCAGGGTGCGCGCCTGCAGCTGCGCCTCGGCGGCGGCCTGGAACGGGTCCCAGATCACCCAGGCATGGACGCTGCCGCGCTCGAAGGCGGCGCGGGCATCGGCTGGCGGCAGGTACACCGGCTGGATGTCGCGGTACTGCAGCCCCGCCGATTCCAGCGCGCGGACCAGCAGGTAGTGCACATTGGAGCCTTTGTTCAGCGCGATCTTCTTGCCCTTGAGCTCGGCCACCGAGCGGATCGGCGAGTCCTTCGGCACGAGGATCGCCTCGCCACTGGGCGCCGGCGGCTCATGGGCGACGTAGAGCAGATCGGCACCGGCGGCCTGGGCGAACACCGGAGGGGTTTCACCGGTCACGCCGAAGTCGATGGAGCCGACGTTGAGCCCTTCCAGCAGCTGCGGGCCACCAGGGAACTCCGTCCACTGAACGTCGAAGCCCTGCCCGGCGAGCCGCTGCTCCAGCGTGCCACGGGCCTTGAGCAGCACCAGCGTGCCGTATTTCTGGTAGCCGATCCGTAGGGTTTCGGCCTGGACATGGAAAGCGCCGATGGACAGGGTCGCGGCAAGCAGGGCGACCAGTCCTCGACGCAGGTTGCGAGTGCTCATGAGCACGCTCCTCTGCGATCGGATTGGGAAGCGACCTGCTCACCCGTTGGCGGGGGAGTAAGGCGGGGTGAGGCGTCAGGGCCGGAGCCCGGGTTTTCAGATACTCCAGCGGGCGTTGGCCAGCCGGTCGTTCAACAGGTGCGGATCGAGTGGCCGCGGACATCGCGCCAGCGCCGCGAGCAGCTGCGACGCGGCGGCTTCGAGGCGCTCACGCAGCTCGTCATCCAGTCGCGCCGGCTGGTTGCCCTCGGCATAGGCGATCTGCCGGTCCACGGCGTACACGCCGTGCAGGATCTCCTGTGCCTTGAGCGCCGCCAGCACCGGCTTGAGCGCGTAGTCCAGCGCCAGCATGTGCGCCGCGCTGCCACCGCTGGCCAGCGGCAGCACCGCCTTGTTCGCCAGCGCCCGCTCCGGCAGCAGGTCCAGCAGCGTCTTGAGCGCACCGGCGAACGACGCCTTGTACACCGGCGTGGCCACCAGCAGACCATCGGCCTGCTCGACGTGCTCGGCGAAACGCTGCACCACTGGGCTGTCGAAGCGGGCGTGGATCAGGTCGGCCGGCTCGAAATCGCGTACGGCGTAGCGCACCACCTCCACGCCGTGGCGCTGCAGCCAGTCACCCGCCGCATCCAGCAGCACGCCGGAGCGCGAGCGCTGGCTGGGGCTGCCGGCCAGGGAAACGACCATCATCGGTGATCGTCCTCGCTCAGCGGTTAGGTTGCGGCGTCAGGCGCAGGTACGGCTTGACCGCGCGATAGCCCTTGGGAAAGCGCTGCTTGATCTCCTCCTCGTCCTTGAGCGAGGGCACGATCACCACCTCGTCGCCGTCCTGCCAGTTGGCCGGGGTCGCGACCTTGTGGTTGTCGGTGAGCTGCAGCGAATCGATCACCCGCAGGATCTCGTGGAAGTTGCGCCCGGTGCTCGCCGGGTAGGTGATGGTCAGACGCACCTTCTTGTTCGGGTCGATGACGAACAATGAGCGCACCGTCAGGGTGTCGTTGGCGTTGGGATGAATCAGGTCGTACAGCTCGGAGACCTTGCGGTCGGCATCAGCCAGGATCGGGAAGTTGACGCGGGTGTTCTGCGTCTCGTTGATGTCGTCGATCCACTTGATGTGCGAATCCACCGGGTCCACGGACAGGGCGATGGCCTTGACGTTGCGCTTGGCGAACTCGTCCTTCAGCTTGGCGGTGAAGCCCAGTTCGGTGGTGCACACCGGGGTGAAGTCGGCCGGGTGCGAGAACAGCACACCCCAGCTGTCACCCAGCCACTCGTGGAAGCGGATGCGGCCTTCGCTGGAATCCTGTTCGAAATCGGGGGCGATGTCGCCGAGGCGGATGCTCATCTTCGTTCTCCTTTCTTGCGTGGGTTGCGGCATTGGTTGATAGCGATTCAGGCGCGCCGTTGCGCCTGTCGCTCGATCCGGCTCTGCAAGCGGTACAGGCTGGCGAAGCCCTGCTCCCAGCGCCGATGTCCGGAGGCCACGTTGATATGCCCGGCGCCGGCCAGGATCGTGGTCTCGCTGCCCCAGGCGTGGCCCATCTCGACGGCACGCGCGGCACTGGCGGCAGTGTCGTTGTCCGAGCCGATCAGCAGGCTGGCGAATGGCAAAGGCTGGCGAGGGATCGGGGCGAAGTTGCGCAAGGGTTCCGGGCAGCCGCTGCGTTCGACATCCGCGGGGGCCACCAGCAGGGCGCCGCGCACCCGTTGCAGCAGCTGCGCAGGCGCCTGAGCCGCCCAGTGCGCAACCGTGATGCAACCCAGGCTGTGCGCCACCAGAATGACCGGTTCGGCATGGGCGGCAATGCTGCGCTGCAGCTCGGCGACCCAGTCTTCACGACGCGGAAGGAGCCAGTCCTGCTGCTCTACTCGGGCGCTGCCCGGCAGGGTGCGTTGCCAATGGCTCTGCCAATGCTCATCGGGCGAGCCGTGCCAGCCCGGCACGATCAGATATCGGATGCTGCGCATATCGGCGCCTCCTGTGATTCATGGCGGCCAGTCTAGACAGCAGATCGATTCACTTAAAAAGAATAAAGAATTCTTTATTTATATTTTTTTCATCTATAAGACCACCTGATAACGAGCCACTTCCTTATTCCATAAGAATCTATAAATGTTCTTAAACAATATTTTTAAGAATATTTCGGCCGAACTTATCATCCGCTCCACGCCTTGCTGGCTACGGCCGTTCCGGTCGTCACGAAAGGCTTTCACGGAGAACAGCAATGACCGCGACCATTCGCAACCTCGAGGGGCAGGACGAAGCCAGCATCCTGCGCGAGATCCACAGTGCCCTGAGCGGCCTCAAGTTCGGCTCGGTTGAAATCACCGTGCACAACGGCCAGGTCGTGCAGATCGAGCGCAAGGAGAAGTTCCGCCTGCAGCCGACCGGCAAGAACGCCTGACCCCGACTACCCCATCCATCAGCCCGACTGGACCACCGGAGGGCGTGACCATGAAACGAGCCGAGACCATGAACACGCACCGGTACTGCAGCTGTCGCCCGCGAATGCGGAGCTAATTAATCGAGTCACTGAAAACCACCTGACACCGCTAGACCAGGTTGCAACCCGCCAAGCTGCTTCTGCCTCGCCCTGCCTGTCTTCCAGCGTGATTTCAGCGACCGCCCCTGAAGCGCCAACACATACCAAATTAGTTTTTTCAGGAGCTGCACCATGTCCATTCGTCGCTTCGCCCTCGCCGCCCTGGCGAGCGCGCTGATCGCCGGCCCTGCACTGGCCGCCGATACCCTGCTCAACGTGTCCTACGATCCGACGCGCGAGCTCTATGTGGAATTCAACGACGCCTTCAACAAGCACTGGCAGGCCCAGGGCCATGAGCCGATCAAGATCCAGCAGTCCCATGGCGGCTCGGGCAAGCAGGCCCGCGCGGTGATCGACGGCCTGCGCGCCGATGTGGTGACCCTGGCACTGGCGGGCGATATCGACGAGCTGCATCGCCTCGGCAAACTGATCCCCGAGGATTGGCAGACCCGCCTGCCGGACGCCAGCACGCCCTATACCTCGACCATCGTGTTCCTCGTTCGCAAGGGCAATCCGAAGGGCATCAAGGACTGGGACGACCTGGTCAAGCCGGGCGTCGAGGTGATCACGCCGAACCCGAAGACCTCCGGCGGTGCGCGCTGGAATTTCCTCGCCGCCTGGGCCTACGCCCAGCAGAAATTCGGCGACGAGCAACAGGCCCAGGCCTTTGTCGAGAAGCTCTACAAGAATGTGCCGGTGCTCGATACCGGCGCCCGCGGCTCGACTGTCACCTTCGTCAACAACGGCATCGGCGACGTGCTGCTGGCTTGGGAGAACGAGGCCTTCCTGGCCCTGAAGGAACAGGGCGGTGAAGATTTCGAGATCATCGCGCCTTCGCTGTCGATCCTTGCCGAGCCACCGGTGGCCGTGGTGGACAAGAACGTCGAGCGCAAGGGCACGCGGGCGCTGGCCGAGGCCTATCTGAACTACCTGTACAGCGAGGAAGGCCAGCGCATCGCGGCGAAGAACTTCTACCGGCCACGCAACGAGGCCGTAGCGGCCGAATTCAAGGATCAGTTCCCGGCGCTGAAGCTGGTCACCATCGACGGGGACTTTGGTGGCTGGAAGGCCGCACAACCGAAGTTCTTCAATGATGGCGGCCTCTTCGACCAGATCTATCAGGCGCAGTAGGCCTTGGCTTCGCAGGGTGGACCAGGCTTCACCGGTCCACCGCTGCCTTCCGTGAGGAAAGCGGTGGTGGGCGTCCTCCCTGCACGCTGCGCTCGTGACACTTCAGCCGCCAGACGCTCGAATAAAAGGCAACGTCCATGTCCCGATCTACCTCCGTCATACCCGGCTTCGGGCTGACGCTGGGCTACACCCTGGTGTACCTCAGCCTGTTGGTGCTGATTCCCCTGGGTGCGCTGTTTCTCAAGACCACCGAACTCTCCTGGGCGCAGTTCATCGCCATCGTCAGCGCGCCGCGCGTGCTGGCGGCGCTCAAGCTGAGCTTTGGCACCGCCTTCGCGGCCGCCGTGCTCAATGGCGTGATCGGCACGCTGCTGGCCTGGGTGCTGGTGCGCTATCGCTTCCCCGGCCGCAAGATCATCGAGGCGATGATCGACCTGCCCTTCGCCCTGCCGACCGCGGTGGCAGGCATTGCCCTCACCGCGCTGTACGCGCCGAACGGACCGATCGGCCAGTTCGCTACCGAGCTGGGCTTCAAGATCGCCTACAGTCCGCTGGGCATCACCCTGGCACTGACCTTCGTGACCCTGCCCTTCGTGGTGCGCACCCTCCAGCCGGTGCTCGCCGATATCCCGCGTGAAGTGGAAGAAGCCGCGGCCTGCCTTGGCGCGCGTCCGCTGCAGGTGGTTCGCCATGTGCTGCTGCCAGCGCTGCTGCCCGCCTGGCTGACCGGCTTCGCCCTGGCCTTTGCCCGCGGCGTCGGCGAGTACGGCTCGGTGATCTTCATCGCCGGCAACATGCCGATGAAGACCGAGATCCTGCCGCTGCTGATCATGGTCAAGCTGGACCAGTACGACTACGCCGGCGCCACGGCCATCGGCGTGCTGATGCTGGTGGTGTCTTTCATCCTGCTGCTGGCGATCAACCTGCTGCAGCGCCGCATTGCCCACGGCTGAGGAGGCCAGCATGACTACCGCTTCCCTGCCCGTGTCTGCGAATGCCCGCGCCGCCACTACCCGTCGCGGCAAGCAAACGGCCCGCCGCCTGTTGATCGGCGCGGCCTGGCTGACCTTCGCGCTGTTCCTTCTGCTGCCGCTGTTGATCGTCCTCGGCGAAGCCTTCAAGCAAGGGGTCGGCACCTTCTTCACGGCGATCCTTGAGCCCGATGCCCTGGCCGCGCTCAAGCTCACCCTGCTTGCCGTGGGCATCTCGGTGCCGCTCAATCTGGTGTTCGGCGTCGCCGCCGCCTGGTGCGTGAGCAAGTACGAGTTCCGCGGCAAGAGCCTGCTGGTGACCCTGATAGACCTGCCGTTCTCGGTCTCCCCGGTCATCGCCGGCCTGATCTACGTGCTCTTGTTCGGCGCCCAGGGCTATTTCGGCGAGTGGCTGAGTGATCGCGATATCCAGATCGTCTTCGCCGTGCCGGGCATCGTCCTGGCGACGCTGTTCGTCACCGTGCCCTTCGTCGCCCGCGAGCTGATCCCGCTGATGCAGGAACAGGGCAGTACCGAAGAGGAAGCCGCGCGGCTGCTCGGCGCCAGCGGCTGGCAGATGTTCTGGCACATCACCCTGCCGAACATCAAATGGGGCCTGATCTACGGCGTGGTGCTCTGCACCGCGCGGGCGATGGGCGAGTTCGGCGCGGTGTCGGTGGTCTCAGGGCATATCCGCGGGCTGACCAACACCCTGCCGCTGCACGTCGAGATTCTCTACAACGAATACAACCACGTCGCCGCGTTCAGCGTGGCCAGCCTGCTGCTGGCCCTGGCGCTGGTGATCCTGCTGCTCAAGCAGTGGAGCGAATCGCGCATCGCGCGCCTGAAAACCGGAGCACAGCCATGAGTATCGAAGTCCGTGACGTCAACAAGCGCTTCGGCCAGTTCCAGGCGCTGCAGGCGATCGACCTGCACATCCAGAGCGGCGAACTGGTCGCCCTGCTCGGCCCGTCCGGCTGCGGCAAGACCAGCCTGCTGCGCATCATCGCCGGGCTGGAAACGCCGGACAGCGGCAGCATCGTGTTCCATGGCGAGGATGTCTCCAGCCGCGATGTGCGCGACCGCAACGTCGGCTTCGTCTTCCAGCATTACGCACTGTTCCGCCACATGACGGTGTTCGACAACGTGGCCTTCGGCCTGCGCATGAAGCCGAAGAAGCTGCGCCCGAACGAAGCGGTGATCGCCGCCAAGGTGCACGAGTTACTGAATCTGGTGCAGTTGGACTGGCTCGCGGACCGTTACCCCGAACAGCTCTCCGGTGGCCAGCGCCAGCGCATTGCCCTGGCCCGCGCGCTGGCAGTGGAGCCCAAGGTGTTGCTGCTCGATGAGCCTTTCGGCGCGCTGGACGCCAAGGTGCGCAAGGAACTGCGCCGCTGGCTGGCGCGGCTGCACGAGGACGTGCACCTGACCTCCGTGTTCGTCACCCACGACCAGGAGGAGGCGATGGAGGTCGCCGATCGCATCGTGGTGATGAACAAGGGTGTGATCGAGCAGATCGGCACGCCGGCGGAGGTCTACGCCAACCCCGCCAGCGAGTTCGTCTACCACTTCCTCGGCGACGCCAATCGCCTGCAGCTGGACGAACAGCGCAGCGTGCTGTTCCGCCCGCATGAGGTTTCCCTGAGCCGTGAAGCGCTGGCCGAGCACCTGACCGGCGAGGTGCGCGACATCCGCCCGCTCGGCGCGCTGACCCGCGTCACGCTGAAAGTCGCAGGGCAAGCCGAGCCGATCGAAGCGGAGGTCGGCAACGACCACGCCAGCCTGGTGGGCGTGCAACGCGGCAGCACGCTGTACTTCCAGCCCAAGGGGCAGGCACTGCGCGCAGGCTGATGCGTGCCGCCGGTCATATCGGGCGACAGAAGCGACTTGGCCGCGGCGGGCAACTGTCGCACCCTGTCGGCAGTCGCCCCTTATCGCGAGGCCCCCATGCGCATCACCCTGTTCAGCAGCAAGCCCTATGACCGTGACAGCTTCCAGGCCGCCAACCGCTCCCACGGCTTCGAGCTTCACTTTCTCGAGACCCGCCTGGACCCTGACACCGCGGCCCTGGCGACGGGCACCGAAGTGGTCTGCCCGTTCGTCAACGACGTGCTCTCCGCCCCCGTGCTGGAGCAGCTCGCGGCCGGCGGCACGCGGCTGATCGCACTGCGCTCGGCCGGCTACAACCATGTCGATCTGCCCTGCGCCAGGCGTCTCGGTCTGCCGGTGGTGCGGGTGCCGGCCTACTCGCCGCATGCCGTGGCCGAGCACACCGTGGCACTGATTCTGGCGCTCAACCGCCGTCTGCCGCGTGCCTACAACCGCACCCGCGAAGGCAACTTCTCGCTGCAGGGGCTGACCGGCTTCGATCTGGTCGGCAAGCGCGTCGGTGTGGTCGGCAGTGGGCAGATCGGCGCGGTGTTCGCGCGGATCATGCAGGGCTTCGGCTGCGAGGTGCAGCTCTATGACCCCTACCCCAACCCGGAGCTGGAGCGCCTCGGCATGCGTTACGTGGCGATCGACGAGCTACTGGCCGGCAGCGATATCGTCAGCCTGCACTGCCCGCTCACCGAAGAGACCCGTCACCTGATCAACCAGCAGAGCCTGGCGACCATGAAACCGCACGCCATGCTGATCAACACCGGCCGCGGCGCGCTGATCGACACGCCGGCGCTGATCGGCGCGCTGAAGAGCGGCCAGCTCGGCTATCTGGGGCTGGATGTCTACGAGGAAGAAGCCGGGCTGTTCTTCGAGGATCACTCCGGCCTGCCGCTGCAGGACGATGTGCTGGCGCGGCTGCTGTCGTTCCCCAATGTGATCGTCACCGCCCACCAGGCCTTCCTCACCGAGGAGGCGCTGGCAGCCATCGCCGGCACCACCCTGGGCAACGTCGCTGCCTGGCAGGCCGGGCAGCTCGCCAATCAGGTCAGCGACTAGCGTCGAGCTGGCGCAGGCGCGCTTCCAGCAACGCGGGGAAGCGTTTGAACCAGGTCTGGTTCAGCGGTGAGGGGTGCGGCAGCGGGTGCAGGGTGAAGGTTCGTGCGTGGCCTTGCGCGTCCTGCAGGTCGATATCGAGGTTGGCCGTAAAGCGATCCTCACGCTGCCAGAACGCCTCCAGGCGCTGGCGCGCCTCGCGCGGCTGGCCGATGGCGAACCAGAGAAAGGCCTCGCGACCGAGGGTGACGATGTGCCGGCCATGCCAGCTGTCGATCAGCAACTGGCGCATCAGCGGCTGGAAGCGGCGCTTCACCGCCATGGACCAGGCCTTGTTGCCGATGGGCTTGTACGGCACGGTGTTGATCCAGAAGTAGTGCCGGCCCAGCGCCCGGCCCGCCTCGAAGTCCGGCATCTCTGCGCCGTGCAGGTGGCGATAGAGCACGCGCCGGACGATTTGCCCGCCGGCGCCGATGAAGGGCTCGCCGTGACGCACTTCCTCGCGGCCCGGGTCGCGGCCGAAGAAGCAGAGCGGCGCGTCGGCGTCACCGAGGCCGATGATGGGCTCCAGCGGATCACGGTCGTAGGTTGCATAGATCGCCGTATCGATGCCGTCGGTGTCGGCAGCCAGGTCACGCAGCGCCTGGCGCAGCGATGCAGGCACACGGTTCAATAGTCGTCTTCTTCGACCAGCTCGATCGCCGCGGCGTCCAGGGCATAGGCGGCATCGGCCATATCGTTGCTGACCGGCTCGATCTGCAGGCGTCCGTCGACCCAAAGTGGCGCGTAGATGTCCTCCAGGGCGATGCCCTTGGGGTAACGCACCAGCACGATCTGGTTCGGCGGCGGCGGCGGCACGTGGATGCAGGCACCGGGATAAGGGACGAGGAAAAACTCGGTGCTGCGCCCGCGGGCATCGCTTTCCAGCGGCACCGGGTAGCCACCGAGACGGATCTCGCGGCCGTTCAGCTCGGCGACCGTCTTGGCCGAATACATCACCGCCGGCAGTCCGGCCTCCTGCTTGAGCCCGCCCTGATCGCTGAAGCCCAGGTCCTCGGGCGTCGCATGGTCGATCTCCGGCATCTCCTCCAGCGCCTGGCGATCCTCGGGCGGCATCAGTTCCAGCCAGTCGAGTTCCGATGGCGCGGCATGGGCGGTGGCAACGAGGGCGAGACAGCAGAACAGCGAGGCGAGAAATGAACGCATGAGGTCACTACGTGAGAAGGGAACGGGGCCGCAGGGCGCGGCCCCGCGGCGGGTCAGTGCTTGCGGCTGGTGACCATGCCGTAGATCACCAGCAGGATGATCGCACCGACCACGGCGCCGATAAAGCCTGCGCCCTCGCCCGCCTGGTACAGGCCGAGCGCCTGACCGCCGTAGGTCGCCAGCAGCGAGCCGCCGATACCCAGCAGGATGGTCATGATCCAGCCCATGCTGTCGTCGCCCGGCTTCAGGAAACGCGCAACGAGGCCGACGATCAGGCCGATGATGATGGTGCCGATGATGCCCATGGTTGTGCTCCTCAGGTCCGAAAGGTAGGTAACCAATGGACCGGAGGGCGCCGTCGCCGTTCGCCGGCGCCGGACGGTCGGCCGTCAGGAATGCGGGATCAGGCTTTCCACGGCGGTGATCTGCCGGTCCAGGGTGGCGCGATCCGGGCAGCGCAGCGTGGCGTGGCCGACCTTGCGCCCGGCCTTGAAGGCCTTGCCGTAGTGGTGCAGGTGGCAATCCTCGATGGCGATCACCTTGTCCACCGGCGGCACTTCGCCGATGAAGTTGAGCATGGCGCTCTCGCCCAGCTTGGCGGTCGAGCCCAGCGGCAGGCCGGCGACGGCACGCAGGTGGTTCTCGAACTGGCTGCACTCGGCACCTTCGATGGTCCAGTGGCCGGAGTTGTGCACGCGCGGAGCGATTTCGTTGGCCTTCAGGCCGCCGTCCACCTCGAAGAATTCGAAGGCCAGCACGCCGACGTAGTCGAGCTTCGCGAGCACGCGACCGACATAGTCCTCGGCCAGCGCCTGCAACGGATGGTTGCTGCTGGCCACCGACAACCGCAGGATGCCGCTCTCGTGGCTGTTGTGCACCAGCGGGTAGAAGCAGGTTTCGCCATCCCGGCCACGCACGGCGATCAGCGAGACTTCGCCGGTGAACGGCACGAAACCTTCCAGGATGCACGGGACGCTGCCCAGCTCGGCGAATGCACCGGCAACATCGGCCGGCTTGCGCAGCAGCTTCTGGCCCTTGCCGTCATAGCCCAGGGTACGGGTCTTGAGCACGGCGGGCAGGCCGATGCCGGCTACCGCGGCGTCGAGGTCGGCCTGGGACTGGATGTCGGCGAACGCCGGGGTGGGAATGCCGAGCTCCTTGAACATGGATTTCTCGAACCAGCGATCGCGGGCGATGCGCAGCGATTCGGCGCTCGGGTAGACCGGCACGAACTGCGAGAGAAAGGCCACCGTCTCGGCCGGCACGCTCTCGAACTCGAAAGTGACCAGGTCCACTTCGTCGGCCAGCCGGCGCAGGTGGTCCTTGTCATCGTAGTCGGCGCGGATGTGCTCGCCGAGGGCCTGCGCGCAGGCGTCCGGCGCGGGGTCGAGGAAGGCGAAGCTCATGCCCAGCGGAGTGCCCGCCAGGGCCAGCATGCGGCCCAGCTGGCCGCCACCGATCACACCAATTTTCATATCAACGGCCCTTCTAGGCGGCAGATTCAGCGCGCGACGCGCGCGTCGCTGGGAAGCAGAGTTTAGTCCCGGCTCAACCGCGCGGGTCCGGATTGTCGAGCACGGTCTGGGTCTGCTCGTCACGGAATTTCTTCAGCGCCTGGTGATACTCGGGGAATTCGTGGCCGAGGATGCTCGCCGAGAGCAGCGCGGCGTTGATCGCGCCAGCCTTGCCGATGGCCAGGGTGGCGACCGGCACGCCGGCCGGCATCTGCACGATGGACAGCAGCGAATCGACCCCGGAGAGCATCGACGACTGCACCGGCACGCCGAGCACCGGCAGATGGGTCTTGGCGGCGCACATGCCCGGCAGGTGGGCGGCACCGCCGGCACCGGCGATGATCACGCGCAGGCCGCGCGCTTCGGCCTGTTCGGCGTACTGGAAGAGCAGATCCGGGGTGCGGTGGGCGGACACCACCGTCACTTCATGGGGAATGCCCAGCTTTTCCAGCATGTCGGCGGTGTGGCTCAGGGTGGACCAGTCGGACTTGGAGCCCATGATCACGCCTACCAGTGCGCTCATCGTCGTGCCTCTCGTCGGGCGCCCGCGGGCGCGTCAATAACAACAAACCACGCAAAAGAGCGTGGCCTGGATGGGCGCGAACCGGCCACAGGCCGCCCGCGCGAAAGCCGCGCAGTATAGCGCAAGGCGTGACCGGCCAGTACCCCGCATGGTCGGGCCGCTAGCTCGATGCGGCCGGCGCCAACCGTGGCAGCTCGATCCAGAAACGGCTGCCGACGCCCGGCTCGCTGTGCAGACCCATCTGGCCGTTCATCAGCCTGGCGAACTCCAGGCACAGCGACAGGCCGATACCGGTGCCCTGGATCATGCTGTTCTCCCGTCCGAGCCGCTGGAAGGGCTCGAACACCTGCGCCTGCTGCGCGGGGTCGATGCCCAGACCGGTGTCCTCCACCAGCAGGCGTACATGGCTCGGGCTGGTCTCGGCACGCAGGCTGATGTGCCCCTCGGGCACGTTGTACTTCATGGCGTTGGACAACAGATTCAACAGCACCTGGCGCAGCCGCCGCGGCTCGGCGAGCACCAGCAGGCGCTCGTCCGGCAGGCTCAGGTCGAGCCGCAGCCCACGCTGCTGGATGTCCAGCGAGACCAGCTCGGCGCATTCGCGCATCAGCTCGCAGACGTTCACCGGCTGCAGCTCGAGCTGCGCCGGCTCGTTCTGCAGGCTCGACCATTCGAGGATTTCCCCCAGCAGCTGATTGAGGTGCCGGCTGGCCAGCAGGATCTCGTCGAGGTACTCCGCCGCCTCGGCCTGGCTTTCATCGTCGCAGTCCATGCGCATCAGCTGGGCGAAGCCGAGGATGGCGTTGAGCGGCGTGCGCAGCTCATGGCTGATGCCCGACAGCAGCCGGCCCTTGGCTTCGCTGGCAGCCTGGGCCTGCAGCGTTGCCTCGCGCAGCTCCTCCTCGACCCGCTTGAGGGCGTCGATGTCCACATGGGTGCCGGCCAGCACGCGCGCCGCGCCGGTGTCCGGATCATGCTCGAGCACGCGCCCGCGACTGAGCAGCCAGTGGTATCCACCCATGCTGTCGGCGAAGCGGTACTTGGCCTCGTAGCGCTGCTGCAGCCCCTCGCGCACCCGCTCGATCTGCGCCAGCGCCTGGGGCAGGTCGTCCGGGTGGATGCGCTGACGGAAATCGCTGTCGCTGAGCTGCCCGGACGGTAGGCCGAAGCGCGCCACCATCGCGCCACGAACGCGCAGCGAATGGTTCGCCATGTCGTACTCCCAGAGGCTCTCGGTGGCGCTTTCCAGCACCAGTTCCAGGCGCCGCTGCGCTTCCCAGCGCTCGGACTCGCTGTAGGCCAGGCGGCTGCCAATCTCCTGGGTGTGCCGCGACATCTCGTCGAGTTCACGGATCTGCGCCTGCAGCGGCTCGGGCCGCCAGCGACCCAGGCCGATCTCGCCGAGCATCCGCGAGATGCCGGCGATGGGCGTCAGCAGCGCCTGGCTGAGCTGGCGCGCACGCAGCCACATGAGGGCGAAGAAGCCGATGTAGAACAGCACCAGGCCGGCGATCAGCAGGTAGCCGATCTGCCGATAGCGGCTGGCCAGGGCATTGGTCTGACGAAACACCGCGGCCTCGTCGACCACCGTCAGCAGATGCCAGCCGGTCTGCGCCACGGTGGTCCAGGCCACCAGCTGCGGCCTGCCGCCGAGCATCACCTGCTGCACGCCGCTGGCGGCGCCGGATATCGCCGCGGCCAGCTCGGCCGTTTCGGGACGTCGATCGAGGCGAAAGTCCTCGGGCTTGAACATCTCGCTGCGGATCGCATCCAGGTAGGAATGGTTGGTCAGCTCGGCCAGGCCGAAATCCGTCTCCCCGGGCTCCGGCAGGGCCATGATCGTGAGGTCGTCGCTGACCAGCATGGCATAGCCGCCCCAGGGCACCTGCAGCTGGCCGATCTGTTCGAGGATGCCGCTGACGGTGATGTCGATGCCCACCACCCCTTCGAGGAAATCGTCGCGGTAGACCGGTGCGATCGCCGACATCATCCAGCCGTGTCCGGCCGGGTCGAGGTACACATCGGTCCAGACCACGCCGCGCTCCGGGTTGTGCTCGGCATCGGCGAGGTAATAGAAGTTGTACTTGGGGATGTCCATGTCCGCCGGGTACTGGTCGAGGGTGAAGAACCACGGGTAGATATGGTTGAAGCTGTCCCAGCTGTTGAAGTAGAGGCTGGCGATCAGCGGATTGCGCGCCTCGATCTCCTTCATCAGCGGCTCGAGCTGTCGCAGCCGCGCGATCTTCTCCAGATCGTGGCGCTCGGCGGGCGTCGCTCCGGAGTAGAAGACCGCGGCACCGCCATTGTTTTCCGGGCTGTAGCGCACGCCATCGGCGCTCAGCGCCAGCTCCGGCAGTGCCGCCGGCTCGCCGCTGTGCAGCGCCTGGGCAGTGAGGTTGCGATACACCTGCGTGAGCGCGCCGATCTGGCTGAGCTGCTCGCTGACCAGGCGCGATTCGAGGCTGACCGCTGCCTGCAGATCATTGAGCGCGGTGTCGCGCAGGTACTCGATCTGCGCATCGCGAATCGCGTTGTTGGTCAGCAGATAGATCGCGATCAGCGCGGTTTCCACCAGAACCAGCGGAATCAGCGCGCTGCGGACGAAGGCCCGCCAGATCCACTGACGCAGGCCGATTGGGTTAGCGGTGGGCACGACTGGGCTCCAGCGGCCGCGCAGGGCAGGCAATCAGCAGAGGGGCGGCCGGCGGCGATCATAACATCGCCACCGCAGCGGCGGACTACGGCCTTGGCCGCATGCCCGGCGCAGGATCAGGACGCGCTGGCCAGACTCGCGGCCGGGCTCGCGCTGCGTCGACACTGCTTGGCCATCGCCGCCAGCCGCACCGCCACGTTGGCCGTACCGTAGCCAGCGTAACCATTGCAGCGCTGCAGGATTTCGAAGAAGAAGCGTCCCTCGAAGGGCTCGGTGTAGACGTGGAACAGCTCGCCGCCCTCGGCGTCGCGGTCGTACAGCACGTTGTAGCGCGCCAGTTCGGCGAGCAGCCGATCGTCGAAGTCGAAACGGGCGGCCAGGTCGTCGTAGTAGTTGCGCGGAATCTCCAGCAGCGGCACCCCGGCCGCCTGCGCCCGAGCCACCTCGGCGAAGATGTCGTCACAGGCGAAGGCCACGTGATGCACGCCGGCGCCGCGGTAACTGGACAGCGCCTGGGCGATCACCGTGTCGCGGTCCTGCGAGGTGTTGAGCGGCAGCCGCACCCGTCCGCAGGGACTGCGCACGGCACGGCAGCGCATCAGCCCGTAGGGGTCGGGCAGCAGCAGCTCGTCATCGGCCTCGAAGTCGAACAGGCTGCGGTAGAACAGCACCCAGCTGGCCAGGCTCTCGGCCGGCAGCGCCGTGGCCATGTGGTCGATGCGTTGCAGGCCCGCGCCCACTGGCGCCACGGCATGCAGGCGGAAATCGATGTCGTAGTTGCTCTGGCCCGGCGCGCCGGATTCGAGCAGGTAGATCAGGCTGCCATCCGGCGCCCGCACGGCCGGAATCTGCCGCTCGTTCGGCCCGATCAGCCCACGATAGGGCTGACCACCGAAGGCGCAGGCGCGCGCCAGGGCCGAGGCCTCGTCATCGATCTTCAGCGCCATGGCGCACACCGAGGGGCCGTGCGCCTCGAAGTAGTTGTGCGCGAAGGAATACGGCTCGGCGTTGAGCACGATGTTGATCTCGCCCTGGCGGTACAGCTGCACCTCCTTCGAGCGGTGCTGGCCGACGTGGGCGAAGCCCAGCTGCTGCAGCCAGTTGCCCAGGCGCGCGGCATGAGGCTCGTCGACGGCGAACTCGAGAAAGTCGATGCCCTCGTAACGGGGCGCGGGTGGCGGTGCGAACAGCGCCTGGGCGGCTGGCGCCGAGCTGGCGCTGGTCGCCAGACGCTGGCCGGTCAGCTCCTCCAGGTGCAACAGCGCGCGCAGACCATCGGCGGCGATGCCCCTGGGCGGCGCGGCGCGAAACCCGTCGTTGAACACCTCCAGCGACAGCGGCCCGCTGTAGCCGGCCTGCAGCACCGGCGCGAGGAACCCTGCCAGGTCGAACTCGCCCTGACCGGGGAAACAGCGGAAGTGCCGGCTCCACTCCAGCACGTCCATGGCCAGCACGGGCGCATCGGCCAGCTGCACGAAGAAGATCCGCTCGCCGGGAATCTCGACGATGCCGCTCGGATCGTCGCCCAGGGCCAGGGTATGGAAACTGTCGAGAATCACCCCCAGCGCCGGATGATCGACCTGCCGCACCAGCGTCCAGACATCGCGCCAGGTCTTCACGTGGCGGCCCCAGGCCAGCGCTTCGTAGCCGACCCGCAGCCCGCGAGCGCCGGCGCGCTCGGCGATGAGGGCGAGGTCGCCGAGTAGCGTTTCGCGGTCGCCCAGCGCGTCGGCCTGCACGTTGCTGCACAGCAGCATGAGTTCGGCGCCGAGCTCCTGCATCAGATCGAACTTGCGCTCGGCGCGGTCGAGGTTGCGCTGCAGGCGCTCGCGCGGGCAGCCCTCGAAGTCGCGGAACGGCTGGAACAGCGTGACCGCCAGGCCCAGATCCTCGCAGCGCCGGCGGATGTCCTGCGGGCTGCCGGAGTGGTAGAGCAGGTCGTTCTCGAACAGTTCGATGCCGTCGAAGCCGGCGGCCGCCGCGGCCTCGAGCTTCTCCGGCAGGGTCCCGCTGAGGGATACGGTGGCGATCGAGTGCTTCATGCGGTTACTCCTGTTACCGGGGTGTCGGGGCCCTGCCGGCCACCGGCCTGTGATTGCCGCGACCATGCTCAGGGCGCCATGCCATCACGCTTGGCCGGCTCGGTCAGCGGCAGGATCAGGCCGCTCTGGCCGGGCATCGCGGCGGCCGAGTCTTCCAGCAGCGCCCGCAACGGCGTGGCGATGGAGGCGGTGTAGTCCTTCACGCAGCGGTGGTGGCCGCCGAGCACGTCGTAGCTCTCGAAGCTGGTGCCCATGTTGCGCCAGGCGCGGCTGGTGTAATCGGCGGAGAAGTACACCACCGGTGCGTCGATGCGCTCGGGCAGGTAGCGCGCCATCACCAGCGAGTAACGCAGGAAGCGCGCGCGCACCTCGCGGTCACGCGCGGTGGGCGGCGTCGGCACATGGCCGGCCAGGCGCTCGCGCACCATGCGCACGCTGCGCCGCGCGACCTTCCAGGCCAGGTTGGCGATGCGCTTGGGATAGGGCCACTTGCTGGTTTCACCGAAGCGGCTGAGGGCCTCGTAGGCCCGCGCCAGGTACATGTCCGGCAGGACGCGATCGAGGCTGCGCAGGATCACCCGCGACCAGGGCCGCACGTTGGCCGTCGGCGGATCGATCAGCGCGACGATCTCCACGCTGTGGCCGGCCTCGCGAAGCATGCGCGCGGCCTCGAAGGCCACCAGCGCGCCGTTGCAGTAGCCACCGATGCGATATGGCCCCTGCGGTTGGCGTTCGAGGATCAGTGGCAGGCGCTCGCGGGCCATCTGCTGCACCGACTCGGGGATCGCCTCGTCGCCCATGCCATGCGGCGCGATGGCGGTCAACGGCTGCCGCGGCCCGAGCAGGCGCGCCAGGCGCCGGATGTAATAGCCACCGTGGGCGAAATCGCCGTGGAACCAGAACAGCGACTGCCGTCCGGCCTGGGCGTTGAAGTCGATCACCGGGATGACGTGCGAAGCCAGGTTTTCCAGGCGCAGCGCCAGCTCGCGGGCCGTCTCGGCTTCCACCAGCACCGACTCGGGAATCACCCGACCGAGCATCTGTTCCAGTTCGGTGAGCATCTCGGTGGCCAGCAGCGAATCACCACCGCTGTCGAGAAAGTTGTCCTCAGGGCCGACCGCATCGGTCTTCAGCAGGCGCCTCCAGATGGCCAGCACGTCCTGTTCCAGCTGCGAAGCCGCGACCGCGCCGGTCGCCAGCCGGGCACGCTCGCTGCGCTGCTGGACGTAGTCGTCGGCCAGGCGATGGCGCAACACCTTGCCGGTCAGCCCGCGCGGCAATGCCTCGACGATCTGCACACGCCGCGGCACCTTGAAGTAGACCAGCTCGTCGCGCAGGAAACGCTGCAGCTCGGCGCCCGTCACCGCCATTGCCGGACGCAGTACCACTGCCGCGGCGACGTCCTGGCCGAGGCGCTGATGGGGTACGCCGAACGCCGCGGCTTCGGCCACGGCCGGATGGCGCAGCAGCGCGGCATCGACTTCCGAGAGGCTGACCTTCTCGCCACCGCGGTTGATCACCTCGCGCAGACGCCCGTGCAGGTGCAGGAAGCCTTCTTCATCGAGGCTGCCGATGTCGCCGGTGTGGAACCAGCCGTCGCGCAGCGCCTCGTGGTTGAGTGTCTCGTCGCCGAGGTAGCCAGGCATCACCGTGGCGCCGCGCACGCGGATCTCGCCGCGCTCGCCAGGGGCGACCGGCTGACCGTCCTCGCCGACGATGCTCAGGGTCTCCGGCCAGGGACGCCCGACCGTGCCGGGCTTGCGCGCGTCCGGGGTGTTGGCGGCGATCTGCGCGGCCTCGCTGGAGCCGTAGTGTTCCAGCAGCGGGAAGCCCAGGGTGCGCTCGAAGCTGTCGATGATCTCCTGCCCCAGCGGGGCGCCGCCGGAAGAAGCGAAACGCGGCCGCTGCCGCCCCAGGCCCTCGGGATGCGCGCGGGCCGCCTCGAGGATCGCCAGGTGCAACGCCGGCCCGGCGGAATACCAGCTCGGCCGCAGCGTCTCGAACCATTCATGCACGTCCACCACCGCCGGACTGAGCGGAAAGGCCACGCTGCCGCCGCCGAGCAGCGGCGTGAGGATGGTGACCTTCAGGCCGTGGGAGTAGTAAGGCGCCGAAACGCACAGGCAACGATCGCCGTCATTCAGGCCGAACCAGCGCTGCCACTTGCGCGCGGCGGTCAGCATGTTGCGATGGGTGAAGGGAATCAGCTTGGGCAGCGCGGTGGTGCCCGAGCTGCGCAGGATGAACGCCGGGGCGTCCGGTTCCGGCAGCTCATCCGGTGCAGGCCGTGCCGCGACCGGCATCGCGAGTTGCAGCGCCGGCGAGCCGTCTTCCGCCGCCTCGGCGCTGATCAATGGCAGGCCGTGGCGTTCGGCGGCGCGGCGCCCCTGCTGGTCGCCATCGCTGGCAATCAGCAGCGCATCGAGCGGAAGCTGCTGGAGGAACTGGTCCAGCTCGACCGTGCCGAGGCGCGGATCGAGCGGTACGGCGACCGCCGAACAGGCGACGGCGATGATGGCGACCGCGGCCTGCGGCGCTTCCGGCAGCATTACACCGATGCGCGCATCGCGGCCGAAACCGGCCTGGCGCAGCTGTCGGCGGGTCTGCTCGATCACCTGTTGCAGGCCGCGGTGATCCAGCGCTGCGTAGCGCGTGGAGAGCACGGCGGGCTGCTCCGGTACGCGGCTCGCCAGCTGGGCGAACGCCGCGTACAGGGTTGTGGGCTCGGCGCTGACAGAGTCGGAGTCGGGCGCAGGGAAAGCCGACCCCGATTGGGGCACGGCGGCGTCGAAGTCGTGGTTCACGGCTGTCTTTCCTTGGCTAGGGTCCGGCCTGGCCATGGCGCGGATTGCAGACCTAAGACAGCACCCCTCAAAAAAGTTGCCGCTTGTTAAGCAACAAAACTTTGCCGTTGGCTGCACAATTCGCCAATTTACCGTCAGCCCCGATCCCGACGGCGCCACCGAAGGGCTTTAGCCTGCGCTCCGGCGGCAACTCACTCGGTAGCGATGGCGCGGCTCTCCAGTCGTCGCCAAAGCAGGCGCACCGCCCCCTTGCGCATCAGCGAGCAGCGATACAGGCGAATTTCCAGCGGCACTCGCCACTGCTCGCCGCCACAGATCGCCAGCTCGCCGCGCTCGAGTTCCGGCTCCACGCTCAACCGCGGCACCCAGGCGATCCCCAGCCCCTGCAGCGCCATGCTTTTCAGGCTGTCGGCCATGGCTGTCTCGTAGACGGTAGTCGAGCGCAACGCGCGCTGGCGCAGCAGCAGGTTCACCGAACGGCCAAGAAAGGCACCAGCGCTGTAGGCCAGCAAGGGCACGGTCTGGCCACTGTCGACGTCATACAGTGGCGTGCCGTCCGGCCCCACCGCGCAGACCGGCAGCATCTCGGTGCGCCCCAGGTGCAGCGAGGGAAACAGTTCCGGGTCGAGCTGCAGCGCGGCATCCGGATCGTAGTAGGCCAGGATCAGGTCGCAACCTCCCTCGCGCAGCACATGCACCGCCTCGCCGACGTTGGTGGCGATGAGCCGGGTGGCCAGGTTCAGGCCCTCGTGGCGCAGCCCGGCGATCCACGCCGGAAAGAAGCCCAGCGCCAACGAGTGCGCCGCGGAAATCTGCAGCACCTCGCCCTGCTGGCCTTCGACATGGTGCAGGTGACGCACCACCTCGCCGAGCTGCTCGACCATGTTGCGCGCACTGACCAGAAACAGCTGGCCGGCCTCGGTCAGTTCGATGGGCGTGCGCGAACGGTTGATCAGTTGCAGGCCCAGGGCCTCTTCCAGCGAACGGATGCGCCGACTGAACGCCGGTTGGGTGACGAAGCGGCGCTGCGCCGCCTGGGAGAAGCTGCGGGTTGCCGCGAGGGCGACGAAGTCTTCCAGCCACTTGGTTTCCAGATTCAATATGAAGCTCCTCGATACGATGGCGACGAACGGGAAGTCACACGCTCATTATGCCGTTTCGGCATGGGACAGCCAGCAACGGCATTGGCCGCACACGCCCCGCAGGCCTTATTTTAGGGCCACTGCAGCACTACCTGCGCCTATCCGAGCCACGTTACCATCATGTCCGAAGTTGCATCATCGCGAATCGAAAAAGACCTGCTTGGCACCCTCCCCGTTCCCTCCGAGGCCTATTACGGCATCCAGACCCTGCGCGCACTGCACAACTTCCGCCTGTCCGGCGTGCCGCTGTCGCACTACCCGAAGCTGATCGTCGCCCTGGCGATGGTCAAGCAGGCGGCCGCGGATGCCAACCGCGAGCTGGGCTACCTGCCCGAGGCCAAGCACGTGGCCATCAGCCAGGGCTGTGCGCGACTGATTCGTGGCGAGTTCCACGAGCAGTTCGTGGTGGACATGATCCAGGGCGGTGCCGGTACTTCGACCAACATGAATGCCAACGAGGTGATCGCCAACCTCGGTCTTGAGGCCATGGGCCACGCCAAGGGTGAATACCAGTACCTGCACCCGAACAACGACGTGAACATGGCGCAGTCGACCAACGACGCCTATCCCACCGCCATTCGCCTGGGCCTGTTGCTCGGCCACGATACGCTGCTGGCCAGCCTGGAGAGCCTTTGCGAGGCGCTGACCGGCAAGGGCCACGCCTTTGCCCATGTGCTGAAGATGGGCCGCACCCAGCTGCAGGACGCGGTGCCGATGACCCTCGGTCAGGAATTCCATGCCTTCGCCACCACCCTGGGCGAAGACCTGCAGCACCTGCGCCGCTTCGCCCCGGAGCTGCTGCTGGAAGTGAACCTCGGCGGCACCGCCATCGGCACCGGCATCAATGCCGATCCGCGCTACCAGGCCATCGCCGTGCAACACCTGGCCCAGATCAGCGGCCAACCGCTGCGCCAGGCCGCCGACCTGATCGAGGCCACCTCGGACATGGGTTCGTTCGTGCTGTTCTCCGGCATGCTCAAGCGCCTGGCGGTGAAGCTGTCGAAGATCTGCAACGACCTGCGCCTGCTCTCCAGCGGCCCGCGCACCGGCTTCAACGAGATCAACCTGCCACCGCGCCAGCCGGGCAGCTCGATCATGCCGGGCAAGGTCAACCCGGTGATCCCCGAGGCGGTCAACCAGGTCGCTTTCGAAGTGATCGGCAACGACTTGGCGCTGACCATGGCAGCCGAAGGCGGGCAGCTGCAGCTCAACGTCATGGAACCGTTGATCGCCTACAAGCTGTTCGATTCGATCCGCCTGCTGCAGCGCGCCATGGACATGCTGCGCGAGCATTGCATCGAAGGCATCACCGCCAACGAAGCGCGCTGCCGCGAGCTGATGGAAAGCTCCATCGGCCTGATCACCGCGCTCAATCCCTACATCGGCTACGACAACAGCACTCGCCTGGCCCGTGAGGCCCTGCTCGGCGGCCGCAGCGTGCTGGAGCTGGTGCGCGAAGAGCGGCTGCTGGACGAGGCCATGCTGGCCGAGATCCTGCGCCCTGAAAACATGATCGCGCCACGCCTGGCCCCGCTGGCGGTGTGATCGCTCCCTGCGCCCGGCATATAGCCGGGCGCTTGCTTTACGGGCCGCCAGCCCGGCCCGTTCGCACAATAAAAACAACAGGAAGACCCATGACTCAGAGTACGACCCTCTCCGCTCCCCTGCGCCTGCTCGTCCGCCTGCCGCTCTGGCAGCAGATTCTCATCGGCCTGGCCCTCGGCGTCGCCGCCGGCATGGCCTTCGGCGCGGATGCGCAGCTGCTGGCCCCCGTCGGCACGCTGTTTCTCAACGCGATCAAGATGCTCATCGTGCCGCTGGTGTTCGTTTCGCTGGTGGCTGGCATCACCTCGATGCAGGACAGCGCCAAGCTCGGGCGCATCAGCCTCAAGACCATCGCCATCTATCTGGTGACCACCGCCTTTGCGGTGAGCATCGGCCTGCTGTTCGGCGCGCTGTTCAGCCCCGGCGAAGGGATGAACATGGTCGCCAGCGGCACCCAGGAGGCCAAGCAGGCGCCCTCGCTGGTGTCGATCCTGGTCGGCCTGGTGCCATCCAACCCGGTCACCGCCTTTGCCGAAGGCAACATTCTGCAGATCATCGTTTTCGCCATCGCTCTGGGTGTGAGCATCAACCTGATCGGCGAGCGCGGCGCGCCGGCGGTGCGCCTGTTCGATGCGCTGGCCGAGACCTTCTACAAGCTCACCGACCTGGTGATGCGCGTCGCGCCGATCGGCGTCTTCGCGCTGACCGCCGGCGTGGTCGGCAGCCATGGCGCCGAAGTGCTGCTGCCGCTGGCGGGCGTGATCGGCGTGATCTACCTGGCCAGCATCGCCCATGTGCTGCTGGTTTACGGCGGGCTGCTCGGCCTTCTGGGGCGGCTCAACCCGCTGCGTTTCTTCCAGGGCATCGCCCCGGCGCTGGCAGTGGCTTTCAGTACGTCCAGCAGCTCCGGCACGCTGCCGGTGTCCATCGAATGCGCACGCAAGAACCTCGGCGTGTCCGAGGGTGTGGCCGGTTTCGTACTGCCGGTGGGCGCGACCATCAACATGGACGGCACGGCGATCTACCAGGGCGTGCTCGCACTGTTCATCGCCCAGGCCTTCGGCATCGACCTGGGTGCCGGGCAGTACGCGATGATCATCCTCACCGCGACGCTGGCCTCCATCGGCACCGCCGGCATTCCCGGCGCCGGGCTGATCATGCTCGGGCTGGTGCTCACCGCCGCCGGCCTGCCGCTCGAAGGCGTGGCGCTGATCGCCGGAATCGACCGCATCCTCGACATGGCGCGCACCACGGTGAACGTCGCCGGCGACCTGATGACCACCACCCTGGTCGGTCGCAGCGAGCAAGAGCTCGACCGCGCGATCTACGACAGCAGCAACAAGGAGTGAGGACGCACGACTCACTCGATGCCGAACAGCCCGTTCTCCACACGCGGCGTCGCCAGACGCTCGCGGATGTCCGGGTCGATGCGCGGGTCGTCCGGGCTGTAGAGCATCACCTGGCGGTAGGCACTGACGCGGTTGATCTCGCTGCCCAGATATTCCCACACCACCGGCGTGCTGGCCGGGGTACGGCGGTCACCGGAGGAGACGCCGGTCTTCAGCCCATTGAGGCGGGTGATGCGGCTCTTGAAGCTGGGAATGAGGATGGTCTGGCTCATCTCGTTGAGCGTCAGCGACTCGTAATCGATCAGGAACAGGCGGTCCTGCAGGCCGAACGCAGCACCCAGGTAGCGACAGCGAACCCAGTCCTCGGCCTGGCCGAGCGTCGGGCTGGCGCGCTCCTGGCGCTCCTGGCGCTCGAACAGGTACAGGCCGTCCTCCTCGCGCAGGTGCACCAGGGAGATCAGCACGCTGCCCGGTACCGACATGCAGTTGGCGTATTCGAAGTAGTAGCCGCAGTAGCGCGACAGGCTGGCGGCGTGCTCGCGCAACGGCTGCAGCAGACTCAGCAGCGGGTCGCTGCGCGGCATTGCCTGGGCCTCGGGGTGGCGCGCACCGATCAGCCGGGCGAACTGCTCCGGCGGCATTTCCAGCTCGTAGCCTTCGACCCCGAAGAAGTCGCCGATGCGCTTGAGGTTGAACGGCGTCGGCCGGCTCTGCCCGCCCAGGTACTTGTTGAACTGGGCGCGATTGATGGCGAGCTTGCGGCACACCTCGGCGATGGACCGATAGTGGCTGCACAGCAGCTTGAGATTTTCAGCAAGGTGGGAGGTCACAGGAGATGGCCCTGATCTGGCGCGAGTGTCGCCATTCTAGCATCAGGTCGCGCCACATCGCGGCCAGCCGCGAAATTGCTCCGCACGCCCTGCTGTTGAAACATCCCCCGCTTGCACGGCGCAGCGGCACGCGCCGGACGCCCTAACAACGACAACAAGGTGAACATCGCCATGCTCGACCTTCTCAACGACCTTATCTGGAGCAAACTGCTGATCGTCATGCTGATCGGCCTGGGTCTGCTCTTCACCATCCGCTCCGGCTTCGTCCAGTTCCGCTATTTCGGCAACATGTTCACGATCTTCGGCCACGCCTTCGAGCGGCAGCCGGGGCAGCTCTCCTCCTTCCAGGCGCTGATGCTCTCGGTGGCCGGCCGGGTCGGCGCGGGCAACATCGCCGGCGTCTCCGTGGCGATCATGCTCGGCGGCCCGGGCGCGATCTTCTGGATGTGGGTGGTGGCGCTGGTGGGCATGGCCACCAGCTATTTCGAATGCTCGCTGGCACAGCTGTACAAGCGTCGCGAGCCCGACGGCACCTATCGCGGCGGCCCGGCGTTCTACATCCAGCACGGCCTCGGCCAGCGCTGGCTGGGCATCCTGGTGTCGATCCTGCTGCTGATGACCTTCGGCTTCGGCTTCAACGCCGTGCAGTCGTTCACCGTCGCCAGCTCGCTGCACGACACCTTCGGCGTACCCACCGTGGCCAGCGGCATCGCCCTGACCCTGGTGATCGGCGGCATCATCTTCGGCGGCATCCGTCGCATTGCCAAGTGGGCCGACGTGCTGGTGCCGGTCATGGCGTTTTCCTACCTGGGCATGGCGCTGTTCGTCATCGGCAGTAACTTCAGCGCGATTCCGGAAACCTTCGGCCTGATCTTCCGTAGCGCCTTCGGCCTCGAGCAGGCCTTCGCCGGCGGTATCGGCGCGGCCATTCTGATGGGCGTCAAGCGCGGCCTGTTCTCCAACGAGGCGGGCCTGGGCAGTGCGCCGAACGTCGCTGCGGTGGCCGAGGTCAAGCACCCGGTGGCGCAGGGTATCGTGCAGTCGCTGTCGGTATTCATCGACACCATCATCCTGTGCAGCTGCACCGCGCTGATCATCCTGCTCTCCGGCGTCTACGAGCCGGGCATGGACCAAGCCGGCGTGGTGCTGACCCAGACCGCCGTCGCTGCCGTCGTTGGCGAGTGGGGCCGGGTGTTCGTCAGCGTCGCACTGCTGCTGTTCGTGTTCACCACGCTGATCTACAACTACTACCTGGGCGAAAAC
The DNA here is from genome assembly GCF_055755175.1 of Stutzerimonas sp. LR2. Classification (NCBI taxonomy): domain Bacteria; kingdom Pseudomonadati; phylum Pseudomonadota; class Gammaproteobacteria; order Pseudomonadales; family Pseudomonadaceae; genus Stutzerimonas; species Stutzerimonas sp. LR2. The sequence goes on from NZ_JBVTRR010000001.1 coordinate 462,754, forward strand.
GCGCTGGGCTTCTTCACCGAGAAGCGCACCCCGGTGGTGATCTACCGCGTGCTGGTGATCATCCTCGTGCTCTGGGGGTCAGTGCAGGACCTGGGCACCGTGTTCGCCTTCGCCGACGTCACCATGGGCCTGCTGGCCATCGCCAACCTGATCGCCGTGGCCCTGCTGTTCAAGGTCGGCCTGCGCCTGATGCGCGACTACGACAGCCAGATCCGCGCCGGCATCGAGCAGCCCGTGCTCGATCCGAAGAACTACGCCGATCTGGACCTCGATCCGGCCGTGTGGCAGGCCAATGCCTCTGCCACGACGGACGCCTCCGCGCGGCGCTGACCGCGACGCGACAGGCCGGTCACCCGCCGCTCCGTTAACATGCGACGGCGGGTGGCCAGCCCACCCGCCCGATTTCCCGACGACCTGCGCCGATCAGCGAGGAGCGCGCGTGAACCCATCTATCCAACGCCTGCTGGTCCTCTACACCGGCGGCACCATCGGCATGCAGCAAAGCGCCGCCGGGCTGATGCCGGCCTCCGGCTTCGAAGCCCGCATGCGCGAACAGCAGGCGCACGAGGCCTGGCCGCTGCCGGACTGGACCTTCGACGAGCTGCAGCCGCTGCTGGACAGCGCCAACATGCATCCACGCCACTGGCAGCAAATGGCCGAGCGCATCCGCAGCGCGGTGACGGCGGGGGGCTGCGATGCCGTCCTGCTGCTGCATGGCACCGACACCCTGGCCTACAGTGCCGCCGCGCTGTCGTTCCTGCTGCTCGACCTGCCCGTACCGGTACTGCTCACCGGCGCCATGCTGCCGGCCGGTAGCGAGGGCAGTGATGCCTGGCCCAATCTGTTCGGTGCCATGCGCGCCCTGCAGGCCGGCCGGGTGAGCGGTGTGCAGCTGTATTTCAACGGTGCGCTGCTGCACGGCGCGCGGGTCAGCAAGCTGCGCAGCGACGCCTTTGATGCCTTCGCCGAAGCGCCGCGCCAGCGCCTGGCGAACGCCACCGCCGAGCGGCCGCCGGCCTTGCTGCCCCGGCGCCCGGCACAGGTCATGGTGCTGCCGCTGTATCCCGGCGTCGGCGCGGAACAGGTCCAGGCGCTGGTGGCCAGCGGCGCCCAGGCGCTGCTGCTGGAATGCTACGGCAGCGGCACCGGGCCGGCGGACGACGCCGAGTTCGTCGCGGCGCTGCGCCAGGCACACCGCCAGGGCGTGGTGCTGGCGGCGATCAGCCAGTGCCCGGGCGGCCATGTGGATTTCGGGGTCTATGCCGCCGGCAGCGCGCTGCGTGATGCCGGGCTGCTCTCCGGCGGTGGCATGACCCGCGAAGCGGCTCTGGGCAAGCTGTTCGCCCTGCTCGCCGCCGGCCTCGACCAGGCTCAGGTGGAACACTGGTTCTGCCGTGACCTGTGCGGCGAAATGGCGGGCTGACGCCAGCCCCCGGTGAAACGCCTGCGGCGCCGATCGGCAGCCGCACTGGCGACTGGCGAGACCCGCCCGGCACCGCTACTCTCTGATGCGCCAACAACTACAAAAAAAGCGTCAAGGAGCCGATGCCATGGCCAGATCCCGAACTGCCCGGGCGCTGTTCGCCCTGCTCGTCAGTGCTGCGTTCAGCGTCCGGGCCGAACTGCCCGCCAACTACCCGATCACCCTGCAGACCGACAGCTTCCCGCCTTTCAACATGGGGCCCAACAGCAAGGGCTTCGCCCGCGGCGACGACGTGCAGGGAATCGCTGCCGATACGGTGCGCGACATCTTCCGGCGCGCCGGCGTCTCCTACAACCTGACCCTGCGTGGCCCCTGGAGCCGGCTCTACGAACAGACCCAGCAGCAGCCCGCCCACGGTCTGTTCTCGGTGGCGCGCACGCCGCAGAACGCCGGTCAGTTCAAATGGGTCGGGCCGCTGGCACACCATGACAGCGTACTGCTGGCGCCGGCCGGCAAGGGCCTGAGGCTCGACAGCCTGGCCCAGGCCCAGGGCTACCAGATCGGTGGACATGCCAATGGCACCGTCAGCCTGTTTCTGGAGAGTCAGGGCATCCGCACCAGCAACAGCCTCAACGACGCCGAAAACCTGCGCAAGTTGCTGACCGGGCGCATCGACCTCTGGGCCGTGGCCGATCCGGTGTGGCGCTACTTCGCCCGACAGCAGGGCGTCGAGGAAGGCCAGCTGCAGGTGGCGCTGAGCTTTCGCAGCGAACCGCTGTACCTGGCGCTGAGTCCGGATACCCCCGATGCCGTGGTGAACCGTCTGCAGAAAGCCCTCGACGAGGTGATCGCCGAAGGTTACGCCGGCTGCAGCAAGACACCGGACCTCTGCTACCTGATCCAGAACCGCGGCAAGACGCTGGCCGGCAGCCGCTGAGCCCTCAGCTCGCCTGATAGCGGGCGCGTGGCGTGGCCATTGGCAGTGGGCCGTCGCCGATCATGCGGAACTCGCCTTTCTCGGCGTCGTAGGCGCGGATCTCGCTGGTGCCGATGTTGTAGATCCAGCCATGGATGAACAGCTGACCGCTGGCCAACCGCGCCGCCACCGAAGGATGGGTGCGCAGGTGGTCGAGCTGCGCGACCACGTTCTCCTCGGTGAGGATGCCCAGGGTGTTGTGGTCGGCACAGCCGCAGTTCTGCTCCACGACGATCTTGGCCACCTCGGCATGTCGCAGCCAGCCCTTGACCGTCGGCATCCGCTCCAGCTGCGCCGGATTGAGCACCGCCTTCATGGCACCGCAGTCGGAATGGCCGCAGACGATGATGTGCTGTACGCCGAGGGCCATCACGGCGAATTCGATGGCGGTCGACACGCCGCCGTTCATCTGCCCGTACGGCGGGACCACGTTGCCGACGTTGCGGGTGACGAACAGGTCGCCGGGCGAACTCTGGGTGATCAGCTCCGGGATGATCCGTGAGTCGGCACAGGTGATGAACATCGCCCGGGGTTTCTGCTCGTAGGCGAGCTTCTCGAACAGTTCGCGCTGCTGCGGATACACCTCTTCGCGGAAGCGCTTGACGCCTGAGACGATGTGGTCGAGGGCCTCCTGGGCGGTTTCGCCCGTCTTGTCGTCGCTCATGTTCACTTCTCTCCAGTTGCAAGGGTAGGCGCCATCACGGCGCGTCAGAATACGGACCAGCCAATGCGCTGCGACAGCGCCTCCAGCGCGGCCATGCCGATCAGCGAATTGCCGGCGGCGTTCAGTTCGGGCGACCAGACGCAGACGGTGAAGCGCCCCGGCACCACCGCGACGATGCCGCCGCCGACACCGCTCTTGCCGGGCAGCCCGACCCGGTAGGCGAAGTTGCCGGCCTCGTCGTAGAGGCCGCTGGTGGCCATGATGGCGTTGACCTGCTTGGCCTGGCGCGGCGTGAGCACGGCCTCGCCGCCCTGCGGGCAGACGCCGTCGCGGGCGAGGAAGCCGAACGCACGGGCCAGATCGACGCAGCTCATACGCAGCGCGCAGTGGTGGAAGTAGCTGCGCAGTACCGCCTCGACGTCGTTGTGGAAGTTGCCGAACGACTGCATCAGGTAGGCCATGGCGGCATTGCATGCGCGGTGCTGGTACTCGGACTCGGCCACCCGGGTGTCGGAGATGACCAGCGGGTTGCCGGACAGGTGCCGGACGAAGTCGCGCATCGACAGTTCGGGCGTGGCGAAGCGCGACTGGTTGACGTCGCAGATCACCAGCGCGCCGGCGTTGATGAACGGATTGCGCGGCCGGCCGCGTTCGAATTCCAGCTGCACGAGCGAATTGAACGGTTGCCCGGAGGGTTCGTGGCCGAGGCGCTCCCACAGCGATTCGCCGCGATGGCCGATGGCCTGCACCAGGCTGAACACCTTGGAAATGCTCTGGATCGAGAACGGCGTCTGCGCGTCGCCGGCGTGGAACAGCTCGCCGTCGGCGCTGCACACGGCGATGCCCAGCTGATCGGGCGCCACGTCGGCCAACGCCGGGATGTAGCTGGCCACACGGCCCTGCCCGAGCAGCGGGCGCACCTCGTCGAGAATCTCCTGCAACAGCGCGTGCATCGTCAGCTCCATCGGTCCTGGTGGAGGATGGACGCCCGCGCGGGCCATGGCATCACAGCGCGGCTCAGAACTTCTCCGGGCGCAGCACTTCCACCTCGGCCAGGTAGCAGACCATGGCGAAGTTCGCGTAGTAGCGCGCCTGCAGGTGCTCGGCGATCCGCTCGGCCAGCTCGCGGTTGCAGATCACTTCCAGGCGGATGTTGCCATCGGTGTCCCAGCCGGCGCTGCGTACCCCGCGGCTGCCGCTGCCGCGGGCGTCGGACAGGGTCCAGCCCGGGGCACCCAGGGTTTTCAGGTCGGCTTCCAGCTTGTGTTCCAGAGCCGCCTCGCAGATCACGGTCAGCAGTGTTCGGTTGTGCGCGTTCATGTCAGAACCCCCAGGCGATCAGCCGCTCGGCCAGGGCCAGGTAGAGCGGAATGCCGATCAGGATGTTGAACGGAAAGGTGATGCCCAGCGATGCGGTCAGCGACAGCGACGGATTGGCCTCCGGCACCGCCAGACGCATCGCCGCCGGCACCGCGATGTAGGACGCACTCGCCGCCAGCGTGGCGAGCATTGCCGTGCCGCCCAGCGAAAGCCCCATGAAGCGCGCCAGCAGCGCGCCGATCAGCGCACCGATCAGCGGCATTACCAGGGCGAAGGCGGCAAGCTTGACGCCGTAACGCTTGAGCGAGCCGAGCTGGCCGGAGGCGATCAGGCCCATCTCCAGCAGGAAGAACGCCAGTACCGGTTTGAACATGCTGGTGTACAGCGGTTCGAGGGGCTTGATCGCCTCCTTGCCGGCAATGGCGCCGATCAGCAGGCCGCCGAGCAGCAGCATGATGCTCTTGCCGAGGAAGATCTCGCGGCCCAGCTCCTTCCAGTCGGTGTCCTTCGACACACCCTTGGCCAGCAGGATGCCCACCAGGATCGCCGGGATCTCGAGGATCGCCACGAACAGCGGCATGTAGCTTTCGAAGAACACCTCGCGCGCCGCCAGGTACGCCACCACCACGGCGAAGGTACCGGCACTCACCGAACCGTAGTGCGCCGCCACCGCCGCGGCGTTGACCCGGTCGAAGCGCAGGCTGCGCAGCAGGACGAACGCCAGGATCGGCAGCAGCACGCCCAGCGCCAGCACCAGCAGCGACTGGCCGAGCAACGCGGCACTGGCCTGCTCGGCCAGCTCCACCCCGCCATGCAGACCGATCGCCAGCAGCAGCACGATCGACAGCGTCTCGTAGAGCGCTGGTGGCAACTTCAACTCGCTCTTCACCAGTCCGGCGAACAGGCCGAAGACGAAGAACAGCACTACCGGGTCGATACCCATCTAGATTCTCCACAGCTCGGAAATTGAACCGCTCCCTGGCAGACACTGGCTCGAAAAAAAGGAGCCGCTGGGGCTCCCAAAGGGGACACATTGCCAGCGCCTTGCGTTCCGCCGCCCGCTGCACAGCGCGAGCAGATGGATCGAAACGACGCTGGCGTGGCGCGATCGAATCGCCACGCCACCCTTCACTCAGCCCTCGATCTCTATCAAGACTTCTCCCGGGTTCACCCGGTCACCTTTGGCGACGTGAACGGCTTTCACCGTGCCGGCGATGGGCGCCTGGATCTCGGTCTCCATCTTCATCGCCTCGCTGACCAGTACGGTCTGCCCGGCCTTCACCACGTCGCCGACAGCGACCAGCACGTCGACCACGTTGCCCGGCATGGTGGTGCTGACGTCGCCCGGCGCGCTGGCCTGCTTGCGCTGGCTGCCGCCACCGCCGACGAAGGCGTTCAACGGCTCGAACACCACTTCCTCGGGCATGCCGTCGATGGAGAGATAGAAGTGCCGCTTGCCCTCGCCCTTGACGCCGACGCCGGTGATGTCGACGCGGTAGGTCTCGCCGTGCACATCGATGACGAATTCGGTCGGCGTGCCCTCGACGCTGGCGGCCGCGGCCTTGCCGTCGGGGATCGGCAGCAGCACCTCGGGCTGCAGCGTGCCGGCCTCGCGCTCCTCGAGGAACTTGCGGCCGATGTCCGGGAACATGGCGAAGGTCAGCACGTCTTCCTCGCTCTTGGCCAGCTCGCCGATGTCCTTGCGCAGCTTGTCCAGTTCCGGCGCCAGCAGGTCAGCCGGGCGGCACTCGATGACCTCCTCGCTGCCGATGGCCTGGAAGCGCAGGTGCTCGCAGACCGGTGCCGGCGCCTTGCCGTAACGGCCCTGCAGGTAGTACTTCACCTCGGTGGTGATGGTCTTGTAGCGCTCACCGGCGAGCACGTTGAAGAACGCCTGGGTGCCGACGATCTGCGAGGTCGGCGTGACCAGCGGCGGGTAGCCGAGGTCCTTGCGCACCTTGGGAATCTCCGCCAGCACTTCGTCCATGCGGTGCAGCGCACCCTGCTCCTTGAGCTGGTTGGCGAGGTTGGAAATCATCCCGCCAGGAACCTGGTTGACCTGCACGCGGGTGTCGACGCCGGTGAACTCGCTTTCGAACTGGTGATACTTCTTGCGCACGGCGTAGAAGTACAGGCCGATCTCCTGCAGCAGCTCGAGGTCGAGGCCGGTGTCGTACGGCGTGCCCTTGAGCGCGGCGACCATGGACTCGGTGCCCGGATGGCTGGTGCCCCAGGCCATGGAAGAAATGGCGGTGTCGATGTGGTCGGCACCATTCTCAATGGCCTTGAGCTGGCACATGCTGGCCACGCCAGCGGTGTCGTGGGAATGGATGAACACCGGAAGGTCGATCTCGGCCTTCAGCGCGCGGACCAGATCGCCAGTGGCGAACGGGGTGAGCAGGCCAGCCATGTCCTTGATGGCGATGGAGTCGACGCCCATGTCGCGCATGGCCCGCGCCTGTTCAACGAACAGCTCGACGGTGTGCACCGGGCTGGTGGTGTAGGCGATGGTGCCCTGGGCGTGCTTGCCGCTCTTCTTCACCGCACGGATCGCGGTTTCCAGGTTCCGTACGTCATTCATTGCATCGAAGATGCGGAACACGTCGATGCCGTTCTCCGCCGCACGGGCACAGAACGCCTCCACCACGTCATCGCTGTAGTGACGGTAGCCCAGCAGGTTCTGGCCACGCAGCAGCATCTGCAGGCGGGTATTGGGCAGCGCTGCCTTGAGCTGGCGCAGGCGCTCCCATGGGTCCTCCTTGAGGAAGCGCACGCAGGCGTCGAAGGTGGCGCCACCCCAGACTTCCAGCGACCAGTAGCCGACGCGGTCGAGCTTGTCGCAGATCGGCAGCATGTCTTCGGTGCGCATGCGGGTGGCCAGCAGCGACTGATGGGCGTCACGCAGGATGGTGTCGGTGACGGTGATTTTCTTCTGGGCAGTCATGGTGCGTTCCTCACAGGCCTGCGTGGGCGGCGATGGCGGCGGCAATGGCCAGGGCCAGCTCGCCCGGCTTGCGTTTGATCGAGTAGTTCAGCAGTTCCGGATGGTTGTCGACGAAGCTGGTATTGAACTGGCCGCTGCGGAAATCCGGATTGGCGAGAATCTGCTGGTAGTAGGTGGCAGTGGTCTTCACGCCCTGCACGCGCATGTCGTCCAGCGCGCGCGAGCCACGGGCCAGCGCCTCTTCCCAGGTCAGCGCCCAGACCACCAGCTTCAGGCACATGGAGTCGTAATACGGTGGAATGGTGTAACCGGTGTAGATCGCCGTGTCGGTGCGCACGCCCGGCCCGCCGGGGGCGTAGTAGCGGGTGATCTTGCCGAAGCAGGGAAGGAAGTTGTTGCGCGGGTCCTCGGCGTTGATGCGGAACTGCAGGGAGAAGCCGCGATGCTGGATGTCTTCCTGCTTGACCGACAGCGGCTGGCCCGAAGCGATGCGGATCTGCTCGCGGACGATGTCGATGCCGGTGATTTCCTCGGTGATGGTGTGCTCCACCTGCACCCGGGTGTTCATCTCCATGAAGTACACCTCGCCATCGGCGAGCAGGAACTCCACGGTACCGGCATTCTCGTAACCCACCGCCTTGGCGGCACGCACCGCCAGGTCGCCGATATAGGCGCGCTGCTCGGGGGTGAGCTGCGGGCTGGGGGCGATCTCGATGAGCTTCTGGTTGCGCCGCTGGATCGAGCAGTCACGCTCGAACAGGTGCACGGTGTTGCCGAAACTGTCAGCCAGCACCTGCGCCTCGATGTGCTTGGGCTCGACGATGCACTTTTCCAGGAACACCTCGGCACTGCCGAAGGCCTTGGTCGCTTCGGAGATCACCCGCGGGTAAGCCGACTCGAGCTCTGCCTGCGAGTTGCAGCGACGAATGCCGCGGCCACCACCACCGGAGGTGGCCTTGAGCATCACCGGATAACCGATGCGCTCGGCTTCGCGCAGCGCCTCGGCGAGGTCCTTGACGTTGCCTTCGGTGCCCGGCGTGACCGGCACGCCGGCCTTGATCATGCTGCGACGGGCTTCGGTCTTGTCGCCCATGCGGCGAATCACGTCTGCCGAAGGCCCGACGAACTTGATCCCGCGCTCGGCGCAGATTTCCGCCAGTTCGGCGTTCTCGGAGAGGAATCCATAGCCGGGATGCAGGGCATCGCAGCCGGTCTCTACCGCCAGGTTTACCAGCTTGCGCGGGTTCAGGTAGCCGGCCAGCGGGTCCTCGCCGATGAAATAGGCCTCGTCGGCGCGCTTGACGTGCAGCGCATGGCGGTCGGCTTCGGAGAACACCGCCACCGAGCGGACGCCCATTTCGGCACAGGCGCGGACGATGCGCACCGCGATTTCCCCGCGGTTGGCGATCAGCAGCTTCTTGATCACGCTGTCTTCCCTCGGATCGTTGAGCAGGCGACCCGCGAGCGGGTCAGGATCACTCGCCTTGCTGGCGATTCGTTTCACCCTACGCCCGTGAGGGGGATTACTGAAAATGAATAATTGTTTTCTTTGGGATAAGTATTTACTTATATGTGTGTCAGGAATGACTGTTTCTTGACCACTTAGACAGAAACGCCGCAGGTTTGACTGTTCCGCCAAATGCAGGCGAACTACTGGTAAAACGATGCGAAAATCATTGATGCGCATGACATTGCGCCAGCTTCAAGTGTTCCGCGCGGTCTGCGAGACGCTTTCCTACAGCCGCGCAGCGGAGGAGATGGCGCTGACCCAACCGGCGGTGAGTCTGCAGATCCGCCAGTTGGAAGAACTGGTCGGCCAGCCGCTATTCGAGTATGTCGGCAAGAAGCTCTACCTCACCGACGCGGCCGAGGCGCTGCAGCGCGCCAGCACCGACATCTTCGGTCGGCTGGACAGCCTCGACATGCAGCTCTCCGACTTGCAGGGCTCGCTGCAGGGCCAGCTCAACCTCGCCGTGGAGTCCAGCGCCAAGTACGTCACGCCGCATCTGTTCGCCGCGTTCAAGCGCCTGCATCCGGAAGTCAGCCTGCAGCTGGTGGTGGTCAATCATGCCCAGGCGGTGAAACGCCTGTCGGTCAGCCGTGACGACCTGCTGATCATGTCCCAGGTACCCACCGACATGGACCTGGAGTTCATGCCCTTCCTCAACAATCCGATCATCGCCGTGGCGCCCGCCGAGCACCCGCTGTGCCACGCGGCGACGCTGTCGCTGCAGGACCTGACGAGTTATCCGCTGCTGGTACGCGAACCGGGCTCCGGCACGCGCAAGGCCGCCGAGGACTACCTGCGGCAGAAACGCGCGCATTTCACCCAGACCATTCAGGTCGCCTCGCTGGATGCGCTGCGCGAATGCGTGGTGGCCGGCCTCGGGCTAGCACTGCTGCCACGTCACGCGGTGCATCTGGAGCTGGCCGCCGGCCTGCTGCGGGAATTGCCGGTAGCGGAACTGCCACTGTATCGCAGCTGGTGTGTGGTGCATCCGCGCGGCAAGCGCCTGAGCCCGGTGGCCCAGGCGTTCTTCGCCTTCCTCCGTGAAGAACGCGCGCAGATCAGTGCGCTGGCGGAGCGCTTCGCCGGCCCGCTGACGACTCGATCAGCGAGTTGAACACCAGCGTATCGGCATAGTCGTCCAGTTCGGCGTGCAGCTGGCGCTGCTCGGTGTAGCTTTCGATGGCGCGGCGGAAACGCATGCGGCGCTCATCCTGCTGCTTGCGGCGAGCCTTGCTGTCGAGTGGCGCGGTGACGTCGTTGTGCCGGAGCATGGGCGGTCTCCCAGATCAGGTAACGGGAGACCAGCATCGGCGCTGCGGATGACAGCCTGAAGTCAGCGCGATGACGCGTCCATGAAGACGCCGCGGCTCACTCCTCGTGCGTCTTCACCGTCTTCGGCGACAGACGCAGGCTGCGCAGGCTGCGCTTGACGCTCTTGAGGTGGTTGACCAGGCTCGGCCCGCGAGCCATGGCCACCCCCATCGCCAGCACGTCGATCACCACCAGGTGGGCGATGCGCGAGGTCAACGGGGTATAGATCTCGGTGTCTTCCTGCACGTCGATGGCCAGGTTGATGGTGGCCAGCTCGGCCAGCGGCGTCTGGCTCGGGCACAGGGTTATCAGGGTAGCGCCCGACTCACGCACCACGTTGGCGGTGATCAGCAGGTCCTTGGAGCGACCGGACTGGGAAATGCAGATCGCCACATCGGTGGGCTTGAGCGTGACCGCCGACATCGCCTGCATGTGCGGATCGGAATAGGCCGCGGCCGACAGCAGCAGACGGAAGAACTTGTGCTGCGCATCGGTGGCCACCGCACCGGACGCGCCGAAGCCGTAGAACTCGACCCGCTCGGCCTTGGCCATGGCGGTGATGGCGCGCTGCAGGGCATCCGGATCGAGGCGCTCACGCACCTCCATCAGGGTGTGCAGCGTGGTGTCGAAGATCTTCAGCGCGAAGTCAGCCACCGAGTCGTTCTCGCTGATGGCGAACTGGCCGAAGCTGGCGCCGGCGGCCAGGCTCTGCGCCAGCTTGAGCTTGAGGTCCTGGAAGCCGAGGCAGCCGATGGCCCGGCAGAAGCGCACGATGGTCGGCTCGCTGACGCCGACGGTGTGCGCCAGGTCGGCCATGGAACTGTGCATCACCGAGGCCGGATCGAGCAGGACATGGTCGGCCACCTTCAACTCCGACTTCCGTAGCAGGCTTCTCGACTGGGCGATGTGTTGCAGCAGATTCACGTGGCGGGCTCGCTATGCTCACGACTGAGGGCTCGTTCGGGCGCGACAGGCACCGCTCGGCCATCAGCGGGTTGTAGTGGGGCGGTAGTTATACTACAAGCCTCGCCATGACGCCCATTTTTTGCCCCTGGGAGAGATTCGATGTCGATTTCCTGTGACATGCTCGTGTTCGGCGGGACCGGTGACCTGACGCTGCACAAACTGCTTCCGGCGCTGTATCACCTGCACCGCGACGGCCGCCTGCATGCCGACGTGCGGATTCTCGCCCTGGCGCGCAAGAAGCTCGACCGCGACGGCTACCTGGCCCTGGCCGAGCGCCACTGTCGCGCGCAGGTCGCCCGCGGCGACTTCAGCCCGGACACCTGGCAGACCTTCGCCCAGCGCGTCGACTACTTCGCCATGGACGCCTCCCAGCGCAGCGACTACCTGCGTCTGGCCCAGCACCTCGGCCAAGCCAACGGCCGCGTGCGGGTCTACTACCTGGCCACTGCGCCCGATCTGTTCGAACCCATCGCCGCCAACCTGGAAAGCGCAGGGCTTGCCGGTGACGATGCGCGCATCGTGCTGGAGAAGCCCATCGGCCATTCGCTGGATTCGGCGCTGGAGATCAACGAAGCCATCGGCGCGGTGTTCCCCGAAGCGCGCATCTACCGGATCGACCACTACCTGGGCAAGGAAACGGTGCAGAACCTCATGGCGCTGCGCTTCGCCAACGCCCTGTTCGAACCGATCTGGCGCGCCGGGCATATCGATCACGTGCAGATCACCGTGGCCGAAACCCTTGGCGTGGAGAACCGCGGCGGCTACTACGACAATGCCGGCGCCATGCGCGACATGCTGCAGAACCACCTGCTGCAGCTGCTCTGCCTGGTGGCGATGGAGGCGCCGGTGCGTTTCGATGCCAAGCACATCCGCGGCGAGAAGGTGAAGGTGCTCGAAGCGCTCAAGCCGATCACCGGCAACGACGTGCTGGACAAGACCGTACGCGGCCAATACGGCGCCGGGCGCATCGGCGGTCACGACGTGCCGGCCTACTACTTCGAGCCCAACATCGACAACGACAGCGACACCGAAACCTTCGTCGCGGTGAAGGCCGAGATCGACAACTGGCGCTGGGCCGGCGTGCCCTTCTACCTGCGCACCGGCAAGCGCATGGCGCGCAAGCGCTCGGAGATCATCATCACCTTCAAGCAGGTGCCGCACCTGCTGTTTGCCAAGGGCGAGGTCAACCGGCTGGTCATCAGCCTGCAGCCGGAGGAAAGCATCAGCCTGCAACTGATGGCCAAGGCACCCGGCAAGGGCATGCAGCTCGAGCCGGTGGAACTGGACCTCAACCTGGCCCATGCCTTCAGCAGCACCCGCCGCTGGGAGGCCTACGAGCGCCTGCTGCTGGATGTCATCGAAGGCGATTCGACGCTGTTCATGCGCCGCGACGAGGTGGAAGCCGCCTGGAACTGGGTCGATCCGATCCTGCGCGGCTGGAGCAGCTACTACCGCAAACCGCGACCCTACCCGGCCGGCGAGGACGGTCCGGAACAGGCACACCAGTTCATCGAACGGCAAGGCCACAGCTGGTGGCAATGAGCCTTTTTCGTGACCAGAAAGTTACCGGATGAGATGCCCGCAATTACTCTCTCGCGAATTAGCCCGGAGCGCCCGAATAATGCGCGCCAGAGGGCAGCGAGAACTTTGCGGCGACTACGAAGCGTGACTCAAACAATTAAGAGCGGGAGCCGGGAAAACTGCGGAATATATGGGCGTCACACTAGCGCCATATATTCCGGACTCGATCACAGAAGTCTTACGAATATCGAATCGCCCAGCGCGGCCTTATCCGCCCAGCCCCTTCGTTTTTCCCAGACGCCCCGCGCAAGCTACCAATCCGCCGCGCCAAGTACCGCCACAGCCCTCGCCCGGCGCGGCTTTCAGCCAGACAGACCGCCAGTCAGAGAACTTCTGACGCGCTTTGCGCTCGAACTTCCAGCCTGAATTCAAATTGCATTTCGGTGACAGCTAAGTTGCCCGGCAAGCTGACCATCGCAATACACAGAAACATTCTGCGCGCCAGCGCAGTTATCATGCGGGTTTCAGCGGCATATACAGCGACGCACACTTCCCATATTCCGTTACATGGGTTGAGAAACTTGTGCGGATATGCCTACCCTAAAAAGGAATTCAATCAACAACCCCAAAGGCATTGTTTTGAGTTTCCCCACCGTAATGCTCCGTCGCCCAACCGACGGCGACGGTTACAACCTTCATCAGCTGGTGGCGCGCTGCCAGCCCCTCGATACCAATTCGGTCTACTGCAACCTGCTGCAGTGTTCCGATTTCGCTGATACCGCCATCGCCGCAGAGAACGCCCAAGGCGAGCTGGTCGGTTTCATCTCGGGTTACCGCCCCCCTTCGCGGCCGGACACGCTGTTCGTCTGGCAGGTCGCCGTCGACAGCTCGATGCGCGGTCAGGGGCTGGCCCTGCGCATGCTGCTGGCACTGACCGCCCGGGTCGCTCGCGAGTACGGCGTGCGTTACATGGAAACCACCATCTCGCCGGACAACGGGGCGTCACAGGCGCTGTTCAAGCGGGCCTTCGACCGCCTCGATGCCAACTGCACGACGCGCACGCTGTTCGCCCGCGACACGCATTTCGCCGGTCAGCACGAGGACGAGGTGCTCTACCGCGCCGGCCCGTTCACCGTTTCCCATCTAGAAGAAGAGCTCAAGGAGCACGCATGAAAACTTTTGAACTGAATGAATCCAGGGTTCGCAGCTACTGCCGTTCCTTCCCCGTGGTCTTCAAGCAGGCCCAGGGCGCCGAACTGGTCACCCAGGACGGCAAGCGCTACATCGACTTCCTCGCTGGTGCCGGCACGCTCAACTACGGGCACAACCACCCGGTGCTCAAGCAGGCGCTGCTCGAGTACATCGAGAGCGACGGCATCACCCACGGCCTGGACATGTACACCGAAGCCAAGGAGCGTTTCCTCGAAACCTTCAACCGGCTGATCCTCGAGCCGCGCGGCATGGGCGACTACCGCATGCAGTTCACCGGCCCGACCGGCACCAACGCGGTCGAGGCGGCGATGAAGCTGGCGCGCAAGGTCACCGGACGCAACAACATCATCAGCTTCACCAATGGCTTCCACGGCTGCAGCATTGGCGCGCTGGCCGCCACCGGCAACCAGCATCACCGCGGTGGTTCGGGCATCAGCCTCACCGATGTCAGCCGCATGCCGTACGCCAATTACTTTGGCGACAAGACCAACACCATCGGCATGATGGACAAGCTCTTGTCCGACCCATCCAGCGGTATCGACAAGCCGGCGGCGGTGATCGTCGAGGTGGTCCAGGGCGAAGGCGGTCTGAACACAGCATCGGCCGAGTGGATGCGCAAGCTCGAGAAGCTCTGCCGCAAGCACGAGATGCTGCTGATCGTCGATGACATCCAGGCCGGCTGCGGCCGCACCGGGACTTTCTTCAGCTTCGAAGAGATGGGCATCCAGCCGGATATCGTCACGCTGTCCAAGTCGCTGTCCGGCTACGGCCTGCCGTTCGCCATGGTGTTGCTGCGCCAGGAGCTGGACCAGTGGAAGCCCGGCGAACACAACGGCACCTTCCGCGGCAACAACCATGCATTCGTCACGGCGGCCGCGGCGGTCGAGCACTTCTGGCAGAACGACGCGTTCGCCAACAGCGTGAAGGCCAAGGGCAAGCGCATCGCCGACGGCATGCAGCGCATCATCCGTCGCCACGGCCCGGATTCGCTGTTCCTCAAGGGCCGCGGGATGATGATCGGCATCAGCTGCCCCGATGGCGAGATTGCCGCCGCAGTGTGCCGCCACGCCTTCGAAAACGGCCTGGTGATCGAGACCAGCGGCGCCCACAGCGAAGTGGTCAAGTGCCTCTGCCCGCTGATCATCAGCGATGAGCAGATCGACAAGGCACTTTCCATCCTCGACAAGGCCTTTGCCGCCGTGATGAGCGAGCAGACCGAGAACCAAGCTTCCTGAGGTATCCGCAATGATCGTCAGAACCCTCGCCGAGTGCGAAAAGACCGACCGCAAGGTCCACAGCCAGACCGGCACCTGGGACAGCACGCGCATGCTGCTCAAGGACGACAAGGTGGGATTCTCCTTCCACATCACCACCATCTACGCCGGCAGCGAGACGCACATCCACTACCAGAACCACTTCGAGTCGGTGTACTGCATCAGCGGCAATGGCGAGATCGAAACCATCGCCGACGGCAAGATCTACAAGATCGAGCCGGGCACGCTGTACGTGCTGGACAAGCATGACGAGCACCTGCTGCGCGGTGGCAGCGAAGACATGAAGCTGGCCTGCGTCTTCAACCCGCCGCTCAACGGGCGCGAAGTGCATGACGAAAGCGGCGTCTATCCGCTGGAGGCCGAAACCGTCTGATACCGGTTCAACCGGGGCGGCCACCGCGCCGCCCCGCCATTACAAGAAAGGAGGTAAGCGTGAACCCTATGCAAGCCGACCTGTATCCCTCGCGCCAGGAAGACCAGCCCAGCTGGCAGGAACGCCTGGATCCGGTCGTCTACCGCAGCGACCTGGAGAATGCGCCGATCGCGGCAGAGCTGGTCGAACGCTTCGAACGCGACGGCTACCTGGTCATCCCCAATCTGTTCAGCGCCGACGAAGTCGCGCTGTTTCGCGCCGAACTCGAGCGCATGCGCCAGGACCCGGCCGTCGCCGGTTCCGGCAAGACCATCAAGGAACCCGACAGCGGTGCGATCCGCTCGGTGTTCGCCATCCACAAGGACAACGAGCTGTTCGCCCGCGTCGCAGCCGACGAGCGCACCGCCGGCATCGCCCGCTTCATCCTTGGCGGCGACCTGTACGTGCATCAGTCGCGAATGAACTTCAAGCCCGGCTTCACCGGCAAGGAGTTCTACTGGCACTCGGATTTCGAGACCTGGCACATCGAGGACGGCATGCCGCGCATGCGCTGCCTGTCCTGCTCGATCCTCTTGACCGACAACGAGCCGCACAACGGCCCGCTGATGCTGATGCCCGGCTCGCACAAGCACTACGTGCGCTGTGTCGGAGCCACACCGGAAAATCACTACGAGAAGTCCCTGCGCAAGCAGGAGATCGGCATCCCCGACCAGAACAGCCTGAGCGAGCTGGCCAGCCGCTTCGGCATCGACTGCGCCACCGGCCCCGCCGGCAGCGTGGTGTTCTTCGACTGCAACACCATGCACGGCTCCAACGGCAACATCACGCCCAGCGCGCGGAGCAATCTGTTCTACGTCTACAACCACGTGGATAATGCCGTGCAGGCTCCGTTCTGCGAGCAGAAACCGCGCCCGGCCTTTGTCGCCGAACGCGAGAATTTCAAGCCGCTGGACATTCGGCCGCAACAGTATCTCTGAGGCGATGGGGCGCGTCTGATGACGGGCCCCTTCCCCCGGCTTGGCCGATCGCTACCGGCCCAGGGAAATTCACTCCAGCTCGTTGATCGACAGGTGCGCCAGCTGCGCGCCGGGCCCGTCAACGGCCTGCCAGATTCGGACGCTATAAAAAGATGCATACCGTGGAAAAGATCGGCGGCACGTCGATGAGCCGCTTCGAGGAAGTTCTCGACAATATCTTCATCGGCCGCCGGGAAGGCGCAGCGCTGTACCAGCGTATCTTCGTCGTCTCGGCCTACAGCGGCATGACCAACCTGCTGCTGGAGCACAAGAAGACCGGCGAGCCCGGCGTCTACCAACGCTTCGCCGATGCGCAGAGCGAAGGTGCCTGGCGCGAAGCGCTGGAGGGTGTGCGCCAGCGCATGCTCGCCAAGAACGCCGAGCTGTTCAGTTCCGAATACGAACTGCACGCCGCCAACCAGTTCATCAACTCGCGCATCGACGATGCCAGCGAGTGCATGCACAGCCTGCAGAAGCTGTGCGCCTACGGCCACTTCCAGCTCTCCGAACACCTGATGAAGGTGCGCGAGATGCTCGCTTCCCTCGGCGAAGCCCACAGCGCCTTCAACTCGGTGCTGGCGCTCAAGCAGCGCGGCGTCAACGCGCGCCTGGCCGACCTCACCGGCTGGCAGCAGGAAGCACCGCTGCCGTTCGAGGAGATGATTTCCAGCCACTTCGCCGGCTTCGACTTCAGCCGCGAACTGGTGGTCGCCACCGGTTACACCCATTGCGCCGAAGGCCTGATGAACACCTTCGATCGCGGCTACAGCGAGATCACCTTCGCCCAGATCGCCGCCGCCACCGGCGCACGCGAGGCCATCATCCACAAGGAATTTCACCTCTCCTCGGCCGACCCGAATCTGGTGGGTGCCGACAAAGTGGTCACCATCGGCCGCACCAACTACGACGTCGCCGACCAGCTGTCGAACCTCGGCATGGAGGCGATCCACCCGCGCGCCGCCAAGACCCTGCGTCGCGCCGGCGTCGAACTGCGCATCAAGAATGCCTTCGAGCCCGAGCATGGCGGCACGCTGATCAGCCAGGACTACAAGTCCGAGAAGCCCTGCGTCGAGATCATCGCCGGGCGCAAGGACGTCTTCGGCATCGAGGTGTTCGACCAGGACATGCTCGGCGACATCGGCTACGACATGGAGATCAGCAAGCTGCTCAAGCAGCTCAAGCTCTATGTGGTGAACAAGGATTCCGACGCCAACAGCATCACCTACTACGCCTCCGGTTCGCGCAAGCTGATCAACCGCGCCGCGCGGCTGATCGAGGAGCAGTACCCGGCCGCCGAGGTCACCGTGCACAACCTGGCCATCGTTTCGGCCATCGGCTCCGACCTCAAGGTCAAGGGCATTCTGGCCAAGACCGTGGCCGCTCTGGCCGAGGCCGGCATCAGCATCCAGGCGATCCACCAGTCGATCCGTCAGGTGGAGATGCAGTGCGTGGTCAACGAGGAAGACTACGACGCCGCCATCGCCGCGCTGCACCGCGCACTGATCGAGCCGGAAAACCATGGCGACGTGATCGCCGCAGCCTGATTCGGGCTTGCAACACAAAACGCCGGGCTCGTCCCGGCGTTTTGCTGTCTGCACGGCCGCCCATCCCGTATGACGCCGATCAATACCGCCCGCTCGGGGCGGGAGGACCATGGCTGCAAGCGGCGCCTGCCGGTCGCAAGACGCGCGAGGCGCCCCATCGCTCCCCCATGAAGCAGGAGTTGCCATGTTCCCCGAGTACCGCGATCTGATCACCCGTCTCAAGGCTGAAAACAAGACCTTTGCCCGCCTGTTCGACGAGCACAACGACCTCGACCAGCGGGTGAAGAACATCGAGGCGCACATCGTGCCGGGCACCGACAGCGAGGTGGAAAACCTGAAGAAGCAGAAGCTGCAGCTCAAGGATCGCCTCTACGACATGCTCAAGGAGGCATCCGTCGCCTGACCCTCTGCGCGCCCCGCTCGCGGGGCGCTGCCTGCCGCGTCATTGCGGACAACGCTCGACGCGCAATCGCCGGGCAAGCGCAGTAAAATGCCGCGCTTTCGATACCCCTGCGAGTCCCGCGCCATGAACACCCCCAACCGCACCGAGCTGCTGTCGCCTGCCGGCACGCTGAAATCCATGCGCTACGCCTTCGCCTACGGCGCCGATGCGGTGTACGCCGGGCAGCCACGCTATAGCCTGCGCGTACGCAACAACGAGTTCGACCACGCCAACCTGAAGGTCGGCATCGACGAGGCCCACGCGCTGGGCAAGCAGTTCTACGTGGTGGTCAACATCGCCCCGCACAACGCCAAGCTCAAGACCTTCATCAAGGACCTGGAGCCGGTGGTGGCGATGGGCCCGGACGCGCTGATCATGTCCGACCCGGGCCTGATCATGCTGGTGCGCCAGCATTTTCCGCAGCAGACCATCCACCTCTCGGTACAGGCCAATACGGTGAACTGGGCGACGGTGAAGTTCTGGGAAAGCCAGGGCGTCTCCCGGGTGATCCTTTCCCGCGAGCTGTCGCTGGAGGAGATCGGCGAGATACGCGAGCAGGTGCCGGGCATGGAGCTGGAAGTGTTCGTCCATGGTGCGCTGTGCATGGCCTATTCCGGTCGCTGCCTGCTGTCGGGCTACATCAACAAGCGCGACCCCAACCAGGGCACCTGCACCAATGCCTGCCGCTGGGAATACAAGACCCACGAGGCCAAGGAGGACGAACTGGGCAACTCGGTGCACCTCTACGAGCCCATCGCCGTGCAGCAGGTCGAGGCGCAGGGCAACCCGACCCTGGGCGTCGGAGCGCCCACCGACAAGGTGTTCCTGCTCGAGGATGTCTCGCGGCCCGGCGAGTTCATGGAGGCGACCGAGGACGAGCACGGCACCTACATCATGAACTCCAAGGACCTGCGCGCCGTGCAGCATGTCGAGCGGCTGGTGCAGATGGGCGTGCACTCGCTGAAGATCGAAGGCCGCACCAAGAGCCACTACTACGTGGCGCGTACCGCGCAGGTCTACCGCAAGGCCATCGATGATGCACTGGCCGGCCGGCCGTTCGACAAGTCGTTGATGGACACCCTCGAATCCCTGGCCCACCGCGGCTATACCGAGGGTTTCCTGCGCCGTCACGTGCACGACGAATACCAGAACTACGAACGCGGCTTCTCGCTCTCCGAGCGCCAGCAGTTCGTCGGCGAGCTGACCGGCGAGCGGCGCAACGGCCTGGCCGAGGTGAAAGTGAAAAACCGCTTCGCGGTCGGCGACAGGCTGGAGCTGATGACACCGCAGGGCAATCTCAACCTGCGCCTGGAGGCCCTGGAAAGCAGCCGCGGCGAGGCCATCGAGGTTGCGCCGGGCGACGGCCACACCGTCTATCTGCCGGTCCCGCAGGACGTGGACCTGCACTTCGGCCTGCTGATGCGCGAGCTGGAGGGCGGCAGCAGCACCCGCGGCTGAAGCTGGGCGGGCATCCCCCCGCTAGCGCAGCAGCTCGGCGAACTGCTCGGCCGGCACCGGCGGGCTGAGCAGGTAGCCCTGGATTTCGTCGCACAGGTTGGCCTTGAGGAAGTCCATCTGCGCCTGGGTCTCCACGCCCTCGGCCACCACTCGCCGTTCCAGGCTGTGAACCATGGCGATGATGGCACGGGTGATCGCCGCATCCTGGGTGGAATGCTCCACCTCGCTGATGAACGAGCGGTCGATCTTCACGTAGTCCACCGGGAAGCGCTTGAGGTAGCTCAGCGACGAGAAACCGGTGCCGAAGTCGTCGATCGCCAACTTCACGCCCAGGGCACGCAATTGCTCGCTGATGCTGATGGCGTTATCGATGTCGTCCAGCAGCTGACTCTCGGTCAGTTCCAGTTCCAGCATCGCTGGCGGCAGCCCGGTCTCTTCCAGCACCTGGCGCACCAGACTGACGAAGTTGCCCTGACGCAGCTGCTTCACGGAGAGGTTCACCGACACGCGGATGTCCGCCAGCCCTTCCTGCTGCCAGCGGCGTGCCTGGCGGCAGGCCTCGCGCAGGACGAACTCGCCCAGCGGAATGATCAGCCCGGTTTCCTCGGCCAGCGGAATGAAGTCCGCCGGCGTGACCAGTCCGCGCTGCGGGTGGCGCCAGCGCACCAATGCCTCGGCGGCCTCCAGGCTGTCGTCGGCCAGACTCAGACGCGGCTGGTAGAAGACTTCCAACTGGCCGACTTCCAGCGCCTTGCGCAGCTGGTTTTCCAGTTGCAGGTAGTGCATGCCGGATGCCTGCGGGCGGTCGGTGAAGAACTGCAGGGTGTTGCCGCCCAGGTGCTTGGCCTGCTGCATGGCGGTGCTGGCCTGGCGCAGCAGGACCTCGGCATCGCGGCTGTTGTCCGGCAGCAGGCTGACACCGATGGAAGCGCTGATCACCAGCTCCTGTTCGCCGATGACGATCGGCTTGCGGATGCGCTGCAGCAGACGACTGCCCAGGTGCGCCAGACCGCTGAGGCTGCCGTAGGCGTCGAGCAGCACGACGAATTCGTCGCCGGACAGGCGGGCGATGGTGTCGGCCTCACCGAGGGTCTGGCTCAGCCGTCGAGACACCTCGCGCAGCAACGCATCAGCCGCCTCGTGGCCGAGGCTTTCATTGAGCAGCTTGAAACGGTCCAGATCGATATACAGCACCGCCATGTTGCGGCCGTTGCGGCGCACCCGCTGACAGGCTTCCTGCAGCCGCTCCTTCAGCAGGCCGCGGTTGGCCAGCCCGGTGAGATCGTCGTAATGGGTCAGGTAGCGCAAACGCTCCTCGATCTTGCGCCGCACGCTGAGGTCGGAGACGAAGGCGACCACATGGGTGACGCTGCCGTTGGCATCACGCACCTCGCGCAGCTGCACCCACTGCGGATAGACCTCACCGCTCTTGCGCGTCTCGATCAGCTCGCCCTGCCAGTGACCGTGCCGCTCCAGCGCCTCGCGCATGGTCTCGTACTGCCGCTGGCTCTCCGGCGAGCCGGCGATACGCGCCACGCTGTGGCCGAGCAGTTCCTCGCGGCTGTAGCCGGACAGCGTGCAGCAGGCGTCATTCACCGCCAGGACACGGTAGCGATCGTTCATGATCACGATGCCTTCGCTGGCGGCCTCGAACACCGTGGCGGCCAGGCGCTGCTGCTCGGCCTGACTGCGCAGCTCGCTGATGTCACGGCGCGTGCCGATCATGCGCAGCGCACGGCCATTGGCGTCACGCTGGATCACCCGCCCGCGGTCTTCCAGGCATAGCTCGCTGCCATCGGCGCACAGGGCACGGTACTCGATGACGAAGGATTCGGTTTCGCCCTTCAGATGGGCGATCAGGGTGGCACGCACACGCTGCAGGTCGTCGGGATGGATATCCGGCAGTCGCGAACCGTCTTTGCCGTAGCGATTTTCCAGGCCGATGCCGAACACCACCTGCATGCGCGAGTGATGTACACGGTTGTTCTGCAGATCCCAATCCCACAGGCCGAGGTCACTGGCCTCCAGCGCCAGGGTCAGCCGCGCCTCGCTCTCGCCGAGTTCAGCGGTGCGCTCGGCGACGCGCTGTTCGAGGCCGTCGTAGGCGCTGCGCAGCTGCTGTTCGGCATGCCGGCGCTGCTCGACCTCGGTGGCCAGGCGGCCATTGAGCAGGTCGGCTTCGCGGCGGGCCTTCTCCAGCCGCTCGATCAGCCGCTGCCGGTGCAGGCGTTGTTCGATGCTGTCGGTGACCAGCCGGCTGATCTGCCAGGCGATCAGACTGAGCGTCGCCAGCACGATCATCGCCAGCACGCCCCAGCCCTGCTGCAGCGGCTCGCCGCTGGTCATCAGCAGCAGTCCCGCCGGCAACAGACAGGGCACGGCGAAACTGAAAAAGGCCGGCAGGCTGACGCCATAGGCGACACTGGCGGCCAGCACCACGGAGCCCATCAAGCCGTAGAGCAAGGCCTGGGTGACAAAGGTATCGGCCGGCACCAGCGCCACCATGGCGTAGGACAGGCTCAACGCCGAGGCACTGCTGCCCAGCAGGAAGCGCCAGCGCCAGTGCGGCGCCGCCTGCGCCTCGGGGCTGGCTCGATTGAAGGCTCCGACCTGCTGCAGGCGCAACAGCCCGAGCGTGGCCATCCAGCCCAGCCAGACGCCGAGTTCGATACCGCCCTGTTCGGGCCAGAGCACCACCCCGCAGATCAGCGTGGTGAGCAGCAACAGCAGGGCGGGAGCGCGCGAACCGCGATACAGCAACCGCGTGTGCTCGGCAGCCTGCTCGACCGCCGAAGCCTCGTCAGTGACATGCTGCGTTGACGCCGGGCAGGCGGCTCGAATGGAATCGGTCATGAATATTGTTCTAGTAGTAACTGCACCCGAATCAGGTTCCGGCGGAACCACAACACGGCCGATAATGGCACGTTGCTAGCCTCACGTCATATCGCGCTGCGTCGGAAATGCCATGATCTCCGTCCGAACCGACCAGCGGATCGTCGGCACCAGACGTGATGCCGCCTGTGCTGCGGCTGCGCCGGATTGCCGCAAATGCCGCGCCCGAACGGACCACAGGGCGAGCGCAGCGCGGGCATTTCCAATAGAATGCCGCGATGCATGACGATCTCTCCCTTCTCCTGAATTCCCTCAACGATGCCCAGCGCCAGGCCGTGGCCGCGCCGCTGGGCCGGCAACTGGTGCTGGCCGGCGCCGGCTCGGGCAAGACCCGTGTACTGGTGCACCGCATCGCCTGGCTGCACCAGGTCGAGCGCGCATCATTGCACTCAATCCTGTCGGTGACCTTTACCAACAAGGCCGCCGCGGAGATGCGCCAGCGTATCGAGCAGCTGCTGCACGTCAACCCGCAGGGCATGTGGGTGGGCACCTTTCACGGCCTGGCCCACCGCCTGTTGCGCGCGCACTGGCAGGAAGCCAAGCTGGCGCAGAACTTCCAGATCCTCGACTCCGACGACCAGCAGCGCCTGGTCAAGCGGGTGATCCGCGAGCTCGGCCTCGACGAGCAGCGCTGGCCGGCGCGCCAGGCGCAGTGGTGGATCAACGCGCAGAAGGACGAAGGACTGCGTCCACGCAACATCCAGCCCGGCGGTGATCTGTTCCTCGCCACACAGCTGAAGATCTACGAAGCCTATGAAGAGGCCTGCGCCCGCGCCGGCGTCATCGACTTCTCCGAGCTGCTGCTGCGTGCGCTGGATCTGTGGCGCGACCACCCCGGCCTGCTCGAGCACTACCAGCGGCGCTTCCGCCATGTGCTGGTGGATGAGTTCCAGGACACCAACGCCGTCCAGTACGCCTGGCTGCGGCTGCTGGCCAAGGGTGGCGAGAGCCTGATGGTGGTCGGCGACGACGACCAGTCGATCTACGGCTGGCGCGGCGCGCGCATCGAGAACCTGCACCAGTTCAGCGCCGACTTCCCGGATGCCGAAACCATCCGCCTGGAACAGAACTACCGCTCCACCGCCTGCATCCTCAAGGCCGCCAACGCGCTGATCGCCAACAACCAGGGTCGCCTCGGCAAGGAACTCTGGACCTCCGGCTGCGAGGGCGAGCCGATCAGCCTGTACGCTGCGTTCAACGAGCACGACGAAGCGCGTTACGTGGTCGAGAGCATCGAGAAAGCCATCCGCGACGGCATGAGCCGCAGCGAGATCGCCATCCTCTACCGCTCCAACGCCCAGTCGCGGGTACTGGAAGAGGCGCTGCTGCGCGAGAAGATCCCCTACCGCATCTACGGCGGCCAGCGCTTCTTCGAGCGTGCCGAGATCAAGAACGCCATGGCCTACCTGCGCCTGATCCAGACCCGCGACAACGACGCGGCGCTGGAGCGGGTGATCAACGTGCCGGCCCGCGGCATCGGCGAAAAGACCGTCGAATGCCTGCGTCAGCTGGCCCGTGAACAGGGCCTGTCGATGTGGGCTGCGCTGCATCAGGCGGTCGGCACCAAGGCGGTTTCCGGGCGCGCCGCCAGCGCGCTGAACGGCTTCGTCGAACTGGTCGACACCCTGGCGCTGAAGGTCGAGAAACTGCCGCTGCACAGCATGGCGCAACTGGTCATCGAGGAATCCGGGCTGCTGGCCTACCACCGCGACGAGAAGGGCGAGAAGGCCCAGGCGCGAGTGGAAAACCTTGAGGAACTGGTGTCCGCCGCCCGCGCTTTCGACAGTTACAGCGAAGAGGAAGACGACATCCAGTCGCCCCTGGCCGCCTTCCTCGACCACGCCTCGCTGGAGGCCGGCGAACAGCAGGCCGGCGACCACGAGGACAGCGTGCAGCTGATGACCCTGCACAGCGCCAAGGGTCTGGAGTTTCCGCTGGTGTTCCTGGTCGGCATGGAAGAAGGCCTGTTCCCGCACAAGATGAGCCTGGAGGAGTCCGGCCGTCTGGAAGAGGAACGCCGCCTGGCTTACGTGGGCATCACCCGCGCCATGCAGCAGCTGGTGATCACCTACGCCGAAACGCGCCGGCTGTACGGCAGCGAGACCTACAACAAGGTCTCGCGCTTCGTCCGCGAAATTCCACCGGCGCTGGTGCAGGAAGTGCGGCTGAGCAACACGGTGACGCGCTCGTTCAGCGGCAAGAGTATGAGCGGCTCGTCGCTGTTCGACGGCGCCGGCGTGCCGGAAACACCGTTCAACCTCGGCCAACGCGTGCGCCATTCGCTGTTCGGCGAAGGCACCATCCTCAACTTCGAAGGCTCCGGCGCCCAGGCTCGGGTGCAGGTGAATTTCGAGGACGAGGGCAGCAAATGGCTGATGCTCAGCTACGCAAAACTTGAAGCCCTGTGAGGTTGACGCTAACGTCAACCCGTCATACCAACCAGTCATTCCTATAAGAAGAATCTTCCAAGGATACCGACCCATGAAACGCCGCCATCTGTTCGGTGCTGCCGCTGCCTTGCTTGCCACCCTCGGCCTCGCCGGTTGCAACGATGACAAGAAAGTCGAAACCACAGGCCAGCAGGCCGCCAGCGAACCCGCCAAGACTTACACCTGGAAGATGGTCACCGCCTGGCCGAAGAACTACCCGGGGCTGGGCACCGCCGCCGAACGCCTGGCCGAGCGCGTCAAGGTGATGAGCGACGGCCGCCTGACCATCAAGGTCTACGCCGCCGGCGAACTGGTGCCGGCGCTGGAAGTGTTCGATGCCGTCTCCCGCGGCACCGCCGAACTGGGCCATGGCGCTGCCTATTACTGGAAGGGCAAGGTGCCCACCGCGCAATTCTTCACCTCCGTGCCGTTCGGTCTGTCGGCCATCGAGATGAACGCCTGGCTGAGCAAGGGCGAAGGCCAGAAATTCTGGGATGAGGCCTATGCCCCGTTCGGCGTGAAGCCCATGGTGGTCGGCAACACCGGCATGCAGATGGGCGGCTGGTACAACAAGGAGATCAATTCGCTGGGCGACCTGCGCGGCCTGAAGATCCGCATGCCGGGCCTGGGCGGCGAAGTGCTGGCGCGTCTCGGCGCGACCACCGTGAACCTGCCCGGCGGCGAGGTGTTCACCGCGCTGCAGACCGGTGCCATCGACGCCACCGACTGGGTCAGCCCGTACAACGACCTGGCTTTCGGCCTGCACAAGGCCGCGAAGTACTACTACTACCCGGGCTGGCAGGAGCCGCAGGCGGTGCTGGAACTGCTGGTCAACCAGAAGGCGCTCGATACCCTGCCCGAGGACCTGCAGGCCATCCTCACCGAGGCGACCCGTGCCGCCAGCCGCGACATGATGGATGACTATGTCTACAACAACGCACTGGCGCTCGATCAGCTCAAGCAGCAGGGTGTGGAGCTCAAGCGCTTCCCCGACGAAGTGCTGGACGCCATGCAGGAGCAGTCGGAGCTGGTGCTCGGCGAGCTGGCCGCGCAGAGCGAGCTGAACGGCCGCATCTGGGCCTCGATGAAAGCCTTCCAAGAGCAGGTCAAGCCGATGCACGAGATTTCCGAGAAGGAACTGTACAACTGGCGTTGACTGCCCTGACGAACGGAGCACCGGGCTCCGTTCGCTTTCCAGGACCAGCGCAAGCGTCTGCCGGCACCGCCGGACGCGACCAACGGTCGCAAGCAAAAGCTCGTAACATACTGCCCCTCGCCAACCCCTGCCCGGCTCGGCAGGATGGCGCGCGTACCTCCACTTAATTCAAGCGGGAACACTCAATGCAACGTGTGCTTAGCATTTTCATGGCGCTGTGTATCAGCCTGACCTTCGCGCTGGATGCCCACGCCAAGCGCTTTGGCGGCGGCAAGAGCTTCGGCTCGGCACCGAGCCACCAGACCCGCCAGGCGCCCCAGCAGACCCAGGCCGCACCGTCCCAGGCCGGCAAGCAGGCTGCGGCTGCGCCCAGTGGTGCCTCGCGCTGGCTCGGCCCGCTGGCCGGTCTGGCCGCCGGCGGCCTGCTCGCCTCGATGTTCATGGGCGACGGCTTCGAGGGCATCCAGTTCATGGATATCCTGATCTTCGGCCTGATCGCCTTCCTGCTGTTCCGCTTCCTCGCCGCCCGACGCCGCCAGCAGCAACCAGCCATGGCCGGTCACGCGCCAATGCAGCGCGAGATGCCGCAGCAACCAGCGACCTCCATCTTCGGTGGCAGCGCCGCCCCGGTCGCCGCCGCTCCGGTGATCAATGCCCCGGCCTGGTTCAACGAGCAGAACTTCGTTGCGGCCGCGCGCGAGCACTTCCTCTCGCTGCAGCAGCACTGGGACGCCAACGAGATGGACAAGATCGCCGAGTTCGTTACCCCGCAGCTGCTGGGTTTCCTCAAGCAGGAGCGCGCCGAGATCGGTGATGCCTATCAGTCGACCTACATCGACGATCTGCAGATCCAGCTCGACGGCGTCGACGACAATGCCGAGAAGACCACCGCAACGCTGACCTTCAGCGGCGTGGCCAAGACCTCGCGCTTCGACCAGGGCGAACCCTTCAGCGAGAGCTGGCGCATGGAGCGTGTGCAGGGCGAGAACCAGCCCTGGCTGGTGGCCGGTATCCGTCAGAACGCCTGATCGGCACCGTTCCGGAACCCACACCGGCCTGCCTCCGGACAGGCCACGATAACCCCGCTCCGGCGGGGTTTTTCGTTTCTGCCGCGCCCTCCTCGACCTTTTGCTGCGCAAAAAAAACCGGCCGCGGAGCAAACCGCGGCCGGCACAGCGACGCATCCGATCATTTCCTGAGGAAGTCCAGCAGGTCCTGATTGAAGCGCGCCTTGTGGGTGTCGGTCAGGCCGTGCGGCGCACCGGGGTAGACGATCAGCTTCGCATCCTTGATCTGCGCTGCGGATGCCTTGCCGGAGATGTCCAGCGGCACGATCTGGTCGTCGTCGCCATGGATCACCAGGGTCGGCACGTCGAACTTCTTCAGGTCCTCGCGGAAGTCGGTGGCCGAGAAGGCGGCGATGGAGTCATAGGTGTTCTTGTGCCCGGCCTGCATGCCCTGCGCTCGCCAGTTGTCGATCAGCCCCTGGGAAACCTTGGCGCCCGGCCGGTTGAAGCCGTAGAACGGGCCGGAGGCAAGGTCCAGGTAGAGCTGCGCACGATCTTCCAGCGAGGCCTTGCGAATGCCGTCGAACACCTCCAGCGGAAGGCCGTCAGGATTGTCCTCGGTGCGCAGCATCATCGGCGGCACGGCGCTGACCAGCACGGCCTTCTTCACCCGCCCGGTGCCGTGGCGACCGATGTAGCGCGCCACCTCACCACCACCGGTGGAGAAACCCACCAGGGTCACGTCCTGCAGGTCGAGCGCGTCGATCACCGCCGCCAGGTCGTCGGCGTAATGATCCATGTCGTTGCCTTCCCAGGGCTGGCTGGACCGGCCATGGCCGCGGCGGTCATGGGCGACCACGCGATAGCCCTCGGATGCGAGAAACAGCATCTGCGATTCCCAGCTGTCGGAACTCAGCGGCCAGCCGTGGCTGAAGGTCACCACCGGGCCGTCCTTCGGGCCCCAGTCCTTGTAGTAGAGCTGCACGCCATCGGCGGTAGTGATGGTGCCGGCTGTATGTGCGACAACAGCGGCGCTGCCGGGCTTCGCCGGTTGTGCGGCCTGGGCGGCGAAGGAGGGCTGCAGCGCGATGGCCAGCAGCGGCATGGCGAGGGTACGGGTGATCGGATTCATGGCATGGGTCTCCTGTTCGAAAGGGTGGCGGTCCGGCTCAGTCGGCGATGACCAGCGTGACGTCGATGTTTCCGCGGGTAGCGTTGGAATAGGGGCAGACGATGTGGGCCTGCTCGACCAGGTTCTGCAGCAGGTCGCGGGCAACGCCGGGGGCACTGATGGTCAGCTCGGCCTCGATGCCGAAGCCGGTGGGGATCTGGCCGATGCCGACCTTCCCAGTGATGCGCGTATCCACCGGCAGAGTGACCTTCTGCTTGCCGGCGACGAATTTCAGCGCCCCGAGAAAGCAGGCCGAGTAACCGGCGGCGAACAGCTGCTCGGGATTGGTCCCGGCACCACCGGCGCCGCCCAGCTCGCGCGGCGTGGACAGCTGCACGTCAAGCGCCTGGTCGGAGGAGCTGGCGCGGCCTTCGCGGCCGCCGGTGGCGGTGGCAATAGCGGTGTAGAGAATCTTCTCGATGGACATGGTGGTGACTCCTGTTTCGGGTTGCCGGAGCGGTGTTGCCCGGTAAGCGCTATTCTCCTCAGCACGAAAAACTATTGGTGACGTAAAGTCTTTGAAAATTGATCAGGAGTACAAAGATGGCTGACCGCCTCGCTGCACTGATGACGCACTTCCCGATGCGCGCCCAGGTGTTCAACACCGGGCCGCTGTGCGGCATCAACACGTTGCAGAGCGATGGCGTGCACGGACAACTGCACCTGATTCGCCGCGGTGCGGTGGAGGTCCGCTACGGCCGGGAGACACTGCACGTCACGCAGCCGAGCCTGCTGCTGTTCCCGCGACCGCTGACGCATCGCTTCATCACCGCGCCGGACTGCGAGGTGGACATGGTCTGCGCGAACCTGACGTTCGAGGGGGGCAGGGCCAACCCGATCGCCTCTGCCCTGGCCGATCTGGTCTGCCTGCCGCTGGATGGCGTGTGGGGCGCCGAGCCGGTGCTCTCACTGCTGTTCGAAGAAGCCTTCGAACAGCGCTGCGGGCGCATGGCGCTGGTGGAGCGGCTGGTGGAGGTGGTGATGATCCAGATCCTGCGTCAGCTGATGGAAAGCGACGAGGTCAGCGGCGGCCTGCTCTCCGGCCTCGCCCATCCGCGTCTGCGCAACGCGCTGGTGGCCATGCACGAAGCGCCCGCACAGGACTGGACGCTCGACAACCTCGCCGGCGTCGCCGGAATGTCGCGTAGCGCCTTCGCCACCAGCTTCCGCGAAACGCTCGGGCAGACGCCCGGCCAGTATCTGCAGGGCTGGCGCGTCCGCCTGGCGCAGAAGGCGCTGCAGCGCGGGCGGCCGCTGAAGGTGATCGCCACCGAGGTCGGCTATGGCAGCGAAGCGGCGCTTTCGCGCGCATTCAAAGCTCAAGCCGGACAATCGCCGCGGGAATGGAAAAACCAGCTTGCCGCCTCGACCGGCGCCTGAAGCCGCCATGTGACCGATCGGCTGGCTGCAAGGGCAGCGGCGGCACCCGGAATTAATCCTTCACTTTCCGAAAGCTTGACTAAGCTGCTTTAGCAGACGCCGGCAAAGCATCGGCGTTTCAGCCTGATAAGAAGGAGAACCTCCGATGGACATGAACCGTCGACAGTTCTTCAAGGTCTGCGGTGTGGGCCTTGGGGCGTCGAGCATGGCGGCATTGGGCATGGCCCCGCCGACGGCGTATGCCGAGTCGATCCGGCATTTCAAACTGACCAACACCCGTGAAACCCGCAACACCTGCCCCTACTGCTCCGTCGGCTGCGGGCTGATCCTCTACAGCCAGGGCAGCGGCGGCAAGAACGTCGCACAGAACATCATCCACATCGAAGGCGACTCCGATCACCCGGTCAACCGCGGCACGCTCTGCCCGAAGGGCGCCGGCCTGCTGGACTTCGTTCACAGCCCCAACCGCCTGACCCATCCGGAAGTCCGCGAAGCCGGCAGCAACGAGTGGAAGCGCATCGAGTGGAGCGAAGCCCTCGACCGTATCGCCCGACTGATGAAGGACGACCGCGACGCCAACTTCATCGAGCGCAACGACAAGGGCCAGACCGTCAACCGCTGGCTGAGCACGGGCTTCCTCGCCGCTTCGGCGTCCTCCAACGAGGCCGGTTACATCACCCACAAGGTGGTGCGCTCGCTCGGCATGCTGGGATTCGACAACCAGGCACGTGTCTGACACGGCCCGACGGTGGCAAGTCTTGCCCCGACGTTTGGCCGCGGCGCCATGACCAATCACTGGAGCGATATCCAGAACGCCGATCTGATCCTGATCATGGGCGGTAACGCCGCCGAAGCGCACCCGTGCGGCTTCAAATGGGTCACCGAAGCCAAGGCGCGCAACAAGGCGCGGCTGATCGTGGTCGATCCACGCTTCACCCGTTCGGCCTCGGTGGCTGACATGTATGCGCCGATCCGCACCGGTACCGATATCGCCTTCCTCGGCGGACTGATCAACTACCTGCTGGAAAACGACAAGATCCAGCACGAGTACGTGGTCAACTACACCGACGTCTCGTTCATCGTGAAGGAAGGCTTCGGTTTCGAGGACGGTCTGTTCAATGGCTATGACGCCGAGAAGCGCAGCTACCCGGACAAATCCACCTGGAGCTACGAGCTGGACGAGGACGGCTTCGCCCGCGTCGACAAGAGCCTCACCCATCCGCGCTGCGTCTATAACCTGCTCAAGCAGCACTACAGCCGCTATACACCGGAGGTGGTCAGCAACATCTGCGGCACGCCGCAGGACAAGATGCTGCAGATATGGGAAACCATCGCCGAGACCTCGGCCCCGGGCAAGGTCATGACCATCATGTATGCCCTGGGCTGGACGCAGCACTCGGTGGGCTCGCAGATGATCCGCACCGGCGCCATGGTGCAGCTGCTGCTCGGCAACATCGGCATGCCCGGTGGCGGTATGAATGCCCTGCGCGGGCACTCCAACATCCAGGGCCTGACCGACCTGGGGCTGCTCTCCAACCTGTTGCCGGGCTACATGACCCTGCCGCTGGAGGCCGAGCAGGACTACACCGCGTACATCGCCAAACGCACCGCCAAGCCACTGCGCCCGGGGCAGCTGTCCTACTGGCAGCACTACGAGAAATTCCATGTCAGCCTGATGAAGGCCTGGTATGGCAAGAACGCCACGGCGGAGAACAACTGGGGCTACGACTGGCTGCCGAAGCTGGATATCCCCGGCTACGACGTGCTCAAGGTGTTCGACATGATGTACCAGGGGCAGGTCAACGGCTATTTCTGCCAGGGCTTCAACCCCATCGCCTCGTTCCCCAACAAGGCCAAGGTGAGCGCGGCGCTGGCCAAGCTCAAGTACCTGGTGATCATGGACCCGCTGGCCACCGAGACCTCGGAGTTCTGGCGCAACGCCGGCGAGTACAACGACGTCGACACCGCCAGCATCCAGACCACGGTGTTCCGCCTGCCGACCACCTGCTTCGCCGAGGAGGACGGCTCGCTGGTGAACAGCGGCCGCTGGCTGCAATGGCACTGGAAGGCCGCCGAGCCGCCAGGCCAGGCGAAGACCGACGTGGTGATCATGGGCGGGCTGTTCCATCGCCTGCGCGAGCTCTACAGCAAGGAAGGCGGTGCCTATGCCGAACCGCTGCTGAACATCGACTGGGCCTATCGCCAGCCGGAAGAACCGACCGCAGAGGAAATTGCCCAGGAGTACAACGGCAAGGCACTGGCCGACGTCTTCGACCTGCAGACCGGCGCCCAGCTGGCCAAGGCCGGCGAGTTGCTGCCGGGCTTCGGCCTGCTGCGCGCCGACGGCACCACCTCGAGTGGCTGCTGGATCTTCTGCGGCTCCTGGACCCAGGCTGGCAACCAGATGGCCCGTCGCGACAACGCCGACCCTTACGGCATGGGCCAGACGCTTGGCTGGGCCTGGGCCTGGCCGGCCAACCGGCGCATCCTCTACAACCGCGCCTCGGCCGATCCGGCCGGCAATCCATGGGATGCGCAGAAGAAGCGTCTGGTCTGGTGGGATGGCGGCAAGTGGGGCGGTACCGACGTGCCGGACTTCAAGGTCGATTCACGTCCGGAAGATGGCATGAACCCCTTCATCATGAACCCCGAAGGGGTGGCACGGCTGTTCGCCGTGGACAAGATGAACGAGGGGCCATTCCCCGAGCACTACGAGCCGTTCGAGACGCCGATCGGGCGCAACCCGCTGCATCCGGACAATCGCCAGGCGATCAGCAACCCCGCCGCACGGGTGTTCAAGAACGACATGGAGTTGTTCGGCAGCGCCGACGAGTTCCCCTACGCAGCGACCACTTACCGCCTCACCGAGCATTTCCACTTCTGGACCAAGCACTGCCGGCTCAACGCGATCACCCAGCCCGAGCAGTTCGTCGAGATCGGCGAGGTGCTGGCCAAGGAGCTCGGCATCGCCGCCGGCGAGCGGGTCAAGGTGTCGTCCAACCGCGGCTATATCAAGGCGGTGGCGGTGGTGACCAAGCGCATCAAGCCGCTGACGGTGGACGGCAAGACCGTGCACCAGATCGGCATCCCGCTGCACTGGGGCTTCGCCGGCGTGGCGCGCAACGGTTACCTGACCAACACGCTGACGCCGTTCGTCGGTGACGCCAACACCCAGACGCCGGAGTTCAAGTCGTTCCTGGTCAACGTGGAGAAGGCATGATGGCTACTCAAGACGTGATTGCCCGCTCCGCCACGACCACCGAGCGGCCGTCGATCCGCGAGATCGGCGAAGTGGCGAAACTGATCGACACCTCCAAGTGCATCGGCTGCAAGGCCTGCCAGGTGGCGTGTTCGGAATGGAACGACCTGCGCGACGAGGTCGGCACCAGCCACGGGACCTACGACAACCCGATCGACCTCACCGCTGAATCCTGGACGGTGATGAAGTTCGCAGAGTACGAGAACCCCGGCAGCGGCAACCTCGAATGGCTGATCCGCAAGGACGGCTGCATGCATTGCGCCGACCCGGGTTGCCTCAAGGCCTGCCCGGCGCCGGGGGCGATCGTGAAGTACGCCAACGGTATCGTCGACTTCAACCAGGACCACTGCATCGGCTG
Organism: Stutzerimonas sp. LR2; assembly: GCF_055755175.1. Classification (NCBI taxonomy): domain Bacteria; kingdom Pseudomonadati; phylum Pseudomonadota; class Gammaproteobacteria; order Pseudomonadales; family Pseudomonadaceae; genus Stutzerimonas; species Stutzerimonas sp. LR2. The sequence goes on from NZ_JBVTRR010000001.1 coordinate 496,360, forward strand.
CGGCTATTGCATCACCGGTTGCCCGTTCGACATCCCGCGCATCTCCGAGAAGGACAAGAAGGCCTACAAGTGCACGCTCTGTTCCGACCGCGTGTCGGTCGGGCTGGAGCCGGCCTGCGTGAAGACCTGCCCCACCGGCGCCATCGTATTCGGCAGCAAGGAGGACATGAAGGAGCACGCCGCCGGGCGCATCGCCGACCTCAAGGAGCGGGGTTTCGACCAGGCCGGCTTGTACGACCCCGATGGCGTCGGCGGTACGCACGTAATGTACGTGCTGCATCATGCCGATCAGCCCTCGCTGTACAACGACCTGCCGAACGAGCCCACCATCAGCCCGCTGGTCAGCCTGTGGAAGGGCATGACCAAGCCCCTCGCCCTGCTGGGCATGGGCGCGGCGGTGCTGGCCGGCTTCTTCCACTACACGCGGGTCGGCCCGATTCGCGTCGAGGAAGAGGACGACAAGGCCGAGCTCAGCGAGCCCGTGGTGCATCAGGTCGATCCTTCGGTGCATGTGGTCGATCCCAAGGAGCCGCGACCCTGACCGCGCGGCCCCGTTCGCGGGGCCGCCTTCGGTGTCCGCTCGCTCAAGGAGTCAACGATGAACAACAACGAGATCGAACGCTACAACCCCTCGCAACGGACCAACCACTGGATCGTCGCGATTCTCTTCGTGCTCGCCGCGCTGTCCGGCCTGGCACTGTTCCATCCGGCGCTGTTCGGCCTCTCGGGGCTGTTCGGCGGCGGCACCTGGACGCGCATCCTGCACCCCTTCATCGGGGTCGCGATGTTCGTCTTCTTCCTCTGGCTGGCGATCCGTTTCGCCGGACACAACCGCATCGAGGCGCGGGATCGCCAGTGGCTTCGGCAGATCAACGACGTGGTGCACAACCGCGAGGACAAGCTGCCGGAAGTCGGCCGCTACAACGCAGGGCAGAAGGTGCTGTTCTGGGTGCTGATCCTCAGCATGCTGGTGCTGCTGCTCAGCGGCATCGTCATCTGGCGCGAGTACTTCAGCAGCTTCTTCGGCATCGTCTCGCTGCGCTGGGCCAGCCTGCTGCATGCGGCCGCCGCCTTCGTGCTGATCGTCAGCATCATCGTGCACATCTACGCAGCCATCTGGATCAAGGGGTCGATGGGCTCGATGCTCTACGGCACCGTCAGCCGGGCCTGGGCGCGCAAGCACCATCCGGCCTGGTACCGGGAGATCAACCAGCGCAAGTAAGCGCCGCCAAGCACGCCGGAGATTCCCGCCGCCGCGGGAATCTTCGCCCGTGCATGCCATCGAAAGCCGAGCTATAACCGTGACGGACTATGCTGTTCGGCATAACCACAAGAAAAGGAGTCCTGCGTGGCAGGCACCATTCTCGAGCCCGGGCAGATCGAAGCCGCTGCCAGCAAACCACCCTTCACCAACCTGCCGCCGCGCGATCTGTTCGCCCTGCGCAGCGAGCGCCTCGCCAAGCTCGCCGAAGATCATCCGCTGGCCGACTACCTGCGCCTGCTCGCCGGCGTATGCCAGGCTCAGCAGCAGGTGCTGGACAACCCGCCTGCCAGCGCACCGCTCGACCCTGCGCGCACCCGCGAATGCTTCAAGCACGCCATGCCGCCGCTGGCCGCCGACACCCTGGTGCGCGAAGGGGCGTGGCTGCCGCTGCTCGATGCCTGGCTGGATGCCTTCGCGGTGCCGGACAACCTGTCGGTGATCGCTGCCATCGACCAGCTGCGCCGCGCCGACAGCGGCCAGCGCAAGGCCTGGGCCGTGGCGCTGGTCAGTGGCCAGTACGACAGCCTGCCGCCGGCGCTGGTGCCCTTTCTCGGCGCCGCGCTGCAACTGGCCTGGACCCACTGGCTGCTCCAGCTCGACCTCTCCGACCTGCGCGAACGCGAAGACCAGACCCTCTGCCCCTGCTGCGGCGCACCGCCCATGGCCGGGGTGATTCGCCACCGCGGGCAGCTCAACGGCCTGCGCTACCTGGTCTGCTCCCTGTGCGCCTGCGAATGGCACTACGTGCGCCTGAAATGCAGCCACTGCCGCAGCACCAAGAAGCTCGACTACCTGCACTTCGAAGGCTCGCCCAACGGCATCAAGGCCGAGGCCTGCCCCGAATGCAACGGCTACCTCAAGCAGCTCTATCTGGAGCTGGCACCGGACGGCGAAAGCCTGTCCGCCGACCTGGCGACGCTGGACCTCGACCTGCTGCTGGCCGATCAGGGCTACAACCGCCAGGCACCCAACCTGCTGCTGGCACCGGGTAACGAGGCATGAGCAGCAGCCATCTGCCCTCGGTCGACAAGCTGCTGCGCGATCCGGCCTGCCAGCCACTGCAGCAGCGCTATGGTCGTCAGGCGCTGCTGGCGACGCTGCGCGACCTGCTCGACGAACTGCGCGAACCGGCTCGCCGTGGCCAGCTGGCCGCGCAGGAACTGTCCGAAGCGGTGCTCGCCGGGCGCGCCGGCGAACGCCTGGCCAGCCAGCACAAGAGCCGCGTGCGCCGAGTGTTCAACCTCACCGGCACGGTGCTGCACACCAACCTCGGTCGCGCCCTGTTGCCGGATGAGGCCATCGAGGCGATCACCCTTGCGGCGCGCTATCCACTCAACCTGGAATTCGATCTCGCCACCGGCAAGCGCGGCGATCGCGACGACCTCATCGAAGGACTGATCCGCGAGCTGACCGGCGCCGAGGCGGTCACCGTGGTCAACAACAACGCCGCCGCCGTGCTGCTGGCCTTGAACAGCCTCGGCGCACGCAAGGAAGGCATCATTTCCCGTGGCGAGCTGATCGAGATCGGTGGTGCCTTCCGCATCCCGGACATCATGGCCCGCGCCGGCGTGAAGCTGCATGAAGTCGGTACCACCAACCGCACCCACGCCAAGGATTACGAAGCGGCCATCAACCCGCGCTCAGGGCTGTTGATGCGCGTGCACACCAGCAACTACAGCGTGCAGGGTTTCACTGCCAGCGTCGCCACCGCCGAGCTGGCGCGCATCGCCCATGCCCACGATCTGCCGTTGCTGGAAGATCTGGGCAGCGGCAGCCTGCTCGACCTCTCGCGCTGGGGCCTGCCCAAGGAGCCGACGGTGCAGGAAGCGCTGCGCGACGGCGCCGACATCGTCACCTTCAGCGGCGACAAGCTGCTCGGCGGCCCGCAGGCCGGGCTGATCGTCGGCAGCAAGGCGCTGATCCAGAAGATTAAGAAGAACCCGCTCAAGCGCGCCCTGCGCGTCGACAAGCTGACCCTTGCGGCGCTGGAAGCGGTGCTCAACCTCTATCGCGACCCCGACCGCCTGGCCGAACGCCTCACCAGCCTGCGCCTGCTCAGCCGCCCGCAGACGGAGATCCGCACCCAGGCCGAACGCGTCGCCCCGGCGCTGACCGCCGTGCTCGGCGAGAGCTGGCATGTCGCAGTAACCGATGCCCTGGGCATGATCGGCAGCGGCGCGCAGCCGGTAGCCCGTCTGCCCAGCGCCGCCCTGTGCCTCCGCCCGCAGCAGCCCAAGCGCCTGCGCGGCCGCAGCCTGCGCCAGCTTGAAGAAGCGCTGCGCTGCCTGCCGATTCCGGTCCTCGGGCGCATCGACGACGACGCCCTCTGGCTCGACCTGCGCCAACTGGACGACGAGCCGGCCTTCCTCCAGCAACTGGCGCACCTGCAAGAGGAGCTGGCCCGTTGATCGTCGGGACCGCCGGCCATATCGACCATGGCAAGACCGCACTGCTCCACGCCCTCACCGGGCAACAGGGCGACCGCCGTCGCGAGGAGCGCGAGCGTGGCATCACCATCGACCTCGGCTACCTCTACGCCGACCTCGGCGAAGGCAGCCTCACCGGTTTTATCGACGTGCCGGGCCACGAGCGCTTCGTGCACAACATGCTGGCCGGCGCCAGCGGCATCGACTGCGTGCTGCTGGTGGTAGCCGCCGATGACGGCGTGATGCCGCAGACCCGTGAACACCTGGCCATCGTCGAGTTGCTCGGCATCCGCCGGGCACTGGTGGCGCTGACCAAGATCGATCGCGTCGAGCCGGCGCGCATCGCCGAAGTCGAGCAACAGATCGAAAACCTGCTGGCCGCCGGAGCACTGGCCGGAGCGCCGATCTTTCCGGTTTCCAGCATCCGCGGCGATGGCATCGACGCCCTGCGCGCCGCGCTGATCGACGAGGCCGCCCGCACCGCCGCCCGCAGCGACAGCGGCCACTTCCGCCTGGCCATCGACCGCGCCTTCAGCGTCACCGGCGCAGGCGTAGTGGTCACCGGCACCGCCTTTGCCGGGCGCGTGCGAGTCGGCGACGAACTGTTGCTCGGCCCCGCCGGCAAACGCGTGCGCGTCCGCGGCCTGCACGCGCAGAACCGCGAAGCGGACGAAGCCCATGCCGGCCAGCGCGTGGCCCTGAATCTTGCCGGCGAGCGGCTGGCCGTGGAGCAGATCCATCGCGGCGACTGGCTGCTGCACCCACTGCTGCACGCACCGACCCAACGCATCGACGTCGACTTCCAGCTGCTGCCGGGCGAAGCCCACGAACTCAAGCACTGGACGCCCGTGCACGTGCACCTCGGCGCCCAGGACGTCACCGCCCGCGTCGCCCTGCTCGAAGGCACGAGCCTGGCGCCGGGCGAACGCGCTTTCGCCCAGCTACTGCTCAACGCACCGAGCCACGCGGTACATGGCGACCGCATCGTCCTGCGCGACCAGTCCGCCCAGCGCACCCTTGGCGGTGGCCGTGTGCTCGACCCCTTTGCACCGCCACGCAATCGCCGTCGTGCCGCGCGGCTGGAGCAACTTCGCGCCCTAAACCAGCCGAGCCTGGAGCAGGCATTGCCGCCACTGCTCGCCAGCGCCACCAATGGCATCGACCCGCAAGGCCTGGAACGCCAGTTCAACCGCCCGCGCGAAGGCTGGCAGCTCCCGCACGGCGTATTGGAAATCGGCACCCGACTCGGCCCACGGCTGTTCGACCAGGCCCGCTGGCGCGAACTCGAAACCGCGCTGCTCGACTCGCTCCAGCGTTTTCACGAAGAACAACCCGACGAACTTGGCCCCGACCGCGACCGCCTGCGTCGCTACGCCCTGCCGCAGCTGGAGCGGCCGGTGTTCATCGCCCTGCTGGAACAGGCACTGGCCGCCGGCCGCATCGAAACCAGCGGCCCGTGGCTGCACCGCCCCGATCACCGGGTGCGCCTGAGCGATGCGGAAGAAGATTTGAAAGCGCGCCTGTGGCCATTGCTCGAAGCCGGCCATTTCGACCCACCCTGGGTCCGCGACCTGGCCCGCGACCTCGGCGTCGACGAAATGCAGATGCGCAACCTGCTACGCAAGCTCGCCCGTCTCGGCCTGCTGCAACAGGTGGTGAAAGATTTGTTCTACCCCGAGTTCACCATTCGCCAACTCGCGGGGCATGTACTGCAACTGGAAGCGCAAAGCGGCGTAATCCGCGCCGCCGCCTTCCGCGACCGCATCCAGCTCGGCCGCAAACGCAGCATCCAGCTGCTCGAACACTTCGACCGCATCGGCCTCACCCGCCGCTTCGGCAACGAACGCAAAGTCCGCCAGGACAGCGCCTTGGCGATCCAGTCAGCCCTGGGGTAGGCTGGTCGCCGCTTCCTTTCCCACATCAAGACCAGATAAGGAAGGCAATCGCACCCGGTGGTGCGGCCGGGCTTCAAACCCGGTTGGGGGCGGCAGCCGCTCCCGGGTGAGTTCGACTCTCACTGCCTTCCGCCAATCTCCTTCTCCTCTACCGCCCTCCCCTTAGCCGCCAGGTCGATGTGCAACAGTCTGACCTATGGGCGATATCAAAAAGCCATCGATTTATCGTGCGAAGCGCGTCACAATCGTCGTTTTTCTTTCCAGGGATGGGAGAGACCCTTGTGAACGATCGGATCGATGAACGGCGTGCGTTTCATGCACTGCGAGACCATATCGATTGCCTGTTGACTGCAGGTGCTTCGCTGGTGGGCCGGGACCCGGTGCAGCTGAGTCTGCAGGGCCGCACGTTGACGGTACGGCATGGAATGCTGGTCAACGAGAATGGCCATCAGGACCTTGTTGAGACGCTGGCAGAACTGGAATGGTCGAACAAGCGCACCCGCGATATGGCGATCGAGCTCTGCATCCGCCAGCTCGATCAGGCGATCAAGGAAAGCTGCGACAAGGTACTGGGCTGTTCGACGCCCGATAAATCCTGAGATTGCGCCTGGGCATGTTGTTGAGGGTGGGCTGAAGCCCACCGTACCGAGCAGCCTGCAGCACCGTTACTTCCACTGCAACGCCTGCACATGGGCGTTGGCCGGGTCGAAGTTGTCCAGGCGCATGCGTTCGGCGATTGCCGGCTGGGCTGCTTCACCCTTTGGGAAGGCGTCGCGCACAGCAGCCCAGTTCTCGGGTTGCAGGCGGACCATCCAGCCTTCGCCGTAACAGTCCTGGTTGATCAGCCCGGGGCGCTTCAGCAGCGCTTCGTTCACCGCCAACAGTGTGCCGCTAAGCGGACAGCGTGCCGAGGACGCGGCCTTGGCGAATTCCACCACGCCGAAGCTGCGGTCGCGCTCGATGCGGGCGCCGACGCGCTTGGGAGTAAAGGCGAATATCTGGCCGTAGAGCGCGCAACCGTAGGCAGTCAGGCCGAGGGTGACGCTGCCGTCGGCTTCCTCGCGCAGCCACAGGCTGTGCTCCGGCGCGTAACGCAGCGTGTCGGGAAATTCCAGGCCCTGTACATTCATAGGGTCAGCACCCGCTCGTACTCCAGGATCATCTGCGCCAGCTCGCCACCGCTGGAGATGTCGTCCAGCTCGGCGATCAGCGCGGTGGCTTCCAACTGGGCGCCGGGCTGGCGGCACATCAGCAGCCGCGCGCCCGCCGCTTTGGCATTGCGAATAAAGTGCAGCAACGGCTCGCCCCCGTCCACCGCGCGCAGCGTTGCGGCGACCTCGGGTTGCGCCAGCTGCGTGGCCTCTCCGGTGAGGTAGAGCGTGACCTCGGCATCCATGCAGGCGAGCAGCGTCGCGATGTGGAATGGCGCGGCGCAACGGGCGGGGGTACTGGGGCCGCTGGCTACCAGGATCAGCACGCGTGGTGAGGGAGACTGCTGCATAACGCCTCTTCTGGACCAGGCCGACGAGTTAAGCCGTCAAGCGCACGTTCGCCGCCGTTCGGGCCATTGCATGAAACTATCATCACCATAGCCTACAGTCTCGATTTCATGGTCTAGGATTTTTCACGGATGCACAGATAGGAGATCGAGCATGCTGGCGACACTGCTACCGGCCCTGAAAGAACTCGCCGTGCCACTGAAACTGCAGCTGTGGGATGGCAAGGAGATCGACATCGGCCCCGCCCCTTCCGTCACGCTGGTCATCAGGGACCCCAGCCTCGTCACTCAGTTGGCCAGTCCCAGTCTGGATGTGCTTGGCGCCGCCTATGTCGAAGGTCAGATCGACCTGCACGGGCCGGTGGATGAGGTCATCCGTATCGGCGACGTGATCAGTCGGGCAATGAGCCAGGACGATTTCTCGACACCGGCACGCGAGGCCCATGACAAGGCGACCGATGCCGAGGCCATCTCCTACCACTATGACCTGTCCAACGACTTCTACCAGCTCTGGCTGGACCGCGACATGGTCTATTCCTGTGCCTACTTCGAGACCGGCGAAGAGGCTATCGACCAGGCGCAGCAGGCCAAGCTGCGCCTGATCTGCCGCAAGCTGCGGCTCAAGCCCGGCGACCGCCTGCTGGATGTCGGATGCGGTTGGGGCGGATTGGCCCGCTTCGCCGCCCGCGAGTTCGGCGCTCGGGTGTTTGGCATCACCCTCAGCCGCGAGCAGCTGGCGCTGGCCCGCGAGCGCGTGGCGGCCGAGGGGCTGCAGGATCAGGTACAGCTGGAGCTGATGGATTACCGCGACCTGCCGCAGGACGAGCGCTTCGACAAGGTGGTCAGCGTCGGCATGTTCGAGCACGTCGGCCACGCCAATCTGCCGCTGTACTGCCAGCGGCTGTTCGGCGCGGTGCGTCCGGGTGGCTTGGTACTGAACCACGGCATCACCTCGCGCCATCTCGATGGCCGGCCGGTAGGCCATGGCGCCGGTGAGTTCATCGATCGCTACGTGTTCCCCCATGGCGAGCTGCCGCACCTGGTGAACATCAGCGGCTGCATCAGCGAAGCGGGGCTGGAGATCGTCGACGTGGAAAGCCTGCGCCTGCATTACGCACGTACGCTGCAGCTGTGGAGCGAGCGACTGGAAGCCCGGCTCGCCGAGGCCCAGGCGCTGGTGCCCGAGCGGGCGCTGCGTATCTGGCGGCTGTATCTGGCGGGTTGCGCCTATGGTTTCCGCCGCGACTGGATCGACCTGCATCAGATTCTGGCGACCAAGCCGCTGCCGGACGGCTCCCACGAGCTGCCCTGGACGCGCGCCGATCTGTACCGCTGAAGAGGCTGGCCGCTGCGCCCGACGTCGACGGGCGCAGCGTGCTGCCGTCAACGCAGCAACAGCAGCGGCGTGCGGGTGGTGCGGATCATGTTGGTGGTGGTGCTGCCGACGAAGAACTGGCGAATGCGCGAATGGCCGTAGGCGCCCATCACCAGCAGATCGATGCCGTGTTCGGCCTGATAGGCATGCAGGGTCGGCTCGACCTCACCGTCGCGGATGGCGATCTGCGCCGCGAAACCGGCCGACGCCAGTAAGGCGCGCGCATCTTCCAGTTGCGCGCGGTGCTCGGCGCCATCCTGCCCAACCATCACCAGGTGGATCGGCATGCCTTTGAACAGCGGGCTGCCGGCCAGCATTTCCATGCCCTTGCGACTGGTGGCACTGCCGTCGAAGGCGAGCATCACGCTCTGCGGCGCACTGAATTCGCCGGGTACCACCAGGATCGGTCGCTGCATGGTGCGGATGACATTCTCCAGCTGGCTGCCGATGTGCTGGAGGGCATCGTCGCTGTCCTCACCCTGGCGGCCGATCACCAGCAGGCGCGTTTCGTTCTGCAGATCGCGCAGGGCTTCGACCAGGTCGCCATGACGCTGCCGGCATTCCGGCTGGGCGACACCGGCGGCAATCGCCCGCTGGCGCGCCGCATCGAGCATCATGCGGCCCTCCTCAAGGGCGAGCTTGGCGCGCTTTTCGTCCAGCGTCGCCAGTTCCTGCAGCAGGAACTCGCGGCTGCCGAGCCCGATGATGCCGCTGAGGTCGCCCGACATCGGGTACTGCTGGCGATCCAGCACGTGCAGCAGCGTCAGCGGCGCGCCCAGCCGCCGGCTGGCCCAGGCCGCGCAATCACAGACCGCCGCGGCCTGCGGAGAGCCGTCGATACAAGCCATTACATGGGTCATGGTGCTTCTCCTGGTCAGTGGCTCACGATCGGGTCGATGGCCGCGGGTTCGCCATGCACGCCAAGGCGATCGTCGCGCTCGCTTGTTGAGACCCGGCACCCGGGCATCGGTGCCGTCGCGGCGGTCGTTGCTGCCTGCTCACCAACGGCTCGTCTACCCGAACACGGTAGGCCAGGGCGCAGGGGATGACCACCGCCAGGACGGCAGTCGTCTGGCCATCGGGAACGACGAAGGCCCGACTGGCGAGCCGGGCTGCCGAGCTAGGTCCAGAGCTCGTCCAGGTTGTTGAACCCCCAGGCGGCGGGATCTTCCCGACCGACGATGCGGTCGCCGCATTGAGGGTTGGAGAGATCCAGCTCCTGGGCGGGAATCGCCGCCCGGGTGCGCACCGAATAGAACAGCTTCAGCCGCGGCGCGGTCAGTTGCTGCGGATGATGCTCGATGACCACGCCGAGCCGACCCGACTGCAGCCGCACCAGCGAGCCCAGCGGATAAATGCCCACGGTACGGACGAAGGCGTGCAGCAGCTGCGTATCGAAATGCCCTTGCCACTGGGCCATGCGTGCCAGCGAGCCCGAGGCATCCCAGGCCGTCTTGTACGGGCGGTTCGAAGTGATGGCGTCGTACACATCGCAGATCGCACCCATGCGAGCCAGCAGGCTGATCTCTTCGCCCGCCAGCCGGTGCGGGTAGCCGGTGCCGTCGACCTTTTCATGGTGATGCAGGCAGACGTCCAGCACCGCGTCGGATACGGCCGTCTGCGCGGCGAGCAGCATGGCATGGCCGCGCTCCGGGTGGCTGCGCATGATGGCGTACTCGTCGTCGCTCAGCTTGCCCGGCTTGTTGAGCACATCCAGCGGCATGGCCATCTTGCCGATGTCGTGCAGCAACCCGGCCATCCCGGCTTCGTGCACCTGATCCTCGGGCAGGTCCAGCTGACGGGCGAGCGCGACCATCAGCGCGCACACCGCCACCGAATGCATGTAGGTGTATTCGTCCTTGGTCTTCAGGCGCGCCAGGCTCAGCAGCGCCGAACCGTTGCGCGCCAGCGAGGCGGATATCTGCTCCACCAGGGGCTGGCACTGTTGCGGATCGACGGCTTTGCCCAGACGAGCCTCGTTGAACATCGAGGTCACCTGCTCCTTGGAGCGCTTGAGCAGCCGGCTCGCGCGCTGCAACTCGTCATCCACGCTGCACTGCTGCGTCGAGGCGGTGGCGTCCGACGGCAGGCTGGAGGGCTCCGGTGGTTGCACCAGCGGTGGCGCATCGGCGGCGGCCGGCGTTGCCGTTTCGACATCCACGCCCTTCTCCACGTCGATCCACAGCGCCTTGACGCCACTGCTGCGCAACGTCTGCAGGTCGGCGGGATCGGTCAGCAGGAACTTGCTGCGCCAGAACGGATGGTCGAACCAGCTGCCCTCCAGAGCGTGTACGTACATGCCGAAGCGAAGCTGACTGACAAGGATTTTTCTGAGCAAGGCGCACCTCGATTCGTGAGCGGCGCTGGTAGCCGCGCAAGCGTTCCATGCTCGCCACTACAAGAACTCCCCACAGTATATGCGTGATGGCACTTTGCCTCTACATGCCTGGATCAAGACTTTGGTGTCGATCGGCTCGCCGGTCGGTCTACAGGCGCTACGGCTTTCGCTTACCATCGTCGCGTCCTTTCGCGAGCGTCGCCAATGCCTGTCATCTCCAACCGCAGCCGCGTCAGCCTGATCGTGGCGTTGATCCTCGTCGGTCTGCTACTCAGCATGTACTGGGCCGGGCGGCTGGCCGAGCAGCGCGCCTGGGCCGAGCGCGGGCAGGAATCGCAGGGGCAGCTGGAGCTCTATGCGCAGGCCATCCACACCCAGGTCGAGCGCTTCCGCTCGGTGCCGGCGTTGCTGGCGCTGGATAGCGACATCCAGGCATTACTCGCCGACCCGGGCAACCGCCAGCTGCGCGGCCAGCTCAACCAGCGCCTGGAGCAGCAGAACCACGCCGCGGGCTCCTCGGTGCTGTACCTGCTGGATCGTAACGGCGAGACCATCGCAGCCAGCAACTGGCGTGACTGGAGCAGCTTCGTCGGCAACAACTATGCCTTTCGCCCCTATTTCCGCGACGCCGTGGCCAACGGCAGCGGGCGTTACTTCGCGGTCGGCGTGACCACCGGCATTCCCGGCTATTTCCTTTCAAGTTCGGTGAAGAACGCTGCCGGCGAGCTGCTCGGCGTACTGGTGGTCAAGCTCGAACTGGAGGACATGCAGCGCGACTGGGTCGGCCAGCCGGGTATCCTGCTGATCGCCGACTCGCTGGACATCGTCATCCTCACCAACCGCCCGGCCTGGCGCTTTCGCTACCTGCGCCCGCTGAGCGACGAGGTGCGCAGCCGGTTGGTGGATGTGCGCCGCTATGCCGAGCAGACCCTGCAGCCGCTGCAGAGCAGCCGGGTGCAGCAGCTCGACGAGGGCAGCGAGCGCCGCCTGGTGGACGGCCCGGATGGGCGCCGCGAGTACCTCTGGCAGCGCCTGGCGTTGCCCGAGGAAGACTGGACCCTGCACCTGCTGCATGACCCGCAGTCGATCGCCGCCAGTGTGCGCAGCTATCGTCTGGCCGCGGCCGGCGTATGGATGACGCTGGCGTTCCTGTTGCTCTACCTGGCACAGCGACGCAAGACCCGCCGCCTCGAACTGCGCAGCCGCAGTGAGCTGGAGCGCCTGGTGCAGGAACGCACCCGCGAGCTGCACACCGCCCAGGACGAGCTGGTGCATGCTGCGCGCATGGCGGCACTGGGGCAGATGTCCGCCGCGCTGGCCCACGAAATCAACCAGCCGCTTACCGCCCTGCGAATGCAGCTGGCCAGCCTGCGCCTGCTGCTCGACAACGGCCGCGAGGGCGAAGTGCGCGAAGGGCTCGGGCACGTGGAAGGCCTGCTCGAGCGCATGGCCGCGTTGACTGGCCATCTGAAGACCTTTGCCCGCAAGAGCCCTGCCGGCCTGCAACAGCACCTGGCGCTGGCCGATGTGCTGGAACAGGCGCTGCAGCTGCTGTCGCCGCGCATTCGCAGCGAGCAGGTGGAGGTATTCCGCCAGGTGCCGGCCGAGGCCACGGTGCGTGGCGATGCGATCCGCCTGGAGCAGGTGCTGATCAATCTGCTACACAACGCGCTGGACGCCATGGCCGAGCGACCGCAACGGCGCCTGCGCATCCTCTGTCGGCGCGTCGGCGACGCCTGGCAGCTCAGCGTTGCCGACAATGGCGGCGGCATTGCCAGCGAGCATCTGGATCAGGTGTTCGAGCCCTTCTTCACCACCAAGCCGGTCGGTCAGGGCCTGGGCCTGGGCCTGGCGGTGTCCTACGGCATCGTGCGCGACATGGGCGGCACCCTGGAGGTGAGCAACGACGAACAGGGCGCGGTGTTCACCCTGACGCTGCCGGCTGCCGAAGTGCACGCCGCCGAGTAAACTGCGGCGACGCGAGCGCGAGGAGCTGGCAATGAGCGGGCAGGTAATCTTCATCGATGACGAGGCGGCGATCCGTCAGGCCGTGCAGCAATGGCTGGAGCTCTCCGGCTTCCAGGTGCGCACCTTTTCCCGCGCGCGGGAAGCGCTGTCGGTACTGGATCGCGACTTTCCCGGTGTGCTGATCAGCGACGTGCGCATGCCCGACCTCGACGGCCTCGGCCTGCTCGAACGGCTGATCGAACTGGATGCCGACCTGCCGGTGATCATGGTCACCGGCCACGGTGACGTGCCCATGGCCGTGCAGGCGCTGCGTCAGGGCGCCTACGACTTCATCGAGAAGCCCTTTACCCCCGAGCGCCTGCTGGACAGCGTGCGCCGCGCGATGGACAAGCGCCGGCTGGTCTGCGAGAACCGTCAGCTGCGCGAGCAGTTCGCCCGCAAGGGGCGTATCGAATCGCAGCTGCTGGGCGTGTCCCGCGCCATGGATAACCTGCGACGCCAGGTGCTGGAGCTGGCCGGGACCGACGTCAACGTGCTGATCCGCGGCGAAACCGGCAGCGGCAAGGAGCAGGTGGCGCGCTGCCTGCACGACTTCAGCCCCCGTGCGGGCGGGCCGTTCGTGGCGCTGAACTGCGCGGCGATCCCGGAAACCATCTTCGAGAGCGAGCTGTTCGGCCATGAAAGCGGCGCCTTTACCGGCGCCCAGGGCAAGCGCATCGGCCGCATCGAACACGCCGCCGGCGGCACGCTGTTTCTCGACGAGATCGAAAGCATGCCGCTGGCGCAGCAGGTCAAGCTGCTACGCGTGCTGCAGGAGAAGACCCTGGAGCGGCTGGGCTCCAACCGCAGCATCGAGGTCGATCTGCGGGTGATCAGCGCGGCCAAGCCGGATTTGCTGGAAGAGGTGCGTGGTGGGCGCTTCCGCGAGGACCTGCTGTACCGGCTGAACGTCGCCGAGCTGCATATCCCGCCGCTGCGCGAGAGGCGCGAGGACATTCCGCTGCTGTTCGAACACTTTGCCAGCCAGGCCGCACAGCGCCACGGCCGTGCCGCACCACCGGTGACGCCCGGCGAACTGGCGCAGCTGCTCGCCCACGACTGGCCGGGCAACGTGCGCGAACTGATCAACGCCGCCGAACGCCACGCCCTCGGCCTCAGCGCGCCGGCCCCGGCCAGCAGCGGCGGACAGTCGCTGGCCGAGCAGATGGAAGCCTTCGAGGCGCAGTGCCTGCACAATGCGTTGCAGCAATGCAAAGGCAACATTGCCGAGGTGATGACCCTGCTGCAGCTGCCGCGCCGAACCCTCAACGAAAAGATGCAGCGCCACGGCTTGAGCCGCAGTGACTATTTGCCGGCCGGAAGTTGCGACAACTGATCACGGCGCCGCCCTCGTCGCCTCTGCAAACCGTCGCAGCGCGACGCCATGTAGCAGGGTCGTCAACTCCGAATGGGAGCCTCGCGGGGCGTTGACGCACGCATCCGCAAGCGTCGAGCCCGTCGAGTCAACTGTCCAGCCCATCCAGCTGCCTCTGCAGAAAACGGCGCTCCGGCTCCAGCTGCACCAGCCGCAAGGCGTTGCGGTACGCCTCGCGAGCCTCGTCGAGGCGCGCCAGCTGGCGCAGCAGGTCGGCGCGGGTGGCGTGGCTGAGGTGATAGTCCTGCAGGTGCCCCTGGGCCAACAGCGCATCCACCAGCAGTAATCCCGCTTCGGCGCCGTCGCGCATGGCTACGGCCACCGCGCGGTTCAGCTCCACCACGGCTGACGGACTGAACTGCAGCAACACATCGTAGAGCCGCACGATCTGCGTCCAGTCCGTCTGCGCGGCGCTCGGCGCCTCGGCATGCACGGCAACGATGGCTGCCTGCAATGCGTAGGGGCCGAAGGCACGCGTGCTCAGGGCACGCTGCACCAGCAATGCGCCTTCGGCGATCTGCTGCCGATCCCACAGGCTGCGATCCTGCTCGTCCAGCCGCACCAGCTCGCCGGAGGCATCCGTGCGTGCGGCGCGCCGGGCATCATGCAGCAGCATCAGCGCCAGCAGCCCGGCGACCTCCACGTCGGGCAGCAGCTCGTAGAGCAGGCGACCCAGCCGAATGGCCTCGGCGCAGAGGTCGGCGCGGGTCAACGATGCCCCGGCCGATGCCGAATACCCTTCGTTGAACACCAGGTAGATCACCCGCAGCACGCTCTCCAGGCGTGCCGGCAGTTCCGCGCGCTCCGGCACCCGATAGGGCAGCTGGGCATCGCGGATCTTCGCCTTGGCTCGCACGATGCGCTGGGCGATGGTGCTGGGCGGCGCCAGAAAGGCCCGGGCGATCTCCTCGGTGGTCAGATCGCAGACCTCACGCAGGGTCAGCGCCACGCGACCATCGGCCGGCAAGGCCGGATGGCAGCAGGTGAAGATCAGCCGCAGACGGTCGTCTTCCATCTCGTCCACCTCCGCCGCCTCGGCTGCGTCTTCCAGCTGCTCGGCCAGCAACCGCAGCGAGGCATCGAAGCGCGCCCGCCGGCGCAGGGCATCGATGGCCTTGAAGCGACCGGTGGACACCAGCCAGGCGCGCGGGTTGTCCGGAACGCCATCGCGTGGCCATTGCTGCAGCGCGGCGGCGAAGGCGTCTTGCAGCGCTTCCTCGGCACGATCGAAATCACCCAGCAGGCGGATCAGCGTGGCCAGGACCCGACGCGATTCGCGGCGGTAGACCGCCTCGACCTGCGCCGCCGCAATGGCTCCAGTGAGCGGCATGCTCAGCGCTGCGGCAGCTGGCGCAAAGGCCGGACCTCGACACAACCGAGGCTGGCTGGCGGAATCTTCGCCGCGATGGCCTCTGCCTCCCGCTGGTCAGCCGCCTCGATCAGGTAGAAGCCGGCCAGCTGCTCGCGGGTTTCGGCAAAAGGACCATCGACCACCGAAGTGATGCCATCGCGCACGCGCACCGTGCGAGCCGTGCGCACCGACTGCAGCGGTTCCCCGGCGAGCATATGCCCGCTGGCACGCAGCTCCTCGCCACAGCTCAGGCAGCGCGCAACCAGCGCCTGCCACTGTTCATCGGTCAGCGCATCCACGCGCTGCTCGTCGTAATAGATCAGGCACAGGTATTTCATGGCGTGGCTCCGGCTGCTGGGGACGCAGAAAAGCTAGCAGCCGGGAGCAAAGCCTGCCCGATCGAACGACGAAGCTCCGCAGCGCTCAACCGGCCTGCTGCACCGCCGAAGGTGTCGACGACATGCATACCTGGCCGGTCTCCATGTCGAAGGGCATCGAGAAGTGCTCATGGATGACCTTCCAGTCGCCGCCGCGCCGCGCCCAGACACGGGTGCCGCGCATCCACGCGCTCTGCATCTCGCCTTCGGCGTTGGGGCCGCCGCAGTGGCTGAGCATGCGGCTGCAGGCCAGCTCGCCGCCGACGTCCACGTGCAGCTCGTGGGTCTCGAAGAAGCCTTCGCCCTGGCAGAACTCGAAGCAGCGCTGCCAGTGCGCGCGGTACTCGGGCACGCCCTTGAACTGCAACGCGCCCACGGCATCGAAGGCGACCACCTCCGGCGCGTACTGCGCCATGATCCGGTCGAGATCCTTGGCGCCAATGGCCTGCTCGAAGTCTTCGTGCAGCTGGCGAATGGCGGTTTCATCCTGGCGGGTTTCGGTGCTCATGTCCGTCTCCTGTGATCGGGTTGAACGGGTGGGTTCAGCCAGTAGTCGTTCGGCGCGCCCATGGATCGACAGGCCGGGCGAATCTTTTTTTTTCAGAAGACCGACAGGCGACGGGCCGCGGGCCAGACGCCTTGGCATGCCTAGCGCGCCGCCATGGCACGGCACCGCCAGGCGGAATACAGTTGCGAATTGTTATCCTTTATATACGATAGTGGCTCTCAGATGGCACAGGCTCGCATCGCCAGCCGAGCCGTCCTCCGCCACCTACAGTCCAATGCCCGGTCAGGTCCGTCATGCCCACTCTTCGCTTCTCGCGTAAAACCGCACTGCTGCCCGTTTGCCTTGCCGCCAGCTTCGCTGGCTCGCCGCTCATGGCCCAGGAACAACTCGAAGAGGGAGCACAGAGCAGTGCGGCCGAGCCGGTCGAGCTGCAATCGGTGGAAATCACCGCCAGCGCGGACGCCTCTGCAGACGGGCTGACCCAACCCTACGCCGGCGAACAGGTCGCCCGCGGTGGGCGCGTGGGTATTCTCGGCAACCGCGATTACATGGAAACGCCGTTCACCTCGACGTCCTATACCTCGCAGCTGATCCAGGATCAGCAGGCTCGCAGCGTGTCGGACGTGCTGCAGAACGACCCCTCGGTGCGCGTTGCCCGCGGCTTCGGCAACTTCCAGGAGCTGTACGTGGTGCGCGGTTTCCCGGTGTACTCCGATGACATTTCCTACAACGGCCTTTATGGCCTGCTGCCGCGCCAGTATGTAGCCGCCGAGTTCATCGAGCGGGTGGAAGTGTTCCGCGGCGCCAACACCTTCCTCAACGGCGCAGCCCCAGGTGGCAGCGGCATTGGCGGGGCGATCAACATCCTGCCCAAGCGCGCGCCGAACGAGCCGCTGACGCGACTGACCGTCGGTGCCGAAAACGGTGGCCAGGCCATGACCCACGCCGATATCGCCCGCCGCTTCGGCGAAGAGGAGCGCTTCGGTGTGCGCCTGAACGCGGCCAAGCGTGCCGGCGAGACCACGGTCGAAGACGAGGATCGCACCCTCGACATGTTCGCCCTTGGCCTCGATTACCAGGGCGACAACTTCCGCCTCTCCGGTGACATCGGTCACCAGTACCACTTCATCGACCAGCCACGACCGAGCGTCACGCCGAGCGGTGGCATTCCCAGCGCGCCGGATGCCGACGACAACTTTGCCCAGCCTTGGACCTATTCGAAGGAAAAGCAGACTTTCGGCACCTTCCGCGCCGAATATGACTTCTCCGATGCCGTAACCGGCTGGCTCGCAGCCGGCGTGCGTGAGGGCGAGGAAAAGAATCGTTTGGCCAATCCGCGCTCCGATGCGAACGGCAACCTCACCGCGTACCGCTTCGACAATGTGCGCGAGGAAGAAGTGTTCACGAGCGAAGTTGGCCTGCGTGGTCTCGCACAGACCGGTGCGGTATCGCACCAATGGGTCGTCTCGGCGGCGATGTTCGACGTGGAAGCGCGCAACGCCTATGCCTTCTCCGACTTTGCGGGCTTCGACAATGATCTCTACGACCCCTACGACACCGCCATGCCAGCGGCCGACTTCTTCGTCGGCGGCTCGATGTCCAACCCGCACGTCACCGAGCGAACCCACACTCAGAGCCTGGCCATCGCCGATACCCTGGGCTTCCTGAATGATCGCCTGCTGGTTACCCTCGGCGCCCGTCGCCAGGGCATCGAAGCCAAGACCTACGACTATAATTCGGGACTGCGCGCCTCGTCCTATAACAGCTACGAGACCACGCCCTCAGCGGGTGTCGTCTACAAGCTGACCGACAATTTGTCGCTGTACGCCAACTACATCGAAGCATTGGTCAAAGGAGACATCGCACCGGCCAGCAGTGGTGGCGCCCCTGTCACTAATGCCGGCGCGGCACTGGCTCCGTACGTCTCGAAACAGACCGAAGTGGGCATCAAGTACGACGGCGGAAATGTCGGCGGCAGCCTGGCGTTGTTCACGACTGACCGGCCGTTCAGCACGATCGAGAACGGTGTCTTTACCGACGGTGGTGAGCAGCGCAATCGCGGTATTGAGCTATCCGTATTCGGCGAGCCCGTCTATGGCGTGCGTGTGCTCGGCGGCTTGACCCTGCTCGACGCCGAGCTGACCAGCACCGAGAACGGCCTCAATGAAGGCAACCGCGCCATTGGCGTGC
This sequence comes from Stutzerimonas sp. LR2, assembly GCF_055755175.1. Taxonomy (NCBI): domain Bacteria; kingdom Pseudomonadati; phylum Pseudomonadota; class Gammaproteobacteria; order Pseudomonadales; family Pseudomonadaceae; genus Stutzerimonas; species Stutzerimonas sp. LR2. The sequence goes on from NZ_JBVTRR010000001.1 coordinate 514,964, forward strand.
CACGTACTCAGGCCAACATCGGTGGCGAGTGGGATCTGCCGGGTATGAACGGACTGACCTTGACCAGCGGCGTCATCTACACCAGCAGCCAGTACGCCGACGCCGCGAATGACCTAAAGATCCCATCTTGGACGCGCTGGGATCTGGGCGCACGCTACCGCATGGTGGTGGAGCAGCGGGACGTAGTTCTGCGCGCCAACCTGGAGAATGTCACCGGCCGCGACTACTGGGCCTCGGCCGGCGGTTACCCCGACCAGGGTTACCTCGTCCTCGGCGCCCCGCGCACGCTGTCGGTCAGCGCCACGGTCGACTTCTGATGCAGGCAGCCACGCTTCGTCGCTGGGGCTGGGTCCACAAGTGGTCCAGCCTGGTCTGCACGCTGTTTATCCTGATGCTGTGCCTGACCGGCCTGCCGTTGATCTTCTCGCATGAGATCGATCACCTGACCGGCAACGAGATCGAGGCGCCGGCGATGCCAGAAGGCACGCCGCGCGCTCCGGTCGATCAGGTGGCTGCCAAGGCGGTCGAGGCCTATCCGGGGCTGGTGCCGCTGTATTTCTTCGCCGAAGAAGACGATCCGGATGTCTGGTACGTCAAACTCGATACCCGCGTCGATACCGATGAAAGCGGGTCGACGCTGATCCTCTCCGACGCCCGCACGGCCGAGGTACTGGGCGCGCCGAACTTCGACGAGGGGTTCATGAGCATCATGTACCGCCTGCACGTCGACCTCTACGCGGGGCTGGCGGGCAAGCTGTTCCTCGGCTTCATGGGCCTGCTGCTGATGGTGGCGATCATCTCCGGCGTGGTGCTCTACGCGCCCTTCATGCGCAAGCTGCGCTTCGGCGAAGTGCGTCAGGAACGCACTGCCCGCACCCGCTGGCTGGACCTGCACAACCTTCTCGGCATCGTCACCCTGGTCTGGGCGCTGGCGGTGGGCTTCACCGGGGTGATCAACACCTGGGCGGACCTGATCTTCCAGGCCTGGCAGGCCGAACAGGTCGCCGCCCTGCAGGCCGGCAAGACCCGCGTGTTGCTGCCGAAGGACGCCAGTGATGCACCGGCCGCGGACGGCTCGCTGCAGACCGCGGTGGATCGCGTGCTGGCCGCCGCGCCGGGCATGGCGGTGGCAATGATCGCCTACCCCGGTACCCTGCGCGCCACGCCGGAGCATGTCGCAGTGATGCTGCATGGCGACACACCGCTGACCTCGCGCCTGAGCCAGGCGCTGCTGGTCGACCCCGCCAACGGCGAGGTGCTGGAGGCCAGCGCGCGGCCCTGGTACGTCACCGCGCTGCAGCTGTCCGAGCCGCTGCACTTCGGCGACTACGGTGGCCTGCCGCTGAAGGTGCTCTGGGCGCTGCTGGATATCCTCACCATCGTCGTGCTGGGCAGCGGCCTGTACCTCTGGCTCAAGCGCGGCGCGACCGAGGTGCGGACATGATGCGCATCTGGTTGTGGCCGGTGGTGATCGCCGTGTTGTCCGCCGCCGGACTGATCGCCGGCCTGGTTTCCGAAGGCGCCGGCGACTGGCTGAGCTGGCTGGCCCTGGCAGCACCGGTCGCCGTCGGCGTGCATGGCCTGACCCGCTGCAGCGCCCGGGCTCAGGCGCGCAGCGACGATTTCAGGGGCGAAGCACCTCGGCGAGCTGATCGAAGCTGAACGGCTTGGGTAACGAACGCGCCGGCAGCCGGCTGTCGATACGGCCCTCGCCGGAGACGAAGACCAGTCGCAGCCACGGCTGGGTCTTCAGCGCCTCGGCAGCGAATTCCGGGCCCGAGCGACCGGGCAGGTTGACGTCCAGCAGCAGCTGGTCGAAACGCTGCTCATGCAGCGCCTTTGCCGCCGTTTCCGCGTCCGGATAGCCGCGCACGCCGTAACCCAGCTCCTCGACCATCTCGCAGGTCAGCGTCAGCAGCTGCGGCTGGTCCTCCACGACCATCACCCACTGCCGCGGCGCGGTCTTGTCGTCCCCAAGCTGGGCACCCAGCAGCTGACGCACCTTGCGCGCCAGGTCTTCCTGCCGGTAGGGCTTGCTCAGCAGCTCCACGCCCGGGTCCAGGCGCCCGCCATGAACCACCGCATTGCGCGTGTAGCCGGACGTGAACAGCACCGCGACGTCCGGCTGCAGCAGCCGTGCCTGGCGCGCCAGTTCGGTGCTGCTCAGCGGCCCGGGCATGACCACATCGGTGAACAGCAGGTCGATACCGATGCCGCTCTGCAGGATGCTCAGGGCGCTCTGCGCATCGTTGGCACGCAACACCGAATAGCCGAGACCAGTGAGCAGTTCGATCACCGTGGCCTGTACGGGCAGGTCGTCCTCCACCACCAGAATGGTTTCGCTGCCGCCCACCACCGGGCCGACGGTGGCTGGCAGCGCCTGTACTTCGGGCTGCTCGGTACGCGGCAGGTAGAGCTTGACCGTGGTACCCGAGCCCGGCTCGCTGTAGAGGCGGATATGCCCGCCACTCTGCTTGGCGAAACCGTAAGCCATGCTCAGGCCCAGGCCGGTACCGTGGCCTTCCGGCTTGGTGGTGAAAAAGGGTTCGAAGGCCTGCTCGATGATCTCGGCAGGCATGCCGATGCCAGTGTCGGACACCGCCAGCAGCACGTACTGACCGGGCGTCACATCGGCCTGGGTGCCCGCATAGAGTTCGTCGAGCATGGCGTTGCCCAATTCCAGGGTCAGCTTGCCGCCCTCGGGCATGGCATCGCGGGCATTGATCGCCAGGTTGAGCACCACCTGCTCGAGCTGATGCGGATCGACCATGGTGGTCCACAGGCCGCCGGCGACCACGGTTTCGATCTCGATGTGCTCGCCGATGGCCTGGCGCAGCAGCTCGTCGAGATCGCGCAACAGCCGGCCGAGGTTGGTCGGCTGCGGCCGCAGCGGCTGGCGGCGGGCAAAGGCCAGCAGCTGGCGCGCCAGCTTGGCACCGCGTTCGACTGCCGAGCTGGCAGCATCGACGCGCTTGGCCGCGCTGCGGTGCTCCTCCACCAGCGGCTGCAGCAACTGCAGATTGCCGGCGATTACCTGCAGCACGTTGTTGAAATCATGGGCCACGCCGCCCGTGAGCTTGCCGATGGCCTCGAGCTTCTGCGACTGGTACAGCGCCTGCCGGCTCAGCTCCAGTTCGCGAGTGCGTTCCTCGACCAGTTCCTGCAGCCGCTCGCTGGAGCGCTGCAAGGCCTGCTGCGCCAGCACCTGGGCGGTGACGTCATGACCCTGGCAGAAAATACCGGTGACCCGCTCGTCCTCGCTGAATACCGGCTGGAAAACGAAGTTGAGGTAGCGTCGCTCGGCCTTGCCACCGGTCTGCGGGCGCACGCGCACGGCGAGGTCACGGCCGAGATAGGGCCGCCCGGTAACGTAGACCTGCTGCAGCAGCTCGGACAGCGCACGGCTCTCCAGCTGCGGAAAGGCCTTGAATGCCGGGCGGCCGAGCAGTTCGCGGGCACCAACCAGCTGATGGAAGGCGCGGTTGGCGATCTTCAGTTCGTGGCGCGGCCCTTCGGTGATGGCGATGAAGCCCGGTGCCTGGTCGAACAGCCGCTGCAGATGCGCGCGCTCCTCGTCGAGTCGGCGCCCGTGCAGCTCGCTGGCGCGGCGCTCGGCCACCAGTGCCGACACATCGCGCAGGGTCAGGGCAGCGCCCACCACGGCACCATCCGCCGCACAGACCGCGGCCACGACGATCTCCAGGGCGCGGCCGCTGACGGCGTCCTCGTGCTGCAGCGTCTGCGTCGTGTCGCAGTCCAGCGCGCGTGCCAGCGCCTGGCCCAGCTCCGGGCTCCAGAACGGCAGACCACTCGCGGTACGACCCAGCACCTCGGCGCGCGCAAGGCCGAACAGCTCGGCCGCGCCGGCACTCCAGTAGAGCACCGCGCCGGCCCGGTCGAGGCCGACGATCGCATCGCGCGCGGCATCGATGAAGTGATGCAGATAGAGCTCCGCCGTTGGCAGCGGCCGCCTGCTCGACTGACTGCCGTGCACCGTGGCATTGGCCCGGTCCAGCGTGGTCCGCAGACGCGCCCGTCGCCGCACGCTGGCCAGCGCCTGATCGAGCTGCTGTTGTGGATTGGCACCCAGGTTGACGATGGACCAGTGGGGCCCGAGCAGGGGCGCCGGGCCCAGCGCGCGGTGCAGCGCGTCGGCTTCGCCATCCTCGCTGAGAAAGAGGATCTGCGCCGTTTTCCAGTGGTTGCGCAGCTGTCGCGCCAGGGTCACCGGGCGCGGCAGAGCGGCCGCCAACAGCACCAGCGCCGGCTGTTCGTCGTCCGGCGGCAATGCACCGGCATCCAGGCGGCTCAGCTGCAGGCCGTGCGCCGCCGCCCACCGGGCGACCTGCTCATGCAGGCCGCTGTCATCGGCCTCCAGCAGCGCGACCCGATCGAGCAGCAGGGCGCTCATAGCAGCGGCACCCCCAGCAGACTGCGGCCTGTCCAGAGTTTGAGCAGCCCGGTGGTGGGCGTCATCACGTGGCCGGCGCGGGCATCCCGCAGCAACCGGGCAGCACGGCTGTTTTCCCGATAGGCCGCCCCACCGCACAGCGTCATCGCCTCGTTGGCCAGCTGCACTGCGGTTTCCGCCGCGTCCGCCTTGCACGCCAGGATGAACGACAGCGCCTCGGGATGCGCGCCATCGCCGCGCCGTGCCGCTTCGCGCACCAGCGCGCGGCTCTTGACCAGGGCGGTCCAGAGTTCGCCGTACCGCACCTGCAGGCTTTCCACGTCGCGCAGGGCCTCGCCGGAATGGCTGTAGCGGCGCGAACGCAGATGCACACTCGCCTCGTCCAGCGCCGCCTGGGCGATACCCAGGTAGGTGCCGGCCATGGCCATGAGAAAGAACGGTGCCACCACCTCGAAGACATACCAGACCTGGTCGCCCGGCTCGCCCAGCAGGTTGCGCGCCGGCACCCGTACCCGATCGAGCTGCAGCGGTCGCGACGAGTTGCCGCGCATTCCGAAACCGGCCCAGGCATCCAGCCAGTGCATACCCTCCCCGCCCTTGTCGACGATCAGGCAGCTGAAATCCCCGGCTTCGGCGCCGGCCGCCACGGTGGATACCACGTAGGAATCGGCATGCCCGCCATTGGTGACGAACTGCTTGGTGCCCTCGACGATGAAATCCTCGCCGTCGGCATCCAGGCGGGTCTCCGGCAGATAGAAATGCGCACCGGTGCCCTGCTCGGACAGCGCCAGGGTGGTGACATGCCGGCCCGCGGCAATTTCCTTCAGGTAGTGCTCGCGCTGATGGTCGGTGGCCTTGGCGGCGATCACCGCAGTGGCCACGCAATGCATGCCATAGCACAAGGCAGAGGACGGACAGGCACGGGCAATGGCTTCGGTGAGCACGCACAGGCCCAGCAGCCCCTGACCCAGCCCGCCCTGATCCACCGGAACCTGCAGGCCGAGCAGGCCGGCCTCGGCGAGCGCGCGCATGGAATGGGCCGGCCAGCGACACTCGGCGTCGACCTCGGCGGCCAGGGGCGCGATGACATTTTCTGCCAGATCGGTGGCGATGCTCTGCAATTCGACCAGCTGAACGGGGAGCAAATGGTCCATGAGTCTTCCTGGAATCTTGGGGAGGCCGGCATCCACCCAGCCGAATATCTGACCGTTTTGGTCGGATCTTGTTCGAACGCGGCGGCTCCATGTGGGGAGCGCCACGTGAGATTGGCGGTCATAGTGGCATGACTTCTTCGACAAAGGGCAAGCGGCCCATGCGCCTTCGACTCGCACTGGCTCTGCTGACCGGGGCATTGCTGGCCAATGGCGCCCAGGCCGAGAGCAACGACATGCAGATCCTGATCGGCAGCTACACGCATGACAGCGACAGCCCCGGCGTGCTGCGCCTGCGCTTCGACCCCTCGCAGGGACGGCTCGAGCCGGAGCCGCTGCAGGCGCTGACGAGCCACAACCCCTCCTGGCTGGTGCTGGACGAGCGACGCGGGCGGCTCTATGCCACCCATGAGAACGGCCCGGCCCATGCCGATCCGGTCGGTCGCGTCGGCGCCTGGCAGCGCGACGCCAAGGGCGACTACCAGCCCATCGGCCAGGCCATCAGCCTCGGCGATGAGCCCACCCACGCCAGCCTGAGCGCCGATGGCCGCTACCTGTTCGTCAGCAACTATGGCTCGCGACCCAACCCCGGCGGCAGCCTGGCGGTGCTGCCGCTGGACGAGGATGGCCGCCCCTTGCCGGTCACGCAGATCGCTGCGCATCAGGCCAGCGGCGTGCACCCCGAACGCCAGGCATCGCCTCACGTGCATTCGGCGGTGCCCAGCCCGGACGGCACGCGCCTTCTGGTCAGCGACCTGGGCGCCGACCGGGTGTTCGTCTACCGCTACGACCCGAGCCATGCCGAACGCCCGCTGCGGCCGGATGAGCCAGCCAGCATCGAGCTGCCCGCGGGTGGCGGCCCGCGCCATCTGGTGTTCCATCCCAATGGCAAACACGCCTACCTCGCCCTCGAACTGAGCGCCCAGGTGGCTGGCTTCGATTACACCAATGGCACCTTGACCCGCCGGCAACTGCTGGACCTCAAAGAGTCCGATAGCGAAGTGCGTCATTCACCCGGCGCGATCCACACCTCGGCCGATGGCCGCTTTCTCTATGTCAGCGACCGCGGCGACTACAACCACATCATCGTCTTCGCCATCGAGGCCGACGGCACGCTGCGCGAAATCCAGCGCCGCCCGAGCGAAGGCCGCGAACCGCGGGAGTTCGCCATCACGCCGGACGGTCGCTTCATGCTGATAGCCAATCAGCTTAGCGATGCGCTGGTGGTGATCCGCCGCGACCCGGAGAGCGGGAAGCTCGGCGAGACGTTGCAGACCCTGGCGGTCGGGCGGCCGTCGGATATCAAGCTGCTCACGCCGAACTGATCCGCGACGTTTCAGGACAGCAGGCTGACCACCGCGAAGCGGCTGATGTTGGCCTGTGCCACCACCGTCTGGGTGACCGCGGCGTAGCTGGAGGGGCTGCGCTGCATCAGGTTGAACACCGAATGGGAAAAATCCTTGGCCCACTGCTGCTCGTCGACATCGGCCTGCTGCGCGAGAAATTCGCGTATCTCGCGCTGGCGCTGACCGAGCTGCTCGCGCAGCGCGCCGACCTTCTCCAGCGCAGCCACAACGGTGTCGAGCATGCGCCGCAGTTCGCGCAGCGAGTCGAAGGCCGGTTCCTCGGGAAGCCTCAACAGCTGCTCTTCCTGGCTCGGCAGACGCTGAAAGCGGCCCTTGGCGAAAAGCTTGTCCTCACCCTGCACCGCCAGCTGATCCTTGAGCTGCTGCCAGTCGCTTTCGCGGGCAGAGAAGCGCAGCCGGCCGTTGTCGTCGAGTTCGGCGCGGATGCCGGATTGGCCCAGGCTACCGTTGAAACGACGCAGGATCTGCTCATCGCTCATGTCGTCGTCGAGCACCACCGCCACCGGCTCGGCCAGCTGGCGGCCACCGCTGAACAGCAACGTCTCGCGGCCGGACTGGCGGATGGCTTCGAGGGAATCGAGCCCCTGTAGGCTGAAGCGGCTGCGCACCGGCTCGCTCAGGCGCAGCTTCAGCGTCGCGTCCAGGGAGTTGGCCGAGCGCTTGCTGCGTTCGCGCAACAGCTGTTCCACGTCCTGCATGGCGTGGCGAATGGCATCCGCGCCGGAACTGGAGGTGGGCGAACTGATTTCGCGGCTGAGGCTCAGCTTGAGCTGGGAAAGACGGCCGTGCAGGTCGTTCAGATAGCTTTCTGCCGACTGCATTGATGACAGTTGCTGGTTGAGCTGCAGGCTGAAGCTGGTGCTCTTCTTGTTGACGGCCTCGGCATGCCCGCCCTCTCCTGCCAGCGGCGCGCGCCGCGTGATGGCCGGGGCGTCCGACGGTAGCGGCTGGCGACGCTCCTGGGGATTGATCGCGGAGACAGCCGGCAGCTGCTTGCCAATCTTCATCACGCTTCCTCGCCTCAGAGCATGCCGAACAGGGTCAGGCCGTTGATTTTCAGATAAGTCTTCTGGGTGGCCTGCAGCGAGAGCTGGTAGTTGTTCAGGTCGATGCTGGCACCGGCGTAGTCCAGCCGCGACAGCTCGCCCTCGATCTTCTGGTTCACCAGCGAGACGTCCTCGTTGCTGCTGCTGAGCAGCGTCAGCGTGTTCTGCCGACCGCCAAGATCGGTGACCGCGCCGAGCAGCCTGCCGTGGGTGTCGTCCAGGCTGTCCATGGTCGCGGTGATCTGTGCGCGCACGGCCGGGTCGGTGGAATCCAGCGCCGGGTCCTTGAGTGTCTGTACCAGGCTGCGCAGCTCGTTGAGCACGCCGACGCCGGCGCCGAAGATCTGCGCCGCGGTGACGTTCTCCTCCACCAGCACGCCGTTGGCCACTGCGGCCTGGCGATGCTGGTCGTTGCCCTGCAGCACGTAGGCACCGCCGACCAGGGCGATTGCCGGCTGGTTGGAACGGGTGCCGGAGAACAGGTAACGACCTTCCTCGTCACGCACGTTGGCGAAGCTGAGCACGGTGTTTTCCAGCGACTCCAGCTCGTTGGCAATGGCCGACAGATCCTCGCCGGTGTTGCTGCCGTTGGCCGCCCACAGCAGCAGGTCGCGGATGCTCAGCATGCTGTCGGAGGCGGCTTTCAGATTGGCTTCCTGCTTGGACAGGTTGCCTGAGACGTTGGCGATGTTGGTGCGGTACTGCGTCAGGCTGGCTTCCTCACGCTGGATGCGCAGCACGCGGACCGCCGAGATCGGGTCGTCGGATGGCACCAGCATGCGCTGGCCGCTGGCCATCTGCTGCATCAGCTTGCCGAGCTTCTCGGAGCTGTTGTTCAGTGAGCCGTGCATCATGGCGGTGATCTGGGCGTTGGAAATGCGCATGGTGTCTTCTCGTCAGTCGGCTCAGAACATCGCCAGTACGGCGTTGAACAGGTCGTTGGAGGTGCTGATGACCTTCATGTTGGCCTGATAGGCCTGCTCGTAGGCCATCAGGTTCACCGCTTCCTCGTCCAGGTTCACCGCGCTGACGCTGTCGCGCTGGGCCTGGGCCTGCTCGGCGACGACGGTGGCGGCGGCAAGGTCGGCCTTGTTCTGCCGACTGGCACTGCCGACACGGCCGACGAGGCCGGCGTAGGCGTCGTTGAGCGGTACATCGCTACCGGCCACGTTGACCTTGGCCGACTTGAGTTCCAGCAGCGCCAGCAGGTTCTGGTTGTTGCCGACTTCGCCGGTGCCGCTCTGCCCGGCGGAGGAAAAGGCCAGCTGCTCCGGGGTCAGCGCGGTCACCGCGAGCATGCCGCTGGTGCTGCCAGGGGTGTGGACAAACAGCGGCTGGCCCGGATTGCCATTGAGGTCGAAGCCGCCGGCGAGGGTGTCGTTGACCATCTGTGCCAGGGCGGCGGCCATGTCGTGCAGGTCGGCCTGGGCCGGACGCAGCGCGCCATATTCCATGTCGTAGAGCGCGCCCAGCGAGCCGCCGAGGCCGTCCTGCACCAGCGGGAAGGTGGTCTTGGCGAACACCAGGGTCAGCTCCTGTTCGCCGGCCAGGTTCTGCTCGACCCGCAGCTGGCCGGCAGTGGTACCGGCCACCAGCGGCTGACCGTTGGCCAGGGACACAGTCAGCGTACCGTCGGCGACTTCCTGCACGCGGATACCGGCGTACTGGCTGAGGTCCTTGATCAGGTTCTCGCGGTAGTCGCGCAGGGTGGCGGTATCGCGCCCGGCCGACTCCATCTTGAGAATTTCCGCGTTCAGCTCGGCGATGTTGCCGGACAGCCCGTTGATCTCGGCGACCATCGCCACACGCTGGCCCTGCAGGGCGTTGAGCTGGGTGCCGATGTTGCCGTTCAGGCCGTTGAAGCGCTGCGCCAGCTGCTTGGCCTCGCCGATGATCTGCTGGCGCAGGCCGATGGATTCCGGCGTGGAGCTGGCCTCGCTGAGCGCGGCGAAGAAGTTGTCCAGGCCGACGCTGACGCTGGAGCCTTCGCTGTGGATCAAGCCTTCCAGCGCGGTCAGGTACTGCTGGCTGGTGCCGTAGTAGTTCTTGTCGGTGCTGGCGCGCCAGAGCTGCTGGTTCTGGAAATCGTTGGACAGCCGGCGGATGCTGCTGACCTGCACACCGCCGCCGATGCTGGTGGCGGTCTGGCCGCCGACCGAATGCATCTCCGGCGCCAGACGGCTGAAGCCGGGCGTGTTGACGTTGGCGATGTTCTGCCCGGTCGCGGTTAGGGCGATCTGCGAGGCGCGTACGCCGCTGTAGCCAATCTGACTCAAGACACTCACGACAGGGCTTCCTTCGAATCGATGCGGATCGGTTGGGCGAACGCCACGGAGAGATGGCGAGCGACAACCGGCTGTTGTCTATCCAAGGCGACAGCCAGGGGCGCCTCATTAAGCGCGACGGGCGCCGGCTGTTGCGCGCCGATGAGCTTGCCCTCCACGGCTGCGAGCAACTGACCCCGGGACAGGCGCTCGGCGGTGGCAATGCTCCCCTGCGCCGCCGGCGACCAGCCGGACGCCTGCACGGCGGTCTGCGGCTCGCGCGGCTGGCTGTTGGCCGCCTGCAAATCCTTGAGGATGTTGCGCGTGTAGTCGCGGGTTTCCTGGAAGGGGATCTTCTGGATCCAGCTGGCCGCATCGATCTCGCCGCGGCGCGGGTCGCCATGGTTCTTCAGCCACTCGTCGACCTTGCCGGGGCCGGCGTTGTACGCCGCCAGCGCCAGCGCCTGGTGACCGTCGTAGCGCTCGAGCATCTTGCTCAGGTAGGCGCTGCCCAGGCGCTTGTTGTACTCGGCATCGCTGGTCAGCCGCGCTTCGTCGAAGGGCAGACCAAGCTCGGCGGCCATGTCGCGTGCAGTGCCGGGCATCAGCTGCATCAGCCCGCGGGCACCCTGGGGCGAGACGGCGGCGATGTTGCCGCTGGACTCGTGTTTGATGACGCTGTCTACCAGTGCGCGAAAGCCCGCCTTGCCCGCCGCCCAGGCGCTGTCCAGCGCTTCGACGCCACGCTGCCAGGTGCCGCGCAGCGCATGCTGGCCGCCCTGCCCGACACTGGCCAGACCGAGCGCGGCAGGCGCCGGCGCCGTGCCGTCAAGGCCGCCGGAGAGCTGCTGCACCAGCATGTCGGCGATGCCGGTCTGGCGCTTGCCGGCCAGGGTTTCGGCCAGCACTTCGTCGTAGAAGTCGCGCATGGTGTCCAGCTCGCGGCTGCGCATCGGGTTGCCGGCTGACAGCACGTCGCCGGCCTTGCGCATCTGCTTGAGGATCTGCTGCAGGAACATGGCCTCGAACTGCTCGGAAACCATCTCCAGCTGCTGACGGCGCGCGGCGCTCGGACCATCGTGGCGCGCGCGCATGGCATTGAGGTGGTGCGGTAGGGAAACGATGCTCATGGGCGGCCTTACATCACGATCAGTTCGGCGTTCAGTGCGCCGGCGCGTTCCAGCGACTGGAGGATGCTCATCACGTCATCCGGGGTCGCGCCCAGACTGTTGATGGTGTTGATGATGCTTTCCAGGCTGGCGCCTTCCGGCCACTTGAACATGGCCTTGCGATCCTGTTCGACCGACACGTCCGATTGCGGCACCACGGCGGTCTGACCCTGGGAGAAGGGGCCGGGCTGGCTGACCTGGGGCCGCTCGCTGATGGTCACGGTGAGCGAGCCATGGGCCACCGCGGCGGCCTTCACGCGCACGCCCTCGCCGACCACCACGGTACCGGTGCGGCTGTTGAACACCACCTTCGGCCGCACACGACCTTCTTCCACATCCAGGCGTTCGAGCATGGCCATGAAGCTCATGCGCTGGGTGCTGGTGACCGGCGCACGAATCGAAACCTTGGTGGCATTGAGCGCAGTGGCGGTGCCCTTGCCGAAATAGCCATCGACCGCATCGACCACGCGGGTGACGGTCTGGAAGCTCGGTTGACGCACGTTGAGCATCACCTCCGGGCGCTCGGTGAAGTCGGTGGGAATCATCCGCTCCACCGTCGCGCCGTTGGGGATCAGCCCGCTGTTGGAGGTGTTGATCGCCACCTTGGAACCACTGGCACCCTCGGCATTCACCCCGCCGACTACCAGCGCGCCCTGGGCCACGGCATAGACCTCGCCGTCGACACCCTGCAGCGGAGTCATCAGCAGCTGGCCGCCGCGCAGGCTCTTGGCGTCGCCCAGCGAGGACACGGTGACATCGACGCTCTGCCCCGGACTGTAGGACGGCGGCACCGTGGCGGTAACCGTCACTGCAGCGACGTTCTTCAGCTTCGGGTCGACGTTCGGCGGCAGGTTGATGCCGAACTGCTTGATCATGTTGGCCACCGAGTGGCTGGTGAACTTCACCTGGTTCTTGTCACCGGTGCCATCGAGGCCGACCACCAGGCCATAACCGATCAGCTGGTTGCCGCGGATGCCCTCGATATCCACCAGATCCATCAGCGGCACGGCCTGCGCCGGCAGTTGCCAGCACAGCGCGACGGCGGCGAGAAACAGCTTCACACGCATCGGAAAAACTTCCACTTAGAGGGGGAACAGCGGGTGGGCGAAGAAGCGCGTCAGCCAGCCGGCTGAGTTGCTGTCGTTGAGCACGCCGCGGCCGGCGTAGGAGATGCGTGCGTTGGCGACGTTCTGCGACGACACCTGGTTGAAGCGGTTGATGTCGTCCATGCGCACCAGGCCGGCGAGGCGGATGTACTCGTCGCCCTGGTTCAGCCGCAGCGCCTTCTCGCCCTTGACCAGCAGCGTGCCGTTGGGCAACACGCGGTGCACGGTGACGGCGATCGAGCCGCGCAGGGTGTTCTGCTGCGAACTCTTGGCCGAGCCGCTGAAGTCGCGCTCCGCCGAAGCCGCGGTTTCGACGTCCGGGTAGGTCTTGCCGAGCACGGTGGGCACGCCGACGCCGATGCTGGACTGCTTGCCGAAGCTGGTGCCGGCGCTCTTGCTTGACTGGGTCGATTCGTCCAGCACGATGGTGAGGATGTCGCCGACCCGCACCGCGCGCTTGTCGCTCACCAGCGAGCCGCCGTAGCCGGAGCGGAACAGGCCGCCGCCGGTGGTCGGCGGCAGGCTGTAGTCGAGCTCCAGCGGCTCGTACTCGCTGGAATCCTCGTCCGGCAGCAGCTCGTCGAAACTGGCGCAGCCGCCGAGCAGCAGAAAGGCGAACAGGAGGGCGATCGGCTTCATCGGCATCACACGGTCTGATTGAGGAACTGCTGCATGCCGCTGGCGGCATCGAGAACCTTGGCGTTGGCCTCGTAAGCGCGCTGGATGGCGATCATCGCCACCATGGCTTCCACCACCTGCACGTTGGAGCCTTCCAGCACGCCCTGCTTGAGCTGGCCGAGGCCTTCCTCGCCCGGCACGCCTTCCACCGGCTCGCCGCTGGCGACGGTTTCGCGGTACAGGTTGCCGCCCAGCGCTTCCAGTCCGCCGGGGTTGGTGAAGTTGACCAGGGTGATCTGCCCCAGCTCGGACGGCAGGGTGTCGCCGGCCAGCACGGCGGTGACGATGCCGTCGCTGCCGACGGTGAAGCCGGTGCTGCCTTCGGGCACTTCGATGGCGGGATTCAGCGGCAGGCCCTGGGCGTTGACCATCATGCCTTCGGCGTTGAGCTGGAACTGGCCGTTCTCGGTGTAGAAGATATCGCCGTTGGGCGCCTCGACCTGGAAGAAGCCGCGGCCGACGATGGCCAGATCCATCGGCTGGCCAGTGGTCTGGATGCTGCCCTCGGTGAACACCTTCTGCGTGCCGGCGACGCGCACGCCGCTGCCCAGCTGGATGCCGGACGGCACGGTGTTGATCTCGTCGGCCTGGGCACCCGGCTGCTTCTCGATGACGTAGAACAGGTCCTCGAAGACCGCGCGGTCGCTCTTGAAGCCGTTGGTGTTGACGTTGGCCAGGTTGTTGGCGACGGTCGCCATGGCCTTGTCCTGAGCGGCCAGGCCGGTCTTGCTGACCCAAAGTGCAGAATTCATGCGTTTTCTCCCGATCAGCTGCCGCGGATCATTCGGTTGCCGGCGTCGGAAAGGTCCTCGGCGGCTTTCATCATCTTCACCTGGGTTTCGAACAGGCGGTTCAGGCTCATGGTCGAGGCCAGCTCGTCGATCGCCGAGACGTTGCTCGACTCGAGAAAGCCGCTGGCCAGCCGCACGTCCTCGCTGGGCTGCGCCGGCTCGCCGTCGCGGGTCACCAGCAGGCCGGCCTGGTTCTTCATCAGATTGGCCGCCGGCACGTCCACCAGACGGATGCGATCGACCTCGGCCATCATCCAGTCGCCGGGGGCCATGATCGACACGGCGCCGTCATTGCCGATCTCCATGCGGTCGTACTCGGGCAGGACGATGGGGCCACCCTCGCCGAGGACCGCACGACCGTTGAGCGTCAGGCGCCCTTCGGCGTCCACCTGCATACTGCCCTGGCGGGTGTAGGCCTCGCCCTCGCCGTCTTCCAGCACGATCAGGCCGTTGCCCTTGACTGCGAAGTCCAGCTCGCGACCGGTGGCCACCATCGGTCCGGCAGCCAGGCTGACGCCGTTGTTCTCGATCAGCGCCATGTGCCGGCTGTCGTAACCGTAGCCTTCCACCGCCACGGCCTGGGCGCGTTCGAGGTCGGCGCGAAAGCCGGGGGTGTTGACGTTGGCCAGGTTGTTCGAGCGCACCTGCAGCGACATCATCGTGCGGCTGGCGGCCGTCATCGCGGTGTATCCCAAGCGATCCATGGGTCAGCCTCAGATTGCGTTGAACAGGACCTGGGTCAGTTCCTTGTTGGTGGAAATGACCTGGGTGTTGGCCTGGTAGTTACGCTGGCCTTCCATCAGGCCTACCAGCTGCTGCGTGAGGTCGACGTTGGAGCTCTCCAGCGCGCCGGAAGCCAGGGTGCCGTACTGGCCGACGCCCGGGGCGCCAAGCATCGCCGCGCCGGAGGCAGCGGTTTCGGTCCAGGCAGTACCGCTGATGTTCTTCAGGCCTTCGGCGTTGACGAAGCTGGCCAGCACCACCTGCCCCTGGAGCATGCGTTCGCCGTTGGAGTAGGTGGCGTAGACCTTGCCGTCCTTCTCCACGCTCATGCCGGTCTGCTCGCCAGCTGCGTAGCCGGTGGCACGGTTGTTGGTGACGCTGAATTCGGAGCCGTACTGGCTGGTGCCGCTGTAGTCGAGCTGGATGGCCAGGGGTGCCACGCCACCGGTCAGCGGAGCGGCCAGGGCGACGCTGCCGATCGGCGCGGCGAGCACGCCGGCGCTGTCGAAGGTGAGTGCCTGCGGCGCACCAGCGAGGGCGGTACCGTCGACGTAGTAGTGCGCATTCCAGCTGTTGTCGCCGGTCTTGACGAAGTACTGGGTCAGGGTGTGTTCCTTGCCCTGGGAGTCGTACAGCTTGGTGGTGTAGGTGGAGTTGTAGCTGTCCGCCGCCAGCGGGTCGAAGGCCACGGTCGGGACTTCCTGATTGGCGTCCAGGTTGGCGACGAAGCTCAGCGCATCGGTGGCGCGGGCCGGGATGCCGCCGGAACGCAACTGCAGGTCACCGACGGTACCGGTCTGCAGGTTGCCGGTGGCGTCGGCCGGATAGCCCTGCAGGCGCTGGCCGAGGCTGTTGGTGATGTAGCTGTCCTTGTCGGTGCCGAAGATGCCGGCACGGGTGTAGCCGACGTCACCGTTGCTGGCGCGGGTGACGAAGAAGCCGCCGCCGGAAATGGCCAGGTCCAGAGTGCGGTTGGTCGAGGTCAGCGCGCCGCCCTGGCTGATGCTCTGGGTGGTGCCGATCACTTCCACGCCCATGGCCTGGGTTTCGGCATACAGGCTGCCGAAATTGGTGCGCGAGGACTTGAACCCCACGGTGCCGGAGTTGGCGATGTTGTTGCCGATGGTGTTGAGTTGCTCGTTGACGGCGGACAGGCCGGTCAGGGCGATATTGAAGCTCATGGTTGCGTCTCGACTCTGCTGGATGGAGGCTCAGTGGCTGGCTGCAGCGCTCAGGCGCGGCCGGCACCGAACTCGAGAATGTTGTAGAACGGCACCGAGCCGACGCCGTCGATCTGCAGCACCGGGCCTTCGGCGCTGACGCGCACGTTGCCGACCAGACCGGCGACTTCCACCTGCGGGTACTCGCCGTTGTCCGATTCGATCGCCACGCTGTACTGGCCGGCCGGCAGGCCGAGGCGCTGCGGGTCGATGTCGAACGGCACCTGGCCGGGCGCACGGGCGCCGAGCTCAATGGTGGTCTTCAGGCCGTTGGAATCGGTCAGTACCACGGCCGTGCGGTTGGAGGCGTGGGCCAGGGTGAACTGCCCCTGCAGCGGCTGCTTGCCCAGCTGCAGGCTGTCCACCGCCACCCGCACCTGCTGGCCGACCAGGCCGGCGGCGGTCAGCGTCTGCAGGTTGTCCATCAGTACCAGGTTGTTCTGCGCCAGGCTGGTCATGTTCTCCATGCTCTTGACCTGGGACATCGCCGAGAACTGGTTGAGGAACTCGGTGCTGTCGACCGGCTTGGTCGGGTCCTGATACTTGATCTGCGCGACCATCAGGCTGATGAAGTTGTTCTCCATCGTGGTGGCGTCGCTGACATTCACGGCGCGCTTGACCTGATCGATGCTGTTGCCGGCCAGGCTGGCGTCCAGCGCGGAATTGACGCTACTCATCAGACTTCTCCCAGGCGCAGCAGGCTCTGCTGCATGCTCTTGACGCGGTTGAGCACCTCGACACCGGTCTCGAAGCTGCGGGTGGCCGACATCATGTCGGTCATCTCCTCGATCTCGTTGATGTCGGGGTAGTAGACGTAGCCCTCGCCGTCGGCCAGCGGATTGCCCGGCTCGTAGCGGCGCTTGGGTTCGGCCCCGGAGGTGACCACGTCGAGCACCTGCACATGGGCGCCGCCCAGACCGACGCCGCGGGTCAGCGAGTTGTTTTCGTACACCGCGGCGAACATCGGTTTGCGCGCCTGGTAGACGTCCGCCGGGTTGGCCGCCGCCGAGTCGGTGTTGGCCAGGTTGCTGGCCACGGTGTTCAGCCGCACGGTTTGCGCGTTCATCGACGAACCGGCGATGCGGTAGATGGAATCGAATGACATCAGCGGCCCTCGATGGCCTGCTTCAGGCCACGGAATTTCATGGTCAGGAAGGTCAGGCTGGTCTGGAAATCCATGGAGTTGCGCGAGAACTGGGCCTGCTCGACCGACAGCTCGACGGTGTTGCCGTCCTGCGAAGCCTGGGTCGGTACGCGATAGAGCATGCGCGGATCGCTGCGGGCGATGCTCAGGCGCGACGAGGCGCCATCGTCCAGGCGCTGCATCTCGGCGCCGAAGTCGATGTCGCGGGCCTGGAAGCCCGGGGTGTCTTCGTTGGCCAGATTCGCCGCGAGGATCTCGCTGCGCTGCATGCGCAAACCCAGCGCGCGTTCGTGAACGCCGATTGCGTCTTCAATCCGTATACTCATTCGCCGCTACCCTTGAAGCATGAGTCAACCGTCGCTCGCTTTTGCAGCATTCATGCCGGCCCGCCAAAACAAAGGCAATGCATTGATTTCGTTAGACAAAATCGAAACGGAACGACACCGTTTCCGCGCTCTGCTTCCGCATCCGGGACGCCGTGAAGGCGGAAGCGGAAAACCCGCTTCCGCTTGGTCGATCGCGCTGTTGCTGATGCTGGCGGGACCGGCCGTGGCGCAAGACGGCACCGACCGCCAGATACACCAGGCCGTGGAGCATCACCTGAACGCGGCGCTGCAACGCGAAGCCAGGCGCCAGGGTTGGCAGGGCGCGCGCCTGAGACACGACACCAGCCTGCCAGCCAGTGCCGCGCGGCTGCCCCGCTGTGATCAGCCGCTGCAGGTTCGCGATGCCGGGGGCGCCCCGTCGCTGCTGGAGCGGCAACGGTTGACGGTCAGCTGCCCGCAGAGTGACGGCTGGACGCTGGAGGTCACCAGCCAGCCCAGCGTGTGGCTACCGGCCGTGCATGCCCAGGGCATCATCGAACGCGGGCAGACGCTCGGACGCGACGACCTCAGGCTCGAGCCGATCAATATCGGCAAGGCCCAGCGCGGCTATTTTCATCGCCTGGAGGAGGTGCAGGGCATGGCCGCGAAACGACGCATCCGCGCCGGGCAGACCCTTACCCCGTCGCTGCTGGCGCAGCCCTTGGCAGTCAGGCGCGGGCAGCCGGTGAAGATCGTCGCCAGCCACGACGGCATCGAAGCCTCCACCAACGGCGAAGCACTGGGCGACGGGCAGCCGGGCGAAGTGATCCGCGTGCGCAACGTGCGCAGCGGCAAGGTGATCGATGCCAAGGTGGTGGAGGAAGGTGTGGTGACCAGTACGTTCTAAACAGACGGCTGGCTACAAATGGGACGCGGAGAATCAGTAGGTAATGGTCTAAAAAATTTTGGCGCCAGGATTTAATCCTTCTTCGCGGGCTGTCGCCTTACCCCTTCAGCAGGCAGTCAAGCCAGCTCCTACAGCCCATTTAGCACGAAGGAATCCACCATGGCCCTGTCCATTCATACCAATTACTCCTCGCTGGTTACCCAGACCAACCTGAGCAAGACCAACAACGCCCTGGGCACCAACCAGCAGCGCCTGGGCACCGGCCTGCGCATCAACAGCGCCGCCGACGACGCCGCCGGTCTGCAGATCGCCACCCGCCTGAATGCCCAGAGCCGTGGCATGGGCGTTGCCATGCGCAACACCAACGATGCCGTTTCGCTGCTGCAGACCGCCGAAGGCGCGTTCAACGAAATGACCGACATCCTGCAGCGCATGAAGGACCTGGCGACTCAGGGCGCCAACGGCACCAACAGCGCAGATGATCTCGAAGCGCTGCAGGCCGAATACGACCAGCTGGGCGTCGAAATCGCCAACATCATGGACAACACCTCCTACGCTGGCGAAGCCCTGTTCAGCAAAGACAACAGCGCAGGCAAATTCGCCGCCGCCGTGACTTTCCAGATCGGTGCCACTGCCGCAGAAACGCTGACAATGGATCTGACTGCCGCTGGTTCGGACGCAGTCCAGACCCTGACCGACGCTCTGGACGGGATTTCCACAACCTACACAGCTGGCGATGCCGCTACCGCGGGCACCGAAATTACCGGCGCAGCCAACGCTACTATCGATCTGGTCAGCACTGCCCTTGACGCCATCGGCAGCCTGCGCTCCCAGTTCGGCGCCACCATCAACCGCCTGAACCACACCGCCAACAACCTGGCCAACATGAAGGACAACACCGAGATGGCAAAGGGTCGCATCATGGATGCCGACTTCGCCTCGGAAAGCGCCAACATGACCAAGAACAGCATGCTGATGCAGTCCGGCATCTCCATGCTCAAGCAAGCCGGCCAGATGCCAAGCATGGTCATGGGCCTGCTGGGCTGATGATCCTCGGTCGGCCAGCCCTGGCCGACCGCTCGCTACAACCAAAAACGCCCCGACTCGGCCGGGGCGTTTTTGTTTCTGCGGAACCACCGTCGACCGTCTATCCGACCAATGGCCAGACGCCGCGCAGAGCAACGTCCACGCCCGCTCATCTTGCTCCGAAGCCAGCAATGGCGCGCCCTGTAACGCCCCCTTCCCGACCGACAAGTCACACAATCTGCGCGGTGATGTCACATAGCCATCATGCATGACAGCTATAACCCTGATTAGTTCCCTTGTAAGTTCAAAAAAACGGCGCCAATATATTGCCGACCAGTTCACGGTAAACCTTTGTTCCAGATCACAGACATTTCTGATCGCTTTTCAGGGCACCATGATTTCATCTCTGACCACCAAGGCCACCGATGGCACCGCATGTCCGCTCCTGAAGTGCGGGCGGGACGGCCGCGTGGCGCGCTTCGACCGCTCGCTCTACCAGCTCATGCTGATCAGTGGCGAGGACGTGGAAAAGGTCGATCTCGGCTTTTCCGGTAGCCGGGTTCTGGAGCGGCTGCTGCAGACGCCCGGCGAGGTGGTTTCGCGCGAAGAGCTGCTGCGCCACGCGTGGGAAGACCGCGTGGTCGGCCAGGGCAGCCTGAACCAGCAGATCTACACCCTGCGCCAGCTGCTGTCCGACAGCTCCAGCCAGATCATCCAGACCCTGCCGCGGCGGGGTTACCTGTTCAATCCGAACCACCTGCTCGAAGCCAGCGAGACAGCGCCGGTACAGCCGAGTGCTGCCGCCGCGCAGCCGGCGACGATCATCGAACCACATGTGCCCGCGGCCGCGGCGATTCCACGTCCGTCGCCCTGGCTCGCACCGACCGTGCTCGGCACTGCGGTGGCGCTGCTGCTGGCGGTGGTCGCCCTCGGCTATCGCTTCATGCATGCGCCCAAGGGTTCGCTGACCCACAGTCACTCCATCGGCCAGCTCGAAGTGCTCTACGTGGAGAAAAGCCAGCAGATGCTCGAACGCATGATGCAGGAGACCCGCCTGCTGGTTTCCAGTATCGCCGGCCTGAATACCCACCCGAGTCGGCTGATCGTCAACATGTCGCCTGGCTTCTACGAGCTGCGCTGTCTGCGCGGGGACGGCCAGGTGAACTGGCTGAAGATCCATCGCAGCCAGGTGAACAGCATTTCGAATGAAACACTGCAAGGATGTCTGCGATGACTGTGCATTCCGAGAGCGGCGCCGCAAGCAAGCGTCTGCTGCGAGTAATGGTACCGACGGCCATGGCACTCTGGGCGCTGGTCGCCATGGGCACCACCAATTACAGCGCCAGCCTGGACGGCCGCTACGCCTCCACCGGTCAGATCCTGCTCAGCAACGGGCAGCTGGCGCCGGTCAGTCAGAGCCTGGTGTTCAGCGACGGCCGCTTCTACTCGATGACGCGTAACAGCAATGCCATCGTCGAAGCCTCCGGCCGGGTAGAAACCGATTTTCTCGGCCGCTCGCGGTTGATCGTCGAGGAAGGCGAGATCAGCGGCCTGGCAGCCGCCAGCGAACTCGACGACGAACTGATCTTCAACCTGTTCTACGGCAAGCACAAAGGCGCGCGGATCACGCTCGAACAGGTGGGCGCGTGTCTGTACGGCGTGGAAACACAGCAGGTGTATTGCGCCGACCACCTGGTGGCGCAGCGCTGAGCAGGCGCACCGGCTGCCCGCTCGGGGCAGCCGGCGCCGGATGCGCTCAGCTCCCGGCTCCGCCCTGGCCGCTGTACTGCGCGCCACTCTCCGAGAAACGCACCTTGCCGTAGCTGTCGCCGAACAGCTCCTTGTACAGCGACTCCGCCGAATCGGTCAGCAGCAGAATCTCCACCCGCCGGTTGGCGCCGTCTTCCGGCGCCTCGGGGCGCAGCGGCATCACGTCCGCCTGAGCTGTCACCTGCAGCACCGAGCGTCCCGGCAGGCCGGCATCCACCAGCACGTTACGCGCCCGCAGGGCGCGGTCACCGGACAGGTTCCAGTTGTCGTACCCCGACTGCAGGCGATAGGGCGTGGCGTCGGTATGCCCGCTGATGATCAGCTTGTTCTCGACCTTGCTCAGCACCCCGGCGAGCACGGCGAGCAGCTTGGCGAAGTGCGGGTTGAGTACGGCGCTGCCACGCTGGAACATGAAGCGCTGCTGGTCGTCCTTGATCAGGATGCGCAGACCCTGAGGCACCACATCCACCTCCAGGTTGGCCAGTGCATCGACCTGCCCGGCGACCTCCTGCATCAGTGCCGCCAGCGCCTGCAGCTCGGCGGTCGAGGCATAGCGGCGAGTGCCATCCGCGGGCGTTTCGCCTTCACCGCGAGCCGTCTCCTCGCGCGGGCGCTGGGGCTCGTCCGGTGCCGGGCGCAGCGGTACGCCGTCCAGCTCCAGCGGTGAAGTACTGGTGCCATCGAAAATGCCGGCACCGCCATCGACCAGCGGATTGCTTTCCTGCTCGCCGAAGGCCGGGTTGGTCAGGTTCATCTGCGGCTGGATGATCCACAGCACCATGAACAGCGCCATCATGGCCAGGGTGAAGTCGGCGAAAGCCACCTTCCAGGCGCCGCCGTGCTCGTCGCCGTGGCCTTTCTTGGTCCGGCGGCGAACGATGACCTCGCGCTCGCCGGCCTTGCCCTTGTCTCGGCTCTTCATGCCGCGTCCCTTTCTTCCTCGTACTGGTTGACCCAGACCTCGAGTTGACGGAAGGCCGGCTTGACGTCCTGCTCGATCAGCTTGCGTCCGGCGTCGACCGCCAGCAGCGTCGGTTTGCCTGCCAGATGCGCGACCAGCGTGGTGCGCACGCATTCAAGGGCCGACAGCTCGGTCTTGACCCGCTGGCCCATGGCGTTGGAGAGCGGCTCCATCAGGCAGTAGCAGAAGAAGATGCCGAGAAAGGTACCCACCAGCGCGGCGGCCACGTGGGCGCCGATCTCGGCGACGCTGCCACCGATGCTGCCCATGGTGATGATGATGCCCATGATCGCCGCGAGGATGCCGAAGCCCGGCATCGCCTCACCGATCTTGAACAGCGAGCGCGACGGCTGCATCAGCGCATGTTCCATCGCCTCAAGCTCCTGCTCGAGGAAGCCCTCGAGCTCGTGGGCGGTGATCTTGCCCATGGCCATCAGGCGGAAGTTGTCGGCGATGAAGGCCATCAGGTTCTTTTCCTGCAGGATCAGCGGGTAGCGCACGAACAGGTCGCTCTGCTCCGGTTCTTCGATGTGCGAATCGAGCACCTTGAGGCCACCCACATCGACCATTTCCAGCAGCTCGTAGAGCAGCATCAGCAACTGGCGCTGAAACTCCTCGCCGCGACGCTGGTAGGCGAACACTCCCTTGATCTGGTGCAGCATCTCGATCAGCACTTCCTTGGGGTTGCCGACCACCAGGCTGCCCAGGGCGGCGCCGAGGATGATCACCACTTCCGCTGGCTGCCAGAGCACCCGCATGTCGCCGTTGGCCATAGCGTAGCCACCCAGGACGCAACCGATGATGATGAACGCACCTAATACTTTCTGCATGACGTTACTGACTTCTCTCGGTTAAAGGACCGACTGGCGCTTCGCCGCAACTGCGGACGACGCGTCGGCGGATCCCAGAAAGCGACAGGCCTTGCCGATCGCCTGCTTACTCAACTGACAGACCCTGGCGTCGCTGACTTCCAGCACCAGGGCGATTTCCTTGAGGCTCAACTCGTGCTGGTAATACAGCGTCAGCACCAGCCGCTCACGCTCGTCCAGCCGGCTCAACGCCTGCTCCAGCAAACGCTCCTTGAGCAGCCGCTCCTCGAACAGCTCGGCCGCATCGGGAAAGTGCTCGTGGCCGCTCTGCAGCAACTCGTCGAGGCTCTCGATGGCCTCCGACGAATCGGCCCAGAGGAAGGCCTGGTAATCCTTTTCATCCAGCCCGGTGAATGCCTTGATCTCCTCGTCGCTCGGCGTGTGGCCGAGCTGGCGGGTGAGCTCGCGGATCGCGTCGCGCACCTTGTGCGCCTGCTGCCGGACCTGGCGTGGCCGCCAGTCCTGGCGGCGCAGCTCATCGAGAATGGCGCCGCGGATGCGCAGCGCGGCGAAGCGGCCGAACTGCTCGTCCGGCTCGCCGTACCGACGCAGGCCTTCGAGCAGCCCGATCATGCCGATCTGCTCCATGTCTTCGCGGTCGAGCACCTGATTCGCCTGCAACGACAGCTGGCGCACGATGCGCTTGACCAGCGGCAGATACTGCATCAGCCAGCGCTGCTCGGCGCCCGGCGCGAACAGCGCATGGCCGGCCGGGCTGGCGGCGTAGTAGTCGACGGAACAGGTGGCGTTCATGGCGCGGGCCTTTATTGAACGATCATCTTGTTGACCAGCACGTGGTGGAACGGCACCACCGCCTTCTTGCTGGCGAAGTCGGCGAACAGCGCCTCTTCCAGGCGCGTCTGCAGCTCGCCGATGGGCATCGCCCGCAGGTCGGCAAACTCCAGCCCGGAGAGGTAGCTGACCACCGAGTTGCGCACCAGCGGTTCGATCTGCTCGAAATTCTTCGGCTCGTCCGAAGCCTCGGCCTGCAGCGCGAGGTCGAGCACGAAGTAACGTTCGCGGCCGTCGCCCCGCAGGCTGACGATGACCTTGCTCACTGGGTAGAACTGGTATTCCACCGGCTCGATGGTTTCGGCCACCACTTCACCGCCAGGCATGCCCGGCTTGAGCAGCCAGTAGGCGGCACCGACGCCACCGGCCACGGTGACGACATTGAGCAGCAGCATCAGAAGAACGAGACGAGGCGTCGACATAACCAATTCAGATCCTGTAGTTGAAATAGAGCCGGTCAGACCGTGACCAGCACATCCTTGCCGCGGTCGCTCGAGCGACCGGCGCCACTGCCAACCGTCGCTGCGCTGGTCGGCGCGGCGGCGAGTACCGCCTCGTCGTCATGCCCCTGCTGCGACTGGCCATGGCGACCGGAGCGACCATCGGCGCCGACCTGCACGTTGACCTGGACGAACTGCTGAGCCACCAGCTCCTGCCGCAGCCGGTCGCTGGTCTGCTGCAGCAGACGCGCGACGTCGGCGTTGGCGGCGCTGAGCTGCACCGTCAGGCGCCCGGACTCGTGGCTGAGGTGGATTTCCAGGCTGCCCAGCTCCGGCGGGTCCAGGCGGATGCTGGCGCTCTGCTGACGCTGCTGCAGCTGAACCTCGACGTGCTCGCGCAGCGCATGCAGCATCTGCTCGCCCCACTTGGCCTCCGGCGCCTGCAGCTTGAGTAGGCGCTCGGCAGCCGGGGCCACGCTGCTCGCCGGACGCTCGCCGAGCAGCGGTGACGCCTCGCGAACCTCCTCGGCGGCGCCAGGGCTCTTCAGCGACTCGACCGGCAACTCGGCGACGAGCTCCGTGGCGCCGACAGCAGGTGCAAGCAGGCTCAGCGCGGCGCCGGTCTCAACCACCGGTCGCACCGACGCGGCATTGGCCAGCAGGCGCTCGGGCTGCCCCTGGGCAGGCGGCGGAGCCACCCGACCCAGCAGCTCAGCCTCGACGACCTCATCGGCCAGGCCGTCCTGCACGCCGTCAGCCTGAGCGGCTGCCAGCGGCCAGCCCGCCTGCAGAGCGACCTCGACGCTGTCGCGGGCCTGCACCTGGACCTGCTGCTGATCGAGCATGCCCAGCAGCCACTGCTCGGCCGTGCCCTGCTCGGCAGTCTCCTCGCCGGCGGCTTCGCTGACATTCTCGGCCAGCGTCTGGGGCTGCGCCGACACGGGCAGCTCGGCAGCCGGTGCCTGCGGCTGCGCCGTCAGCTCCAGCTCCACCGCCGCACTCAGCAGGCGCGCACGAAAATCCGTGCGGCCAACGACGGGATTGCCGTCCGCACGGGCCGCCGCATGGCCGCTCAGCGATACCGGTCGCACCGGTTGCATGACTGCGTCCGCCGCGCCGGCCGCGGTGGTCGAACCCGAGATCAACTGCATCAGCTGCCGTCCCTCGCCTGGTACAGGTCGATACGTTGATAGGCCGCACGCCCTTCGGCGTACTCCAGATGATTCACCAGCAGCAGGCGCAGACGCTCGCACTCGTCGGCGCAGGCCTTGAGCGCCTGGCCATGCAGCTGCTTGAGCTGTTGCCGGGCCGCCTGCACGGAGGGATGAGCGTCCCGCGGCAGTTGCTCCAGGCACTGGCGGATCGCCCCGTCCACGTCGCCCACAGCGCGCCAGTCGCCGCCGTGCAGCGCCGCCGCCAGGCGCTGGTGCAGCACCAGCAGACGCTGCGCGTCACTTGCGGGCGGCACTGACGCCCTCCCACCCTTCGCGCAGCGTGCCGAGCAGGTTGACCACCTCGTCCAGGCCGTCGAGCGACAGCGTCACGCTGACGTCGGAGAGTCGGTAGATGCAGTACTCGTAAAGCCGCGCCAGGCCCTGCACGACCTCACCGCCGTTCTCCTCATCGAGGGCACCGTTCAGGCCGTTGAGGATGTTCATGCACTTTTCCAGCGAAGCGCCCTTCTGCTGGTAGCGCTTGTGTTCGATATGGCCGCGGGCACGGGCCAGCTCGTCGAGCAGGCCGTCCATCAGCACCAGCACCAGCTCGTAGGGTGAGGCCGACGCGGCACGGGCCTCCAGGTCCACCGAGCGGTAGCTGTCGTAACTGTCGTTGGGAAGGTAGGTCATCAGAACATTCCGAAGGTCTGCTCCATGCTCTGCATGGTCTGCATCATGGAGGTGAACTGCTTGAGGTAGCGGGAGTAGTAGCTGTCGTACTGCTGCTGCAGCTTGTCGAACTGTTCGTTGGTGCGTCGCAGGTTCAGGTCCAGCGTGTCCATGCGGTTCTTCAACATGCCGTTGGCGCTGCTGGTGTAGGCGGCGACCGTCTTGTCGATGCTGTCGAGCAGGTTGTCCTTGCCGGTGAACAGCGCCTCGAAGCCAGCCGGGTCCTTGGCCACCGCCGCCTCGAAACGCGCACTGTCGATGGTCAGCTTGCCGTTGCGATCGGCGCTGATGCCGAAGTTGATCAGGCTGTTGCCGGCGAAGTCGGTGCGCAGCAGCGTATTCAGCCGCCCCTCGATGGCACGCACGCTGGAATCCCCGGCGAGGGCGCCACGGGCGCTGCTTTCGCTGCCGCTGGCGGTCAGGGAATCGAAGCTGGTCATCAGCGCATTGAAGGCGTCGACGAAGCTCTTCGCCTTGGCCTTGGTGGCGCTCTGGTCCTGGCCGACGGTCAGCGTCAGCGCCGCGTCGCCGTCCTTGTGCAGCTTGCTGACCGACAGGCTGACGCCATCGATGACGTTGTCGAACGTGTTGCTCGAGCTGGTCAGCTCGATACCGCCGGCACCGAAACTGCCGCCCATGCGAATGCGCGCATCGGCCGCCTCGGAAAGCGTGGTGGCGGTGGCGGCGGCATTGCCGGCCAGCGATACGGCGAACGCATTGGCGGCGCCGCTTTCGGCACTGGTCAGCACCAGGTTGACCTGGCCATTGCTGCGTACCAGCGTGGCCTGCACGCCGAGGTCGGCAGTGGCGTTGATGGCCTTGGCCGCTTCTTCGAGGGTGGTGTAGCCGCTCAGATCGAAATCCTGCCCCTTGAGCGTCAGCGTGCCGCTCAGGCTGCCGTCTGCCAGGCCCTGCACGGCGACCTGCTGCTTGCTGGCCAGCTGCTCCACATAAAACTGGTAGCTGCCCGGCTGCGCCTTGCTGCCGACCGTGGCCGTGGCGTAGCCCTCCTGGCTGAACGAGGCGCTGTTGACCAGCATCGTCGCCTTGCCGGTCTTCAGGGCGGAGGCGGCCGACTTGAAGGTGGTCAGGGCGGTGCGCAACTTGCTCAGCGCATCACGCTGGGTCTTGTAGTTGCTTTCGTTGCGATTGAGCCGGTCCAGCGAAGACTGAACTTCGTAGGTCGCCAGCTGCGTCGACATCTGCTTTATGTAATCCGAATCTATCGCCATACCGATCCCCTTCCTGCGCTCTCTAGAGCAAGTTGAATGCCAATTAGCAAACCATTGATTTACAAGCGTTTTGTTCTGATGTCCGCAGAAGAAACGCTTCCGCACAGTGGCCTTCGGAGGAAACGGGGAAATGCCGTTTCCGCCTGGCCGACGGCGGAATCTCTCCGGTTAAAGGCGACGGACAAGGGGGCAGGACTTAAGGCACAACGAGAAAATGCGCGAGGGATGGCTGACAGCGGCGTCTGCCGGGCCAAACATTCGGAACGAGGAAGGCTGTTGCGGAATATCGAGACCGAGAGCCAGGGTGAGGGCAAGGCCGCCGCAGGGGCCTGAGATCGCAGCCGCGCTTCAGTACATCTGCGGCTGGTACAGCCGCGCATCGTGGCTGCCGGCCAGCAGCTGGCCGAGGATTTCGTGATGCATGGCGAGCAACTTGCCGTTGCGCTCATTGATCTGCTGGCACTGGCTGGCCATCGCCCCGAGCTTCTGCCAGAGCGTGCGCAGGCGCGTCGCCTGGTCTTCGGGATAGCAGCCGAGCAGCCGCTGCATGCCTTCGGCATCGGCCTGCAGGCGGAAGGCGCCGAGCACCTTGGCCCGGCGCTGGGCCCGCACGGCGAGGGC
Organism: Stutzerimonas sp. LR2; assembly: GCF_055755175.1. Taxonomy (NCBI): domain Bacteria; kingdom Pseudomonadati; phylum Pseudomonadota; class Gammaproteobacteria; order Pseudomonadales; family Pseudomonadaceae; genus Stutzerimonas; species Stutzerimonas sp. LR2. The sequence continues at coordinate 542,843 of NZ_JBVTRR010000001.1, forward strand.
TTCGACGCGCGTGGTGATCTGCAGATTGAGACGGTCGATTTCCGGGCTGTCACGCTCGAGCAGGAACGCATAGAGCGCCTGCATCAGGTCGCGCAGGGCCAGGTAATCCTCGCAGTCCTGCTCCAGGTCGTCAGCGACGACCGCGAGCAGCTTGTCGCGCTGGTTCACGCATCGCTTCCGCGGTGATAGGCGAGCATGCTGCCGGCCAACTCGGCAGGATCGGTGGAGATCTCGCCGCGCTGCAGCGCCTGCTTGATGGCCGCAACCCGCTCAAGGTCGATGTCCGGCATGGCGCGCAGGGCGTCGTGCATCTGCTCCAGCGGCAGGCTTTCCGGCTGGCGCATGGCGCTTTCCGCCGCCGGGCGCGCGGCGGGCTGGCGGGTGGAGCTGGCCTCGGTGGCCGGTGTCAGGGCGGGCTTGAAGTGCCGGCTGATTTCCATGATTTCTTTCCAACTCGGTGGTTACAGCCAAACAGGCGACCGCCCGGGCACGAAACTTAAATGCCTGTTCACAGCCCGGGCGCGGCTAGTCTACCGACCGCCGCGAGCGGTCTCCACGGCCGTCGCAGCAGCTCGATGGGAGGCACTCAATGGGTGGCACGCCAGTGGGCCTGGGCGGCCAGCCCGTCCTGGATTTTCTGCTCCTGCTGGGCGAGCAGCTGCTGCCATTGCTGCAGCTTGCCCTCGATCACATGCTCGACCACCTTCTCGCTGCGCATGGCCTGCAGGAGCTCGCGCTGAATGCGCTCCAGCGCCTGCTCGGCCACCGCCAGCTCGCGACGCTGCAGCTCCACCATCTTGTACAGGGTGGCCTTGTAGCGCTGCTGGTTGTCGCGCTGCAGCGGTGTGCTCATCGGCACGGAAAAGCCGCACAGGCGGCTCAGGCCGGTGATGTTGTTGCGGTAGCGCTGGCAGAGGTTCTGCTGGTACTGCACGCGGCCGAGCATCTGCCGCACCCGGTGGCTGCGCAGGCTGGCCAGGCGGCCGAGGGTCTCGATCTGCTGTTTCATCGCGGTTTCCCGAGGATGTTCTGCAAGGTGGCGACGCTGGTTTCCAGCTCGGCGGCTTCGCCGACGTCCTGGCGCAGGAAGCGCTCGATGGTCGGTGCCAGCTGCACCGCGCGATCGGTCTTGATGTCCGCCCCCGGTGTGTAACCGCCGAGCGGGATCAGCTCCTTGATCTTCTCGAAGGTGCTGTAGCACTCCTTGAGCTGGCGCGCCGCGCCCAGGTGCGCCGGCTGGCCGACCTGGCTCATGCAGCGGCTGACCGACGCGCAGACGTCGATGGCCGGGTAATGCCCGGCTTCGGCCAGGCGTCGCGAGAGCACGATGTGGCCGTCGAGAATCGCCCGCGCGCAGTCGACGATGGGGTCCTGCTGGTCATCGCCTTCGGCCAGCACCGTGTAGATGGCGCTCAGGCTGCCATTGTCGCTGGCGCCATTGCCGGCGCTTTCCACCAGCTCCGGCAGCATGCCGAACACCGACGGCGGGTAGCCCTTGGTCGCCGGCGGCTCGCCGAGGGCCAGGGCGATCTCGCGCTGAGCCATGGCATAGCGGGTCAGCGAATCCACCAGCAGCAGCACGTCATGGCCCTGGTCGCGGAAATAGGCGGCGATGCTGTGACAGAGCTCGGTGGCCTTGAGGCGCATCAGCGGCGATTCGTTGGCCGGTGCGACCACCACCACGGCCTTCTTCAGGCCCTCTTCGCCCAGCGAATGCAGGAGGAACTCCTGCACCTCACGGCCACGCTCGCCGATCAGCCCGACCACCACCACATCGGCCTTGGTCTGCCGGGTGATCATGCCGAGCAGCACGCTCTTGCCCACGCCCGAGCCGGCAAACAGGCCGACCCGCTGGCCCTTGCCCAGGGTCAGGGTGGCATTGATGGCGCGCACGCCGACATCCAGCGCTTCGCTGACCGGCTTGCGCTTGAGCGGATTGACCGAGGGCAGCTCGGTCGGCAACGGGTCGCGCCCGCCGAGCTTGCCCAGTTCGTCCAGCGGTTCGCCGAGGCCGTTGACCACGCGACCCAGCCAGGATTCGTCGATATGCAGCTTGGCGTCATCCGGCGCCGGGAATACCCGCGAACCGGCGGTCAGGCCGACCGGTTTCTTGAACGGCATCAGGTAGGTGATATCGCGATTGAAGCCCACCACCTGCGCCTCCAGCATGCTGCCGTCGCCCTGCTCGACATAGCAGCGCTGGCCGGTCATGCGCTGGCAGCCGAGGCTTTCCAGCAGCATCCCGGAGACCCGCACCAGCCGCCCGCTGACCTTGGCCAGCTGCACGTTGTCCAGCGAGCGCAGGGCCTCGTCGAGGCGGAAACTGTCGCGCAGGGCCATGGCTCAACCCTGCGCCGTGATGTGTTCGGCGAGGGTTTCCATGCACGAGTCCAGCCGCTGCTGGCAGCCGATGTCGGCTTCGGCCTGGGCGGTGAGCACACGGCATTCGCCGAGCGCGAGCTTCTCGTCCGGCACCAGACGCCAGGCAGCGGCACGTTCCGGTGCCAGCTCGCGGATGCGCGCGCACTCTTCAGGATTGAGGTGGATACGCACGTCTTCCTGATCGCCGGGCATGGCGGTCAGCGCCTCCTCGGCCAGGGTCAGCAGTTGCGTGGGATGCAGGGTCAGTTCGCAACGGATCACCTGGCGCGCCACCTTCTGCACCAGCTCCAGCAGTTCCTCGCGACGCGCCTGTTCGTACTCGGCACGAAAGCGCTCGAATGACTCGATCAGCCGGTCCAGCGGCCGGCCGGCCTCGTCGAACGCCCGTCGCCCTTGCAGACGGCCATCCTCCAGGCCCAGCGCCTTGCCGTCCTCGACACCACGCTGGAAGCCCTCGCGATGCCCGGCCTCGCGGCCCTGCTCCAGGCCTTCGCGATAGCCCTTGTCGATGCCCTCCTGAAAGCCATCGGCCACCGCCCGCTGCAGGGCTGCCGGATCGCCGGCCAGGGTTTCCGCGGCGGGGCCTTGCGGCTTCACCCGGGGCGGAAAGCGGAACGGCCGCCAACTGCGGTCGGCACCCTTGATCACCTTGACCGTCATCTCACTCCACCGTCTGTTCGCGGAACAGCTGCACCTGCAGCTCGCCATCGGCGGACATCTCGCGCACCACGGCCATGATGTCCTTGCGCACCTGCTCGACACGGCTCAGCGGCACCGGGCCCTGGCGCCGGTTGATCGACTCCATCTGCTGCGCCTGGCGCTTGGGCATGGCGCCCTGGATCGCCTTGACCAGCTCCGGCTCGGCGCCCTTGAGCGCGACCACCCACTCGTCCAGCGGGATGACTTCCAGCAGCGTCTGCAGCACGTCCTGGTTCTGCCGCGAGAGGATGAAGAAGTCGTACATCTCGTCTTCGATCTTGCTCACCAGCTCCTCGTTATGCGCGCGCAGCAGCTCGAACATCTGGTCGCGGTTGCCCTTGAAGCGGTTCATGATGTCCGCCGCCTGCTTCACCCCGCGCACCTGCGAGCCCTGGGTGCTGAGCACCTTGAGGCTGCGATCGATCAGCTGCTCCAGCTCGGCGATGACGTCGCTGTTGACCTCCGAGAGGTTGGCGATGCGGTAGAGCAGCTCGTCCTGGCGCTCGGCCGGCATGCACTCGAGCACCTCGGTGGCCATGCCCGGCGGCAGGAAGGCAAGGAACACCGCCTGCATCTGCGCGTGCTCCTTGGCGATCAGCGCGGCGAACTGCTTGGGATCGAGCCACTCCATCTTGGCCATCTTGGCGCGGATCTCCTCGCCGTAGATGGAATCGAGCAGCGAGCGGGTGATGTCGCCGCCCAGCGCCTTGGAGAGCATGCCGGCCAGGTAGGAGCGCGAGGCCCCCTTGATGCTGCTCTGCTCCTTGTAGTCGTCGAAGAAGCGGCTGATCACATCGGAAACCATCGGCTGCTTGACGTTGGACAGCCGCGCCATGGCCTGGCTGATGCTGATGATTTCCTCGCGGGAGAAGTTGCGCAGAATGCCAGCGGATATCTCGTCGCCCATGCTCAGCATGAGGATTGCCGCCTGATCCAGCGAACTGACCGAGCGCAGCTGCACCGGCCGCGGCTTGATCTCGCGGGACGACGCCTGGCTGTCTTCAGCCGGCTGGGTTGAGGTCTCTTTCATTGCGCCCTATCCAATGCTTGATGACTTCCGAGACCCGCTCGGGGTCGTTCTTGGCGAGCATCTGCAGGTGCTCGATCTGCAGCTCAAGACCCGAGCCCGGTGCCGGCAGGCGGATCTCCGAAAGCGGGTTGAGCTCACCGAAGATGTGCGGTCCGCCGGGTTCGCGCGGGCTGGCCAGTGCCGGCCGGCTGTCGCCTTCCAGCGCGGCCGGTGCGCTCGGCTCGACCAGGCTGCCTTCCAGCCCCTCGCGCTGCGGCAGTGCCGCGACGTTGCGCTGGGTGAGATTGCGTACCGCCGGGCGCACCACGATCAGCAGCAACAGCAGGGCGATCAGCCCGGCCACGCCGACCTTGGCCAGCGCATGGACCTGACTGTTCTCCCACCAGGGCACGACCTGCTCGATCGGCTCCACGGCAGCGAACGGCAACACGCTGAGACTCAGGAGATCGCCGCGCTCCTGCTTGAAGCCGACCGCACTGCGCACCATGGCCTCCAGCTCGGCGCGGGCCTCGTCTGTCCAGCCACCCTCCGGCGCCGCCGCGGAGTTGAGCACCACCGCCACGCTCTGCTGGCGCAGGGCGAAGCCGGCATGTCTGACGTGCACCACGCTTTGGTCGTAATCCATCTGGCGGGTCGATTCCTCGCGCAGCGAGGTGGCGCCCTTGTTCTCGGTGGCCGGCTGCTGGGCTTCTTCGCCTTCGGGCGCCGGCGGTACCGGCCGGTTGCTCAACGAGCCAGGCACGCCCAGCGCCAGACGATCCAGCGCGCTCTCGTTGCGCAGCACCTCGTTGCGCAGGCGCGGCGTGTCGCCGTAGGACTGGAAGGTTTCTTCCTTCTGGCTGAAGTCGATGTCCGCCGCCACGCTGATGCGGAAGTTGCCCAGGCCCAGCACCGGTGCCAGTACCTGCTCGATATTGGCCGCAGCCTTCTGCTGGTAGTCCTCCACGGCCTGCCAGTTCTGCGCCGGCCCGCCGCCGACGTTGAGCCCGCGCGAGAGCAGCGCGCCGTACTGGTCGACCACACCGACATCTTCCGGCTTCAGATTGGGCACGCTGTTGGCGACCAGATTGACGATGGCACCGACCTGGTCGCTGCTCAGCTTGTAGCCGGGCTCCAGCTGCAACATCACCGACGCCTTGCTCGGCGCGCGCTTGCTGACCACGAAGGAACTGTTCTCCTCCTGGGCCAGATGCACCCGCGCCTGCTGCACGCCCTTGAGCGCCATCACCGTGCGCGCCAGCTCGCCTTCCAGGCTGCGCTTGAGGCGCACATCCTGAACGAACTGGCTGGTGCCCAGCGGCTCTTCCTTGTCGAACAGCTCGTAGCCAGCCGGCTGCGCAACCTTCACGCCCTTGGCGTTGAGCAGCAGCCGCGCCCGCGCCAGCTGGTCCTCGCGCACCAGAATCTGGCCGCTCTGCGGATGGATGCGGTACTGCAGCGCCTCGCCGTCGAGCACCTGCATCACCTCGGCGGCGGGAAACGACTCGCCGGCGCCATGCAGCGGGCGGAACGAGCCATTGTCGCGCCACAGGTAGAAGGCCACGGCCACCGCCAGCGCGGCGGCGATCACCGCCATGCCCGCCAGCGTCACGCGCGGATCGAGTTGCAGCCCGCCTTCGGGCAACCGGGATTTGAGTTTCTGCAGCACGTCTTAGCTCTCTGGGCCGATCAAAGCGGCATTCGCATGACGTCGTCGAACGCCGTGGTCAGTTTGTTGCGCACCTGTAGCAGCGCCGAGAACGACACGCTGGCCTTCTGGCTGTCGATCATCGCGCCGACCAGATCGTCGCTCTTGCCGCTGTCCACCGCCGCCATCGCCGCGCTGGCCTTGTGCTGCTCGGCGTCCACCGAACGCAGGGCGGCTTCGAACGAACCGCTGATGGCGTTGGCCGCCATGCTCGACGGACGGATCGGCTGGCCCTCGGCAACGCTGGCCAGCTGCTGCATGCGACCCAGCAGATCCTGCTGTACCTGATTGATGGAACTCATGGTCGTGCTTCCCCGATGGTTCAGAAATTCAGCTCGATGCCCTGCTCGCGCATGGCGTTGAGGCGGTAGCGCAGCGCGCGCGAGGTCATGCCCAGGCTGGCGGCAGCCTTGGCCTTGTGGCCGTCGAAGCGGCGGATGGTGTCGATCACGTGCTGGTATTCGGCCCACTTGCCGCTCGCGCGCAGCGCCGCCTTGCCGTTCTCCGCGGCAAGCACCAGCGGGCGCTCGCTGCGTACCGGTACGCCTGTCGGCACCGCCAGGCCCAGGTCCTGGGGCTGGATGAAGAGCCCGTTGCGCAGCACCAGCGCACGCTGCACGGTGTTCTCCAGCTCACGGGCGTTGCCCGGCCAGTCGTGCTGCAGCAGCGCGCGGCAGGCATCCTCGGTGAGCAGCTCGTCGTGGGCTTCCTGCGGCGCGTATTTGCTGATGAAGCGGCGGGCCAGCGGCAGCACGTCTTCCTTGCGCTCGCGCAGCGGGCTGATATGCAGCGGCAGCACGTCGAGGCGGAACATCAGGTCAGCGCGGAAGCGGCCCTCGGCCACTTCCTGCTGCAGGTCGCGGTTGGTCGCGGCGATGATGCGCACGTTCAGCTCGATCTCGCGGCGCCCGCCGAGGCGCTCCACGCGCTGCTCCTGCAGCACGCGCAACAGCTTGGCCTGCAGCCCCAGCGGCAGTTCGCCGATCTCGTCGAGCAGCAGGGTGCCGCCATTGGCCAACTCGAACTTGCCGGGCTGGGCGCTCACCGCGCCGGTGAAGGCGCCCTTCTCATGGCCGAAGAGAATGGATTCGAGCATCTGCTCGGGGATCGCCGCGCAGTTCACCGCGACGAAGGGTGCGTCCGGGCTGGCGGAAAAGCGATGGATGTAGCGCGCCATCAGCTCCTTGCCGGTGCCGGTCTCGCCAGTGATCAGGATCGGCGCGCGGGTCAGGGACACGCGCTGGGCCATGGCCAGCAGGCGGCGACCGGCCTGGGAGCAGGAAACGAAGCTTTCCTGGGCGGTCTCGGCACAGACCTGGCGGCGCAGCAACGCACCCAGCTGGGTCTCGCTGAACGGTGATAGCAGGTAGTCGACGCAACCCAGTTCCAGCAGCGTGGCGGCCTTTTCCTGGTCGGCGTACTCGACTACCGGAATCAGGCAGACGCTACCTGCACGCCGCACAAGACTTTCCACCTGCGCATACAAGGAGCGCACCGGCAAACTTGCAACCACCACGAAGATCAATGCCAGGCGATCGAGCCGAGCCTTGTCGAGTTCGGCGAAATCATTGAAACGCGCAACTTCGCAACCCTGCCTGCGCAAACCGGCCTGCAGAAATTCGCAGGCTTCGGCCTGGACACTTCCGATAATGGCGACTTTCTTCGCCGGCAATTCATCGAATAGCTCGTCGCATGCGTAGTTCATTGCCTGACTGACACTTTTCAATGTGACCACCTTGCCCTCCGGGAGGCGCCGCGCTCGTGCGCAACGAATCGGCGGAGATGCGGGAAGATAAAAAATCGATTTAATTTTTCGGAAGTCTTTGCCGTCTTTGCCCACTGACTCGCAATCGAACCAGCACGCTCGCAAAGGTACTTCCCGAACAAGTGCGCGCACGCTATCAGCGCGCCAGCACCGTCGCCCAATCAGTTCTGCTTAATTGAAATCAACCGATGCCAGATGAGCTCAAAAGAGGTCATTTGATATCTCTTGATTTAACCCTCTCACGCGCCCATGCCTAGGATGGCGGCACGCTAGAGCCGTGCCCGGAAAAACACCCGCGCCAGCCAGCCCACTTGTCTGCACCAATGGCCAGCGGCATCACCGCCGTGTTCACCGACCTCAGGACATACAGTTCACAACATGACTGGCAATGCAAAAGTCCACCATGGCGTGCCCGCCCAAAGCCTGACTGTATTGAAACCGCAGAAGCTGGGACGGCATCACCACAAGATTCCGCAGTACATCAAGGAAAGTACCAACAAGAATCCGCGGCTGATCGGTGATTATTTCCTGCGTAATTACCGCATCAATCTCGAACTGAATCGCATCGATGTTCAGGAAGAGCGCGGCGAAGAGCCGGACTGCATCTATCGCTCGGCCATGGGCAAAGTTGGGTTTTCCATCGACCGTGCGTTGTTGACCGAAGCACTGGAGTGCTATTACGGCGGCACTGTCATTGCCAGCCAGGACACACCACCGATCAGTACGTCGGAACAGCGCATGCGCAATCGGCTGGGCATGGATATCACCGATATATTCGCCCGCTCGATATTGTCCGGCGAGACCTTCGGCAAACTCGACAGTTATCGCAACGACTACGAGGAAACCAGCTGGGAGTACGTGGCCGAGTACGAGTACATCAGCCATATCACCGGCAGCCGTTCCTCGATCTACCTCTATCTGGACACCGAGCTGGTCGACGAGCTGACCAGCCGCCTGGCCGGCCCGCCCGTGCCGCGCCTGCCCGGCAATCCCATCGATCACATCAAACACCTGCCGGTACGCCTCGATTGCGTGGTGGCCGCGGCGCAGATGCCGCTGGCACGGGTGCTCGCCCTGCAGCTCGACGACATCCTCATGCTGCGCCCGCTGGACCGTTACGAAGTGCGCATCAACCAGCAGAAGCTCTTTCGCGGCACCATCTTCGAAGAGGATGGCGCCCTGTTCCTCACTTCACTTGAAAGCGTGAACCCCCAATGAACGGCCATCTTTCCGACAACGAATTCGAGAACCTCATCAACGAAGGCGACCTGAGCCTGGATGCGGTCGACGAGCCGGCTGTACCGGCCCCGGCGGCCGCGCCAGCGCCACGCCAGGACCTGAGCTTCTTCGGCAAGATTCCGGTGAACGTCACCCTGGAAGTCGCCTCCGCGGAAATCTCCCTCAAGGAGCTGATGGAGTGCGACACCAGCAGCGTGATCGTGCTCGACAAGCTGGCCGGCGAACCGCTGGACGTGAAGGTCAACGGCACCCTGTTCGCCAAGGCCGAGGTGGTGGTGATGAACGGCAACTACGGCCTGCGCATCGTCGAACTGTCCGGCACCAGCCTGGACGCCTTCGCCCCATGAGCCTGCGTCGCGGCCTGAGCCTGCTCGGCCTGCTGCTGATCGGGCTGATGCCCCTGGCAGCCCAGGCCGCCGGCGGCGAGATCACGCTGTTCAACCTGAACGATACCGAGAACGGTCAGGAGTTCTCGGTGAAGCTGCAGATCCTGATCATCATGACCCTGCTCGGCTTCCTGCCGGCGATGCTGATGATGATGACCTGCTTTACCCGCTTCATCATCGTGCTGGCCATCCTGCGCCAGGCCATCGGCCTGCAGCAGAGCCCGCCGAACCAGGTGCTGATCGGCATCGCGCTGATCGTCACCCTGCTGGTGATGCGCCCGGTCTGGCAGGAAATCCACAGCCAGGCCTACGGGCCGTTCCAGAACGACGAGATCACCCTCGAACAGGCGCTGGACTCGGCCAAGGGCAGCCTGGCCGGTTTCATGCTGGCGCAGACCAACAAGAACTCCCTGGAAACCATGGTGGCGCTAGCCGGCGAACAACTGCCGGAGGACCTCGACGAGCTGGATTTCTCGCTGCTGCTGCCGGCGTTCGTGCTGAGCGAGCTGAAGACCGCGTTTCAGCTGGGCTTCATGATCTTCGTGCCGTTCCTGGTGATCGACCTGGTGGTGGCCAGCGTGCTGATGGCGATGGGCATGATGATGCTTTCGCCGATGATGATTTCCTTGCCGTTCAAGCTGATGGTGTTTGTGCTGGTTGATGGCTGGGCGCTGTTGATGGGGACGTTGACCACCAGTATTCAGCCGTTTTAGGTGATGGGGATGAAGGCGTTGGCCGTGCGGTGGGGTTTGGAGAATGGGGAGGCAGGGCGCGTTTGTGAGAGCGACCTTGGCTGCGATGCCCTACCTTTGTCGGCCCAAACACCGGCATTCGGCGCCACGCTTTCCTCGGCTGGGACTACAGGTTGCGCCTCGCACGGCGCGTCACTTTTTCTTGTCTGGCCAAGAAAAAGTAACCAAAAAGAAGGCCACCCCTACATCCGGACTGGGCGCCCCCGGTTTGCTGCGCAAAACTTCCCTCGCTTCGGCGCGGCTTCGGGGGCCGGACTAGGCGCCCCCTCACGAAGGGCCATCCCTGGCCCATCGCTCCTCGCTCGGCATCCATGCCTCGCGCGCCCCACGCCTAAGCTCGGCCTCCTGAAGGGGATTAGAGACCGAGGTGCCTGGAAGTGTCCAAGCAACGAAAGCAAAAAATCGCTTCGCTTGTTCCTACGCGCACGGCCCGACAGGCGACACCAAACGCCCCTTTCAGAAGGCCGAATGGAATCGCTGCGCAGAGGGGCGAGCGGCATGGATGCCGCGAGAGCCGTGAAGGGCCATGGATGGCCCTTGCGCGGCGACCCTCGGAGCAGCGATGGAGTGAGGGAAGTCGAGCGCAGCGAGACCCGGATGCAGGGGCAAGACCTTTTGGTTCCTTTTGGGGCGACTGCCAAAAGGGACTCGCCCAGCAGGGCGAAACCAATGCGTCTGCCAACCCGGCCAATAGGCATTAACCTCAGAAACCCAAGCCCAAACGCTTCGTGGCCAAGGCCGCTCCCACAACAAGCAAAGCCAAAGCTGCAGTTCGCCGCCTGGCCGAGCGGAGCATTCACCGTCACCTCAAAGGTGCCCCAATGCTAACCCCCGACACCGCCGTCCATATCGTCTCCAACGCCATCCACGTGATCGTCCTGGTGGTCTGCGTGCTGATCGTCCCGAGCCTGCTCGGCGGCCTCCTGATCAGCATTTTCCAGGCCGCCACCCAGATCAACGAACAGATGCTGAGCTTCCTCCCGCGCCTGCTGATCACCCTCGGCATGCTGGTGTTCGCCGGACACTGGATCCTGCGCACACTGAGCGATCTGTTCATCGAAACCTTCCAGCAGGCGGGTCGCCTGGTCGGCTGAATCATGCCCAACGATCCCCTCATGCACGCCGGCCACTATCTGCAATCGCTGCTCGCCTACTGGTGGCCGTTCTGCCGGATCATGGCCGTGTTCAGTCTGGCGCCGATGTTCAGTCACAAGGCGATCAGCGTGCGTGTGCGCATCCTCCTGGCGCTGGCGCTGACCCTGGTGCTGGGAGCCGCCTTGCCGACACCGCCGACACTCGATCCGCTGTCGCTGGCAGGCATGCTGGCCACCATCGAGCAGATCGCCATGGGCCTGCTGCTGGGCCTGGCGCTGCTGCTGGTGTTCACCGTGTTCACCCTGATCGGTGACGTGGTCTCGACCCAGCTTGGCCTGTCCATGGCGGTATTCAATGACCCCATGAACGGTGTGTCCTCGGCCTCGATCATCTACCAGCTGTATTTCATCCTGCTGGCGCTGCTGTTCTTCGCCATCGACGGCCATCTGGTCACGGTGAGCATCATCTACCAGAGCTTCGTCTACTGGCCGATCGGCAGCGGGCTGTTCTACGACGGCCTGCAGACCATCGCCTGGTCCATGGCCTGGGTGATTTCGGCGGCGTTGCTGATCGCCCTACCGATCGTCTTCTGCATGACGCTGGTGCAGTTCTGCTTCGGCCTGCTCAACCGCATCTCACCGGCGATGAACCTGTTCTCGCTCGGTTTTCCCATGGCGATCATCGCCGGCCTGTCGCTGATCTACCTGACCCTGCCGAACCTGGCCGAGGCCTACCTGCACCTGACCCGCGACTTGCTGGACAAGATCGGCGTTCTGCTCAGGAGCGGCGGCCATGTCTGAGCAGAACAGCAGTCAGGAAAAGACCGAAGAGGCCTCCGAGCAGAAACTCAAGAAGAGTCGCGACGATGGCCAGGTCACCCGCTCCAAGGATGTCGCCACCACCGTTTCGCTGCTCGCCACGCTGCTGCTGCTCAAGCTCAGCGCCGGGCTGTTTCTCGATGGCATGCAGCAGAGCTTCAGCTACTCGTACATCAACTTCCAGCAGAGCGAGATCGGCATCGATGACCTGCAGGTGATCCTCACGCACAACCTGCTGGTATTTATCAGCGTGCTGCTGCCGCTTTTGCTGACGCCGATCCTGGTGATCGCCTTTGCCCTGGTGCCGGGCGGCTGGGTGTTCGCCTCGAAGAACTTCGCGCCGAAGTTCAGCAAGCTCAACCCCATCACCGGCCTGGGCCGGATGGTCGGCGCGCAGAACTGGAGCGAGCTGGCCAAGTCGCTGTTGAAGATCTCCGCACTGCTCGGCATCGCAGCCTGGCAGCTGTACTACGCCGCGCCACGACTGGTCGCGCTGCAGCGCACCGACATCTTCAACGCCATCGGCGGCGCCTTCTCGCTGACCTTCGACCTGGCAATCTCGCTGCTGCTGGTGTTCGTGCTGTTTTCCTTCATCGACATCCCGCTGCAGCGCTTCTTCTTCCTCAAGAAAATGCGCATGACCAAGCAGGAGCGCAAGGAAGAGCACAAGAACCAGGAAGGCCGCCCCGAAGTGAAGGCACGCATCAAGCAGCTGCAGCGCGCGCTGGCGCAGCGGCAGATTGCCAAGGTGATCAAGGATGCCGACGTGGTGATCGTCAACCCGACCCACTACGCCGTGGCGCTCAGGTACGACCCGAAGAAGGCCGAGACGCCCTTCGTCATCGCCCGCGGCGTCGACGAGATGGCGCTGTACATCCGCAAGATGGCCCAGGCCAACGGGCGTGAGGTGGTCGAGCTGCCGCCATTGGCCCGCGCCATCTACTACAGCACCCAGGTCAACCAGCAGATTCCGGCACCGCTCTATACCGCGGTGGCCCACGTGCTGACCTACATCCTCCAGCTCAAGGCCTGGAAACAGGGCCGTCGCCAGGGCAAGCCGGCACTGGCCAGCAACGTCCACATCCCCGAAGAACTGTTCAACCGAGCACGCTCATGAACCTGATGCAGAAACTCACGCCCACCTTCCGCAGCGGTCGGATCGGCATTCCGCTGATCATCCTGTCGATCCTGGCGATGATCATCCTGCCGCTGCCGCCGCAGCTGCTGGACATCCTGTTCACCTTCAACATCGCCATGGCGGTGCTGGTGCTGCTGGTCAGCGTGTCGTCGAAGAGCCCACTGGATTTCTCGCTGTTCCCCACGGTGATCCTGATCACCACGCTGATGCGCCTGACCCTCAACGTCGCCTCGACGCGGGTGGTGCTGCTCGAGGGCCATACCGGCACCGGCGCGGCGGGCAAGGTGATCGAGGCCTTCGGCGAAGTGGTCATCGGCGGTAACTTCATCGTCGGCCTGGTGGTGTTCGTGATCCTGATGATCATCAACTTCATCGTCATCACCAAAGGCGGCGAGCGCATCTCCGAGGTGACCGCGCGCTTCACCCTGGACGCCCTGCCGGGCAAGCAGATGGCCATCGATGCCGACCTCAACGCCGGCCTCGTCACCCAGGAAGAAGCCAAGGCGCGGCGCCAGGAAGTGGCCAAGGAAGCGGACTTCTACGGGGCCATGGACGGCGCCTCGAAGTTCGTCCGCGGCGACGCCATCGCCGGCATCCTGATCCTCCTGATCAATCTGTTCGGCGGTTTCGCCATCGGCGTGTTCGTCCATGACCTGGGCGCCGGCGATGCCTTCAAGCAGTACGCCCTGCTCACCATCGGTGACGGCCTGGTGGCGCAGATTCCGGCGCTGCTCCTGTCCACCGCAGCGGCGATCATCGTCACCCGGATCAACGAATCCAGCGATATCACCAGCCAGGTGCAGCGCCAGCTGCTGGCCAACCCGGCCTCGCTGTACACCGTGGCCGGCATCCTCTTCGTGCTCGGCCTGGTACCGGGCATGCCGCACCTGGCGTTCATCGGCTTCGCCGCACTGATCGGCTTCATCGCCTGGCGCGTCTCGCTGCACGAGCCGCCGGCCGCCGGTGCCGACCTCAAGGAGATCCAGCAGCTCGGCCAGGCGATGGACAAGGAAAAGGCCCAGTCGCTGGCCTGGGAAGATATTCCGCTGGTCGAGCGGCTGTCGGTGTCGCTCGGCTACAAGCTGGTCGGGCTGGTCAACGAGGCGTCCGGTGCGCCGCTGCCGGCGCGGGTGCGCGGCGTGCGCCAGACGCTGTCCGAGCACCTCGGCTTTCTGCTGCCGGAAGTGCAGATCCGCGACAGCCTTCGGCTCAAGGCCTCGCAGTACGACATCTACATCAACGGCGAAAAGATCGACGGCGCCGAGCTGCACGCCGACCGCCTGATGGCAATCCCGTCGCCGGAGCTGTACGGCGAAATCGACGGCATCCTCGGCACCGACCCGGCCTATCGCATGCAGGTGGTGTGGATTCAGCCGGGCGACAAGTCCCGCGCGCTGAACCTCGGCTATCAGGTGATCGATTGCGCCAGCGTCATCGCCACCCACCTGAACAAGGTGATCCGCGAGCACCTGCCGGACCTGTTCAAGCACGACGACGTCGAACACCTGATGCAGCGCCTGACCGTGCAGGCGCCGAAACTCGCCGAGAGCCTGAAGAGTGCCTTGAGCTACACCCAGCAGATGCGCGTATACCGCCAGCTGCTGCAGGAAGAGGTGCCGCTGCGCGACATCGAGACCATCGCCAGCACCCTGCTCGAATGCAGCGAGACCACCAAGGACCCGGTGCTGCTGGCCGCCGACGTGCGCTTCGCATTGCGCCGCAGCATCGTTTCGATGGTCGCTGGCGACCGCCGCGAGCTGGGCGTGTTCGTGCTGGAGAACGCTTTGGAGAACACCCTGCTCAATGCCCTGGCCATCGCCCAGCAGGCCGGGCCGGTGAGCCTGGACAACATCCCGGTGGAGCCCAGCCTGCTCAATCAACTGCAGAACAGCATGCCGGTGGTGAAGGAAAAGCTGCGCAAGGATGGCCACCCGCCGATCCTGACCGTAATGCCGCAGCTGCGCCCGCTTTTGGCGCGCTATGCACGGGTGTTCAGCCCGGGACTCCACGTGCTGTCGCAGAACGAGATTCCCGACCGGGTCGGGGTGAACATTCTCGGCACGCTGGGCTGATACCTTCCGCGTGCCTCAGTAGAGCTTGCGCCGCCGCGGTGCCTGCTGCGCCACCATGGCGGTGAACTCGGCCGACGGCCGGTCGAGGGCGAAGCCCATCTCGAAGCTGTCGCGCCGCGAGTCCTTGCGCGACCACTGGCAGATCACCACCACCTCGATCTGCCGCACGCGCTCGCCGTGCTCCGGCACGTGCAACACCATCTCGTAGCAGCCGCCAACCGCCAGCGGCTGGCTGGCGACCAGGCGCAGGCCACCTAGCGAGAGATCGGCGACATAGCCCATGGGTTCGCCGCTCAGGCGATTGCTGACCTGGATGCTGCTGATATGGCGAAAGCTGAAACGGCTGTGTTGGCGCATGTCCGTTGCCCGGGCAGAGGGTTCGTCCGCCACGACACGGATGCGGCGCATCGCGTCCCGCTGGCAGGGTGTAGAGCCAGCAGGCGACCCGATCGCGCCCTGAATTAAGCCGATGGTGGCATCAACGCCCGGCAAATGCATCGAGCGTGACGTCGATCACCCCGCGCGCGTTCAGCGCTCCGACTGCTCGCCATCGGGCAGTGCCTCTTCGTCGCTCACCTCCTCGGCCATACCCGGCGGCACGTTGTAGGCGCCGCCCGGCACGTCGCTTTCGCTGCCGCCGGCGACATCGCCATGAGTGGTGGTGGTTTCGGGATTCTGTTTGTGGGCATCGCCGCTCTGATCGATGGACTCGATGCTCTCGCGGCCCGGTTCGCTCTGGCTCATCAGCAGTTCCTCGTTCGTCGCCGCACCCCGGCCGATCCGGAGCGCCATGGTTTTTAGGATGGCGGGGCCGGCAGAAGGTGCAGGGCCGTGAGGCCATTTCTGGACCAATGGCCGCTCGGCGGCGCAGCTGAACTAATCCAGTGGCGGGGCAGCCAAAACTCAACTGGAACTGCCATAGAACAGAATCATGCAACTGACTTCCCGCAGCCTGCCGATCACCCCTGCCATCACCCCGGAGCCGGATCAGCCGTCACGGGCGCTGTATTTCGCCCTCGTCCGCGAGGTCGACGAGCACGCGCGGGAGAACGCCGCCGATTACCTGCGCACGCAGCTCGAAGCGGCCGCTGCCCTGCCCTGCGACCTGCCGGCGGACCCCGCCGATCTGGACGCCTGGGTGCTGCAGCGTACCGAGGCGGTCGGCCATCAGTACCAGGCCTACCTGGAACAGCGCCGGGTCGGCGGGCCGCGCCGCTATTTCCCGAGCAAGGCCCATGCGCTGCACTTTCTGCGTGGCGTGGCGCCGACCAAGCTGGTGGACGGTGCCTGGCTCTACGGCCTGTTGCAGCGGTGGGACGATGCGCGTTTCACCGCGCTGATCCAGACCTACCTGGAGGAGCTCGGCGACGGGCTGCCGGAGAAGAACCACGTGGTGCTCTACCGCAAGCTGCTGGCGAGTCAGGGTTGCGACGACTGGCAGGAGCTGGACGACGAACACTTCGTCCAGGGTGCCATCCAGCTGGCGCTGGCCGAGCACGCCGAGCAGTTCCTGCCGGAAATCATCGGCTTCAACCTCGGTTACGAGCAGCTGCCACTGCACCTGCTGATCACCTCCTATGAGCTGACCGAACTGGGCGTCGACCCCTACTACTTCACCCTGCACGTCACTGTCGACAACGCCGACAACGGCCACGCGAAGAAAGCCGTGCAAGGTTTGCTGGATGCCTGGCCGCAGGTGGGCGACAGCGCCGAGTTCTATCGCCGCGTGCGCGATGGCTATCGCCTCAACGACCTGGGCGCCAGCACCGTCTCGGTGATCGGCAACTTCGACCTCGGCCGCGAGGTGCAGCGCATCTTCGAGAAGAAGGCCGCGGTCGGCCAGTTCGTTCATTCCGACTACTGTCGCTTCGAAGGCCGCACGGTCAACCAGTGGCTCGGTGAAGACGTCGAGCAGTTCCTCGCGGTGCTGGACAAGCGCGGCTGGATCAAGCGCGGCCACGACCCGCAGGAAAGTCGTTTCTGGCAACTCATCGTCGGCGAACAGGCGCCCATGTTCGGAGTATTCAGCGCCTACGAGCAGCAGATGATCCATGACTGGATCGCCGACGACTGGCAGGCCGATGGCAAGCGCAGCCCGCGCGGTGCGTTGCTGCAGCGCCAGGCGCTATTCAACGGGCGCCGCACCGCCTCGGCGCCGGCCATGCCGCAACCCGCCGAACACGTCAGTGGCAACGATTTCGATGAGGAGCTGCAGCTGCTCGAACAGCAGGTCGCCCGCCTGCCCGACCGCGCTGCCCGCATGCGCCTGCTGCTGCCGCTGCTGGCGCCGCAACGTCATCACAGCGCCGCCGGTCTGCTGGCCACGCGGCTGTTCAACGGCCTGTTCAACTGAAAGGATCGATCAAGGAAAGCACCATGACCATGGACACTGCGCAGGACCGCGCATTGCTGCATCTGGGCCAGGCCCTGCGCGATCGCGGCTATCACTTCATCACGCCCACCCCGCTGACCCACGAACGGGTCAACCAGCGGCCGGAGAATGCGCTGGCCGACGACCTGCACGGGGTGTTCGGCTGGAGCCGGCCCTTCCAGCACGAGCTGCTGCCGGGCCCGCTGTTCAGCCTGATGGATCAGGCGCAGGTCCTGGAAGCCTGCGGCTCGCGCTGGCGTTCGAAGGTGCGGCTGTCGAGCCTCGACGGCCAGCTGTTCCTGCACTCGGCATTTCCCACCACCGCCAGCGACGCGGTGTTCTTCGGCCCGGACACCTACCGTTTCGCCAACGCCATCCGCTGCCATCTGAACCAGCACACCGGGATGATCCGCCGCGCCGTGGACATCGGCTGCGGCTCCGGCGCCGGGGCGATTCTCACCGCGCTGGCGCGGCCGCAGGCCGAGGTGCTGGCGGTGGACATCAATCCAGAGGCGCTGCGCCTGACGCACATCAACGCGGCGCTGGCGGGTGCCGACAACCTGCGCGCCCTGCACAGCGACCTGCTGAGCGCGGTGGACGGCGAATTCGATCTGATCCTGGCCAACCCGCCCTATCTGGTCGACGCCGACCAGCGCGCCTATCGCCACGGCGGTGGACCGCTGGGCGCCGGGCTGTCGCTGGCGATCCTCGATGCGGCGCTGCAGCGCCTGGCGCCGGGCGGAACGCTGCTGCTGTATACCGGCGTGGCGATGCTGGACAACCAGGACCCGTTCCTCGCGGAGGTGCGCCGACGCCTGCAGGGCGGCGCCTTCAGCTGGACCTATCGCGAGCTGGACCCGGACGTGTTCGGCGAGGAGTTGCTCGGTGGCGCCTACGTCAAATGCGACCGCATCGCCGCCGTGGTGCTGGAAGTGACGCGACCCGCGAGCTGACAGCAGGGCGAAGGGTGGCCCGTGGATAACCCCGCCAGGCTTATCCACGCAACAAGCAAGCGCACGCAGTTCAGACCGGCAACAGCAACAGGATCAGCGACAGGGTCAGCAGCGAGCCGAGCGTCGAGTACAGCACCACCCGCGATACCCGCGAGCCCTCGCGGCCATAGAACTCGGCAAGCATGTACGGCCCGGTGCCGGTCGGCAGCGCACTCAGCAGCAGCGCCGAATAGGCCCACAGGGTCGGTAGTTCGAACACCTGAAACGCCAGGTACCAGGTGATCAGCGGCTGTACCACCAGCTTCAACCCCACCAGCGGCCAGACGCCCTGCACCCGACCGGCCGGCTGCGGCTGGGCGAGGAACAGGCCCAGCGAGACCAGCGCGCAGGGCGCCGCCGCTGCGCCCAACAACTTGAGCAGGGTGGCCAGCGGCACCGGCAGCTGTACACCGCCGGCAGCCCATAGCGCGCCGAGCATGGGCGCGATCACCAGGGGGTTGCGCACCAGCGCCCCGCTCACCTTGCCCAGCGTGCGCAGCAGGCCCTGGCCTGCGTGCAGCCCGGTCTCCACGCAGGCCAGGGCGATGGCGAACAGCACGCAGACGACAATGATCGAAGCGACCATCGCCGGCTGCAGTGCCTCGTCGCCGAGCACCAGCATGCATAGCGGAATCCCGACATAGCCGGTATTGGCATAGGACGCGCCCAGCGCATCCAGGCTGGCATCGACCAGCGGCTGCTTCTGCAGCAGGCGATACGCAAGAGTGAAGGCGAACACGCCGAGGCAGCCGATGGCGAAGGCGGCGATGAACCCCGGTTGCCAGAGCTGCTCCCAGGTGGAGGTGGCGACGACGCTGAACAGCAGCGCCGGCAGGCCCAGCCAGACCACGAAACGGTTGAGTTCCGAAGCGCCGGTCGGCCCCATGCGCCCACTGCGGCGGCACAGGTAGCCGAGCAGGATCAGGGCGAAGACGGGCAGGACAACGTTGATGACCGAAGACATGGGCTCTCATCTGAAGCGTCGTCGCTGAGCCCAGCGGGCGGACGACCGGAACGGCCGGCCACCTTAACAAAAACTTCGCCGAACCGAGAGCGCAGGCGCCCCGGCTCGGCGCAGTACGTCAGTGCAGCGAGGGCGAGTAGCCGTTGGGTTCGGCGCGGGCCGCAGCGAATTCCGCCTCGACGCAGCCGCGAGCCTGCTGCGTGCCTGCGGGAAAACCGCTGCGATCGCTGTAGTCCCACTCGACCGCTGGCACCCGTTCGGCATCCAGACCCTTGGCGCAGCTCAGGTCCAGTGCGGTGATGCCGGCCACCGCCCCGGCGGCAATGGCCGCATTAGCCGGCTCGTTGCCGTGTTCGATGCTCCAGCCGAGGCCGGCCAGGTCCAGCGCGTCACCGCCGATACGGCCGTAGATCCAGGGCTTGGGATCATCCGCCAGCAGAATGCCGACGCCGGTGGCGATTTCGCGCAGACCGCAGGCACGGATCACTCCATCGCTGCCGGGCATGCCGATGAAACGCGCGACCTGACGCGGCGCCACCAGCTGGACGACGCCCAGGCCGATGCTGAACCAGCCCAGTCCCCGCGCCAGCGAGCGCGCCGAATGGTTGGGCCGGGTGACTTGACGTGGAATGCTCATAAGACTCCTCGCTCGATATCGTGGCTCGGCCGATCCCTACTGCAGGATCGGCGACCGGTTCATGGCTTCAGGACCACCTTGATGCAGCCGTCATGCTTGTCGCGGAAGGTCTTGTACATCTCCGGGCCCTGCTCGAGGCTGACGCTGTGGGTGATGACGAAGCTCGGATCGATCTGCCCCTCCTGGATGCGGTTGAGCAGGTCGTCGGTCCAGCGGTTGACATGGGTCTGGCCCATGCGGAAGGTCAGGCCCTTGTTCATCGCGGCACCGAACGGAATCTTGTCGATCAGCCCGCCGTAGACGCCGGGAATCGAGATGATCCCGGCCGGGCGGCAGACGTAGATCATTTCGCGCAGCACGTGCGGCCGGTCGCTCTCGAGCATCAGCGCCTGCTTGGCGCGGTCGTACATCGAATCGATCGAACGCGCAGCGTGCGCCTCCATGCCCACCGAGTCGATGCACTTCTCCGGACCCTTGCCGCGGGTCAGCTCCTTGAGCCGCTCGAGCACGCTTTCCTCGTCGAAGTTGATGGTGATGGCGCCGCCGGCGCGGGCCATGGACAGCCGCTCGGGCACGTTGTCGATGCAGATGACCTGCTCGGCGCCCATCATGATCGCGCTGCGGATGGCGAACTGGCCGACCGGGCCGGCGCCCCATATCGCCACCGTGTCGGTGGGCTGGATATCGCACTGCGCCGCGGCCTGCCAGCCGGTGGGCAGGATGTCGCCGAGAAACAGCACCTGCTCGTCGGTCAGGCCGTTGGGGATCACCACCGGGCCGACATCGGCGTAGGGCACGCGCACATATTCGGCCTGGCCGCCGGCATAGCCGCCGGTGAGATGGGTATAGCCATAGAGCCCGGCGGTGGTATGGCCGAACACCTTGTCGGCGATGTCCTTGTTGCGGTTGGTACGCTCGCAGACCGAGAAATTGCCGCGCCGACACTGGTCGCATTCGCCGCAGACGATGGTGAAGGGCACCACCACGCGGTCGCCGACCTTCAGCTTCTTGTTCGCCGAGCCGACCTCCATCACTTCGCCCATGAACTCGTGGCCCATGATGTCGCCGTGCTGCATGCCGGGCATGAAGCCGTCGTACAGGTGCAGGTCGGAGCCGCAGATGGCGCAGGAACTGACCTTGATGATGGCGTCGCGCGGGTCCTCGATGGAGGGATCGGGGACGTGGTTGTCGCAGCGGATGTCGTGCTTGCCGTGCCAGCGAAGGGCTCTCATGGACAATCTCCTGTCGGGTTTCGGAAACGCCGTCTCGGTGATTCTCCTTCTGCCTCGCTGTTGCTCCTCTGTCGGTGCGGCGTGCTGTCAAGGTTTTAGTAAGCAGCGCCGCACGAGAGTGCCCGGTTACCGACGGGATGCATGCCCGCCGCACCGCCAGAACACGAGCGCAACGGCGGCTGACTAGTGCCGATTGCGCCCGAGCGAGGCATAGCCGTCGCGGTAACTGGCGAACCTCGGCTTCCAGCCCAGCGCGCGGGCGCGGGCGTTGCTGCAGCGCTTGCTGCCGGCGCGTCGGGTCATGCTCTGCTCGGCCCAGTGGGTGACACCCAGCCGCTCGCGCAGCCAGTCGACCACCTCGTGCAGCGGCGCCGGCTCGTCGTCGACCCCCAGGTAGCAGGGCTGCAACGCGGTGCCGCTGGCGTCCGCCTGCAGCAGGAAGGCCAGCAGCGCGGCGGCATCGTCGCGGTGAATGCGGTTGCTGTACTGCGGCGGATCGCGCTCGACCCGCAGGCCGGCACGCACCTGGTTCTGCAGCCAGGGGCGACTCGGGTCGTACAGCCCGCCCATGCGCACGCAGGTGACCGGCAGGCCGCAGCCGAGGGCCAGTTGCTCGGCCTCGAGCATTACCTGCCCGGTGAAGCCGGTCGGCTCGGTGGGCGAATCCTCGTCGATCCATTCGCCGTCGCGCTGGGCATAGACGCCGGTGCTGGAAACGAACAGCAGACGGCGCGGCTGCTGTTCATGCTGTCGCAGCCAGCGAAGCACGTTGCGCAGCCCCTCGACATAGGCCTGGCGATAGCCGGCCTCATCATGCTCGGTGGCGGACGCGGCATAGACCAGATAATCCAGCCCGCCGTTGGGCCAGCAGCGCGGACAGGTGGGATCGGTCAGGTCGCCCTTGACCGGCAGGATCGGCACCGGCAGCTCGGCGGCGTTGCGCCGCAGACCGTACACCCGCCAGCCGTCACGGCCGAGCTGCAGGCCCAGACGACTGCCCACGTCGCCGCAACCGGCGATCAATACGCTAAGGCGCTTGCCCATCTTCTGCTCCCTCAGTGGTACCCGAACGCGGGCCGTATGCATTGGAGTGTACCGGCTTTCCACGCATGCCACTGGTTGGTTAAGGGCTACGCAAAAGGCTATGCTTGCCGGCAATCTGATGGATGCTGACTATGACTCTGACCGAACTGCGCTACATCGTCACCCTCGCCCAGGAACAGCACTTCGGCCGTGCCGCCGAGCGCTGCCACGTCAGTCAGCCGACCCTTTCGGTTGGCGTGAAGAAGCTCGAGGACGAGCTGGGGGTACTGATCTTCGAACGCACCAAGAGCGCCGTGCGCCTGACCCCCGTGGGCGAAGGCATCGTCACCCAGGCGCAGAAGGTGCTGGAGCAGGCGCAGAGCATTCGCGAGCTGGCCCAGGTCGGCAAGAACCAGCTGGCCGCACCGCTCAAGGTCGGTGCCATCTATACCGTCGGCCCCTACATGTTCCCGCACCTGATCCCGCAGCTGCATCGGGTGGCGCCGGACATGCCGCTGTACATCGAAGAGAACTTCACCCACGTCCTGCGCGACAAGCTGCGCACCGGCGAGCTGGACGCGATCATCATCGCGCTGCCGTTCCAGGAAGCCGATGTGCTGACCAAGCCGCTGTATGACGAGCCGTTCTACGTGCTGATGCCCGCCGACCATCCCTGGACCGCCAAGGAAACCATCGACGCGGAGATGCTCAACGACAAGAGCCTGCTGCTGCTCGGCGAGGGGCACTGCTTCCGCGACCAGGTGCTCGAGGCCTGCCCGACCGTGCGCAAGGGCGAAGCGGCCAGCCATACCACGGTGGAATCCAGCTCGCTGGAAACCATCCGCCACATGGTCGCCTCGGGCCTGGGTGTGTCGATCCTGCCGCTGTCGGCGGTAGAGAGCCATCACTACTCCCCCGGCGTGCTGGAGATCCGCCCGCTGACGCCGCCGGTGCCGTTCCGCACCGTGGCGATCGCCTGGCGTGCCAGCTTCCCGCGGCCCAAGGCCATCGAGATCCTCGCCGACTCGATCCGCCTGTGTTCGGTAGGCAAGCCGCCGTCGGCGAAAGCCTGAGGCCATGAGCGAACTGGCGACCATTCCGGTCACCGCACTCAAGGGCGTCGGCGCCGCGCTGGCAGAAAAGCTGGCCAGGGTCGGCCTGGAAACCCTGCAGGACGTGCTTTTCCACCTGCCGCTGCGCTACCAGGACCGCACCCGCGTGGTGCCCATCGGCTCGCTGAGACCGGGGCAGGACGCGGTGATCGAAGGCATCGTCGCCGGCGCGGATATCGTCATGGGCCGTCGGCGCAGCCTGCTGGTGCGCCTGCAGGACGGCAGCGGCACGCTGAGCCTGCGCTTCTATCACTTCAGCCAGGCGCAAAAAGAAGCGATGAAGCGCGGCACCCAGCTGCGCTGCTACGGCGAAGCCCGTCCCGGGGCTTCGGGACTGGAGATCTACCATCCCGAATACCGCGCGCTGACCGGCGAGCCGGCGCCGGTGGAACAGACCCTGACGCCGATCTACCCGACCACCGAGGGCCTGACCCAACAGCGCCTGCGTAACCTCAGCGAGCAGGCGCTGAGCCGACTCGGCCCGCACAGTCTGCCGGACTGGCTGCCGGCGGAGCTGGCCCGCGAGTACCGGCTCGGCCCGCTGGATCAGGCCCTGCGCTACCTGCACCGGCCGCCACCGGACGCCGATCTGGCGGAGCTCGCCGAGGGCCGCCACTGGGCCCAGCATCGCCTGGCCTTCGAAGAGCTGCTGACCCATCAGCTGTCGCTGCAGCGCCTGCGCGAGCGGGTACGCGCCCAGCAGGCACCACAACTGCCGCCGGCGAAAAGGCTGCCGCAGCGCTTTCTCGCCAACCTCGGCTTCAGCCCCACTGGCGCGCAGCAGCGCGTCGGCGCCGAGATCGCCTATGACCTGGCCCAGGACGAACCCATGCTGCGCCTGGTGCAGGGCGACGTCGGTGCCGGCAAGACCGTGGTCGCCGCCCTTGCTGCGCTGCAGGCACTGGAAGCCGGCTATCAGGTGGCGCTGATGGCGCCCACGGAAATCCTCGCCGAGCAGCACTTTCTCAACTTCAGCAAGTGGCTGGAACCGCTTGGCATCGAGGTCGCCTGGCTGGCCGGCAAGCTCAAGGGCAAGGCCCGCGCCGCGGCGCTGGAGCAGATCGCCGGCGGCTGCCCGATGGTGGTAGGCACCCATGCGCTGTTCCAGGACGAGGTGGTCTTCAAGCGCCTGGCCCTGGTGATCATCGACGAGCAGCACCGCTTCGGCGTGCAGCAGCGCCTGGCCCTGCGCCAGAAGGGCATCGACGGCCGGCTCTGCCCGCATCAGCTGATCATGACCGCCACGCCTATTCCTCGCACCCTGGCGATGAGCGCCTATGCCGACCTCGATACCTCGATCCTCGACGAGCTGCCGCCGGGACGTACGCCGGTGAACACCCTGGTGATCGCCGACAGCCGGCGCCTGGAAGTCATCGAGCGGGTACGCATCGCCTGCAACGAGGGCCGCCAGGCCTACTGGGTATGCACGCTGATCGAGGAATCCGAGGAACTCACCTGCCAGGCCGCGGAAACCACGTTCGAGGACCTTTCCGCGGCGCTCGTCGGGCTGCGCGTGGGGCTGATCCACGGGCGCATGAAGCCGGCCGAGAAGGCCGCGGTGATGGAGCAGTTCAAGCGCGGCGAACTGCAGCTGCTGGTGGCCACCACCGTCATCGAGGTGGGCGTCGACGTGCCCAACGCCAGCCTGATGATCATCGAGAACCCCGAACGCCTGGGCCTGGCGCAGCTGCATCAGCTGCGCGGACGGGTCGGCCGCGGCAGCGCGGCGAGCCACTGCGTGCTGCTCTACCACCCGCCGCTGTCGCAGCTGGGCCGCGAACGCCTGGCGATCATGCGCGAAACCTGCGACGGCTTCCTGATTGCCGAAAAGGACCTGGAGCTGCGCGGCCCCGGCGAGATGCTCGGTACTCGTCAGACCGGCCTCCTGCAGTTCAAGGTCGCCGACCTGATGCGCGACGCCGAGCTGCTACCGGCGGTGCGCGACGCCGCCCAGACACTGCTGGCACGCTGGCCGCAGCACGTCAGCCCACTGCTCGAGCGCTGGCTGCGTCACGGCCAGGAATACGGCCAGGTATGACAACCATCCGTCGCCGCAGCGTCCACGCGTGACGGCTTCGCTATACTCCGGCAGGTCACTACAACAGGTCCGCTTATGAATACTGCTGTCGACACCGAAAGCTGCTCCGAACTGCCCCTGCTGATCACCAAGCTGTTGAAAGACCTCGGTGTGGACTACCAGATCCAGCGCGACCGCCCCAATATTCCGGCGGCCCAGCGGGTCCAGGCAGTGCTGCTGGATGACAGCATCGGCGCCATGCTGGTGCTGTTCCCCCAGGACCATCTGCTCGATCTCACGCGCCTGACCGAGCTCACCGGCCGCGAGCTGGCGGCGGTCAAGCCGGAGCGACTGGCGCGCATGCTCGCCAAGCACGAGCTGAGCCGCCTGCCCGGCCTGCCGCCGCTGACCAGCTCGCCCTGCCTGTACGAAGAACGCCTGCTGCAGCAGCCGCGGCTGCTGGTCGAGTCCGGTCAGCCCGGCCTGCTGGTGGAAGTCGCCGGCGCCGACTTCAAGCGCTTGCTGAGCAAGGCCAGCGCCGGCAACTTCGCCGTGCCGCTGAGCGACATCCGGCCGAACCTGGACCGCCCGCACGACGACCGTGCGGAAATCACTCAGGCCGTGCAGAGCTTCACTGCGCGGCGCATCCAGAAGCGTCTGGAAGAAACCATCGAGATTCCGCCGCTGCCGCATACGGCGCAAAAGATCATCAAGCTGCGAGTCAACCCGGAAGCCACCGTCGACGACATCACCGGCGTGGTGGAAACCGACCCGGCATTGGCGGCGCAGGTGATCAGCTGGGCCGCCTCGCCCTACTACGCCGCGCCCGGGCGCATCCGCTCGGTGGAAGACGCCATTGTCCGCGTGCTCGGCTTCGACCTGGTGATCAACCTCGCCCTCGGCCTGGCGCTGGGCAAGACCATCAGCCTGCCGAACGACAAGCCGCAGGACGCCACGCCCTACTGGCAACAGGCGATCTACACCGCCGCGGTGATCGAAGGGCTGACCCGCGCCATCCCCCGCGAGCAGCGTCCAGAGCCGGGCCTGAGCTACCTCGCCGGGCTGCTGCACAACTTCGGCTATCTGGTGCTGGCGCACGTCTTCCCGCCGCATTTCTCGCTGATCTGCCGCCACCTGGAAGCCAATCCGCACCTTTCGCACGGCCATGTCGAGCAGCATCTGCTGGGCATCACCCGCGAACAGATCGGCGCCTGGCTGATGCGCCTGTGGGGCATGCCCGAAGAACTGGCGGCCGCCCTGCGCTTCCAGAACGACCCGGGCTATGACGGCGAGGATGCGGCCTATCCGAACCTGGTCTGCCTGGCGGTGCGCATGCTGCGCAACCGCGGTATCGGTAGCGGGCCGGACGCCGAGGTGCCGCAGCAGCTGTTCGATCGCCTGGGTATCACCCGCGAGAAGGCCAACGACGCCATCGCCAAGGTGCTCGCCGCCGAAGCCGCACTACGCGCGCTGGCCATGCAGTTCAACCCCTCGCACTGACCGGCTACCGGCGCGCAGGCGCCGCTGCCCCGCGGCGTCAGCCGTTGCCGGCACGAAAGCTCACCCGCGCGTTGACCAGCCCCTCGCCGGCGCGCTCCAGGCTGACCTCGGTGACGCTCACCCCCTGCCCCTGCAGGGTGTCGAACCAGCGCAGCAGCAGGGCATAGGAGGCCCCGGGCAGGCTCACCTGCAGGCTGCCGTCGCTGCCGTTGTCGAAGCTCTCGATGGACAGGTTGCCCTGCTGCGCGCTTTCGGTGATCACGCCCTGCAGCTGCTCGGGCGCCAGTTCGACCTGATTGCTGCGCTCCATCTGCCGCGCCAGTTCGGTGTTCTGCTCCATGTAGGCGTGCAGCTCGCGCTGCGCCTGATAGTAGTCGCGCGCCTCGGCCGCCTGGCGCTGCGCCGGCAGCCACAGCCAGAGGTAGAACAGCACGGCGAGCAGAAAGGCGCCGAGCAGGCTCAGCGAGGTGCGCTCGCGCGGCGCCAGGCGTTGCCAGCGCTGCCACAGCGGCGAGTCGGCAAGACGTACGGCCAGTTGCTGCTTGAGATTCATCATCAGCCTCCGATCACCACGCGCGCACTGACGCCATCACCTTCGCGGCTGGCCGAGCCCAGCTGCACACTCTGCCCCGCATCGCCCAGGCGCCGGCGCAGGGTTTCCAGGGTGGCGAAGTCCATCGCCTGCACCTGCAGCGCCAGATCGCCGCGGTCCTGGTTGTAGTCGAGCTGGCCGATGGTCACCGGAATGCCGTCTTCCAGTGCCGCGGCGGCGTGATCGAGCAGGCGCAGAAAGCCCGCCTGCCCACCGCTGCCGCGAGCCAGATGATCATCGAACTGGGCGCGCATGTTGACGATGCGGATGTCCTCCGGGAACAGCTCGCGGTACAGCGCCAGGCTGGCCTCGGCGTAGGCGTCGCCCTGGCGCTGGAAGTACCAGGCCTGGCCCAGGTTGAAGCCCAGCTGCACCAGCAGGATCAGCCCGGCGACGGCGAACAGCGGTTTCCAGTAACCGAGGCCGGTATTGCCGACCTCCACCGCGAAATCGCCCTGGGCGAGGTTGAGTGCCGCCGCGCGCTGCGCGGCGAGAAAGCCATAGGGGTCGTCCAGCTGGCGATAGTCGTCCAGTGCCAGCGGCGGCTCGGCCACGTTGCCCTGGGCGTGCCAGGGTGCCGGGCAGAGCGTGGCGAGCTGCGGCCAGTCCGCGGCGGCGAAGGCCAGCCGGGTCTCGCCTTCGCCACCGAGCAGGCCGCGCTCGCCGATGAATAGCAACTGTGTCGCCTCGCGCGGCAACAGGTCGGCGTCGACATGGATCGCCACGATCAGCAGCCCCAGTTCGCGCAGCTGCTCCAGCCAGCCGGCCAGCAGCTGGCGGCGGATCGCCACGACGCGCTGGCGGCCATCCGGCAGCGTCTCGCCCACGGCCAGATGCAGCTCGTCGACGTTCTCGGCCAACAGTTCCTCGGCGGCATAGGCCAGCGCCTGCTGCATCCAGCGCGCCTTGCGGGTCGGCAGACTGATGGCGAAGAAGCTGCAGACCTCCGTCGGCAGGATCAGGCTGATGGCGCCGGCCGCGCTGCAGTCGCCCAGCGCTTGCCAGCGCCCGGGCTCTTCCTTGGGCAGCCAGTACACGCGGGTCTCGGCGTCGAGCCGGGCCGGGCAATTGGCGGGCAGGAAAAGGCAATCCATGGTTAGGGTCTGCTCCGGTTCGGTGAGGCCAGCCGGGCGGGCTGACCGAGGTTTCGCGCGAGCACGCGGACGCTGCCGTCCTGCTCGCGTTGCAGCAGGCTGACCAGCGCCAGCCGGCGGTCGCCCAGGCGCACTTCGCTGGTGGCCTGGAAGAATTGACTGCCAACCGCCAGCGCAGTGCCCTGCAGCGTGGTTCCGGCCATGGCCGGCTGCGCGAGGAAGGCGGCACTGTTGCGAAACGGCGCGCTGCGCCGCAGCTCGACCAGCGACTCGGCGGCACCCAGGCTGAGGTTGTCGCTGAGGCTGGAGAGCACCATCGCGCTGGCGGTGTTGACGTTCAGTGGCACGCCACTCGGCAGCGCGGCCACGTAGGGCGCCAGACGCTGGAAATCCTCCTCGCGCATGTCCAGCAGCAGGCGCAGCTCGGAGAGGTCGTGGAGCCGGCGTCCGGCGCTGCGATACGGCGGGTCGAGGCTGAGGTAGGCGTTGTCTTCGGCGCCCAGCTCGCCACTGGGCTGCTGGTCGGGGTCGAGCCAGTCGAGCAGGCGCTCCGGATAGGGCGCGCTGATCTGCAGGCGCAGCAGCAGCCGGCGGAACTGCTCGACGGCGGCGGGATTGGGCTGCTGATCGCGCAGCAGGTCGTTGAGGTTGAAGCGTCCGGCCATATCCTCGATGCGCACGAGGATCTCGCCCTGGTCGATCTCGAACGCCGGCAGCGGCTGGCCCCAGGGTTCCAGCAAATGATCGACGGCCGCTGCCTCACCACCGGCGCCCGGGTCAGCACCGGCGGCGGACCGCAGGTCACGGGCCAGGATGGCCTGCGCCAGCGCCTCGCCGCCCAGCGCGTAATGCCAGGCCTGACGCGCCTGCAACTGATTGCTGGTAGCGCGGATGCTCAGCTGCTGGCGCGCCACCATTGCCGCGCTGACCACGGTGACGATGGCCACCACCAGCAGCACGGTGATCAGCGCCACGCCGCGCTGGCGACTCATTGTGGCAGCTCCCCTTCGAACGGCTCGGGCACACCCTCGGCGCCGGGCAATGCCTGCTGCATCGTCTGCTCGGCGGCATCGGGCAGGCGCAGCAGACGGGTGATGCGGCCGTAGCGGGCGTGATCGACACTCAGCTCCACGGCGACCGGCAGGCGTTCGGCGGCGTTCTCCGGGCTGCCGCGGCCGAAATCGAACGGCGGCCATTCCTCGTGCCACACGGCCTCCTCGTCGAGGTAGCGCAGCTGCAGGCCCTGGACGTTGTCCAGCACGCGCTGCACGCGCGGTTCGCTGTCGATGTCGCGGTCCAGCACCACCCAGTAGACGCGCTCGAGGTTGTCGCCGGCCAGTCGCCAGCGCACCCGCTGCAGATTGGCACGGCGCAGGCCGGTGGGGTTGCGCCAGCCGGCGCGGGTCAACTCCAGTACCGGCGCGCCATCCTCACCACCCAGCTGGCCGATCAAGGCACTGCGCTCGTCGCCGAAACCGTCGCGGATCGGCCGCCCGACCACCTGCTGCAGGTCACGTTCGAAGGCCCACACCGCCCGGCTCAGCTCACGCAGCTGCAGTTCCTGCGCACGCACCGCCTCGTCGCTCTGCAACACCGCTTCGAGCATGCGATAGGTGCCCAGCCCCAGCAGCGCGAACAGGGCGATGGCGATCAGCAGTTCCAGCAGGGTGAAGCCGGCGTCGGCGCGCATGCGATCGATCATCAGGGCGCGGCTCCCGGCTCGACGCCGATGAAGCCGGTCAGGCTGGTGACCGCGCGCTCGGCCAGCGAGCCGCTGCGAGCGCGTGGTGTCTGCAGCGCGACCCAAACGGTGACGCGCAGCAGGCCCGGGTCGGCGCTGGCCTCGACTTCGCTGAGGGTCTGCCACTGGCGGCCGCCGAACTCCAGTTCCCGCGTCTCGCGGCCGATGGCAGGCGGAACCTGTTGCAACTGCAGCTCGCTGATGCGGTTGTCGGCGATCCAGCCGGCCAGGGTCAGTTCTTCCAGTCGCCCGGCATTGCTCAGGCTGCGCCCGGCGGCGGTGAGCACCACGGCCGATACGCTGGCGAAGATTGCCAACGCCACCAGCACTTCGAGCAAGGTAAAACCGCGGCCGGCCCTGGCCAGAGAGGCTCTCATCGCCGCTCTCCGAGCGGCTCGGCCTCGGGCAGGCGGAAGCCGTCGCTGGCGATCAGCCAGGTGCCACCGCCCGGCTTGCGCTCGGACAGGCGCAGACTGAACGGCGACAGCTCGCCGCTGGACAGTATCAGCAACTGAGGCTCCAGTTGCGGTGCGCGCCGTTCAGTCCGCTCGCCCTCGCGCGACAGCCCTGCACGGTCGTCCTCACGCCGGGTCGGCGCCACCAGTTCAAGTGGCGTGCCGTCCAGTTCCAGATCCAGACGCATCCACGCCGGCACCTTGTGCGTCTTGCGCCGCTCGACCTCCAACCAGCGCATGGCCGTCTCGTCATAGCGCAGCACGCGATACCCCTCGCTGTTGATCAGCAGACCGTACTCGCGGCTGTCGAGCACCGCCTCGTCGCTCATCACGCCGATCAGCGCCGCCAGCCGCCGCGCCTCGTCACGCAGCTCGCGCGAGGTACTGGAGCCACCGACGCTGAGCACCGCCACGCTGACCAGAATGCCCAGCAGGACGATCACCACCAGCAGCTCGATCAGCGTGAAGGCGCGGGCGCGCTGCCGCATCGATTACAGGTCCCAGTTCCCGATATCGGCGTTGAGATCGCTGCCGCCGGGCTTGCCGTCGGCACCGAAGGAATACAGGTCGAACTGACCCTGGGTGCCCGGCGACAGGTACTGGTAGTCGTTGCCCCATGGGTCCTTCGGCAGACGCTTGAGGTAACCGTCGCGGTTCCAGTTCTTCGGCTGCGGGTTGCCGGAAGGCTTCTTCACCAATGCATCCAGCCCCTGCTGGGTGCTCGGGTAGGCGAAATTGTCCAGCTTGTACATGTCCAGCGCGGCGGCGATGGCCTTGATGTCGCCCTTGGCCACGGTGACCTTGGCCTGGTCCGGCCGGCTCATCACCTGCGGCACCACCAGCGCGGCGAGGATGCCGAGGATGACCACCACCACCATGATCTCGATAAGGGTGAAACCGCCCTGGGTGCGGCGCTGCAGTCTTGTTGTCATGGTCGTTAACCCACCAGTTGGTTGAGAGAGAGGATCGGCATCAGGATGGCCAGCACGATGACCAGCACCACCGCCCCCATGAACACCAGCATGAACGGCTCGAACAGGCCGACCAGCAGAGACACCTGGGCGGCCAGGTCGTTCTCCTGATTGCGCGCGGTTCGCGCCAGCATCTGATCCAGTTCACCGGATTTCTCCCCGCTGGCGATCATGTGCAGCATCATCGGCGGGAATTCCCCGGTGGCATCCAGCGCACGGGTCAGGCTGCTGCCCTCGCGCACCTTCTGCGCCGCCTCCACCACCCGCTCGCGGATGCGCAGGTTGGCGATCACCGCAGCGGCGATGGACAGCGCTTCCACCAGCGGCACGCCGCTGCGCGTCAGGATCGCCAGGGTGGAGGCGAAGCGCGCGGTATTGGTCGCCCGGCTCAGCCGACCGATCAGCGGTATCCGCAGGATGAACGCATGCCAGCGCAGGCGCAGCGCCGGGTCGCGCAGGGCCGCACGCATGGCCAGGAACGCGCCGACAAGGCCGAGCACGATCAGCCAGCCCCAGTTCTTCACCACGTCGCTGGTGGCGATCAGCCCGCGGGTCAGCGCCGGCAGTTCCTGCCCGGTGTTGACGAATACCTTGACCACGTCCGGCACCACGTAGCCGAGCAGCAGCACGACGATGGCCAGCGAGGCGACCATCAGGATCACCGGATAGAGCAGCGCCAGCTGGATCTTCTGCCGCGATTGCTGACGCTGGTCGGTGTAGTCGGCCAGCTGGTCGAGCACCAGCCCGAGATGGCCGGCGTGCTCCCCGGCCGCCACGGTGGCGCGGTAAAGCTCGGGAAAGGCCGACGGATATTCGCGCAGCGCCGCGGCCAGGCTGTGGCCTTCCATCACCCGCGCGCGCACCGCCAGCAGCATCGACTTGATCTTCGCCGAGGTGGACTGCGCGGCCGCCGCGCGCAGAGCTTCCTCGATGGGCAGCGCGGCCTGCACCAGCGTCGCCAGCTGCCGGGTGACCAATGCCAGATCACGCGCCGACAGGCCGCGGCCGAAACTGAAGCCGCCACGGCTGACGTCTTCCTTGGACTTGGCCTGCTTCACCTCCAGCGGCGCCCACTGCTTCTCGCGCAGCAACTGCCGCGCCTGACGCGGGCTGTCGGCCTCGATCAGGCCCTTCTGCTCACGGCCACGGGGGTCGAGGGCGAGGTATTCGAAGGCAGCCATCAGGCGGTCTCCAACAGCGGCGATCCGCGGTCGAGAGCGCCTCTACACAGATTCCGTACAGCCGAGCGAGCGGCCGCGAATGGCGCCACCATACGGTGTCGGTCAGGCTGCGGATGCCTCTGCAGGCGCGTCGGAATCAACCTCATCCCCTCACTCCTCACGCGTCACCCTCAGCACTTCCTCGATGGTGGTCACCCCCTCGCGCACCTTGCGCAGCCCGTCCTCGCGGATGCTCGGGCCCAGCTCACGGGCATGGCGCAGCATGTCCTGCTCGCTGGCGCGGGTGTGCACCATGGTGCGCAGGGTGTCGTCGAACAGCACCAGCTCATAGATGCCGGTACGCCCGCGGTACCCGAGGCCACGGCATTGCTCGCAGCCTTCGGCGTGGTACAGCGTCGGCGCCTCGGCCGGACTGACGCCGAGCAGCTCGCACTCGGCGGCATCGGCGATGTAGGCGCGTTTACAGTCATTACACAGCACCCGCACGAGGCGCTGGGCCAGCACGCCGAGCAGCGACGAGGAGATCAGAAACGGCTCGACGCCCATGTCCACCAGGCGCGTGACGGCGCCAATGGCGCTGTTGGTGTGCAGCGTGGAGAGCACCAGGTGGCCGGTGAGCGAGGCCTGCACGGCCATGTCGGCGGTTTCCTGGTCGCGGATCTCGCCGACCATCACCACGTCCGGGTCCTGACGCAGGATGGCACGCAGGCCGCGGGCGAAGGTCATGTCGACCTTGGTGTTGACCTGGGTCTGGCCGATGCCTTCGAGGTGGTACTCGATGGGATCCTCGACGGTGAGGATGTTGCGCGTACGGTCGTTGAGGGTCGTCAGCGCGGCATAGAGCGTGGTGGTCTTGCCTGAACCGGTTGGGCCGGTGACCAGGATGATGCCGTGGGGCTTCTTCACCGCCTGCTCCAGCTGGCGGCGGTCCTGCTCGTTCATGCCGAGATGACGCAGGGTCAGGCGCCCGGCCTGCTTGTCCAGCAGACGCAGTACTACCCGCTCGCCATTGGCCGAGGGCAGCGTGGAAACGCGGATGTCCACCTCGCGACCGCCGACCCGCAGCGAGATACGTCCGTCCTGCGGGATGCGCTTCTCGGCGATGTCCAGCTTGGCCATGACCTTGATCCGCGAGACCAGCAGCGCCGCTAGCTCGCGCTTGGGCTGCACCACTTCGCGGAGGATGCCGTCGACGCGAAAGCGGATCACCAGGCGCTTCTCGAAGGTTTCGATATGGATATCCGAGGCGTTCTCGGCAATCGCCTCGCCGAGGATCGCGTTGATCAGGCGGATGATCGGCGCGTCGTCCTCCTGCTCCAGCAGGTCCTCGGTTTCCTGGATCTGGTCGGCCAGGCTGGCCAGGTCCAGGTCGTTGCCCAGCCCCTCGACCATCAGCATTGCCGCCGACGAATCATGCTGGTACGCCGCACCGAGCGCCTGGTCGAAATCCGCCTGGGCCAGCCACTGCATGGGCAGGCGCATGCCGACCACCCGCTGCGCCTCCTGCACCGCCGTCAGTGCGGCGCCCTCGCGCAGGCCGAGGCGCAGCTCGCCGCCGCGCTCGAGCAGCAGCACGCCGTGGCGACGAGCGAAGGCGAACGGCAGGCGGCGTTGAGCGGGCTGCTCGAGCAGCGTGGTCACGTCGTTTACATCGAGTTCGGGCATCGTGCAGCTCCACCGGCGATACGCAACGACCCGACGTCGCCGCGCTCGAAACACTCCAATCGGGTCCAACCAGCCTAGTTGGACTACAAGGATTGGATGACATTTCAACGTGCGTGCGTTTTTCCTGATTAGCCGACTTAACCCGGCACCAAGGTCGCAGACGCCCGGCACCGCTGACGAATACCACGTCAATGGCGCGTCATTCATGATGCGGCCGCTTCGTCTGCCTGACAGAGACTGACCAAGGCTGCGCAGAGCCAAACAGGACGCAATCTGCAGCGAAGCGCGGAAAACAGGCAGTCATCCTGCGACCGATGCGTCAAATACAATCGTTTGATTGAAACAGTTGTTTGATTTTTTCAGGGCTTGCAGAATGCCGCGCCGGGCAGTTCGTTTTCGAGCCGTCCGGCCTGCTCCATCCGTTCCAACCCCGTCCGCCAGAGCAGCGGGCGGGCGAAAAGCACGTCGGTGCGCGGTCCGCCGCAGCACCGGTCATGATCACGCAGGAGAACAACAACAATGCACATCGGTGTTCCTCTCGAAACCCACTCCGGGGAAACGCGCGTCGCCGCGACCCCGGAAACCGTCAAGAAACTGATCGGCCAAGGGCACCGGGTGACGCTGCAAAGCGGCGCCGGGTTGCTTTCCAGCGTGCCGGACAGCGCCTATGAAGCGGTCGGCGCAACCATCGGCGATGCGGCCGCGGCCTTTGCCGCCGAGCTGGTGCTGAAGGTCAATGCGCCGGACGAGGCCGAACTGGCGCAGATGCAGTCCGGCAGCGTGCTGCTGGGCATGCTCAACCCGTTCGACAATGACTGCATCGCGCGCATGGCTGCCCGCGGTATCACCGCCTTCGCCCTGGAGGCCGCGCCGCGTACGTCCCGCGCACAGAGCCTGGACGTGCTCTCGTCACAGGCCAACATCGCCGGCTACAAGGCGGTGCTGGTCGGTGCCCATCACTACCCGCGCTTCATGCCGATGCTGATGACCGCCGCCGGTACGGTGAAGGCCGCGCGCGTGCTGATCCTCGGCGCCGGCGTCGCCGGGCTGCAGGCCATCGCCACGGCCAAGCGCCTGGGTGCGGTGGTCGAGGCTTCGGACGTGCGCCCGGCGGTGAAGGAGCAGATCGAATCGCTCGGCGCCAAGTTCGTCGACGTGCCGCTGGAGACCGACGAGGAGCGTGAATGCGCCGAAGGCGTCGGTGGCTATGCGCGGCCGATGCCGGCCTCGTGGATGGCGCGTCAGGCGCAGGCGGTGCACGAGCGCGCGCTGCAGTCGGACATCGTCATCACCACCGCGCTGATCCCGGGCCGCAAGGCGCCGACGCTGCTGCAAGAAGCCACCGTCGAGCAGATGAAGCCCGGCTCGGTGATCGTCGACCTGGCGGCCGGGCATGGCGGTAACTGCCCACTGACCGAGATTGACCAGGTGGTGGTGCGCCACGGCGTGACCATCGTCGGCCACGCCAACCTGGCGACGCTGGTGCCGGCTGACGCCTCGGCGCTGTACGCCCGCAACCTGCTGGATTTCCTCAAGCTGGTCATCGACAAGGACGGCCAGTTCCAGCTCAACCTCGAAGACGACATCGTCGCCGCGTGCCTGATGTGCCGCGACGGCCAGGTCGTGCGGACCAACGGTTAAGGGAGACGCGAACATGGATCTGATTTCGGACGGCATCTACAACCTGATCATCTTCGTGCTGGCGATCTACGTCGGCTACCACGTGGTCTGGAACGTCACCCCGGCCCTGCACACGCCGCTGATGGCGGTCACCAACGCGATCTCGGCAATCGTCATCGTCGGCGCCATGCTGGCCGCCGCGCTCACCGTTACCCCGCTGGGCAAGGCCATGGGCACGCTCGCCGTGGCGCTGGCCGCGGTCAACGTGTTCGGGGGCTTCCTGGTCACCCGTCGCATGCTGGAAATGTTCAAGAAGAAGGACCGCAGCGCGGCCAAGACGGAGGGCAAGTAAGCCATGAGCATGAACCTGATCACCCTGCTCTATCTGGTCGCCTCGGTGTGCTTCATCCAGGCGCTGAAGGGCCTCTCCCACCCCACCACCTCACGCCGCGGCAACCTGTTCGGCATGATCGGCATGGGCATCGCGGTGCTCACCACGGTCGGCCTGATCTTCAAGCTCGGCAGCGAGCTGGCCACCGCCGGCATCGGCTATGTGATCGTCGGCCTGCTGATCGGCGGCAGCGTCGGCACCGTCATGGCCAAGCGCGTCGAAATGACCAAGATGCCCGAACTGGTCGCCTTCATGCACAGCATGATCGGCCTGGCCGCGGTGTTCATCGCGATTGCCGCGGTGGTCGAACCGCAGTCGCTGGGCATCGTCGAGCACATGGGCTACGCCATTCCGGTGGGCAACCGCCTGGAGCTGTTCCTCGGTGCGGCCATCGGCGCCATCACCTTCTCCGGTTCGGTGATCGCCTTCGGCAAGCTGTCCGGCAAGTACAAGTTCCGCCTGTTCCAGGGCGCTCCGGTGGTGTTCAAGGGCCAGCACATGGTCAACCTGGCCGTGGGCCTGGCGATCGTCGGCCTGGGCCTGGTCTACACCTTCACCGGCAACCTCGGTGCCTTCGCCATCCTGGTGGCGCTGGCCTTCGTCATCGGCGTGCTGATCATCATCCCCATCGGCGGTGCCGACATGCCGGTGGTGGTGTCGATGCTCAACTCGTATTCGGGCTGGGCGGCCGCCGGTATCGGCTTCTCGCTGAACAACTCGATGCTGATCATCGCCGGCTCGCTGGTAGGCTCGAGCGGCGCGATCCTCTCGTACATCATGTGCAAGGCGATGAACCGCTCGTTCTTCAATGTCATCCTCGGCGGATTTGGCGCCGACGCGGATGCCGGCGGCCCGGCGGGCGCACAGCTGGAGCGCAACGTGAAGTCCGGTTCGGCCGACGACGCCGCCTTCCTGCTGACCAACGCCGACACCGTGATCATCGTGCCCGGCTACGGCCTGGCGGTGGCCCGCGCACAGCACGCGCTGATGGAACTGGCGGAGAAGCTGACGCACATGGGCGTGACCGTGAAGTACGCGATTCACCCGGTCGCCGGCCGCATGCCGGGGCACATGAACGTGCTGCTGGCCGAAGCCGAAGTGCCTTATGAGCAGGTGTTCGAAATGGAGGACATCAACTCCGAGTTCGGCCAGGCCGACGTGGTGCTGGTGCTCGGCGCCAACGACGTGGTCAACCCGGCGGCCAAGACCGATCCGAAATCGCCGATCGCCGGCATGCCGATCCTCGAGGCGTACAAGGCCAAGACAGTCATCGTAAACAAGCGCTCCATGGCCAGCGGCTACGCCGGCCTGGACAACGAGCTGTTCTACATGGACAAGACCATGATGGTCTTCGGCGACGCCAAGAAGGTCGTCGAGGACATGGTCAAGGCCGTGGACTGATCACCTCGTACTGAAAACGAAAAAACCCCTCCCGGCCATGCCGCGAGGGGTTTTTCTTTGCCGGTCGAAGGTCAGACGCTGAAGCCGAACACCTCACCCAGATGCCGGCGATAGCGCTCGACATCCGCCTCGACCTGCGGCCGCTTCATCACGTCGACACAGAGGAAGGTCGGCAGGCCCTGCATGCCGAGAAACTCGTTGGCCTTGTGAAACGGCAGGTAGACGGAATCCACGCCCTTGCCGGCGAAGAAATCGCTGGGGTCGTCGAAGGCCTGCTGCGGCGCATTCCAGGTGGCGGAGATCATGTAGCGTTTGCCCTGAAGCAGACCGCCGCTGCCGTACTTCTGCGAGGCGTCGGAGCGGGTGCGGCCGTCGTTGGCGTAAAGACTGCCGTGGCCGGCGGTGAACACCTCGTCCAGGTATTTCTTCACCGTCCAGGGTGCGCCCATCCACCAGCCGGGCATCTGATAGATCAGCGCGTCGGCCCAGAGGATCTTTTCGACCTCCTGCTGCACGTCGTAACCGGCATCGATCTCGGTGGTGCGCACCTCGAAGCCGGCAGCCATGAGGGTTTCGATGGCTGCCTGGTGCAGCGTTGCGTTGTACTGGCCGGCGGAATGGGCGAAGGCCTTGCCGCCGTTGAGTAGCAGAATCTTCTTCATGGGAACGCCTCAGCAACAGAATGGCGCGCAGCTTAGCCACGCCTGCGCACCGCACCCAGCCCCTGACAGGCAAATCATCTTTGCTGACCGGTCACGAATCTGTCACTGATTTGCTTCGGGTTCAGCCGGCTTTTGCGACCGTTGCTGTCTCCGGTCGCGATGCATAGCGCTGCGCTAGTACCGCGCAGACCATCAGCTGGATCTGGTGGAACAGCATCAACGGCAGGATCAGCGTGCCCAGCGCGCCGCCGGCGAACAGCACCTGCGCCATGGGGATGCCGGTGGCGAGGCTCTTCTTCGAGCCGGCGAAGAGGATGGTGATGCGGTCTTCCAGGTCGAAGCCCAGCCAGCGGGCGATCAACCAGGTGCTGAGCAACGCCAGCGCCAGCAGCAGACAGCAGGCCAGCACCAGGCCCAGCAGCTGCGGCAGCGGCACCTGCTGCCAGATGCCCTCGACCACCGCATGGCTGAAGGCGGTATAGACCACCAGCAGGATGGAACTCTGATCGACGTTCTTCAGCCAGCCCTTGTTGCGCGCCACCCAGTCACCAATCCAGCGCCGCGCGATCTGCCCGGCTATGAACGGCAGCAGCAGCTGCACGACGATCTTGCCGATGGCCTCCAGCGTCGAGCCGCCTTCGCCCTGGGCGCCCATCAGCAGCAGCACCAGCAGCGGCGTGAGGAAGATGCCAATGAGGCTCGAAGCCGCCGCGCTGCATACCGCCGCCGGGATATTGCCGCGCGCCAGCGATGTGAAGGCGATGGCCGACTGCACCGTGGCCGGCAGCGCGCATAGGTAGAGCATGCCCAGGTAGAGCTCGGCGCCGATCATCGGCGTCAGCAGCGGGCGCAGCGCCAGGCCGAGCAGCGGGAACAGCACGAACGTGCAGCTGAACACCAAAAGATGCAGGCGCCAGTGCCCCATGCCGGCGAGAATCGCGCTGCCCGACAGCTTGGCGCCATGCATGAAGAACAGCAGGCCAATGGCCAGATTGGTGATCCACTCGAACACCACCACGCCCTGCCCGCGCGCCGGCAGCAGCGTGGCGATGGCCACTGCGCCGAGCAGCGCGAGGGTGAAATTGTCCGGTAGCAGGCGGGGTCTGGCCATGGGTGCTCCTGATGCGTGTGGCTTGCAGCGAATGGCTCTGGAGTCTACTGTCGGCTTGAACATCCGACTAACGCCATTGGCCAGACAAATGTCGAGAAAAGGACAGGCCAGCCTCGCCCAGCGCAGCATCCCGGTCATGGATGCGCTGCCGCGACCGCTGTTCGCACGCAGTGAATCCCTCACCGAACGGACCACCACACCGCGCCACAGCCATCCCTGGGCACAGCTGTCCTACGCCATCAGCGGCGTGCTGCGCGTGCATACCGAGCGCGGGCGTTTTCTCGCCCCGCCGCAGCGCGCCATCCTGATTCCGCCGGGCCTGCTGCATGAGGTAATCAGTTCGCCGCAGACCGAGATGCGCAGCCTGTACATCGACCAGCGCGCCATGCCCTGGGCGCCTGCGCATTGCCAGGTGCTGGCGGTGAGTCCGTTGCTGCGCGAACTGATCCGAGCATTCGGCACGTTGCCGGTGGACTACGACGAACAGGGCGCAGACGGCCGTCTGGCCGCCGTCATCCTCGACCAGTTACGCGCCGCCCCGGAGCTCGGCTACTCGCTGCCCTGGCC
Organism: Stutzerimonas sp. LR2; assembly: GCF_055755175.1. Classification (NCBI taxonomy): domain Bacteria; kingdom Pseudomonadati; phylum Pseudomonadota; class Gammaproteobacteria; order Pseudomonadales; family Pseudomonadaceae; genus Stutzerimonas; species Stutzerimonas sp. LR2. The sequence goes on from NZ_JBVTRR010000001.1 coordinate 583,205, forward strand.
CGATGACGTACGCCTGCGCGGCATCTGCGAGGCACTGTATGAACAGCCGGACCTGTCCTTCAGCCTGGCGCAGTGGAGCGAGCAACTGCACATATCCGAGAAGACCCTGACCCGCCAGTTCCAGCGCGACACCGGCCTCAGTTTTCGCGCCTGGCGCCAGCGTTTGCGCCTGCTCAGCGCGCTGCCGTTGCTGGAGCGGGGCCAACCGGTAACCGACGTCGCTCTGGCCTGCGGCTACGACTCCACCTCGGCGTTCATCGCCGCATTCGGCCAACAGTTCGGCACTACGCCGGGTGCGTTGGCAAGGTCACCGCGCCCGTAAGCAAACAGTTGCTCATCGCGCGAGCAGTACAGTTACGCCCACAATAAAACTGCACCGGCACAATTGACACCCCCTGTGGCTGTAACAGCCGCTGGCCGCGCGCGATCCTGTCTGCCCATAACCCGCACCCGGCTTGCCGGGAAGGAACGCGCTCATGGACCGCTCGCTGACCCGTCCATATCAGGCCACCCTCCAGAGCCGCAGCTGGCAGCAACTGTTGCGGCTGCTGCAGCGCTGGCAACGCAACTACCGTACCCGCCAGCAACTGGCGCAGCTCGATGACCGCCAGCTCGCCGATGTCGGCATCAGTCACAGCGAGCGCGCCGCCGAACTGGACAAGCCGTTCTGGCGCTGAAGCGGTTCGCGCTCTAGAGTCTGTCGCCTAGGCTGACCGGCACGGCCCTGGCGGCGGAACGCAACGCCCATGGCACGGTCTAGAGCCTCATTACTGGAGATCTGCCATGTCCCGAATCCTGCTTCCCTTCCTCGCCGCCGGCCTGCTGCTGAGTGGCGCTGCTTCGGCGGCCAGCTTTACCGCCACCACCGACGTGGTGGTCGGAGGCCTGATCAATACCGTCGATGCCACCTCGGACCTCACTTCATCCCTGCGTGACGACAAGCTGGTGCTCGACGCCCGTGACGACGCCGCACGCTTTGTCGCCAGCCGTGGCGATCTGCGCGGCGCCCATCTCGAGGCGGCGCTGCAGCACATTCGCAGCCAGCAGCCGCAATTGCAGGCCAGCGATCTGCAGCTGGCCGAGGCGATACTCGCCCTTTGACGAGCCCGGCAGCGGACGCTGCCGAAACCTGCGGATGCAACCGGGCACTGGCTCTGGGGCAGGCGTTTCGCTAGCCTTGGCGCCGTTTTTCCCGGCTACAGGTTGCTCATGCGTTCGTTTTCCATCGCCCTTCTGCTGTTCGGCTGCAGCGCCGGCTCTGCCATGGCGTTCGATGTCACCACCGCCGCCGTCGTGCGTACCAGCTACGTCAGCAGCCAGCTCACCAGCGCTCCCTTCGACAACAAGCTGATCGCCGAGGCCCGTGAAGATGCGGCGGGCTTCGTAGCCAGCGAGGGGCAGCTCGTTGCGGCACGCCTGCAGGCCGCCCTGTCGCGTCTGCGCCAGGAACATCCGGAGCTTGCCGCCAGCGACCTGGAACTGGCCGAAGCCATCCTCGTCCAATAACCGCACCGCCTGCCGGTGCCCAGACCCGTGAGAGATTCATCGATGAACAAGCTATTGCTCGCCGCCCCGCTGGCGCTGGCCGTCGCCGCGGGCACAGCCCAGGCGCAGACCCTCGTGGCCACCAGCAACATCGTCGTGCGTGCCCTGGACCGCAGCATCAACTTCACGTCCGACGTGACCAGCCGCATCAGTGACATGAAGGTCGTCGTCGAGGCCCGCGAAGACGCCGCCAGCTTCGTCGCCAGCGCCGGCGAGATCCGCGGTGCCCATCTGGAAGCGGCGATCGGCTCCCTGCGCAGCGAGTTCCCCGCGGCGCGCAACGCCAGCGATCTGCAACTGGCCGAAGCCATCCTCGCGCTGTGACCCGCCTCGGCGCCTGGCTGCTGGCGAGCGGCCTGAGCCTGGCCAGCATCGCGGCTCATGCCGAGCTGCGCCTGGTTCTCGACGCACGCACGCTGGACGCCGAGCAACGCGCCGCCAGCCAGGCGCTGCTGGACGAAGCCATGGCCGCCCTGCCCCCGCGCCTGGTGCAGAGCCTCGATCGCGAGGTGCGCGTGCAATGGCGCGACAACCTGCCGGAACAGGCTTATGGCCGCGCCGGCGGCAAGCGCCTGGAACTCAACCGCCGCTTGCTGCCGGCGCTCACCGACGGCAGCGCTGCCGAGGAAAAGACCAATCGTCCCCACGGCACGGTGCGCCGCGAGCTGCTCGCCACCGTCATTCATGAAGTGGCGCATCTGTACGATCGCGCGCGCCTGTGGTCGCCGGATCAACACCTGCTGCAGGGTCATTGCCGTCAGCGCGCCAGCAATCTCGGGCAAATCGGACTGCCGGACGACTGCCGCGGGCAGACCGACCGCCGCTTCACCCTCAGCGATGACCCGCGCCTGCTCGATCTGGCCGGCTGGCCGCAACGGGTTGGCAAGCGCGGCCTGCGCGAACAGGACAACGCGCAGCTGGCGCGCACTCCCGACCCGTACGAGCTGACCAGCCCGCTGGAGTTCGTCGCGGTGAACCTCGAATACTTCCTGCTCGACCCCAGCTACGCCTGCCGCCGCCCATCCCTGCACCGCTATTTCAGCGAGCACTTCGGCTGGGCACCGGAGCCTGCGGACTGCACGCCGGGCTACCCCTTTCTCAACGCCGGTCGCGAGTTCGGCCGTACGCCCCTGCTGAGCCTTGACCCTGCGCGTGTCTACGAGGTCGACTACCTGTTCGCCGAAGCCAACGACGCCTGGGTCAGCCGCTGGGGCCATAGCATGCTGCGCCTGGTCATCTGCGCGCCCGGCCGCGAGCCCGGCCCCGCTTGTCGACTGGATCTGGACCACCATCTGGTGTTGTCCTTCCGCGCCTTCGTCGATGACGTTCAGCTCTCCAGCTGGGACGGCCTCACCGGCGTCTACCCCTCGCGGCTGTTCATTCTGCCGCTGGGCCAGGTGATCGACGAATACACCAAGGTGGAGCTGCGCGGGCTGGCCTCGGTGCCCTTGAGACTGCACCCCGAAGAGATTCGCCAGCTGGTCGAGCGCAGCGCCGAACTGCACTGGAGCTACGACGGCGACTACTACTTCCTGTCCAACAACTGCGCGGTGGAAACCCTGAAACTGCTGCGCAGCGGCACGGCACGCAGTGATCTGGTCGCACTGGACAGCATCATGCCCAACGGACTGCTGGAAGTGCTGATCTACCGCGGCCTGGCCGACGCCAGCGTGCTCGACGACGCCAGCGAGGCGCTGCGTCTGGGCTACCGCTTCGACTCCTACCGCGACCGCTACCAGGCCATGTTCGCCGTGCTCAAGGAACGCCTGGGCCTACCCCAGCACAGTGTCGAGCAGTGGCTCGAGCTCGACGCTGCCGAACGCCAGCCATGGATCGACCGCGCCGACCTGCGTGCCGCCGCCGCCCTGCTGCTGGTCGAACAGGCCGCCCTGCGCCGCCAGCTGCTCCTGGCCCAGGACGAGCTGAAGAACCGCTACCTCGGCGGCCGCGGCCGCGACGACAGCCTGAATAGGGCTGACGGCGCGCTGCAGGAAATCCTCGCCAGCAGCGGCTACCTCAGCCGCCCGGCCGAACTGCTCGACGGCGACGGCTACGGCCTGCCCCAAACCCGCGAATGGACCCGCCTGGAACGCGAAAGCGAACAACGCCAACTGCGCCTGAATCAGCTGACCGAAGAACTGGACCAGGAAGTCCGGGTGCTGCTGGGCGATGAGCGACGGGAGGAACTCGAAGCGATCGAAGTGAACCTGGCGCAGATAGGCGAGCGACTGCGCGGGTTGCATAAGGCTGGGGGTGGGTTGGAGCTGCCATAATTTGGCGCTTCAGGCGTGCGAGCAAGGACGCATCGCGAGCAGGGGATCCGGCTCGCAAACTTTTCTCCAGGCAAAAAAAACCTCGAACTTCATTGGGGGAGGGGGAAGTTCGAGGTCGAATCCGGACCGCTAGGGCGGGGTCCAGAGATCTGCCAACACTTAACACAACAAGGAGCATCGAAGGGCTTTTACACCCTTCGCATGCTCTGACCGGAGCGTTGCGCCGTAAGTTCAACGCGAACGAAAAAAATTTCGTCGACTACCGACATTTTTCGGCAGCTCGATCAGTGCGCCTCGTCCCAGTTGTTGCCAACGCCCGCCTCGACCAGCAGCGGCACGTCCAGCTGGGCGGCCCCACTCATGAGCGGGCAGATGGCTTCGCGGACCTGCTCGACCAGGTCTTCGCGCACTTCCAGCACCAATTCATCGTGGACCTGCAGGATCACCCGTGCATCCAGCCCGCTGTCCTGCAGCCAGCCGTCCACGGCGATCATGGCGCGCTTGATGATGTCCGCTGCGGTGCCCTGCATCGGCGCGTTGATCGCGGTGCGCTCGGCGCCCTTGCGCATGGCGCCGTTCTTCGAATTGATCTCCGGCAGGTACAGCCGGCGACCGAACAGTGTCTCGACATAGCCCTGCTCGGCGGCCTGGGTGCGGGTGCGCTCCATGTAGGCGAGCACGCCGGGGTAGCGGGCGAAATAGCGGTCGATGTACTCCTGCGCTTCCTTGCGGCCGACGTCGATCTGCTTGGCCAGGCCGAAGGCGCTCATGCCGTAGATCAGGCCGAAGTTGATGGCCTTGGCGCTGCGGCGCTGGTCGTTGCTGACCTGCTCCAGCGGTACGCCGAACACCTCGGCGGCCGTGGCGCGGTGCACATCCAGGTCGTTCTGGAACGCGTGCAAGAGGCCGGCATCCTGCGCCAGGTGGGCCATGATGCGCAGCTCGATCTGCGAGTAGTCCGCCGCCAGCAGCTTGTAGCCCGGCGCCGCGACGAAGGCCTGGCGAATGCGCCGCCCCTCGGCGGTGCGGATCGGGATGTTCTGCAGGTTCGGGTCGCTGGAGGACAGCCGGCCGGTGGCGGTCACCGCCTGGTGGTAGCTGGTGTGGATGCGCCCGGTGCGCGGGTTGATCTGCTGCGGCAGCTTGTCGGTGTAGGTGCCCTTGAGCTTGCTCAGGCTGCGGTGCTGCATGATGACCTTTGGCAGCGGGTAATCCTGCTCGGCCAGTTCGGCCAGCACGCTCTCGGCCGTGGACGGCTGGCCGCCGGCGGTCTTGGAGATCACCGGGCAGCCGAGCTTGTCGTAGAGAATCGCGCAGAGCTGCTTGGGCGAGCCGAGGTTGAACTCCTCGCCAGCGATGTCGAAGGCCTCGCGTTCCAGCTGCACCAGCTTGTCGCCCAGCTCGACGCTCTGCTGGCCAAGCAACTGTGCATCGACCAGCGCGCCGTTGCGCTCGATGCGCGCCAGCACCGGCACCAGCGGCATCTCGATCTCGGTCAGCACCCTGAGCAGCGATGGCGTCTGCTCCAGCTTGCCGAGCAGGGTCTGGTGCAGGCGCAGGGTGACGTCGGCGTCCTCGGCGGCGTACGGGCCGGCCTGCTCGATGGCGATCTGGTCGAAGGTCAGCTGCTTGGCGCCCTTGCCGGCAATGTCTTCGAAACGGATGGTGCCGCGGCCGAGGTACTTGAGCGCCAGACTGTCCATGTCGTGGCGAGTGGCGGTGGCGTCCAGCACGTAGGATTCGAGCATGGTGTCGAAAGCCATGCCGCGCATCTCGATGCCGTAGTGCATCAGCACGTTCATGTCGTATTTGCCGTGCTGGCAGATCTTGGTCTTGGCCGGATCTTCCAGCAGCGGCTTGAGCGCGCCGAGCACGGCATCCAGCTCGAGCTGCTGCGGAACGCCCATGTAGGAATGGCGCAGCGGCACGTAAGCCGCCTGGCCCGGCTCCACGGCGAAAGACACGCCGACCAGCTCGGCGCGCTGCGCATCAAGGCTGGTGGTTTCGGTATCGAAGGCAAAACATTCGGCCACCTTCAGACGCGCCAGCCAGCGCTCGAAATCGGCCTGCTCCAGTAGGGTCTCGTACTGGGCCTCGGCCTGGATCGAACAGCCTTCTGGCTGCACCTCGCAGTTCTCCCCCGCCGCCTTGGCCTCGCGCAGCAGCTCGTCTAGCCACTGCTTGAATTCCAGTTCGCGATAAAGGGCAATCAGCGCCTCGCGGTGCGGCTCCCCGGGCATCAGGTCACCGACCTCGACGTCCAGCGCCACGTCGATCTTGATCGTCGCCAGCTCGTAGGACATGAAGGCGGCATCGCGATGCTCCTCCAGCTTGGCGCCCAACGACTTGGCACCGCGAATAGGCAGCCCGGCGACCTGGTCGAGGTGCTCGTAGAGCCCCTTGAGCCCGCCTGGGATGCCGTTGAGCAGGCCACATGCCGTCTTCTCGCCCACGCCTGGCACGCCAGGAATGTTGTCGACCTTGTCGCCCATCAGCGCGAGGAAGTCGATGATCAGTTCCGGGCCGACGCCGAACTTGGCCTTCACGCCCTCGATGTCATAGACGCTGCCGGTCATGGTGTTGACCAGGGTGACGTGCGGGCAGACCAGCTGGGCCATGTCCTTGTCGCCGGTGGAGATCACCACATCACGGCCCAGCGCCGCGCATTGCCGCGCCAGGGTGCCGATAACGTCGTCGGCCTCGACCCCTTCCACACACAACAGCGGCAGCCCCAGTGCACGGACGCTGGCATGCAGCGGCTCGACCTGCACGCGCAGGTCATCGGGCATCGGCGGGCGGTGCGACTTGTAGTTCTCGAACAGCGCGTCGCGAAAGGTCGGACCCTTGGCGTCGAAAACCACGGCGAACGGGCTGTCCGGATACTGTTTGCGCAGGCTCAGTAACATATTCAGCACACCCTTGACCGCACCGGTCGGCTTGCCGGTAGAGGTGGTCAGCGGAGGCAGCGCGTGGAAGGCGCGGTACAGGTAGGACGAACCGTCCACCAGGACGAGGGGGGCTTGGCTCATGAGCGGAATCAACCTTTTCGGCGGGCCCGGAGCTAGAATGCGAAGGACCACTTATCGACAAAGGGACAAGGTTACCATGCGCGCTCTCAAACACCTGATGCTGGCCAGCCTGCTGGCATGCACCCCTCTGGCCGGCTTCGCCCAGGAGTCGGTCGAAGGTGAGCCGGACGTAACCATCCGTCAGGAAGGCGATCGCACCGTCGAGGAATATCGCGTCAACGGCTTCCTCTACGCCGTGAAAGTCACGCCCAAGCACGGCAAGCCCTACTTCCTGGTGCGGGCGGATGGAAATGACGGCAACTTCGTGCGCTCCGACCAGCCGGACATGCTGATCCCCGCGTGGAAGATCTTCAGCTGGTAATCCAGATATCCGCCGGAGGACAACATGTCGGTATTCACGCCCCTGCAACGCGATGAACTGGAGGCCTTTCTGGCGCCCTACCGGCTCGGCCGGCTGCGCGACTTCCAGGGCATCGCCGCAGGCAGCGAGAACAGCAACTTCTTCATCAGCCTGGAGCAGGGCGAATACGTGCTGACCCTGATCGAGCGCGGCCCGCGCCAGGACCTGCCGTTCTTCATCGAACTGCTCGACGTGCTGCACCGCGCCGGCCTGCCGGTGCCCTATGCGCTGCGCACCGAACAGGGCGAGGCCCTGCGCGAGCTGGCGGAGAAGCCCGCGCTGCTGCAGCCGCGACTGCCCGGCAAGCACGTGGTCGAGCCCAACCCGCACCATTGCGCCGAAGTCGGTCGGCTGCTGGCGCGTCTGCATCTGGCCACCCGCGACCACATCCTCGAACGCGCCAGCGACCGCGGCCTGGATTGGATGCAGGAGCAGGGGCCGAGCCTGGCGCTGAGCCTGCCCGAGGATCAGCTGCCGCTGCTGCGCGACGGCCTGGCGGAAATCGCCGAGCTGCGACCGAAACTCCTCGCCCTGCCCCGCGCCAACCTGCACGCCGACCTGTTCCGCGACAATGTGCTGTTCGAAGGCAGCCACCTGACCGGGGTGATCGACTTCTACAACGCCTGCTCCGGGCCGATGCTCTACGACCTGGCGATTGCTGTGAACGACTGGTGCTCGCACCCCAACGGCGAGATCGACGGTGAACGCAGCGAGCCGCTGCTGGCGGCCTATTCGGCCCTGCGCCGCTTCACCCCGGCCGAAGCCGAACTCTGGCAGCCGATGCTGCGGGTCGCCTGCGTGCGCTTCTGGTTGTCGCGGCTGATCGCGGCGCAGCGTCACGAAGGCAAGGCGGACGTGCAGGTGAAAGACCCCGGCGAATTTCATCGCCTGCTCGCCGCACGCCAGCGCCCTCAGAGTGTCTTACCTTTTGCGTTCTGACGCCGCGGCCTGAAGGGGCGAAGCCACCTGACCAGGCAGTGCCTGGTCGATGGCTCGACCAAGCGCCAACCCGCAATGCCGCGCATCACAGGTAAGATGGCGCACCTTTTTCCTGCCGTGTTCACGGCCGCTCGCCATGCGAGTGCCTCGACACGCCATGAACCGGCGACCCCGTAGTCTTGCAGCCCCCGGGCTCACCATCGCAATGCAGCCGATCCGGTGGCATTTCAGGGAACGACGAATGACCCAACGCTATGTAATCAACGCCTCGGTTAGCCCCAAGGGCAGCCTGGAAACCCTGTCCCAGCGCGAAGTGCAACAGCTGAGTGAAGTCGGCTCGGGACGCACGCACAAACTCTTCCGCCAGTGTGCGCTGGCCATCCTCAACACCGGCACCCGCATCGATAACGCCAAGACCATTCTCGAAGCCTATGAGGACTTCGAGGTGCGCATCCTGCAGCAGGACCGTGGCGTACGTCTGGAGCTGTTCAACGCACCGGCCGACGCCTTCGTCGACGGCGAGATGATTGCCAGCACCCGCGAGATGCTGTTCAGTGCCCTGCGCGACATCGTCTACACCGAGAGCGAGCTGAGCAGTGCACGCATCGACCTGGACAGCTCGCAGGGCATCACCGACTACGTCTTCCACCTGCTGCGCAATGCCCGCACGCTGCGCCCGGGTGTCGAGCCAAACATGGTGGTGTGCTGGGGCGGCCACTCGATCAGCACCGAGGAATACAAGTACAGCAAGCGCGTCGGCCATGAACTGGGGCTGCGCAGCCTGGATGTCTGCACCGGCTGCGGCCCCGGCGTGATGAAGGGTCCGATGAAGGGCGCCACCATCGGCCATGCCAAGCAGCGCCGCGTCGGCAGCCGCTACCTGGGGCTGACCGAGCCGGGCATCATCGCCGCCGAGGCGCCAAACCCGATCGTCAACGAGCTGGTGATCCTGCCGGACATCGAGAAGCGCCTGGAAGCCTTCGTCCGGGTCGGCCATGGCATCATCATCTTTCCCGGCGGGGTCGGCACCGCCGAAGAGTTCCTCTACCTGCTCGGCATCCTGCTGCACCCGGCCAATCGCGACGTGCCTTTCCCGGTCATCCTCACCGGCCCGAGCGACGCAGCGGACTATCTGCAGCAGCTGCACGATTTCGTCGGCGCCACCCTCGGCGAAGAAGCGCAGCAGCGCTATCAGATCATCTTCAACGACCCCACCGAGGTGGCGCGGCAGATGACCGAGGGCCTGCGCGAGGTGCGCCGCTTCCGCCGCGAACGCAACGACGCGTTCCATTTCAACTGGTTGTTGAAGATCGAGGAAGGCTTCCAGCGGCCCTTCGATCCCACCCACGAGGCGATGGCCAACCTGCAGCTGCGTCGCGACCTGCCGGCCCACGAGCTGGCCGCCAATCTGCGCCGGGCGTTCTCCGGCATCGTCGCCGGCAACGTCAAGGACAAGGGCATTCGCCGCATCGAGCAGTACGGCCGTTACGAGATCCATGGCGACGCGGCGATCATGCAGCCGCTGGACAAGCTTTTGCAGGCCTTCGTCGAGCAGCACCGCATGAAACTGCCGGGAGGCGTGCCGTACACGCCCTGCTATCGCGTGGTGACCTGAGCGCGCCTCGCCTCGCGCCAACGAAAAAGGCCCGAGGCATCAGCCCGGGCCTTTTTTTTCATCCTACCGCGTGAGCGGTCAGCCACATTTGGAGTTGCCGCAGTTCAGGCAGGTGGCGCAGCCATCCATCTGCACCACGGCCTGGGCGTTGCACTTGTTGCACAGCTGCGCGCCGGCCGGGAAGCCTTCACCCGGCTCCACCGCCACCGCACCCTGGCTGGCCTCGTAGGCGGCGCGCTTCTCGGCCAGGTATTTGAGCTGGGTTTCGTCCAGGGCATGGCCTTCGAGCATGCCGATGGCAATCAGATGGCGCTCCAGCACCGCGCCGATTTCGGCAACGATCGAGGGCATGTAGACGCCACCTTTCTTCAGGTAGCCGCCACGCGGATCGAACACCGCCTTGAGCTCCTCGACGAGGAAGGTGCAGTCACCGCCCTTGCGGAACACTGCGGACATGATCCGGGTGAGCGCGACGATCCACTGGAAGTGGTCCATGTTCTTCGAGTTGATGAAGATCTCGAACGGCCGGCGCTGCTCGTGCGGCGTGCCGGCGTTGAGCACGATGTCGTTCACGGTGACGTACAGCGCATGTTCGAACAGCGGCGACTTGATCTTGTAGGTCATGCCGATCAGGGTTTCCGGGCGCTGCAGGCTCTCGTCCATCTCCACCACGTTGACGGCCTTGCTCGCCGTGCCATCGCTGCCGCTGGTGGCGGTCGCGGGACGCTCGAGGGTCTCGTCGACGACCTTGAAGCCCTTGATGCGCTGGGTGATCTTTACGGTCATTGTGCAATCTCTCCTGCCGGGCCATGAACGGCCCGGCGTACAAGCGGTTCAGGCGGAATCAGTACTTGCCGTAGTAGCCTTCTTTGAGGGCGTCGAAGAGGTTGGCGGCGGTGTTCACCTCGCCGTCGTACTCGACTTCCTGGTTGCCCTTGAGCTCGACCACGCTGCCGTCTTCGAGGGTGAAGCGGTACAGGGTCTTCTCCAGGTCGGCCTCCTTGACCAGCACGCCCTGGAATGCCGCCGGGTTGAAGCGGAAGGTGGTGCAGCCCTTGAGGCCCTGGCGCCAGGCGTAGCGATAGATGTCCTTGAACGCTTCGAACGGGTAGTCGGTCGGCACGTTGGCAGTCTTGGAGATCGATGAGTCGACCCACTTCTGCGCCGCGGCCTGGATGTCCACATGCTGGGTCGGGCTGACGTCATCGGCGGTGATGAAGTAGTCCGGCAGCTTCTCGCCCGGCTCGTCGGAGCCGGGCTTGGCGCGCGCGTTGATCAGCGTGCGATAGGCCAGCAGCTCGTAGCTGAACACCTCGATCTTCTCCTTGGCCTTGCGGCCCGGACGGATCAGGTTGCGCGAGTAGTGATGGGCGAAGCTCGGCTCGATGCCGTTGGAGGCGTTGTTGGCCAGGCTGAGGCTGATGGTGCCGGTGGGCGCGATGGAGCTGTGGTGGGTGAAGCGCGCGCCCTGCTCGGCCAGTGCCTCGATCAGATCGGGCGCGTATTCGGCGATCTTCTGCATATACCGCGAGTATTTGGCGTGCAGCACACGACCGGCAATCTGGTCGCCAACCTTGTAGCCGTCCTTGGCCATCTCCGGACGCTTGCGCAGCATCTCTGCGGTAACCTCGAAGGTCTGGCTCAACAGCGGCGCCGGGCCCTTCTCCTTCGACAGCTCCAGCGCCTGCTCCCAGCCGACCAGCGCCATCTCGCGGGAAACTTCCTCGGTGAACACGCAGGCTTCCGGGCTGCCATAGCGCAGCTTGAGCAGGGTCAGGGTCGAGCCGAGACCGAGGAAGCCCATGCCATGGCGGCGCTTGCTCTCGATCTCGTGGCGCTGCTGCTCCAGCGGCAGGCCGTTGATCTCGACGACGTTGTCCAGCATGCGGGTGAAGACGCGCACCACTTCGCGGTACTTGTCCCAGTCGAAGCGCGCTTCGACGCCGAACGGGTCGATGACGAAGTGGGTCAGGTTGATCGAGCCCAGCAGGCAGGAGCCGTATGGCGGCAGCGGCTGCTCACCGCAGGGGTTGGTCGCGCGGATCGCCTCGCACCACCAGTTGTTGTTCAGCTGGTTGACCCGGTCGATGAGGATGAAGCCTGGCTCGGCGTAGTCGTAGGTGGAGACCATGATCATGTCCCACAGATGCCGAGCCTTGACCCGCCCGTAGATCTTGCAGGCCACCAGGCCATCGTCGCGCACGATGTAGCCGTCGTGCACCGGCCATTCGCGCCAGATCACCTGGGCATCGTCGGCCAGATCCAGCTCGGCGGCTTCCTTGGCATGCACCGGGAAGATCAGCGGCCACTCGCCGTCGGCCTCGACGGTCTGCATGAACTCGTCGGTGATCAGCAGGCTCAGGTTGAACTGACGCAGGCGGCCGTCCTCGCGCTTGGCGCGGATGAACTCGCGCACGTCCGGATGGCCGACGTCGAAGGTACCCATCTGCGCGCCGCGGCGGCCGCCGGCCGAACTCACGGTGAAGCACATCTTGTCGAAGATATCCATGAACGACAGCGGGCCGCTGGTGTGCGCGCCGGCGCCGGAAACGAATGAGCCGCGCGGACGCAAGGTGCTGAACTCGTAGCCGATGCCGCAGCCGGCCTTGAGCGTCAGCCCGGCCTCGTGGACCTTGCCGAGAATGTCGTCCATCGAGTCGGTGATCGAGCCGGAGACGGTGCAGTTGATGGTCGAGGTGGCCGGCTTGTAGTCCTGCGCGCCGGCGTTGGAAATGATCCGCCCGGCCGGGATCGCGCCATTGCGCAGCGCCCAGAGGAAGCGCTCGTACCAGTGCTCGCGCTGCTTGGCCGGTTCGACGTCGGCCAGGGCACGGGCGACTCGCTGCCAGGTGTCATCGACGGTCTGGTCGATGGGCGTGCCGTCCTTGCTGCTCAGGCGGTATTTCTGCGACCAGATGTCCTCGGAAGCCGCCTGCAGGGCGATGCTGGAAGTGCTCTTGCTGTCTGCCGCGATGGGCCCGTCCGTCTTCGCCATGCGCTGCGCATCCTCGTGCCGAAAAGTGGGAGAAAGGGAAGCTCGTACGATAGCGAATTTCCGTGGGGAGCATATGACTCTTGTCAAATTACCCGGAGCGCTGACGAACGGGGCGCCAGGTGCCGGCCCATAAACGAAAAAACCCGCCGTGAGGCGGGTTCTTCCTTCAAGGGCCGATCAATTACTTGATCTTGGCTTCCTTGTAGATCACGTGCTTGCGAACGACCGGATCGAATTTCTTGATTTCGATCTTGTCGGGGGTGGTGCGCTTGTTCTTGTCGGTGGTGTAGAAGTGGCCGGTACCGGCGCTGGACACCAAACGGATCAGGTCACGCATGATTGCTCTCCTTAAACCTTTTCGCCACGGGCGCGCAGCTCGGCCAGAACGACGTCGATGCCACGCTTATCGATAACGCGCATGCCCTTGGCGGAGACGCGCAGACGCACGAAGCGCTTCTCGGACTCGACCCAGAAGCGATGATGCTGCAGGTTCGGCAGGAAACGACGACGGGTTTTGTTGTTCGCGTGGGAAATGTTGTTCCCGGTTACCGGACCCTTACCGGTAACTTGACAGACTCTCGACATGCCTCAGCCCTCTAAAACCACATGCCCAACCCGGCATGGGTTGGCCGCTTGAATTCACTTGTCAGTTCGGCGCTCAGCGCCACGATTCATGGGGGTCTTACCGGTCACGCTGCGAGCGAAGATACCGGGCCCCTAGAAAAGAGCGCTGCTTTATATCAGAAAGGCCCCGGAGCAACAAGCGCGGATTGATTTTTCCGCCCGGCTGCGCTGGGCTCGCCGAGCCCCGCCGGGGCGCCCGCTGCAACAGCCCCGCTCGTCGCCTCGCAACATATATATAGACAGCGATCAGCCCGTTGCCCGCGCCTCGTCACGCAGCTGACGGCGCAGCAGCTTGCCCACCGCCGTCTTCGGCAGCTCGTCGCGGATCTCGATGGCGCTCGGCAGCTTGTAGCCGGTCAGGAACTGGCGGCAATGCTCGAGCAGAGCCTGATCATCGGCTGCCTCCCGCAGGCTGACAAAGACCTTCACCGCCTCGCCCTTGCGCGCATCAGGGATCCCCACCGCCACGCATTCGCGTACCGACGGGTGCTGCATCAGCACATCCTCGATCTCGTTAGGGAACACGTTGAAGCCAGACACCAGGATCATGTCCTTCTTGCGATCGACGATCTTCACGAAACCCTCGGCATCCAGCAGCGCGATGTCACCGGTCTTGAGCCAGCCGTCCGCGGTGATCACCTTGGCCGTCTCCTCCGGCCGCTGCCAATAGCCCTGCATCACCTGCGGGCCGCGTAACCAGAGCTCGCCCGGGCTTTCTGCCGGCACGTCATTGCCGTCGTCGTCCACGGTGCGCAGCTCGGTGTCGATCAGTGCCTGGCCGATGTAACCCTCGCGGTAGGGGCTCAGCGCGGTCCCGGTGGCTACCACCGGTGACGCCTCGGTGAGACCGAAGCCCTCGCGGATCGGCGCGCCGGTCAACACCTGCCAGCGACGCCCGACCTCACTGTTGAGCGGCGCACCGCCGGAGGTCGTCCATTTGAGGTGCGAGAAATCGATGCTGCGAAATTGCGGGTGGTTCATCAGACCGACGAACAGCGTGTTGATGCCGCTGAGCAGGCTGAATGGGTGACGCTGCATGGCGCCGATGGTTTCGTCCAGATTGCGCCCGTCGCGAATGAACACGGTGTGCAGCCCCATGCCCACCGAGCTCAGGCAGTTCGTGGCGAAAGCCATGATGTGATACAGCGGCAACGGCGCGATGCGCACATCCTTCTCCGGCTCCAGCAGGCCCGGCTTGTCGAACAGCTCGATGGTCTGCAGCACGTTGGCCAGCAGGTTGCGGTGACTGAGCATCGCGCCCTTGGACACACCGGTGGTGCCGCCGGTGTATTGCAGCAGCGCCAGCCGCTCGAGCCCGACCACGCAGTCCAGCGCCGGGCTCTGTTCACCCAGCCGCAGCGCCTGCATGAAGCGCTCTGTTGCCGGCTCCAGGCTGTCATAGACCGGCGCCTGCAGATCCTCGACGCTGGTGAGGATGATCCGTTCCAGTGCGGTGTCGGCCTGCACCGCCCGCACCAGCGGCAACAGCCGGTCGAGCACGAGAATCGCCCTGGCACCGGAGTCGCGGAACTGGTGGCGCGCTTCGGCGGCGGTGTATTGCGGATTGGTGTTGACGATCACCAGCCCCGCCTTGAGCGCGCCGAAGGTGGCGATGGGGTACTGCAACGAGTTGGGCAGCTGCAGCGCCAGGCGATCACCGGGTTGCAGCCCCGCATGATGGCGCAGGTACCGGGCGAAGGCGTCGGCCTGCCGGGCCAGGTCGGCGTAGCTGAGGCGGTCATCGCCACAGGAGAATGCCGTGCGGTGCGGGTGCTTGGCGCAGGCCAGGGTCAAGAGGTCATGGACGTTCTGATAGCCGCCACGGGCCAGTTCGGCGGCCACGTAGCCTTGCACGGGAGCGGACATCGACATTCTCCAAAATGAATTATTGTTTTACTGTGCGAAACTGGATGTCGAATTCGATACTAGACGATCGATTTTCTCCTCGCAATGATCGCCATTGGCCGCACTGCTCGCGGTCGGGCGATCTGCTATCGTTCGCCACCGCTGCCCACTAGCCAGAAAGACCGAAACCATGAGCGACGACATCGAAGACACCGGCACTCCCAAGGATCGCAAGTTCGTCGAGGCCCTGGCCCGCGGGCTGGACGTGCTACGCGCCTTCACCCACGGCTCGGTGGTGATGGGCAACCAGGACATCGCACGCATCACCGGGCTGCCCAAGCCCACGGTGTCGCGCATGACCTATACCCTGACCAAGCTCGGCTACCTCAGCTACTCCCAGCAGCTGGAGAAATACCAGCTCGACTCCGGCGTGCTGGCGCTGGGTTATGCCTATGTGTCCAATCTGCGGGTGCGCCAGCTGGCCAAGCCCTACATGGACGACTTCGCCCGCCGTACCAACACCACGGTGGGTCTGACCTGCCGCGACCGGCTGTCGATGATCTATGTGGAGAACTGCCGCCCGGCCGAGGTCACCACCCTGCGCATGGACGCCGGCGTGCGTCTGCCGCTGGCCACCACCGCAGCCGGCCGCGCCTTTCTCGCCGCCACCCCGGAAAAGGAGCGTGAGCACCTGATGGCGGCGCTGGCGGCCAAATATGGAGAGGGCTGGGTGGCGATCCGCGACTCCCTGCAGGCCTCGTTCGAGGAGTTCGCCCGGCACGGCTTCTGCCTGTCACTGGGTGACTGGGACCGCAACGTGATGGCCGCCGGCGTGCCGCTGCACCTGGCCGATGGCAGCATCATGGCGCTGACCTGCGGTGCCCCGTCGTTCCAGCTCAGCGAGGAGACTCTCAAGGGCTCGCTGGCGCATCAGCTGGAGATGCTGGCCCGCGATATCGAGAGCCTGGGCGTCTAGCCTGCCCGTCTGATTAGGCCCTGACGCTGACCCAGGCGATATCCGCCAGCAGCTCGCGGCAGTCGGCCAGTGAGGTGCGCGAACGTCCGGCCAGCCAGTTGCGCGCCATGTCGTGGCAGGGGCCGATCACCACTGCCAGAAAGCAGTCGCCCGGCATGCGTCTGAATGCCCCGCTTTCGCGATGCCGACGCAGGATCGCTCCGACCCGTTCGCCATGCACGCGGTTGACCTCGCGTAGCTGCTCGCCCATTTCCCCCGCCTCGACCCGCCCGCGGTTGTGCAGGACGAAACGCGCCCAGTCCGGATTCGCCACCACCCAGTCGATATAGCTGGTGACGAACAGCCGGACGCAGGCCTCGGCATCCAGCGTCTCGATCAGCCCGGCTTCGAGCAGCGCGGCGTACTCGCCAATGCCCTCCAGATACAGCGCGGCGATGATCCGCTCGCGATTGCCGAAGTGGTGATAGAGGCTGCCGATGCTGGCGCCGGAGCGATCACGAATCATCTCGATGGTCGTCGCCTCGACCCCGAATTCGGTGAAACAAGCGAGCGCGGCCTGAAGGATTTCCTGCTTGCGGCTACTGCGGGCCATCCGGCCTCCCGTCTGACTAGAATATTTTTCTAGAATTATCTTCTACCGCTCGTATACTGCACCGACGTGGCAATCGCAACAGCGCGGAGAACAACAAGATGGCGACGATACAGGTTGAAGAACGCTTCATCGACAACGGCAACGGCCATGTCCTGTCCAGCTGCTGGTACCAGCCCGGCCAGGAGCCAGCCGGCGTCGTGCTGATCGCCCCGGCAATGGGCGTACCGCAGCGCTTCTATACCGATTTCGCCAACTGGCTGGCCGACCGGGGCTACCTGGCGGTGACCTTCGATTACCTGGGCATGGGGCGCTCGCGTCGGATGCCGCTGCGGCAGCTGAACGTGGACATCCTCGACTGGGGCCGTCACGACTGCAGCGCCGTGCTCGCCGCGGCGGCCGAGGTCGCCGGCGGGTTGCCTCTGTACTGGATCGGACACAGCGTCGGTGCGCAGATCCTGCCACTGGTCGACGGCCACGAACGCCTGACCCGCATCGTCACCATCGCGGCCGGCAGCGGCTACTGGCGCGAGAACAGCCCGCAGATCCGCAACAAGGCCTGGCTGCTCTGGCATGGCCTGGCGCCCGTGCTGACCGCGGTGGCAGGTTACTTCCCAGGCGGTCGCATCGGCGCCGTCGGCGACCTGCCCGCCGGGGTGATTCGCCAGTGGCGGCGCTGGTGCCTGCACCCGCAATACCTGGTCGGTGTCGAGGGCGAGCCCGTGCGTCAGGCCTTCGCCGCAGTGCGGACTCCGCTGACCTCACTGTCCTTCAGCGACGACGAGATGATGTCGGCACGAAACACCGAATCCCTCCACGGGTTCTACAGCTCGGCGCCAAAGACCATGCAGCGCATCGCCCCGGCAGAAATCGGCGCCACACGCATAGGCCACTTCGGCTTCTTCCGCCGGCAATTCGCCGACAGCCTCTGGACGCGGCATCTTCTACCGGAACTGGTGGCAGACAAGCAGGGCGCTGTTGCGTAATAGGCACAGATGCAGTTTCGCAGAGCGGAACATATCAAGCATATTTCGAAACATATGTGAGAGTTATTCCGCTTGCCGGATCGGCGATCTCCGACAAAAGTGAGGATGGGCTGCAGCCCCCTCGCTAATCGGAGCTTGCCATGCACAACAACAATAACGGCTATCCCTCGAGCACCCGCGCCTGGATGACGGTCGCGATCCTGATGCTCGCCTACGTGCTGTCCTTCGTCGACCGGCAGATTCTCAACCTGCTGGTGGAGCCGATCCGCCGCGATCTGGATATCACCGACACTCACATGAGCCTGCTCATGGGCTTTTCCTTCGCAGTGTTCTACACCATCTGCGGCGTGCCCATCGGGCGCCTGGCCGACCGCAAGAGCCGCCGCGGCATCATCGCCATCGGCGTGCTGGTCTGGAGTCTGATGACCGCGCTGTGCGGCACGGCCAAGACCTTCTGGCACTTTCTCGTGTTCCGCATCGGCGTCGGGGTCGGCGAGGCGGCGCTCTCGCCCTCGGCCTACTCGCTGATCGCCGACAGCTTCCCGCCGAAGCTGCGCGGTACCGCGATGAGCGTTTACTCCATGGGCATCTACATCGGCTCGGGTCTGGCGTTCCTGCTCGGCGGGCTGGTGGTCAAGTTCGCCTCGGCACAGGGCGACGTCGAACTGCCGGTGCTCGGCATGGTGCGCCCGTGGCAGCTGATCTTTCTCGTGCTCGGCGCGGCCGGTGTGCTCTTCGCCGCCGTCCTGCTGCTGATTCGCGAGCCATCGCGCAAGGGCGTCGGCGCCGGCGTCGAGGTGCCGTTGAGCGAAGTGGCCGGCTACATCCGCCAGAACCGCCGTACCGTGCTCTGCCACAACTTCGGCTTCGCCTGCCTGGCATTCGCCGCCTATGGCAGCTCGGCATGGATTCCGACCTTCTTTATCCGCACCTACGGCTGGTCGGCCAGCGACGTCGGCGTGCTCTACGGCTCGGTCGTCGCGGTGGCCGGCTCGATCGGCATCATCGCCGGCGGGCGAGTGTCGGACCTGCTGCACCGGCGCGGTTATCGCGACGCGCCACTGCGCGTGGGCATCATCTCCGCCGCCCTGACTCTGCCGCTCAATCTCGCCTACCTGGCCGGCACCGGCGAACTGGCGCTGGCGCTGATCGCCCTGCATGTCTTCACCATCGCCATGCCCTTCGGCGTGGGCCCGGCGGCGATCCAGGAGATCATGCCCAACTCCATGCGCGGCCAGGCGTCGGCGGTATACCTGTTCGTCATCACCATGGTCGGCCTGGGCATCGGTCCGACCGCGGTGGCGCTGGGCACCGATTTCGTCTTCGGCGACGACAACGCCCTGCGCTATTCGCTGCTGATCGTCACCGGCATCGCCCTTGTCGGCGCGATGATCCTGCTCGGCATGGGGCTCAAGCACTACCGTGGCAGCCTGGATCGCTTGCAGGAATGGAAGCCGCAGAGCGCAGCGGGGAGCGACGCGCAGCCCAAACCGGTCTGATCCGACATGCCCCTGGAGTGGATTACGCCTTATCGATCCACCCAGGGACACCGACCCGACCCCGCCCACGCTCCACCCTCTGCACTCTCGAACCACACACAACCATCGGGCCATAAAAAACCCGCTCCTGAGAGCGGGTTTTTTCATGCTGCAGGCGGGGCGATCAGGCCACCTGCATCAGCTTCGCATAGGCCTTCAGGTGGTGGTCGTCGTCACCGAATTGGTGGGCGATCATCACCAGCCGCTTGGCGTGATGGGCAAGGTTGTATTCCCAGGTCATGCCGATGCCGCCGTGCAGCTGGATGGCTTCCTCGGCCACCTTGCGCGCGGCCCGGGCGCAGATGTATTTGGCGGCGGCGATGATACGGCTGCGCTCGTCGTTGTCTTCGCCATCGGCAAAGGTCGCGGCGAGGATCGCCATGCTGGTCGCCTGCTCCAGCTCGGTCTGCATGTCCACCATGCGGTGCTGCAGGACCTGGAACTTGCCGATCGGCACGCCGAACTGCTTGCGTGTCTTCAGGTAGTCGAGGGTCAGCTTGCAGGCTTCATCCATGCTGCCGAGGGCATCGGCGCACTGCGCGGCGATCGCGCGGCCCTGCTGGTAGCGCATCGCGGGCAAGGCATTGCCCAGCTTGCCAAGCAGCGCCTCGGCACCCACCTGCACGTTGTCGAGGAACAAGTCGCAGCCCTTGCGCCCGTCGATGGTCGGGTAGACGCGACGGCTGACGCCCTGGGCGTTCGGGTCGATGAGGAAAAGGCTGATGCCGGCCTCGTCGCGGCTGTCGCCGGACGTGCGCGCGGAAACGATGATCTGCCCGGCACTGTGCCCGCCGATGACCACGGCCTTGCGTCCGGAGAGCCGATAGCCGCCGTCGACCGCTTCGGCGCGGGTCTGTACGTCGTGGAGGTTGTAGTGGCTCTGCGGTTCGTCGAACGCGACCGCCAGTTGCAGCGAACCGGCGGCGATCTGCGGCAGCAGGTCCTGCTTCTGCGCGTCGGAACCGAGCTGGTTGATCAGGCCACCCGCGAGGATCACCGATTGCAGATACGGCTCCAGCGTCAGGCCGCGGCCCAGCTCGGTCATGACCAGCATGGTTTCCACGCCGCTACCACCAAAGCCGCCGATCTCCTCGGAGAACGGCACCGCGGTCAGGCCCAGTTCGCCCAGCTGCGACCAGAATTCGGCGGAAAAGCCCAGCTCGGACTCGCTGAACTTCTCGCGCTGTTCGAACGGATAGGCGTCGCGCACCAGGCGCGCCGCGGTGTCTTGCAGCATCTGCTGCTCTTCGGTCAGTTTGAAGTCCATGGCGTTGTCCCCTTACAGCTCGAGAATCATCTTCGAGACGATGTTCTTCTGGATTTCGTTGGAGCCGCCGAAGATCGACAGCTTGCGCATGTTGAAGTAATCGCCGGCCAGCGACGCGCTGTAGTCGGCATGCAAGAGCTCGCCTTCGTAGTCCAGCTGCAGCTCCTCTTCGAGGAACGGCAGCGCGTAGGGGCCGATGACCTTGCGCAAGAGGTGAGTGATCGCCTGGCGAATCTCGGTGCCCTTGATCTTGAGGATCGAGGACTCGGCGCCGGGTACGCCGCCCTCCTTCGCCGCCGCGAGGATGCGCAGGGTGCTCATCTCGACGGCCATCAGCTGCATCTCGACCTCGGCGACCTGAGCGCGGAACAGCGGGTCTTCGAGCATCGGCTTGCCGTCGCAGACCTCCTTCATGGCGATGCGCTTGAGGTGCGCCAGCACCGCCTTGGACGAGCCAATGCCGGCCAGGCCCGTGCGTTCGTGGGTCAGCAGGTACTTGGCGCAGGTCCAACCCTGGTTTTCCTCACCGACAAGGTTTTCCACCGGCACGCGGACATTGTCGAAGAAGACCTCGTTGACCTCGTGGTCGCCGTCCAGGGTGATGATCGGCCGCACACTGATGCCCGGGCTCTTCATGTCGATAAGCAGGAAGCTGATGCCGCGCTGCTGCTGGGCCTCGGGGTCGGTGCGCACCAGACAGAAGATCATGTTCGCGTGCTGACCAAGGGTGGTCCAGGTCTTCTGGCCGTTGACCACGTAGTGGTCGCCGTCACGCACGGCGCGGGTCTTGAGGCTGGCCAGGTCGGAACCGGCACCGGGCTCGGAATAGCCCTGGCACCACCAGTCCTCACCGGAGAGGATGCGCGGCAGGTAATGGTCGATCTGCTGCTGGGTGCCGAACTTGATGATCACCGGAGCGACCATGTTGACGCCGAAGGGCACGGTACGCGGTGCGCCGAAGGCGGAGCACTCCTCGTCGAAGATGTGCTTTTCCACCGGGCCCCAGGTGGTGCCGCCCAGCTCCACCGGCCAGCCCGGCGCATACCAGCCGCGCTTGACCAGGATCTGCTGCCAGCGCTGGTGATCTTCCTTGGACATGTGCTTGCCGAGCTTGACCTTGGCGGCGATGTCCGCCGGCAGCTCGCTTTTCAGAAAGGCGCGTACTTCGTCGCGGAAGGCGAGCTCTTCGGCCGTGTAGTTGACGTTCATGGGAAGGTCCTCATGGTGCGTTCGGAATGCAGGTCGGCGGGGCTCACTGCCCGGCCTGCCATTCGGTGAAGGTGCGGCCTTCGGCGGCCAGTTTTTCCAGCAGCGGCGCCGGCTTCCACCAGTCGCCGCAACGCGCGTGCAGTTCTTTTACTCGCGCCAGCACCTTGTCCAGGCCGACGCTGTCGGCGTAGTACATCGGCCCGCCGCGGAAGGCCGGGAAGCCGTAGCCGTTGAGGTAGATGACGTCGATGTCGCTGGAGCGCTGGGCAATGCCTTCCTCGAGAATCTTCGCGCCCTCGTTGACCAGCGCGAAGATGCAGCGCTCGACGATGTACTGCTCGTCCAGCGCCTGCCGCTCGATGCCCTTTTCCCGCGACGCGGCTTCCAGCATGGGCGCGAGGTCGGGATTCTCCTGCGGGGTGCGGTTGCCGGGTTCGTAGCGGTAGTAGCCGGCACCGGTCTTCTGCCCGAGCATGCCGGCGGCGCAGAGCTTGTCCGAGACGGTGGGGAAATCCAGGTGCGCCGGCAGCGTCGCGCGCTGGCGCTTGCGGATCGCCTGGCCGATGTCGAGACCGGACAGATCGCGCATGGCGAACGGTCCCATGGCCATGCCGAAATTGCGCAGGGCAGCGTCGACCTGTTGTGGCGTGGCGCCTTCCTCCAGCAGGAACTCCGCCTCGCGGCCGTACTGGAAGACCATGCGGTTGCCGACGAAGCCGTCGCAGACGCCGACCACCACCGAGACCTTCTTCAGCTGCTTGCCGATCGCCATCGCGGTGGCGAGCACTTCATCGCTGGTCCGCTCGCCACGCACCACTTCCAGCAGGCGCATGATATTGGCCGGGCTGAAGAAGTGCAGGCCGACCACATCCCCGGGGCGCCTGGTGAAGCCGGCGATGGCGTTCAGGTCCAGCGACGAGGTGTTGGAGGCGAGGATCGCACCCGGCTTGCACACCGCATCCAGTTGCTCGAAGACCTGCTGCTTGACGCCCATCTCTTCGAACACGGCCTCGACCACCACGTCGGCATCAGCCAGGGCGCCGTAGTCGGTGACGCCAGCGATCAGCGCGAGGCGCTGCTCCATCGCATCCTCGGTCAGGCTGCCGCGCTTGACGCTCGCCGCGTAGGTTTCGCGGGCACGCTGCAGGCCGCGTTGCAACGCCTCGTCATTGATTTCCAGCAGCTTCACCGGCACCCCGGCGTTGGCGAAGCTCAAGGCGATGCCGACGCCCATGGTGCCGCCGCCGATCACCGCGGCGGTCCTGATCGGGCGGGGGGTGACGTCGGATGGTAGGTCGTCGATCTTGCCGGCCTGACGCTCGGCGAAGAACGAATGGATCAGCGCGCCGCGCTGCGGCGAATTCAGGCACTCGGTGAACAGCTCGCGCTCGCGCTTGAGGCCTTCGGCCAGCGGCAGCCTGGTGGCGGCTTCCACCGCAGCAATGCAGCGCAGCGGCGAGAACAGCCCCGGCATGCGCTTGGCCACCTCGGCGTGCTTGGCGCGAATCAGCGCCTCGTTGTCGACACCTTCCAGACCGCGGGTCTGCTCGCCGCTGCGGCGCGGGCCGCGCCCCTCCTCGACAAGGCGACGCGCATAGGTCAGACCGGCCTCGATCAGATCGCCTTCGAACAGCTCGTCGACGATATGGTGCTCCAGCGCATCCGCCGCACCGATGGGCTGGCCGCTGACGATCATCTCCAGCGCCTTCTCGACACCGGCCAGCCGGGGCAAGCGCTGGGTACCGCCGGCGCCGGGCAGCAGGCCCAGTTTCACCTCCGGCAGGCCGACCTTGGCGTCCGACCGGGCGATACGGTAATGGCAGCCCAGCGCGACCTCCAGCCCACCACCCAGGGCGGTGCCGTGGATCACCGCGACGCTCGGCTTGCGGCAGCCCTCGATCACCTCGATCACCTCCGGCAGGCTCGGTGCCTGCGGCGGTTTGCCGAACTCCTTGATATCGGCGCCGGCCATGAAGGTCGGGCCTTCGCAGACCAGCACCACGGCCGTCACCTCGGGCGCCTCGTCAGCCTGTTGAAAGGCATCCAACAGGCCTTTTCGTACGGCATGGCCAAGGGCGTTGACCGGCGGGTTGTTGACCAGGATCAGAGCGATATCGCCCCGGCGTTCGAGCCGAATGACATCCGTCATGCAGGCCTCCCTTTCTGTGAAATGCTGATTGGAATTGTTATTTCACGGAACCATGTTTCGCACTGCAGAATAAATGACTCATTTCCGCGTGTCGATAGCACTACACGGCCAGGGCGTTCGCGCGAAAAGAACGCGCAGCACCGCGCCACGCAAGGGCTGGCGGGCAACCTCGAGGCGACCGGTGGCCGCTATCAATGCAGGGAATATCGGACCAGAAGCCGGCTAGCCGCCGACAGCGTGGCGAGGGGCGCGGGCGAGAAGATCGGGATCGATGCGCAGCAAACGTACCGTACGCTCGTTGGCCAGCGAGGCAGGTTCGGCGCCCTCGGGCAGCTCGACCAGCAACCGCGTGACATTGAGCACCAGCGCTTCGCGGCGCAGCACACCAGCCCCCAGGGCGTAGTAGGCGCTGATCACCTGACGCAGCTCCAAGGGCAGCGCCCACTGCGCCCGCAGCGCCGAGCCGAAGCCGGCTGCACGCTCACGCAGGCAGCGTTGCAGCTGCGCCTCATCCAGCGCGCCGCCGCTGTCGAGCCATTCCTGCAGGCTGCGCAGGAGCGCCAGCTCGCCGATGTTCTGCAGCAATCCGGCGCTGAAACAGAGCTCGACATCCAGCTTCAGCTGGCGTGCCAACCAGCTCGCCAGACGCGCCGTGCGCAGGGCCTGGGCGCTGAGCTGCGCCGCCAGCTCGGCGAGGCGCGGTTCGACCAGCCGGGCGTTGTGCTGCAGAGCCAGCTCGGTCACCAGTTGCAGACTGCGCGCCAAGCCCAGCTGCCGTTGCGCCTGCGCCAGGCTCAGACAGGGCTTCGGCGGCTGTGTCGCGCTGCTGGCGACGCTGATCAGCCGCGCCGTCACCTGCGGATCGCGAGCCAGCAGCTCCTCGAGCTGGGCATAGTCCTGATCGCCGCCCTGCAGGCGTTGCAGCGCACTCAGCACGGTCTCCAGCAGCGGCGCGCCGCGATTGTGCGGACGCATGCGTTCGAGAAAGCTGTCGAGGTCATCGACCGCGGCGCGGCGCGGCGCGCCGGCGTGACCCGCCGAACGCGGCAGCAGCTTGTCCAGGCGCTCGCGCAGGTCAGCCAGATCGTAGGGTTTGCCGAGATAGGCGGCCGGTGCGAGCGGCAGCACGGTGCGCACGCTGGCGGTATCGGTACGGGCACTGATCAGCACGCAGGGCAGGCGCTGGGTCGGACCATGGCGACGCAGCTCGCGCAGGAGCTGCCGACCGTCAAGCCCGTCCAGTTCGCCATCGACGATCAGCAGGCTGGGCACCTGGCGCTGGCACGCCGCCAGGGCGGCATGGCCATCGGCTGCCGGTTGCACGCGCATGCCGGGACGTAGCTCGCGTACCAGCTGACAAAGCTGGTCCGCCCGCCACGGTTCGTTGTAGGCGACCAGTACGAAGGAGACTTGGGCCGAGACGCTCACTGCATTACTCGCTGAACAGGTCACTACAGCCTGGCCAGATGGCCAGGGCGACGACTGCTCCGCAAGAAATGGGCACGCCGCTGGGGGCGCGATTCTGACCGCAGGAGAACGCGACAGCCAGCCCCTGAGACCGACTGTCGCAGGGGGCGTCAGATGCCCATGCAGAGGTACTTGATTTCCAGGTAGTCCTCGATGCCGTACTTGGAGCCCTCACGGCCCAGGCCGGACGACTTGACCCCTCCGAACGGCGCCACCTCGGTGGAGATCAGCCCGGTGTTGATGCCGACCATGCCGTACTCCAGCGCCTCGGCGACGCGGAACACCCGGCCCAGATCGCGGGCATAGAAATAGGACGCCAGACCGAACTCGGTGTCATTGGCCTTGGCGATCGCTTCGGCCTCGTCCTTGAAGCGGAACAGCGGCGCCAGCGGGCCGAAGGTTTCCTCCTTGGCCACCTTGGCACTGTCCGGCACGTCCACCAGCACGGTGGGCTCGAAATAACTGCCACCCATCTGGTGCGCCTGGCCACCGGCTACCAGCCTTGCGCCCTGGGCGACGGCATCCTCGATGTGCTCGCGGACCTTGGCGGCGGCGCGATCATCGATCAGCGGGCCAATGTCAGTGCCCTCCTCCAGGCCGTTGCCAACCCGCAGCTTGGCCACCGCCGCCTGGAATTTCTCGGCAAAGGCGTCGTAAACGCCGTCCTGCACGTAGATGCGGTTGACGCACACACAGGTCTGCCCGGCGTTGCGGTACTTGGACTGCATGGCGCCCTTCACCGCCTCGTCCAGGTCGGCGTCATCGAAGACGATAAATGGCGCGTTGCCGCCCAGCTCCAGGGACACCTTCTTGATTCCCGGCGCGCACTGCTCCATCAGCTTGGCGCCCACTTCGGTGGAGCCGGTGAAGGAAATCTTGCGGACCTTGGGGTTGGCGGTCAGCTCGTTGCCGATGTCGCCGGCCGAGCCGGTCACGACGCTGAGCACGCCCTTGGGAATTCCGGCGCGCTCGGCCAGCTCGACCATCGCCAGCGCCGAGAACGGCGTCTGCGATGCCGGCTTGATGACCATGGTGCAGCCAGCCGCCAGCGCCGGGCCGGCCTTGCGGGTGATCATCGCCGCCGGGAAATTCCACGGGGTGATCGCCGCGGTCACGCCGATCGGCTGCTTGATGACGAGGATGCGCTTGTCCTTCTGGTGACCGGGGATGGTGTCGCCGTAGATGCGCTTGGCTTCCTCGGCGAACCACTCGATAAAGGAGGCCGCATAGGCGATCTCGCCCTTGGCTTCGGCCAACGGCTTGCCCTGCTCCAGCGTCATCAATCGGCCCAGGTCGTCCTGGTTCTCCATCAGCAGCTCGAACCAGCGACGCAGCTTCTGCGAGCGCTCCTTGGCGGTCAGATCACGCCAGGCCGGCAGCGCCCGCTCGGCGGCGTCGATGGCGCGGCGGGTTTCGGCGGCGCCCATCTTCGGCACCGTACCGAGAATCTCGCCGGTGGCCGGGTTGTTCACGCTGATGGTCTGGCCACTGTCAGCATCCAGCCAGGCGCCATCGATATAGGCCTGCTGGCGGAACAGCGCGGTGTCTTTGAGTTGCATGGCAGTCTCCTCGGGCATCGTAGCGGCAGGCCCGCTGCGGAAAGTTTGGCGAACGCGACGATCATCTGAACCGTCCTTCGCCGCCCGGTTCCTGCCGCCGCATTGCACTGCGAACGACCATGCTAGGACCGCAGCCGGCCGGCCGGCAAGCTCATGGCGCTCGGCATTGTCGTGCCATTGACCAGCCTGATGCCTGCGCGGCCTGTCACGCCTTGTTACCCAAACCCGGGTACGGGTCGGGGTATAGTTCCGCGCGGGCGGCGCCAGCCGCCGACATCCAAGGATCGATAAGGAGTTACCGTGAAAGCATTGATGACAGGCGCCGTGGCCGCCGTCCTGCTGGCCAGCACTGCCGTCCAGGCGCAGATGAAACCGGAAGAGATGGTCGAAACCCGCCAAGCCGGCTATCAGTTCATGTCGTGGAACATGGGCAAGATCAAGGCCCAGGTAGTCGACGGCAAGGAGCCGTACGACCAGGCCAAGGTGGCCGCCGCCGCCAACGCCATCGCCGCCATCGCCAATTCCGGCATGGGCAGCCTCTACAGCCCGGATACCACGACCGAACAGCTGGGCAAGGCGACTCGTCTGAAGCCTGAGTTCTTCCAGAACCTCGACGAAGCCGGTCAGATCGGCCGCAACTTCACCGCCGCCGCCAACCAGCTTGCCAAGGTCGCTGCAGAAGGCGATCAGGCCGCGATCAAGAAGGCCTTCGGCGACGTCGGCGGCAGCTGCAAGTCCTGCCACGACAAGTTCCGCGCCGACTGATCGCGCGCAGCCAGCCGACACCTGCCGTCGGCTGGCTTACCAGTCCAGGCTGGGCGCCACCGCCGCCGGCTCAGGCCGCAGCCAGTCCCCCACCGCCTGCACGCCCCAGACGCAAGCCGCACCCAGAGCGATCGCCAGAACCGCGGCGGGCAGCGAGCCGCCCCGCGCATCCTGCTGGGACGGATGCTCGCGCTGCGTCCTTCCCGCGATCATCGCCCGCACCAATGGCCGGCGCATTACCAGCGTGTAATAGATGATGGCTGCGATGTGCATGCCGATCAGCACCAGCAGCAACCACTTCGCCTGCCGATGCAGGCCGCTCAGCGCGCTGCCGGTTTCGCTGCTGACCAGCGCATGGAGCGGCCCCTGGAAGGCAATGTCGTCGGTCGCCATCAAGCCGCTGGCGACCTGGAAGCTCACCAGCAGCAACATGGCCAGTACCGAGAATGCGCCGAGCGGGTTGTGCCCAGCTTCGCGCCAGTTGCCTTGCAGATAGTCCTTCACACCGAACGTCGCGGCGAAGATGCGCGGCCAGCGGGCATACGTCGAACCGACGAAGCCCCAGATCAGACGGAACACCAGCAGCCCCAGCACCAGCAGGCCGAGCCGGCCATGCCAGGGCATCAGACTGCCGCCGACCCAGCCCGTGACGATGGCCGCGATCACCGCCCCGGCGAACAGCCAGTGAAACAGCCGCAGCGGCGCGTCCCAGAGTTTGATATGGCCTGACATCTCCATCCCCTTGCCATCGAACACCCACGGCCCCCGGCCGCGACACGCAAGGGTACCAGCCGGCCCGGCCACTGGCAGCTGCGAAAAAGCCGCACCCGGGCATATCCGCCCAGCCGCACCAGCATGGACGCCCGTCAACGACATGCGTATGATTGCCCCCCGCAACGCATCCGTAGCTCAGCTGGATAGAGTACTGCCCTCCGAAGGCAGGGGTCGTGGGTTCGAATCCCGCCGGATGCGCCATATTAGATAGTCGTTTCGAGCCCCTTCGAAGCGCTCCGCAAAAGCCCGCTCGCTGCGGGCTTTTGCGTTTCTGCAGGTCCGTCCGCCTAACCGGATCGCCTGCCAGCAAACGGCCGGTCGGCGCAAGTTAAACCCGCCGCGCAGCATCACCGGGCCGCCTCAACCTGACCTCACGCTCGTTTTAGACGCATCCTTGATATCTTCCCGGCAATCAATAAGTGCTCCTTGGTCCATTTATTTGCCATCACCCCACAACCCTGCCATAAACGCGCACTCGCCATGACGCTACAAGGATGTACCGATGCGATTGCTGCGCCGAGCCCTGGGGGCTGTGTTGTTGTTGGCCGTGCTGGCCGTGGGGGTCGGGCTGTATTTTGTGGCCTACCCGAACCTTCCAGAGTATGAAGCGCCCGAAGCGCTGCATTATCTGGAGCAGTGGGACGCCACGCAGCGACAGACCTACTACTACACGCCGCAGGGCACTCAGGTTAAGGGGCTGGAGTACGACTGGTTCCGTGCGCTGGAACTGCCCTTCAGCCGGGATAAGTTCGCCACGCCCGACTACCTTGCCCGCTTCGGCTTTCTGGTCGATCCCGCGCAACAAGCCACTGTGCTGAACCCCGGCAACCTGCCGGTCGGCTTTGCCCGCCACGAGGATGATGAGACCGGTCGCGCCTATCTGGATGTGACCTGCGCGGCCTGCCACACCGGCGAGTTGCGCTACGGGGGTCAGGCCATTCGTATCGACGGTGGCGCGGCGATGCATTCGCTGGCGTCCACCGTACCGACCCTGCGCGGGGGCGCCTTTGGCCAGGCGCTGGGCATGAGCATGGCCTTCACCTATTACAACCCGCTCAAGTTCCGTCGCTTCGCCGAGCAGGTGCTGGGCGAGCGCTACGAGCAGGACCGCGCGCAGTTGCGCCACGACTTCAAGCAGGTGCTCGACCGTCTGCTCGGCACCGCCTACAACGACTGGCACCGCGGCCTCTACCCCACCGAAGAAGGCTTCGGCCGTACCGATGCGTTCGGTCGCATCGCCAACAGCGTGTTCGGCGATGCCATCGATCCGGCGAACTACCGCGTGGCCAACGCGCCGGTGAGCTACCCGCATCTGTGGGATATCTGGAAGTTCGACTGGGTGCAGTGGAACGGCTCGGCCATGCAGCCGATGGCACGCAATATCGGCGAGGCGCTGGGTGTTGGCGCCACACTGCGGCTGCTACACGAGAACGGCCAGCCCGTCGCCGAAGCCGAGCGCTACGCATCGGGCGTTCGCGTACGCGACCTGCACAGGCTGGAAACCACGCTCATGCAGCTGACCCCGCCTCGCTGGCCCGAAGACGTGCTGGGCGCGATCGATCTAGAGCAGGCCAGCCTCGGTCGCGCGCTGTACAAGGAAAACTGTGCGCATTGCCACGACGCCAGGCCCAAGCCGGTCGACAAGCGTTTCGCTGCCGAACGCGACCCCGAGTGGCGCATGAAGGTGATCCCCACCTCCTTCGTCGGTACCGATCCAACCACAGCCGACAATATTGCCGACCACCGCTTCGACCTGACCCGCCTGGGCTGGACCCAGGATGAGCTGGATCGCCTGGATGTGCAGCTGTATGGCGCGTCATCCGGCCCGCTCGATCTCGCCAGCTTGTCCAGCGCCAAGGGGCTGGCCTATATCACCGCCTATGTCGAGGAGCGCGCCTACCGTGACGCCGGCATCGGCGAGGCCGAGCGCGCGGAATTCGACGGCTTCGGCCTGCCGATCGGCGTGCAGGAACTGCGCGGCTACAAGGCACGCCCGCTGGACGGCATCTGGGCGACGCCGCCCTTCCTGCACAACGGCTCGGTGCCGACACTGTTCCAGCTGCTGTCGCCGGTGGCCGAACGGCAGAAGCAGTTCTGGGTCGGCAGCCGCGAGTACGATCCGCAGCACCTGGGCATTCGCACCGAGCGCTTCGACGGCGGCTTTCTGCTGAATACCGCAATCACCGGCAACAGCAACCGCGGCCATGAATTCCGCGCCGGCTGTCGCGGCAATGGCGTGATCGGCCGGGCATTGGCGCCGCTCGAGCGCTGGGCGCTGGTCGAGTACCTCAAGGTGCTCGGCGACCCCCGCTTCGAACCACGCCTCGAGGAACTGCCGGCGCGCCCCCACAACCCCGGCCCACGCTGCCCCTGAACTGCCCTTCGCACAAGGATCTGCCTCATGCTGACAAGACTCTGGCTCTGGATCGGCCGCCTGCTGGGCCGGCTGCTGCTCGCCGTCACCGCCGTGGGCCTGGCAGGTTGGGCGATTGCCGCCGTGCACGCTCACTTCACCCATCGTGGCCCCGTATCCAGCGAAGAGGTCGTCGCGCCGAGCGAAGCGGGCGACACCCAGGCGATCATCGCCGACGCCATCGCCGTGGTGGAACAGCACAGCGAGAATACCCGCGTGCTGCGCGACGCCCACGCCAAGGCCCACGGTTGCGTGCGCGCCGAAGTCAGTGTGCGCGCCGACCTGCGACCCGCACTGCGCCAGGGCGTATTCAGCGAGCCGGGCAAGGCCTGGCAGGCCTGGGTAAGGCTATCCAACGGCAACGCCTACCCGCAGTTCGACCGCATCCGGGACGCCCGCGGCATGGCGATCAAGCTACTCGACGTGCCCGGGGAAAAGCTCACGCGTGACCCGCACCACGCTGGCGAGCAGGACTTCGTGATGTTCAACCACCCGGTGTTCTTCGTCCGTGACGTTGCCGAATATCGCAGCAACTTCGCTGCTCAGGCGCAGGGCAAGAAGGCGCTGGCGTTCTTCCCCAGCATCGATCCGCGCAGCTGGGAGCTGCGCCACCTGTTCATCGCGCTGCAGACCTTGGCGCCGGCACCGGAAAGCCCGGTCGCGACCACTTACAGCTCGGTGGCGCCATACAAGCTCGGCCCGCACAACATCAAGTACCGGGTTATCCCGACGCCAGAAAACTGCCCGACCTACCAATTGCCCGAGCAGAACCGCGACCTGCCGAACTTCCTGCGCAGCGCGCTCTACCAACAGCTGTCCCTCGACCGCGCACCCGCCTGCTTCGCCCTGCAGGTGCAGCGGCAGAACACCGAGTACTACATGCCCATCGAGGACACCAGCATCGAGTGGGACGAGGCCATCGCGCCATTCGAGACGGTCGCCGACATCCGCCTGCCGCCGCAGGACTTCGACAGCCCCGAGCAGAACCTCGCCTGCGACAACCTCAGCTTCAACCCCTGGCATGCACTGCCGGAGCATCGCCCCATCGGCGGCATCAACCGGCTGCGCAAGGCAGTGTACGAGGCGATCAGCAGCTACCGGCTCGAGCGTAACGGCGCACTTTGACGCCACCGTGGTGGTCCATGGATCAGCAGCCGACGCGCGCCGCCTGTTGCCGACCACGGGCCACCCGGTCCTGTCTTGCCGGGCGGAGCCCTGCTAGCATCAATCAGGACTCCATCGCCCGACATAGGCACCCGTTTGCAGAAGATGAGCGCCACCCTGTCCTCGTCTCCCGGTTCGGTGACCCTCGATCAAGGGGCTTCGCCATTGCGGGCGCGCATCGTCGGTGACTGGACCCTCGCCCATTACGCGGCACTGCGCCGAGAGGTGCAGCGGCTCAGGGCGCGGATCGACGAGCGCAGCCAGATCGAGCTGAGCGGGCTCGGTGCGCTGGATACGGCGGGCGCCGGCCTGCTGGTGGAGCTGCTAGGGCCCGAGCGGATCGCCGCCATCGAAGCCTGGGCGCCGCAGTTGCCAGCCGAACGCCTGGCGCTGCTGCGCACGGTCGCCACCGCACTGGATCAGGGGGACGCCGCCGAGCCGCCACGTGCTTATGAATTCGGCGATGTGCTGGCCCATATCGGCCGCACGGTCGCGGCGGTTTGGAAGCAGCAGCGCGCGCTGCTCGGCTTCATTGGCCTGACCCTGCAGACGCTGCTGCTGACGCTACCGCGGCCGCGGCGCTGGCGGCTGACCTCACTGGCCGTACATATCGAGCAGACCGGGCTGGACGCGGTGCCGATCGTCGCGCTGCTGACCTTTCTGGTCGGCGCGGTGGTGGCCTTTCTTGGCGCGACGGTGCTCGCCGACTTCGGCGCGACCATCTACACCGTCAACCTGGTGGGTTTTTCCTTCCTGCGCGAATTCGGCGTGCTGCTGGCGGCGATCCTGCTCGCCGGGCGCAGCGCCAGCGCCTTCGCCGCGCAGATCGGCTCGATGAGATCCAACGAGGAAGTCGACGCGATCCGCACCCTAGGCCTGAGCCCGATCGAGCTATTGGTGCTGCCGCGCGTGCTGGCGATGCTGATCACCCTGCCGATCCTGACCTTCGTCGGCATGCTCAGCGGCATCGCCGGCGGCCTGGTGGTCTGCGTGCTGGCGCTGGACATCTCGCCGACGATGTTCTTCAACATCATGGCGCGCGACATCGCCGTCAGCCATTTTCTGGTCGGGCTGGGCAAGGCGCCGGTATTCGCCTTCGTCATCGCGGTGATCGGCTGTCTGGAAGGCTTCAAGGTCAGCGGCAGCGCGCAGTCGGTGGGCGAGCACACCACCTCCAGCGTGGTCCAGGCGATCTTCATGGTGATCCTGCTGGATGCTATCGCCGCGCTGTTCTTCATGGAGATGGGCTGGTGACGAGCGACGACGCACTGATCCAGGTACGCGGACTGGTCAACCGCTTCGGCAGCCAGACCGTGCACGACGGTCTCGACCTGGACATCCGTCGCGGCGAGATTCTCGGTGTGGTCGGCGGATCGGGCACCGGCAAGTCGGTGCTCCTGCGCAGCATTGTCGGCCTGCGCCGACCAAATGCCGGCAGCGTCAGCGTGTTCGGCGAAAATCTGCTGGAACTGTCGGCCGAGCGCCGCTCGCAGGTGGAACGACGTTTCGGCGTACTGTTCCAGCGGGGCGCGCTGTTCACCTCGCTGAACCTGCAGGAGAACGTCGCGCTGCCGCTGATCGAGCACGCCGGCCTCGAGCGCCGCGACGCCGAGCACCTGGCGCGGCTGAAGCTGGCGCTGGCCGGTCTCCCGGCGGATGCCGCCTGCAAGTATCCCGACGAGCTATCCGGGGGCATGGTCAAGCGCGCCGCCCTGGCCCGCGCGCTGGCGCTGGACCCGGAGGTGCTGTTCCTCGACGAGCCCACCGCCGGCCTCGACCCCATCGGCGCGGCAGCCTTCGACCAGCTGATCCTGACCCTGCGCGACGCGCTGGGCCTCAGCGTGTTTCTGGTAACCCACGATCTGGATACGCTCTATACCATCTGTGACCGGGTCGCCGTGCTGTCGCGCAAGCGGGTGCTGGTGGCCGATCGCCTGGAGGTGGTGGAAGCCACCGACGACGCCTGGATCCGCGACTACTTCCATGGCCCGCGTGGCCGGGCGGCGCAACAGGCTGCCGACTTGCAGGAGAACTGACATGGAAACCCGCGCCCACCACGTACTGATCGGCCTGTTCACGGTGCTTGCCGTCGGCGGCGCGCTGCTGTTCGCGCTCTGGCTGGGCAAGTCGAGCATGGATCGCGAGTACAACTATTACGAGATCAGCTTCAATCGTGCGGTCAGCGGGCTGTCCAATGGCAGCTCGGTGGAGTACAGCGGCATCAAGGTCGGTGACGTCGAAGCGCTGTGGCTTGAGCCGGACGATCCGCGCAAGGTGCGCGCGCGCATCCGCGTGTATGCCGGCACGCCGATCAAGCAGGACACCCGCGCACGTCTGGCGCTGGCCAACATCACTGGCAGCATGATCATCCAGCTGCACAGCGGCACGCCGCAGAGCCCGCCGCTGGAAGGCAAGCGTGGCGAGCCGCCGCTGATCATCGCCGACCCGTCCCCGCTGAGTGCACTGCTGGAGAATGGCGAGGACCTGATGACCAACATCAACAACCTGCTGCGCAGCGCCAACCTGATGCTCTCCGAGGACAATGCCGGGCGCATCGGCCGCACCCTGGCCAATCTCGAGCAGGCGACCAGCGTGTTGGCCGAACAGCGCGGCGACCTCAGCCAGGCGCTGACCCAGCTCGGTCAGCTGGGTCAGCAGACCAACAGCGCGCTGGCGGAAATCACCCGCCTTACGCAGAACGCCAACGGTCTGATCGATGACGAAGGTCGCCAGCTGCTGAGCCGCGCCGGGGATTCCATGGCCGCGCTGGAGCGTGCCACGTCGCGCCTGGACACGCTGCTGAGCGACAACCAGGGCGCGCTGAACAATGGCCTGCAGGGCTTCAGCGATCTGGGCCCGGCGATCAATGAACTGCGCGGCACCCTCGGTGCGCTGCGTCGCGTCACCCAGCGCCTCGAAGACAATCCCAGCGGCTTCCTGCTTGGCCGCGAGAAGATTCAGGAGTTCAACCCATGAGCCGCCTTGCGCTGTTCCGCCCCCTCGCCCTCGCGTGCGTGCTCGGCACGCTCGCGGCCTGCACCCTGCTGCCCGAGGCCGAGCCGATCCGCGTGTACCTGCTGCCCACCGCTGAGGCGACCGGTCAGCAAGGGGAGCGACTGCAGCAGGCACTGCGCATCCACACCCCGCATGCCAGCCGCATCCTTGCCGGGCCGCGCATCGCCGTGGTGCCCGATGGCAACCAGATCAGCAGCTATCAGGGCGCACGCTGGAGCGATGCAGCGCCGACCCTGCTGCGCGACCGGCTGATCGAACAGTTCCGCCAGAGCGGGCCGGTGGCGGTGAGCAACGAGGACAGCAATCTGTTCGCCGAGCTGGAGCTGTTCAGCGAACTGCGCGCCTTCCAGAGCGAGTACATCGATGGCCAGCCGCAGGTACTGGTCCGCTTGGATGCCCAGCTGGCCTCGGCAACCGATCAGCGCATCCTCGCCAGCCGCCGCTTCGAGATTCGTCAGCCCAGCGCGAGTCCGCAGCTGGAAAGCGTGGTGGCAGCCTTCGGCGAGGCCAGCGACGAGCTGAGCCGCCAGCTGCAGCGCTGGACGATCGAGATAGCAAAAAGCCAGTCTGCGCAGTGAAGTCCGGCGAAACGGTCATGTAAACGCGCTAAACAGCAGTTTTATTGATTCAGGCTAAGCGCAAGCGCCCAGCCCATCGCTTAGCATGCCAACATTGCTTCACGATAAGGGAACGCCCATGAAAGCCCCAGCCCAGAAAACCCTTCGCCGGGTGCTGTTCGCACTCGTCGCGCTGGTCGTCATCGGCCTGCTGGCCTGGTCCGAGCTGCGCACCGATGGCCTGGGCGACGGATTCGCCAGCGGCAACGGGCGCATCGAGGCTACCGAGATCGACGTGGCGACCAAGCTCGGCGGGCGCATCCGCGAGATCAGCGTCGACGAAGGCGACTTCGTCCAGCCCGGCCAGGTCATCGCGCGCATGGACACCGAAGTGCTGGAGGCCCAGCTCAACCAGGCCCGCGCCCAGGTACGCCAGGCGGAGAACGCCATCCTCACTGCCCAGGCCCTGGTTACCCAGCGCGAGAGCGAGAAGGCCACCGCCGAGGCCGTGGTCCTTCAGCGCCGCGCGGAACTGACCGCCGCGCAGAAGCGCCATCAGCGCACCGAGACGCTGGTCGGCCGTAACGCCATGCCGCGCCAGCAGCTGGATGACGACCTCGCCGCCATGCAGAGCGCCCAGGCTGCGCTGGCCGCTTCGCGCGCCCAGGTCTTGTCCGCCGATGCCGGTATCGCGGCGGCCAGGTCGCAGGTGATCGAGGCGCAGTCGGCGCTGGAGGCTGCCCAGGCCAGCGTGGTGCGACTGCAGGCGGACATCACGGATAGCGAGCTGAAGACCGACCGCGTGGCCCGTGTGCAGTACCGCGTGGCGCAACCGGGCGAGGTGCTCGGCGCCGGCGGCAAGCTGCTCAATCTGGTCGACCTGGCCGACGTCTACATGACCTTCTTCCTGCCCGAGCGCCAGGCCGGCCGTGTCGCCATGGGTTCGGAGGCGCGCCTGGTGATCGATGCCGCACCGCAGTACGTGATTCCCGCCCGGATCACCTACGTCGCCAGCGTCGCGCAGTTCACACCGAAGACGGTGGAAACCGAAAGCGAGCGCGAGAAGCTGATGTTCCGGGTCAAGGCGCGGATCGATCCCGATTTGCTGAGAAAGCACATGGAGCAGGTCAAGACCGGCCTGCCGGGCGTCGCCTACCTCAAGCTGGATGCGGACGCCGAATGGCCGGCCCACCTGCAGATCAATGTCGGCCAATGAACCCGTCATCTGCCCCGGTCGCCGAAATCAGCGGCGTCAGCCTGCAATACGGCAAGACCCGCGCGCTGGATGACCTCAGCCTGAGCCTGCCGGCACGCTGCATGGTTGGCCTGATCGGCCCGGACGGTGTCGGCAAGTCCAGCCTGCTGGCGCTGATCGCCGGTGCGCGCAAGCTGCAGCAGGGCCATGTGCAGGTGCTCGACGGCGACATGGGCGATGCCGGCCACCGCCGCGCGGTCTGCCCGCGCATCGCCTACATGCCCCAGGGCCTGGGCAAGAACCTCTACCCGACGCTGACGGTGTTCGAGAACCTCGAGTTCTTCGGCCGGCTGTTCGGCCAGGACGCCGCCGAGCGCCGCTGGCGCATCGCCGAGCTGACCCGCAGCACGGGCCTGGCGCCCTTCGTCGAGCGCCCGGCGGGCAAGCTCTCCGGTGGCATGAAGCAGAAGCTCGGCCTCTGCTGCGCGCTGATCCACGACCCCGACCTGCTGATCCTCGACGAACCCACCACCGGCGTCGACCCGCTGTCGCGTGC
Source organism: Stutzerimonas sp. LR2 (assembly GCF_055755175.1). Lineage (NCBI taxonomy): Bacteria > Pseudomonadati > Pseudomonadota > Gammaproteobacteria > Pseudomonadales > Pseudomonadaceae > Stutzerimonas > Stutzerimonas sp. LR2. The sequence continues at coordinate 620,649 of NZ_JBVTRR010000001.1, forward strand.
GCAGTTCTGGGAGCTGATCGAGCGCATCCGTGGCGAACGCCCGCAGATGAGTGTGCTGGTGGCCACTGCCTATATGGACGAGGCGCAGCGCTTCGACCATCTGGTGGCGATGGACGCCGGCCAGGTGCTGGCCACCGGCACGCCGGCCGAACTCCTGGCGCGCACCGGCAGCGACTCCCTGGAGCAGGCCTTCATCCGCCTGCTGCCGGAAGCCAAACGCAGCCAGCACCGCGAGCTGATCATCCCGCCGCAGCCGGCGAGCGACAGCATCGCCATCGAGGCCCACGGGCTGACCATGCGCTTCGGCGATTTCGTCGCGGTGGACCGGGTCAATTTCCGCATCGCCCGCGGCGAGATCTTCGGTTTCCTCGGCTCCAACGGCTGCGGCAAGACCACCACCATGAAGATGCTCACCGGCCTGCTGCCCGCCAGCGAGGGCGAGGCGCTGCTGTTCGGCAAGCCGGTGGACCCGCACGACATGCAGACCCGTCAGCGCGTCGGCTACATGTCCCAGGCCTTCTCGCTGTACAGCGAGCTGAGCGTGCGGCAGAACCTCGACCTGCACGCGCGGCTGTTCCACCTGCCGGCAGAGCGGCGCGACGCGCGCATCCAGGAAATGCTCGAACGCTTCGACCTCACCGGCGATGCCGAGAGCCTGCCCAGCAGCCTGCCGCTGGGCGTGCGCCAGCGTCTGTCGCTGGCGGTGGCGGTGATCCACAACCCGGAGATCCTGATCCTCGACGAACCCACCTCCGGGGTCGACCCGGTCGCCCGTGACGGCTTCTGGGAACTCCTGGTGCAGCTGTCGCGCGAGGACGGCGTGACCATCTTCATCTCCACCCACTTCATGAACGAGGCGCTGCGCTGCGACCGCATCTCGCTGATGCACGCCGGGCGAGTGCTCGACAGCGACACGCCGCAGGCGCTGATGGCCAAGCGCGGGCTGCCGACGCTTGAACAGACCTTTATTGCCTACCTGGAGGAAGCCGCCGCCGCACATGCCGGGGAGCAGCCGGCAACGCCGCCCGCCGCACCGAGCAAGCCCTCCCAGGCCACAGGCAACAACGGACGCCAGGCCCGCTTCAGCTTGCGCCGTCTGCTCAGCTACACCCGCCGCGAAGCCATGGAGCTGCGCCGCGACCCGATCCGCGCGACGCTGGCAATGCTCGGCAGCGTGCTGCTGATGTTCATCATGGGTTACGGGGTCAGCTTCGACGTCGAGAACCTGACCTACGCCGTGCTCGACCGCGACCAGACCACCACCAGCCAGCACTACCTGCTGAACATGGCCGGCTCGCGCTACTTCATCGAGAAGGCTCCGCTGGCCAACCATGCCGAGCTGGACCAGCGCATGCGCAGCAACGACATCAGTCTGGCCGTGGAGATTCCGCCGAACTTCGGCCGCGACCTCAAGCGAGGCGCCGTGCCGCAAGTCGCGTTCTGGATCGATGGCGCCATGCCGATGCGCGCCGACACCATCAAGGGCTATGTGCAGGGCATCCACCTCAACTACCTGCAGCAGCTGGCCCGCGAGGCCGGTGTCGAAGGGCAGCTGGCACCGGCCGATGTCGCCATCCGCTACCGCTACAACCCTGACGTGCAGAGCCTGCCGGCCATGGCGCCGGCGATGATCCCGCTGCTGCTGATGATGATCCCGGCGATGCTCACCGCCCTCGGCGTGGTGCGCGAAAAGGAACTGGGCTCGATCACCAACTTCTACGTCACGCCGACCACCCGCCTGGAATTCCTGCTCGGCAAGCAGCTGCCCTACATCGCGCTGGGGATGTTCAACTTCGCTACCCTGGCGCTGCTGGCGGTGTTCGTCTTCGGCATTCCGATCAAGGGCAGCATCCTCACGCTCTGCCTCGGCGCGCTGCTCTACGTCACCTGCGCGACCGGCCTGGGGCTGCTGATGTCATCGATCCTCAACAGCCAGATCGCGGCGATCTTCGGCACCACCATCGTCACCCTGTTGCCGGCCATCCAGTTCTCCGGACTGATCCACCCGGTCTCGGCGATGGAGGGCGCCGGCGCCTTCATCGGCAAGCTCTACCCGACCAGCCACTTCCTGATCATCAGCCGCGGGGTATTCTCCAAGGCGCTCGGGCTGGCCGAGCTGTATCCCTATTTCATTCCCATGCTGCTGGCCATTCCGCTGCTGACCCTGCTCAGCGTCGCCGGCCTGCGCAAGCAGGAGAAATGACATGGGCGGCCTGCGACGCAAGCTCGGCAACATCTTCCAGCTCGGCCTCAAGGAGCTGCGCAGCCTCTACCGCGACCCGGCGATGCTGGTGCTGATCATCTATTCGTTCACCGTGGCGATCTACGAAGGTGCCACGGCGATTCCCGAGGCGCCGCACCGGGCCAGCATCGCGGTGGTCGACGAGGACCGCTCGCAGGCCTCGCTGCGCATCGTCAATGCCTTCCAGCTGCCCTACTTCATCGAGCCGAAAGCCATCACGCACGAAGAGATGGACAGCGGCATGGACGACGGCCTCTACACCTTCACCCTGAACATCCCGCCGCGCTTCCAGGAGGACCTGCTCGCCGGCCGCCAGCCGACCATCCAGCTCAACGTCGATGCCACCCAGGTCAGCCAGGCGTTCACCGGCGCCGGGCACATCCAGCAGATCATCGCCAGCGAGACCGCCGAGTTCGTTCGTCGCTACCGCAGCGAAGACGCGCTGCCGGTCGAAGCGGTGGTGCGCACCGCGTTCAACCCCAACCTCAGCCGCGCCTGGTTCGGCGCGGTGAACGAGGTGATCAACCAGATCACCATGCTGGCGATCATCCTCACCGGTGCGGCGCTGATCCGCGAGCGCGAGCACGGCACCATCGAGCACCTCCTGGTGATGCCGGTGACGCCGTTCGAGATCATGGTCGGCAAGGTCTGGGCGATGGGTCTAGTGGTGCTGGCGGCTGCGGCGTTCGCCCTGCGCTTCGTCGTCGAGGGCTGGCTCGATATCCCGATCCAGGGCTCGCTGTGGCTGTTTGCCGGCGGTGCGGCGCTGCACCTGTTCGCCGCCACCTCGATGGGCATCTTCTTCGGCACGGTGGCGCGTTCCATGCCGCAGCTGGGCCTGCTGGTGATCCTCACGCTGATCCCGCTGCAGATCCTCTCCGGCGGGGTGACGCCGCGCGAGAGCATGCCGGAGCTGGTGCAGAACATCATGCTGGTGGCGCCGACCACGCATTTCGTCGAACTGGCCCAGTCGATCCTGTTCCGCAATGCCGACGCCGCCATCGTCTGGCCGCAGCTGCTGGCGCTGGCGGTGATCGGCGCGGTGTTCTTCGTCGGTGCGCTGTCGCGGCTGCGCGTGTCGTTGCGCTAGCCGGCAACAACGCCGCGCCGTGCGGCCCCTGCAGCACGGGGGCTGGCGGCGGGCCAGCAGCCCGTGTTTACCTCTGTAACCAAGCCGTTACCCGGCCGCCGGCACCCTTCGGGAATTTTTGTATCGAAGGCCGGTCTATCGTGCCGACATGCTAAGAGCCTGATGCTCGACAGCGCGCCAAGGAAGCCCTATCACTATGCGCATTCTCGTTACTGGCGGTGCCGGATTCATCGGTTCCGCACTGATCCGTCACCTCATCCTCGATACCGAGCACAGCGTGCTCAACCTGGACAAACTGACCTACGCCGGCAACCTCGAGTCGCTGGCCAGCGTGGAAGGCAACCCGCGCTATCAGTTCCTTCAGGCCGACATCGCCGATCGTGAGCGGGTCAGCGAGGCGCTGCTGGACTTCCAGCCGGACGCCATCATGCATCTGGCCGCCGAATCCCACGTCGATCGCTCCATCGACGGCCCGGCCGAATTCATTCAGACCAACATCGTCGGCACCTACCAGCTGCTGGAGGCCGCCCGCGCCTACTGGCAGACGCTGCCGGCCGAGCGTCGCGCGGCGTTCCGCTTCCACCACATCTCCACCGACGAGGTGTACGGCGACCTGCACGGCGTCGACGACCTGTTCACCGAGACCACCCCCTACGCGCCCAGCTCGCCCTACTCGGCCAGCAAGGCCTCGTCGGACCACCTGGTCCGGGCCTGGCAGCGTACCTACGGCCTGCCGGTGCTGATCACCAACTGCTCGAACAACTACGGGCCGTTCCACTTCCCCGAGAAGCTGATCCCGCTGGTGATTCTCAACGCGCTGGATGGCAAACCGCTGCCGGTATACGGCGACGGCTCGCAGATCCGCGACTGGCTGTTCGTCGAGGACCACGCCCGCGCGCTGTTCAAGGTGGTCAGCGAGGGCAAGGTCGGCGAGACCTACAACATCGGCGGCCACAACGAGCAGAAGAACATCGAGGTGGTGCGCGGTATCTGCGCGCTGCTGGAAGAGCTGGCGCCGAGCAAGCCCGCCGGCCTGGCCCGCTATGAAGACCTGATCACCTTCGTCAAGGATCGCCCGGGCCACGACCTGCGCTACGCCATCGACGCCAGCAAGATCGAGCGCGAGCTCGGCTGGGTGCCGCAGGAAACCTTCCAGACCGGCCTGCGCAAGACCGTGCAGTGGTACCTGAACAACCTCGAATGGTGCCGTCGCGTCCAGGACGGCAGCTATCAACGCGAGCGCCTCGGCGCCCTGGAGAACGCATGAAAGGAATCATCCTCGCCGGAGGCTCCGGCACCCGTCTGCACCCCATCACCCTTGGCGTATCCAAGCAGCTCCTGCCGATCTACGACAAGCCGATGGCCTACTACCCGATCTCGGTGCTGATGCTCGCCGGCATCCGCGACATTCTGGTCATCTCGACACCGCAGGATCTGCCGCAGTACCAGAACCTGCTGGGCGACGGCAGCCAGTTCGGGGTCAACTTCAGCTACGCCGAACAACCTTCGCCGGACGGCCTGGCCCAGGCCTTTCTGATCGGTGAAGAGTTCATCGGCGACGATTCGGTGTGCCTGATCCTCGGCGACAACATCTTCCACGGCCAGCACTTCACCGAGAAGCTGCAGCGCGCCGCGCGTCAGGAGAAGGGCGCCACGGTGTTCGGCTACTGGGTCAAGGATCCGGAGCGCTTCGGCGTGATCGACTTCGACGAGAACGGCAAGGCGCTGTCCATCGAAGAGAAGCCGAAGAAGCCCAAGTCCAGCTACGCAGTGACCGGCCTGTACTTCTACGACAACGACGTCATCGAGATCGCCAAGTCGATCAAGCCCTCGCCACGCGGCGAACTGGAGATCACCGACGTCAACATGGCCTACCTCCAGCGCGGCGATCTCAATGTAGAACGCTTCGGCCGTGGCTTCGCCTGGCTCGACACCGGTACCCACGACAGCCTGCTGGAAGCCTCGCAGTACGTGCAGACCATCGAGCACCGCCAAGGCCTGAAGGTGGCCTGCCTGGAGGAGATCGCCTACCAGAACAAGTGGATCGACCGCGAGCAGCTGTTGCGCCGCGCCGACGCCCTGGGCAAGACCGGCTACGGCCAGTACCTGTTCAAGCTGGCGGGTGAAGACGCATGAAGGTCGTCGAAACCAGCATTCCCGACGTACTGATCATCGAGCCCAAGGTCTTCGGCGACGAACGCGGTTTCTTCTACGAGAGCTTCAACGCGGCCGCTTTCGAAGCGGCCACGGGGCTCAAGCGTCAGTTCGTCCAGGACAACCACTCCAAGTCCCAACGCGGCGTGCTGCGCGGGCTGCACTACCAGATCCAGCAGCCGCAGGGAAAACTGGTGCGGGTAGTGGCCGGCGAGGTATTCGACGTCGCCGTCGACCTGCGCAAGAGCTCGCCGAGCTTCGGCCGCTGGTTCGGCACCCACCTGAGCGCGCAGAACCAGCGCCAGCTGTGGATACCCGAAGGCTTCGCACACGGCTTCGTGGTGCTCAGCGAAAGCGCCGAGTTCCTCTACAAGACCACCGACTACTACGCGCCTGAGCATGAGCGCAGCCTGCTGTGGAACGACCCCGAGCTCGGCATCCAATGGCCGTTCGACGAGGCGCCACAACTGTCCGCCAAGGACCAGGCCGGCAAGCTGCTGCGCGATGCGGAGCTGTTTCCATGAAAATCCTGATCACCGGCAGCACGGGCCAGCTGGCCCGCGAGCTGCAGTCGGAGTTGGCGGGTACCGGCAAACTGCTCGCCCTCGGGCACAATGCGCTGGACCTCGCCGTACCTGAGCAGATTCGCGAGCAGGTACGCCTGTTGCGGCCGGACCTGATCATCAACGCGGCGGCCTATACCGCCGTCGACCCGGCGGAAACCCACCGCGAGCAGGCCTTCGCGGTCAATGCCCGTGGCCCGCAGGTGCTCGCCGAAGAAGCCGCGCGCCTCGGCGTGCCGCTGATCCATTACTCCACCGACTACGTGTTCGACGGCCGCAAGACCGAACCCTACGACGAGCACGACACGCCGAACCCGCTGGGCGTTTATGGCGCCAGCAAGCTGGCCGGCGAGCAGGCGATCCAGGCCGTCGGCGGCGAACACCTGATCCTGCGCACCAGCTGGGTCTACTCGCAACATGGCAAGAACTTCCTGCTGACCATGCAGCGCCTGCTGCAGGAGCGCGATGCGCTGTCGGTGGTCAGCGACGAGGTCGGTGCGCCGACCTGGGCCGCGACCATCGCCCGCGTCACCGCCGAACTGGTGCGCAAGCGCAACACCGGGCAGGCCGGGCCGAGCGGGCTGTATCACCTCACCGCCAGCGGCGAGACCTCCTGGTACGGCTTTGCCTGCAGCATCGCCGAGCGGTTGCGCCAGGAAGGACGCCTGCGTGCCGAGATCACCCCGATCCTGTCCAAGGACTACCCGACCGCGGCGCAGCGGCCGCTGAATTCGCGGCTCAACTGCGCGCGGCTGCAGCAGGACTGGGGCGTCCAGCTGCCGGACTGGGAAACCGCCCTGCACGAGTGCTGCACCCGGGCCCGCGACCTCGAAGCCGACAACGCGCGCCAGCCGGTCGCCGTCGGCCGCTGAGCCGACTGCGCCTGCGGCTCGCTCCATCGGGTCGCCACGAGCCGCGACGCTGAACGTCGGCTCGCGCAGCGTGCATAATGCGCCCGACATCCAGGCGCCTCATGCATGACCGCACTTCTCGCTCCCCACCGCCCCCGCTGGCGCAATCTCGCCCTGCTGGCCCTGTTGCTGGCGCCATTGCTCTGGCCGCTGCAGCAGCTCGCCGAGCGTTACTACCGCAACGAGCTGACCGAACAGAACCGTCAGACCCTGGACCTGTACGTCGCCAACCTGCTCGGCACGCTCAACCGCTACGAGGTGCTGCCGCGCATCCTCGGTGACCTGCCCGCCCTGCGCGCCGTGCTGCAGCAGGACTCGCCCCAGGTCCGCGACAACGCCAACCGGCTGCTCAAGCGCCTGCGCAACCAGACCGGCGCCGACGTGATCTACCTGATGGCGACCGACGGCAACACCCTGGCCGCTTCCAACTGGGACGAGGAAGACAGCTTCGTCGATCGCAACTTCGCCTTCCGCCCCTACTTCCGCCAGGCCATGGAGGGACGTCTTGGGCGCTTCTTCGGCCTCGGCACCACCTCCGGCAAGCGCGGCTATTACTTCGGCGCGGCGGTGCGCGACGGCGACCAGTTGCTCGGCGTGCTGGTGGTCAAGGTCGATCTGGATCACACCGAGACGCTGTGGGGCAGCACCCCGGAGCAGCTGCTGGTGACCGACAATTTCGGCGTGGTGATCCTCACCTCGCGGCCCGACTGGCGTTTCCGCGCCACCCGCGGGCTGGGCGTGGACGAGCGCGAGCAGATCGCCTTCGATCAGCCCTACCCGACGCTCTACCCGCAGGACCTGACGCTGAACATCGACGCCTGGCTGATCCAGAGCCGCGAGCTGAAGGAGACCGGCTGGACGGTGCGCATCCTCGCGCCGGTCAGCCTGGTCGAGCGCCCGGTGCGCACCGTGGTCGCGATCGGCGCCGCCACCCTGCTGGCGCTGCTGCTCTGGCTCGGCCTGCTGATGCAGCGTCGCCGACATTTCCTCGAACGGCTGGCGCTGGACAGCCAGGCACGCCAACAGCTGGAGCAGCGCGTGCTCGAGCGCACCCGCGACCTGGAGGCGCTGAACAGCCGACTCAAGGTCGAGGTGCTCGAGCGCGAACAGGCCCAGCAGGAGCTGGTGCGCGCCCAAGACGAACTGCTGCAGGCCGGCAAGCTATCGGCGCTGGGCACGATGTCGGCGAGCATCAGTCACGAACTCAACCAGCCGCTGGCAGCGATCCGCAGCTATGCCGACAACGCCCGCGTACTGCTCGACCATGAGCGTGTCGACGAGGCGCGCGACAATCTGCGGCTGATCAGCGAGCTGACCGCGCGCATGGCCTCGATCATCGCCCACCTGCGCGCCTTCGCCCGTCGCGATCAGCACGCACCGGAACGGGTCGCGCTGCAGCCGGCGCTGGACGATGCGCTGGCACTGCTGGCCAAGCGCCGCCAGGCCATGGGCGTCGAGCTGATCCGCGACCTGCCGGAGGCGACGCTGTGGGTGCAGGCTGGCGAAACGCGGCTGCGGCAGATCCTCGCCAATCTCCTGGCCAACGCTCTCGACGCCCTCGGTGAACGGCCCCAGCCGCGGCGCATCTGGCTGCGCGCCGAGCTGGAGGGCGACGGCGTGCTGCTGACCCTGCGCGACAACGGTCCGGGCTTCTCCGCCGAGGCGCTGCAGCGCGCCCGCGAACCCTTCTTCACCACCAAGACCAGCACCCAGGGGCTGGGCCTCGGCCTGGCGATCTGCGATACCCTCACCCGCGCCCTGGGCGGCGAGCTGCGCATGAGCAATCATGCCGAGGGCGGCGCCCAGCTCGGTCTGTTCCTACGTAGCGCCGAACCCGGCGTGGCCTTTCCCACCGAGGACCATTTCCAATGAGCAGCGACACCCCGATCAGTACCCAGGCCCAGGTGGTGCTGATCGACGACGATCCGCATCTGCGCCAGGCACTGAGCCAGACCCTCGACCTGGCCGGGCTCAAGGTGGCCAGCCTGGGCGACGCCCGCGATCTGGCCGCACGTCTGCCGGCGGACTGGCAGGGGGTGGTGGTCAGCGACATCCGCATGCCCGGCATCGACGGACTGGAGCTGCTGCAACAGTTACGGACACGCGACAGCGAGCTGCCGGTGATCCTCATCACCGGTCACGGCGACATTCAGCTGGCGGTGCAGGCCATGCGCGCCGGTGCCTACGATTTCCTGGAAAAGCCCTTCCCCAGCGAGGCGCTGCTGGACAGTGTGCGGCGTGCCCTGGCGCTGCGCCAGCTGGTGCTGGACAACCGCTCGCTGCGCCTGGCCCTGGCCGACCGCCAGCAGCTGTCGGCACGCCTGCTCGGTCAGTCCCGGGCGATGCTGCGCCTGCGCGAGCAGATCGGCGCATTGGCCGGAACCCAGGCCGACGTGCTGATTCTTGGCGAGACCGGGGCCGGCAAGGAGGTGGTGGCGCGCGCGCTGCACGACCTGTCGAACCGCCGCAACGGCCCGTTCGTGGCGATCAACGCCGGTGCCCTGGCCGAGTCGGTGGTGGAAAGCGAGCTGTTCGGCCACGAGCCCGGCGCGTTCACCGGCGCGCAGAAACGCCGGATCGGCAAGTTCGAGTTCGCCAACGGCGGCACCCTGTTTCTCGACGAGATCGAGAGCATGAGCCTGGATGTGCAAGTCAAGCTGCTGCGCCTGCTGCAGGAGCGCGTGGTCGAACGCCTCGGCGGCAACCAGTCGATCGCCCTGGATATCCGTGTCATCGCCGCAACCAAGGAAGACCTGCGCGTCGCCGCCGACCAGGGCCGCTTCCGCGCCGACCTCTATTACCGGCTAAACGTCGCACCCTTGCGCATTCCTTCGCTGCGCGAACGCAGCGAGGACATCCTTCTGCTGTTTCAGCACTTCGCCGAGGCCGCCGCCCAGCGCCACGGCCTGCCGGTTCGCGAACTGCAGCCCGAGCAGCGTGCCACGCTGCTGCAGCACACCTGGCCGGGCAACGTGCGCGAGCTGCAGAACACCGCGGAGCGCTTCGCCCTCGGGCTCGGCCTGGGCCTGGAGCGGCCAGGCAGCGAGCCGAGCGCCGGCCTGGCCGGCGGCGGCAGCCTGGGCGAACAGGTCGAAGCCTTCGAGCGCGCGCTGATCGCCGCTGAACTGAACCGTCCCCACGGATCGCTGCGCAGCGTTGCCGAAGCCCTCGGCCTGCCGCGCAAGACACTGCATGACAAGCTGCGCAAGCATGGCCTGAGCTTTACCGATGCTGGCGGAAGCTCGCCCGACGAAAACGACTAGATGGCGGAAATCCGCCATCCTTGACCGCCGCATCGGGCCTCGACTGCCAATTTCGGCCCTCCCTGCAATGCCAACCGCGGATGGCCTGCTCACCCCGCGCAAAGGTGCGACCTAGACGCGCTTGTTGGCAATTGGCCATTCAAACCTTCATCTATTGCTGGGTAAACTCGCTGGCTTCAGGTGCCTGTGCCAGCGGTTGGCACAGGCATTGCTCCTGAAACCCGATGAACCGGATGGATCGAGTCGCGATCGTGCATCGCATCCAGGCCATTGCGCCTAGACTTGCCCAGCTGGTTACTGCCGGGATGCCCCGAGGCCTCCCACCCACAACAAGAGGAAACATCAATGTTCAAACTGACTGCCAAGGCGCTGGCATGCGCCCTGTCGCTGAGCATCGCTGGTCTGGCCCACGCGGCTGACCCGATCACCATCAAGTTCTCTCACGTGGTCGCCGAGAACACGCCGAAAGGCCAGGGCGCCCTGATGTTCAAGAAACTGGTGGAAGAGCGTCTGGCCGGCAAGGTCGAGGTACAGGTTTACCCGAACTCCTCGCTGTTCGGCGATGGCAAGGAAATGGAAGCCCTGCTGCTGGGCGACGTTCAGCTGATCGCGCCGTCGCTGGCCAAGTTCGAACACTACTCCAAGGGCGTTCAGGTCTTCGACCTGCCGTTCCTGTTCGACGACATCGCAGCGGTCGACCGCTTCCAGCAAGGTGAAGCCGGCCAGAGCCTGCTGCGCTCGATGGAAGACAAGAACATCACCGGCCTGGGCTACTGGCACAACGGCATGAAGCAGCTGTCGGCCAACAAGCCGCTGCGCGAGCCGAAGGACGCCCGTGGTCTGAAGTTCCGCGTACAGGCTTCCGCCGTGCTGGACGAGCAGTTCAAGGCCGTGCGCGCCAACCCGCGCAAGATGAGCTTCGCCGAGGTCTACCAGGGCCTGCAGACTGGCGTGGTCAACGGTGCCGAGAACCCCTACTCGAACATCTACTCGCAGAAGATGCACGAAGTGCAGAAGTACATCACCGAGTCCAACCACGGTCTGCTGGACTACATGGTGATCACCAACACCAAGTTCTGGAACGGTCTGCCGGCTGACGTACGCGGCGAGCTGGAAAAGATCCTGGACGAAGTGACCGTCGCGGTGAACAAGCAGGCTGACGAGCTGAACCAGGCCGACAAGCAGCGCATCATCGACGCCGGCACCACCGAGATCATCGACCTGACTCCGGAGCAGCGCGAAATGTGGCGCGAAGCCATGAAGCCGGTCTGGAAGAAGTTCGAAGGCGAAATCGGTGCCGACCTGATCAAGGCCGCCGAAGCCGCCAACCAGGCTAACTAAGCCTTTGCCGAGGGGCGGCCACCCCGCTCCTCGGCTGTACCACCCAGCGATACCCGACAGCTCAGTGAAAAAACAAAGCCGCTAGCGAAGACCAGGCCCGCACCAAGGGCAGGAAGGCCATGCCGAGGTGATCCCGGGCTGGGCCGCTTCACTGGCCACAACAAGAGTTTTTCATTGCTCTGTCTCCCAGCCTGCCCCGGCTGGTTCACGGCGCACCTCCGTGCTGCCTTTCGATACAACCGCAGTCCATCGGGAGATGTCATCCATGAACGCCCTCTGGCGCGTCTGGGACCACTTCGAGGAAGGCTTCATCGCCTTTCTGCTGGCCGCCATGACACTGGTGACCTTCGTCTACGTGATCCTCAACAACCTCTACACGCTGTTCTACGACTTGGGCGACCGCTTCGAAGGCACCGCCGACTTCTGGTTCGCCATCGGTGACTTCATCATCGGTCTGGCCCAGTCCATGACCTGGAGCACCGCGCTGACCAAGGCGCTGTTCGCCTGGCTGATCTTCTCCGGCCTGGCCTATGGCGTGCGTACCGCCGGCCATATCGGCGTCGACGCGCTGGTCAAGCTGGCGCCGCGTCATATCCAGCGTGTCATCGGCATCATCGCCTGCCTGTTCTGCCTGGGCTACGCCGGTCTGCTGACCGTGGCCAGCTTCGAGTGGATCCAGACCCTGTTCATCGCCAACATCGGCGCCGAGGACCTGGGCCACATCGGCGTCAAGCAGTGGCACATCGGCCTGATCGTGCCGTTCGGTTTCGCCATGGTGTTCATCCGTTTCGCCGAAATTTTCGTGCGCATCCTGCGCAACGAGCAGACCGGCCTCGGCCTCGCCGATGAAGCGGCCGATGCGCTCAAGCACGGCGAAGAGGAGCCCAAGCAATGACCATCCTGTTCCTGTTCGTCGCCCTCTTCGCACTGATGTTCATCGGTGTGCCGGTGGCCGTTTCCCTGGGCCTGGCCGGCTCGCTGACCATCATGATCTTCAGCCAGGACTCGGTGCGCTCGCTGGCGATCAAGCTGTTCGAGACCTCCGAGCACTACACCCTGCTGGCCATTCCCTTCTTCCTGCTGGCTGGCGCCTTCATGACCACCGGCGGCGTGGCCCGTCGTCTGATCGACTTCGCCAATGCCTGCGTCGGCCACATCCGTGGCGGCCTGGCCATCGGTGCGGTGCTGGCGTGCATGCTGTTCGCCGCACTGTCCGGTTCGTCGCCGGCCACCGTGGCTGCGGTCGGCTCCATTGCCATCGCCGGCATGGTGCGCTCCGGTTACCCGCAGGCCTTCGGCGCCGGCATCGTCTGTAACGCCGGTACCCTGGGCATCCTGATCCCGCCGTCGGTGGTCATGGTGGTCTACGCCGCCGCGACCGAGACCTCCGTGGGCAAGCTGTTCATGGCCGGTGTCGTCCCGGGCATCATGCTCGGCCTGGCGCTGATGGTGGCGATCTACATCATCGCGGTGAAGAAGAACCTGCCGGCCCTGCCGCGGGCGAGCTTCCGCGAGTGGCTGAGCGCCGCGCGCAAGGCGATCTGGGGCCTGCTGCTGATGGTGATCATCCTCGGCGGTATCTACTCCGGCATGTTCACCCCGACCGAAGCGGCGGCGGTGGCGGCGGTGTATTCGGCCTTCGTCGCGCTGTTCGTCTACAAGGACATCACGCTGCGCGATTGCCCGAAAGTGCTGCTGGAGTCCGGCAAGCTGTCGATCATGCTGATGTTCATCATCGCCAACGCCATGCTGTTCGCCCACGTGCTGACCACCGAGCAGATCCCGCAGGCGATCACTGCCTGGGTGATCGAAGCCGGCCTGCAGCCGTGGATGTTCCTGCTGGTGGTGAACATCGTGCTGCTGGTCGCCGGAGCCTTCATGGAGCCGTCGGCGATCATCCTGATCCTGGCACCGATCCTGTTCCCGATCGCCGTCCAGCTGGGCATCGACCCGATCCACCTGGGCATCATCATGGTGGTGAACATGGAGATCGGATTGATCACACCACCGGTGGGGCTGAACCTGTTCGTCGCCTCGGCGGTGACGGGCATGCCGGTGACCCAGGTGATCCGCGCGGTGCTGCCATGGCTGGCACTGATGCTGAGCTTCCTGGTGATCATCACCTACGTGCCATCGATCTCCCTGGCCCTGCCGAACTGGCTGGGCATGTAGCCCGCCAGCACAGCCTTCCTGCTTTTCAGCCCGGCCTTCGCGCCGGGCTTTTTTTTCGCCGGGAGAAACCTCGGGCGGGGGGTCAGACTGCCAGCGGGTCGGCCGGGCGACGACGGAACCAGCCGGTCAGTGACAGGCGATCGGCCTGGGTGACCAGCACCTCGTGGGGAAACTCGCCGGAAAGAAACACCACCAAATTGCCGGCCAGCGGCGGCACGTCCAGCTGCGAACCGTCCGGCATGTGCATGCGCAGTTCGCCGGCATGGGCAGGCTGCCAGTCCGGATTCAGGTACAGCACGGCGGTCACCGAGCGGCTGTCGTCATCACGAAAACGGTCCAGATGGGTCTGGTAGAAGGCGCCCGGCGGATAGAAGGCGAAGTGACACTCGAACTCCTCGAGTCCGAGGAACAGCTCGCGGTTAAGCTGCTGGCGCAGACCATCCATGACTTCGAGATAGTCGTCGCAGACCGGCGACTGGCCGGGTTCCAGCCACTGGATATGGTCGCTGCGAATGCCTTCGCGCACCGCCTGGGCGTCGCCGCGGCCGACGCCAGCGGGGGCCAGCGCGCCCTCGGCCTCGCGCTTGCGGCACTCGTCGGCCAGCTTGTGGGTCACATCACTGGGAAGGAAAGAACTCTGCAGCGACCAGCCGCGCTCGGCCAGGTCGTCGATGATCGAAGAGAACTGCAAGGAAGTGACTCCGATGGGATACCGAACGAGTCTAGGGTCTGTTGAGACTCCGCCACAAGCAGCGATGCTGCGCCAAATGGCAGCAGCAACTCGCGCGCCTCGACAAGCACGCGTCGGGGCACGGAAAATGAACCGCCCGCCAGACAGGAGCTTCCATGCGCGCCCTCTTGACCTGTGTACTGCTGACCTTCAGCCTCGCCAGCTTCGCCGACACCTATGAAGAGCTCTACGAAACCGCCGGCTGGACCGAACAGCGGGCCAATTTCGCCGATGCCCTGACTGCCGCGCAGCAGCGCTACAAGGACACCCTGCCACCGGCGGTATTCCAGGCCCTGGTGACCAACAGCAATCGCCGCTTCGCCTCCCATGCCATCGACCAGCGGGCGCAGCGCGCGCTGCGCGAGCATCTGGCCGACCCGCAGCCGGCGCTGGAATTCTTCCAGTCCCCGCTGGGGCGCAAGATCGTCTCGGCCGAGGTGCTGGCCGCACGCCGGGAACAGCTGGCGCGCCATACCGACGGCCTGCCGCGCGTAACGGCCGAAAGCAACCGGCAGCTGCTGATTCGCCATCTGGCCCAGGACATCCCGGCCAGCGAGGCGGGTGCGGAAGTCAGCCTGGCGCTGGCCGGTGTCGCCGCCGACAGCCTTAGCCAGATGATTCCCGGCCTGTTGGGCGGCAATCAGGCGCAGAACCTGCTGAGCAGCCAGCGTCAGCGAATGATCCAGCAGATCGAGGCCGATCTGGACAATACCCTGCTCTACGTCTATCGCGAGCTGTCCGACGCCGAGCTGGAGGAGTACGTACAGTTCGCCCAGTCCGAGGATGGCAAGGCCTATTACCAGGCCGCGCTGCAAGCCCTGCGTGCGGGCCTGGCGGTGGGCATGAGCGGCGCCGAGCTGGAGCCGCAGCAGGGTATCTGACCGCCGCGTCGGGCTATTTCAGGCGCTCGCGCAGAAAGTCGAAGTAGGCCCGGCGCAGCTCCTCGCGCTCGTTCACCAGATGGTGCCGTGCCTCCGGCAGACGCAGCACCTCGGCACCGGCAAATTTGCGCTGCAGCACCGGCAGGTTGTACTGCCAATCCACGGTCATGTCCGCCTCACCCTGCACGATCAGCGGAGCCTGAGCACTGTCCGCGGCCCGCTCGATGCGCGGAATCCAGCGCGACAGCGCACCGACCCAGGCGGTGGGCAGGATGTCCGGCTGCAGCGGGTCCTGGGTCTGCACGAACTCGAGGAAGCCGGGGTCGCTGGAGTTCTCGCTGAAAGTCCGCGGAATCTGCTGAACGAAACGCCGCACCAGCTCGTAGCTGATGCGCGAGCGCAGCCAGGCCCGCGGGCGAACCAGTGGCGCCAGCAGGATGGTCCGCCCGAGGTCGCCGAGCGGCTCCTGATGCAGCAGATGATCCAGCGCGATGGCGCCGCCGGTGCTCTGGCCCAGCAGATGCCAAGG
This sequence comes from Stutzerimonas sp. LR2, assembly GCF_055755175.1. Classification (NCBI taxonomy): domain Bacteria; kingdom Pseudomonadati; phylum Pseudomonadota; class Gammaproteobacteria; order Pseudomonadales; family Pseudomonadaceae; genus Stutzerimonas; species Stutzerimonas sp. LR2. Next base: position 636,525 of record NZ_JBVTRR010000001.1, read on the forward strand.
CCGTGGCAGATCGAGCCGACGGGCCTGCTCGAAGAGTCCGGAAAGCACCGCCTGGTACTCATCGAATTCGTTGATGCTGGCGCGCGGCCCGCTGGACAGTCCATGGCCGGGCAGGTCGCAGGCGAGCACCGCAAAACCCATCTCCAGGCCCCAGTCGACCACGTGCCGGTACAACCCCATGTGATCGTAATACCCATGCAGAACCAGCAGACTGGCGTGCGGCTGCTCGGGCCACCAGGCCTGGGCGACGACGTCGTAGTCGTGCACGCGAAAGCGTCCGAGACGCCGCTGCACCTTGCCCCGGTGTGGCAGGTCCAGCCCGTAGTAGGCCTGATAGTGCAGCGCCTCGGCCGAAGCCTCGGTGGCCTCGCTCAGGGCGGGCAGGCTGTTGCGCAATCGATCGGGCTGGATGAGCGTGGACATCGACTTTCTTCGGCTGGCTGGTACTCCGGATATTCAGCTCTGCAGCGCGTCATGGCAAGCTTGCGCACCCAGCTAGGAACCTGCCATGAGCGCACGTCGCAAATACCTGATCGCCGCCCTGATCGCCCTGCTCTGGGGCGCCGCCATGCTCGCCGCGTTCTGGTGGTTCGAGGCGCGCTACCTGCGCACCTTCGAGGGCGAGCGCGCCGAACTCTTCTCCGGCGACGCCCTGCGCCTACCCGCCGCGCTGCAGGGCCCGGGGCCGGTGCGCTTCGTGCATTTCTGGGACCCTGGCTGCCCGTGCAACGTCGGCAACCAGCAGCACCTGCAGGATTTGCTGCAGCGCTTCGCCGGTCAGCCCGTGGACTTCTACGAGGTGCGCAAGCCCGGCAGCAAGGGTCGCCTGCCGCAACCGCTGGCGGCCTTGAAGCCACTCGACGGGCTCATCGGCGCCGAGCAGCTACCGGCCAGCCCGGCAGTTGGCATCTGGGACCAGAGCGGCGAACTGGTCTACATCGGCCCTTACAGCGAGGGCGCGGTGTGCACCTCGGACAACAGCTTCGTCGAGCCGATCCTCGATGCGGTACTCGCCGGGCGCAAGGTGCGCGCCACGCATTCGCTGGCGGTGGCCTGTTTCTGCGACTGGCAGCAGTAGCGCGCTTGCGACAGGTAAACTTGATCGCAATCAAATGATAACTATTATCAGTTAAACGAGAATTGCTCCCATCCAAGTCGGCATCACCGCCGACGAAATATCCGGGAGCCGTTCGATGATTTTCCGCCTTCACCCGCTCGCCCTGGCCTGCCTGGCCGTCAGCACCTCTTCCGTACTCGCCGCGCCCCTGGAGTTGCAGGAAACCGTCGTCACCGCCAAGGGCTACGAGGCCGCGACGCAGGACATTCCGCAAGCCATCGAGGTGCTGCAGGCTCAGCCAACCGAAACGGCAGCGCCGGCCGGCAGCCTGTTCCGCGGCAAGCCCGGGCTCGCCGTGCATAGCGACGGCGCCTGGGGGCAGAACCCGGTGTTGCGCGGCATGAAGAAGGAAAGCGTGGTGCTGATGGTCGACGGCGTGCGGGTCAATTCCGGCCAGCCGCAGGGCTCGCTGGCCTCCATGCTCGATCTCGGCCTGCTGGAACGCGCCGAAGTGGTCAAGGGTCCGGGCTCGGTGCTGTACGGCAGCGGCGCCATGGGCGGGGTGGTCAACCTGATCACGCCACAGGCACGCTTCACCGAGCAGGACGAACGCGGCGGACGCTTCTCCACCAGCGCCAGCAGCGTCGACAAGGGCTTTACCGGCGCTACGCTGCTGCGCGACTCCAGCAGCGATCATGCGCTGGTGCTGGGCGTAGCCGGGCGCAAGGTCAACGACTACAAGAGCCCCAACGGTAACGAAGAGAACACCGGCTATAGCTCCGATACCCTGCTGCTCAAGTACAAGCAGCGCCTGGCCGAGGATGTCAGCGTCAACCTGAACGTCCAGCGCCACACCGACCGCGACGTCTGGTACCCGGGCTCGGCGCGTACCGGTGGCCAGCCGGGCGGTGCCGGCATCCCGGTACCGCTCGGCACCGCGACCATCCATTCGCCGGAACAGCAACGCGAGCTATTCCAGATCGGCCTGGAAAACGGCCTCGGTGAAGGCACCCTGACCACCGAGCTCTATCGTCAGGAGGTGTACCGGGAGATACGTGCCTACTCCGAGCGGCTCGACCGCGACTATGTACGCAACAACGTCAGCTTCATTACCCACGGGCTGCGCTCGAGCTGGGTGGTGCCGGTCGCCGATCACCTGCTGACGGTGGGCGTCGACGGCTGGAAGATGACCGGCGATCCGGAACGCTACGTGGATGGCCCGCCGACCTTCAACAACAACCAGCGCAACGACCCCTTCAAGGATGCCGAGATCGAATCCTACGGGCTGTTCGTGCAGGACGAATTCGACCTCGGCCAGACACGCCTGACGGCCGGCGCCCGCTACGACCGCATCAGCGCCGACGCCCGAGCCAAGGGAAACGGTCCTTCATTTACAACCAGCGGCCTGGACAGCACCGACCACAACCTGTCGTGGTCGCTGGGCGCGCTGCATCCGCTGACTGACACCCTGAACCTCTACGCCAACGTCGGCCAGGCCTACCGCGCCGCCGACATGCGCGAGCGCTACGACGATGCGCCGCGCGGCGACGGCTACTTCCACGTCGGCAACCCGCAGCTGGACCCGGAGCGCTCCACCAGTTTCGAGCTCGGCCTCAAGGGTAGCGATGGCGATTTCACCTATCATCTGGCGGCCTTCCACACCCGCATCGACGATTACATCGCCGGCCGCGTGACCGGCACCAACGCCCCGAATGGACTGCCGATCAAGCGCACCGAGAACCTCGACAAGGTGGTGATCTACGGTCTCGAAGGCAGCGCCAGCAAGGGCGTCGGCGCCTTCGTGGTGGACGGCAGCTTCACCTGGCTGCGCGGCGAGAACAAACAGGACGACGAACCACTGCACCAGATGCCAGCCCACGAGTTGACCCTAGGCATCGGCCAGCCAGCCGAGCGCGGCCTCTACTGGCATGCGCAGCTGCGTGCGGTCGCCGAGCAGGATCGTGTAGCGACCGAGTTCACCCGCGGTGGCGAGGATCGTACCGCAGGCTTCGTTACTGCCGATGCCAGCCTCGGCTGGGGCTTCGGCAAGATCGGCGTGCTGCAGACCGCTAACCTCGACGCGCGCCTGAGCAACCTGTTCGACAAGGCCTACCACGAGCATCTGGCTGACGGCATCAGCGGCAACGAGCTGCAAGCACCCAGGCGCGGCATCACCGTCGCGCTGAGCGGGAGCTTCTGATGCTGCGCCACCTGCTGATGGCCATTCTGCTGGCGGCTGGAGCACCAGCGCTGGCGGACAAGCTGCCGCGCCTGGTCCTGGCCGGCCCTTCCTCGTCGGTATCGAACCCGCTGATCCACATGGTCGAATCCGGAGCACTGGACGACCTGGCGGACAAGGTGGAATTCGTTAGCTGGCGCGATCCCGACCAACTGCGCCTGCTGGCGCTGAACCAGCAGGCGGACGTGCTGGCCATGCCGGTCAACGTCGCCGCCAACCTGTACAACCGCGGCGCCAAGCTGCGCATGCTCAACGTTTCGACCTGGGGTCTGCTCTGGCTGGTCTCCCGCGAACAGGGCATGAGCACCCTCGACGACCTGCGCGGCAAGGAAATCGCCATGCCGTTCCGCGGCGACATGCCGGACATCCTCTTCGGCCTGCTGGCCGAGCGTGCCGGCATCGTTGTGCGCAACGACCTGCGTTTGCGCTACGTCGCCACGCCCATCGACGCCATGCAGCTGTTGCTGATGCGCCGTACCGACCACGCCCTGCTCGCTGAGCCGGCCATCTCCATGGCCCTGCGCAAGGCCAGCGAAGGGCCGCTGGGACTGGTGGCACCGGACCTGTATCGCAGCGTCGACCTGCAACAGGAATGGGGCCGTCTGTTGCAACGCGAAGCACGCATCCCACAGGCCGGTATCGCGCTGATGGCCAGCGTGAAGGACCAGCCGCAGATCGCCGCACGGATCGCCCAGGCCTACGCCGACTCGCTGCAATGGTGCAGCATCAACGCCGAGCGCTGCGGCCAACTGGTCGCCAGGCATCTGCCGATGCTCAGCGCCGAAGCGGTAACCGATTCGCTGGCCGTGGCGCAGATGGAGGCCGTGCCCGCCGCCGAGGCGCGGGCAGAAGTGGAGTATCTGTTCGAGCTGCTGTTGCAAAAGAATCCGGCGCTGATCGGCGGCAAGCTGCCGGCCGATGACTTCTACTCGCCAGTCAGCGATCAGCCATGAGCCTCCTGCGCAGCTGGCTGACCAGCCTGCCCGGCTATCTGTGGAGTGGCTGGGGCGCGCTGGCCAGCCTGTTTCTGTTGCTGGCCGCTTGGGAGGCAGTGGCCAGTCACTATGGCGCGCTGGTGCTGCCGGCGCCGCTGGAGACCTTTTCCCGCCTGCTCCAGCTGATCGATGAAGGTGCCGCCTGGCCGGAGCTGCTGGCCACCAGTCGCCGGGGGCTGCTCGGCTTTGCCCTGTCCGTGGCAGTCGGCAGCGTGCTCGGGCTCGCCGCCGGTGTCTCCATGACCGCCTCGATGATGGCGCGGCCGCTGGTCACCGTGCTCATGGGCATGCCGCCAATCGCCTGGCTGGTACTGGCGATGCTCTGGTTCGGCGCCAGCGACGGCACTCCGGTGTTCACCGTGTTCATCGCCAGCTTTCCGCTGGTGTTCGTCGGCGCACTGCAAGGCACCCGCACGCTGGATAACCAGCTCAAGGACATGGCCCTGGCATTCCGTCTGCCGCGGCGGATGCTGCTGCTCGATGTCTATCTGCCGCACGTCGTCTCCTACCTGTTCCCCGCGTGGATCACCGCGCTCGCCATGGCCTGGAAGATCGTGGTGATGGCCGAACTGCTGGCCACCCAGGATGGCGTCGGCGCCGCCCTAGCGGTGTCACGCTCGCACCTGGACACCAGCGCGACCATGGCCTGGATTACCGCGGTGGTCGGCCTGCTGCTGGCGGTGGAATACCTGCTGCTGGAACCGATCAAGCGCGAAGTCGAGCGCTGGCGCGAGGTACCTTCATGACGCAATTGCATATCCACGGCCTGGCCCACGCCTTCGGCCGCAACGAGATCTTCAGCGGCATTGACTTCAACCTGACAGCGGGTGAAGTGGTCGCCCTGGTCGGCCCCTCCGGCTGCGGCAAGACCACCCTGCTGCACCTCTGTGCCGGACTGCTGGACGTACAGCAAGGACGCATCGACAACGGTTTCGGCAACCCCGCCAGCATGTTCCAGCAACCGCGGCTGCTGCCGTGGAAGACCACTGTCGACAACATCGCCCTAGGGCTCAAGGCGGCCGGCATGGCGCGGCAGCAACGCATGCAGCAGGCCAGCTCCCTCGCGCTGCGCCTGGGCCTCGCCGCGGGCGATCTCGGCAAGTTTCCGCACCAGCTTTCCGGCGGCATGCAGAGCCGCGTCTCCCTGGCGCGGGCGCTGGTGCTGCAGCCGGATCTGCTGCTGCTCGACGAACCCTTCGCCGCGCTGGATATCGGCCTCAAGGAAGACCTTTATGCCCTGCTGCTGGCCGAGCAGGCCGCACGCGGCATGGGCGTGCTGATGATCACCCACGACCTGATGGAAGCCGTGCGCCTGGCCGACCGCATCCTGGTCATGGCGGCGGCGCCGGGGCGCATCGTCAGCCGCCTGGAGCTGGATCTGCCAGCCGTGCAGCGCAGCGATACCTGGATCTACCAGCACACCGCCGAGTTGCTGCAGTTGCCGGCCGTAAGAGAGAGTTTCGGCCTGGCCAGCCGCGCGCCGCAGACCTTGCCTAACGCTGCCAAAGTCGCCATTCGCGAGGCGGCACCCTTACCCCTCGCCAGCAGAGCACGCTCACGATGCTGAAAACCTTATCACCGCGACTCGCCAACTGGCCGCTGCTGCTGTGCAGCTTCCGTCCGCTGTTTCTCGCTACCGTGCTGCTGGCCGTGGCCGGCATCGCACTCTGGCTGGGCTTTCTCGGGTTCGGGTTGCCGCTGCCAAGCGTGCCGGGCGGTCCGCTGGTCTGGCATGCCCACGAAATGCTGTTCGGCTTCGGCCTGGCGGCAGTCGCCGGCTTCGTCCTCACTGCGGTGCCGGAATTTACCTCTACCGCGGCACTCGGTCGGCAGGTAGGTTTCGGCTTTCTACTGCTGTGGCTAGCCGCCAGGCTGAGCTTCTGGCTTTCCGGCGTCATTGGGCCGTGGCCGGCGGCGCTGTTCAACAGTGCCTTCGCCATCGCCCTGGTTGTGCTGCTCACACCGCGCCTGCTGGGCGACCCGCTGCGCCGGCAGTACGGCTTCTTCGGCGGGCTCAGCGCGCTGGCGCTGGTGACCGTGGGCTTTCATGTCGATGCCGTCGCCGGCCAGTACCCGATGCGCTGGCTGTACGCTGGCATTGGCGTGATGATGGTGCTGATCGTGGTGGCCATGAGCCGAATCTCCATGCGCATTCTCAACGACGCCATTCAGGCACGCCGGGATGCCGGGCACGACGTGGACGAGGACTACCGCGCGCGCCCGCCACGACGCAACCTGGCGATCTTCTGCATCAGCCTGTTCACCCTCGCCGAATGGCTGGCCCTCCCGGCGCCGCTGAACGGCTGGCTGGCCCTGGCCACAGCCGCCGCGATGTTCAACCTGCTCAACGACTGGCACATCGGCCGCGCGCTGCTGGAGCGTTGGTCGTTGATGCTCTACAGCGTGTACTGGCTGATGGCGCTGGGCTATGGCGCACTGGGTGTCTCGCTGCTAGCCGACGGCTTTGCCAACAGCGCCGGGCGCCATCTGCTGACAGTCGGGGCCATGGGCGTCTCGATTCTCGCGGTGCTGTGCATCGCCGGGCGTACCCACAGTGGCTATGCACTGGATCAGCGGCGCTGGGTGCCGATCGCAACCTGCCTGCTGGTGCTCGCCGCGCTGCTGCGTGCCAGCGCGGGGCTGCCGGGCGCTCCCGTGCCGCTGCTGAACATGCTCGCCGGGCTCGGTTGGCTGACAGTCTTTGGCCTGGCGCTACGCTACATGGCACCGATCTGGCTGCGTCCGCGCCCGGACGGTGGTACCGGATGTGAAGAGCCGATGGATGAACACAGCACGGGGTCGGGCTGCCGGACCTGAGCGGTGATCGGCAACTGGACGCGGCATTCGCTGCAGGCGAACAGACAACCGAGCCGTGAATGCGAGCTCGGGGACGGAAAAGGCGCGGCGGTGGATAAGCTTCGCGTTATTCACCCTACCGCTCTGCGGCAGGGGACAATCCATCTGAAACGAAAAGGGCGCATCGATGCGCCCTTTTCGTTTTGCTGCTCAAACCATCATCAGGTATGCGCCGAAGGCGGTACCAGCACCTTGCGGCTGTCGATCACCTGGCGCCAGGTGGGATTGCCAGCGGTCTCATCCATCGCCTGCTGCATGGCGCGGATGCGGCGTTTTTCGGCGCGCCGGGTGAGGTACCAGGCAAGGAAGGTCGCCAGCGACACGCTGAGCAGGATCAGGCTGGCCACGGCATTGATTTCCGGCTTCACGCCCAGGCGCACGGCGGAGAAGATCTCCATTGGCAGGGTGGTCGAGCCGGGACCGGAGACGAAGCTTGCGAGCACCAGGTCGTCCAGCGACAGGGCGAAGGAGAGCATGCCGCCCGCGGCCAGCGACGGCGCGATCATCGGCATGGTGATCAGGAAGAACACCTTCCACGGCCGCGCGCCGAGGTCCATCGCTGCTTCCTCGATCGACAGGTCCAGCTCCCGCAGACGCGCCATCACCACCACCGCGACGTAGGCCGAGCAGAACGTGGTGTGCGCGATCCAGATGGTCACCAGGCCGCGCTGGGCCGGCCAGCCGACCAGTTGCGCCATGGCCACGAACAGCAGCAGCAGGGACAGACCGGTGATCACCTCGGGCATCACCAGCGGCGCGGTGACCAGCCCGCCGAACAGCGTGCGGCCACGGAACACCGGGATGCGCGTCAGCACGAAGGCGGCCATGGTGCCCAGCGCCACCGCGGCGACTGCGGTATAGGCGGCGACCTCCAGCGAGCGCATCACCGCGCCCATCAGCTGCGAGTTGTCGAGCAGGCCGGTGTACCACTTCAGCGACCAGCCACCCCACACCGTCACCAGCCGCGAGGCGTTGAACGAGTAGATGACCAGGATCACCATCGGCAGGTAGATGAACAGCAGGCCAAGGACCAGGATCAGGTTGGAAAAGCTCCAGCGTTTCATAGCTTGCCCTCCAGCGCCTTAGCCTGGTTCCTGTTGAACAGGATGATCGGTACCAGCAGGATCGCCAGCATCACCACCGCCAGTGCCGAGGCCACCGGCCAGTCGCGGTTGTTGAAGAACTCCTGCCACAGCACCTTGCCGATCATCAGCGTCTCCGGGCCGCCGAGCAGCTCGGGAATGACGAACTCGCCCACCACCGGGATGAACACCAGCATGCAGCCGGCAATGATGCCGTTCTTCGACAGGGGCACGGTGATCTTCCAGAAGCTGGTGAGGTTGCGCGCGCCCAGGTCGGAGGCGGCCTCCAGCAGGCTCGGGTCGTGCTTCACCAGGTTGGCGTAGAGCGGCAGGATCATGAACGGCAGGTACGAATAGACCACACCGATGTACACCGCCACGTCGGTGTTGAGGATCTGCAGCGGCCGGTCGATCAGGCCCATGCCCAGCAGCAGGCTGTTGAGCAGGCCATTGCTGCTGAGGATGCCCATCCAGGCGTAGACGCGGATCAGGATGGCGGTCCAGGTCGGCATCATGATCAGCAGCAGCAACACGGTCTGCAGATCCTTGCGCGCGCGGGCGATGGCATAGGCCATGGGGTAACCGATCACCAGGCAGAGCAGCGTGCTGAAGAAGGCGATCTTCAGCGAGCCCAGATAAGCGGCCAGGTACAGCTCGTCCTCGCTGAGGAAGATGTAGTTGCCCAGGTTGATCAGTACCTGCAGCTGCTGCTCGGCGTAACGGAAGATTTCCGTGTACGGCGGAATCGCCACGTCGGCCTCGGCGAAGCTGATCTTCAGCACGATGGCGAACGGCAGCAGGAAAAACAGGAACAGCCACAGGAAGGGCACGCCGATGACCAGTCGGCGTCCGGTATTCAAGGGCGAGCGGCTCATGCCTGCAGCACCACGCCGCTGTCATCCCACCAGTAGACGTACACCTCTTCCTCCCAGGTCGGCAGTTTCACATGGCGCTCGGCGTTGGCCATGAAGGCCTGCAGCACACCACCGGACGGTAGCTTGATGTAGTACACCGAATGACCGCCCAGGTAGGCGATGTCGTGCACGACGCCCTTGGCCCAGTTGTAGCCCGGACGCTCCAGTTCCGGCAGCTCGGTGCCGATCAGCAGCTTTTCCGGGCGCAGGGCGTAGGTGATGTGCTTGTCCTGCGCACGGGTGCTGATGCCGTGGCCAACGTAGATCGGATTGTCCAGTCCGGGCGAGGCGATGATCGCGTGGTCGCCCATGTCTTCCACCAGCTCGCCCTCGAACAGGTTGACGTTGCCGATGAACTCGCAGACCAGGCGACTGGCCGGCGTCTCGTAGATGTCCATCGGGCTGCCGACCTGGGCGATCCAGCCCTGATGCATGATGGCGATGCGCTCGGCCATGGTCATGGCCTCTTCCTGGTCGTGGGTCACCATCACGCAGGTCACGCCGACGCGCTCGATGATCTGTACCAGTTCCAGTTGCATCTGCGAGCGCAGCTTCTTGTCCAAGGCGCCCATCGGCTCGTCGAGCAGCAGCAGTTTCGGGCGCTTGGCCAGCGAGCGCGCCAGGGCGACGCGCTGGCGCTGGCCACCAGAGAGCTGATGCGGTTTGCGCTTGGCGTACTGGGTCATCTGCACCAGACCGAGCATTTCCTTGACCCGCTCCTCGATCTCGGCCTTCGGCAGACCGTCCTGCTTGAGACCGAAGGCGATGTTCTGCTCAACGGTCATGTGCGGGAACAGGGCATAGGACTGGAACATCATGTTGATCGGCCGCTCGTACGGCGGCATGTCGGTGATGTCCTGGCCATCCAGGAAGATGCGCCCTTCGGTGGGTCGCTCGAAGCCCGCCAGCATGCGCAGCAGGGTCGACTTGCCCGAGCCGGAACCGCCCAGCAGCGCGAAGATCTCGCCCTGATGAATGCTCAGCGAGACGTCATCGACCGCCACCGTTTCGTCGAACTTCTTGGTGACGCGATCGATCTTCAGCAGCACCTGCTTGTTCTTGCTCTCGCCACTGAGGGCCTTCTTGTAGGCGCTGGAGGCAACGGCCATGCGCGAACTCCCGAAATGAAAAAAGTTGGCCGGCCAGAGCCGGGCTATCTATGAGTCGTTGCTGCGGGCGCGTCGTCAGACGCACCCTTCAATGTCCTTCCCGCGTCACGGCCGCCATGGGGCGCTCGACGGGTCGGGCTCCGGGGTTCACTTGCCGGATTTCACCTTGGTCCAGGTGCGGGTCATCAAACGTTGAATCTTGGGCGGCAGCTCGGCCGAGACATACAGACGGTCCAGTACTTCCTGCGGCGGATATACCGAGGCATCCTCACGGACTTCCTGATCCATCAGTTCGCTCGCCTTGAGGTTGGGGTTGGCGTAACCGACGTAGTCGCTCACCGCGGCAATCACCTCGGGGCGCAGCAGGTAGTTGATGAATGCGTGGGCTTCCTCGACGTTGCTGGCATCGGCGGGGATCGCCAGCATGTCGAACCAGAGGTTGCCGCCCTCCTTGGGAATGGCGTAGGCAATCTCGATGCCCTTGCCGGCTTCCTCGGCGCGGGCGGCGGCCTGGAACACGTCACCGGAGAACCCGGCAGCGACGCAGATATTGCCATTGGCGAGATCAGAAATGTACTTCGACGAGTGGAAATAGCGCACATGCGGACGCACGGCCAGCAGTTTCTCCTCGGCCTTCTGGTAGTCCGCGGCATTCTCGCTGTTGGGGTCCAGGCCCAGGTAGTTGAGCATGGCGGGAATCATCTCGTCCGCCGAGTCCAGAAAGGCGATGCCACAACTGGCAAGCTTCTGCGCATTTTCAGGCTCGAACAGCACCGACCAGGAGTCGATCTTGTCGACACCAAGCGCGGCCTTGACCTTTTCGACGTTGTAGCCGATGCCGTTGGTGCCCCACAGATAGGGCGCCGCATGGGCATTGCCGGGATCGTTCTTCTGCAGCTGCTTGAGCAGTGACGGATCGAGGTTTTCCCAGTTCGGCAGCTTGCTCTTGTCCAGCTGCTGGAATGCACCGGCACGGATCTGCTTGCCGAGGAAATGGTTGGAAGGCACCACTACGTCATAGCCACTGCGGCCGGCGAGCAACTTGCCTTCCAGGGTTTCGTTGGAATCGAAGACGTCATAGACCGGCTTGATACCGGTTTCCTTCTCGAACTCTTCCAGCGTCGTTTCGCCGATGTAATCCGACCAGTTGTAGACGTGCACCGAGGCGGCCTGGGCGGTGGCCGCACCGGCGACGGCAGCGGCGACGATCAGCGACTTGAGGGTCGAGCGCATGGGATGAGTCCTCTTCTTTTGCGGCCGCGCATGATCCCGGCGGGAAAGGCGGGCTATTTATTGGAAAAACCTCTGAAAATCAACAAATTTGAGATGACGAAAGCGGTCGGCGCGATGCATGCGCAGACGCAGGGGCTTGCGACGGGCAGCGGGGAAGTCGTTGTCATTGTTGTTCCTCGCATTGGCAGCGCCGGTGCGAACCTCACGGCACCGGCGCTGCCGGTCGATTGGCCGGCTTTCACGACGGGCGCGAGCCCGGCGCGAAAGCCTGGCGGTATCAACGTCCGGACTTGATCTTGGTCCAGCTGCGGGTCATGGCGCGCTGGGTCTTCGGATCCAGATCGGGGAAGGTGTAGAGCTTCTGCAGCACCGCCTGGCTCGGGTAGATGCCCTCGTCGGTACGGATGGCTTCATCCAGCAGCGGAGTGGCCGCGGCGTTGCCGTTGGGGAACTGCACGTAGTTGGTGATGGAGGCCATCACGTCCGGCTTCATCAGGTAGTTGAGGAAGACGTGGGCGTTCTCGACGTTCTTCGCGTCGGCCGGCACCGCCAGCATGTCGAAGAAGCTGCCGGCACCTTCTTTCGGAATCTTGTAGCCGACGTTGACGCCGTTGGCCGCTTCCTCGGCGCGCGACTTGCCCTGATAGATGTCGCCGGAGTAGCCGATCGCCACGCAGATGTTGCCGTTGGCCAGATCCGAGATGTACTTGGACGAATGGAAGTAGGCGACGTGCGGACGGATCTGCATGAACAGGTCTTCGGCCTTCTTCAGCTCATCGGCCTTGCCGCTGTCGGTCGCGTAGCCGAGGTAATGCAGCGCCGCCGGCAGCATCTCGGTGGGCGAGTCGAGGAAGGCGACGCCACAGGACTTCAGCTTCTCGATGTTCTCCGGCTTGAACACCAGGTCCCAGGAGTCCACCGGCGCGTTGTCGCCCAGCGCGGCCTTGACCTTGTCGACGTTGTAGCCGATGCCGATGGTGCCCCACATGTAGGGAATCGAGTACTGGTTGCCCGGGTCGCTCGAATCCAGCGCCTTGAGCAGGTCCTTGTCGAGGTTTTCCCAGTTCGGCAGCTTGGACTTGTCCAGCTTCTGGAACACACCGGCCTTGATCTGCTTGGCGAGGAACGGGTTGGACGGCACCACCACGTCGTAACCGGAGCTACCGGCCAGCAGCTTGGCTTCCAGCACCTCGTTGCTGTCGAAGACGTCGTAGACGACCTTGATGCCGGTTTCCTTGGTGAAATTCTCCAGGGTGTCTTCGGCGATATAGTCGGACCAGTTATAGACGTGCAGCACCTTTTCCTGGGCCTGCGCAGCCCCGGCAACGGTGCCGGCCAGCGTCATGGCAAGTAGGGTCTTGGCGAAGAGATTCATCCGTGCAGCTCCTGTTTGTCATCATTAATGTCGGGGCAGTGGAACAGGCCATGTACCGCGCGGCGGCCTGGCGGTGTGCCGGCTCGACACACCCCTGGGCAGGGCTAGCCTTCAGCACGCGCGCAGTCTGGCAAGGTCGGGGCCGTCTTTTCAACAACCCGAACGCACACGGCCGGCATTCGTCAACCTTAGCCCAGCCAGCGCCGGCCGCACCGCTCAGCCCAGCACATCCTTGGCTGTCGCATCCAGACACAGACGCACCTTGCCGATCAGCTCGTCGATCTGCTCCTCGCTGATCACTAGCGGCGGCGAGATGATCATGGTGTCGCCGACCGCGCGCATCACCAGGCCGTTGCGGAAGCAGTGCTCGCGGCAGCGCATGCCCACGCCGGCATCAGCGAAGCGTTCGCGGGTCTTCTTGTTCTTCACCAGCTCCAGCGCGCCGAGCAGGCCGACGCCGCGGGCTTCGCCCACCAGCGGATGCTCGACCAGTTCCTGCCAGCGGGATTGCAAATAGGGTGCCGTCTTGCTCTTCACCCGCTCGACGATCTTCTCCTCGCGCAGGATGCGGATGTTCTCCAGCGCCACCGCGGCGGCCACCGGGTGCCCCGAATAGGTGAAACCGTGATAGAACTCGCCGCCCTCGTTGAGCGTCTGCACCACTTCGTCGCGCACGATGACCCCGCCCATGGGGATGTAGCCGGACGTCAGGCCCTTGGCGATGGGCATCAGATCGGGCGCGAGACCGTAATAATCGCTGCCGAACCACTCGCCGGTACGGCCGAAGCCGCAGATCACCTCGTCGGCGATGAAAAGGATGTCGTAGCGCGCGAGGATTTCCTTGACTCGCGGCCAGTAGCTGGCCGGCGGAATGATGACGCCGCCCGCGCCCTGGATCGGCTCGGCGATGAAGGCAGCTACCTTGTCCTCGCCGACTTCGAGAATCTTCTGCTCCAGCTGATCGGCGACACGCACGCCGAACTCCTCCGGACTCATGTCACCGCCTTCGCCGTACCAGTAGGGCTGGTCGATGTGCTCGATGCCGGGAATCGGGAAGTCGCCCTGCTCGTGCATGGCCTTCATGCCGCCGAGGCTGGCACCGGCGACGGTGGAGCCGTGGTAGCCGTTCCAGCGGCCGATGATCACCTTCTTCTCCGGCTGACCCTTGACCGCCCAGTAATGGCGCACCATGCGCAGCACCGTGTCGTTGGACTCGGAGCCGGAACCGGTGAAGAACACATGGTTCATGCCGGCCGGGGCAATGTCGGCGATGGCCTTGGCCAGGGCCACGGCGGGCGGATGCGCGGTCTGGAAGAACAGGTTGTAGTAAGGCAGCTCGCGCATCTGCCGGGTCGCCGCCTCGATCAGCTCTTCGCGGCCATAACCGACGTTGACGCACCAGAGCCCGGCCATGGCGTCGAGGATCTTGTGCCCCTCGCTGTCCCACAGGTAGACGCCGGACGCCCGGGTGATGATGCGCGTGCCCTTGGCGTTGAGCGCCTTGTAGTCGGTGAAGGGCGGCAGGTGGTGGTCACGGCTCAGCGCTTGCCAGTGCAGGGTTTGCGAATCGCTCATCAGTCACCTCTTAGCCAGTATTGTGGGGTCGGTGGACCGGCAACGGGCCGGCCCACCCTGCGCTTGCTTACACCGAGAGCATCAGGAATTCCCGCTCCCAGGAGCTGATCACCCGGTGGTAGTTCTCCTGCTCGGCGCGCTTGACCGCGACGTAGCCAGTGATAAATTTCGGGCTAAGGTACTTCTCCAGCTCGCGGCAGGTTTCCATCCGCTCCAGCGCCGCTTCCAAGGTCAGCGGCAGGCGCAGGTTGCGCCGCTCGTAGCCGCGGCCCTTGACCGGCTGGCTCGGTGGCAGCTGCTCGACCATGCCGATGTAGCCGCACAGCAGGCTCGCGGCGATGGCCAGATAGGGGTTCGCGTCCGCGCCTGCCAGGCGGTTCTCGACACGGCGGTTCTGCGGATCGGAATCCGGCACGCGCAGGCCCACGGTACGGTTCTCTTCGCCCCATTCCACGTTCACGGGCGCCGAGGTATCGGGCAGGAAGCGGCGGAACGAGTTGACGTTGGGCGCGAACATCGGCAGCAGCTCGGGGATGTACTTCTGCAGGCCGCCGACGTGGTGCAGGAACAGCTGGCTCATGGAGCCGTCGTCGTTGGAGAAGATGTTACGCCCGGTGTTGAGGTCGATGACGCTCTGGTGCAGGTGCATCGCGCTGCCCGGCTCACCGGTCATCGGCTTGGCCATGAAGGTGGCGGCGACGTTGTGCTTGAGCGCCGCCTCGCGCATGGTGCGCTTGAACACCAAGATCTGGTCGGCCAGGTGCAGCGCCTCGCCGTGACGGAAGTTGATCTCCATCTGCGCGGTGCCTTCTTCGTGGATCAGGGTGTCCAGATCCAGGCCTTGAGCCTCGCACCAGTCGTACATGTCCTCGAACAGCGGGTCGAATTCGTTGGCGGCGTCGATGGAGAACGACTGACGCCCGGTCTCCTGTCTACCGGAACGGCCGATCGGCGGCTGGAACGGCAGGTCCGGGTCCTCGCAGCGCTTGGTCAGGTAGAACTCCATCTCCGGCGCGACGATGGGCTGCCAGCCACGATCGGCATACATCTTCAGCACACGCTTGAGGATGTTGCGCGGCGACAGCTCGATAGGGTTGCCCATCTTGTCGTAGGTGTCGTGGATCACCTGCGCGGTGGGCTCGATGGCCCAGGGCACGAGGAACACCGCGTTCGGGTCGGGCCGGCAGAACATGTCGATGTCCGCCGGGTCGAGCAGCTCGTAGTAGATATCGTCCTCGACATAGTCACCGGTCACGGTCTGCAGCAGCACGCTTTCCGGCAGGCGCATGCCCTTCTCGTCGAGAAACTTGTTGGTCGGTGAAATCTTGCCGCGGGCGATCCCGGTCAGGTCGCTGATCAGGCATTCCACTTCGGTGATCTTGCGTTCTTTCAGCCAGCCGGTGAGCTGGTCGAGCTGGATACTCATGTTGACCTCGGGTTGCTGGGAAATGGCCGTACAGGGTCGGCCTCAGCGTTGTCGTGCGCGTGCCTGGCAGGCCTCGGCGAAGCCGCGGAACAGCGCCAGATAATGTGGATGCGATTGGACCTGCCATTCCGGATGCCATTGCACGCCAAGGGCGAAGCTCTGTGCAGCCTCGACGGAAAATGCCTCGATCAGCCCGTCGGGAGCCAGCGCCTCGATGCGCAGACCAGCGCCGAGACGCTCGACACCCTGCCCATGCACCGAATTGACCTGGATCTGCGCCGGCAAGCCAAGGCGCTCGAGCAGCCCACCAGGCTGCACGTGCAGCGCATGGCTGAGGCCGTACTGCACCTCCAGCGGATCGTCCGGGCGCTCGCGGTGGTCCTGATAGAGCCCGGCTTCGTGAACCTTCTGGTGCAGGCTGCCGCCAAACGCCACGTTCATCTCCTGGAATCCTCGGCAGATGCCGAACACCGGAATGCCGGCATCCACCGCCGCGCGAATCAGCGGCAGGGTGAGGCGGTCGCGAAACGGATCATGATGGGTGCCCGGCTCGCTCGCCGGGCCGCCATAGTGATGCGGCTCGACATTGGACGGCGAGCCGGTGAACAGCAGGCCGTCGAAGCTTTCCAGCAGCGTTGCCGGATCGATCAGCTCGTCCAGCGCCGGGATCACCAGCGGCACGCCGGCGATCGCCGCGGCACGCAGGTACTTGTCGCCGGCGATATGAAAGCTGTGGTGGCCGATCTGCTTGGTACAGGCCGATACGCCGATCAGAGGCTTACGCGACATGGGATACTCGTCGTTCGAATGGGGCATATCGGAGAGTAGTCTTGTTCATTTTTATAGACAATAGCCCGAACTTCAGCCGCGTGCGCCACGCTCGACACACACGGCAGATGCCCCAAAAAAGGCCCAGCATGGGCACTCATGGGGCGCCGGCCGGCTACTATTGACAGTGAACAGGCTTTTCGATTGACTCCCAGACAAGCATCTGATGATTGAAATTTTTAACAATTAAGGTAATTCATCATGGCCCCGCCGCGTGCCGTTCAGCTCAACGAAGCTAACGCATTTCTCAAGGAACATCCGGAGGTTCAGTACGTCGATCTGCTGATCACCGACATGAACGGAGTCGTGCGCGGCAAGCGCATCGAGCGCGCCAGCCTGCACAAGGTCTACGAGAAGGGCATCAACCTCCCCGCCTCGCTGTTCGCCCTGGATATCAACGGCATCACCGTGGAAAGCACGGGCCTTGGCATGGACATCGGCGACTCCGACCGCATCTGCTTCCCGATTCCCAACACCCTGTCCAAGGAACCCTGGCAGAAGCGCCCCACCGCGCAGCTGCTGATGACCATGCACGAGCGCGACGGCGCACCGTTCTTCGCCGACCCACGCGAGGTGCTGCGCCAGGTGGTGAGCAAGTTCGACGAGCTGGGCCTGACCATCTGCGCCGCATTCGAGTTGGAGTTCTATCTGATCGACCAGGAGAACATCAACGGCCGGCCGCAGCCGCCGCGCTCGCCGATCTCCGGCAAGCGCCCGCACTCGACCCAGGTCTATCTGATCGACGACCTGGACGAGTACGTCGACTGCCTGCAGGACATTCTCGAAGGCGCCAAGGAACAGGGCATCCCGGCCGATGCCATCGTGAAGGAAAGCGCCCCGGCGCAGTTCGAGGTCAACCTCCACCACGTCGCCGACCCGATCAAGGCATGCGACTACGCGGTGCTGCTGAAGCGGCTGATCAAGAACATCGCCTACGACCACGAGATGGACACGACCTTCATGGCCAAGCCTTACCCAGGCCAGGCCGGCAACGGTCTGCATGTGCACATCTCGCTGCTCGACAAGAATGGCAACAATATATTCGCCACCGACAATCCGCTGGACAGCCAGCCGCTGCGCCACGCCATCGGCGGCCTGCAGCAGACCATGGCGGCCTCGATGGCCTTCCTCTGCCCCAACGTGAATTCCTATCGCCGTTTCGGCGCTCAGTTCTACGTGCCCAACGCGCCTTGCTGGGGCATGGACAACCGCACCGTGGCACTGCGCGTGCCGACCGACAGCCCGGACGCGGTACGCATCGAACACCGGGTCGCCGGTGCCGACGCCAACCCCTACCTGCTGCTCGCCGGCATTCTCGCCGGGGTGCACCACGGCCTGACCAACAAGATCGAGCCGGATGACCCCATCGAAGGCAATTCCTACGAGCAGGTCGAGCAGAGCCTGCCGACCAACCTGCGCGACGCCCTGCGCGAGCTGGACGACAGCGAGATCATGGCGCGCTACATCAGCCCCGATTACATCGACATCTTCGTCGCCTGCAAGGAGAGCGAACTCGCCGAGTTCGAGCATTCGATCTCGGACCTCGAGTACAACTGGTATCTGCATACCGTCTAGCCGCGAGCCGGCGTGCTGCGGAGCGACCGCCATGGCGGTTTGCATCCGCCGCCAGGCTGGCTTCAAATAGGCCGATGACCAAGCCCAGCCCCGCGACCGCCAGTCGCCGACCGCGCGCCAGCAGCCAGGCGCGCATTCGCCAGATCCTCGCCAGCGCCCGCGAACTGCTCGCCGAGCAGGGCGCTGCGACGCTATCGGTGTATGCCGTGGCCGAGCACGCCGGCATTCCCCCCTCTTCCGTCTATCATTTCTTTTCCGGTGTGCCGGCGCTGCTGGCCGCACTGACGGCGGACGTGCACGCCGCCTTCCGGGCCAGCCTGGAACGGCCCATCGAGCATGACAGCCTGGGCAGCTGGCACGACCTCTCTCGCCTGATCGAACAGCGCATGCTGGCGATCTATCAGCAGGACAGCGCCGCGCGCCAGCTGATTCTGGCGCAACACGGTCTCGGTGAAGTCACCCAGACCGACCAGCGCCTGGATCTGGAACTCGGCCAGGCCATGCAGGCGGTGTTCGAGCGGCATTTCGCCCTGCCTCCGCTGCCGCAGGACATCGATGTATTCGCCCTGGCCCTGGAACTTGGCGACCGCGTCTATGCTCGATCCATACAGCTGTACGGCAGCCTGACGCCGCGCATGGCCGAGGAAGGCATGCGGGTGTTCGATGCCTATCTCGGCCTGTACCTGCCGCCCTGGTTGCCGAAGCGGGAACAGGCGGAACGCTGACCGATAAATATCGATAAACGGCCGCTTCATTTGATCTTCTGAGCTCCAAAGCCTCTATCAATCCGGATAACTATCGAATAAATTTGCGCCTTCGATAGCCGCCCATCAACGCCGCGAGGTTTCCATGTCCCGAGTCGTTACCGTAGCCGCCACCCAGATGGCCTGTTCCTGGGATCGCCAGGCCAACATCGCCAATGCCGACAGGCTGGTGCGCGAGGCCGCCGCCAAGGGCGCGCAAATCATCCTGATCCAGGAGCTGTTCGAGACCCCGTACTTCTGCCAGAAGCCCAATCCGCAATACCTGCAGCTGGCGACCCCGGTGGAGCAGAACCCGGCGATCCAGCATTTCCAGAAGCTCGCCGCCGAACTGCAGGTGGTGCTGCCGATCAGCTTCTTCGAGCTGGCCGGGCGGGCACGCTTCAACTCCATCGCCATCATCGATGCCGACGGCAGGTTGCTTGGCGTCTACCGCAAGAGCCACATCCCGGACGGCCCCGGCTACCACGAGAAGTACTATTTCAACCCGGGCGACACCGGCTTCAAGGTATGGAACACCCGCTACGCCAGGATCGGCGTGGCCATCTGCTGGGACCAGTGGTTCCCCGAGACCGCCCGCAGCATGGCGCTGATGGGTGCAGAACTGCTGTTCTACCCGACCGCCATCGGCAGCGAGCCGCACGATGCGAGCATCACGTCCCGCGACCATTGGCAGCGCGTGCAACAGGGCCATGCTGGCGCCAACCTGATGCCGCTGATCGCCAGCAACCGCATCGGCCGCGAGGAGCAGGACGGCTACGACATCACCTTCTACGGCTCCTCGTTCATCGCCGACCAGTTCGGCGCCAAGGTCGAGGAGATGGATGAAACCAGCGAGGGCGTGCTGGTGCACAGCTTCGACCTCGACCAGCTGGAGCACATCCGCAGCGCCTGGGGCGTGTTCCGCGATCGCCGGCCGAACCTGTACGGCTCGATCAAGACCCTCGACGGCTCGCTGCCGTCCGAGTGATCAGCAGACCTTCATAGCTCGAAAGCGCGCCGCACTTTCCACCGTCGGACTTCGGCGGTGGAAAGGCCCGCGGCCGTTTCCACCCTTCACGGACATCGCCATGACCACCCTGACCAGCACCCCTCGCCAAGATGGTTACTACATGCCCGCCGAATGGGCGCCGCACAGCCAGACCTGGATGGTCTGGCCGCAGCGCCCGGACAACTGGCGGGACAACGCGGCGCCGGCGCAGGCGGCCTTCGCCGCCGTCGCCAAGGCGATCGCCCGTTTCGAGCCGGTGACCGTCTGCGCCAGCGCCGAGCAGTACCTGGCGGCGCGCGCCGCACTGGATGACCCGCGCATCCGCGTGGTGGAAATGAGCACCGACGACGCCTGGGTGCGTGACACCGGGCCGACCTTCGTCATCGACGACAACGGCGGCCTGCGCGGCGTCGACTGGACCTTCAATGCCTGGGGTGGCGAAGACGGCGGGCTCTACGCCGACTGGCAACGCGACGACGAGGTGGCGCGCAAGATCCTCGAGATCGAGTACTGCGATCGCTATCGCACCGAAGGTTTCGTGCTGGAGGGCGGCTCGATCCACGTCGACGGCGAAGGCACGCTGATCACCACCGAGGAGTGCCTGCTCAACCGCAACCGCAACCCGCATCTGTCCCGCGAGCAGATCGAGGCGGTCCTGCGCGAGCACCTGGCGGTCGACAGCATCATCTGGCTGCCCCACGGCCTGTTCAACGACGAAACCGACGGCCACGTCGACAACTTCTGCTGCTTCGTCCGCCCGGGCGAAGTGCTGCTGGCCTGGACCGACGACGCCAACGACCCGAACTACGCACGCTGCCAGGCCGCCATGGCGGTGTTGCAGCGCGCACGCGACGCCAAGGGTCGCGCGCTGATCGTGCACAAGATCCCGATCCCCGGCCCGCTGCATGCGTCGGACGCCGAGTGCGCCGGTGTCGTGGCGCTGGATGGCAGCCAGCTGCGCGATCCGTCTATCCGTCTGGCGGGCAGCTACGTGAACTTCCTGATCGTCAACGGCGGCATCATCGCACCGGCCTTCGGCGATCCGCTGGACGGCGAAGCCGAGCGCATCCTGCGCGAGGTGTTCCCCGAGCACGACGTGGTCATGGTACCGGGCCGGGAGATTCTCCTGGGCGGTGGCAACATCCACTGCATCACCCAGCAGCAACCGGCGCCCTTCGTACGCTGAGGGCGAAACGACGCGCCTGGGCGCTGGCCCAGGCAGGGAGGGTCCGATGGACTTTCTGGTCAACCTGGACGTCGACGACCTGGAGCGGGGCGTGGACTTCTACAGCTCGCTGTTCGGCCTGCAGGTCGGGCGCCGACTCGGCGGGTTCGCCGTGGAGTTGCTCGGCGGGCCGGCGCCCATCTACCTGCTGCACAAGGACGCCGGCAGCGCTGCGACGCCCGAGGGCAACCAGCACCGCCATTACGGACGCCACTGGACGCCGGTGCATCTGGACTTCGTCGTCGAGGATATCGAGTCCGTCACCGCGAAGGCGATGGCCCTGGGTGCGCGGCTGGAGAAGCCCATCACGACCGAAAGCTGGGGCCGGCTGGCGTTGCTGGCCGACCCCTTTGGTCACGGCTTCTGCCTGATCCAGTTTCTCGGTCGCGGCTATGACGAGCGGCTCGACTAGAGCCGTCGAGCGCGATGCGGTTCAGCCGACGATGACCTGATTCTTGCCGAGGCGCTTGGCGGTGTACATCGCCGCATCGGCACGGGCGAAGACGGCGCTGAGTTCTGCGTCGCTGGCCCTCAGGTAGGTCAGGCCCAGGCTGGCGGTGACGCGGAAGCGCTCGCCGTTCTCGGCGGTGAACACCACCCGTTCGATCTCGCGCTGCAGACGCTCGGCGATCTGCTCGGCCAGGTCCGGCTGACAACCCGGCAGCACGGCGGCGAACTCCTCGCCACCGATACGGCCGAACAGGTCGCTCTGGCGCAGCACGGCGGCGCCGCAGCGGGCGACCTTCTGCAGCACCTGATCGCCCATCTGGTGGCCGTGGGTATCGTTGATGCGCTTGAAGTCGTCGATGTCCAGCAGCAGGAACGCCAGCGACGAGGCGAACTGCCGGGCGCGTTCGAATTCGATTCGCGCGCACTCGAAGAAGTGCCGGCGGTTGCTGCTCTGGGTCAGCACGTCGGTGGTCGCCAGGCGCTGCAGCTCGCCCTCGAGCTGCTTCTTCTCGGTAATGTCCTCGGCAATGCCGACGATGATCGGACTCTGCCCGTTCTCGCCCGGACGGCCGAGGAAGCACTTGTCGCTCAGCCAGCGCAGCTGCCCGTCACCGCGAATGATGCGGTACTCGCGGGTTTCCACGGCGCCCTCGTCGAGCACGGCGAGCATGCTCTTCTGGGCGTACTCCACGTCGTCGGGGTAGATCGCGTTGCGCCATTCGCCGTAATCGGCCAGCAGCAGGGCCGGTGAGCGGCCGAAAATACGTTCGTAGGCCGGGCTGACGTAGATCATCCGCTGCGCCTGCCAGTCGAACGCCCAGAGCACCGCATTCACACCGCCCATGAGCGTGCTGAACAGCTGTTCGCGCTCACCCAGCCGGGCGACCTCTGCCCGCGCGTGCATCAGCGCCAGCAACGTCTGCGCATCCCCGCCCGGCGACATTCTCATTCCCGCCTCACCCTGCTTGCTCGCAAGCCGCATAGCCTTCTTCCTGAAACGACCGCCGCGCGTGGCAGCGGTACTGCATGGATTAAAGAATGCTGTTCAGAGAGGCGCCAAGGCGCAAAGTTCCGGGCGCCGCAGCGCCCGGCGAAGGAGCCGATCAGAGGTCAGGCGGGGGTGACGGACGGTCGCAGGGAATAGGTGCGCAGGTGCTCGGCGAAATCGCGCAGGGACTGGATGCCGCTGGCCTCGGCCTCGTGCACCCATTGCTTGATCGCGGCGAGCATGTCGTGGCCGTTGGCGCTGGTCTTGCTCCAGATCTGCTGCAGCGCCAGGCGCTTCTCGTAGATCACCTTGAGCGCCTGACTTTGCGCGAGCATGACATCGATATGCGCCTGCTGCTCCTGCTGCAGCAGGCTCGGCTCGCGGGTCAGCAGGCGCTTGGCACGGCGCAGCTGGTGCCGCAGCGTCGCGTCGGCTCGGCTGAGCTCCTGGCGCACCAGCGGCACGATCACCAGCTTGCGGTACTGCGCCATGATCTGGAAGCGGTTGTTGAGGATCGCCATGGCGCTGTCCATGTCCAGCTGCTGCTTGCCCTCGATGCGATGGGCGATGGGCGCGGTGCGGTTGACCTTGGCCAGGCCGAGCAGGCTGAACAGGCGAATCCAGGCCCAGCCCATGTCGAACTCCCACTTGCGTACCGAGAGCTTGGCCGAGTTGGGATAGGTGTGATGGTTGTTGTGCAGTTCCTCGCCACCGATGAGGATGCCCCAGGGCACCAGATTGGTCGCGGCGTCGCGGCATTCGAAGTTGCGATAGCCGACCGCATGGCCGAGGCCGTTGACCACGCCGGCGGCCCAGAACGGAATCCAGATCATCTGCACCGCCCACACCGTCAGGCCGAGGGCGCCGAACAGGGCCAGGTCGATGGCCAGCATCAGCACGATGCCGAGGTTGGGGAAGCGGGAATAGAGGTTGCGCTCGACCCAGTCATCCGGGCAGTTCTTGCCGTAGATGCGCAGGGTTTCCTCGTTCTTCGCCTCGGCCATGTACAGCTCGGCGCCCTTGCGCACCACCGTGGCCAGGCCCTTGTGCACCGGGCTGTGCGGGTCGTCCGGGGTTTCGCATTTGGCGTGGTGCTTGCGGTGGATGGCGGTCCACTCGCGGGTGTTCATCGCCGTGGTCAGCCACAGCCAGAAACGGAAGAAGTGCTTGAGCGCCGGGTGCAGCTCCAGCGCGCGATGCGCCGAGTAGCGATGCAGGTAGACCGTGACGCTGACGATGGTGACGTGAGTCAGCAGCAGCGTGGTCGCGATGAGCTGCCAGATCGACAGGTCGAGTAAGCCGGTATGCCACATGGTAACGGGGTGCCTCATGATGACGGTGCGCTGACGAGACCTTCGCCGGCGTTCACCTGCCTGCAGACTAACATCAGCCCATCACGAGTCCAGAACGAGGGCTGACCGACCGTCTAAAAACTGGTGCTTTTTTAGCCAGCTTCGGCTGCAATCGCTACGCTCGAGGTGGGCAGCCGAAGCGCCGACGACCGAGCGGGAAAGGCGCTATCGGCGATGCTGGCATAGAGCTATCATTGTTTCTTTTTTTCCCTGGAAAGTTGCGGCTCATGCCTATGTCGTACGTCGAGCGCAGCACCTCGCACCCATGGCCGGCCCGCGGATGAACAGCGCCGACCTCTCCACCCCCAGATGGATCTTCGGCCTCGGCAGTCTGCTGCTCGTGCTGCTGTTCGGCAGCCTCGCGTTCAATGACTACCGCGCCCGCGATGTCGCCTGGCATCTGGAGATCGAGACGCACGGCGAGCTGCAGAGCCTGGCGCTGCAGAGCGCGCAGCTCAATCAGCGGCGCCAGGCGGACATGGTCGCCACCGCCCTGGCCGGCAACGCTGAGGTGCTGCGCCAGATGCGCCTGATCGATGCCGCGCTACGTGATGGCCGCTCCCTCGACGATCCCCGCCTTGAGCGCTCGCGCCAGCGGCTGCGTGCGGCGCTGACCCCAGCCTGGCGCTCGATGCAGCGCCATCAGGCGCTGCAGCTGCAGCTATTCTGGGGCGACGCCGGGGTCACCGTACTGCGCATGCAGCAACCGGAGCGCTTCGGCGACACTCAGGCCGCACAGCGACCGATGCTGCAACGGGTACTGCGCGACGGCATCGAACAGTTCGGCCTGGAAGTCGACGCCCTCGGCGCCAGCAGCCGGGCCATCGTGCCGCTGCGCGCCGTGGACCGGCAGGACAGCGAAGTCATCGGTGCGCTGGAGGTGGGCTACAACGTATTGCCGGAACTGCCCGACCTGAGTGCGCAGCTGGCCGCCGGCCTGGCCCTTATCGTCAACCGCGAGGCGCTGCAGGCGAGCCAGACGACACCTCCCAGCGGGGTCCAGCTGAGCGAGGGCAGTGACTGGCTGCTGATCGGCCATTCGGCGACGCAGGTGCTGCACTGGGCCCAGGCGGGCGTGCTGCCGGAGCCGGGCAGCGGCAAGGATTCGCGACTGCTCGATGCCGACGGGCGCAGCTACATACTCAACCAGATTCCCCTGCACGATGAGCAGCAGACCGAGCCGTCCACGCCACCCCTGGCGGCAGCGCTGGCCTGGCGCGACATCAGCGCCATGCAGGGCGAACACCTGCAGGCCGAACGCCGTCTGCTGATCAAGTGGGGCCTGGCCTGGCTGGTCGCCGAGGCGCTGCTGCTGGTGCTCGCGTTCCTCCTGCAACGGCGCATCAGCGTGCAACAGCAGTATCAGTTCGCCCAGCAGCAGCAGAACCGCCGACGCCAGCGCCTGCTCGACCGCGCCCAGAAAATCGCCAGTCTGCTACCGGGCATGGTGTTCCAGCTCAAGCGCTTCGCCAATGGCCGCTATGCGTTTCTCTACGCCAGCGAAGGCGCCCGCGAGCTGTACGGCATCGAGCCGCAACGGCTGCTGGAGGACGCCGCCCAGGCGCTGGTCCACGTTCACCCGCAGGACTTGCCACGCCTGCATCGCGCATTGCTGCGCCTGGCCGTGCATCCGGGCAGCGGCGCGGTCGAGTTCCGCATCCAGCATCCGCAGCGTGGCCTGCTCTGGGCCGAGGGCCGCGCCAGTGCCGAACGGCTGGCGGACGGCACAGTGCTCTGGCACGGCTTCGTCACCGAGATCACCGAGCTGATGGAAGCCACCCGCGCGCTGCAGAAGAGCGAGAGCCGCTTCCGCGCCATGGTTGGCAACCTGCCGGGAGTGGTCTACCGCTGCCGCAACGATGGCCGCCGGCGCATGAGCTACCTCAGCGAAGGCATCGAACGCCTGACCGGCTACCCGGCCAGCGATTTCGTCGGCGACCGTGTGCGCAGCTACGGCAGCCTGATCCACCCGGACGACCAGGCGCAGGCCGAGCAATCTCCGGCGCAGGACAGCTTCGAGCGCATCTACCGCATCACCAATGCCGAGGGGCGCACCGTCTACGTACGGGAAAAGGCCCGTGTGCTGCGCGAGCGTGACGACCCCGTGGGCTGGTGCGACGGCTTCATCTGGGATGTCACCGACCAGGCGCTGGCCAAGCAGGAGATGGAAGAGCGCGAGCGTTACCTGAGCATGCTGATCGACAACGTGATCGACGCGATCATCATCATCGACGGTCGCGGCATCATCGAAACCTTCAACCACGCCGCCGAGCAGATCTTCGGCTACCGCAGCGACGAGGTGATCGGCCGCAACCTCTCGATGCTGATGCCCGAACCGGACCGTTCGGCCCATGACGGCTACCTGGACCACTACACGCGGCGCGGCACCTCCCGCGCGCTGGAGCAGAACCGCGAACTCACCGCTCTGCGGCGCAACGGCGAGACCTTCACCATCGAACTGCGCGTCTCGCAGATCAGCCACCACGGCGAGCGCAGGTTCATCGGCCTGGTGCGCGACATCACCGAACGCAAACGCATCGAGCGGATGAAGAGCGAGCTGGTGTCCATCGTCAGCCATGAGCTGCGCACACCGCTGACCTCCATCTCCGGTGCCCTCGGCCTGATCGTCGGCGGTGCCCTGGGCGAGCCGTCGCCGACCATGCTGCAGATGCTCACCATCGCCCACCAGAACAGCCTGCGCCTGGGCCGCCTGGTGGACGACCTGCTGGACATGGACAAGCTGGTCGCCGGCAAGATGACGCTGCAGCTGCACGGCCATTCACTGGTCCGGCAGATGCAGCTGGCCACCGAGGCAAACCAGGGCTACGCCGCCAAGCATGGCGTATACCTGCAGCTGGAGCCGCTGCCGACTCTGCAGCTGATCGCCGACGACGATCGCCTGCAGCAGGTATTGGCTAATCTGATCTCCAACGCGGTCAAATTTTCACCCGAGGGAGGAACAGTCTCGCTCGGCGCGCAGCAACGCGGCGCCTGGGTGCGGATCTGGGTGCGCGACCAGGGGCCTGGCATCGCGCCCGAGTTCCACGCACGGATTTTCCAGAAGTTTTCCCAGGCCGATTCCTCGGACACGCGCCAGAAGGGCGGGACGGGACTGGGCCTGGCGATCAGCAAGGAGCTGATCGAACACATGCATGGCCGGATCGGCTTCGACTCGGAGCCCGGCCATGGCGCCTGCTTCTGGTGCGAACTGCCGCTCGCACCGGCTGCGACCGACCAACCCTGATGCGCGCATGACGACCGACGCACAGGCAAACCGACCCCCCGGAGGCACAATGGCAGAGCTCAGGCGCATCCTGCATGTCGAAGACGACCCGTCGATCCAGGCCGTGACCAAACTGGCCCTGGAAGCCATCGGCGGCTACGAGGTGCTGTCCTGCTCGTCCGGCGCCCAGGCGCTGGAAGAAGTCGAGGCGTTTGCGCCCGACTTCATCCTGCTGGACGTGATGATGCCCGGCATGGACGGCCCGCAGACGCTGCTCAAGCTGCGCGAGCGAATCGACCTGGAGCGGATTCCGGTAACATTCATGACGGCCAAGGTTCAGCCGGGCGAGATCGAGCACCTGCGCAAGCTCGGCGCGCGCGACGTGATTGTCAAACCTTTCGACCCGATGCAGCTGGCCGGGCAGATTCGCAGCATTTGGCTGACTGGCCGATACTAAGGCCCTGAGCACATCCGCCGGGACGCGACACGCTGTCCGCTCGTGCGCCACTCACCGAACCAGCAAGGCACCGACGATGGAGTCACCGCAAGCAATCCCGGCGCCGATGCCATCCGCCGCGCAGCCACGCGAACTCTCGCGCCTGGCGGCCCTGCTGCGTTACGAAATCCTCGATACGCCCGAAGAAAGCGCCTTCGACGACTTCACCGCGCTGGCCGCGCAGATGTGCGACACCCCGATTGCACTGATCTCGCTGGTCGATGACCGCCGCCAGTGGTTCAAGAGCCGGGTCGGCCTGGACGTCAGCGAAACCCCGCGTGACATCTCTTTCTGCACCTACACCATCACCGGCGAGCAGATCTTCGAGGTACCCGACGCGCTGCAGGATCCGCGCTTTCGCGACAACCCGCTGGTGCAGGGCGATCCGCACATCCGCTTCTACGCCGGTACGCCGCTGACCTCGCCGGACGGCCACAACCTCGGCACGCTGTGCGTCATCGACCGCAAGCCGCGGCGGCTGAGCAGCGAACAGCGGGAAACCCTAGAACGCCTGGGCCGCCAGGTGATCCGCCTGTTCGAGCAGCACCTGCTGGCGCACCGGCATGCCGAGCAGGCGGCATTGCAGCAGGCGATCCTCGACAGCGCCTCCAGCGCCGTGCTGATCACCCGCCCGGACGGCATCGTCACCAGCGTCAACCCGACCGCCGAACGCCTGCTCGGCTACAGCGAGCAGGCGCTGGCCGGCCACCCGCTGACCACTGCCCTCTTTCGCCACGAAGCGCTGGAGCGGCGCGCCAAGCTGCTCTCCAGCGAACTCGAGATGCCGGTGGAAGCGGGATTCGCAGTGCTCACCGCGCCGCTGCACCTTGGCCGCCGGGAGATGTCCGAGTGGCGCCTGCGCCACCAGAGCGGCAGCGAAGTGCCGGTGCTGCTGGGCGTCACCGCCATCCACGATGAACAGGAACAGCTGCGTGGCTACCTGATCAACGCCTACGACCTGGCCTACCAGGAACAACTGCAGCTGCGCCTGCAGCAGATCGCCGCGCAGGTGCCGGGCATGCTTTTCCAGTTTCACTGGCGCGGCAACGGCAGCTCCTGCTTTCCCTACGTCAGCGAAGGGGTCGAGCAGATCTACGGCCTCAGCCCGGGGCAGCTGGCCAGCAGCTTCGCGCCCATCGTCGGGCGCGTGCACGCACTCGATCGCAGCACCCTGTTGAGCAGCATCCGCAAGGCCGCCGCCGAGCTCACGCCGTGGCACAGCGAGCACCGCGTCGACCACCCACGCAAGGGCCTGATCTGGGTCGAGGCGCGCGCCACACCGCTGCGACAGGTCGATGGCTCGGTGCTCTGGCACGGTTTCGTCACCGACATCACCGCACGCAAGGCCGAGCAGCTGGAGCTGGACAAGCAGCAGGAAATGAACCGGCGTCTGCTCGAAGCGTTGAGCGAGGCGGTGATCGCCTGCGACGCCGAGGGCAATCTGACCCTGTTCAACGAGAAGGCCAAGCAATGGCACGGCGCCGATGCCGCGCCGGTGTCACCGGACGAATGGGCCAGCCATTACCAGCTGTACCGGGCCGATGGCGTCACGCCGCTGCAGCCGGAAGAGATCCCGCTGCGCCGCGCCCTTGGCGGCGAACACGTGATCGATCACGAGATGGTCCTGCTCAGCCAGGGCACGCCGCGCCATGTGCTGTCCAACGCCGATCCGCTGTACACCTCCGATGGCCAGCTGCTGGGCGCTGTCGCCGTGCTGCACGACATCACCGAGCGCAAGCGCATCGAGCGTCTGCAGCGCGAATTCATCTCCACGGTCAGCCACGAGCTGCGCACGCCGCTGACCTCCATCACCGGCGCGCTGGCGCTGGTCTGCTCCAATGTCATGGGCGAGGTTCCCGGGCAGATGCGCGAGCTGCTGGACATCGCCCAGCAGAACAGCCAGCGCCTCGGGGCACTGATCGACGACCTGCTGGACATGGACAAGCTGCACGCCGGCAAGATGCGCTTCGACCTGCTCGAGCAGCCGCTACTGCCGCAGCTGGAGCTGGCCCTGCGCAGTAATGGCAGCTACGCCGAACGCCATGGCGTGCAGCTGCGCCTGGGCGACTGCCCGGCGGTGCAGGTGGAAATCGACGCCATGCGCCTGCAGCAAGTGCTGAGCAACCTGCTGTCGAACGCCGCGAAGTTTTCGCCGCCCGGCGAGCAGGTCGAACTGTCGGCCCGCATGCGTGACGGCCACGTGCGGGTCAGCGTCCGAGACCGGGGCCCAGGCATTTCCGACGAATTCCGTGAACGGGTATTCCAGAAGTTCGCCCAGGCCGATTCGTCCGACAGCCGCCAGCAGGGCGGCACCGGCCTCGGTCTGGCGATCAGCAAGGAGCTGATCGAGCACATGGGCGGACAGATCGGCTTCGAATCCGCACCCGGCCAGGGCGCCTGCTTCTGGTTCGAGCTGCCCGTCCGGGGCGAAACCAAGGAGAGTTCGTGAACAGACAGCTCAAGCGCATCCTGCACGTCGAGGACGTTCCTTCCATTCAGGTGGTGACGCGCATCGCCCTGGAAAAGATCGGCGGCTTCGAGGTGCTCAGCTGTCCGTCCGGCCAGGCGGCCCTGGACCAGGTTCAGGCCTTCGCCCCCGACCTGATCCTGCTCGATGTGATGCTGCCGCAGATGGATGGCATCGAGCTGGTCCGCCAACTCGGCGATCTGGTGGACCTGCAGCAGATTCCGGTGGTCTTTCTCACCGGTCATCTGCAGCCCGAGCGGCTGCAGGAGCTGCGCCAGCTCGGTGTGCGCCAGGTGTTGAACAAACCCTTCGACCCCCTGCAGCTGGCCTCCCAGCTACAGCAGGTGTGGGAGGCCGAGCATGGATGAGCGTGCCCGCCTGGCGCTGCAGGAACAGCTCACCCAGCTTGAGCAGCAGTTTGGCGAACGCCTGCAGGCGGACCTGGCAGAACTGGCAACGCTCGCCCGTGACCTGCAGCAGACCCGCGCCACCGGCAGCCGCCGCCAGCTGATGCTGAGCGTGCGCGAGCGACTCCATCGCCTGGCTGGCGCGGCCGGGACCTTCGGTTTCGCCAGCCTCGGGGACAACGCCCGGCAGCTCGAACAGCGCGCCGATCGCTGGCTGGACTCGGCCAAGCCCGGCAGCCGCGCCGCCGATGCCTTCGCCGCCGCCCTGCTGCAACTGGCCAGCGAGACACCCGGGCAGGAGCGCGAAGGCGCAGCGGCGCTGCCGGTGCACCACGAAGAGCCGGCGCCGGGCTGCCGCATCTACCTGATGAAGCGCGACCCGATCGCCGCCACCAGCATGGCGGTGACCCTGCGCAACTTCGGCTACATGGTCAGCCAGTGGCATGATTTCGCCGCACTCGAGCAGGCCCTGGCCAACGAGCTGCCCGATGCGCTGATCGTCGGCATCGAACATGAAGGCGAGTTCGATGCACTGGCCGCGCTGCAGCAGAGCCTGGAGCAACCCCTGCCGCTGCTGGTGATCCACGATCGCAACGACTTCGCCAGCCAGCTGGCTGCGGTGCGCGCCGGTGCCCAGGGCTTCTTCGTCCGCCCGCTGGACATCACTCAGCTGGAAAACAGCCTGGAGCGCTGCCTCGACCGCCAGCAGGGCGAGCCCTTCCGTGTGCTGATCGTCGACGACGACGCCGAGCTGGCGGCGCGCTACAGCCTGGTGCTGCGCAACGCGCAGATGCAGGTGCAGACCCTCACCGAACCGACCCGCGTGCTGGACGCCATGCGCAGCTTCAACCCCGAGGTCGTGCTGCTGGACGTCAACATGCCGGAATGCTCGGGCCCGGAGCTGGCGCAGATGATCCGCCTGCATGACGAGTGGCTGCGGGTGACGATCATCTACCTGTCGGCGGAAACCGACACCCACCGGCAGATGGCCGCCCTGCTCAAGGCCGGCGACGATTTCATCACCAAGCCGATCAGCGACAGCGCGCTGGTGGCCGGTGTCTATTCGCATGCCCAGCGTGCCCGCTCGCTGAGCACCGCGCTGGCCCGCGACAGCCTGACCGGCCTGCTCAAGCACGCCGACATCAAGGAACAGCTGGCACTGGAGGTGCAGCGCAGCAGCCGCAGCGGCAAACCGGCAAGCGTGGTGATGCTCGACCTCGACCACTTCAAGCAGGTCAACGACACCTATGGGCACGCCGCCGGCGACAACGTGATCCGCGCCCTGGCCAACCTGCTGCGCCAGCGCCTGCGTCGCATCGATAGCCTCGGCCGCTACGGCGGCGAGGAGTTCGTCGCGGTACTGCCGGAATGCAGCGCGCTGCAGGCCAGGCGCATCTTCGACGAGATACGCGTGCGCTTCGCCGCCCTGACGTTCAATGCGGGCGACCATCAGGAGTTTCGCGTCACCTTCAGCGCCGGCATCTGCGAAACCGATGAGCACAGCGCCGCCAGCGTCCTGCTGGAGCGCGCCGACCAGGCGCTGTACCTGGCCAAGCACCAGGGCCGTAATCAGGTGCAGGTCGCCGAGCGCTGAGGGCGCTACCGTTCGTCGCGAACCGCTCCGCGTCTGTGGGGTCTGACTATATTCGGGAGTCCCGGTGTTTCCGCTATCGCGCGGCGGCCAGGGTTCCATGCAGTCTCCCCCGCGGAAGGAGTCCGGTTTGCCCGCAAGACTCGCGATCGGTTGGCATTCAATCGCATTTCTGGCTGCGTTCGCGCTGCTCGCCGCCCTCGGCTGGCAGGGCAAGCGAACCCAGGAAACGCTGCTGCAGACCAATCGGGCCGTCAGCCATAGCCTGGAGGTCATCACCTCGGTCCAGGCCATCCTCTCCTCCCTGCAGGACATCGAAACCGGCTCGCGCGGTTTCATCCTGACCGGCGATGCCAGCTACCTCGAACCCTACGAGCGCGGCCTGAATCAGCTGGAGGGCTATCGGCGTAGCCTGGAACAACTGGTCGAAGGCCGCAGCTATCCCGACCAGCGCTGGTTCCGCACGCTGGATGCAACCATTGCCGAACGCCTGCAGGTGGCTGCCGGCAATGTCCAGGCGCGCCGCGACGCCGGCCTGCAGGCGGCCGCCGAGCGCTTGCGCGGCGCCGGCGGCAACCTGCTGATGGATCGCCTGCGGGCGCTGCTCAACGCAGTGGAACAACAGGAGCGGCGCGAGCTGAAAGCAGCCAGCAGCGCCGTTGCCCAGACGACCGAGCGGGCCCAGCGTCTGGCCCTCATCGGCAGCCTGGTGGTGGTCGCGCTGCTTCTCATCGCCTTCTGGGCGGTACACCGTAATCTGCGCATCCGCCAGCAGCTGGCCGGCGCGGCGCAGGCAGGCGAGGCTCGGCTCGGAGCGCTGCTGCAGGCCATTCCGGATTACCTCTATGCGGTGGACCACCGACAGCAGGTATCCAGCCTGGCCGCGGGAACGGCTCGCCGGGCGCCCCAGCCCGCGGCCATCGAACCCCTGCTGCACGACCTGCTCCAGCAGCACGAAGACAGCGGTCTGCGGCAGAACACCTGGTGCGAGGTGCAGACCCGGCGCACCTTCGAGGTTCGCCTGATGCCCACCGGGCTGGGCGACCACCTGGCGATTGCACGGGACATCAGCGAGCTGCAGCGCAGCCGTGACAGCCTGCACGACCAGCAGTTGTTCCTGCGCCGGGTGGTGGACACCGACGACAACCTCATCTTCGTCCGCGACGCCCAGGGCCGCTTCCTGCTCTGCAACACCGCGCTTTCCGCCCTGCTCGACGTGCGACCGCAGGATATCGAGCAGCGCCACCCCGACGAGGTGCCTTCCGCTCGCCTGCTGCGACCGCTGCTGCTGGGCGACGACGAACTGGCGGCCCTGGCGAGCAGCAGCGGGGAGCTGCGCACCACCGAGGTCGCCTTGACCGACGCCCACGGCACCGAGCATTGGTTCCAGGTGGTCAAGCGACCGCTGCGCATCTCCGCGCGCACCTGCCATGTGGTCACGGTGGCGGTGGACGTCTCCCTGCGCCGGCGCATGGAGCAGATGAAGACCGAATTCATCTCCACCGTCAGCCACGAGCTACGTACCCCGCTGACCGCCATTCGCGGCGCGCTCGGCATGCTGATCGGCGGTATCGCCGGGCAGCTCAGCGACGAGGCCCGTCCGCTGCTGACCATCGCCCACAAGAACAGCGAGCGGCTAGTGCGCCTGATCAACGACATCCTCGATATCGAGAAGCTGGAAGCGGGCCGCCTGGCGTTCAACCTGGGCCGGCACGACGTGCGGCCGCTCGTCCAGCAGGCGCTGTCGGACATCACGCCGTACGGGCAGGACTACGGCGTCACCCTGGAATTCCTCGACGCCCCCGAGCTGGCCTCCAGTGAAGCAACCCTCGACCCTGACCGCTTCGCTCAGGTGATGGCCAATCTACTGTCCAACGCGATCAAGCATTCCCCCGCCGGCGGACGCGTGACGGTCGACCTGCGACGCAGCGGCGAAAGGCTCGAGATCGGGGTGCAGGATCGCGGGCCCGGCATACCAGAAGCCTTCCGCTCGCGCATCTTCGAGCGCTTCGCCCAGGCCGATTCGTCCGATGCGCGTCAGCGCGGCGGTACCGGGCTGGGGCTGGCCATTACCCGCTCGCTGGTCCAGCAGATGAACGGCAAGATCGGCTTCGATTGCCAGCCGGACCAGGGCACGCGCTTCTGGCTGCAGCTGCCGCTGGAGGAACACGCCCAGCCGCTCCAGCCGCAGGCACCGGCGCAGCCACTCAGCCTCGGCTCGGCGCCGCAGCAGACGCCCCTTATTCTGATCCTCGAACCCGATTGCCACGCCGCCGAGCAGCTGGCCGAGGCGCTGCACCAGCACGGCTATGCCACGCTGATCGCCCATGCTGCCGCCGAAGCACGCGAACTGCTCGGCCAGCACCGTGTCCAGGCGCTGACCCTCAGCCCGGCACTGGACGACGAGAACAGCGTGGCCTTCCTGCAGAGCCTGCGCAGCCAACACCACTACCGCAACCTGCCGGTGCTGATCGTCAGCGTGCAGCCGCAGCGCCGGGATGAGGATGACGGCCTGCTGCGCGGCGGTGCGGTAGGCGTGATCGACTGGCTGCACAAGCCGATCGACCCCTCCCGCGTCATGGAGGTGATTCGCGCCTGCCTGCAGCTCGGCGGGTCGAAACCGCGCATCCTGCACGTGGAGGACGACGACGACCTGCGCGTACTGCTGGCCAAGCAGATCGCCATGCTCGACGTCGACCTGGCCGGCGCCGCCACCCTGCAGGAGGCGCGTCAGCTGATCAGCGCGCAGCCCTTCGATCTCGCCATCATCGACCTGATGCTGCCCGACGGCGACGGCACCGAGCTGTTCGACCAGCTGGCGCAGAGCATTCCGCCCCCACCGGTGATCATCTTTTCCGCGCTCGACACCCCGATCCAGGACAACCGCCTGGCGCTGCGCCAGCTGGTCAAGTCCCGTCACGACGGCGACGAGCTGGCCAGGCTGATCCAGCACCTGTTGCAGCACTGGCCACCGGGCCACACTCACTCTGACGAGGTTCATGCATGAGCGAATCCGCCAGCAAGCGCATCCTCATGGTGGAAGACGAAGAAGACATCGCCTTCCTCATCCGTTACATGCTCGAACGCCACGGTTTCGTCGTCGACCATGCCGCCGATGGCCGCCAGGCGCTCGATCATTTCGCCCAGGCCGCCCCACCGGACCTGACCCTGATGGACATCATGCTGCCCTATCACGACGGTCTGGAGTTGATCGAACGGTTACGGGCACAGGCCGGTTGGGAAAACGTGCCGGTGCTGATGCTGACCGCCAAGGCACGCGAGGTGGATATCGTCCGCGCGCTGGAACTGGGCGCCGACGACTACGTGACCAAACCCTTCCAGCCGGAGGAACTGCTGGCACGCATTCGTCGTCTGCTGAGGGGGCGCCGATGAAGCGCGCGCTGCTGCTGCTTGCCCTGGCGATACCCTGCACCACGGCTTTGGCGGATATCGCCACGGCCGAGCGCCAGGTGCAGGCGCAGCAACTGGACGCTGCCGAAGCGACCCTGCGCGCACACCTGGCGCAGCACCCGGAAGACGCCGACGCGCAGTTCCTGCTGGCCCGGGTGTTGAGCTGGCAGGGCCGGCCGGAACAGGCCTTGCCGATCTACCAGCGCTTGCTGCGCCAGCAGCCGGACAATGCCGACTACCTGCTCGGCGAGGGCCAGGCACTGCTCTGGGCCGGGCGCCCGCAACGCGCGCTGGCGTCGTTGGAACGGGCCGCCAGGATCGCGCCGGACTACGCCGAGGTGCAGCAGGTGATCCAGCAGGCACGCGCCGCGCTGACCGTGCCCACCACGGCGACCGCCCCGCTACCCGTGACGGCCGCCGCGACCAAGCGCCGTCACGAGCTGGAGATCTCGGCGCGTCAGGACTGGCTGGACAGCGGCTTCGACAACTGGCGCAGCCAGCGCCTGGATTACACCTCGACCCGGCCGGAAAGCCTTGGCTGGTACGGTGCGCTGCTGCGTGAGCAGCGCTTCGGCGAATGGGACGAAGGCGTCGAGGCCGGCGCGGTGATTCCGCTCGACGACAACTGGACGCTGCAGCCGGAGGTCGGCTATCAGCCTTCACCCTATTTCCTGCCCGAGTGGCATGCCGATCTGCGCCTGCAACGGCGCCTGCCGGACGGCTACCTCGGTGCCGTCAGCGTTCGCCGCACCGAGTACGAGACCACCCGCGTCGACCGCCTCGCGCTGAGCGCCGAGCGTTACTGGAACGCCTGGCGCGCCGGCTACACCCTGAACGTGACCGACGTGGCCAACGCCGGCACGCCGATCGGCCACGATCTGGCGCTGGACTACTACTACCGGGGGCTGAGCTACGCCGGCCTGCGCCTGACCGTGGGCGAGGAAGAAGCGGTGGAAGAGCAGCAGCTGATCACCAGCGACGTGCGCGCCGTCAGCCTGCAGGGTCGTCACTGGTTCGACAGCCGCTGGGCGCTGAGCTGGGAAGTCGGCTATCACCAGCAGGGCAGCTACTACGACCGACAGTGGCTGCAGATCGGCCTGCGCCATGCGTTCTGACCTGCTGACCGGCTGCCCTCCCTGGCTGTGCGAGGCGCCCGCCCGGCTCTGGCTGCACGTCTGGCCTGAGGACCGCATGTTGCAGCTGGCGCTGTACTGCGCCTTCGGCCTCGGGGCGTTGACGCTGCTGGTGCTGCTGCAGGTGCTGCTGCTCGGCGAACTGTCGCGCCGGCGTGCGGTGCGCCGGCAGCAGTTCAACGAACAGTGGCGCCCCTACTTCGCCCTCTGCAGCCTCAGCGATGACGTGCCGACATCCCACGCGTCGCTGCCGCGGCGGCATCAGCTCTGGTTTCTGCTGCAGTGGAACCGCACCCAGCTGCAGTTGCGCGGCGCCGCCCGCGAGCGCATGAACCGCGCACTGGTCGCCCTGGGGATGGATCGTCAGGCGCTGCTCCTGTTACGGGGGCGGGTGCGCAGCAAGCTGATCGGCCTCACCTGCCTGCGCCATCTGGCCGACCCCACCCATTGGGACGCGGTGCAGCCGCTATTGCTCAGCCGCAACGCCATCGTCGCCCTGGCCGCCGCGCAGACGCTGGTGGCCATGGACCCGGCAAAGGCCATGCAGCTGATCCTGCCGGCGGCGGTGGAACGCCCCGACTGGGCGTTGCCGCGCCTGGTCAGCCTGTGCCAGCAGGCCGGTGAGCAGGCAGTGACCACGCCGCTACTGATCGTGCTGTCCAGCTCGCCAGACCCGCGCCGCGAGCGACTGGTCGGCCTGCTGGTGCATGGCGACCCGCGCCATGCCGCGCCCTGGGCGCGGGCACGGCTGGACCAGGGGGCGCCTGTCGAGCAGCTGCAGGTGGCGCTGCGCTGCCTCAGCGAGCTTGGCGACCCACGCGACCGCCCACGCCTGCTGCGCGCCCTCGGCCACGAGCAGGAGGGCGTGCGCCTGGCCGCCCTGCTGGCGCTGCACAAGCAGGCACGCCGGGAAGACAGCGAGCTGTTCCTGCCGCTGCTCGCCGACCGCAGCTGGTGGGTGCGCCAGGCCGCCGCCGATAGCCTGGCGACGTTGCCCGGCGCATCCCCGGACGCGCTGCAGCAGCTGCTCGAGCAGGTGCACGACCGCTACGGCAGGGACGCCCTGCGCCGGGCCATCGCGGAGGTGCGCCGGTGACGGTCGACTGGCTGTGGTGGCTGCAGGTCGCCTTCATCCTCTATTTCCTGCTGCTCAACGGCATGTACCTGCTGCTCAACCTGCTGTCGATGGGCAGCCTGATGGGTTACATCCGCCAGCGCGCAGAAACCGGCGAGCTGGCGCCTTATCTCGGCGTCGAACCGCCGGTGTCGGTGCTCATGCCGGCCTTCAACGAAGAGGCGACGATCCGCACCTCGGTGCGCTCGATGCTGCAGCTGCAGTACCCCGAATTCGAGATCGTGGTGATCAACGACGGTTCCAAGGACCGCACCCTGGCCGTGCTGATCGAGGAATTCGACCTGGTGCCGCACCCCGAGCCGTTGCGCCAGGCCGTCGCCCACCAGCCGGTGCAGGCCATCTATCGCTCGCGCCGCTACGCCAACCTGCGCGTGGTCGACAAGGCCAACGGCGGCAAGGCCGATGCGTTGAATGCCGGTATCAATGCCGCGCGCTACGGCCTGTTCTGTGGCGTCGACGCCGACTCCATCCTGCAGCGCGACAGCCTGTTGCGCGTGGTTCAGCCCTTCCTCGAGGACGAGCGCACCATTGCCGCGGGCGGCACGGTGCGCATCGCCAATGGCTCGCAAGTGCGTGGCGGCTTCCTGATCCAGGCCGGGCTGCCACGCAACTGGCTGGCGCGCTTCCAGATCGTCGAGTACCTGCGCGCCTTTCTGTTCGGCCGCCTCGGCTGGTCGCCGCTCAATGCCGTGCTGATCATCTCCGGCGCCTTCGGCCTGTTCGATCGCGAGCGGGTGATGGCGGTCGGCGGCTATCGCACCG
Source organism: Stutzerimonas sp. LR2 (assembly GCF_055755175.1). NCBI lineage: Bacteria > Pseudomonadati > Pseudomonadota > Gammaproteobacteria > Pseudomonadales > Pseudomonadaceae > Stutzerimonas > Stutzerimonas sp. LR2. Next base: position 675,181 of record NZ_JBVTRR010000001.1, read on the forward strand.
ATACGGTCGGCGAGGATATGGAACTGGTGGTGCGGCTGCACCGTTATCACCGCGAAAAGCGCATCCCCTACCGCATCCGCTACCTGCCGGACCCGATCTGCTGGACCGAATGCCCGGAAGACCTCGGTACCCTCGGTCGGCAGCGCAGCCGCTGGCAGCGCGGCCTGGCCGAAAGCCTCGGGCGTCATGCCCGCCTGGCCTTCAGCTTGCGTGGCGGCACGCCCGGCTGGCTGGCCTGGCCGTTCATGGCGCTGTTCGAGTGGATCGGCCCGCTGATCGAACTGGTGGGCTACGGCTTCATGCTGGCGGGCTTCGCCTTCGGCGCGGTGTCCTACGCGGCGCTGGCCGCCTTCCTGCTGGTGGCGATCGGCATGGGCATCCTGCTGTCGGTCAACGGCCTGCTGCTGGAAACCATGTCCTTCCGCGTCTACAGCCGTCGACGCGACATGCTGCAGCTATTCCTGATGGCCGTGCTGGAGAACTTCGGCTACCGCCAGCTCAACACCCTCTGGCGCTGCCGCGGTCTCTGGCAGTGGTTCTCCCGGCGCAAGCACCAGTGGGGCGTGATGCGCCGCAGCGGGCAGTGGGGGCAAAGCTAGCTGAACGCTCAAAAGACCGTAGGGTGGATCACGCTTCATCGATCCACCATGGCTGTGCAACAAGGTGGATGTAAAAGGCGACATCCACCCTACGGATGCCGTCAGAGCTGAATCCAGGTCGCCTTGAGCTCGGTGTACTTGTCGAAGGCATGCAGCGACTTGTCACGACCGTTGCCGGACTGCTTGAAGCCGCCGAACGGCGCGGTCATGTCGCCGCCGTCGTACTGGTTGACCCACACACTGCCGGCGCGCAGCGCCCGTGCGGTGCGGTGCGCCTTGGACAGGTCGGCGGTCCACACCGCGGCAGCGAGGCCGTAGGGCGTGTCGTTGGCGATCGCCACCGCTTCCTCGGCGCTGTCGAAGCTGATCACCGAGAGCACCGGGCCAAAGATTTCCTCCTGAGCAATCTTCATCGCATTGTCGACGCCATCGAAGATGGTCGGCTCGACGTACAGCCCGCCGGTTTCCTCCAGCGTCCGCTGGCCGCCGATCAGCACCTGCGCGCCGGCCTGACGCCCGGCGTCGATGTAGCCGAGCACGGTGTTGAGCTGCTGGGTGTCCACCAGGGCGCCGACGTTGGTCGAAGGGTCCAGCGGGTTGCCCGGCTTCCAGCCCTTGAGCGCCTCCACCACCATGGGCAGGAAGCGCTCCTTGATCGAACGCTCCACCAGCAGCCGCGAACCGGCAGTGCAGACCTCGCCCTGATTGAAGGCGATCGCACCCGCCGCCGCCTGGGCAGCCGCCTGCAGGTCGGGCGCATCGGCGAAGACGATGTTCGGGCTCTTGCCGCCCGCCTCCAGCCAGACGCGCTTCATGTTCGACTCGCCGGCGTAGATCATCAGCTGCTTGGCCACCCGCGTGGAGCCGGTAAAGACCAGCGTGTCGACGTCCATGTGCAGCGCCAGCGCCTTGCCGACGGTGTGACCGTAGCCTGGCAGGACATTGAGCACACCGGCCGGAATGCCGGCGTCGATCGCCAGCCGGGCGATGCGGATGGCGGTCAGCGGCGACTTCTCGGACGGCTTGAGCACCACCGAGTTGCCTGTGGCCAGTGCCGGGCCGAGCTTCCAGCAGGCCATCATCAGCGGGAAATTCCACGGCACGATGGCCGCCACCACGCCGACCGGCTCGCGGGTGACCAGGCCCAGCTGGTCGTGGGGCGTGGCCGCCACCTCGTCGTAGATCTTGTCGATCGCCTCGCCGCTCCAGCGCAGCGCCCGCGCCGCACCGGGGATGTCCACCGCCAGCGAGTCGCCGATCGGCTTGCCCATGTCGAGGGTCTCCAGCAGGGCCAGCTCCTCGCGGTTCGCTTCCAGCAGATCGGCGAAGCGAATCAGCACCGCCTTGCGCTTGGCCGGCGCCAGCTTCGCCCAGCTGCCTGCCTCGAATGCGGTACGGGCGCTGGCCACTGCACGCTCGGCATCGGCCTGGTCGCAGCTCGCGACCTGGGCCAGCACTCGCCCGTCCACCGGGCTGATGCAGTCGAACTGGCCTCCATCCGCCGCGGCGCAATACTCACCCTGGATAAAGGCGCGACCTTCGATGTGCAGGTCGCGGGCACGCTGTTGCCAGTCGGCGAGGGTCAGGGTGGGCATGGTGCATCCTCTCTCAGGTCTTCGGGGCTGTTGAAAAGGCACCCTAAACCAGCGGCGCGGACCCTATCAATATTTTTTACGAACGGCCGGTCAATCGCCTTGTTTTGTTCGTTTTATTAAACATAGACTCCGATCAAAACGCTGCGGCGCCGTCGCAGCATAGTCGCTCGTCGCCGGAGCTCGCCCATGTCCCAGGATTTTGCCACCTCGCCCGAACACTTCTGGATGCCCTTCACCGCCAATCGCCAGTTCAAGGCCAGTCCGCGCCTGCTGGAGCGCGCCGAAGGCATGTATTACACGGCGAGCGACGGCCGCCAAGTGCTCGACGGCACGGCAGGCCTGTGGTGCTGCAATGCCGGCCACGGGCGCCGCGAGATCAGCGAGGCGGTGAGCAAGCAGATCGCCAGGATGGATTTCGCCCCGACCTTCCAGATGGGCCACCCGCTGCCCTTCGAGCTGGCGCAAAAGCTCGCCGCCATCAGCCCCGAGGGACTGAACCGGGTGTTCTTCACCAACTCCGGATCGGAATCGGCCGATACCGCGCTGAAGATCGCCCTGGCCTATCAGCGCGCCATCGGCCAGGGCAGCCGTACCCGCTTGATCGGCCGTGAGCTGGCCTATCACGGCGTCGGCTTCGGTGGCATGTCGGTGGGTGGCATGGCCAACAACCGCCGCGCCTTCGGCCCGATGCTACCCGGCGTCGATCACCTGCCGCACACCCTCGACCTGCAGCGCAACGCCTTCAGCAAGGGCCTGCCGCAGCATGGCGTGGAGCGCGCCGATGAGCTGGAGCGGCTGGTGACGCTGCATGGCGCGGAGAATATAGCCGCGGTGATCGTCGAGCCGATGTCCGGCTCGGCCGGGGTGATCCTGCCGCCGGTGGGCTATCTGCAGCGGCTGCGCGAGATCACCGCCAAGCACGGCATCCTGCTGATCTTCGATGAGGTCATCACCGGCTTCGGCCGCGTCGGCGAAGCCTTCGCCGCGCAGCGCTGGGGCGTCACGCCGGACATCCTCACCTGTGCCAAGGGCCTGACCAACGGCGCGATCCCCATGGGTGCGGTGTTCGTCGCCGAACGGCTGTACGACGCCTTCATGCAGGGACCGGAAAGCGTCATCGAGTTCTTCCACGGCTACACCTACTCCGGGCATCCGGTGGCCTGCGCCGCGGCACTGGCGACCCAGCAGATCTATCAGCAGGAAAACCTGTTCCAGAAGGCCATCGACCTGGAGCCCTACTGGCAGGAGGCGCTGTTCAGCCTGCGTGACCTACCCAACGTGATCGACATCCGCACCGTCGGGCTGGTGGCCGGCGTGCAGTTCGCCGCCCATGCCGATGGCGTCGGCAAGCGCGGTTACGAGGTGTTCCGCGAGTGTTTCGAGAACGGTCTGCTGGTGCGCGCCAGCGGCGACACCATTGCGCTGTCGCCGGCGCTGATCGTCGAGAAGGCCGAGATCGACCGGATGATGGAGCTGCTCGCCGACGGCATCCGCAAAGCCGGCTGACACAGCGCTGCGGGAGGCGACCCGGCCTGTCAGATCAGGCCGGGCGCTAATGGCCTGTGCGGTGAGTGGGTCGAGGCAAGTCCGGATGGCTATGGGCGCCGAAATTGACCAACTGAACTCACCAGACAGGCCTCCAGATCACAGCGACTCCAGGCAGTCCGCCAGGGTGTCGCCCAAACCTTCGAGCAACTGTTCGTAGCCCTTGGCGTCCGTCGGCAGGCCGACGCCCAGCACATCCAGTTCAGCCATCTTCACTGGCAAGCCGGCGGTCAGCGTTTCAGCCAGACGCGGGCGCGCCGGCGGCTCGCTGAACACGCAGCTGGGTCCGGCCTGCTGCAGGCGCTCGCGCATCGCCGCCACATGCCGCGCGCCCGGCTGCGCTTCGCCACCGGCAGTGAACACGCCGGCATGGCGCAGCCCGTAGGCGGCCTCGAAGTAGTCGTAGGCCTCATGGAAGACGAAGAACGGCTTGTTCTGCACCTTGGCGAAACGCTGCTTGAGCCGCCCGTCGAGTGCCTCGACGCGCTCGGCGAAAGCGCTGCTGTTGGCCTGGTAGCGCCTGGCGTTGGCCGGATCGGCAGCAGCCAGATCCGCCGCCATGCGCTCGGCGATCACCACGGCGTTGGCCGGCAGCAGCCACAGGTGCGCATCGAGCGAACCCGGACGATGGTCGTGATCGTGCTCGTCGGCATGGGCGGCGTGGTCGTGCTCATGCGCGTCATCGCGGTCGTGGTCGTGGTCGTGGTCGTGGTCGTGGTCGTGATCGTGATCGTGATCGTGATGATCGTCCTCGGCATGTGTGTGCGCATCGCCGAAGCGCCGCAGGGTCAGCTTCGGCAGGTCCTGCACGGCCACCGTCATCCCTTCACGAGCGCTCAGCGCGCGCGGCAGGAAGCTCTCCAGATCCGGACCGATCCAGTAGAACAGCTCGGCATCGCGCAGACGCCGCACGTCGGACGGGCGCAGCGAATAGTGGTGCGCCGAGGCGCTGGCCGGCAGCAGCACATCGGGCTGGCCGACGCCGTCCTGCACCGCCGCGGCAATCAGCTGCAAGGGCTTGATGCTGGTCAGAACGCGCACTTCGGCCTGGGCGCAGGTGGCACCGGCGAGCAGCGCCGCCAGCAACGGGAGGGAGAAAAGACGATTCACGGGCATCACTCGAAGGGGTTGAATTGGTACATAATAACGTCTCTCCCCCAACACGTCGCCGCCCATGTCCAAGACCCCGCTGGCCTGCACGCCCCATGACCACGACCACTGCGTCAGCCACGCGCTGGCCGAAGCCGACAGCCTCTGCGCGCGCCAGGGCGTGCGCCTGACCGCGCTGCGCAAGCGCGTGCTGGAGCTGGTCTGGCAGAGCCACAAGCCGCTCGGCGCCTACGACATTCTTGCCGTGCTGAGCGAGCAGGACGGCCGACGCGCCGCGCCGCCCACCGTGTACCGCGCGCTGGATTTCCTCTTGGAGAACGGCCTGGTGCACCGCATCGCCTCACTCAACGCCTTCATCGGCTGCAACCACCCGGAGCATCCGCATCAGGGCCAGTTCCTCATCTGCCGTCTCTGCCACACCGCCATCGAGCTGGAGCGCCCGGCCATCGCCGAGGCCATCGACAGCGCCGCGGGCAGCGTCGGCTTCTCCGTCGAAGGCCAGACCGTGGAAGTCGTCGGGCTCTGCTCGAACTGCCGGAACGCCGCATGAGCGAGGTACTGCTGCGGCTGGATGACATCCATGTGCGCTTCGCCAATCAGAACGTGCTGGAAGGCGCGCAACTGCAGGTGCATCGCGGCGAGATCGTCACCCTGATCGGCCCCAACGGGGCCGGCAAGACCACCCTGGTGCGCGCCGTGCTCGGCCTGCTCAAGCCCGACCATGGCCAGGTCTGGCGCAAGCCGCGGCTGCGCGTCGGCTACATGCCGCAGAAGCTGCACGTCGACCCCACCCTGCCCTTGTCGGTGCTGCGCTTTCTGCGCCTGGTCCCCGGCGTCGACCGCGCACGCGCCCTCGCGGCGCTGGGTGAAGTCGGTGCCGAGCATGTGATCGACAGCCCGCTGCAGAAGATCTCCGGCGGAGAAATGCAGCGCGTGCTGCTCGCCCGCGCCCTGCTGCGCGAACCGGAGCTGCTGGTGCTGGACGAACCGGTGCAGGGCGTCGACGTCGCCGGCCAGGCCGAGCTGTACCGGCTGATCGGCGTGTTGCGTGACCGCTACGGCTGCGGCGTGCTGATGGTCTCCCACGACCTGCACCTGGTGATGAGTGCCACCGATCAGGTGGTCTGCCTGAACCGCCACGTCTGCTGCTCGGGACATCCGGAACAGGTCAGCAGCGACCCGGCCTTCGTCGAGCTGTTCGGCCAGGATGCGCGCAGCCTGGCGATCTACCACCACCAGCACGATCACAGCCACGACCTGCACGGCAGCGTGGTGATCGGCAAACCCCACGTCCACGGCCCGGACTGCAAGCACTAGACAGAGCATCAGATGCCCGATTTCCTTCTCAACGCGCTGCTCGCCGGCCTGGCCCTGGCGCTGGTCGCCGGCCCGCTCGGCTCCTTCGTCGTATGGCGGCGCATGGCCTATTTCGGCGACACCCTGTCCCACGCCGCGCTGTTCGGCGTCGCCCTCGGCCTGATGCTGGACGTCAACCTGACGCTGGCGGTGACCGTCGGCTGCGTGCTGCTCGCCCTGCTGCTGGTGACCCTGCAGCAGCGCCAGCCGCTGGCCTCCGACACCCTGCTCGGCATCCTGGCCCACAGCACGCTATCGCTCGGCCTGGTCTCGCTGAGCTTCATGAAGGATGTGCGTGTCGACCTGATGGGCTACCTGTTCGGCGACCTGCTGGCCGTCGGGCCGAGCGACCTGGCCTGGATCATCGGTGGCAGCGCACTGGTGCTGCTGATGCTGATCCCGCTGTGGCGACCGCTGCTGGCGATCACCGTGCACGAGGAGCTGGCCAAGGTCGAAGGCCTGCCGGTGGCCGGCATCCGCCTGGCGCTGATGCTGCTGATCGCCGTGGTGATCGCCGTGGCGATGAAGATCGTCGGCGTGCTGCTGATCACCTCACTGCTGATCATTCCCGCCGCCGCCGCACAGCGCCATGCGCGCACGCCGGAACAGATGGCGCTGGGCGCGAGCATCCTGGGAATCGTCGCCGTGTGCCTGGGGCTGATGCTGTCCTGGTACGAGGACACTCCGGCCGGCCCGTCCATCGTGGTCAGCGCCGCCGCACTGTTCCTGCTCAGCTTCGCCTGGCCGAAGCGCGCATGACCGATCTCAAGTACCTGCGCGGCTACCCTGAAGCGCTGCTGGTTCAGGTGCGCCAGCTGATTGCAGAGGACCGTCTGGGCGATTATCTGCAGCGGCGTTACCCCGCACGGCATGAGGTGCAGAGCGACAAGGCGCTGTACGGCTACGTGCAGACGCTCAAGCAGGAGTACCTGAAAAGCACGCCGCCGATCGACAAGGTGCTCTACGACAATCGGCTGGACCTGACCCATCGGGCGCTGGGCCTGCATACCGCGGTGTCACGGGTGCAGGGCGGCAAGCTCAAGGCAAAGAAGGAGATCCGCGTCGCCGCACTGTTCCGCGACGCGGCGCCGGAGTTTCTCAGGATGATCGTGGTGCACGAGCTCGCCCACCTGCGCGAGAGCGAGCACAACCGTGCGTTCTACAAGCTGTGCGAACACATGCTGCCCGGCTACGGGCAGATCGAGTTCGACCTGCGGCTGTTCCTGCACTGGCGGGAGCTGCAGGACGGCTGACCAGCCGCCCGGCGGTCCTGGAGCCTGCGTAGGGTGGAAAACTCGCGAAGCGATTTCCCACGCGCCAGTGCCCGGTTTCGCCTCATGCCGGACCTGGCGCCTCATCCGCGTGGATGGCTTCGGCCATCCACCCTACCCTGACCCGTTACGCCGGGATCGCCTCCGCCGCGGCCTCACGCGCCCACACCCGGTGCTGACCGAGCGCCTGAGCGAAGTTGCCGAATACCGCATCGACGTCATCGCCCTCCAGCAGCCCGTTGTCGGCAGTGAGGTTCAGCGATGCCAGCAGCGGCCGTGCCGCACCGAGCACCACGATGGGTTTCAGGTGCTTGTAGGCCTCCAGCAGGTAGTGCTTGGCTTCGCCGGACTTGGCCATGGCCGCAGCCGCATCGGCACCGCCGGGGACGAACACTGCGTCGAACATCACCGAGGGCATGCCGTCCATCGCGGCGTCGACCGGCAGCATCTTGCCGTCCGCCGTCTTCACCGGCGCCGGCGAGGGGCCGACGATCTTGGCCAGCGCGCCCTGCTCGGCCAGCTTGGCCTTGAATGCATCGATCGCCGCACCATCGACGCCGTTGGCCACCAGAATGGCGATCTTGCGCGACTTGATATTGCCCGGTGCGTGGTTCATCAAACTCAGGGCCGGCGAGCTCTGCGGGGTCGGTACCTTCGGCGCTACGGTCGGCGCAGCGGGTGCCGGCAGGCCGAGGTTCTCGGCCACGCGGCGGGCCAGCTCCAGGTCGATGTTGGCGAGGATCTCGTTGACCTGACGCTCACGGATGAACACCCGCTCGACCTTGCCCAGCTCGAAGGTATAGGCACCGATGATGTGCTCCTTCTCCGGACCGCTCATGCTGTTCCAGAACAGCGTGGCCTGGGAGAAGTGGTCGCCGAAGGACTCGCTGCGGTTGCGGATCTTGTGGCCTTCGACCCGCTCGGGATAGCTCTCGAAACCGCCGCCCTGAGCTGCCGGCGGGGTTTCCTTGGGCCAGCCGTTGTCGATCGAGTTGGGCTCGTAGTTGGCGCGGCCCTTGTGGATCGTCTGGCGATGGAAGGCGTCGCGCTGGTTGTTGTGAAACGGACACAGCGGACGGTTGATCGGGATTTCGTGGAAGTTCGGCCCACCGAGACGCAGCAGCTGGGTGTCGGTGTAGGAGAACAGCCGGCCCTGCAGCAGCGGGTCGTTGGTGAAGTCGATGCCCGGCACGATATGGCCGATGTGGAAGGCGGCCTGCTCGGTCTCAGCGAAGAAGTTGTCCGGGTTGCGGTTGAGGGTCATCTTGCCGAGCTTCTGCACCGGCACCAGCTCCTCGGGGATGATTTTGGTCGGGTCCAGCAGGTCGAAGTCGAACTTGTGCTCGTCGGCCTCCTCGACCACCTGCACGCCCAGCTCCCACTCGAAGTAGTCGCCCATCTCGATGGACTCCCACATGTCGCGGCGGTTGAAGTCCGGGTCCTTGCCGGCGATCTTCAGCGTTTCGTCCCAGACCAGCGAGAAGGCGCCGGCCACCGGCTTCCAGTGGAATTTGACGAAGCGGCTGACGCCCTCGGCATTGATCAGGCGGAAGGTGTGCACGCCGAAGCCTTCCATCGCCCGATAGCTGCGCGGCAGGGCGCGGTCGGACATGGTCCAGAGCACCATGTGTGCGGACTCAGGCGTCAGCGAGACGAAATCCCAGAAGGTATCGTGGGCCGATTGCGCCTGCGGGATCTCGTTGTGCGGCTCGGGTTTCACCGCGTGGACGAAGTCCGGAAACTTGATGGCGTCCTGGATGAAGAACACCGGCATGTTGTTGCCGACCAGGTCGAAGTTGCCCTCGTCGGTGTAGAACTTGGTGGCGAAGCCGCGCACGTCGCGCACGGTGTCCGCCGAGCCGCGCGAGCCCTGCACGGTGGAGAAGCGCACGAACACCGGCGTCTCCTTGCCTTCGGCGGCGAGGAACGAGGCCTTGGTCAGCCAGCTGTGGTCGGCGTAGCTGACGAACACGCCGTGCGCCGCGGCACCGCGGGCATGCACGATGCGCTCGGGGATGCGCTCATGGTCGAAGTGGGTGATCTTCTCGCGCATGATGAAATCTTCGAGCAGCGAGGGCCCACGGCCGCCGGCCTTGAGGGTGTTCTGGTTGTCGGCGATCTTCACGCCCTGATTGGTGCGCAGCGCCTCGCCGGTGGCGTCGCTGCGAAACGCTTCCAGCTGGTCGAGCTTGGCGTTGTGATTGGCGCGGTCGACAGTGTCGGTACCGGCCAGCTCGCTCTGTTGCGGGGTCTTGTCGGTCATGGTGGGCCTCCGTTTGCGGTGAGCGGTACCGCGAACGATCGGCCCGGAACGCGGGGCAGACACATGATCGATTCACGGCGTACCGGTTAGTGACCCCATTGATCGCCGCAAGGTTGCCGCCTGCGACGATTTGCTTTGCCTATCAGCTCCATGGATTTGCTCAATCGCAGCGGCGCAGGCGAGCGACGTCGCCGGCAAACGGGTAGAATGCCGGGCTTTCGCCGATCATCCCGGCAACAAACGTCGCACCCACAAGGTTCGCCCGTGATCGAATTCCATCAAGTCCATAAAACCTATCGGACCGCCGGCCGCGATATTCCCGCGCTGCAACCGACGCAGCTGGAAATCGCCTCCGGTGAAGTGTTCGGTCTGATCGGCCATTCCGGCGCCGGCAAGAGCACGCTGCTGCGCCTGATCAACCGCCTCGAGGAGCCCTCCGGCGGACGCATCCTGGTCAACGGCGAGGACGTCACCGCGCTGGATGCCGACGGCCTGCGGCGCTTCCGCCAGCGCGTCGGGATGATCTTTCAGCACTTCAACCTACTGATGTCCAAGACGGTGGCCGACAACGTCGCCATGCCGCTGCGCCTGGCCGGCATCCGCTCGCGCAGCGAGATCGACGCCCGCGTCGCCAGCCTGCTCGAACGCGTCGGGCTCAAGGACCATGCACGCAAGTACCCGGCACAGCTCTCCGGCGGCCAGAAGCAGCGCGTCGGCATCGCCCGCGCGCTGGCCACCGAGCCGAGCATCCTGCTCTGCGACGAGGCCACCAGCGCCCTCGATCCACAGACCACCGCCTCGGTGCTGCAACTGCTGGCCGAGATCAACCGCGAGCTGAAGCTGACCATCGTGCTGATCACCCATGAGATGGATGTGATCCGCCGTGTCTGCGACCGCGTGGCGGTGATGGACGGCGGCGCGATCGTCGAACAGGGCCCGGTGACCGAGGTGTTCCTGCACCCCAAGCACCCGACCACCCAGCGCTTCGTGCTGGAAGACGAGGCAATGGATGAAAGCGAGATGCACGATGACTTCGCCCACGTGCCGGGCCGCATCCTGCGTCTGACCTTCCAGGGCGATTCCACCTACAAGCCGCTGCTGGGCACCGTCGCCCGCGAAACCGGCGTCGACTACAGCATCCTGTCCGGGCGCATCGACCGCATCAAGGACACCCCCTACGGTCAGCTCACCCTGGCGCTGATCGGTGGTGACATGGCGGCGGCGATGAGCCGTCTGCAAGCCGCTGACGTGCATGTGGAGGTGCTGCGCTGATGGAAGCCTTGTTCAGCTCTTTGTTGGGGAACGTGGACTGGTACGAAATCTGGCTGGCCACGCTGGACACCCTGCTGATGCTCGGCGGCTCGCTGCTGTTCACCATTCTGCTCGGTCTGCCGCTGGGCGTGCTGCTGTTCCTCAGCGGTCCGCGCCAGCTGTTCGAGAACGGCCCGCTGTACGCCGCGCTGTCGTTCGTGGTCAACGTGCTGCGCTCGCTGCCGTTCATCATCCTGCTGATCGTGATGATTCCCTTCACCGTGCTGATTACCGGCACCTCGCTGGGCGTGGCCGGTGCCATCCCACCGCTGGTGGTGGGCGCCGCGCCGTTCTTCGCCCGCCTGGTGGAGACCGCGCTGCGCGAGGTCGACCGCGGCATCATCGAGGCCACCCAGGCCATGGGCGCCACCACCCGGCAGATCATCTTCAGCGCATTGCTGCCGGAAGCGCGTCCGGGCATCATCGCCGCCATCACCGTCACCGCCATCACCCTGGTGTCCTACACCGCGATGGCCGGTGTGGTGGGTGCCGGCGGCCTTGGCGACCTGGCCATCCGCTTCGGCTACCAGCGCTTCCAGACCGACGTGATGGTGGTCACCGTGGTCCTGCTGCTGGTGCTGGTGCAGCTGCTGCAGAGCCTCGGCGACCGGCTGGTGACCCACTTTTCGCGCAAATGAACCGCAACCAGGGCGAGCGAACCTTCGCACCCCGCTCAACTCCTGAAGGAACCGAACGATGAAGAAACTGATTGCCGCCCTGGCCACCGTCGCGGCGTTTTCCGCCCAGGCCGCCGAAACCCTGACCGTGGCCGCCACCGCCGTGCCGCATGCCGAGCTGCTGGAGTTCGTCAAGCCGCAGCTGGCCGAGCAGGGCGTGACGCTGAACGTCAAGGTATTCACCGACTACGTGCAGCCGAACATCCAGGTCGCCGAGAAGCGCCTGGACGCCAACTTCTTCCAGCACCAGCCGTACCTGGATGAATTCAACAAGGGCAAGGGCACCGAGCTGGTGAGCGTCGCCGGCGTACACATCGAGCCCTTCGGTGCCTACTCGAGCAAGGTTAAGTCGCTGGACGAACTGGCCAACGGCGCCACCGTGGTCATTCCCAACGATGCCACCAATGGCGGCCGCGCACTGCTGCTGCTGGACAAGGCCGGCGTGATCGGTCTGAAGGACGGCGCCGGCATCACCGCCACGCCGAAGGACATCGCCGAGAACCCGAAGAAGATCAAGATCCGCGAACTGGAAGCCGCGACCCTGCCGCGCGTGCTGACCCAGGTCGACCTGGCGCTGATCAACACCAACTACGCGCTGGAAGCCAAGCTGAACCCGACCCAGGACGCCCTGGTGATCGAGGGCAGCGACTCGCCGTACGTGAACATCCTGGTCGCCCGTCCGGACAACAAGGACAGCGATGCCATGCAGAAACTGGCTGCCGCGCTGCACAGCGAGCAAGTGCGCCAGTTCATCGAGGAGAAGTACAAGGGCGCCGTCGTTCCGGCCTTCTGAGCCTGACCGCGCAACCCGCGTCAGAAACCCCGCCTCGGCGGGGTTTTTCGTTTTCGCCGGCGTCATTGGTGGGCTTCAGCCCACATGCAGGCAGCAGCACCGATCAGCTCGCTCAGCGCCGCGTCTGCGTCTCGCGCAGGGCCTCTTCCACCTCACGTTCCAGCGCATAGGCCGGGCGCTCCACGGCACGGAAATCCTGTGTATAGCGCCAGGCGAACTCGGCAACGCCCCAGTCCAGATATTGCTCGACGTGCTTGAGCTCATGGGCCCAGAGCGCGACGTTGTCCCGGGCATCCTCCTCATGGCGAAAGACGATGACGTCGATCAGGGTCACGGCATTGACGTCCGGGTTGCGCAGCAGGGTGTTGCCGGCATTCAGCACCACCTCGTCGCCGACGCGGTACCGCGCACTCTCCAGCACGGCAAGATCGAAATACGGCTCGAGCTGCGAGCGGATGTGCAGCGGTATCGGCTCGACGCCGCCGGCCACCAGGCGGTCGCGCGACTGCTGGATCCAGTTCTGCAGGGCCAGGGTGGCCATACGCTGCACGCGGTCGTAGACGGCTTGTGGATCGCTAGCGGCGGCCGGCACGCAGAGGCAGCTGCCACTCAGGCAGATCGGCTGCTGGCCGGGCGGGCAGGCGGTCTGCGCCCAGACGGGTGCGGCAAGCAGCGCCAGCGGCAGCAGCGCAAGGCGGAAAAGCGAAGTGAACGACACGGGATGGTCTCGACGGCGAGGGCGATGCGCGCCCCAGGCGCTGCGCACTATAGCGGCGGACCTGGGGCGCGCGAAGAGGGCGCTCAGATCACCGGCGGCGCGGCGCTCACCACACGCAGGGCGAGCCCCTCGTACGGGTCGAGGTTGATCTGCAGCTCGCAGTTGTCGGTGAGGTCGCCCTCCACACTCTCGTGAATGATGTCCACCACCGGGCCGGGCGCCACGCCGGGCAGGCAGATGGTCTCGCTGATCGGCTCGGCGCTGAAGTTCAGTGCCGTGAGCTGCACGCCCTTGCCGGCAGGTAGCTCGTGGACCATCACCAGAAGTCCTGGCGCCTGCACATCAGGAATCAGGATCTGCTTGCTGGCAGCGATGTCGTAGGCCTGGCGCACGCTGAGGATGCGCTTGAGCTGGCAGGCAAAGGAGCCTGGCCGCTGCAGCTGCTCGGCCAGGCTGCCGTACAGCGAGCGGGCCCTGGGCAGGCCTTCGGCGGAGACCGACGCCTCCGGCGCCAGATCGGCGAGGTCATAGCCGCCGCGATTGATCCAGCGGGTATCGCCATCGCCCATCAGGTGCTCGACCTGCTCGGGCGCCAGCGGCAGGGCGCCGACCAGATCCCAGCCGGAGAGGGCGAACACGCCGGGCTGCATGGCATTGAACATCACCAGCAGGATATGCAGACGCTGGATCTGCTCCACCTCGGCCGGGCCGATGGCGTCCAGATCACGGATGTTAAGCGCCGCGGCGATCACGCTGGCGGTGGTGCAGGACACCCCGTTGGTGACGAACTTGAGGTTGTACGGTGCATGTTCACCGGTCAGCCGCTCGTACATTTCCTCGCGGATATGTTCGCGCAGGTGGCCGCCGGGCAGGGTCTGGCCTTTGTAGTGGTAATGGTCGTAGGCATGCAGCGTCCAGAAGTGCACCAGCTCCAGGGTCAGCTCGTCATGGTTCTGCAGCGCATGGATCAGTGACGCCGGGTCGATGCCGAAGGCGTGCACTTCGCGCAGCATCATGCGCAGGAATTCGGTATCGCCGGTGAGCAACGCATGGTGATAGGCCGGGCGGGTGATGAAGTCATAGGACAGATCGGCCCCGCCGTGCGACATGGCGGCGATGTCATCGATGGTCAGGTTCAGCTCTTGGAAGCTGAAGCCGCCGGCCTTGCGGATCGCCCCGGCGAGCAGCTGGTTGCCGGTGACGGACAGCGGGTGGCCCTCCGACCAGGCCGTGCCCTCGGCGCGCCGTTCCACGCCGAGGAAGCCGTTGGCGTCCAGGCGCAGCACCCGGGCGCCGGTGACGTCGATGGCATGCAGCGCATCGCCGATGATCAGCTGCTGCGCGGCGAAGGTCGGGTCGAGCCAGTTCAGCGACGGCTGGCCCTCCTTGAAGTAGTGCAGATAGACCCAGCGACGCACCTTGCCGTCGACCCCGGTGACCTCGCCGGTGACGCTCCAGTCGGTGTCCTTGATGCCCGGCTCGAAGAAGATCACCCGCTGCAGCTGGCCGACGATGTAGTGCTTTTCCTTGAGCCGGTCGACCACCGGCGGCAGCAGGTTGACCGAATCACGCCCGGCCGGCACCTCGGGCAGCAGCTCCCAGTCCTCCTCGCGGATTTCCACCATGTGGTACAGCCCGGGGTAGTCGCCATAGGCCATTTCCGCGAGGCGGAAGTCGGCACCCTTGCCGGTGTGTGCCGGCACGATGTCGTCGATGACGATGGCGTTGTGCGCCGCGGCCACCCGGCTGAGCTGCAGCATCTGCTCCTCGGTCCCCAGGCTCGGGTCGATATCGAAGCTGATGCGGTCGAAGTTGCCGTCGATGGTCGGGGTGAACTCGCGTCCGCGCAGGCCACCGGAACGCTTCATTGGCCCGTTGTGGATGCCCTGCACGCCGAGTTCGGAGAGCGCACTCCAGAGGCGGTCGTCGCCGAGGGCCTCGAGTACCGTGCCGCCTTCCGGCGTGATGATGGCCGCCGGATAGGCGGTGAACCACACCGAGGCGATGGCGCTGGCATCGCGCGGGCGGGCCTGGGCATAAGGCCGCTGCCAGAGACGCGCCTGGCCGGCGTAATGACGCGACCGCTCGCGGGCCGCATGCAGCATGGACTGGCTGACCAGCCATTCGATATAGGTGTTGTCTGGGATGCTCATCGGCGATCGGTTCCGGCAGCACTAGGGAAATGTAGACGTTTGAGTCGGCCGCTCGGCCATCGTTGCATCGGATTGGCCTGCTGCGGACCATCACGGGAACCGCACGACCGGACACGCCTCGATATGCCGAGGCGGCGACGCCGTCACCCGACCGCGGAGATCTTCATGCTGCACCTGCCCGTCCTCTACATCTGGCGCTCGCTGTCCGGTTTCGGCCTGCTGCTGGGCACGCTGTTCTTCTGCGCGGCGCTGACGCCCTCGCTGCTGCCGCGCTCGACGCTGAGCCAGGGCGTGCTGGCCGGCGCGGCGCTGGCGGTGGGCTATGGCCTCGGCGTGTTCTGGCGCTGGCTGTGGCGCTATCTGGAACTGCCGGAGCGCCCGGGCTGGCAGCGCGAGCGGGTCAATCTGCTGATCGCGGTCGGCTGCCTGTTGCTGGCCGGGTATTTCCTCAGCCAGGTCGCCGGCTGGCAGAACGCGGTACGCGCGCTGATGGGCATGCCGCCGGTGAGCAGTGCGCACCTGCTCGAAGTCATTCTCACCGCGCTGGCGACCTTTCTCATCCTGCTGACGCTGGCGCGTCTGTATCGGCTGGTGTCGCGCTTCGTCTCGCGGCACGCCGACCGCGTGCTGCCACGGCGCCTGGCCAACGTGATCGGCGTGCTGGTGGCGCTGGCGCTGTTCTGGTCGCTGCTCAGCGATGTGCTGGCGGCGCGGGCACTGCGCATGCTGGACGCATCCTTCGCGCAGTACGACGCCCTGATCGAACCGGAGACGGCACCACCGGCCTCGCCGCTGAAAAGCGGCAGCCGGGCCTCGTTGCTGCGCTGGGAGGAGCTGGGCCGGACCGGCCGCGAGTTCATCGGCTCCGGCCCGTCGGCGGCGGATATCAGCGCCTTGAGCGGCCGCTCGGCGCTCGAGCCGATTCGCGTCTACGTCGGTCTGCGCGCGGCAGAGACCCCGCGCCAGCGGGCGCGTCTGGCCTTGCGCGAGCTGCAGCGCAGCGGCGCCTTCGAGCGATCGGTGCTGGTGCTGGTGACGCCCACCGGTACCGGCTGGATCGACCCGGCGGCGATGAACGCAGTGGAGTACCTGCACCACGGCGATATCGCCAGCGTGGCGTTGCAGTACTCCTATCTGAACAGCCCGCTGGCGCTGCTGGTGGAGGCCGACTACGGCCGCGACGTGGCCCGCGCGCTATTCGCCGAGATCTATGGCTACTGGACCGAACTGCCGGCCGAACGCCGACCGCGCCTGTATCTGCATGGCCTGAGCCTCGGCGCGCTGCATTCGCAACGCTCCTGGGAGCTGCACGAGCTGCTCGGCGATCCCATCCACGGCGCGCTTTGGAGCGGTCCGCCGTTTCGCAGCGACCTGTGGCGCACGCTCACCGACAGCCGCGACCCGGACAGCCCCGAATGGCGTCCACGGTTCCGCGATGGCCGCTTCGTCCGCTTCATGAACCAGCAGGGCACAGCGGAGCCGGCCGATGCGCCCTGGGGGCCGATGCGTCTGCTCTACCTGCAGTACGCCAGCGATCCGATCACCTTCTTCGACCATCGCTACGCCTGGCGCCGCCCCGACTGGCTGGCCGAGCCGCGCGGGCCGGATGTATCGCCGTCGCTACGCTGGTTCCCGCTGGTAACCATGTTGCAGCTGGCGGTGGACATGGCGGTGACCACGCCGACGCCGCCCGGCTACGGCCACGTCTATGCGCCGGCCGACTATGTCGATGCCTGGCGCCTGGTCAGCAGCCCGCCCGGCTGGAATGCCGACGCGCTGCAGCGCCTCAAGCTGCAGCTGACCCACGAGCAGGCCCGCGCCGGCGAGCAGGACAGCAACGAAGCCGCCTACGACAACCGCGGCGGCTGAACCGGCCGGCGCACCTGGCGCCGCCGCACCCGCGGCCTTAGCCGTCGCCAGCCCAGCAACACGCCGCTCAGGCTGATCACCAGCGCACCCGCGCTGAAGGCCAGCAGCAGGCCGTCGCGCAGCAGCGGCCGCTGCAGCAAGGGCAGCCAGTCCCAGCTGTGCAGCAGCTTGAACGCCCAGCGCACCGCGCGCCGGCGCTGATCCAGCTGTTCGATGACGGCACCGCTGTAGGGGTCGATGTGCAGCCAGGTGGCGGCCGGATCGTCGAAGCGCACCCGCAGCAGCGGCAAGCGGCGCGGCAGATGGCTGTATAGGCTTGGTTCGCTGCGAGCGTAGTAGTGGAAATCCTCCTGTTCCAGCCACTCGAAGTGCAGCGACTGCTCCAGCCAGGCCTGGCGGACCTGGCGCTCCAGTACCGCGCGCTCAAGGTGTTCCTGCGCCGGCCCGGCGGATGCCGCGGGCAGAATGCGCGTCTCGCCCCTGGCATCGAGGCCGACCAGATAGGGCTGATCGCCGAGCATATGCCACTGCAGTTCCACCGCTTCGAAACCAGCCGCGCGGAATCGGGCCAGCGAGGAGGCCAGATCCGCATCCAGCGCTTCGGCGTTTAGCGGCGCTTGCCGCAGCGCGGCGGCATCGATGCTCGAGCGTTTCTCGAACAGCCCCCAGGGCTCCATCGACAGCATGCCGCTGACCAGCCAGACCAGCAGCACGACGCCGACCAGCAGCCCGCCGACGTGGTGCACACGGCTGGCGCCAGCCGGGTAGGGCGAGTGCGATCCGTTGCGGTAGCGCCCGGTGAAGCGCCAGCGCAGCAGGCCGATCAGCATGCCCAGCAGCACCAGCACCGCGCCGAGCAGGGCGCCATAGACCAGCAGCGGCGACCAGGCGGCCTTCGGCATCACCTCGCGCAACGGATAGAGCCAGTGCAGCCAGGCGCCCAGCAGGTTCCAGGCCCGCTCGTGGGCGCTGGCATCGCGCACCACCAGCCCGCTGTGGCTGGAGACGTAGAGCAGGTGCCGTTCGGCATCGTCGGCCTGGACCCGATACAACGGGCGCTCGCGGGCCAGCGCATGGTTGCGCGTCCAGGCATCTTCTTCGACCTGATCGAGCAGGCGCACTTCAGCCCCCTGGGTGAACTGCCGCGCGCTGGCCAGCGCCTCGGCAGGACCGATGCGCTCGATGCGCCGACCGCTGCGCGCATCCACCGCCAGCAGCGGTCCGTCGCCGTAGTCCAGCAGGTAGCGCGGTGAGCCGCCGGCACCGGTCAGGCGCAGGCTGAGCGGGGTACGCGGATCGCCACTGGCGACAAGCGCCGCACGCGGCGCGATGCAGCAGCCGGCATCCAGCGGTGCCAGTCGCGCCAGATGCTCGGCCGGTGTCAGCTTGGGATAGCCGACGAAGAGCATCACCACGCCGCTGACGACCCAGGCCAGGACGAACAACCCCAGGGCGATGCCGAGCCAGCGATGCATCAGGTACAGGTAGCGCTTCATGCCGGTCAGAAGTCCAGGGTCACGGCGGCATACAGCGCGCGGCCATCGCCCGGCGCATGCAGGGTCTGCGCGCCGTCGTACCAGACGTATTCGTGGTAGCGGTCGGTGAGGTTCTTCAGCTGCAGGTCGACGGCCAGCTGCTCGGTCAGCTGGTAGCTGGCGCCCAGGTTGAACAGCACGTAACCGCCGTACTTGCCCTGGGTGTTCTCGCGCTCGAGGTAGTAATCGGTCTGGCCGTTGAGCCAGGCGCTGAGCTGCAGGTCCGGCGTCGCCTGATAGCTGCTGCCGGCCGAGTACAGGCGCCGCGGCACATGATCGATCTCCTGGCCCTGGCTGGCCGGCAGGCTAGGGTCGGCCTTTTCGATCTCGGAGAACTGCCAGGAGTGCGCCAGCCACAGATTCAGAGCGCTGGCAGGGTAGAGGTTGAGCTGGGCGTCGTAGCCCCAGCGACGGGTCTGCCCGAGGTTTTCCGATTCGCCACTGGGATCGTTGAGCCGGCGCCGCACCTCGTCCGTGGCGACCTGCTCCCAGTAGGCGACGCGGCCGTCGAGCCAGTGCACCGGGCTGAACTTGATGCCGGTTTCCCAGCCGTCATTGATCGACGGCGAGAGATCGCTGGTGCGCGGCGGAACCTTGTAGGCGGCCGCGCCGGTACCGATCTGGAAGGTCCGCCCCCAGTTGCCATACAGGCTCAGCTGCTCGATGGGGGTGTAGATCAGGCTGATCTTCGGCTGCTCGATGCTGCCGTAGTCGTTGATCGCGTAATCGTTGCCACTCAGCTCGTCGGTGAAGTCACCCCGAATGCGGTCGACGCGAAATGCCGGGATGATCTTCAGCGATTTCACCGGCTGGATCACCGCCTGCAGGTACGCGCCGTAGCTGTCGTAGTCGAAGCGCTGGTCGCGGGTCTGGGTCACGACCTGGCGCTCGACGGTGGTGTAGCGCTCGCTGCGGTTGCGCTGCTGTTCGGTGTCCAGCCCGCCTTCGAGGGCCAGATCATGGAGCCAGGACACGTCCGGCCGGTAGGTCAGCGAAGTACGCGCGCCGTAGTGCTTCTCCTCGCTGGTGCGTCGCTGTTGCGGCTGGGCCTGGGAGAAACGCACCCAGCGGTCGTCATCCAGGGTGTTGAGCCAGACCTTGGTCGCCCAGCTGAGGTCGCTGGCCAGCTGGCTGTCCAGATGCAGGCTGAGCTGGTTCATGCGCCGCTCACCCATGTCGCTGGCCGACAGCGCATAGGACTGGCGGGGCGAGTGCCGTGCGTCCTCACGGGACAGGTACCCCGGCTCGTCCGCTTCGGCCTCGTAGTGCCGGGCGATCAGGCCCAGGCGCCAGTTGCCGGCGTCCGGCGAGTAGAACCATTTGCCGGACAGGCTGGTGCGCTCGCTGCCGGCATGGTCGCGGTAGCCATCGCTCTTCTGCTGGCCGATGAAGTAGTTCTGCGTCCAGTTGCCGCTTTCGATGCCCTTGGCCAGCTGCAGCTCCTGCGTGTCGTAGCTGCCGTAGCGCAGCCGCGCCTTGCCGTAGTCGCCACCGATGCGCGACTGCACGGCGACGTTGCCGGCGATGTTGTACAGGCCGTAGCGCGGATCGTTGGTACCGCGCACCACCTCGATGCCATCGATCTCCAGCGGGAACAGCATGTCCAGGTAGGGCATGTTGCCGTCGTTGCTGTTGCTCGGGATGCCGTCGATCAGCAGCTTGACCGCGTTGACCTCGCCCTCGCCATTGAAGCCACGAAAGGACAGCTTGCCGGAGCTGGTGCCCTGGCCGAACTCGGTGAGCATCACCCCCGGCGCACGGCGGAACAGCTCCCAGCTATAGAGCACCGGCTGCTGTTCGAGGATGTCGCTGCCCAGCAGGTCCACCGAGCTGACCACGCTGCTGGTCGGCAGGCTGCCGCTGGACGGGTTCGCGGTGACGGTGCTGCTGCCCAGCGACAGCGCGGTATCGGCCAGGCTTGCCGGCAGATACGTGGCGGCCAGGGCCACGGTGAGAAGACGGGGCAGCGCGAGGCGCCGCGGAGATTGCGCAGAGAGGGGATGCATCTCGCAGGTTTCCTTGTGCAACAGGCATGGCCACGGCGAGCAGCCGTCGGCAGGCGCCGGCACGCTGCCGGATGGCAGGTGCGGGCGGTTCAGGCACAGCGACTAAGGGTGACGCCGAGGGCGTCAGGCGAGGGGTGAGGCGCGCGGATTCAGCGAGGGCCACTGCTGGCGCGGAGATGGCCGGTGAACCCGGGTTTCGGCGATCCGGACAGCGCCTCCCTGCACGTCCTGCGGCAGCTGCAGCGACGGTGCCGGCAGTGCGGCGAGACCGATGGACCCTGCGCAGCAGCAGCACGGCGGCATCCCGCCATGGTGGGTGCCGGAGCCATGCTCGCCGGCCGTCTCGGCGCCGTGCATGGCATGGCCCGGCGATACGCCGGCCTGCTGCAGCGGGCAATGCCCGCTCCAGCCCAGCAGCCGCTTGGCGTCAGCCGGCAGCATGCCGGACAGCGGCATGCTCAGCAGGTGCATCAGCAGGGCCAGGCTGGCGAGCCAGGCAGGTAGACGGCGACGGTTCATCGACGGCTCGACGGGGCGCAGTTGCGAATGGCGTTCATGATAGGAACGACTCTCGGGGAAAAGAGTTGCGCAAACTCAAGAAAGCCCATCGATTCTCATCCGGCTCACGGCGCGGCCCACTTCGCCGCGCCGCGAGAGCCGGGTTCAGCGGGTTTCCAGCAGGGCCTGGGCAGCATCGGCCGGCTGGCCGGCGAGCTGCCGCTGGGCCTGCTTCTGCTGCTTGTAGGCCAGGGCAGCGGCCGGTACCGGCGTAACCGTGCCGGTTTCCAGCCACTTCTTCAGGCGGTTGGCGTCAGCCATGTGGGTGTACTTGCCGAACGCGTCGAGCACCACGAAGGCCACCGGCCGCTGCTTCATGGTGGTGCTCATCACCAGGCAATGGCCGGCAGCATTGGTGAAGCCGGTCTTGCTCAACTGGATGTCCCAGTTGTTCTTGCGCACCAGGGCATTGGTATTGCGAAAGCCCAGCGTGTAGTTGGGCTTGCGGAAGGCCACGGTCTTCTCGTCGGTGGTGCTGAACTGCTGGATCAGCGGGTACTGGCGACTGGCGCGAATCAGCTTGACCAGGTCGTTGGCGCTGGAGACGTTGCGCTCGGAAAGGCCGGTGGGCTCGACGTAGTGCGTGCGGGTCATGCCCAGTGCCCGCGCTTTGGCGTTCATCGCCTGGATGAAGGCCGAGTAGCCACCGGGATAGTGATGGGCAAGACTGGCGGCGGCGCGGTTCTCGGAAGACATCAGGGTCAGCAGCAGCATCTCTCGGCGGCTGATCTCGCTGCCGATGCGCACCCGGGAGTAAACGCCCTGCATCTCCTTGGCATCGCGGATGGTCACCGGTAGCGCCTGGTCCAGCGGCAGCTTGGCATCCAGCACCACCATGGCGGTCATCAGCTTGGTCACCGAAGCGATCGGCACGACCATGTCGGGATTGCTGGAATAGAGCACCTCGTTGGTGTTCAGGTCGACCAGCAGGGCGCTGCCCGAGGCGAGCTCCTGAACCATCGGCCTGGCCGCCTGGGCATGAATCACCGGCAACGAGGCCAGGCAGGCGAACAACAGGCTGGCCACCGTACGACGCAATTTCACGATTGGATTTCCCCGCTGGAAAAGGGCGCTGCGGCGCGGGATGCGCCGGAATAAAGCGCTCCGGAACTGTGACGCAGTATAGGGAATCGACGGGCGGCTCGCCTGTTCCCGATGAACGGTTCGTCGGATGTCGACCAGCGCGGCGGCCGGCCCGGACACATCTTGATGTGGTCTGCTCGGCCAGCAAAGCCGGCCTCTGGCCGCACCTCTGCAACGTTTCGGGGTCAAACCCACACACTTACCGAGGGGAGGTCCCGCCATGTTCAGCCACAAGCCCACCACCCGCGAAGAAGTCCAACGCGAGATCGACAGCCTGATGCGCGCGCTCGACGAGCTCAAGCACGACGCCGCACGTGACTCGCGCCATCGCCTCAGCGCCCTGCGTTCGCGGGCCGAATCGCTCTGGCACGACCAGCACTGGGACGAGCACTATGCCGACCTGTCCAAGCGCACCCGTGAGGCCAGCCGCGCCGCACGCGACTGTGCCAAGGAACATCCGCTGGGCACGCTGGCCCTGGCGGCCGGTGCCTTTGCCCTGATCGGCTATCTGGTCACCCGCCGCTGACCGACCATGCTCAACGCCGAAACGCCACGCCTCAAGTTCGCCCTGTACGGCGCGCATGACGATCTCGGCAGTGCGCTGCTGGTCGAGCTGCTCAGCCGGCAGCACGAGGCTGTGGCGCTATTGGACGATCTCAATTCGCTGTCTGCCCGGCCGGGCCTGCGGACCAAGCCGGGCGACCCGTTCGATCCGCTGAGCGTCAGCGAAAGCGTGGCAGGGATGGATGCGGTGATCTGCCTGTACCACACGCCGCGCCTGCCCAGCACCGATGCCATCACCGGCGAGTCCGCCCGGCGCGATTTCTACCAGGCGGTGGAAGCGCTGCTGCTCGGGCTTGAGCGTGTCGGCGTCGAGCGGCTGCTGTTGATCGCCGACTTCCCGGCCATCGAGCGACAGCCGGAGGTCGAGGCCGCCTTGCAGCGGCTGGCCGCGCATCCGCTCAAGTGGACGCTGGTGGATGCGCCCCCGGCCGGCAACCAGCTGACCATCGAGACGTTGGCCGAAGCCGCCGGCAAGGGCGAAACCAATCCCTTTCACGAGCTGCAGCGCATCGCTGCCGGTATCGTGGACGAGCTGGAGCGCCCGCAGCACCTGCATCAGCGCATCCATTTTCGTAGCTAGCCCTTTCTGGTCGTCTGGGCGCGGCTTATGGATGTCTGCGCGCGTGGGCCAGCCAATGGCCAGCGGGCATCTGGCCGGCCAAGAGCCCTCTCAGCCCAGCTGGCGCCGTAGCTCGGCCAGTACCGGCGCGGTATCCGGGCGCACGCCGCGCCAGAGTTCGAAGGCTTCCGCCGCCTGCTCCACCAGCATGCCGAGACCGTCGCGGGTGGTCGCACCCAGCGCCGCGGCCCAGCGGCAGAAGGGCGTCGGCTCGGCGCTGTACATCATGTCGTAGCAGAAGGTGCGGCCGGCAACGATCAGGTTGTCGGCCAAGGGCGGCAGCTCGCCACCGAGGCTGGCCGACGTGCCGTTGACGATCAGGTCGACCGGTTCGGCAAGCTCGGCGAAGCCGCTCGCCGACAGCGGGCCAAGCTCGGCGAACTCCTGCACCAGCTGTTCGGCCCGGCTCGCGGTGCGATTGGCGATGACCAGCGCCGCCGGCCGGTGCGCCAGCAACGGCTCCAGCACGCCACGCACGGCTCCCCCAGCGCCCAGCAGCAGAATGCGACTGCCGCTCAGGGTCACGCCGGCATTGAGCAGGTCGGCGACCAGCCCGGCGCCATCGGTGTTGTCGCCCAGCAGGCGACCATCCTCCAGCTTCTTCAGGGTATTCACCGCACCGGCGCGGCGCGCACGCTCGGTCAGCTCGTCGGCCATGCGATAGGCCTGCTCCTTGAACGGCACGGTCACGTTGGCACCCCGGCCTTCGCGAAAGAAGTCACGCGCGAACGCGGGGAAGTCATCCAGCGGCGCCAGCAGCGGCTCATAGCTCAGCGCCTGGCCGGTCTGTGTGGCGAACAGCGCATGAATCTGCGGTGACTTGCTGTGGCCGATGGGGTTGCCGAAGACGCCGTAGCGGTCCATCCAATACCTCTGTTTCAAATTCGGGCTGCAGACCCGGTGCGGGACGCATCGACTCCAGCGCCGAAACTCGGGCCGGATGCCGTCTTCGTTCAGGCGGGCGCGGCGGCCAGCCAGTCGCGGTCCTGCAGGAAATACTCGGTCAGCCGCGCTTCCGGCGAGCCCGGCTCGGGGCGCTTGTCATAGCCCCAGGCAACCTGGGGCGGCAGCGACATCAGGATCGATTCGGTGCGTCCACCCGATTGCAGGCCGAACAGGGTGCCGCGGTCGTAGACCAGGTTGTACTCGACGTAGCGGCCGCGGCGCAGCAGCTGGAACTGCCGCTCGCGCTCGCCGAACGGGGTGGCCTTGCGCCGCTGCACGATGGGCAGATAGGCCTGGAGATAGGCATCGCCGACCGCACGCATGAAGGCGAAGCTGGTGTCGAAATCCCACTGGTTCAAGTCGTCGAAGAACAGTCCGCCAACGCCGCGCGGTTCGTTGCGGTGCTTGATGTGGAAATAGCGGTCGCACCACTCCTTGTAGCGCGGATAGACCTCGGCGCCAAAGGGTGCGCAGGCGTCCCGGGCGACTCGGTGCCAATGCACGCAGTCGTCCTCGAAACCGTAGTAGGGCGTCAGGTCGAAGCCGCCTCCGAACCACCAGACCGGTTCCTCGCCGTCCTTCTCGGCGATGAAGAAGCGCACGTTGGCATGGGAGGTGGGCACGTAGGGATTGTGCGGGTGGATCACCAGCGACACGCCCAGCGCCTCGAAGCTGCGACCGGCCAGTTCAGGCCGATGGGCGCTGGCCGATGGCGGCAGGCTGTCGCCGTGCACATGGGAGAAGTTCACCCCGCCTTTCTCGATCAGCGCGCCGTTCTCGATCACCCGCGTCCGGCCGCCACCGCCACCGGGCCGCGTCCAGGCATCCTCGACGAAGCGGGCACCGCCGTCTTCGACCTCCAGGGCGGCGCAGATTCGATCCTGCAGATCCAGCAGATAGGCTTTGACGGCTTCGGTCCTGTCGTTCACGAAATCACCTTGCGAATGACCGCACGCAGCCAGCGGCGCGTGGCTGAGCGGTGCTTGAAACGGGGTCGGCCGGCAAGCATAACATCAGGCCGATTGACGAACGCAGCCCCGGCAGGTTCGATAGGCGCTCTTTCAATGACCAGGAGCCAGACATGTCCCAGCGCATCCAATTCAGCCAGCACGGCGGTCCCGAAGTCCTGGAACAGGTCGATGTGCCCCTCAGCGCACCGGCTGCCGGCGAGGTGCGCATCCGCAACCACGCCATCGGCCTGAACTTCATCGACACCTATTTCCGTAGCGGCCTGTACCAGCCGCCAAGCCTGCCGTCCGGTCTGGGCACCGAGGGTGCCGGGGTGGTCGATGCGGTGGGCGAGGGCGTGCAGCATCTGCAGCCCGGTGATCGTGTCGCCTATGCCACCGGTCCGCTGGGTGCCTACGCGGAGTATCACACGCTGCCGGCTCGCCACCTGGTCAAGCTGCCGGACTCCATCAGCTACGAACAGGCTGCCGCGGTCATGCTCAAGGGCCTGACCTGTCAGTATCTGCTGCGTCAGACTCACGCGCTGCAGGCCGGCGAGACCGTGCTGTTCCATGCCGCGGCCGGCGGCGTTGGCTCGATTGCCTGTCAGTGGGCGCATGCGCTCGGCGCTCGGCTGATCGGCGTGGTCGGCTCGGCGGAGAAGGCCGCACGCGCCAAGGCGCTCGGCGCCTGGGCGACCATCGACCGTAGCTGCGAAGACGTGGTGCAGCGCGTACTGGAGCTGACCGAAGGCAAGAAGTGCCCGGTGGTCTACGACTCGGTGGGCAAGAACAGCTGGGAGATATCCCTCGATTGCGTCGCTCCGCGCGGGCTGCTGGTGAGCTTCGGCAATGCGTCGGGTGCCGTCACCGGAGTCAACCTCGGCGTGCTGGCGCAAAAGGGTTCGCTGTTCGTCACCCGCCCGACCCTGGCTGGCTATGCCGACACCCCGGAGCGCCTGCAGGCCATGGCCGACGAGCTGTTCGAGATGATCGGCAGCGGCAAGGTCAAGGTGGAGATCGGCCAGCGCTACGCACTCGGCGATGCCGCCGAAGCGCAGCGCAAGCTGGCAGCGGGGGAAACCACCGGATCGACCATTCTGCTGCCCTGAACACGGTGGCGGCCGCCGCTGCAGGGCAGCCGCGCCGCCATCGATTCGCCCGGGTCAGGCCGGACGAATCACCTCGCCGCTGCGCAGGTCTCGGATGACGCTGGGATTGCGCCGGCCGCCCAGCGCACCATTGAACACGGCGTCTAGCTGCTGCGGGAAATACTGTTCCACCCGCAGCCGCGAACGCGCCGCGGGCCGCCCGGCCGGGTTGGCCGAGGTCGACACCAGCGGCCCGGTCAGCGCGCAGAGGCGCTTGACCAGCGGGTGGTCGGTGACGCGCAGGGCCACGCTGTCATGCCGTCCGGTGATCCACTCGGGCAAGCGGCCGCGGTGCGGTACCAGCCAGGTGTTGGGCCCCGGCCAGGTCCCTGCCAGGCGATCCAGCCAGCGCTCCGGCAGGTCATCCAGCAGGAAGTCGAACTGTTCCACGGTGTCCGCGATGAGGATCAGGCCCTTCTCCACGGGTCGCTCCTTGAGCGCCAGCAAGCGCATCACCGCGTCTTCGTCCCACGGGTCACAGCCCACCCCCCAAACCGCTTCGGTCGGATAGGCGATCACCCCGCCAGCCCGGACCACCCGCGCTACCTGCTGCACACGCCAATCGCCAATCATGCCGACCTCTGCCTGGATGAAAAGCCGGCAGTGTACCCAAGGCGCCAGCCGTCGAGCAGGGGGCGATCGGGCCGATTCGCAACCGCCTGCAACAGTGAGCCGGCATCGCCTGGCACCGCCGCGTCCAGCCGATGCCGGCTAGCGCATCAGCACCGACCAGAGTCCGTTGTCGCAGCTGACCTGACCCTCGATCTCCAGCTCGGTCAGTTGTGCCAGCACCTGACCCAGCGGCTGATCGAGCGCGGCAGCCAGCGCCTCGCTGCTGCGCGACGCCGCCAGCAGTTCGCGCAGCAATGGGTGATCCGTCTGCGGCGGCTTCGACGCTTCAGCAGCCAGCGGCGCAAGGCGCTGCCAGCCGCGCAGGGCCTGCAGGACATCCTCTACCGACTCCACCAGCGCCGCGCCCTGGCGGATCAGCTGATGGCAGCCGCGTGCGCCAGGATGATGGATCGAACCGGGAATCGCATAGACTTCCCGGCCTTGGTCGGCGGCCAGACGCGCGGTGATCAGCGAACCGCTGGACGGACTCGCCTCGACCACCAGCACGCCCAGCGAAAGGCCGCTGATGATGCGGTTGCGGCGCGGAAAGTTGCTCGCTTGTGGCGGGCAGTCCAGCGGCAATTCGGACACCAGCGCACCGCCATGTTCGACGATCTCCTTGGCCAGGCTGAGATGGCGCTGCGGATACAGCCGTTCGATGCCGGTGCCGAGCACCGCGACGGTCTTGCCGTTTGCATCCAGCGCACCCTGATGTGCAGCGCCGTCGATTCCCAGCGCCAGTCCACTGGTGATGACGAAACCCGCGCCGGCCAGGCTGCGGGAAAAGGCGCGGGCATTGTCCAGGCCGTTTCGCGAGGCGCGGCGGCTGCCGACTACCGCCAGCTGCGGCCGTTCGAGCAAGGTCGGATCGCCGGCGACGAACAGCAGAGGCGGGGCATCCGGCAGCTCCGCCAGCAGGGCGGGATAGGCCGGATCGTCCCAGCAGATCACATGTCGACCTGGGGCTTGCAGCCAGGCCAGGGCGGCACTGGCCCGCTCGCGAACCTCGCTGCTGCGACGCGGTTCGGCGCAGCTGACCGGCAGACCCAGGGAGCGCCAGGCGCTGGCCGGCGCGCTGAGGGCCGATGCGGCATCGGGGAACGCACTGAGCAACCGCTGCAGGCGCCGCGGACCGAGTTCCGGCAACAGATGAAGGCGCAGCCGGGCTTCAAGCTCGGCGGGGGAAATGGCAGGCATGGAAGACACTCCTTGTCTCCTGGCACCGCATCCTTGCGGTGTTATCGCAGCATGAAAAAGCCCCGCATTCGCGGGGCTTTCTTAGTTCAGGGGTTGCGGACCTTGTCCTTCACCGACAGCGAGCGGGTGGCCTGCAGCACCAGGCCGTAGCTGAGCTTGTCGTAGGTGCGGAACACCATTAGCAGACCGGAGCGCTCGTCCGGGATCTTCACGTTCTCGCCGGTCACGCGATCGCGCACGGTTTCGCCGGTCTTGTACACCGCCAGCACGTTGCCGTCCTGCAGACCGTCACGAGCACCTTTGTTCAGCGTGACCACATCGAACTGGCCGATCTGGGTGACGCCACGCGGCACATCCAGAATCAGGCCTTCGACCTGGGTGGACGGGGCGCTCGGCATAAAGGTGGAGTTGACCGCGCGCTCCTCGCCCGGGAACAGGCGATCACCGATGCGCGCTTCCTGGGTGGTCCGGGTCAGTTGCATGGTGGCGATGTCGCCTTCGATCTCGACGATCTCGACGGAGCCGACATCGTCGGCGTTGATGCCGAGGAATTCACCGGTGTCCGGGTCGACGTAGGTCTTGCCCTGGCGGAAGATGCCGTAGGCCGGCATGTTCGCGTCGAACGCGCCGCGACCATAGATGCGATCGCCGGCGCCGCTGATCACGCGCTCGGCATTGCCGGCGACGATGTACGGAGCGCCCTGGAACTGCTCGGCGGTGTCGATGATGCGGTTGCTCAGCAGGAAGCTGTTGATCGCTTCCAGCGGGATGGTCGGGATGGCCTCGGCCATCGGCGTGGTGCGTACGGTCGGCGACAACTTGATGGTGCCGCGCGAGGTACCGCGGTCCAGCACCAGTCGCGGCTGGCCGTCGACATAGACCAGGCTCAGGGTGTCGCCGGGATAGATCAGGTGAGGGTTGGCGATCTGCGGGTTGGCATGCCACAGCTCCGGCCATTTCCACGGCTCGCGCAGGAAGCGGCCGGAAATGCCCCAGAGTGTGTCGCCCTTCACCACGGTATACCGCTCCGGATGATTGTCCTTGAGCTGCACCGCGGCCTGGGCGAGCCCGCCGACCGCCACCAGCAGCAGGGCGAGTAGTGATTTCCTCATGTGGTGAATCCCTTTATTATGTGCCTTCACGTGAAGCGCCCTAGCGCCGCGGACCCATTTGGAACGCGGCATTAAGCCGTTTTCCATGCTGCTCGGCATCTTAGCAGCGGCTTTTGACTTTATTCCATAAGTGCATCACAAACGCATATGGCCATTCTGAACATCCTTGAATTTCCCGATCCGCGGCTGCGTACCATCGCCAAACCGGTGGACGTGGTCGATGACGGCATCCGTCAGCTGGTCGACGACATGTTCGAAACCATGTACGAAGCGCCGGGCATCGGCCTGGCTGCGACGCAGGTCAATGTGCACAAGCGCGTGGTGGTGATGGACCTGTCCGAGGACCGCTCCGAACCGCGGGTTTTCATCAACCCGGAATTCGAACCGCTCACCGACCAGATGGACCAGTACCAGGAAGGCTGCCTGTCGGTACCCGGCTTCTACGAGAACGTCGATCGTCCGCAGAAGGTGCGCATCAAGGCGCTGGACCGCGACGGCAAGCCCTACGAGCTGATCGCCGAAGGACTGCTGGCGGTGTGTATCCAGCACGAGTGCGATCACCTCAACGGCAAGCTGTTCGTCGACTACCTGTCCAGCCTCAAGCGCGACCGGATCAAGAAGAAGCTGGAAAAGATCCACCGCCAGCAGGCTTGATTCCCGAACCTCAAAGGCTTGCTACGGCAAGCCTTTTTCTTAGCGAGTCCCCATGACCCAGCCCTTGCGCATCGTTTTCGCCGGCACTCCGGAATTCGCCGCCCAGCACCTGCAGGCCCTGCTCGATGCGGGCAAATCGATCGTTGCGGTCTATACCCAGCCGGACCGCCCGGCCGGGCGCGGCCAGAAGCTGATGCCCAGCCCGGTCAAGCAGCTCGCCGTGCAGCACGACATTCCGGTGCTGCAACCGCAGACACTGCGTGATCCGGCGGCTCAGGCGGAGCTGGCCGCGCTGCAGGCGGACCTGATGGTGGTCGTGGCCTATGGTCTGATCCTGCCGCAGGCGGTGCTCGACCTGCCGCGCCTGGGCTGTATCAACAGCCATGCCTCGCTGCTGCCCCGCTGGCGTGGTGCCGCGCCGATCCAGCGCGCCATCGAAGCCGGCGACAGCGAGTCCGGGGTCACGGTGATGCAGATGGAAGCGGGCCTGGATACCGGTCCGATGCTGCTCAAGGTCAACACACCGATCAGTGACGAAGACACCGGCGGCTCGCTGCACGACCGTCTCGCCTTGCTCGGCGCGCACGCCGTGGTAAAGGCCGTCGACGCCCTGGCCGCCGGCACCCTGACGCCCGAAGTGCAGGACGACAGCCTGGCCACCTATGCGCACAAGCTGAGCAAGGACGAGGCGCGCGTAGACTGGACCCGCCCGGCAGTCGAGCTGGAGCGGCTGATTCGCGCCTTCAACCCCTGGCCGATCTGCCACAGCACGCTGAACGGCGAAACGCTGAAGATTCACGCCGCACGCCTCGGCGAAGGCCGCGGCGTGCCCGGCCTTATCCTCGACGCGAGCAAGGCAGGGCTGACCGTTGCCTGCGGTGAAGGCGCGCTGTCGCTGACTCGCCTGCAATTGCCCGGTGGCAAGCCGCTTGGCTTCGGCGACCTGTATAACAGCCGCCGTGAGCAGTTCGCCCCCGGCCTGGTTCTCGGCCAATGAATCCGCGCCTGGCGGCGGCCCGTGCGCTGAGCGTCGTGCTGTCGGGCAAGGCGTCTCTGGGCAGCAGCCTGCCGGAGGTCCTCGGCAAGGTGGACGCCCGTGATCGCGGTCTGACCCAGGAACTGGCCTTTGGTACCGCGCGCTGGCAGCCGCGCCTGGCGGGGCTGGCCAACCAACTGTTGCAGAAGCCGTTCAAGGCCGCCGACCGCGATGTCGAAGCATTGCTGCTGGTCGGCCTCTATCAGCTGCTGCATACCCGTATTCCGGCCCATGCCGCCATCGGCGAAACCGTCGGCTGCGTGGACAAGCTGAAGAAGCCCTGGGCCAAGGGGCTGCTCAATGCCGTGCTGCGCCGCGCCCAGCGCGAAGGTGAAGCACTGCTGGCCGAACTGGAACACGATCCGGTGATTCGCGTGGCCCACCCGCGCTGGCTGCAGAAGGCCCTCAAGGCACACTGGCCCGAACACTGGGAAGCCATCTGCGCGGCGAACAATGCGCATCCGCCGATGATGCTGCGGGTCAATCGCCGTCAGACCAGTCGAGACGTCTACCTGACCGAGCTGCAAACCGCCGGTATCGACGCCTTCCCCTGCGAATTCAGCGAAGACGGCATCCGACTCGCCAGCCCCTGCGATGTGCAGCAGCTGCCCGGCTTCGCCGAAGGACGGGTCAGCGTGCAGGACGAAGCCGCGCAGCTGGCCGCCGGGCTGCTCGATCTGGCGCCCGGCCAGCGCGTGCTGGACGCCTGCTGCGCTCCGGGCGGCAAGACCTGCCACCTGCTCGAGCGCGAGCCGCAGCTGGCCGGGCTGGTTGCGCTGGACCTCGAGCCCAAGCGCCTGGCGCGGGTACGGGAGAATCTCGAGCGTCTGCAGCTCGATGCCGAGCTGCTCGCCGCCGATGCGCGCGCCACCGCGCAGTGGTGGGATGGCAAACCGTTCCAGCGCATCCTGCTCGACGCACCCTGCTCGGCCACCGGCGTGATCCGCCGCCATCCGGACATCAAGCTGACCCGCCAGGCCGAGGACATCGCTCCACTGGCCGCACTGCAGGGCGAGATGCTCGATGCACTGTGGCCGACCCTGGAAGTCGGCGGCGTGCTGCTCTATGCCACCTGCTCGGTGCTGCCGACCGAGAACCGCGAGGTGATCGGTGCCTTTCTCGCACGCACCCCCGGCGCGCGCGAACTGGACCTGCCGGCCGGCTTCGGCCTGACGCAGCCCC
The DNA here is from genome assembly GCF_055755175.1 of Stutzerimonas sp. LR2. NCBI lineage: Bacteria > Pseudomonadati > Pseudomonadota > Gammaproteobacteria > Pseudomonadales > Pseudomonadaceae > Stutzerimonas > Stutzerimonas sp. LR2. The sequence continues at coordinate 707,642 of NZ_JBVTRR010000001.1, forward strand.
ACGGTCGCCAGCTGCTGCCGCAGCAGAACGGCCACGACGGCTTCTACTATGCCAAGCTGATCAAGATCGCAGCTCAACCGCGTGGCCATCATCAGTAAGCCGAACCCGGGCCGGCCAGGCTCGACCCCAACATGGACGCGGCAGCGGATGGCTGCCGCTCAGGAGTGACCGCGTGAAGATCATCATCCTCGGTGCCGGTCAGGTCGGCGGCACCCTCGCCGAACACCTCGCCAGCGAAGCCAACGACATCACCGTGGTGGACACCGACGGCGATCGCCTGCGCGATCTCGGCGACCGCCTGGACATCCGCACCATTCAAGGCCGCGGCTCGTTTCCCACCGTGCTGCGCCAGGCCGGCGCCGACGACGCCGACATGCTGGTGGCGGTGACCAACAGCGACGAAACCAACATGGTCGCCTGCCAGGTCGCCTACACGCTGTTTCACACGCCGACCAAGATCGCCCGGGTGCGCGAGGCGGCCTATCTGGTGCGCTCGGGTCTGTTCAACAACGAAGCCATTCCGGTGGACGTGCTGATCAGCCCGGAACAGGTGGTGACCAATTACATCAAACGCCTGATCGAGCATCCCGGCTCGCTGCAGGTGATCGACTTCGCCGGCGGCAAGGCGCAGCTGGTGGCGGTACGCGCCTATTATGGCGGCCCGCTGGTGGGCCAGGAGCTGCGCCAGCTGCGTCGTCACATGCCCAACGTCGACACCCGCGTGGCGGCCATCTTCCGCCGCAACCACGCGATCCTGCCGCAGGGCGACACGGTCATCGAGGCCGATGACGAGGTGTTCTTCATCGCTGCCCGCGGCAACATCCGCGCCGTGATGAGCGAGATGCGCCGGCTCGACGAGAACTACAAACGCATCGTCATCGCCGGTGGCGGGCACATCGGCGAGCGGCTGGCCGAGGCCATCGAGAGCCGCTACCAGGTCAAGATCATCGAGATGAACCCGGCACGCTGCCGCTACCTCTCCGACACCCTGGACAGCACCATCATCCTGCAGGGCAGCGCTTCGGACCGCGACCTGCTAGTGGAAGAGAACATCAACGAGGCGGACGTGTTCCTCGCCCTGACCAACGACGACGAGGCCAACATCATGTCCTCGCTGCTGGCCAAGCGGCTCGGTGCGCGCAAGGTGATGTGCATCATCAACAACCCGGCCTACGTCGACCTGGTGCAGGGCGGCGAAATCGACATCGCCATCAGCCCGCAGCTGGCCACCATCGGCACCCTGCTGACCCACGTGCGCCGCGGCGATATCGTCAGTGCACACTCGCTGCGCCGCGGCGCGGCCGAAGCGATCGAGGTGATCGCCCACGGCGACCCGCGCTCAAGCAAGGTGGTGGGTCGCGCCATCGAGCAGATTGCCCTGCCGCCAGGCACCACCATCGGCGCAGTGATCCGCGACGACCAGGTACTGATCGCGCACGATGACACCCGAATCGAGTCCGGCGACCACGTCATCCTGTTCCTGGTGGACAAGAAGCACATTCGCGACGTGGAGCGCCTGTTCCAGGCCGGCCTGACCTTCTTCTGAAGCCCGCCGCTTTTACCCGAACGGCCCGCCTTATGGTGGGCCGTTTTGTTTTCTCAATCAGAAAACCCGTAGCTCCGTTACGGCGTGTTTTCCATCATCCGCTTCGATTGCGTCAGATCGCGCCAGATGGGCTCAGATTTCCATTTTATGGCCAGCTTTTGTACCCTCCAGAATGACCGTCTCGTCAGGGCTTCGATTGAAGGAAGCTATGACCGCCGTAACGTTCACGGCACCTTGTCGCTTCGCAAGCGTCCTTTACTACGGTCAACGCAGTTACCACTCCTAGACAAATAACGATCCGATTCCTCGGGTCTCTACAAGGAACAGGAGAAACTCCCAATGAGGAACAGCCCCATCACGACAAGCCCCCGCCGGCTGCTGATCGCCTGTGCCGCCCTGGCCAGCATCGGTTTCGCCAGCGTCATCCAGGCCGATACCCTGGAAAAGATCAAGGACAGCAACAGCGTCCGCATCGGCTACGCCAACGAGACGCCTTTCGCCTATACGGCGCTGGATGGCAGTGTCACCGGCGAGTCGCCGGAAATCGTGCGCAAGGTCTTCGAGCGCATGGAGATCGGCACCATCAAACCGGTGCTCACCGAATGGGGCTCGCTGATCCCCGGCCTGCGCGCCGGGCGCTTCGACCTCATCGCCGCCGGCATGTACATCACCCCGGAACGCTGCAAGCAGGTGCTTTTCACCGACCCGCATTACCGCCTGCTCGACACCCTGCTGGTGGCCCAGGGCAACCCGAAGGAGCTGCGCAGCTACGAGGACATCGCCGGCAACCCCGAGGTGAAGATCGCCATCATGTCCGGCACGGTGAACCTGGGCTATGCGCGCAAGGCCGGCATCAAGGATTCGCAGATCCTCCAGGTCCCGGATACCACCTCTCAGCTGCAGGCGGTACGCAGCGGCCGCGCCGATGCCGCCATCGGCACCCAGCTGACCATGCGCGGGCTGGCGGCCAAGGCCAGTAACGATGTCGAGGCCATTGCCGACTTCGAGGACGATCCCGCGCGTGCCGGCTATGGTGCGCTGGCCTTCCGCCCGCAGGACGAAGCCCTGCGCGATGCAGTGAATGCCGAGCTCAAGCAGTGGCTGGGCAGCGAGGAGCATCTGAAAGCCGTGGAACCGTTCGGCTTCGACCGCTCCAACCTGACCGACAAGACCGCCGCCGAGCTCTGCGGCGCCTGAAGCCCGTCGGGCGGCCGGTTTGCTGCGCCGACCCGCCGCCCGCCTGCGAACGCTGACCAAGGCTGCGCCGCCGCTTGCGCAGCCTCGCTCAGCGCTCCGGACAACCGGATAGCGCCACCATGATCGAACTGCTCCCCCTGTTGCTGCAGGGCACCTGGGTCACCGTCAAGGTGACTGCCCTCGGTTCCCTGCTGGCCATCGCCTGCGCGCTGATCGCCGCGCTGGCCCGGCTCTCGCCATTGCCACCATTGCGCTGGCTGGCCGCCATCTACGTCGAGGTGTTCCGTGGCTCGTCGCTGCTGGTCCAGCTGTTCTGGCTGTACTTCGTGCTGCCGCTGCCACCGTTCAACGTCGAGATGAGCGCCTTCGCCGTGGCGGTGGTCGGCCTGGGCCTGAACATCGGTGCCTACGGCGCCGAGGTGCTGCGTGGCGCGATCCGCTCGGTGCATCGCGGCCAGCACGAGGCCTGCCACGCGCTGAACATGACGCCGCTGACCCGCATGCGCCGGATCATCCTGCCGCAGGCGCTGCTGGCGGCGATTCCGCCCGGCACCAACCTGTTGATCGAACTGCTGAAGAACACTTCGCTGGTGTCGCTGATCGCCCTGTCGGACCTGGCCTTCCGCGCCCGGCAGCTGGACCAGGCAACCCTGATGACCCTGGAGATCTTCGGCCTGGCGCTGGTGATCTACTTCGTTCTCGCCCAGACGATCAACTTCGCCATGCGCAGGCTGGAACAGCGCCTGGCCCGTGGCCGGATGCGCGGAGGCCTGTCATGAACTTCTTCGACTGGGAATTCGCCCGCGAAATCCTGCCACGGCTGCTGGACGCCTCGCTGACCACCATCGGCATCGCCCTGGCCGGCTTCGCCATCGCCGTGGTGCTCGGCCTGTTTCTCGCCATCGGTCGGCGCAGCCGCCACCGCTGGCTGTCCTGGCCGGTCACCGGGCTGATCGAATTCATTCGCAGCACGCCGTTACTGATCCAGGTGTATTTCCTGTTCTACGTCTTCCCCAATTACGGCCTCAACCTCAGCGCCATGCAGGCGGGGATCATCGGTATCGCGCTGCACTACGCCTGCTACACCGCCGAGGTCTACCGCGCCGGCCTGGACGCGGTGCCGCGCTCGCAGTGGGAAGCGGTCACCGCGCTGAACATGAAGCCCTGGACCGCCTACCGCGACGTGATCCTGCCGCAGGCGTTGCGCCCGGTACTGCCGGCGCTGGGCAACTACCTGATCTCGATTCTCAAGGACACGCCGGTGCTGTCGGCGATCACCGTGGTGGAAATCATGCAGCGGGCCAAGAACATCGGCTCCGAGAGTTTCCGCTACCTGGAGCCGATCACCATGGTCGGCGTCTTCTTCCTCATTCTCAGCCTCGGCCTCGCCTGGTGCGTGCGCCGCCTGGAACATCGCATGGAGCTGGCCCGATGAATACGCCAATGCCCACCACAGAAGAATCGAACACCGCCGCCGTGGCGGCCGCAGCGCCGGCGCAGCCGATGGTGCGTTTCGCCAGCGTGACCAAGCGCTATGGCGAGCTGACCGTACTGGAGGGCCTCGACCTTGATGTCCAGGAGGGCGAGAAGGTTGCCATCATCGGCCCCAGCGGCTCGGGCAAGTCGACCCTGCTGCGGGTGCTGATGACCCTGGAAGGCATCGACGACGGGCTGATCGAGGTGGACGGCGAACCCCTGACCCATATGCCCGACGGCCATGGCCGACTGGTCCCGGCCAACGCCCGTCATCTGCGCCGGGTGCGCGGCAAGGTCGGCATGGTGTTCCAGAGCTTCAACCTGTTCCCGCACATGAACGCGTTGCAGAACGTCATGGAAGCCCCGGTTCAGGTGCTCGGACTGAGCAAGCGCGAGGCGCGCGAACGGGCCGAGGAGCTGCTGGCGATGGTCGGCCTGGAGGACAAGCTGGAGCATTTCCCGGCGCAGCTGTCCGGCGGCCAGCAGCAGCGCGTGGCGATTGCGCGGGCGCTGGCCATGCGTCCCAAGGTGATGCTGTTCGACGAAGTGACCTCGGCGCTCGACCCGGAGCTCTGCGGCGAGGTGCTGAGCGTGATTCGCCGTCTCGGCGAGGCGCACAACCTGACCATGCTGATGGTCACCCACCAGATGGGCTTCGCCCGCGAGTTCGCCGACCGCGTATGCTTCTTTCACCAGGGTCGGATCCACGAGCAGGGCAGCCCGGACGCGCTGTTCAACAACCCGCAGGAAGAGCGCACCCGGGAGTTTCTCAGCGCAGTCAACGAAGCCCACTGAGATGCCACGCGGCTGTCACGCGGCGCGCTCAAGATTGCGCGCACCCGCTAAGACCAATGGCGTATGCTGACCATCTTGCCGGGCAGTCGCTTTGCACTACAGTGGAGGGGACTCCCTGGGCGCCCGTGCTCCAATCAAGGTCCGATCATGCTCGAATCGCTGGAAAAGATGCTCTCTCAAGGCATGGACAATCCGATGCTGCGCTTCGGACTCGGCAAGGGCTACCTGGATGCCGGTCAGCCGGGCAGGGCGGCGCAGCACCTGCGCCGCTGCGTGGAGCTCGATCCGAAGTACTCGGCGGCGTGGAAGCTGCTGGGCAAGGCGCTGCAGGCCGATGGCGACAAGCAGGGCGCCCACGAGGCCTGGGAAAGCGGCATCGCCGCAGCGAACGCTCGCGGCGACAAGCAGGCGGAAAAGGAAATGAGCGTCTTTCTGCGTCGGCTCGACCGCCTGACGCCTGACTGAGCGCCCGCTCAGTCCTCGCGCAGGAACTGCAGGCCGATCCCCTCGGCATCGACCCGCATCACCACCATCCGCAGTTCCGGCGCTGGAATCGGCAGGTCCTGAACCTGACCGGTCACCTCGTCGCCAGGCTGCAGCACCACCAACTCCGGATGCCGCACATAGACGCCACCATCGGACAGGTCGCGGGTGTGGGCGAACACCTCGCCGAAGGCCGGATGGGTGATGCGAATACGGCACTTCATGTTGGTACGTGGATGCTGACGCTGGTTGCGCATGGGTTCGTCCTTGTTGGTTCTTGTTCTGGCCTGATCAGTACCAGCGCTTTTCGCCGGCGGGGCGCTTCTTGAAGCGCTTCATCGTCCACATGTACTGGCTGGGGTAGGCCCGCACGTACTTCTCGATCATCGCGCTCATGGCCGCCACGCCGGTTTCGGCGTCCTCGCTATACATCCCTTCGGGCGCCGCCTCGAGGATCACCTTGTAGCCCGAACCGTCCTCCAGGCGCAACGCGTGAAGAAAAACGCCGACCGCCTGGCCGCCCGCGAGCATGCCGGGCACGAACTTGCTGGTCAGCGCCTGGGTGGCGAAGAAAGGCACGAATATCCCGCTGCCTTCGCTCGGTTCCGGATCGGCCGGGATGCCAACCGCACCGCCACGACGGACTTCCTTGATCACGCTGAGGATGCCTTCCCGGGTCGAAGGCGCGACCCGGTTGCCCAGCTGCACGCGCTGCTGCTGCAGCAACTCGTCCACCGCCTTCAACTTTGGCGGCCGGTAGAAGATGATCGGCTTGCACTGCGCGCAGTAGAAATGGTTCAGCACTTCCCAGTTTCCCAGGTGGCTGGTGATACCGACCACCCCCTTGCCAGACGACAGCGCCGCCTGCAGCACCTCGAGGCCTTCGACTTCGCGAATCAGCCCGAGGGTCTTCTCAGCCGGCCAGATCCAGGCGCAGGCGCTTTCGGTGAAGGTCATGCCGGTCTGCCGCAGCGTCTTTCCAAGCAGCACATCCAGTTCGGCGGCACTCAGCTCGGGAAAGCACTTGTGCAGGTTGATCCGCGCCACCTCGCGCGAGCGGTTCGGCAGCTTCCACATCAGCCAGCCGATCGCCGAGCCCAGTCCCTGCACCATGCGCCAGGGCAACCGGGCGAAGAGTCGCAGGGAACCGACGACCAGGGCACCTTTGAGCTTTTCCACACCGCACTCCGAAATTTTCAGGTCGCCTAGTCTACCTGCATCGGGCGGCTGCGTTCAGGCGCGACGCTAGCAATGGCGCATATCTTGGTGGCATACGGCTCAATCGCCGCCGACCAGCGCGGCATGCCGTTCGCAATCGATCAGATGGTCCATCACCATGCCGCACGCCTGCATGTAGGCATAGCAGATGGTCGGGCCGACAAAGCTGAAGCCGGCTTTTTTCAGCGCGCGGCTCATGGCCTCGGCCTCGGGCGAGACCGCCGGCACCTGATCCAGGCGCTCGAAGCGATTGATCTTCGGTTCGCCGCCGACGAACGACCAGACGAACCCTACCGGATCCTCCAGCTGCAACCAGGCACGCGCGTTGCTGCGCGCCGCCTCGAGCTTGCGCCGGTTGCGGATGATGCCGGGATCCTGCATGCGCTCGTCGATCTCGGCATCGCTCATGCGCGCCAGGCGCTCGGCATCGAAGCCGAACAGCACCTGCCGATAGCGCTCGCGCTTGCGCAATACGGTGATCCAGGAAAGCCCCGCCTGAAAGGCCTCGAGCAAGAGGAATTCGAACAGCACCTGCGGATCGTGGGCCGGTACGCCCCATTCGCGATCGTGGTAGTTGATGTACAGCGGATCCGTGCCGCACCAGGCGCAACGTGGCATGTGGTCTCCTTGCGCAGGGCTCGTCCGATGGCCGAAACCATCGCAAGCGCAGCCATGCGGGGGGTATACTTCGAGGCTTTCTGTCGAAGCCCAGCACAGGTGAAATTTTGAGCCAGACTACGCCTGCCGTGCGCACCTTCCAAGACCTGATCCTCGCCCTGCAAAGCTACTGGGCCGAGCAGGGTTGCGTGGTCCTGCAGCCCTATGACATGGAAATGGGCGCCGGTACATTCCACACCGCCACCTTCCTGCGCGCCATCGGTCCCGAGACCTGGAACGCCGCCTACGTCCAGCCTTCGCGCCGCCCGGCCGACGGCCGCTACGGCGAGAACCCCAACCGCCTGCAGCACTACTACCAGTTCCAGGTCGTGCTCAAGCCCAACCCGGACAACATCCAGGACCTGTACCTGGAGTCGCTGCGCCGCATCGGCGTCGATACCTCGGTGCACGACGTGCGCTTCGTGGAGGACAACTGGGAATCGCCGACCCTCGGCGCCTGGGGTCTGGGCTGGGAAGTCTGGCTCAACGGCATGGAAGTCACCCAGTTCACCTACTTCCAGCAGGTCGGCGGCGTCGAGTGCTACCCGGTCACCGGTGAGATCACCTATGGCCTGGAGCGCCTGGCCATGTACCTGCAGGGTGTCGACTCGGTCTACGACCTGATCTGGGCCGACGGTCCGTTCGGCACCGTGACCTATGGCGATGTGTTCCACCAGAACGAGGTGGAGCAGTCGACCTACAACTTCGAGCACGCCAATGTGCCGAAGCTGTTCGAACTGTTCGATTTCTACGAGAGCGAAGCCAACCGGCTGATGGCCGCCGAGCTGCCGCTGCCGGCCTACGAGATGGTGGTCAAGGCCTCGCACACCTTCAACCTGCTCGATGCCCGTCGCGCCATTTCGGTCACCGCGCGCCAGCAGTACATCCTGCGCGTGCGCAGCCTGGCCCGTTCGATCGCCCAGAGCTACCTGCTGGCCCGCGCCAAACTCGGCTTCCCCATGGCCACCCCCGAACTGCGTGACGAAGTGCTGGCCAAGCTGGAGGCTGCAGAATGAGTGCACTGGATTTCCTCGTCGAACTGGGTACCGAAGAACTGCCACCGAAGGCGCTCGCCAAGCTGGCCGAAGCCTTCTGCGCCGGCATCGAGAAGGGCCTGAAGGACGCCGGCCTGGGCTTTGCCAAGGCCCAGGCCTACGCCGCACCGCGTCGCCTGGCCGTGCTGGTCGAGCAGCTGGCCACCCAGCAGCCGGACCGCAGCATCAACCTCGACGGCCCGCCGATGCAGGCCGCCTTCGACGCCCACGGTGAGCCGACCCAGGCTGCCCTGGGTTTCGCCCGCAAGTGTGGCGTGGACCTGGACGAAATCGACCGCAGCGGGCCCAAGCTCAAGTTCAGCCGCACCATCGAAGGTCAGCCCGCCACCCAGCTGCTGCCGGGTATCGTCGAGGCTTCGCTGAACGACCTGCCGATTCCCAAGCGCATGCGCTGGGCCGCACGCAAGGAAGAGTTCGTCCGTCCGACCCAGTGGCTGGTGATGCTGTTCGGCGAGCAGGTGATCGACTGCGAGATCCTCGCCCAGCGCGCCGGTCGCGAATCCCGCGGCCACCGCTTCCACAGCCCGGGTCAGGTGCATATCTCCAAACCCTCCAGCTACCTGGAAGACCTGCGCGGCGCCCATGTGATCGCCGACTTCGCCGAGCGCCGCGAGCTGATCGCCAAGCGCGTCGAGCAGCTGGCGTCCGAGCAGAACGGCAGTGCCATCGTGCCGCCGGCGCTGCTCGATGAGGTCACCGCCCTGGTGGAGTGGCCGGTGCCGCTGGTCTGCTCGTTCGAGGAGCGTTTCCTCGAGGTGCCGCAGGAGGCGCTCATCTCCACCATGCAGGACAACCAAAAGTATTTCTGCCTGCTGGATACCAACGGCAAACTGCTGCCACGCTTCATCACCGTGGCCAACATCGAATCGACGGACCCGGCGCAGATCGTCTCCGGCAACGAGAAGGTCGTGCGTCCGCGTCTGACCGACGCCGAGTTCTTCTTCAAGCAGGACAAGAAGCAGCCGCTGGAACGCTTCAACGATCGTCTGAAGAACGTGGTGTTCCAGGCCCAGCTCGGCACCGTGTACGACAAAGCCGAGCGTGTCTCGCGTCTGGCCGGGCTGATCGCCGAGCGCACCGGCGGCGACAAGGCGCGCGCCATGCGTGCCGGCCTGCTGAGCAAGGCCGACCTGGCCACCGAGATGGTTGGCGAGTTTCCGGAGATGCAGGGCATCGCCGGCTACTACTACGCGCTCAACGAGGGCGAGCCTGAGGACGTTGCACTGGCGCTGAACGAGCAGTACATGCCGCGTGGCGCCGGTGGCGAGCTGCCGAGCACCCTGACCGGTGCCGCGGTGGCAGTGGCGGACAAGCTCGACACCCTGGTCGGGATCTTCGGTATCGGCATGCTGCCGACCGGCTCCAAGGACCCCTATGCACTGCGCCGCGCTGCCCTCGGCGTACTGCGCATCCTCATCGAGAAGCAGCTGGACCTGAATCTGGTCGAGGCGGTGAACTTCGCCATCGGCCAGTTCGGTACCCAGGTCAAGTCGGCCGGCCTTGCCGATCAGGTGCTGGAGTTCATCTTCGACCGCCTGCGTGCGCGTTACGAGGACGAGGGCGTCGACGTCGCCGCCTACCTCTCGGTGCGTGCCGTGCAGCCCGGTTCGGCGCTGGACTTCGATCAGCGCGTGCAGGCGGTGCAGGCCTTCCGCACCCTGCCGGAAGCCGAGGCGCTGGCTGCTGCGAACAAGCGCGTCTCCAACCTGCTGGCCAAGTTCGAGGCCAAGCTGCCGGAAGCGGTCGAACCGCGCTGGTTCGACAACGCCACCGAGTTCTCACTGTATTCGGCGCTCCAGCAGGCCGAACAGGCCGTGCAGCCGCTGGCCGCCGCACGCCAGTACCGAGAGGCACTGGAGCGTCTGGCGCACCTGCGTGGTCCGGTGGACGCCTTCTTCGAGGCGGTGCTGGTCAATGCCGAAGACGCTTCGGTACGCGCCAACCGTTACGCCTTGCTGGCCCGGCTGAGAGGATTGTTCCTTGGCGTTGCCGATATTTCCGCACTTGGCTAAGCCCGTGAAGCTGATCGTGCTGGACCGCGACGGCGTGATCAACGAGGACTCCGACGAGTACGTCAAGTCGGTGGAGGAGTGGATTCCCATTCCCGGGTCGCTGGAGGCGATTGCGCGGCTGTGCAAGGCCGGCTGGACGGTGGCGGTGGCCACCAACCAGTCCGGCGTGGCGCGCGGCAAGTTCGACCTGAGCACCCTCGGCGACATGCACTTCAAAATGCAACAGCTGGTGATGGGGCAGGGCGGGCGCATCGACCTCATCGTGCATTGCCCCCACGGCCCAGACGATGGTTGCGACTGCCGCAAGCCCAAGCCCGGGATGTTTCGCACCATCGCCGAGCACTTCGGCCTGGCCGATCTCAAGGGCGTTCCGGTGGTGGGTGACAGCCATCGCGATCTGCATGCCGGCATGCTGCTGGGCGGCGTCCCCTACCTGGTCAGGACCGGCAAGGGCCTGCGCACTCTGGAAGGTACGCTGCCGCCGGGTACGCAGGTATTCGATGACCTGGCCGCCGTAGTCGATCATCTACTCGAGAGTTCTCGATGAGCCTCCTGTTTCCCCTCCGCATCGTGCTGTTCTATTTCCTGCTGGCCTTCACCGCCTTCGTCTGGTGCCTGGTGAGTCTGGTGTTCGCGCCCTTCATGGCGTTTCGCGCCCGCTATCGCTTCGTGGTGCAGAACTGGTGCCACTGCGCCATCTGGCTGGGCAAGACGCTGGTCGGCCTGCGCTACGAAGTGCATGGTGCGGAGAACGTACCGGCGCGTCCCTGCGTGATCCTGGCCAAGCACCAGAGCACCTGGGAAACCTTCTTTCTTTCGGCCTACTTCGAGCCGCTGACCCAGGTGCTCAAGCGCGAGTTGCTACGGGTGCCGTTCTTCGGCTGGGCGATCATGCTGCTCAAGCCCATCGCCATCGACCGCGACAACCCAAAGGCGGCGCTGCGCCAGGTCGCCAAGCAGGGTCACGAGCGACTGGAGCAGGGCGCCTGGGTGCTGATCTTTCCGGAAGGTACCCGTGTACCGGTCGGCCAGCCGGCCAAGTTCTCCCGCAGCGGCGCGGCGCTGGCAGTCAATGCCGGACTGCCGGTGCTGCCGATCGCCCACAACGCCGGCATGTTCTGGCCCAAGGCAGGCTGGGGCAAGCGCCCCGGCACCATCCAGGTGGTCATCGGCCCGCCGATGATGGCCGAGAGCGAAGGCCCGCGCGCTGTCGCCGAACTCAACCAGCGCGCCGAAGACTGGGTCAACGCGCAAGTCAGTCAGCTCGAAGTACAGGGTCGTCCGACCCACTGATCAACGCCGGGGCCGGCAGGGACGCCCGCCCAACCTAGCGAGTCCCTATGCAGCAAATACCCAACCATCAGCTGGTCGCCGAGTGGCTGCGCCTGCTGGACGGCTATCCGGCCGAAGCCGCCGCCGCTCTGCAGGCGGTGACCGCCGAGAAGAGCCAGGAACTGGCCGAGCACTTCTATTCGCAGATGCTCGCCGATCCCCATTCGGCCAGCTTCCTGTCCCACGATCAGGTGAGGAACCGCCTCGGCAAATCGATGCAGAAGTGGATCGTGACGGTCTGTTCATCGACGGCCCACAGCGACCTCAATGCCGTGATCGACCTGCAGCGCAAGGTCGGCGACATCCACGCCCGTATCGAGATACCGGTCAGCCTGGTGCTGCGCGGCTCCCGCTCGCTCAAGGGTCGCCTGCGCCAGCTGCTGGAACAACGCGAGCTCGCCGAGCCGATCAGGCGCAAAGCCGCGCGCATGGGGGCCGACCTGATCGACCTGGCGGTGGAGATCATCTGCTTCGCCTATTCCCAGTCCCATGACCGCAACTCGCGAGCCGAGGAAGCCTATCGGCTGTTCTCCGTGTCGCAGAACATCGGTGTCGAGAAGGAGCGCCAGCGCGCGGCACTGCTGGACTGGGAGAACCAGCTGATGTTCGACCTGGCCATCGGCAACCTCACCGGCACGCTGCCGCAGCTGGCCGGCTCCGAGTTCGGCCTGTGGTTCCGCCACAAGGCTTCCCATGCCTTCCAGGGCTCGCCGGAGAGCGCGAGCATCCTCGACTACATCACGCAGATCGATGAAGAGCTCAAGGTCATCGCCACGCTGGACGATGCCGCCGGACGCCTGGGCAAGCTGCATCAGATCCGCGAGCAGACGCGCTCGATCAAGTTTCTGCTCGACAGCCTTTTCGAGCAGGCCAACGATCTGGAGGCTGGCCGTGATGTCCTGACGCGTCTGCTCAATCGAAAATTCCTGCCGGTGGTGATGGCCAAGGAAGTGCTCTACGCGCGCCAGTCGAACAACACCTTCGGTGTGCTCGCCATCGATGTCGATCACTTCAAACGTATCAACGACACCCATGGCCACGACGCCGGCGACCAGATTCTTCAGCAGGTCGGCGCGCTTCTGGCGAGCAACACCCGCGGCGGCGACTATGCGTTCCGCCTGGGGGGCGAAGAGTTCCTGCTGGTGCTGGTGGACATCGATACCAACAAGGCGCTGGCGGCTGCCGAGAAACTGCGCGAACGCATCGCCCGCGAGCACTTCCGCCTGTCCAGCGGCGAGGTGCTGCAGGTGACGGTCAGCATCGGTATGGCGGTGCACGACGGTCACCCCGACTACGAACGCCTACTGCAACAGGCCGACCAGGCGCTCTATCAGGCCAAGCACGGCGGGCGCAATCGCTGCGTGCTATACGCCGGCTGAAGCAACGCCGACCGTGAACGCGAAAAAGGGGAGCAACCTCAGGGTTGCTCCCCTTTTGTTTGCCGAGCCCGATCAGGCCGGCGCGGAGGTGCGGATCAGGTGATCGAAGGCGCTCAGCGAGGCCTTGGCGCCTTCGCCGACGGCGATCACGATCTGCTTGTACGGCACCGTGGTCACGTCACCGGCGGCGAACACACCGGGGATGCTGGTCTGGCCCTTGGCGTCGACGATGATCTCGCCGAAACGCGACAGCTCCAAGGTGCCCTTGAGCCATTCGCTGTTGGGCAGCAGGCCGATCTGCACGAAGATGCCTTCCAGCTCGACGTTGTGCACCTCGTCGTTGGTGCGGTCCTTGTAGACCAGGCCCGTGACCTTCTGGCCGTCGCCCTTGACCTCGGTGGTCTGCGCCATCTTCAGCACGCGGACGTTGGGCAGGCTGTTGAGCTTGCGCTGCAACACGGCGTCTGCACGCAGGTCTTCGCCGAATTCCAGCAGGGTCACGTGGGCGACGATGCCGGCCAGGTCGATGGCCGCTTCCACGCCGGAGTTGCCACCACCGATCACCGCCACGCGCTTGCCCTTGAACAGCGGGCCGTCGCAGTGCGGGCAGTAGGCGACGCCACGGCCGCGGTATTCCTGCTCGCCGGGCACGTTCATCTCGCGCCAGCGCGCGCCGGTGGCGAGGATCAGGGTCTTGGCTTTGAGCTCGCCGCCGTTGTCGAACCGGACGCGATGCAGGCCGTCTTCGCCGGCCGGGATCAGCTGGCTGGCGCGCTGCAGGTTCATGATGTCGACCTCGTACTCGCGCACGTGCTCTTCCAGCGCGCGGGCCAGTTTCGGGCCTTCGGTTTCCTTCACCGAGATGAAGTTCTCGATGGCCATGGTGTCCAGCACCTGACCGCCGAAGCGCTCGGCCGCGACGCCGGTGCGGATGCCCTTGCGCGCGGCGTAGATGGCCGCTGCGGCGCCGGCCGGGCCGCCGCCGACCACCAGCACGTCGAAGGCGTCCTTGGCCTTGAGCTTCTCGGCATCACGGGCACTGGAACCGGTGTCGAGCTTGGCGAGGATCTCTTCCTCGCTCATGCGGCCCTGGGTGAACAGCTCGCCGTTGAGGTAGATGCTCGGCACCGACATGATCTGCCGCGCTTCGACTTCGTCCTGGAACAGCGCGCCGTCGATGGCCACGTGCTTGACGTTCGGGTTGAGCACGGCCATCAGGTTCAGCGCCTGGACCACGTCCGGGCAGTTCTGGCAGGACAGCGAGAAGTAGGTTTCGAAGCGGTAGTCGCCGTCGAGCGCCTTGATCTGCTCAATGACTTCCGGCGCGGTCTTCGACGGGTGCCCGCCGACCTGCAGCAGAGCCAGCACCAGCGAGGTGAACTCGTGGCCCATGGGGATGCCGGCGAAGCGCAGGCTGATGTTGCCGCCGATGCGGTTGAGCGAGAACGACGGCTTGCGCACATCGTCGCCGTCGGTCTTCAAGGTGATCTTGTCGCTGAGGCCGGCGATGTCCTGCAGCAGGCTCAGCAGCTCCCGGGATTTCTCGCCGTCATCGAGGGACGCGACGATCTCGAAGGGCTGGGTGACCTTCTCCAGGTAGGCTTTCAACTGGGTCTTGAGATTGGATTCCAACATTGGCGACTTACCCCGTCAAAGTGTATTGGCCCTGAGGGCTCTTAAGATGAATGACTCGAATGGGGCAAACTCTACTCCGCAGTAGGGCTATTCCGAAATTGATTAAAACAGTCGCTTCGATTTGATCTGTCTATGCTAGAAACGAAAACCCCGGCCGAGGCCGGGGTTCCTTTTGCATAACACTGGATCTACACGCGCCGCATCAGAAGTCCAGATTCGAGACCGCCAGTGCGTTGGTTTCGATGAACTCCCGGCGGGGTTCCACTGCATCGCCCATCAGCGTGTTGAAGATCTGGTCCGCCGCGATGGCGTCTTCGATCGTCACCTTGAGCATGCGCCGCACGTTCGGGTCCATGGTGGTTTCCCAGAGTTGGTCCGGGTTCATCTCGCCGAGACCCTTGTAGCGCTGAACGCTGTGCCGACGGGTGCCCTCGTTCATCAGCCAGTCCAGCGCTTCCTTGAAGCTGGCGACCGGCTTCTTGCGCTCGCCACGCTGCACGTAGGCACCTTCTTCCAGCAGACTGTTGAGCTTCTCGCCCAGCGCGGTCACCGTGCGGTAATCATTGCTGCCGAAGAAATCACGGTTGAAGGTGATGTAGCTGGCCAGGCCGTGGGAGCTGATCTCCACCTCCGGGAGCCACAGGTGGCGTTCCTTGTCCTCGCGCAGGCTGAGGTTGTAGATCAGCCCGGACCGCTCACCGCCCTTGAGCCGCGCGCTGTACTGCTCGAGCCACGCCTGCATCGCAGAGTGGTCAGCCAGCTGCTCGAGCGTAACCCGAGGCAGATAGATGAAGTGCTCGGTCAGCTCCAGAGGGTACAGCCGCGACAGGCGCTGCAGAGTCTTCATCACCGTACGGTAGTCGTTGACCAGCCTTTCCAGCGCTTCGCCGGCCAGGCCTGGGGCGTCCTCGTTGACGTGCAGGCTGGCCTCTTCGAGGGCCGACTGGGTGAGGTATTCCTCCATCGCCTCGTCGTCCTTGATGTACTGCTCCTGCTTGCCGCGCTTGACCTTGTATAGCGGCGGTTGCGCGATATACACGTAGCCACGCTCGATCAGCTCGGGCAACTGGCGGAAGAAGAAGGTCAGCAGCAGGGTGCGGATGTGCGAACCGTCGACGTCAGCATCGGTCATGATGATGATGTTGTGGTACCGCAGCTTGTCGATGTTGTATTCCTCGCGGCCGATGCCGCAACCCAGCGCGGTGATCAGCGTGCCGACTTCCTGGGACGAGAGCATCTTGTCGAAGCGTGCCTTCTCGACGTTGAGAATCTTGCCCTTGAGCGGGAGGATCGCCTGGGTCTTGCGATTGCGGCCCTGCTTGGCCGAGCCACCCGCGGAGTCACCCTCCACGATGTACAGTTCGGACAGCGCAGGATCCTTCTCCTGACAGTCGGCAAGCTTGCCCGGCAGGCCGGCGATATCCAGCGCGCCTTTGCGCCGGGTCATTTCCCGTGCCTTGCGCGCAGCCTCACGGGCGCGGGCAGCATCGATCATCTTGCCGACTACCGCCTTCGCCTCGTTTGGATGCTCCAGCAGGAAGTCGGCGAAGTACTTGCCCATCTCCTGTTCCACCGCGGTCTTCACCTCGGAGGAAACCAGCTTGTCCTTGGTCTGGGAACTGAACTTCGGATCCGGCACCTTGACCGAGATGATCGCGGTCAGACCTTCACGCGCGTCGTCACCGGTGGTGGCGATCTTGTGCTTCTTCGCCAGGCCTTCCTGCTCGATGTAGTTGTTCAGGTTACGCGTCAGTGCGGAGCGGAAGCCGGCCAGGTGAGTGCCGCCGTCACGCTGGGGAATGTTGTTGGTAAAGCAGAGGATGTTCTCATTGAAGCTGTCGTTCCACTGCAGCGCGACTTCGACGCCGACGCCATCGTCACGCTGGACGTTGAAGTGGAACACCTGATTCACCGCGGTCTTGTTGGTGTTCAGGTAGGCGACGAAGGCGCTGAGGCCGCCTTCGTACTTGAACAGTTCTTCCTTGGCCGTGCGCTCGTCGCGCAGGACGATACCCACCCCGGAGTTGAGAAAGGACAGTTCGCGAAGACGCTTGGCCAGAATGTCCCAGCTGAAATGGATGTTCTGGAAGGTCTCGGCGGATGGTTTGAAATGGATCTGCGTGCCCGACGTATCGGTCTCGCCCACGGCCGCGAGCGGGGCTTGCGGGACGCCATGGCGATAGAGCTGTTCCCACACCTTGCCTTCGCGACGGATGGTCAGCAGCAGCTCCTCGGACAATGCATTCACCACCGAGACACCCACGCCGTGCAGGCCACCGGATACCTTGTAGGAGTTGTCGTCGAACTTACCGCCTGCGTGCAGCACGGTCATGATGACCTCGGCTGCCGATACGCCTTCTTCGTGAATATCCACCGGAATGCCGCGGCCGTTGTCGCGCACGGTGATGGATTCATCGGTATGGATGGTGATGGAAATATCGCTGCAGTAGCCGGCCAGCGCTTCGTCAATCGAGTTATCGACGACTTCGAAGACCATGTGGTGCAGGCCGGTGCCGTCATCGGTGTCGCCGATATACATGCCAGGGCGCTTACGCACGGCATCAAGACCTTTCAGTACCTTGATGCTCGAAGAGTCGTACGTGTGGTTCTCACTCATGCCTTCACTCCCGAGGGGCCGTGGAGCTGGGTGATTTGCCCATGTTCCACGTGAAACATTGAGACTGGTGTCAGTTCACCCCAGCCTTCTTGCAAAACGGTTGAATCAACGCAGGTAATAAACACCTGACAGTTCAGCTGTTCGAGCAACCTGCACAACGCCAGTCGGTGCTGCGCATCCAGCTCCGAGGGCAGGTCGTCGACCAGATAAATGCATTGCCCGCGCTTGGCCTCACTGACGAGATGACCTTGGGCAATGCGCAACGCACACACCACCAGCTTCTGTTGCCCACGCGACAACACTTCAGCCGCGTTATGACTGCCAACCTTCAGTCGCAGATCCGCGCGCTGCGGGCCGGACTGCGTATGGCCCATTGCGCGATCGCGCTCCAGTGACGAAGCCAGTACATCGACCAGTGGCCGATCCTTGTCCCAACCGCGGTAATAGCTCAGCGTCAGGCCATCCATGTCCAACAGCGCCTTGAGCGTGGTCTCGAAGACCGGTTTCAGCGCTTGGATGTAGGCCCGGCGATAACCGTCGATCTCGTCGCTGGCCAGGCTCAGTTCCCGGCTCCAGGCAGCGTCCGAAGCGCCGTCCAGTGTACCATGCCGGAGCCATGAGTTCCGTTGCCGCAGGGCCTGCTGCAGGCGCTGCCAGGCACTCATGAATCGATGTTCCACGTGGAACACCCCCCAATCGAGGAACTGCCTGCGCAGTTTGGGAGCGCCCTCCAGCAAGCGGAAACTGTCAGGGTTGATCAGCTGCAGCGGCAGGGTGTCAGCCAACTCGGCGGCAGAGCGAACGCTCTGCCCATCGATACGAATTCGGACTTCGCCACTGCGATCTCTGGAGACGCCCAGGGCTCGACTGTGCTGGTCCGGAAGCTCGACCTGGCCGAACACCGTGCAAGCCGGTTGCTCGTAGGTGATTACCGGATTCAGTCGAATACTGCGAAAGGAACGTGCGAGGCCGAGCAGATGGATGGCTTCCAGCAGGCTCGTCTTGCCGCTGCCGTTGTCGCCGAAGAGGATGTTGATGCGCGGGGAGGGGGTCAGCGTCACCGGGTGCAGATTGCGAACCCCGGTGACGGAGAGACGGCTGAGGGACATTAAGCGGGGTTACAGACGCATCGGCATCACGACGTAGGCGGAATCGTCGTTATCGAACTCCTGCACCAGCGCGCTGCTGTTGGCGTCGGAGAGAATCAGCCGCACCTGCTCGGTAGTCATCACGCCGAGGACATCCAGCAAGTAGCTGACGTTGAAACCGATCTCCAGCGAACCGCCGTTGTAGTCGACGGCGACTTCTTCCTCGGCTTCCTCCTGCTCCGGGTTGTTGGCCTGGATCTTCAACAGGCCGCTTTCCAGCTGCAGCCGAATGCCGCGGTACTTTTCGTTGGAGAGGATCGCGGTGCGACTGAACGCCTCGCGCAGCAGCTGGCGATCACCGACCACCAGCTTGTCACCGCCCCGCGGCAGCACGCGCTCGTAGTCGGGGAACTTGCCATCCACCAACTTGGAGGTGAAGGTGAACTCGCCGGTGGTGGCGCGAATGTGATGCTGACCCAGCACGATGCTGACCTCGGCATCCTGGTCGTTGAGCAGGCGCGCCAGTTCCAGAATACCCTTGCGTGGAACGATCACCTGGTGGCGATCGGGCTGTTCGATGCCGGCCTGCATCGAACACATGGCCAGGCGATGGCCATCGGTGGCGACGGCACGCAACATGCCGCTGGACACTTCGATCAGCATGCCGTTGAGGTAATAGCGCACGTCCTGCTGGGCCATGGCGAATGCGCTGCGCTCGATGAGCTTGCGCAGCTTGCCCTGCGCGACGGTGAATGACAGCGAGCCAGGACCTTCTTCCACGGTAGGGAAATCGTTGGCCGGCAGGGTCGACAGCGTGAAGCGGCTGCGCCCCGACTTGATGACGACCTTCTGGTCATCCAGGCGAATGCTGATCAACGCATCGCTCGGCAGGCTCTTGCAGATGTCCATGAGCTTGCGCGCCGGCACGGTGATCTCGCCAGGCTCGGCGGCATCTTCCAGCGCGACACGGCCCACCAATTCGACTTCCAGGTCGGTACCGGTCAGCGACAGCTGCTGCCCCTGTACGACGAGAAGAACGTTGGACAGCACCGGCAAGGTCTGACGGCGCTCGACGACGCCAGCAACCAGCTGCAGGGGTTTCAACAGGGCTTCGCGCTGAATGGAAAAATGCATGGTCTGGTCCCTTGCCTATAGATTGGGTCGCACTCAGGTTGTCAAAGTTCGCAGCAAATTCTTGTAGTCTTCGCGTATGTCCGCATCCGTTTCCCGCAATTCGGCGATCTTACGGCAGGCGTGCAGCACCGTGGTGTGATCCCGACCGCCGAACGCGTCGCCGATCTCCGGCAGGCTGTGGTTGGTCAATTCCTTGGAGAGGGCCATGGCCACTTGCCGAGGACGCGCGACCGAACGGGAACGCCGCTTGGACAGCAGATCGGAAATCTTGATCTTGTAGTACTCGGCCACGGTGCGCTGAATATTGTCGACGCTGACCAGTTTATCCTGCAACGCCAGCAGGTCTTTCAGCGACTCACGGATCAGCTCGATGGTGATGTCGCGGCCCATGAAGTGGGCATGAGCGATCACGCGCTTCAGCGCACCCTCGAGTTCGCGGACATTGGAGCGAATACGCTGGGCGATGAAGAAGGCCGCATCATGGGGCAGGTCCACCTTGGCCTGATCCGCCTTCTTCATCAGGATCGCCACGCGGGTCTCCAGTTCGGGCGGCTCGACCGCTACGGTCAACCCCCAGCCGAAACGCGACTTAAGGCGCTCCTCGAGTCCATCGATCTCCTTCGGATAGCGGTCACTGGTAAGGATGACCTGCTGGCCGCCTTCGAGCAGCGCATTGAAGGTATGGAAGAACTCTTCCTGAGAGCGCTCCTTCTTCGCGAAGAACTGGATGTCATCGATCAGCAGCGCATCCACCGAACGATAGAAGCGCTTGAACTCGTTGATGGCGTTGAGCTGCAGGGCCTTGACCATGTCGGCGACGAAACGCTCCGAATGCAGGTACACCACTTTGGCATTCGGATTCTTCTTCAGCAGATGGTTGCCCACCGCATGCATCAGGTGGGTCTTGCCCAAACCCACGCCACCATAAAGGAAGAGCGGGTTGTAACCATGCTTCGGATTGTCCGCCACCTGCCAGGCGGCAGCCCGTGCCAGCTGGTTGGACTTGCCTTCGACGAAATTCTCGAAGGTGAAGGTGCGGTTCAGATAACTGGTGTGCTTGAGGCCACCTTCGACCTGCACGGTCCGCTCGGTACGCGGCGGCTCCGGCTCCGGTGTCTCGGCAACCAGCGGCTCGAAGCGGGGGGCTTGCTGTTGTAGCGCCGCAGCGGGCGCGGCCGATTCGGCTGCGGCTGGCTGCGGCTGGGCACGCGCAGCGGCGGCGGCAGAGGGCAGGGCGGCGGCGGAGGTGCGCTTGCTACCTATAAGAAGGGAGAGTGCCGGTGCCAGTCCGGTCGAGCGCTCGGACAGCAGCTCAAGCAGGCGCGACAGGTACTTCTCGTTGACCCAGTCGAGCACGAAACGGTTGGGGGCATAGACGCGCAGCTCATCGCCGTCGCCTTCGACCTGCAGAGGACGAATCCATGTGTTGAATTGCTGAGCAGGCAGTTCATCGCGCAAAAGCTCAACACACTGCTGCCAAAGTTCCACCGACACGGAAGCTCCTATCGACTCTGTCGAGGCAAGAAGGCGGCCATTGTAGCCGTGCGCAGGCCGGTTATCCACAAGAACCCGACCCATGCCACTGCGAATCCGCGGCGTCCAGCACATGAAAAGCTGCTCGGCAAGCATGTTGATAACATTGCCTGAGAGCGGTGTTTAAGGCTGTGGGAAACCTCCGGACGATCCCATCTGTGGATATGTGGAAGTTTAATCCCCAGGCTTCACAGAGCCTTCCCACCAGAGCCACACCGCTTTTCCACCTGTTTCAATAACGCTGAAGGCCATGAACGGCGAGGCTTTCAGAAAGGTATCCACAGAAAGTCGAGCACACATACATAAGCATTACATCTTAAGAGCTTATATTTCTTTTCTTTCTTATCTATTTTTCAGCTCGATGGAACTGGTTGGAAATTGACCTGGCCGGACAGCTTCTCTACAATCGCCGGTCTCTTAAAAGGGGGCCATTCCGGCCCGCAATGGATCACCAGGTAACCGCACCATGAAACGCACTTTCCAACCCAGCACCATCAAGCGCGCTCGTACCCATGGCTTCCGTGCCCGCATGGCCACCAAGAACGGTCGTCAAGTTCTGTCCCGCCGTCGCGCCAAAGGCCGTAAGCGTCTGACAGTCTGATATCGGAACAGGTAGTGAGTCGGGGCTTCGGCCGGGAAAAGCGTCTGCTGACTCCCCGCCAATTCAAGGCAGTCTTCGACTCCCCTTCCGGTAAGGTGCCTGGCAGGAACGTCCTGCTGCTGGCACGCGAGAACGATCTGCAACACCCCCGCCTAGGGCTGGTGATCGGCAAGAAAAGCGTCAAGCTTTCGGTGGAACGTAACCGCATCAAGCGGCAGATACGGGAAACCTTTCGCCATCATCAGATGGAACTGGCGGGCTGGGACATCGTGATCATCGCCCGCAAGGGATTGGCTGATCTGGACAATCCCGAACTGGCGAAGCAGTTCGCCAAGCTCTGGAAGCGACTGTCACGCAACCCAGCCAAGACCGCTGCCGAACCTGGAGCTGCCAACAATACCCATGCGTAAATTGGCCATCGCTTCGATCCGGGTCTACCAGTACGCCATCAGTCCCATGATGGCCAGTCACTGCCGTTTCTATCCAAGCTGCTCCTGCTACGCGCTCGAGGCCATCGAAACCCATGGTCTGCTGCGTGGCGGTTGGCTGAGTCTGCGCAGACTGGGGCGCTGCCATCCGTGGAACCCCGGTGGCTACGACCCCGTGCCTACACACAACACTTCCAATTCATCTCCGATGGCCGAGTAACCATGGATATCAAACGCTCGATACTGCTCGTAGCACTAGCAGTCGTTGCCTACCTGATGGTTCTTCAATGGAATCAGGACTACGGTCAGGCAGCCCTGCCGACCGAAACCGCGCAAAGCCAGCCAGCCGCTCCGGCGCTGCCGGACAGCCCGAGCGCAACGACCGAGGGCAATGCCAACGACGTTCCGGCGGTTGCCGGTCAGCAGCAGGCCAGCGCCCTGCCGACCAGCGCACCGAGCAGCCAGTTGATCCGCGTCCGTACCGACGTGCTCGACCTGGCCATCGATCCGCGTGGTGGCGACATCGTCGAACTGCATCTGCCGCAGTATCCGCGCCGTCAGGATCGCCCCGATGTGCCGTTCCAGCTGTTCGAGCGCAGCAGCGAGCGTACCTATGAGGCGCAGAGCGGCCTGATCGGCGACGGCCCGGACAAGGCCAGCGGCCGTCCGCAGTACAGCAGCGAGAAGACCGAGTATCAGCTGGCCGAAGGGCAGGATGCGCTGGTCGTCGACCTGAACTACAGCGCCGATGGCGTCAACTACATCAAGCGTTTCACCCTGGAGCGAGGCAACTATGCGCTGAAGGTGAACTACCTGATCGATAACCAGAGCCAGCAGCCCTGGACCGGTTATCTGTTCGGCCAGCTCAAGCGCGACAAGAGCGGCGACCCGTCGTCCAGCACTGCCACCGGCACCGCGACCTATCTGGGGGCGGCGCTGTGGACCAAGGACGAGCCGTATCGCAAGGTGTCCATGAGCAACATGGACGACAAGAACCTGCGCGAAACCGTACAGGGTGGCTGGATCGCCTGGCTGCAGCACTATTTCGTTACCGCCTGGATTCCCCAAGCCGGCGACACCAATCAGGTGCAGACCCGCAAGGACAGCCAGGGCAACTACATCATCGGTTTCACCGGCCCGGCCGTTACCGTGCCCGCCGGCGCCCAGGGCGAGACCGGCGCCACGCTGTATGCCGGTCCGAAGAGCCAGGACAAGCTGGAAGAGCTGTCGCCGGGCCTGCGTCTGACGGTCGACTACGGCATTCTCTGGTTCATCGCCCAGCCGATCTTCTGGCTGCTGCAAAACATCCACGCCCTGCTCGGCAACTGGGGCTGGTCGATCATCGTCCTGACCATCGTCATCAAGCTGGCGTTCTTCCCGCTGTCGGCGGCCAGCTACCGGTCCATGGCGCGCATGCGCGCCGTCTCGCCGAAGATGCAGGCGCTGAAGGAACAGTTCGGTGACGATCGCCAGAAGATGTCCCAGGCGATGATGGAGCTGTACAAGAAGGAGAAAATCAATCCGCTGGGTGGCTGCCTGCCGATCCTGGTGCAGATGCCGGTGTTCCTGGCCCTGTACTGGGTGCTGCTGGAAAGCGTGGAGATGCGCCAGGCGCCCTGGATGTTCTGGATCACCGACCTGTCGATCAAGGATCCGTACTTCATCCTGCCGATCATCATGGGCGTGACCATGTTCATTCAGCAGCAGCTCAACCCGACTCCGCCGGACCCCATGCAGGCTCGGGTGATGAAGCTGTTGCCGATCATCTTCACCTTCTTCTTCCTCTGGTTCCCTGCCGGTCTGGTGCTGTACTGGGTGGTCAACAACATCCTGTCCATCGCCCAGCAGTGGTACATTACGCGGCAGATCGAGGCCGGGGCGAAACCCGCCTGACGCCTTGCCCGCCCATGCAGAACGCCCCTTGATTGGGGCGTTTTGCTATCCGTCGCCCAGAAAGGAGGCCGCATGATCCCAGCTCGCGACACCATCGCCGCCGTCGCCACCGCTCCCGGCCGGGGAGGCGTGGGCATCGTCCGTGTATCCGGCCCTCGCGCCAGGGCAATCGCCATCACCCTCAGCGGTCGCGAACCGACGCCGCGTCATGCTCATTACGGCCCATTCCATGCGGACGATGGCGAAGTCATCGACGAGGGGCTGCTGCTGTTTTTCCCCGGCCCTCATTCGTTCACCGGCGAGGATGTGCTGGAACTGCACGGCCATGGCGGCCCGGTGGTGCTGGACATGCTGCTGCAGCGCTGTGTCGAGCTGGGTGTGCGCCTGGCCAGACCTGGCGAATTCAGCGAGCGTGCATTCCTCAACGACAAGCTCGACCTGGCTCAGGCCGAGGCCATTGCCGATCTGATCGAGGCCAGCTCTGCCCAGGCTGCACGCAACGCGGTCCGCTCGCTGCAGGGCGAATTCTCACGGCGCGTGCACCAGCTGACCGAACGGCTGATCCAGCTACGCATCTACGTCGAGGCGGCGATCGATTTTCCGGAGGAGGAGATCGACTTCCTCGCCGACGGTCATGTGCTGGCGCAACTGGACGGGGTCCGCACGGAGTTATCCACAGTATTGCGCGAGGCGGGGCAGGGCGCCCTGTTGCGCGATGGCATGACCGTGGTCATCGCGGGTCGTCCCAACGCTGGCAAATCAAGTCTGCTCAACGCATTAGCGGGGCGCGAGGCGGCCATCGTCACCGATATTGCCGGTACGACCCGTGACGTTCTGCGCGAGCACATCCTCATCGACGGCATGCCGCTGCACGTGGTGGATACCGCCGGCCTGCGCGACACCGAGGATCAGGTCGAACGTATCGGCGTACAACGTGCCCTGAGCGCCATCGGCGAAGCCGATCGCATCCTTCTGGTGGTCGATGCCAGCGCCCCCGAAGCCAGCGATCCTTCGGCGCTGTGGCCGGAATTTCTCGATTTCAGTCCAGAGCCGGGCAAGGTCACGCTGATCCGCAACAAGGCCGATCTGACCGGGGAGGCCATCGTGCTGCGCTGCGATAACGACGGCCAGGCCACGCTCAGCCTGTGCGCGCGCAGTGGGGAAGGGCTGGAACTGCTGCGCGAGCATCTCAAGCACTGCATGGGCTACGAGCAGACCGCCGAAAGCAGCTTCAGCGCGCGTCGTCGGCACCTCGACGCGCTGCGTCTGGCCGACGAGCATCTGCGGCACGGGCATGACCAGCTGACGCTGGCCGGAGCCGGCGAGTTGCTGGCTGAGGACCTGCGTCTGGCCCAGCAGGCGCTTGGCGAAATCACCGGCGCCTTCAGCTCCGACGACCTGCTCGGCCGCATCTTCTCGAGCTTCTGCATAGGCAAGTAACAATTGCATGAGCGTGTGCGGCGCCTCGCCCACACGGTCGCTCCATCGCCTTCGCGACGAACCGCCGGCAGCCGTCTGGCCCGCGGCAGACGGCGCTTGCGCAGCCTTCGCCGGTGCCCTCCCATCGCCCTCCTATCTCTTGGCCTGCGTCTGGCCTGGGGCTTGCCGCTGCGCCTGACATAGCTGGTAACAGCGCCCGACGCATCGTTTGAACTACCTTTGCTATCAAAACACGCGCTACCAGCTCAGCCGTTTCCAGCAATCCACGACAAGAGGATGGCGCCGTGCTTGCTGCACTGCTCGTTTCATTCCTGGGAGCGATCCTCGCCAGGTTCATCGTCAGCCGCACCTATCCCTATGGAGGATGGGTCGCTGCGCTGCTGCCGGCCGGCCTGTTCCTCTACTTCCTGGCACTGGGGGCGAACCTCGGCGAGACCGGCGCCATCAGCGAGACCCTTGAATGGGTACCGGCGCTGGGCATTTCGCTGAGCCTCCGCCTGGATGGCTTCGCCCTGCTGTTCGTTCTGCTGATCACCGGCATCGGGACGCTGGTGACGATCTACGCGGGCGCCTATTTTTCGCACTCCTCGCCTTCCGAAGCCGCACGCTTTCTGACGCTGATCCTGCTGTTCATGACGGCCATGCTCGGTACGGTGCTGTCCGACAATCTTGTGGTGATGTTCGTTTTCTGGGAAGCCACCAGCCTGCTGTCGTTCATGCTGATCGGTTTCAATTCCAGCCGGCCGGAGGCGCGCAAGGCCGCCCTGCAGTCACTGGTGGTAACCGGCGGTGGAGGGCTGGCGCTGTTCGCCGGTATCCTGCTGATCGGCATCACCCTGGGCACTTTCTCGCTGTCGGAAGTGGCCGAGCGTGCACCGGAGCTGCTGGCCAGCCCGCTGGCCGTACCGGCGATGATCCTGATCATGCTCGGTGCCTTCACCAAGTCGGCGCAGCTGCCCTTCCATTTCTGGCTGCCCCAGGCGATGGAGGCCCCGGCGCCTGCCTCGGCCTTCCTGCACTCGGCGACCATGGTCAAGCTTGGCGTGTATCTGCTGGCGCGCTTCGACCTGGTCTTTGGCGGCATACCGGCATTCGGCACCACGCTGGTCATCGTCGGCAGCCTGACCATGCTGGTGGCGGCGGTGCGAGCACTGTCCACCGATGGCTTCAAGGAAGTCCTGGCGCACTCCACCGTGGGGTCGCTGGGGGTGCTGGTGATGCTGATCGGTCTGGATGGCGACTACTCGGTGACCGCGATGATCGCCTTCATCATTGCGCACGCGCTGTACAAGGCGGCCCTGTTCTTCTGCGCCGGCACCACCATCCATGCCGTGGGCGAGGGGCGCCTTAGCCTGATCGGCGGGCTGGCCCGGCGTCTGCCGATGACCACCCTGGCGGCCGGCATGGCAGCGATCTCCATGGCCGGACTGCCGCCGACGCTGGGCTTCATCACCAAGGAATACCTGTTCGAGAGCCAGCTCAATGCCTCCTTCGGCTGGGTGGTGGTGGCCGTGGCGGTGCTGGTCAATGCGGTGTTCGCGGCGATCGCCGGGGTGGCAGCGATTCGGCCCTATTACCTGGGCAAGGCGCGCAGCGAGGTGCACCATCCGGAGACCCCAGGCCTGTACCTCGGCCCGCTGGTGCTCGGCGGCCTGGGTTTTCTGTTCGGCCTGGCGCCGGATTTCCTGCTCACCGGGCTGATCCAGCCGGCCAACGATGTGCTCGTCGGTCATACGGTAGACCTGTCGTTCTCGCTCTGGCACGGCTTTACGCCGATGCTCGCACTGAGCGCGACCGTGGTCGCCTTCGCCGGCGGTCTGCTCGCCTACTGGCATCGCATCCACTATGCGCTGTCGTTGAACACGGGGCTGAAGCGCAGCCTCGGCGATGCCGGCTACAACGCCGTGTTCACCGGTACCTTGCGCCTGGCCGAACGCTGTACGCGGCTCCTGCAGAACGGCGACCAGCATCGCTACACCGCCACGGTCGCAACGGCCGTCCTGCTGATCATCGGCTACGGCGTGCTGGCCAGCGGCACGCGGCCGGTCTTCAGCCTGAGCGGCGGACGATTCGACCTGCCTACCGCCGTGGTGCTCCTGATGATGTGCCTGGGTGCGCTGGCCGCCACGCGCACACCGTCGTTGCTGCGCGCGATGATCGCGGTCGGTGTGGTGGGCTTCGGCTCGGCGCTGATCTTCCTGCTCAACGGCGCGCCGGACGTGGCACTCACTCAGTTTTCGGTGGAGGTGCTGCTGGTACTGATCCTGGTGGCGCTGCTGCTCCGGGTGCCGGAGCGTACGGCTTCGACCCGCCGGCCGCGGGAGAAACGCCTGGATATCCTGCTCTCGGTGAGTTTTGCGCTGGTGGTGTTCGTCGCCCTGGCTGCCACCGTGGCGCTGCCGCTGGACGGACGCATCTCCGAATTCTATGCCGCCACCAGCTACCTGGAGGCGCACGGTCGCAACGTGGTCAACGTGGTGCTGGTGGACTACCGCGCCATCGACACCCTCGGCGAGGTGGTGGTGGTGGCGTTCGCCGCCATTAGCGTGTGGGGCCTGTTGCGCGCGCTGCCACGGCGGAGGGACTCACGATGAATTCACTGATCTTCGCCGCCTTCTCGCGGATTCTCTTCGGCGTGATGCTGGTGGTCTCGGTCTATGTGCTCTACCGCGGACACAACGAGCCGGGTGGCGGCTTCGTAGGCGGGCTGATCGCCGC
This sequence comes from Stutzerimonas sp. LR2, assembly GCF_055755175.1. Lineage (NCBI taxonomy): Bacteria > Pseudomonadati > Pseudomonadota > Gammaproteobacteria > Pseudomonadales > Pseudomonadaceae > Stutzerimonas > Stutzerimonas sp. LR2. Next base: position 735,879 of record NZ_JBVTRR010000001.1, read on the forward strand.
CGCCGGCTTCGCCACCCTGGCGCTCGCCCGCGGGGTCGAGGTGGCGCGCGCGACGCTGCGCTTCGAGCCCATGACGGTGATCGGCTTCGGCATCCTCGCCGCGCTGCTCAGCGGCCTGCCGGGGCTGTGGCTGGACGGCTCCTTCCTGACCCACCAGTGGCTGGTCCTTGGCAATTTCCACCTGGGCACCACGCTGCTGTTCGATATCGGCGTGTACCTGGTGGTGCTCGGCGGCATCCTTTCCCTGATCCTGCGCTTCTACGAGGACCTCTGACATGCACCTGCTCTTCGCACTGAGCATTGCCGTGCTCGCCGGCTGCAGCCTCTACCTCATCCTGTCGCGGCACATCGTCCGTGTGCTGCTGGGCGTGACCATGCTCTCGGCGGCGATCAACCTGGTGATCTTCTTCGCCGGCCGCATCGTCACCAACACGCCGGCTGTGATCCGCGCCGGGGAGAGCAGCCTGCCCGCCGATGCGGCCAATCCGCTGCCGCAGGCGCTGGTACTCACGGCCATCGTCATCGGCTTCTCGCTGACTGCTTTCTTCGCCGCCCTGGCGCTGCAGACCTATCGTCGCCTGGGCAGCGTGGACCTGAGGCAGATCGATGCGGCTGAACGGCTGGGTTCGCCCACCTCCGCAGGCAAGGATCGCCCATGACAGGATTTCTGACGCTGCACGCACCACTCTGGCCGGTCCTGCTGCCGATTCTCGGTGCTGGGCTGGCAGCCTGCCTGTGGAAAAGTCGTCGCGCCCAGCGTCTGGTCAGCGCCCTGTGCATAACCCTGCTGCTGGCTGCTTCGCTGCTGTTGCTCGTTGCGGTGTATCGCGAGGGGATTCTGGCGATCCGCTTCGGCGACTGGGCGGCGCCGTTCGGCATAGTCTTCGTCGCCGATGCCCTGGCGGCAGCGATGGTGGCGATCACCGGAATTCTGGCCGCCGCGGTGATGACCTTCGGTCTGGCTGACATCCGCCGTCGCGAGGAGCGGGCCGGCTTCCACCCCCTGCTGCTGGGCATGCTCGCCGGCGTCAACGGGGCCTTCCTCACCGGCGACATCTTCAACCTCTATGTGTGGTTCGAGGTAATGCTGATCACCGCGATGGGCCTCCTGGCCATCGGCCGCAACCGCGCGCAGCTCGATGCGACGGTGCGCTACGCGATCCTCAACCTGTTCTCCACGCTGCTTTTCCTCACCGGCGTGGCACTGCTCTACGGGGCGACCGGCACGCTGAACATGGCGGATCTCGCGCGGGTGCTGCCGCAGACCGAACCCTCGATCAACCTGACCCTGTCGGCCCTGCTGCTGCTCTGCGGCTTCGGCATCAAGGCCGGTTACTTTCCGCTGTTCTTCTGGTTGCCGGCGTCCTACCACACCGCGTCGAGCACCGTTTCGGCGATCTTCGCCGGGCTGCTGACCAAGGTAGGGGTGTACGCCTGCCTACGCGTGTTCACCCTGATCTTCAGCGTCGAGGACAGCGGCATCCGCGAGATCGTCGCCGTGCTGGCCGCCGGCACCATGCTGTTCGGCGTGTTCGGCGCGGCGGTGCAGTGGGACGTCAGGCGCATTCTCTCGTTCCACATCGTCAGCCAGATCGGCTACATGCTGCTCGGGCTGGCGATCTCCACCCAGGCGGCCCTGACCGGAGCGATCTTCTACATCCTGCATCACATCATCGTGAAGGCGAACCTGTTCCTCCTTGCCGGAGCGATCCACCGCGCCAGCGGCACCTTCGACCTGCGCAAGAGCGGGGGGCTGATGTACCGCAACCCGCTGCTGGCGGCACTGTTCCTGATCCCGGCCTTGTCGCTGGCCGGCTTGCCGCCGCTGTCGGGGTTCTGGGCCAAGTTCCTGGTGATCGATGCCACCTTCCGCGCTGGCGAGCACTGGCTGGCGGGGCTGGCCCTGTTCGTCGGCCTGCTGACGCTCTATTCGATGACCAAGATCTGGATGGAGGCGTTCTGGAAGAAGCCAGTGCTGCCAAGGACCGAGGCCCGCCGGGTGCCCTTGCCGATGCTGCTGGCGATCGCCGCGCTCGGCACGCTGACCCTGGCGATCGGCTTCATGCCGCAACCGCTGATCCTCTTTTCGCAAACCGCGGCGGCGGCGCTGCTGGAGCCGGCCGCGTACCTGTCGGCAGTGCTGCCGTCCGCGTCGATTCCGGAGGCCCGCCCATGAATACCGGCTTGCTGCGTCGTGTGGTGGATGTCGTCGAATTGCTCGGCATCTATTTCTACGAGCTGATCGTGTCCTCCGTGACGGTGGCTCGCGCGGCCTTCGCTCGGGAGCCGCGCATGCACAGCTCGATCATCGCCGTGCCAATCGCGCTGCGAACCGATATGGGCATCGCCGTGCTGGCCAGCCTGGTCTCGCTGACGCCGGGCAACTGCGCGCTGCACGTCAGTGCCGATCGCCGTCTGCTCTACGTGCACGCCCTGGATGGGCGGACGCCGGAGCAGATCATCGCGTCGATCCAGCAGGTCTTCGAACGCCGCATCGCCCGTATCGAGAGGTGGTGAGCATGATCGATACACTGTTGGTTCTCGTCATGCTGCCACTAGGAGTGACGCTCTGGCGGATGATCGTCGCCCGCACACTGGTCGATCGGGTGGTTGCACTGGACATGCTCACCGGCGTGGGCGTGGCCATCGCCGCGCTGGTGGCGGCCATGACCGGGCGCCGTGAGTTTCTCGATGTGGGGTTCGGCCTCGGCCTGATCGGATTCGTCGGCACCTGTGCCTTCGCCGTATTCATCATGCGCAAGGGGAAAAAAGAACAATGATCGACTTTATCGCCGTGGTGGTCATGCTCGCCGGCGTGGTCTTCCTGTTCGCTGCCATGCTCGGGCTGCTGCGCTTTGCCGACCCGCTGCAACGCATTCACGCCACCACCAAGTCCGGCACGGTGGGCGCCGGGCTGATTCTGCTCGGCGTGATTATACACATGGGCGACGCACAGGCCGTGTTCATTGGCTCGGCCACATTGATCTTCCTCATGCTGACCATTCCCATCGCCGGCCACCTGCTCGGCCGTGCCGCCTATATGTCGGGCGCGCGGCTCGACGGCCTACACGGGGAAGATGCCCTGCATGGCGTGCTCGATCGCAGCCCGGTAACGCTGGATGAGTGGCTTGAAAGAAGCGCTCCGCCCAGAGCCGACAAAGAACCCTGAGGTCGATTCACTGTTGGCCACGGACTTCCTAAGGTCTGTTGATAACCCTCCTTCGGCTCGGTAGATAAGCGCGGGGCATACCCTCTGGATAACGTCCCCTGTGCACAGTTCGCTCTGTTATCAACAGCCCGCACACTTGATCCACACCGGTATCGCGCAGGCGGAGCACAGCCTTATCCATCGTTGGAGCCCTTGAGAACAGTGGGCTCTGTATGTTTATCCACAGATAACTGCTTCACCATTAGTAAACATATCTACAAGCTCTTTTATATTTTCTTTTCTTTTTTCTGTTCTATTCGGCTGCCAACCCTCCGTTGATCAAATTTTGCCCAAGGCGCTTCTTTCAGCCTGGGTAAGTCTCTATACTTGGCCGTTTTTCCAGACCAGCCCACAAGGCACGAGGTGCACGTGGATTTCCCATCCCGTTTCGATGTGATCGTGATCGGCGGCGGCCATGCCGGTACCGAAGCGGCACTGGCTGCAGCACGCATGGGGGTCAAGACCCTGCTGCTCACCCACAATGTGGAAACCCTGGGCCAGATGAGCTGCAACCCGGCCATCGGCGGCATCGGCAAAAGTCATCTGGTCAAGGAAATCGACGCCCTGGGTGGCGCCATGGCCGTTGCTACCGACAAGGGCGGCATCCAGTTCCGAGTGCTCAACAGCCGCAAGGGCCCAGCTGTACGGGCAACCCGGGCACAAGCTGATCGCGTGCTTTACAAGGCGGCCATCCGAGAGCTACTGGAAAACCAGCCGAACCTGTGGATATTTCAGCAGGCCGCTGATGACCTGATCGTTGAGCAGAACGAGGTGCGCGGCGTCGTTACCCAAATGGGGCTGCGCTTTCTTGCAACGTCCGTGGTGTTGACCACTGGAACCTTCCTCGGCGGACTTATCCACATTGGGCTGCAGAATTATTCAGGGGGCCGTGCTGGCGATCCGCCTTCGATCACACTCGCCAAGCGTCTGCGCGAGTTGCCGCTGCGCGTCGGCCGGCTGAAGACCGGCACGCCGCCGCGCATCGACGGCCGTTCGGTGGACTTCTCGCAGATGACCGAGCAGCCCGGCGACACGCCGCTGCCGGTGATGTCCTTTCTCGGCAGCCGAGAGCAGCATCCGCCGCAGGTCAGCTGCTGGATCACCCACACCAACGCGCGCACCCACGAGATCATCGCCGCCAACCTCGATCGCTCGCCGATGTATTCCGGCGTCATCGAAGGCGTGGGGCCTCGCTATTGCCCGTCCATCGAGGACAAGATCCATCGCTTCGCCGACAAGGACAGCCATCAGGTGTTTCTCGAGCCGGAAGGCCTGACCACCCATGAGCTGTACCCCAACGGCATCTCCACCTCGCTGCCGTTCGACGTGCAGTTGCAGATCGTGCAGAGCATCCGTGGCATGGAGAATGCGCACATCGTGCGGCCGGGCTACGCCATCGAATACGACTATTTCGATCCGCGTGATCTCAAGTACAGCCTGGAGACCAAGGTCATTGGCGGGCTGTTCTTTGCCGGGCAGATCAATGGCACCACCGGTTACGAAGAGGCCGGCGCCCAGGGGCTGCTCGCCGGCGCCAACGCCGCCTTGCGCGCACAGGGCAAGGACAGCTGGTGCCCGCGGCGTGATGAGGCCTACCTCGGCGTGCTGGTCGATGACTTGATCACCCTTGGCACGCAGGAGCCGTATCGCATGTTCACCTCGCGCGCCGAGTACCGGCTGATCCTGCGCGAGGACAATGCCGACCTGCGCCTGACCGAAAAGGGCCGCGAGCTCGGCCTTGTGGACGACGCCCGCTGGGCGGCGTTCTGCGCCAAGCGCGAGGGCATCGAGCGCGAGGAACAGCGTCTGAAGAACAGCTGGGTGCGCCCGGGCACGCCGCAAGGCGATGCCATCGCCGAGCGCTTCGGCAGCCCGCTGGCCCGCGAGTACAACCTGCTCAATCTGCTCGCTCGTCCCGAAATCGATTATCAGAGCCTGATCGAACTGACCGGGCCGGGCGAACCGGATCCGCAGGTCGCCGAGCAGGTCGAGATCAAGACCAAGTACGCCGGTTACATCGAGCGGCAGCAGGACGAGATCGAGAAGCTGCGTGCCAGCGAGAACGTGGCACTGCCTGCGGACCTCGACTACGCGACGATTTCCGGCCTGTCCAAGGAGATCCAGCACAAGCTCGGCCAGGCGCGCCCGCAGACCCTCGGTCAGGCCTCGCGAATCCCCGGCGTCACGCCGGCGGCCGTGTCCCTGCTGATGATCCACCTGAAGAAGCGCAGCGCCGGTCAGCAGCTGGAGCAGAGCGCCTGATGAGTCTGGTCAGTGAATCCCATGCGGAAGAACTCGTACGCGGGGCCGGGCAGCTCGGCATTCCCCTGGACGACCGCCAGCAACGACTGCTGCTGGCCTACCTGGCGCTGCTGATCAAGTGGAACAAGGCCTATAACCTGACCGCCGTGCGCGATCCGGACGAGATGGTCTCGCGCCATCTGCTCGACAGCCTGAGCGTGGTGCCTTTCGTGGCCGAAGGGGGGCGCAATTGGCTGGACGTCGGCAGCGGCGGCGGCATGCCCGGCGTGCCGCTGGCGATCATGTTTCCCGAACGGGCGTTCACCCTGCTGGACTCGAACGGCAAGAAGACACGTTTCCTCACCCAGGTGAAGCTGGAGCTGAAACTGGCCAATCTTGAGGTGGTGCACGCTCGCGTCGAGCAGTTCCAGCCCTCCATCGCCTTTGACGGCATTACCTCGCGCGCCTTCAGCTCGCTGGAGGACTTCGCCAGCTGGACCCGCCATCTGGGCAATGCCGAAACCCGCTGGCTGGCCATGAAGGGCGTGCAGCCAGATGACGAGTTACAGCGCCTGCCCGAGGACTTCCGTCTCGATGCCTGTCACGTGCTCAAGGTTCCCGGTTGCCAAGGCCAGCGCCATCTGTTGATACTGCGCCGCACTTCATGACCCGGACAGACACTGACCATGGCTAAAGTCTTCGCCATTGCCAACCAGAAAGGCGGTGTCGCCAAGACCACCACCTGCATCAATCTGGCCGCTTCGCTGGTCGCCACGCGCCGTCGGGTGCTGCTGATCGACCTCGATCCCCAGGGCAATGCCACCACCGGCAGCGGTGTGGACAAGCTCGGCCTGGAATACTCGATCTACGATGTGCTGATCGGCGAATGCAGCCTGGTTGATGCCATGCAGTTCTCCGAGCATGGCGGCTACCAGCTGCTGCCGGCCAACCGCGACCTGACGGCGGCCGAGGTGGCCCTGCTCAATCTGCCGGCGAAGGAAAAGCGCCTGCGCGAAGCGCTGGCCCCGGTACGCGAGAACTACGACTACATTCTCATCGACTGTCCGCCGTCGCTGTCGATGCTGACCATCAACGCGCTGGCGGCAGCCGATGGCGTGATCATCCCCATGCAGTGCGAGTACTACGCGCTCGAGGGTTTGTCCGATCTGGTCAACTCGATCCAGCGCATCGGTCAGGCACTCAATCCGAGTCTGAAGATCGAAGGTCTGCTGCGCACCATGTACGACCCGCGCAGCAGCCTGACCAACGACGTTTCCGAACAGCTCAAGGCGCATTTCGGCGACAAGCTGTACGACACCGTGATTCCGCGCAACGTACGGCTCGCCGAAGCCCCCAGCCACGGCATGCCGGCGCTGGTCTACGACAAGCAATCCAAGGGTGCCCTGGCCTATCTGGCCCTGGCCGGCGAACTGTCGCGACGCCAGCGCCAGTCGGCTCGTGGCGCTCTCGCATAAGGACTACTCATGGCGACCAAGAAAAGAGGTCTAGGACGGGGACTCGATGCCCTGCTCGGCGGCGCCAGTGTCTCGGCGATGCAGGAAGAGGCCGCCAAGGTCGACACCCGCGAACTGCAACAGTTACCGCTGGAGCTGGTTCAGCGCGGCAAGTATCAGCCCCGTCGCGACATGGATCCGCAGGCGCTGGAAGAACTGGCGCAGTCGATCCGCAATCACGGCGTGATGCAGCCCATCGTCGTGCGTCCGGTCGAGGGCGGCCGCTACGAGATCATCGCCGGCGAGCGACGCTGGCGCGCCAGCCAGCAGGCCGGTCTGGAACGTGTGCCGGCGCTGGTTCGCGAGGTTCCGGACGAAGCCGCCATCGCCATGGCGCTGATCGAGAACATCCAGCGCGAGGATCTCAACCCGATCGAAGAAGCGGTGGCCTTGCAGCGGCTGCAGCAGGAATTCCAGCTCACTCAACAGCAGGTGGCCGATGCCGTCGGCAAGTCGCGGGTCTCGGTGAGCAACCTGCTGCGCCTGATCGCCCTACCCGAGGAAATCAAGACGCTGTTGTCCCATGGCGATCTGGAAATGGGGCACGCCCGCGCCTTGCTTGGTTTGCCGGCTGACCAGCAGGTCGAGGGCGCGCGGCATGTTGTCGCACGTGGGCTGACGGTCCGCCAGACCGAAGCCCTGGTACGCCAGTGGCTGAGCAGCAAGGAAAAGCCGAAGGCCGAGGTCAAGGTCGATCCCGATATCAGCCGTCTGGAACAGCGTCTGGCGGAACGCCTGGGCTCGCCGGTGCAGATCAAGCATGGGCAGAAGGGCAAAGGCCAGCTGGTGATTCGCTACAGTTCCCTGGATGAATTGCAGGGCGTTCTGGCGCACATTCGTTGATACAAAATGTTTGTAGTGCCGGTCGGAAAATACTACCGGAGAGTTGAACCCCGGCTGGCCTGCTCCTATACTCGCCGCGCTTTTTTGACTGCGGACAATTATTTACGCGGCCCGCTGCAGTGATGGAATTCAGGTGAACATACGCAACAAGACACCCTTCCATCGCCTCCCGGCTTTCCGCGTATTGCTGATGCAGGCGATGGTCGTGGTAGTGACCGCTGTGTCATGTGGCCTGGTATTTGGTATGGTCGCCGGCTACTCCGCGCTTTGCGGCGGTCTGATTGCACTGTCGGCGAACGTGTATTTCGCGTACAAGGCCTTTCGTTACTTTGGCGCACGTTCGACCCGGGCAATCATCCAGTCCTTCTGGTCTGGCGAGATGGGTAAACAGATTCTGGCAGCAGCGCTGTTTGCGTTGGTGTTCGTGGGAGTGAAACCGCTGGAACCGATCGCCTTGTTTGCCGGCTATCTGCTGGTGCTGGGTGTTGGAGCAAGCGCGCTCCTGCTGATGAAAAACAATCCGAAGCATTGAGCATTGAGGCGTTTATGGCGAGTACCCCCGCTGAATATATCCAGCATCACCTGCAAAACCTCACCTACGGCAAGCTGCCAGCGGGTTACGAGCGTGCTGATGGCTCCATTCTCGATCAGGCCACCTGGACCATCGCCCAGACCGGCGCCGAAGCGCGCGACATGGGCTTCATGGCCGTCCACCTGGATACCCTCGGCTGGTCGCTGCTGATGGGCGCCATCTTCATCCTGTTGTTCCGCAGCGCTGCCAAGGCCGCCACTGCCGGCGTACCGGGCAAGCTGCAGAATCTGGTCGAAATGTGCGTCGAGTTCGTCGAAGGCGTGGTCAAGGACACCTTCCACGGGCGCAACCCGCTGATCGCTCCGCTGGCACTGACCATCTTCGTCTGGGTGTTCCTGATGAACAGCCTGAAGTGGATTCCAGTGGACTACATTCCGGGCATCGCTCATCTGCTGGGCCTGCCGGCGTTCAAGATCGTCCCGACCGCCGACCCGAATGGTACCTTCGGTCTGTCGCTCGGCGTGTTCATCCTGATCCTGTTCTACAGCTTCAAGGTCAAGGGCTTCGGCGGTTTCACCAAAGAACTGGCGTTCACCCCGTTCAACCACTGGTCGCTGGTGCCGTTCAACCTGTTCCTGGAAATCCTCGGTTTGCTGACCAAGCCGCTCAGCCTCGCGCTGCGTCTGTTCGGCAACATGTACGCCGGTGAGGTGGTGTTCATCCTCATCGCGCTGCTGCCGTTCTACGTGCAGTGGACCCTGAATGTGCCCTGGGCGATCTTCCACATCCTGGTGATCCCGCTTCAGGCGTTCATTTTCATGGTTCTGACCGTGGTGTACCTGAGTTCTGCCCATGAAGACCATGGGCACGCCGAGCTCACGCCGTAACAGCTGAACCGTTACAACCGTTTCGTTTTACCCAAAACCTTAACCCCCCTTAGCTTCAGGAGCTTTACATGGAACTCGTCTACATCGCCGCCTCTATCATGATCGGTCTGGGTGCCCTGGGTACCGGCATCGGCTTCGCCCTGCTGGGTGGCAAACTGCTGGAATCCACTGCTCGTCAGCCCGAGCTGGCTCCTCAGCTGCAAACCAAGACCTTCCTGATGGCCGGTCTGCTCGACGCCGTACCGATGATCGGCGTTGGTATCGCGATGTACCTCATCTTCGTTGTCGCCGGTTAATCACTTTCCGGTTTGAGATGGGGTTCGCCGGGCGAGCCCCGTCGCCGTGGATTGACTCCCGCGTTGAACGAGATAGCACGAGGTAAATCGCTGTGAACATTAACTTGACGCTGTTCGGTCAAACGCTCGCCTTCGCTATCTTCGTCTGGTTCTGTATGAAGCTCGTCTGGCCGCCAATCACGGCAGCCATGGCAGCGCGCCAGAAGAAGATCGCCGAAGGACTGGATGCGGCAGGCCGTGCGCAGCAGGACCTGAAACTGGCTCAGGACAAGGTGTCCCACACCCTCCGCGAGACCAAGGAGCAGGCAGCCCAGATCATCGAGCAGGCGAACAAGCACGCCAACGCGATCATCGAGGAAGCCAAGCAGCAGGCACGTGTGGAAGGCGAGCGACTGGTCGCCGGCGCCCGCGCCGAGATCGAACAGGAAGTGAACCGTGCCAGGGACCAACTGCGCAGCCAGGTAGCGGCTCTTGCCGTCGCCGGTGCAGAGAAGATCCTGGAGTCCCAGGTGGACGCCAAGGTACACAACGAACTGGTCGAAAAACTGGCCTCCCAACTCTAAGCGAGGCAAGCGATGATCAATACCCAGACGCTTGCTCGGCCTTACGCGAAAGCCGCTTTCGAGTTTGCCAGCGCCGCAGGACAGACCGATTCCTGGTCGAAAATGCTGAACCTGGCCGCCGTCGCTGTTGAAGTCCCAGAAGTCGCAGCGTTGCTGAACGATCCCCGTCTGACCAGCGAGAGCAAGGTCCAGGCGCTGGTACGCGTACTTGGTGACGATGCCGACGAAGCGTTCCGCAACTACGTTCAGACCCTTGGCGAAAACGATCGCCTGTCGGTCCTGCCGACCGTATGGGAGCTGTACGAGGACATCAAGGCGCAAGCCGAGAAAACGCTCGAGGCAGAAGTTGAAACCGCCTTCGAGCTCAGCAACGCGCAACTCCAAACTTTGGCTGCCGCCCTGTCGAAGCGGCTAGATCGCACCGTCAACCTCCAGCAGGTCGTGAATCCTGCTCTGATCGGCGGCGTGTTGATTCGCGCCGGTGACGTGGTTGTCGACGGTTCGGTCCGCGGCAAACTGAGCCAGTTGGCCGAATCGTTGAAATCCTGATTTGAGGGTCATGGCATGCAGCAACTGAATCCTTCCGAGATTAGTGAAATCATCAAGCAGCGCATCGAGAAATCGAATGTCGCTGCTCAAGCCCGTAACGAGGGCACCGTCGTCAGCGTTTCTGACGGTATCGTACGCATCTACGGTCTGGCCGACGTCATGTACGGCGAGATGATCGAGTTCCCTGGCGGTATCTTCGGCATGGCACTGAACCTGGAGCAAGACTCCGTAGGTGCCGTGGTTCTGGGTAACTACCTGGGCCTGACCGAAGGCATGAGCGCCAAGTGCACCGGCCGTATCCTCGAAGTTCCTGTTGGTCCGGAACTGCTGGGTCGCGTGGTCGATGCGCTGGGCAACCCGATCGATGGCAAGGGCCCGATCAATGCCCAGGCCACCGACGCGGTCGAGAAAGTCGCGCCTGGCGTGATCTGGCGTAAGTCGGTCGACCAGCCGGTGCAGACCGGTTACAAGTCGGTCGACGCGATGATCCCGGTAGGCCGTGGCCAGCGTGAGCTGATCATCGGTGACCGTCAGATCGGTAAGACCGCCCTGGCTATCGACGCCATCATCAACCAGAAGAACAGCGGCATCCGCTGCGTCTACGTGGCTATCGGTCAGAAGCAGTCGACCATCGCCAACGTAGTGCGCAAGCTGGAAGAGCACGGTGCCCTGCAGAACACCATCGTGGTGGCTGCTTCGGCTTCCGAGTCCGCTGCGCTGCAGTACCTGGCTCCGTACGCCGGCTGCACCATGGGCGAATACTTCCGCGACCGCGGCGAAGACGCACTGATCGTCTATGACGATCTGTCCAAGCAGGCCGTGGCCTACCGCCAGATTTCCCTTCTGCTGCGCCGTCCGCCGGGACGTGAAGCCTACCCGGGCGACGTGTTCTATCTCCACAGCCGTCTGCTGGAGCGCGCTTCTCGCGTTTCCGAAGAGTACGTCGAGAAGTTCACCAACGGTGCTGTGACTGGCAAGACTGGTTCCCTGACCGCTCTGCCGATCATTGAAACCCAGGCTGGCGACGTTTCCGCGTTCGTTCCGACCAACGTGATCTCCATCACCGACGGTCAGATCTTCCTGGAATCGGCCATGTTCAACGCAGGCATCCGTCCGGCCGTCAACGCCGGTATTTCGGTATCCCGCGTGGGTGGTGCGGCGCAGACCAAGATCGTCAAGAAGCTGTCCGGTGGTATCCGTACCGCACTGGCTCAGTACCGTGAACTGGCTGCATTCGCACAGTTCGCTTCCGACCTGGACGAAGCGACCCGCAAGCAGCTGGAGCATGGTCAGCGCGTTACCGAGCTGATGAAGCAGAAGCAGTACGCGCCGATGTCCATCGCCGATATGTCCCTGTCCCTGTATGCCGCCGAGCGTGGCTATTTGGCGGACGTGGAAGTGGCCAAGGTTGGCGCCTTCGAGCAGGCCCTGATCGCCTTCTTCAACCGCGAGTTCGCCGACCTGATGGCGAGGATCAACGTGAAGGGCGACTTCAACGACGAAATCGACGCTGGCCTGAAGGCTGGTATCGAGAAGTTCAAGGCCACGCAGAGCTGGTAAGCCGCAGCGGGAGCCGCAAGGCTCCCGCCTGCTAACCCGATAGGTGTCAAATGGCAGGCGCAAAAGAGATTCGCAGCAAGATTGCGAGCATCAAAAGCACGCAGAAGATCACCAGCGCCATGGAAAAGGTGGCGGTCAGCAAGATGCGCAAGGCACAGATGCGCATGGCTGCCAGCCGCCCTTATGCGGAGCGGATCCGGCAGGTAATCGGCCATCTGGCCTACGCCAACCCGGAATACCGTCACCCGTTCATGGTGGAGCGTCCGGTCAAGCGTGTCGGCTATATCGTCGTGTCTACTGATCGTGGTCTGTGCGGTGGCCTGAACATCAACCTGTTCAAGGTCCTGATCAAGAACATGAAGGAGTGGCACGACCAGAAGGTCGAAGTCGACCTCTGCGTGATCGGCAACAAGGGCGCGAGCTTCTTCCGCAGCTTCGGCGGCAACGTCGTAGCAGCGATCGGCAACCTCGGCGAAGAGCCATCGATCAACGATCTGATCGGCAGCGTCAAGGTCATGCTGGACGGCTTCCACGAGGGCCGTATCGATCGCTTGTACCTGGTATCCAACAAGTTCATCAACACCATGACCCAGAAGCCGACGCTCGATCAGCTGCTGCCCCTGGCTGCAGACGACAGTGCCGAGCCGGTGAAGAAAGGTCAGTGGGACTACCTTTACGAGCCGGACGCCCAGCAGCTGCTGGATGCCCTGCTGGTTCGTTTCATCGAGTCCCAGGTCTATCAGGCCGTGGTTGAGAACGGCGCAGCCGAACAGGCCGCGCGGATGATTGCCATGAAGAACGCAACCGACAACGCCGGTGAGCTGATCAGCGACCTGCAACTGGTCTACAACAAGGCCCGTCAGGCTGCGATCACTCAGGAAATTTCGGAAATCGTCGGCGGCGCTGCCGCGGTTTAAGAACGGTTCAAATATTCAGAGGAACCAAACATGAGTAGCGGACGTATCGTTCAAATCATCGGCGCCGTTATCGACGTGGAATTTCCGCGCGATCTGGTACCGAACGTCTATGACGCACTGAAAGTTCAGGGCGCCGAGACCACCCTGGAAGTCCAGCAGCAGCTGGGCGACGGCATTGTCCGTACCATCGCCATGGGTTCGACCGAAGGCCTCAAGCGTGGCCTGGACGTCGTCAACACCGGCACCGGTATCTCCGTACCGGTCGGCAAGCAGACCCTGGGTCGCATCATGGACGTCCTGGGTAACCCCATCGACGAAGCCGGCCCGATCGGCGAAGAAGAGCGCTGGACCATCCACCGCGCTGCGCCGTCCTATTCCGAACAGGCTGGCGGCAACGAGCTGCTGGAAACCGGCATCAAGGTTATCGACCTGGTCTGCCCGTTCGCCAAGGGCGGTAAGGTCGGTCTGTTCGGTGGTGCCGGTGTAGGCAAGACCGTAAACATGATGGAGCTGATCCGTAACATCGCGATGGAGCACAGCGGTTACTCCGTGTTCGCCGGTGTGGGTGAGCGTACTCGTGAAGGTAACGACTTCTATCACGAGATGAAGGACTCCAACGTTCTGGACAAGGTGGCCCTGGTCTACGGCCAGATGAACGAGCCGCCAGGAAACCGTCTGCGCGTTGCGCTGACCGGTCTGACCATGGCCGAGAAGTTCCGTGACGAAGGTCGTGACGTTCTGCTGTTCGTCGACAACATCTACCGTTACACCCTCGCCGGTACCGAAGTATCCGCCCTGCTGGGCCGTATGCCTTCGGCGGTAGGTTATCAGCCGACGCTGGCCGAAGAGATGGGCGTTCTGCAGGAGCGCATCACCTCCACCAAGAACGGTTCGATCACCTCCGTGCAGGCCGTATACGTTCCCGCGGACGACCTGACCGACCCGAGCCCGGCGACCACCTTCGCCCACCTCGACGCTACCGTCGTACTGTCGCGTGACATCGCTTCCCTGGGTATCTACCCGGCGGTCGATCCGCTCGACTCGACTTCCCGTCAGCTGGATCCGCTGGTCATCGGCCAGGAGCACTACGACACCGCTCGCGGCGTTCAGTACGTGCTGCAGCGCTACAAGGAGCTGAAGGACATCATCGCGATCCTGGGTATGGACGAACTGTCCGAGCAGGACAAGCAGCTGGTATCCCGCGCTCGTAAGATCCAGCGCTTCCTGTCCCAGCCGTTCTTCGTGGCCGAAGTCTTCACCGGTTCGCCGGGCAAGTACGTTCCGCTGAAGGAAACCATCCGTGGTTTCTCCGGCATCCTCAATGGCGACTACGACCATCTGCCGGAACAGGCGTTCTACATGGTCGGCAGCATCGACGAAGCCATCGAGAAGGCCAAGAAACTGTAACTGGCGCGCCCGCTCGCGGGCGCCAATCCAGCCTGGCCGGCCGCTGCTGGTCGGGCTGATTACCGAGGCATGAACATGGCTATGACAGTCCATTGCGACATCGTCAGTGCGGAAGAAGAGCTGTTCTCGGGGCTGGTGGAAATGGTCATCGCCCACGGAAACCTTGGTGACATCGGCGTCCTGCCGGGTCACGCGCCGCTGCTGACCGATCTCAAGCCCGGTCCGGTGCGGGTGATCAAGCAGGGTGGCGAGGAAGAGATCTTCTACATCTCCGGCGGCTTCATCGAAGTGCAGCCGAACATGGTGAAGGTCCTCGCCGATACCGCTACGCGCGCCAAGGACATCGACGAGGCTGCTGCTCAGGCCGCCGTCAAGGCTGCCGAGAAGGCCCTGCACGAGAAGGGCGCGGATTTCGACTACGGTTCCGCGGCCGCACGTCTGGCCGAGGCCGCAGCTCAGCTGCGTACCATCGAGCAGATGCGCAAGAAGTACGGCCGGCACTGATCGGCTAGCGACTTCATCGCGCACGAGTAAAAGGGTAGCCTTGGCTACCCTTTTTCTTTTTCTGTCATTCGTCGGTAAAGACGCCTTGTACCGCTCGCAACGGGCGAAGCGCGGTCGCACCGATCCCGTTCAGGAATCGCTTCATGTCCCTCGATATCGTCATTCTCGCCGCCGGACAGGGCACCCGCATGCGTTCGGCGCTGCCCAAGGTGCTGCATCCGGTCGCCGGCCAATCCATGCTTGGCCACGTCATCGCCACTGCGCGCGCGCTGCAGCCGCGCAGCATCCAGGTAGTGATCGGCCACGGCGCCGAGCAGGTGCGTCAGCGCCTGGCCGGTGATGATCTCAATTTCGTCGTCCAGGCCGAACAGCTGGGCACCGGTCATGCAGTGGCGCAAGCGCTGCCGCACCTCTCGGCCGAGCGCGTGCTGATTCTCTATGGCGATGTGCCGCTGATCGAAGCCGAGACCCTGCAGCGTCTGCTGCAAAAGGTCGGGCCCGAGCAGCTGGCACTGCTGACGGTGACGCTGGACGACCCGACCGGCTACGGCCGGATCGTCCGTGACGGGCGTGGCGAGGTGCAGGCGATCGTCGAGCACAAGGATGCCAGCGCCGACCAGCGCGCCATCCGCGAAGGCAATACCGGCATCCTTGCCGTGCCCGGCAGCCGCATCGGCGAATGGCTGGGGCGTCTGTCGAACAGCAATGCTCAGGGTGAGTACTACCTGACCGACGTGATTGCCATGGCCGTTGCCGATGGCCTGCGGGTGGCTACCGAGCAGCCGGCGGACGCCATGGAAGTGCAGGGCGCCAACGACCGCATCCAGCTCGCCGAGCTGGAACGTCACTACCAGCTGCGTGCCGCGCGCCGCCTGATGGCGCAGGGCGTGACGCTGCGCGACCCGGCGCGCTTCGATCTGCGTGGCGAGGTCAGCGTGGGCCGTGACGTGCTGATCGACGTCAACGTGGTGCTCGAGGGCAGGGTGGTTATCGAGGACGATGTGCAGATCGGCCCTAACTGCGTGATCAAGGACAGTACCCTGCGCCGTGGCGCGGTCGTCAAGGCCAACTCCCATCTCGAGGGGGCCGTGATGGGCGAGGGCGCCGATTGCGGGCCTTTCGCCCGGCTGCGACCCGGCAGTCTGCTGGGCGCCAAGGCGCATGTGGGCAACTTCGTCGAGATGAAGAATGCGAGCCTCGGCGATGGAGCCAAGGCCGGCCACCTGAGTTATCTGGGTGACGCCGAGATCGGCGCGCGGAGCAACATCGGCGCCGGCACCATTACCTGCAATTACGACGGTGCCAACAAGTTCCGCACGGTGATGGGCGAG
The DNA here is from genome assembly GCF_055755175.1 of Stutzerimonas sp. LR2. Taxonomy (NCBI): domain Bacteria; kingdom Pseudomonadati; phylum Pseudomonadota; class Gammaproteobacteria; order Pseudomonadales; family Pseudomonadaceae; genus Stutzerimonas; species Stutzerimonas sp. LR2. The sequence continues at coordinate 752,231 of NZ_JBVTRR010000001.1, forward strand.
GACGTCTTCATCGGCTCCAACAGCTCGCTGGTGGCACCGCTGAATCTGGGCGACGGCGCGACTACCGGTGCAGGCTCGACTATCACCGACGACGTGCCGGCGCATACCCTCGCGCTCGGCCGCGGGCGCCAGCGCAATATCGACGGCTGGCAGCGGCCGACCAAGAAGTGAAACAGGGCCGGCCCGGCGAGCCGGCTGTCGGACTCGCCGCCGCCAAGCAAGGGGCTTGCGGCGCCCCGCAGTGGTTCGGCAGAAGGGGAATGGAATGTTCGGTGTGACCGACTACGGCGCCTTCGTGGTGGCTTTCATCATCCTTCTCGCCATTCCCGGGCCGGGCAATCTCGCGCTGATCCTCTCGACCGGCAAGGGTGGCGTTCGCGGCGGGCTGGCCTCCACCTTCGGCATCATCTTCGGCGACCAGGTGTTGATGTGGCTTGCGGTTGCCGGCGTTGCCGCGTTGCTCAAGGCCTATCCGACGGCTTTCCATCTGGTGCAGTGGCTGGGAGCCGCCTACCTGATCTGGCTCGGTGCGCGCATGCTGCTGGCCAAGCCGGGCGCCGCACCGACGCTGACCATCCGGCCGCGCCAGTACCTCTGGCAGACGCTGGTGATCACCCTGTTCAATCCCAAGGCCATCGTCTTCTACATGGCATTCTTCCCGCTGTTCATCGATCCCCAGCGCCATCAGGGGTTGGTCACCTTCGCCTTCATGGCGGTCACCATCATGCTGCTGACCTTTCTTTACGGCTTGCTGGTGGTCCTGCTGACCCATCGTCTCGCCGAGCGCATGCGGGCCAATCCGCGAATCGCGCGCGGGCTGGAGAAGCTCGCCGGGCTGTTCCTGGTCGGCTTCGGCGTAAAGCTCACGCTCAACTGAGCGGACGCACCGCTTTTCGCTTCGGCCGATGCCACGCTTGCAGGCAGCGAATCCTTATGTTTTGATTCGCACCATTATCTTTCGAATCGAAACATAGCAATGTCGAAGCGCAACACACCGCAACGCCGTCATGCCATCCTCGCCCTGCTCAACGAGCGCGGCGAGGTCAGTGTCGACGAGCTGTCGCGGCGCTTCGAAACTTCCGAAGTCACGATCCGCAAGGACCTCGCCGCTCTGGAAAAGAACGGCCTGCTGCTGCGTCGCTACGGCGGTGCGGTGCCACTGCCCCAGGAGCTGATCGGCGACAGCGTGCAGCCCGTCTCGCCCTACAAGCAGGCCATCGCCCGTGCCGCGGTCGGCTGCATCCGCGAGCACGCGCGGATCATCATCGACAGCGGCACCACTACCGCGGCGATGATTCCCCAACTCGGCCACAAGCACGGGCTGGTGGTAATGACCAACTCGCTGAACGTGGTCAATGCCCTGCGCGAACTGGAGCATGAGCCGGTACTGCTGATGACCGGTGGCACCTGGGACCCGCACTCGGAGTCCTTCCAGGGCCAGGTGGCCGAACAGGTACTGCGTTCCTACGACTTCGATCAGCTGTTCATCGGGGCCGACGGCATCGATCTGGAGCGTGGCACCACCACCTTCAACGAGCTGCTAGGGTTATCCCGGGTCATGGCCGATGTCGCGCGGGAGGTCATCGTGCTCGCCGAGGCCGACAAGATCGGCCGGCGCATCCCCAATCTCGAGCTGCCCTGGAGCAGCGTACACACCCTGATTACCGATGAGCGCCTCAGCGACGAGGCGCGCACCAGCATCCTGGCCCGCGGCGTCAAACTGATCTGCGTGGCCGTCGAACCCCATCCGGAGACCTGAGTATGTGTGGCATCGTTGGCGCTGTCGCCGAACGCAACATCACCGCAATTCTTCTCGAAGGCCTCAAGCGCCTGGAATACCGTGGCTATGACAGCGCCGGTGTCGCCGTGCTGAGCGACAGCGGAAGGCTCGAACGGCTGCGTCGCAACGGCAAGGTGGCCGAACTGGAAACGGCTCAGCAGCAGACCCAGCTGGTCGGTCGCCTGGGTATCGCGCACACCCGCTGGGCGACCCACGGCGCGCCCTGCGAGCGCAACGCTCATCCGCATTTCTCCGGTGACGACCTGGCGGTGGTGCACAACGGCATCATCGAGAACCACGAGGCACTGCGCGCCCGGCTGAAGGCGCTGGGGTACGTGTTCCTCTCCGATACCGACACCGAGGTCATCGTCCACCTGTTGCACCACAAGCTCGATGCGCTGGGCGACCTGACCGCCGCGCTGAAGGAAGCGGTCAAGGAACTGCACGGCGCCTATGGCCTGGCAGTGATCAGCGCCAAACAACCGGATCGCCTGCTCGCTGCGCGCAGCGGCAGCCCGCTGGTGATCGGCCTGGGCCTCGGCGAGAACTTCCTCGCCTCCGACCAGCTCGCGTTGCGGCAGGTGACCGACCGTTTCATGTATCTGGAAGAAGGCGATATCGCCGAGATTCGCCGCGACGCCGTGCAGGTCTGGGACGTCAATGGCCAGCCGGTGCAGCGCGAGGCCGTGCAGTATCACGAAGGCGCCGAGGCGGCTGACAAGGGCGAGTATCGCCACTTCATGCTCAAGGAAATCCACGAGCAACCCAAGGTCGTGCAGCGCACCCTGGAAGGCCGTCTGGGCGATCGCCAGGTGCTGGTGGAGGCCTTCGGTCCGCAGGCCGGCGAGCTGTTCGCCAAGGTGCGCAACGTGCAGATCGTTGCCTGCGGCACCAGCTATCACGCCGGCATGGTGGCGCGTTACTGGCTGGAAGAGCTGGCCGGTATCCCTTGCCAGGTGGAGGTCGCCAGCGAGTTCCGCTACCGCAAGGTGGTGGTGCAGCCGGACACGCTGTTCGTCACCATTTCCCAGTCCGGCGAGACGGCCGACACCCTGGCGGCCCTGCGCAATGCCAAGCAGCTGGCCAGTGGAGACGGCGGCTATCTGGCCAGCTTGGCTATCTGCAACGTTGGCATCAGCTCGCTGGTGCGCGAGTCGGACCTGACCCTGCTGACCCAGGCCGGGCCGGAGATCGGCGTCGCCTCGACCAAGGCTTTCACCACTCAGCTGGTCGGGCTGATGCTGCTGACCCTGGCACTGGGGCATGTACGCGGCACGCTGAGCGTGGCGCGCGAAGCGGAGCTGGTCGACGAGCTGCGGCGCCTGCCGACGCGCCTGGGTGAGGCGCTGGCCATGGATGCCACGGTGGAGAAGATCGCCGAGCATTTCGCCGAGAAGCACCACACGCTGTTCCTCGGCCGCGGCGCGCAGTATCCGGTGGCGATGGAAGGCGCGCTCAAGCTCAAGGAGATCTCCTACATACACGCCGAGGCCTATCCGGCCGGTGAGCTCAAGCACGGCCCGCTGGCATTGGTCGACGCCGACATGCCGGTGGTGACCGTGGCGCCGAACAACGAACTGCTGGAGAAGCTCAAGTCCAACCTGCAGGAAGTGCGCGCCCGTGGCGGCGAGCTGATCGTCTTCGCTGATCGCGAGGCGGGTTTCGAAAACGGCGAGGGCATCTTCCTGGTGAACATGCCGCATATCCACGATGCGCTGGCGCCGATTCTCTACACCCTGCCGCTGCAGCTGCTGTCGTACTACGTCGCCGTGCTGCGCGGCACCGACGTCGACCAGCCGCGCAACCTGGCCAAGTCGGTTACCGTGGAGTAAGGCACCAGCAGGCTGCGATAGGTGTGTAGAAAGTAGAAAGGCCCCGCGGGGCCTTTTTGCTTAACCGGGTTCGCAGGCCCGCTCCTGCGTGGCGGCTTCGGCGAACAGGGCGAAGGTGGTCTCTGCCGCCGCCAGCATCGATTCCCAGGCACAACGGGCGGCGTCACGTTCGAGGCGGGCGAGAAAGCCTGGCCAGAGCACGGCGACATCGCCATGTTCGAGGTAGCGGGTCGGAGCCTGCGGATTCGCCTCACGCAGGCGTCGCGCCAGCACCCGGCCGCCCAGACGCGATCCTTCGAGCACATAGGCGATGCCCCAGCAGGCTGCGTTGTCGCTGGGTTTTGCCAGCGGTGCGGGCGAGGGCAACGCACAGCCGAGTTGAGCGAGGTCCTTGCCCAGGGCGTGACGCCGGACCCGCGCGGGCCAGTCGTCCAGCACATCGCCGATGGCAGCCTGCTCGAGGGCTCGTTCTGCGGCGCAGAGCACTCGATAGTGGGCCCGCAGAAAGCGGCAGTAATCGTCCGGGTCGTGCAGATCGAAGCCCGAGAAGGCGCTGTCGACCCGATCGTGCAGCGGCGCCGTAGCCTGCCGCAGGCGTATGCGCAATTCAGCCATCGGCCAGGCTGCCTTCGCGCAGGGCGAGGTGGATCTTGTTGGCCAGTTGTTCCTCGCGAAACGGCTTCTGGATGATCGAATAGCCGTCCAGGCCAAGCTCGCAGAGCTCGGCATAGCCGGTGACGAAAACCACCGGCAGCTGCGGGCGGCGAACGCGCACCGCGCGGGCCAGTTCACCGCCGTTCATCCCCGGCATGGCGAAATCCGCCAGCAGCAGGTCCACCGCCGCTCCGTCGCGGAGCAGCTGCAGCGCATGGTCGCCGCTTTCCGCCTCGGTGACGGCGAAGCCGAGGTTTTCCAGCATCTGCGCCGTCACCTCGCGCACGCTGTGGTCATCGTCCACCAGCAGGATACTGTGCTGGCTATTCTCGTCGTGGCTGCCCGCACTCAGCGCCGTAGCCTGTTCCGGCTGCTCCGGCGCCGCGGTGCGCGGCAAGAACACCTTCACGGTGGTGCCGACCCCCACACGGCTTTCGATGCGCGCGCCGCCACCGGACTGCTTGGCGAAGCCGAACACCTGCGCCAGGCCGAGGCCGGAGCCCTTGCCGACTTCCTTGGTGGTGAAGAAAGGTTCGAACGCCTTGCTCAGCACTTCCTCGCTCATACCGGTACCGGTGTCGGTGACCGAGAGCACCACGTACTCGCCCGGCGCCGGATCTTCAGCCCGCAGCGCCGGCTCGGTGACCACCACGTTGCGCGTACCCAGCGTCAGCCGGCCACCGTCGCCCATGGCATCGCGGGCGTTGATCGCCAGGTTGAGAATGATCATCTCGATCTGGGTCGGGTCGACCAGCGCATGCCAGATGTGCGCCTGGGTATCGGTCTCGATGCTGACGCTGCCGCCGAGCGTGCTCTTCAGCAGGCTGAGCAGGCTGACCAGGGTGTCGTTGAGGTCGATGGCGGTGGGTGCCAGCTGCTGGCGGCGGGCGAAGGCAAGCAGCTGGCCGGTGAGGGTGGCGCCGCGTTCGCCGGATTCGCGGATGTACTGCAATCGGCGCAGGCTGCGTTCAAGTGGTGCACCCTGCTCCAGATCGTTCTTCAGGAAGCTGGCACTGGTGAGAATGACGGTGAGCAGGTTGTTGAAATCGTGGGCGACCCCGGCGGTCAGCTGACCCACCGCTTCCAGGCGCTGCATCTGCTGCAGGGTGGCTTCGACCCGCTCGCGCTCCTGAATCTGCGCACGCAGCTCGCGGTTGGCCTCGGCCAGCTTGTCCACCGCGGCGATTTCGCTGGTGATGTCACGCGCCGCCGAATAGATGCGTCCGCCATCGGCCACGGCCGACCACGACAGCCAGCGGTAGCTGCCGTCGCGGTGGCGCATGCGGTTGACGAAGCGGTTGGTGACCTTGCCGCGGCCGACATTGGCGTTCTCTTCCAGCGTCGCCTGCAGATCGTCGGGATGCACCAGCTGGGTCAAAGGCCGTTGCATCAGTTCGCTGTATGACCAGCCGAGCGCGTTCTCCCAGAACGGATTGAGCGCCACCGGCAGCATGTCCAGCTCGGTGACGGCGAGCAGGTCGCGGGAGAGCTCCCAGGTCCGGTCGCGTTCGCGGGTGCGCTCCTCGACCCGCTCGCCCAGGGTTTCGTTGATCTGTCTAAGACTCTGGGTAGTCAGCTGCTGCTCGGTGATGTCCATGACCACACCGACGAAGCGCGTGCACTGACCGCTCTCGAAGAAGGCCTGGCCGCGGGTCTCCATCCAGCGAATGCTGCCGTCGCCGAACACCACGCGATAACAGGTACAGAACTCGCCGGCATCCTCGCCGGAGATGGCGCGGATCACTTCGTCGTGAATCCGCTCGCGATCCTCGGGGTGCAGGAGTTGCTCGAACAGCCCCATGCTCACCGGCGCCTCCGTATCCAGGCCGAGCATGCTGCGACAGCGTTCGTCCCAGATCAGGGTGCCGCTCTGCGGCTCGTAGTCCCACATGCCCAGCCGCGCGGCATCGATCGCCAGGCGCGCGCGCACTTCCACCTCGCGCAGCGCCTGTTCGGCCTGCAGACGCCGGCGGCGCTCGTTGACCTCGCCCAACGCCCGTTCCACAGCCTTGGGCAGAAAGCCGAGGTTCTGCTTTAGCACGTAGTCGACGGCGCCGGAGCGCATCATGTTTACCGCGTGCTCTTCGCCGAATACGCCGGAAAGGAAAATGAAGGGGGTCTGCGGGGCGAGCCTTCGGGCCTCCTGCAGCGCCTGGCTGCCGGAGAAACCGGGCAGGATGAAATCCGCCAGGATCAGATCGAAGCGGCGTCGCTGTAACGCTTCGACCACCCCGGCGTGGTTGTAGACCAGCTCCGTCTGCAAGGTGTAGCCACTGCGCTCCAGCGCCAGCTGGGCCAGTTCGGCATCATGCCGGCTGTCCTCGATGAACAGGACACTGATGTTCTTTGACGCTGGCATATCCGTCCTGTCGAGGGAGCAGGGATCGTCGAAACGGTCCGCCAGGCAAGGCGGACCGTTTCGTTATGAGTTCTTTTCTTCTTTGTTGCGCGCACGCTTGAGCCGCAGGGAGCCCGGCGGCGGTTCGTTGAGCACGGCCCAGAAGATGCCGAGATCGGAGATTGCGGCGACAAAATCCTTGAATTCGACCGGTTTGACCACGTAAGCGTTCACCCCGAGCTCGTAAGCCTTCATCAGGTCGGGCTCTTCCCTCGAGGAGGTCAGCATGACCACCGGAATACTGCGCAGCTCGGTGGTCTCGCGCACGGTCTTGAGCACTTCCAGTCCGTCGACCTTCGGCAGTTTCAGGTCCAGCAGCAGGACGGCCGGGTTTCCATCGGCGCGGTCGGCGTAGGCGCCGGTGCGCTGCAGATAGCTCAGCGCCTCGGCGCCGTCTCGCATCACCACCACGTCGTTGGCCAGCTGGCTGCGCTCCAGGGCGATCAGCGTCAGTTCCAGGTCGTGGGGGTTGTCCTCCACCAGCAGTATCGGTTTCAGCATCAGTTGTCTCGGTCCAGGAGGGACGATGTGTAAGTCAGTTTAGGCAGTGCGAAATAGAAGGTGGCGCCCTTGTCCAGCTGGCCCTCGGCCCACACGCGGCCATCGTGGCGCTCGACGATGCGCCGCACGCTGGCCAGGCCGATGCCGGTGCCCTCGAACTCTTCCATGCGATGCAGGCGCTGGAATACGCCGAACAGCTTGCCGGCATACTGCATGTCGAAGCCGACACCGTTGTCCCGCACGTAGACCACGACCTCGCCCGAGCGCTGTTCTGCGCCGACCTCGATGACCGCGACGTCGCGGGTCCGGCTGTACTTCACCGCGTTGTCGATGAGGTTGCGTAGCACCATGTGAATGAAGGCGGCATCGGCGACGACGATCGGCATCGGCAGCAGGTGCCATTCGATCTGTCGCCCCTCGCAGTCCGGCGCCAGCTCCTCGCGAATCGAGGCGACCAGCGCACCGAGGTCGACGTCCGACAGGCGCAGGGCGGCGCGGCCCATCTGCGAGAAGCTCAGCAGGTTGTCGACCAGTGTGCCGGCGAAACGTGCGGCGTCGGCGATATTGTCGAGAAAGCGCATGCCGCGCTCGCTGAGCTGGCTGCTTTCCATTTCTCCGAGCAGTTCGGTATAGCCGGCGATATGCCGCAGTGGCGCCCGCAGGTCGTGGGACACGCTGTAGGAGAAGGCCTCCAGCTCCTTGTTGCTGGCACGCAGCTCGCCGGCCAGCTGGGCCATTTCCTCGGCCTTGCGCAGCACGATGCCGAGCACCGCGTTGCGCAACTCCAGCGCGCCTTCGATTTCGACCTGATCCCAGGCATGCGAGTAACCGCGCAGCGTCTCCTGCCAGCGTTCGAAACTGTGGCGGGGGCTGAGCGCACCGCTGATGCGATCGATCTGCTTCTCCGGCTGGCCGGCCCAGTTCACGGTCTTGACCTGCTCGCGGCGGAACCAGATCAGATAATGGGCGTGCAGCCGGGAAATGGAGATGGCCATGACGCCGGCACAATGCTCGGCCAGCGCGGGCAGGTGCGGAATGTCGCGGCTGACGCAGTCGCTCTGGAAGACCAGCTGGTCATGCCGTTGGCCCAGCCAGTGGGCGAGCTGCATGATCAGTTCGCTGTCCGGCGCATCGCCAACGGTCTCGCAGTTGTCAGCGGAAATCACGGCCGCGCCTTCGGCCTTGGCGAAGCCGAGCACCACCTCGGGCGCCTGGCGAAAGCCCTCCACCACGCTGTCGCGGTCGGCCATGGCCGACAGCAGGTGGACGATCTGCTGACGCAGTTGCAGCTTGCGCTGCGCCAGGGTCTCGGTTTCCCTGGCCTCGATCTGCAGGGCAAGGATGCGGCCGAGCAGCTCGCAGGCGGTACGGGTCTGGTAGCTGACCTGCCGTGGCTGGGCATCGTGGCAGGAGATCAATCCCCACAGGCGGTCGCGGATGACGATGGAAATGGACATCGACGCCAGCGTGCCCATGTTGCGCATGTACTGCAGGTGCACCGGAGAGACGCTGCGCAAGGCGGAAAAACTCAGGTCCAGTGGCGTGCCGGAAGTCGGGTTAAGGGTCGGCACCAGGGGCGACGGCTGGTAGTTGGCGTCCTGGATCACGCGAATCAGGTTGTCGCGGTACAGGCGCCGGGCCTGCTGCGGAATGTCCGCCGCCGGGAAGCACAGGCCCAGATAGGACGGGTAGCCGGGGTCGGCGATTTCGGCCAAGACCAGGCCGTTGTCTTCGGCATCGAAACGGTACGCCTTGACGCGCCCGAAGCCGGTGATGCGCTTGACCTCTTCGACCGCATGCTGACACAGCGCTTCGAGTTCGCGGGCTTCCTGCAGGCGGGACACGAAGGTGCGCATCAACGGATACAGCGCCTGGTAGGCCTGGCCAGAGTTGCCGGCGCGCTCGAACTCGAGGATCAGCTGGCCCTGGTGCCGGTGCGCCATCAGCGCCAGGAGCAGGTCGCCCGCGCCCGGCAGGGTGAGCTGTACGTCGCTCAGGTGGAACGGGTTGTGATCGCCATCCTGCAGCGCCGGCAGGCCGGCCTGGATACGCTCAATCGGCAGCAGGGCCGACAGCGGTTGCCCGAGCAGCTGACGCGCCTCGACGTCCAGCCAGTCGCGCACGTTCTCGCTGGCCTGCTGAATGCGCAAGTCGGGCTCGCTGACCACCAGCAGGAAGCCGTGCGGCTGGATGCTGCCCGGAATATGGATGGGCTCATCGGCACATCGGTCGATCGCCTCGAGCAGGTCCTGGGCTTCGGTAGTGCTCATTGTGTGTGTCCTTGTTCTGGTCTCGTCCGGACCGGAGGTGACGGGCAGGCACCAATGCAAGTTGCTACCTAATGTCGGCGACTATGCGGTTGATCGCGCTGAATCAGTGGGAAACGCAAATAGCAGAGCGTATTGCTCGGTCAGGCACTTTAACCCGACAGAACTGGCTCGCCAATCCGGCGGGCTGTATAAACGGAGCCTGGCGCTGGGGCATTACGACAGGAGGTGGAGATGGAAGAGGTCATCGAACAGCTGCGCGAACTCAACGAGCCGGTTCCGGTGCCGCTGGAGCTGCCGGACGACGATCTGCTGGTGGAGATCGAGGAGCAGTTGCTGATCAACCTGCCGTTCGGCCTGCGCGAATTCCTCCTGCAGGTCAGCGATGTCATCTATGGACGCCTGGAGCCGGTCACCGCTACCGACCCGCAGTCGCATACCTATCTGCCGGAAGTCGCCGCCAACGCCTGGGACGCCGGCGTGCCGCGCGATCTCATCCCGATCTGCCAGGATGGACGCGACTATTACGTGGTCGATCTGGACGGGCAGGTCACCCTGTGGGATGGCGACGATGGCGAGCTGACCGAGGAGAGCTGGGAATCGGTCTGGCACTGGGCGCGCGATGTCTGGCTGGAAAGCTGACGGATGTACGACGGCATCCACAGGGTAGCCGGGCGGCGACCTGCTAAGCTGGGCGCCCGCTGGCCACACGGGCGCGCACCATGCTGACGCTGGGTAATCTGTTCCTGTTCATGTTGCTGGCCGCCGCAGGCGCCTGGCTCTGGCATTCCCATGGCATTCGCGAGCGTGCCCTGCAGGCGGTGCGTCGGCATTGCGACAAGCTGGATGTCGAGCTGCTCGATGGCAACGTCGCCTTTCGCAAGCTGACGCTGCTGCCGGATGCCCGCGGCCGCCGCAGGCTCGCGCGGATCTATGGCTTCGAGTTCACCGTCACCGGCGAGCAGCGCCATCCCGGCAGCATCGTCATGTTCGGGGCACAGGTCGGCCGTATCGAGCTGGCGGCTCATCCGTTCCGGCCGGCCGACGAGCCGGGCCGCGTGATCCAGCTCGATGACTGGCGTCGCTCGCGCGACTGAGCGCCTCAATCGGCGATCCGGCAGGCCTGCAGGCCGCGTTCCAGTTCCAGCTGATCCTGCGGTTCGCTGAAGATCAGTTCGAGTCGGGAATCGCGCCGCCACTCGCTGGGGCGAAACGCCAGTGTCTGACCCTCGACGGCATTGGCCGACTGCCAGCCGTTGCCGCCGTGGATCACCAGCTTGGCGCGCTGCCAGGGCCATTGCGCCAGCCATTGCGCGATACGGTCGAGGTCCAGTCGCTGGCTCGGGTGCCAGCGCCAGCCGATGCTCCAGGCGTTTGGCGTCGCCTGTACCTGGCAAATCGCCTTGCTCGTATCGAGCCAGACCTGGTTCAGCGCAGGCGCCCCATTCGGCAGGCTGATCGGTTGCCCGGATTCGCTGGCGCGTGCACCGATGCCTGGCAGTCGATCGATTGGCAGCTGGCCCTGGGTCGTCCAGTACAGCGGGCGCTCCGGTAGCTGGCGGACCAGCGCCTGGCGGCTTGGATCGTCGAGCCCCTCGCTCTTGTTCAGCAGCAACAGGCCGGCATCGGGCAGGGCTTGCCGCTGGCTGTCGGGCAGCGCCTCACCGCGATGCAGCGCGGCGGCATCGAGCACCAGTACGCTGGGCTGCACCGCCAGCACGCGCTGCCAGGGTGGTTGACGCAGCTGGCGCAGCAGTTCGGCTGGATGGCCCAGCCCGGACGGTTCGATCAGCAGGCGATCCGGCCGGGCCTTGCGCAGCAGGCGCGCCAGGCCGACCTGAAAGGGCAGACCGTTGACACAGCACAGGCAGCCGCCCGGAATTTCCGCCATTGTCACGCCGTCCGTGTCAGGACCGAGCAGCGCAGCGTCCAGGCCGATCTGGCCGAATTCGTTGATCAGCACCGCCCAGCGCTCGTCGGCCGGCTTTTGCGTCAGCAGTTGGTGGATCAGGCTGGTCTTGCCGGCGCCCAGCGGGCCGCCGACCAGATGAGTGGGGATCTGTTCGAGCATGGCGGCTATGGTGCGCATTTTGCGACGCCGCTGAAAGAGGCAGCGTCGCCGCGTGCTAAAGTCGGCGCCGTTTTCCGGAGGATGCCGACATGCGATTACCGATCTTGCTGACCCTGCTGTGCAGCGCTGGCGTTGCGCAGCAAGCCATGGCCGAAGCCTGCGTCATCCGCAGCCATGACGATCGGGTGGCGGTAACGCTCTGCCAGGCCAACGGCAACATACCCAACGAGCTGTTTCGCAGCGGCTTCTGCCAGCCGGAGCTGAAAGGCCAGCAGGTCGAGGTGGAGTTCGTCGAGCAATGCCCGGACGGCGCCTTCGGCATCTGCCGCGACGCTCAGGTGTCAAACATGCCGTACCGGCAGGACATTCACTATTACGGCGTGGCCAGCGATGCGCGCTTTCTGCAACCGGCCTGCGAGCAGAACAGTCAGGGCCGTTGGCAGGCGCAATAAGCGCAGCCCAGCAGGCATGGGGGTTTCACGTGGAACCTCGAGTCAGCGTGCCGGCTTCAGCGTGCCGCAATCGTCGGCAATCCAGCGCGCATGGGACTCAATCCGTGAGCTGCCGGTTTCAGTGCCCTGGCGGTATTCGCTGTCCACGGTGCTGACGAACTCCTTGTCGCTGATAAAGCGTGTCTCGCCCTGGCCACGGGCGTCGGGGCATTCGAAACGGAACTTCCAGAGCTTGTCGCCACGCTCGGTGATTTCCTGAGTGCACGCCGGATCGTCCTTGAAGGGCAACTCGTCCGCCTCGACCTGGGCCTTGCTCAGGCAGATCTGCACGCCCTTGCCGCCGAGCTTTACTCCCTGGGCGGCGAGCATCTCTTCCATCATCCGCCGCTGGTCCGCCGGCAGGTTCTGCATCTGCTCCAGCATCGCGTCCATACCGGGCATCTGCTGGCCATCGACCTGGATATCGCCACTGCTGAATTCCCACAGGCCGGGGAGGATCTTCGGTTGCGCATGCGCCGGCAGCAGCGTCAGCGACAGGAGGGAGAGGGCGGCCAGGCGCGGCAGGTAGGTCATGGTTCGAGCTCCGATTCGGTGATGCTTTTCAGCCTAGTCGAGCCTGAACCAGACGGTAGCCTGATCCACCTTCGACGGCTGAATGGCGCCGTGCAGCGGTTACCCGTGGATTTATGTTGTTGAGAAGCGTTAGCATTCACCGCTGCAGCGCTCATGGGAGGCCGCATGGCAACAGAAGGTATGCTTCGGCAGCAGATGCTGCATCGGTTCTACGCTGATCACCACGGCTGGTTGAATGGCTGGCTGCGCCGTCAGCTCGGCTGTAGTCAGCGTGCGGCCGACCTCGCGCAGGACACCTTCGTGCGGGTGCTGAGCAAGGACGACGACATGGCCGCGATCCGCGAACCCCGGGCCTATCTGCACACCATCGCCAAGGGCCTGTTGATCAACCATTGGCGCCGCCGGCAGATTGAGCAGGCCTATCTGGATGCATTGGCACTGCAACCGGAGCCGGTGACACCGTCGCCGGAGTCCCAGGCGCTGATCGTCGAAACCCTGCTGCGGATCGATGCCATGCTGACGCAGCTGCCCACCAGGGTGCGCAGCGCTTTCCTCATGTCGCAGCTGCATGGCATGACCTACGCGGCTATCGCCACCGAACTGGGTGTATCCGAGCGCATGGTGAAGAAGTACATGGCGCAGGCCATGCTGCATTGCCTGATGCTGGTAGCGGAGGACTGATGGGCAGCGACTACCGCGTGTTGCAGCAGGCTGCCGAATGGTTCGCCCTGCTGCAGTCCGGCTCGGTCAGCGCCAGCGAGCGCCGCGCGTGGGCGGCATGGCTGGAGCAGCCGGAACACGCCCAGGCGTGGGCGAAGGTCGAGCGCATCAGCGGCCAGTTCCAGCCGCTGACCAGTGATGCCATCGGCCGAGCCGCCGGGGCCATGCTGCAGCAACGGCAGTCGACCCGGCGGCAGGCGTTGAAGGTGCTCTCGGTGCTCTGCGGTGGCGCAGTCCTGACCGTCGCCGGCGGTGCGCTGCCCTGGCGGCGGTGGGCGGCCGATGAGCGCACCGCCGTCGGTGAGGTTCGTGATCTGCGCCTGGCCGATGGCACCCGGTTATGGCTGAACACCGACTCGGCGCTGGATGTCCGCTTCGACGCGAAGGAGCGGAGGCTGGCGCTGCAGCATGGCGAACTGCTGATCGACGCGCCCGCCAGCCGGCGCGGACGACCGTTGGTGTTGAGCAGTCGCGAGGGGCATGTGCGCAGCGAGCAAGCCGCGCGCTTTTCGCTGCGCCAGGAAGAAGGGCGCACGCGTCTCAGCGTGTTCGCTGGCGTCGTGGACATTCAACTCGAGGGTTTCGGCGTGACCAGCGTGCCTGCCGGCCAGCAGGCTGCGTTCGACCGTCGCCATGTCGGGCCGCTGGCTGCTGCGCGCGCCGAGCACCAGGCTTGGGCGACCGGGGTGCTGCTGGCCGACAACCAGCGTCTCGAGGACTTCCTCGCCGAACTGTCGCGCTATCGCCACGGCTACCTCGGTTGCGATCCACGGATCGCCGATCTGCGTGTGGTCGGGGCGTTCCCGCTGGCCGATACCGACCGTGTACTGCAAGCCCTTGCCGCTACGTTGCCTGTGCGCATCGAGCGGCGCATGGCCTGGTGGGTCAGCCTGGAACCGTTGCCCAAGCAGGCAGGTGTCTGAGCCAACGCTTACGCGAATAAAAAATATTCGCATCTGCAGTTCCCTTTCCGGATTCTCGCCGGGCATAGGACGAAACCCGTCATTCGAACAGGACTTCCCATGCGCTCGACCGCCTTGCCCTTCCTTCCCGACCGTTCCCGTGCCCTGGCGCTGGGTATCCGCGCCGCGCTGCTGTGCCTGCCCCTGAGCATCGCTCCCGGCCTGGCCAACGCCCAGTCGACGACCCAGCAGGCGGTGCGCAGCTACGACATCCCCGCTGGCCCGCTGTCCAGCGCACTGAGCCGCTTCGCCGGCGAGGCCGGGGTGCTGCTATCGGTGGACGGCAGCTTGCTGCAAGGCCTGGAAACGAACGGGCTGCGCGGCCAGTACGGCGTCGACGACGGGTTTGCCGCACTGCTGCAGGGCAGCGGCCTGCAAGCCGTGCGCGACGGCCAGGGCAACTACTCGCTGAGCCGCCGTACGGCACAGAGCGATGCCGTCGAGCTGCAATCGATGACCGTCGAAGGCTTCGCTCTGGGCAATGCGCTGGGTTCGATGGAAGGCTACAACGCGACGCATAGCAGCGTGGCGACCAAGACAAGCATGCCGCTGGTAGAGACCTCGCAAACCGTCTCGGTGGTCACCCGCCAGCAGATCGAGGATCAGGGCTCGCGCTCCATCGCTCAGGCGGTGCGCTACACGCCGGGCCTGATGAGCACGCCCTATGGCGCCACCACCCGCTACGACTATGTCGCCATGCGCGGCATCACCGACGGCTCGGTGGACAACCTTTACCTCGACGGCCAGAAGCTGCTGGGCGACAGCGGCACCTACAGCACTCTGCAGGTCGATCCGTACTTCATCGAGCGCATCGACATTCTCAAGGGACCGTCCTCGGTGCTCTATGGCCGTAGCCTGCCGGGTGGCCTGGTGGCGATGACCAGCAAGAAGCCGCAGAAGGAAGCCAGCCGCCAGCTGCAGTTCTCCTACGGCAGCCACGATTACAAGCAGGCTGCGTTCGACTTCACCGGCCCGCTGGACGACGAGCGCATCGCCTATCGCCTGGTGGGCGTGGCCAAGGATGCCGACAACCAGGTCGATGGCATCGAGGAGCAGCGCTATGCGGTGATGCCCTCGGTGAGCATCGACTTCACCGACGACACCCGCCTGACCCTGCTGGCGATGCTGCAACGCGATCCGGAAAGCGGCTACCACGGTGGGTTGCCGGCCGACGGCACGGTGACGTCGCACAACGGTCAGCGCATCTCGCGCAGCTTCTTCGAGGGTGACAGGGATTACGAGAAGTTCGAGCGCGACCAGCAGATGATCGGCTATCAGCTCGAGCATCGTTTCAACGATGTCGTGTCAGCGCGGCAAAACTTCCAGTACCTGGACTCCACCGTGGACTCGGGGCAGGTGTATCAGTACGGCTATGTGGCCCCGGGTTCCGATGAGCTGGTGCGCTACTACACCGGGGCCGACGAAGCGCTGCACGCCTGGACCATCGACAACCAGCTGCAGTTTCTCTTCGATACCGGCGCACTCAGCCACACCCTGGTCACCGGCCTCGACTACCAGCGGCGCAAGGCGAGGGTCAATTACGACGCGGCCGCCGGTTTGCCATCGATCAATCCCTACACGGGTGCCGTTAGCGCTGGCAGCCCGGTGTTCTATTACCAATACGACGAAACGCGCAAGCTGGAGCAGACCGGCCTCTATGTGCAGGACCTGATCAGCCTCGACAACTGGCGCTTCTCGTTGGGCGTGCGCCAGGACTGGGTGGATGTGTCCTTCGATCACACCAACGATGCAACTTACGGCGATCAGTCCGATAGCGCCAAGCTGGAGCAGTTCACCGGTCGCGTCGGCGTGCTCTATGCCTTCGACAACGGCCTGTCGCCCTACGCCAGCTATTCCGAGTCGTTCAACCCCAATGCCACTGCAGCCTACAACGCCAACGGCAGCGGCGGCTTCGACATCACCTTGCTCGAACCTACCGAGGGTGAGCAGTACGAGGTTGGTCTGAAGTACCAGCCGCTGGGTACCGATGATCTCTACACCATCTCCTATTTCGACCTGAAGCAGTCCAACCTGGCGAACAAGGACTCCAACGAGAACTTCTACCGCGCAGTGGGTGAGCTCACCTCGAAGGGCGTGGAAGTCGAAGCGCGCCTGCGGCCCATCGAGCAGGTCAACCTGATCGCCAGCTACACCTACATGGACGTCGAATACTCCAAGGACTTCACCGGCGCTGCTGGCGTCAACAACCGCGGCAACACGCCGAATGCGGTGGCGCGCAACATGGCTTCGCTGTGGACCGACTACACCTTCGATCAGGGGCCGCTGGCCGGTCTTCAGGTGGGCGGTGGGGCGCGCTACTTCGGCAAGAGCTGGGCGGACGCGGAGAACACCCTGCGCATCCCGTCCTACACCCTGTATGACGCGATGCTCGGCTACGACCTGTCCCGCGTGGGGCTGCAGGGGGTTGGCGTGCGCCTGAACCTGAACAACCTCACCGACGAAAAATACGTCGCTGCGTGCAACAGCCTGAGCCAGTGCTATTACGGCGAGTCGCGCAATGTCATGGCTACCGTGACCTACGACTTCTGATAACGCTGAGCCGCCGCCGGTCCCCAAAGGCCGGCGGCTTTGTGCTTTCTGAAAGACGGACAACCGACGATGCGTTCGATTCTTGTGCTCCTGCACCGCTACATCGGCCTGGCCACGGCGATCTTCCTGTTTCTCGCCGGCATTACCGGCAGCATCCTGGCCTTCCATCACGAGCTGGATGAATGGCTCAACCCGGAGTTCTACCACACCACCAGTGAGGGGCCGGTGCTGTCGCCGGGGACGCTGGTGGAGCGTGTCGAGCAGGCCAACCCGCGCATGCAGGTCTGGTACATGGAGTTTCCCAGCGAACCCGGCCACGCCGCGCTGATGGCGCTGGTGCCGCGCGACGATCCGGCGACCGGCAAGCCCTATGACGAACGACCCGTGGTGCATTACCTCGATGCGGTGACTGGCGAGCCGGTGGGGACGCGCTATTGGGGCGAGTGCTGCTTCTCGCGCAAGAACTTCGTGCCCTTCATTCTCGAGTTCCATTACAACCTGTCGCTGCCGGGCAACTGGGGGCTGTGGTTGATGGGCATCGTGGCGATCGCCTGGGTAATCGATTGCTTCGTCTCGCTGGTGCTGACCTTCCCTCGCGGCCGGCCGTTCTTTTCCAAGTGGTGGACGGCCTGGAAGATCAAGCGCCAGCGGATGAACCACGACGTGCACCGCGCCGGCGGCCTGTGGCTGTGGCTGCTGCTCACGCCAGTGGCGGTCAGCAGCGTGGCGATGAACCTGCCGGAGCAGGTGTTCAAGCCGGTGGTCTCACTGTTCTCGCCCGTAGAGCCGAGCGTCTACGAGGCCCGCGGGCGGATGCCGGCCGAGCAGTTGGGCACTACCGCCTACGACTTCCACCAGGCGTACGACTACGCCATGCAGCACGCTGCCGAGCTCGGCCTGACCGAGGCGATCACCGAGCTGTACTACAGCTTCGAGTACAACTTCTATGGCGCCGGTTTCGGCGAGCACGACAGCAATCAGGGCAATGCCTGGCTGTTCTTCCACGGCACCGACGGGCGCCTGCTCGGCCAGGAGATTCCTGGCCAGGGCACGCTGGGGCAGCAGTTCCACCTGCTGCAACCGGCGATCCACGGCGGGCGCATTCTCGGCTTGCCGGGTCGCATCCTGATCGCCGTGCTAGGCGTGGCGATCGCGGTGCTGTCGGTGACCGGGGTGGTGATCTGGTGGCGCAAGCGACGCGCACGCATCAGCGCGTCGCTGCGTGAACCACGCAGGGGGAATGCAGCGTCGGCAAATCCGGTCGGTGAGCCATGATGGCCAACAGGCTCGTGTTTCTCACTCCGCCCGGTTGACCAGCTCAGGCAACTGCTCGGCCAGTTTCTGCACCCGCAAGGGCGAACGGATAAAGCCGCGCTGGCGGCCGTCCGGGCCGATCAGGACCAGGTTGCCGCTGTGGTCGACGGTGTAGTTCTCCTTGCTGGTATCCCCCGGAATGAAGGGAATGCCGACGCCGTTGGCCAGGGTCTGGATATCGTCCAGCGGGCCGGTCAGGCCCTGGAAGCCGGCGTTGAAATAGCCGAGGTATTCCTTGAGCTGCGCGGGCGTGTCGCGGTCCGGATCGACACTGACCAGTATGGTGCGCAACTGGCCGCGCACCGTCTCCGGCAGCATGCCGTTGAGCTGGCGCAGCTCGGCCAGCGTGGTGGGGCAGATGTCCGGGCAGAAGGTGTAGCCGAAGAACAGCAGCGTCCATTGCCCCTTCAACGCGTCCAGCTGCACCGCTTCGCCGTCCTGATCCGTCAGGCTCAGCGCCGGCACCGGGCGGCTCTGCGGCAGCAGGACGATGCCGGCGTCCAGCAGCTGGGTGGGATCGAGCTGGCGCTGGCTGTTGAGCACCTTGGAAACCGTCAGCCCGACGACCAGCGCGATCAGCGCCACGAGAATGAAGACGGTTTTCTGGATGCGGGTCATGAACGTCCTTTGGGCGACTGGGTGGCCTGTTTGGTGAGCTCAGTTGGTCAATTTCGGCGCCCATGGCCCCGACACTGCGTTGCTGCTCCTTGCCATAGCTCGCTATGACTCGTCGCAGCGCCTTGTCTCGGAGCCATGTTCATCCGAACTTGCCTCAACCCGCTCACCGCACAGGCCACTAGAAATCGAGTAGCAGATAATGATCAACCAGCAGCGCGATGAACAGCGCGAACAGGTACCAGATGCTGAATTTGAACGTCTTGATTGCCGCATGTGGCCGGCTGTCGCGGTACAGCGCGATGGTCCAGTAGAGGAAGCGCGCGCCCAGCAGCACCGCGGCGGCCAGGTATAGCGGGCCGCTCATGTGAATGGCGAAGGGCATGAAGCTGACCGCCAGCAGCATGGCGGTGTAGAGCAGGATGTGCACCTTGGTGTAGTGCACGCCATGGGTCACCGGCAGCATCGGCACGTTGACCTTGGCGTACTCGTCCTTGCGGTGGATCGCCAGGGCCCAGAAGTGCGGCGGCGTCCAGGCGAAGATGATCAGCACCAAGAGCAGCGGCTCGGCGGTGACCTGGCCGGTTACCGCGACCCAGCCGAGCAGGGGCGGCGCGGCGCCGGCCAGGCCGCCGATGACGATGTTCTGCGGTGTGGCGCGCTTGAGAAAGCCGGTATAGATCACCGCGTAACCGATCAGCGAGGCCAGCGTCAGCCAGGCGGCGAGGGCGTTGGTGAAGGTCAGCAGCAGGGCCAGCCCGCTGACGCCGAGGACGAAGGCGAAGGTCAGTGCCGCCGCCGGCGAGACCCGGCCTTCGACCAGTGGCCGCTTGTGGGTGCGGGCCATCACCGAATCGATCTGCCGGTCCACCACATGGTTCACCGCCGCCGCGCCGCCGGCGCACAGGGCGATGCCGAGGTTGCCGAACAGCAGCACCGTCCAGGGCACACCGGCGCGGGTGGCGAGGAACATGCCCACCAGCGAGGTGATGAGCATCAGCAGCACCACCTTCGGCTTGGTCAGCTCCAGGTAGTCGCGCCAGCTGGCCTGGGCGCCGCGTTCGCTGAGTAGAGTCGCCATTGGGGTTCTCCTTGTGGTCATGCGCGGGGCAGATCGAGCTGCCCCGTCGTGTTCGAAATCGATGCAGGCTCGGTTTGCCGGGTGGCATGTGCAGGCTGGCGCAGCCGGTAATTGACCAGTACCAGCACCAGCAGCAGCGCGGCACCGCCGCCGTTGTGCGCGACGGCCACCGCCAGCGGCAGGTTGAACACCACGTTGCTGATACCCAGGCCGACCTGCAGCGCCAGCGCGGCGATGAGCAGCCCGGCCAGCCGGCTGAGGCCGCGGCGCATGAGCATGGCGGCGAGCAGCAGCAACACCAGCGTCACCAGCAGCGCACCGATGCGGTGGCTGACGTGGATCGCCGTGCGCGCCTCGCCGTAGAGCAGACCGCCGAGGTAGTTGGGGCCGATGTCGTGGTGGGTCAGGTTGAAGGCGTTGGCGAAGTCCATCCGCGGCCACCATTCGCCGTGGCAGGTGGGGAAATCGGTGCAGGCCACCGCCGCATAGTTGCTGCTGACCCAACCGCCCAGGGTGATCTGCGCCACCACCGCGAGCAGGGCGATGCCGGCGAATCTACGCAGACGACCGTCCACGGCCGGCAAGGGAGCAAGCGCGCCGGACAGCCGCAGGCACAGCAGAAACAGCAGGCTGAGCGTGGTGAACCCCCCGAGCAGGTGCGCGGTGACTACCTGCGGCCAGAGCTGCAGGGTCACCGTCCACATGCCGAAGATCGCCTGGGCGATGACCACCGCGAGCAGCAGCAGCGGCAACTTCAGCGGTTGCCCAGGTTGGCCGCGACGGCGTATCGCCTGTACGGCAAGGGCGAGGATCACCAGCCCGAGGGCGCCGGCGAAATAGCGATGAACCATCTCGTTCCAGCCCTTGCGCACCTCCAGCGGTGCATCGGGAAAGCGCAGCGCGGCAAGGTTCTGCTTGTGTTCGCTCATGGGCACGGCAAGGAAACCGTAGCAGCCGGGCCAGTCCGGGCAGCCGAGGCCGGCGTGGGTCAGCCGCGTGTAGGCACCGAGCAGCACGACCACCACGGCCAGCGCGGTGGCGATCAGGGCGAGGCGGTATCCGGGTCTGGCCATCGGGTTCTCCTTGGGGCGGCCTGTTTGGGACCGCAGCGCAGCGGCGCAGTGCCTCAGCCGATCTGCGAGATCTTCAGCAGGTATTTCAGGTCGTCGAGAATCGCCTTGCCGTCGGCGCCGACGTCGTAGCGCAGCACCAGATTGCCGTGGGGGTCGACGATCCACAGTTGGGGGGTGGCGGGTGCCTCGGGGTTGCGGGCATAGACGGCGGCGTCCAGCGTATGGCGTTGCAGCTGCGGGTATTCGCGACGCAGGCGCTGTTCGTAGGCTTCGTCCAGCGCCGTCGCGCTGGCCAGTGCATGGCCGGCGCGGGCCGCTTCGCGGGCCAGGCCGATATTGATCTGGCGGGCCAGGTAGACCAGTTGCTGGCATTGGGCCTCGCAACCCTGCGGCGCGGTGACCAGCAGCTCCCAGCGCCGCTCGGGCGCTGTAGCGCTGACGCCGATGGCCGCACGGTCCTGGCCGTTGGCGATCAGCACGCCGTCATAGCTGCGGCTTTCCGGCACCCAGAAGCCGAAACGGTACATGGCCGAAGCCAGCAGCATCGGGCCGAGCACCACGCCGATGATCAGCAGCAGTTGCAGCCGACCGCGGCCGCGTTTCCCTTCACCGCTGGAGAGGGTTGGATTCATCGTGCTCACTGCGCTTCCCCCGTGCCTGATGCACACCGAAATAGATGAACAGCGCCAGCAGTGCCGCTGCGAGGGCGAACCACTGCACGGCGTAACCCAGGTGCTGCGACGGGCTCATGCTGGTGATCGCCCAGTCGGCACGATAGGCGCTCGGACCCGGCTCCAGGCGCAGCTCGTGGATCACCCCCTCGCGCCCCGCCTGCTGCCACATCGCCTCGATGTCCACATGGTTGATCAACCGCGGCCAGCCCTCGGCCGCTCGATGGCTGAATACGAACGGCTTGCCCGGCGGAACGTAGACCCAGGCGGCGAGCTTCAACGGCTGCGTCGGCGTGTCGAAGGCCGGCGGCACGCGGCGGTCCGGCCAGGGAATCCAGCCCCGGTTGACCATCACCCAGCGGCCGCTGAGTTCGTCATGGAAGGGTTGCAGCAGTTCGACGCCGACCTGGCCGTCGCGGGTGCGGCTGTCGAGCAGGAAGCTGTGCTCGGCATCGAAGCGACCCTGCAGGAACACCCGGGCGAAGGCCGGATCGTTCAGCTGTTCGATCTCGTGTGGCGCCAGCGGTGCGGCCTGCTGACGGGCTTGCTGGCGCTCCAGCAGCTCGCGCTTGTGCTCACCGCGTTCCAGCTGCCAGAAACCCAGCCACACCAGTACCGGCAGCATGGCCAGTACCAGCAGGGTCGGCAGCAGCCCCGGCCTGAAGCCGCTCATGGCCGGCACCCTGATGCGTCGATACGGCTGGCTATACTCCACCCCCAATACCCCTGTCGTGGAATCGCTCATGCTCAAGGCGGCGATCGTTCTGTTGTTAGTGGCCACGCTGGTCAGTCTGTTCAGTGGGTTGTTCTTCCTGGTCAGGGATGAGGGGCGTACCTCCCGCGTGATCACGGCCCTGTTCATCCGCGTCACCCTCAGCGCGCTGACCGTCGCGCTGATCGGCTGGGGTTTCTATACGGGGCAGCTACGCCCCGCCTTCGGTTTCTGAGAGCTCCCTAGATCACGTAGACGAACACGAACAGCGCGATCCACACCACGTCGACGAAGTGCCAGTACCAGGCCGCCGCCTCGAAACCGAAGTGCTGCTCCGGGCTGAAGTGCCCGCGCAGGATGCGCACCAGCATCACCGTGAGGATGATCGCGCCCATGGTCACGTGGGCGCCGTGAAAGCCGGTGAGCATGAAGAAGGTCGCGCCATAGATGCCCGAGCCCAGCGTCAGCCCGAGTTCGGTGTAGGCGTGCACATACTCCTCGATCTGCAGGATCAGGAATGCCACGCCGAGCAGCACGGTCAGGCCCAGGCCGATCTTCAGGTGCTGGCGGTTGTTCTTGCGCAGCGCATGGTGCGCCCAGGTCAGGGTGAAGCTGGAGCTGACCAGCAGGATGGTGTTGATCAGCGGCAGGCCCCAGGCGCTGATGGTGCCCTCCGGCGCCGGGTAGAGCTTCGGGTCGGGGTTGTTCAGCAGCGGCCAGCTGTACTCGAAGCCGGGCCAGAGCATGTTGCTGATGCCCTTGTCGCCCTCGCCGGCGAGCCAGGGGCCGGTCCAGTAGCGGATGTAGAAGAGCGCGCCGAAGAAGGCGAGGAAGAACATCACCTCCGAGAAGATGAACCAGCTCATGCCCCAGCGGAACGAGCGATCCATCTGTGCGCTGTACAGCCCCGCGCGGCTTTCCTTCACCACGGCGCCGAACCAGCCGAACATCATGTAGGCGATCAGCAGCGCGCCGACGAAGAAGATCAGCGGCCCGTTGGACGAATCACGGGCGGCCTTGAGGTCGTTGAACCAGCTGCCCAGGCCATAGAAGGTGACCAGCAGGGCGATGGTGGCAATGATCGGCCATTTGCTCTGATCGGGAACGTAGTACTGCTCGTGGGTGGTCTGTTGGCTCATTGCAGACTCTCCTTGGCCGGGGCCGATGCGGCGTTGACGGCCACCGGCGGCTGGCGGGACGTGATGTCGAACAGCGTGTAGGCGAGGGTCAGGTGATGCACGTCGGCGGGCAGGTCGCGATCGACGATGAAGCGCACCGGCATCTCGATGCGCTCGCCCGGCTGCAGCACCTGCTGGGTGAAGCAGAAGCACTCGGTCTTGTGGAAGTAGGCGGCCGCCCGTGACGGCGAGACGCTGGGAATCGCCTGGGCGGTCATCGGCTTGTCGGTGGGGTTGTAGGCGACGAAGCGGATCTCCTGGGTGGCGCCGGGGTGCACGCTGATCTGGTCGGCCTGCGGGCCGAACTGCCACTGCATGCCGGCGGCGTTGGTGGCAAGGAACTGCACCCGCACCGCACGCGCCTCGTCGGCGCTCTGCACGCCTGTGTAGGCGCCAGCCGTCTTGCCGTTGATGCCGAAGGCCTGGCACATCACGTCATAGATCGGCACCAGCAGGAAGCCGAAGCCGAACATGGCGATCACGACGAACACCAGGCGGCGGACCAGCCGCCGAGTGGACAGGGCCTCGTTCATGGCAGCCTCCCCGATCGAGGGTTGCGGGCGGCCCGGCAACCTCCGGTCACACCCCGATGCATGCTCACGGCGTCAGCTCCCCGCCGGTGCCCTTGCGGTGCTCGTGCACATCGCTCATGTCCGGCGGCACCTGGAAGGTGTGGTAAGGCGCCGGCGAGGGCACGCTCCATTCCAGTCCCTCTGCGCCGTCCCATGGCTTGGCCGGTGCGGGTGCGCCGCCGCGGATGCACTTGATGACGATGAACAGGAACAGCAGCTGGGTGGCGCCGAACATGAAGGCGCCGACGCTGGAGACCATGTTGAAGTTGGCGAACATCATGTTGTAGTCGGGGATGCGTCGCGGCATGCCGGCCAGGCCAACGAAGTGCATCGGGAAGAACGCCAGGTTCATGCCGATGAAGCTCATCCAGAAATGCAGCTTGGCCAGGGTCTCGTCATACATGTGCCCGGTCCACTTCGGCAGCCAGTAGTAGGCCGAGGCGAAGATGCCGAAAATCGCCCCCGGCACCAGCACGTAGTGGAAGTGCGCCACCACGAAGTAGGTGTCGTGGTACTGGAAGTCCGCCGGGGCGATGGCCAGCATCAGCCCGGAGAAGCCGCCGATGGTGAAGAGGATGACGAAGGCCACGGCGAACAGCATCGGCGCCTCGAAGGTCAGCGAGCCGCGCCACATCGTCGACACCCAGTTGAACACCTTCACCCCGGTGGGTACGGCGATCAGCATGGTGGCGTACATGAAGAACAGCTCGCCGGTCAGCGGGATGCCGACGGTGAACATGTGGTGCGCCCAGACGATGAAGGAGAGGAAGGCGATCGCGCCGGTGGCGTAAACCATCGAGGTGTAGCCGAACAGCGGCTTGCGGCTGAACGCCGGGATGATCGAGCTGACCGCGCCAAAGGCCGGCAGGATCATGATGTACACCTCGGGATGGCCGAAGAACCAGAACACGTGCTGGAACAGCACCGGGTCGCCGCCACCGGCTGCGCTGAAGAAGCTGGTGCCGAAGTGGATGTCCATCAGCATCATGGTCACCACGCCCGCCAGCACCGGCATCACCGCGATCAGGAGGAAGGCGGTGATCAGCCAGGTCCAGACGAACAGCGGCATCTTCATCAGCGTCATGCCTGGCGCGCGGAGGTTGAGGATGGTGGCGATCACGTTGATCGCACCCATGATCGAGCTGATGCCCATCAGGTGGATGGCGAAGATGAAGAAGGTCACCGACTCCGGCGCGTAGGTCGTCGACAGCGGCGCATAGAAGGTCCAGCCGAAGTTCGGCCCGCCGCCTTCCATGAACAGGGTCGAAACCAGCAGGCCGAAGGCCGCCGGCAGCAGCCAGAAACTGAAGTTGTTCATCCGCGGCAGCGCCATGTCCGGTGCGCCGATCATCAGCGGGATCATCCAGTTGGCCAGGCCGACGAAGGCCGGCATCACCGCGCCGAACACCATGATCAGGCCGTGCATGGTGGTCATCTGGTTGAAGAATTCCGGCTGCACGATCTGCAGACCCGGCTGGAACAGCTCGGCGCGGATCACCATGGCCATCGATCCGCCGAGCAGGAAGGCGCAGAAGCTGAACCACAGGTACATCGAGCCGATGTCCTTGTGATTGGTGGTCAGCAGCCAGCGCGAGAGCCCCTTCGCCGGGCCGTGGTGGTGGTCATGCCCGACATGACCATGGTCGTCGATCACTGCACTCATCACCTGATCCTCTTACTGGGTGGCTTCTTCGGCCTGTTTGAAGTCGAGCACGTCTTTCGGCGTGACCATGTCGCCCGTGTTGTTGCCCCAGGCGTTGCGCTCGTAGGTGATGACGGCAGCCAGATCGACCTCCGACAGCTGCTTGCCGAACGCCGCCATGGCGGTGCCCGGCTTGCCGTTGACGACGATGTCGATGTGCGCCTCGACGTCGCCGGTGGCGATGGCCGAGCCCTTGAGGGCCGGGAACATCGGCGGGATGCCTTCACCCCCGGCCTGGTGGCACGAGGCGCAGGCGGTCTGGTAGACCTTCTGGCCGCGCTCGGAGAGCTCTTCCAGCGTCCATTCCTTGCTGGTCAGTTCAGCCAGCTTGGCGGCCTCGGCCTTCTTCTCGCCGAGCCAGCTGGCGTAATCCTCCTGCGACTTGACCTCCACCACCACCGGCATGAAGCCGTGGTCCTTGCCGCAGAGTTCGGTGCACTGGCCGCGGTAGATGCCCGGCTGCTCGACGCGGGTCCAGGATTCATTGATGAAACCGGGAATGGCGTCCTTCTTCACCGCCAGATCCGGTACCCACCAGGAGTGGATCACGTCCGCCGCGGTGATCAGGAAGCGGACCTTGGCACCGGCTGGGATCACCAGCGGCTCGTCGACTTCCAGCAGGTAATGCTCGCCCTTGGGCGACTGGTTGTTGATCTGCTCGCGCGGCGTGGTGAGGTTGCTGAAGAACTCCACGTCCTCGCCCAGATACTTGTAGTGCCACTTCCACTGGTAGCCGGTGATCTGCACATCCACGTCCGATTCGCTGGAGTCGTAGATGTGGATCAGCGTGCGCGTCGCCGGGATCGCCATGCCCACCAGGATCAGCAGCGGGATGACCGTCCAGAGCACCTCGACGCGGGTGTTTTCGTGGAAGTTGGCCGATTGCTGACGCTTGGAGCGGCGGTGCGCGATCATCGAATAGATCATGACGCCGAACACCAGCACGCCGATGACCACGCAGATCCAGAAGATGGTCATGTGCAGATCGAACACCGACCGACTGACGTCGGTGGCGCCGGAGCGCATGTTCACGTCCCAGGCCGCCTGGGCCTGGCCAAATACTGCCGAAAGCCCAAGCCCCATCCAGATGCATGGATGTCGAGACATTGCGGGTTCCCCTTATGATTCTTGTTATCCCGCCGACCGCCATCGCACCGCCGAGAATCGGCTGGCCGGGGAAACCATTCCCGTCATGCCAGCTACGTTCTCGATCAGTCCGATTCTGCCCAGCACGACCACCGGAAGGCCCGGTGGCCGACTGGACGCTTGCACGCGCAGTCGGAACTCAATCAGGTACGCCTACGATTCGGAGTATAGACAGCGATCCCACTCTCGCAATTTAAGCGCGGGGCGTGTCTGGCTCGGGCTGTGCGGGGTCGTCGTTCTTCTTCACGCCGCGAATGTTCATCGCCGCCAGGCAGACCTGCAGGACGATCAGCGCCCAGGCCTCGGCGTGCCAGCCCCAGATCACCCAGAGCAGGTTGCTCAGCAGAAAACAGCAGAAGCCGACGAAGCGCCGGCCGGGTCGCAGCGAGCCGATCAGCCAGGCGGCGATCACCGTGACCGCCATGGCCGGCCATTGCAGCAGATCGATAAAGACGTCCAATTCATCCTCCGCAAGCGCAGGCAGCGCATCGGTTCGCCCGATGCGCTGCCTGCAAGGTGCACATGTTGATGCCTGAAGGATGAGGGCTTGGCCGCCCCGATTAGTTCCCGGCGGCGGCTGCGGCGAGATGTGCGGCCTGTCGACGCCGGCCTTCGACCCGCCGGGTCAGCGCTCGCGCTTCGATGATCAGCCGCGCGCCGCTGCCCTGGTTGGCGCGCTGCCATTCCTCCAGCAGCTCCATGCAGGCGTGATCGATGTAGCGCAGGTGCGCCATCGGTACATGCAGCCAGGCATCCTGCGGCACGCCCTGCAGTGCGCGGGCGAGCTGCGGCACGCGAAGAAAGGTCGCCGCACCCTGCATGCGCAGCTCGACCCGGCGGCCGTCGCGCACCACGCCGATCTTCAGTCGCGACGCCTGCCAGGCCAGCTGCGCGAGTGTCAGCGCGAAGCCCAGCAGCACGCCGGTCAGCAGGTCGGTGGCGACGATGGTCAGCGCGGTGGCGACATGAATCAGCATGGCCATACGGCCGTAACGGCCGAGCTGGCGCAGCGCGTCCAGGTCGATCAGCTTGAGCCCGGTGTAGACCAGCACACCGGCCAGGCTCGCCACCGGAATCTGCTCCAGCAGCGCGGCCAGCAGCACCACCGCGGCCAGCAGCCAGAGCGCATGCAGCATGGCCGACAGCCGTGTACGCGCGCCGGCCTGCACGTTGGCCGAGCTGCGCACGATCACGCCGGTCATCGGCAGCGCGCCGAGCACGCCGCAGAGCATGTTGCCGACGCCCTGCGCGGTGAGCTCGCGGTCGAAATCGGCACGCGGGCCCTGGTGCATCCGATCGACCGCGGCGGCGGACAGCAGGGTTTCGGCGCTGGCGATAAAGGCCACGGCCAGCGCCGCGACCAGCAGGCCGGGATCGGCGAACGCCAGCAGATCGGCCGGCTGCAGCCAGCTGATGGCGTCGGCAAGGTTGTCCGGCACCTCGACACGGCGCACGTCGAGCCCCAGCCACAGCCCCACCAGCGTCGCCGCCGCGACACCGAGCAGCGCGCCGGGCAGCAGACGCAGACGCTGCGGCCTGAGCCGATCCCATGTCCACATGCAGGCGATGGTCAGCAGGCCGAGGGAGGCGGCGGCCATGCCATTGCCGCCGGAGAACGGCAGGGCCGCCCACAGCGCGGCGGGAAAGGCGCCGAGATTGTCCAGTCCGGAGGCTTCCGGCTGCGCATCCATCATCACGTGCAACTGCGACAGCACGATGAGAATGCCGATGCCTGCCAACATGCCGTAGACCACGGCCGGCGCGGTAACGCGGAACCAGCAACCCAGCTTCAGCCGCCCGGCCAGCAGCTGCAGCGCGCCGGCCAGCAGCAGGATCGGGCCGAGCATCGCGGCGCCATATTGCTGTACCAGTTCGAAGACCAGCACCGTGAGGCCCGCGGCCGGGCCACTGACCTGCAGCGGCGCGCCGGCCAGCCAGCCCACCACCAGCCCGCCGACGATACCGGTGATGACGCCCTTGGCGGGCGGTAGGCCCGAAGCGATGGCAATGCCCATGCACAGCGGCAGCGCCACCAGGAAGACCACCACGGACGCCATCAGGTCGCGTGGCAATGTTGCTTTGATCGTTTCTGCATTCATTCGAAATCCTCGACAACGCGGCGACGCCCAGCGGCGCCGCCGGGAGTGACAGCCAATGCCTTTGCGGCCGCTGGTTCAGGCTTGCAGGTAGCGCGGTGCGGGCGTTGCCACCGGCAGCGGGCCGTCGCCGTCCAGCGGCGCGAAGCGGCCGGTGCCGGCGTCGTAGGCGAGGATTTCGCTGGTTTCGATGCAGTAGACCCAGCCATGGATCGACAGCTGACCGCCGGCGAGGCGGGCGGCGACCGAAGGGTGGGTGCGCAGGTGGTCGAGCTGCGCCACCACGTTCTCCTCGGTAAGCACGCCCAGGGCCTCGCCGGCCGTGCAGCTGCAGTTCTGCTCGACCAGGCTGCGCGCCACCTCGCAATGGCGCAGCCAGGCCTTCACCGTGGGCATGCGCTGCAGCCCGGCCGGGTCGAGCACCGCTTTCATCGCACCGCAGTCGGAATGCCCGCAGACAATGATGTGTTGCACGTCGAGGGCCATCACCGCGTACTCGATGGCGCTGGAAACCCCGCCGTTCATCTGGCCATAGGGTGGCACCACGTTGCCCACGTTGCGGGTGACGAACAGGTCGCCGGGCGAACTCTGGGTGATCAGCTCGGGAACGATCCGCGAGTCGGCACAGGTGATAAACATCGCGCGCGGCTGCTGGGCCTTGGCCAGACGGGCGAACAACGCCTGCTGTTCGGGGTAGACCTCGGCACGGAAGCGGCGAAAGCCATCGACCAGGTGGGCGAAGGATTCGTCGGCGCTCTCGTCTCGGGCATGCCGGCCGCCTTGGGCGGATGCTTTGCTGGGCTCGACGCGGGCGGTGAATATTTCACGCATGGGCTTGGGTCTCCTGGGGCAGGGGCAAGGCGTGCCAGCGCCGCGCAGACCGCAGGCGGTCCGCGTGACTGGCTGGTCACATTTGCCTCGAGGCTAGTCAGCGAGACTTAACTGAAACTGAACGAGCCGCTCTAGGACGAGCCTTTGCGACGATTGCCCCGCTAGCGCAATGATGGCACTGGCATCCCGGCGCGGCGAAATCAGAGCAACGGCATCTGCCGTCCCGGCACGACGAAACGGCTGCAATCCAGGCCGTAATTCTGATCCCGCCGATTGAAGCCCAGCCGCTTGCAGGCCAGCTGGAAACGCTGGGCGAGCAGTTGGGCGAACTGGCCTTCGCCGCGCATGCGGCTGCCGAAACGGCTGTCGTAATCCTTGCCGCCGCGCGACTGGCGCACCAGGCTCATGACATGGGCGGCGCGCTGCGCAAAGTGTTCCTCGAGCCAGCCCTCGAACAGCCCGGCCACCTCATGAGGCAGGCGCAGCAGCACGTAGCCGGCCGAACGCGCACCGGCTTCGCGGGCGGCTTCCAGCAGGCGCTCCAGCTCCATGTCGTTGATCATCGGGATCATCGGCGCGCACATCACGCTGACCGGCACGCCGGCCTCGTGCAGTGTGCGCAATACCCGCAGGCGCGCCGAAGGCGAGGCTGCGCGCGGCTCCATGATGCGTTTGAGTTCATCGTCCAGGGTCGTGAGGCTGACCGACACGCTCACCAGCCGCTGCTCGGCCAGCGGCACCAGCAGGTCCAGGTCGCGCAGCACCAGCGACCCCTTGGTGATGATGTGCACCGGATGCCTGAAGCGCAGCAGGATCTCCAGTGCCTGGCGCGTCAGCCGCTGCTCGCGCTCCAGCGGCTGATAGGCGTCGGTGTTCACCCCCAGGGCGATGGGCTGCGGCACGTAGCCCGGCTTGCTCAGCTCGGCCTCCAGCCGTTCGGCAAGGTTGGTCTTGGCGATCAGCCGGGTCTCGAAATCGATGCCCGGCGAAAGATCCCAGTACGCGTGCGATGGCCGCGCAAAGCAGTAGATGCAGCCATGTTCGCAACCGCGGTAAGGGTTGACCGAGCGATCGAAACCGACGTCCGGCGACTGGTTGCGCGTCAGTACCGACTTGGCGATCTCGCGGCGCACCTCTGTGGCCCGGGTCGGCGGGACGTCCTGTTCCCAGCCATCGTCGTAGGCCTCGCTGCGCGTGGGCGCGAAGCGGTTGTCCGGGTTCACCGCCGTACCGCGGCCGCGTGGTGTGGAAATGGGCAGGGTCATGTTTTTGGCCAAATGCTGTTTATATATACAGTAAACAGCTCGTCGACCGCGCGCCAGCCCAACTGATCGATGGCAACCGCTACCGCCCGTCGGTTGCCTCGGGAACATTTGCTTACAGGTCCGGACAAAGGAGGCTGATCGGGTGAGCGCTGTGGTTTCCGCGCTTCCCGAATTGGAGCCGGCCGGCAAACAAACAAAAGGATGATCAGGGCGCCTCCGGCGACCGATCCGGCAGTACCGGCATTGCACTCCCGTGCACTCCAGCTTCCAGCCACTGCCGACAGTCAGGAGCAGACCATGCATCCCACCGGTTCCTTCCACACCCGGGAAAACAACTTCGATTTCCTGCGCTTCTTCGCCGCCGCTCTGGTGCTGTTCGCCCACAGCTACCCGCTGGTCGGCCGTCGCGAAGACGAACCACTGACGCTGCTGACCGGCTATGAGAAGGGCGGCTCGATCGCCGTCGGCATCTTCTTCGTCATGAGCGGCTACCTGATCGCCTCGTCCTGGCTGGCCAGCAGCAGCCCGAAGAGCTTCCTGATCAAGCGTGCACTGCGCATCTTCCCGGCGCTGATCGTCGCGGTGCTGCTGTCGGTCTTCGTCATCGGACCGATGGTCACGCAGTTCAGCCTCGGTCGCTATCTGGCCGCCGACGGTACCTGGACCTACCTGCAGAACATCCTGCTGGTGACGCGCTACGAACTGCCTGGCGTGTTCACCGGCAACATCTATCCCGATGTGGTCAACGGTTCGCTGTGGACGTTGCCGCTGGAAGTGCTGATGTACATCGGCGTGATGATTCTCGGCCTGACCGGCTTTCTCAAGCGCCGCCTGATCTTCCTGCCGATCGTGGTGCTGGCGGTCGGGCACTTCTGGCTGCTGGGCAAGCTGGGTATCGAGTCCTACTTCATCAAGAACATCTTCAAGCTCGGTCTGCTGTATTACAGCGGCTCGGCACTGTTCCTCTATCGCGACGACATTCCCTGGCGCGGCTGGATCGCGGCGCTGCTGTTCGCCGCGCTGGTGGCGACCTTCCGCACCGACATCGGCCCGTTGGTGTACTTCGTCGCGCTGCCGTACCTGGTGCTCTACCTGGCCTACGCGCCGCTGCCCTGGGTGTCGCGTTTCGGCAAGTACGGCGACTTCTCCTACGGCCTGTATATCTACGCCTTCCCGTTCCAGCAGCTCACCGTCTACCTGTTCGGCCCGCAGGTCGGCGTGCTCGGCCTGACGCTGATCGCCTTCGTGCCGACGCTGATCCTCGCCGCGCTGTCCTGGCACCTGATCGAAGCGCCGGCGATGAAGCTCAAGCGCCTGTTTGCCTCGCCACCGCAGCCGGGACGGGCGACGCCGAAGGTTGAGGGCTGAGCGAGCCTTGCACCGAAAAAGAACCCGCCACTCGGCGGGTTCTTTTTTATCAGCGGTGCGGCTGCGTAAGCGCTGGCGTGGCGGTGACCGCGGTCTGTCGTGAGGCCGCGAAGCAGAATCGTTCGGCGTGCGCCTTCACCTCCGGCGCACCTGCAGATCACGATAACCGGCGGCGGGGTCGCCCCGTACTTCCAGATGCCCCGCGGTAGCCAGCTCGCGGGCGCGCCAGTAGAGGAAGAGATCGGTGGCGAAGAAACCGTCGCAATGGCCCATGACCTCGGCCATCGCACGCGCCAGCGGTGCGAATTCATCCGGGCTGGCGGCGATCAGCGCCGCGTCGATCAATTGATAGTCTTCGCCGCTAAAGGTCCCATTGTCCCAGCGCCGAATGCCATAGGTGCCGGCGCATTGCTGATGCCAGAGCGCGGCAAGCTCGGTCTGGCGGGACACCGAAACGGCCTGTGGCCGGTAGAGCGCCGCCAGCGCCTCGGGCGAATGCATGGATACCGCTTTGCGCCGGCCGGCGCGGCTGTCGCCTGTACCGCAGGCCACTTCTTGCAACCGGCAGCCCTGCAACGCCGCGCAGACCCGTGCCAGCAGCAGCTGTTCGGACGCGCTGTCGCCATGCCAGACGATCACGTTGTCGGCTTGTCCGGCGAGCTCTGCCAGCCAGCGCGCATCGGCGGCCAGGTCGTGGGCGAACAGTGGGCGCGGCGTCAGCTCGTCAGGCCACAGCTGCTCCCAGAAGGCGACACGGGCGGCGCACGGCGGGCTGTCCACATCGCTCAGCGGGCCGACTGCCAGGTCATCGCGCAGCACCCGGACCTCCGCACCCGGTTCGCGGTCGGCCAGCAGGTTGCGAACACCATCGCCGGCCAGGTCACCGCAGGTCAGGTGCAGCACCCTTACTCCGGCTTCTTCAACTTCGGATTAGGAAAAAACTGCACCGACTGCACCTGCGGGTTGGCCGGCTTGGGCTGGACCTTGTTCACTCGTGTGCCCAGCTCCATGGGTACCGACTGGCCCTGGGCGTTGAGGGTGTCGGCATAGCCGCAGTCGATGCATTCGCGGTGCGGGACACCGTCGACATCCCACATCTTGATGCAGTCCGTGCCGCTGCACGCCGGGCATACGGCCCCGGCGATGAAGCGCTTGGTGGTGACTCGGGATACTTCGTTGCTCATGCCGCGGCCTCCGCTACCAGCCCGAGGTGGCGCAGCAGGGCGTCGATAGACGGCTCGCGGCCTCGGAAATCGACGAACAGTACCATCGGCTCCTGGGAGCCGCCACGCGCCAGGATGGCCTCGCGGAAGGCGCGGCCGGTCTCGGCGTTGAACACCCCTTCCTCCTCGAAGCGCGAGAAGGCGTCGGACGACAGCACCTCGGCCCACTTGTAGCTGTAGTAACCGGCGGCGTAACCGCCGGAGAAGATGTGCGCGAAGCTGTTGGGGAAGCGGTTGTAGGCCGGCGGCCGCATCACCGAAACCTCATCGCGGATGTGTTCGAGCACCTCCAGCACGCTGCGACCGTCACCGTGGGTGGCGTGCAGTTCGAAGTCGAACAGGGAGAACTCCAGCTGGCGCGCCATCATCATGCCGGACTGGAAGTTCTTCGCCGCCAGCATCATGTCCAGCTTGTCCTGTGGCAGGGCTTCGCCGGTCTGGTAGTGACCGGAGATCAGTGCCAGGCCTTCGGGGTCCCAGCACCAGTTCTCCATGAACTGGCTGGGCAGCTCCACCGCATCCCAGGCCACGCCGTTGATGCCCGACGCACCAGCGTGCTCGACCTGGGTCAGCAGGTGGTGCAGGCCGTGGCCGAATTCGTGGAACAGCGTGGTGACCTCGTCATGGGTCAAGAGCGCCGGGCGCTCGCCCACCGGCGGGGTGAAGTTGCAGACCAGGTTGGCCACCGGCGTCTGCAGCGTGCCGTCTGCGGTGCGGCGCTTGTCGCGGGCGCCGTCCATCCAGGCGCCGCCGCGCTTGTTCGGCCGCGCGTAGAGGTCGAAGAAGAAGCGCCCGACGTGCTCGCCGTTCTCGGTGATCTCGAACAGCCGCACGTCCGGGTGCCAGCCGTCGAACTGCTCCAGTTCATGGATCTGGATGCCATACAGGCGCTGGACGATGCCGAACAGCCCGGACAGCACCTTGTCGATCGGGAAGTAGGCGCGCAGCTCTTCCTGGTTCAGGCTGTAGCGCTGCTGGCGCAGCTTCTCGGCGTAGTAGCCCAGGTCCCAGCTCTGCAGGTCGTCCAGACCCTGCTCGGCGGCGAAGGCGCGCAGTTCGGCCAGGTCGCGTTCGGCGAACGGCTTGCTGCGCACCGCCAGGTCGCGCAGAAAGCTCAGTACCTGCTCGGTGGATTCGGCCATCTTGGTCGCCAGCGACAGCTCGGCGAAGTTGCGATAGCCCAGCAGGCCGGCCAGCTCGTGACGCAGCTCGAGGATCTCGGCCATCACCGGGCCGTTGTCGAACTGCCCGGCATTCGGGCCCTGGTCCGAGGCGCGGGTGCAGTAGGCGGTGTAGACCTCCTCGCGCAGGCTGCGGTTGTCGGCGTAGGTCATCACCGCGTAGTAGCTGGGGAATTCCAGGGTGATCAGCCAGCCGTCGAGGCCCTTGGCCTTGGCCGCCTCGGCCATCTGCGCCTTGGCCGATTCGGTGATGCCGGCCAGCACGCTCTCGTCGGTGATGTGCCGGGTCCAGGCCTGCGTGGCGTCCAGCAGCTGGTTGGAGAACTTGCTGCCCAGCTCGGCAAGCTTCATCTGGATGGCGCCGAAGCGCTGCTGCTCGACCGGCGGCAGGTCGATACCGGATAGGCGGAAGTCGCGCAGCGAATGCTCGAGGATGGTCTTCTGCGCCACCTCGAAACCGGCCGCCGCGGGGCCGGAGGCAAGCGCCTGGTAGGCCTCGAACAGCGCGCGGTTCTGCCCGAGTTCCGTGTAGTAGGCCGACAGCTTGGGCAGGCAGGCCTCGTACGCGGTGCGCAATTCCGGGCTGTTGCACACGGAGTTGAGGTGACCGACCGGCCCCCAGGCACGGGCGAGGCGATCATTCAGCTCGTCCAGCCCGACCACCAGGGTCTGCCAGTCCAGGCTTTCGGCCGGGCGGCTGAGCAGCTCCTGGATCGCCACGCGGTTGTCGCCGAGGATGGTGTCGACGGCCGGCTCGACGTGCTCCGGACGGATTTCGGAATAGGGCGGCAGGTCGAATTGTTGCAGCAGGGGATTGTTCGCGCTCACGGGGACACCTTGTGACGAAGAGGATTGCAGGCCGCTCGCTGGAGCGAGACCGGACGTGGCAGGCAGATGTCCTAGATGGACGCGCTGTCGTGCTTTTTCAACGCCGGTCGGCCGGTTGTTACTCTGACCACGGCGGGCGGCATGCTGCTCAGCCCGGGTCCGCAGCGGCAATGCCGGCCATCTTAATTACAATCGACCCTTCCCGCAGCCAAAGAGGTTTCTATCGTGGCGATACGCAGCTACCAAAACAGCACTCCGACACTGGGCGAGCGCGTGTTCGTCGACGACTCCGCCGTGGTCATCGGCGAGGTGGAAATCGGCGCCGACAGCTCGGTGTGGCCGCTCACGGTGATCCGCGGCGACATGCACCGCATCCGCATCGGTGCGCGCTCGAGCATCCAGGACGGCAGCGTGCTGCACATCACCCATGCCGGCCCGTACAACCCGGACGGCTTCCCGCTGACCATCGGCGACGAGGTCACGGTCGGGCACAAGGTCACGCTGCACGGCTGCACCCTGGGCAACCGCATTCTGGTGGGCATGGGCTCGATCGTGATGGACGGCGTGGTGGTCGAGGACGAGGTGATCATCGGCGCCGGCAGCCTGGTGCCGCCGGGCAAGACGCTCGAGTCGGGCTATCTCTATGTCGGCAGCCCGGTGAAGCAGGCGCGCCCGCTGACCGACAAGGAGCGCAGCTTCTTCAGCTATACCGCCGGCAACTACGTCAAGCTCAAGGACCAGCACCTTGCCGAGCGCGGCTGATCCCCCTCACTTGGCGAACAGCTGGCCGATGTCCTTGAACGCCTTGAACTCCAGGGCGTTGCCGCAGGGGTCGAGCAGGAACATGGTCGCCTGTTCGCCGACCTGGCCCTGGAAGCGCACGTAGGGCTCGATCACGAAGCGCGTGCCGCGCGCCTTCAGCCGCTCGGCCAGCGCCTCCCATTGCTCCCAGCCGAGTACCACGCCGAAGTGCGGCACCGGCACGTCGTGGCCATCCACCGGGTTGCTGTGCGCCGCCTCCTGATGCGGCATCTTCGGCGCCTCGTGGATCACCAGCTGGTGGCCGAAGAAATCGAAATCCACCCAGTGATCGCTGCTGCGGCCCTCGGTACAGCCGAACGCCTCGCCGTAGAAGGCACGGGCGGCGGCCAGATCGTAGACGGGAATGGCGAGATGGAAGGGCGAAAGCGTCATCGGGTCGTACTCCGGAAATGGCAAGACGTTTCGAGTGTAGAGGCTTTCTGGCCGTACCGAGCATCGCCGGTGGGCTTCAGCCCGGCAGAAGCGCCTTGATTCACAACCGTCCCTAGAGCCTTTTTCCGCCGATCGGCCTACCCTGCAGCAGACCGGAGACGAAAGGAGAGACGTCGATGCGTGCCATGTTGCTGGAACAGATTGGCCAACCCTTGCAGCTGCGCGAGCTGCCCGTGCCGCAACCGGGGCCTGGCGAGGTCCGCGTGCGGGTGTTGGCCTGCGGTGTCTGTCGCACCGACTTGCACGTGGTGGATGGCGAGTTGCCGGAGGCGCCGCTGCCGATCATTCCCGGCCACGAGATCGTCGGTCTGGTCGATGCCTTGGGCGAGGGCGTGACGGGCTTCGAGCCGGGCCAGCGGGTCGGCATTCCCTGGCTGGGGCACACCTGCGGCACCTGCAGCTACTGCCAACACGCCGAGGAAAATCTCTGCGACGCGCCGCAGTTCACCGGTTACACGCGGCCCGGCGGCTACGCCGAATACGTGGTGGCCGATGCCCGTTTCGTTTTTGCCCTCGGCGAGGAGGGCGACCCCGTGGCGCTGGCACCGCTGCTCTGCGCCGGGCTGATCGGCTGGCGTTCGCTGGTCAAGGCCGGTGACGGCAAGCGTCTCGGGCTGTACGGCTTCGGTGCCGCGGCGCATATCGTCATGCAGGTGGCGCGCTGGCAGGGGCGCGATGTGTATGCCTTCAGCCGCCCGGGCGATGTGGCGGCGCAGGACTTCGCCCGTTCGCTGGGCGCGGTCTGGGCCGGTGATTCGGGCGAGCTGCCGCCGGTGCCGCTGGATGCGGCGA
Organism: Stutzerimonas sp. LR2; assembly: GCF_055755175.1. Taxonomy (NCBI): domain Bacteria; kingdom Pseudomonadati; phylum Pseudomonadota; class Gammaproteobacteria; order Pseudomonadales; family Pseudomonadaceae; genus Stutzerimonas; species Stutzerimonas sp. LR2. The sequence goes on from NZ_JBVTRR010000001.1 coordinate 789,893, forward strand.
TCATCTATGCGCCGGCGGGCGAGCTGGTGCCGGCCGCGTTGCGCGCGCTGCGCAAGGGTGGCCGGGTGGTCTGCGCCGGCATCCACATGAGCGATATCCCGAGCTTTCCCTACAACATCCTCTGGCAGGAGCGCGAGGTGGTCTCGGTGGCCAATCTCACCCGCCAGGACGGCCTGGAGTTCTTTCCGGTGGCCGCCCAGGTCGGCATCCATACCGAAACCCACGCCTACCCGCTGGAGCAGGCCAACCAGGCACTGGATGACCTGCGCAACGGGCGTTTCCAGGGTGCTGCGGTGCTGGTGCCCTAGCGAGATGCGCCAGGGCGCAAAGCCCTGGCGCGGTGCGGCGAACGGCAAGGATCGGATTGGCGATGGCGCAGTCACACTCCAGACAGCCAATGCCAAATGAAGGAGCCCCGCCATGAGCGTCACCGTGAGCAAGCTCCAGGGCGACGAGATTCCCGAGCATCTGCGCGGGCCGGATATCCGGGTGGTCTACCGGGTGACCGATGCCGAGGGCCACAGCCGCTACCTCACCGACGAAGTCGAAGCTGCACAGCTGGCGGTCAGCGTCAGCGACCGCCAGCAGCGATAGCCCGGCGTGGGGCCGTGAGCCTCAGCCGGCCAGCACCGAGTCCACCAGCGCCTTGGCCTCGGCCTGGATGCGTGCCAGGTGCGCTTCGCCCTCGAAGCTCTCGGCGTAGATCTTGTACACGTCCTCGGTGCCGGACGGCCGCGCGGCGAACCAGCCGTTCGCCGTTTCCACCTTCAGCCCGCCGATGGCCGCGCCGTTGCCCGGCGCCTCGGTGAGGATGCGGGTGATCGGCTGGCCGGCCAGCTCCTTGGCCGAGACCTGCGATGCCGACAGCTTGCCCAGGCGTGCCTTCTGCTCGCGATTGGCGGCAGCGTCGATGCGCTGGTACACCGGCGCGCCGAAGCGGTCGGTCAGCGCCTGGTAGCGTTCGCTCGGGTCCTTGCCGGTGACTGCGGTGATCTCCGCCGCCAGCAGACCGAGGATCAGCCCGTCCTTGTCGGTGGACCAGGCGCCGCCCTGCTTGTCGAGGAACGAAGCGCCGGCCGACTCCTCACCGCCGAAGCCCAGGCTGCCATCCATCAGGCCGTCGACGAACCACTTGAAGCCCACCGGTACCTCCACCAGACGGCGGTCGATGCCGGCGGCAACACGGTCGATCATCGACGAAGACACCAGCGTCTTGCCGATGCCGGCCTCGGCGCTCCAGCCCGGGCGATGGGTGAACAGGTATTCGATGGCCACCGCCAGGTAATGGTTGGGGTTCATCAGCCCGCCGGAGCGGGTGACGATGCCGTGGCGGTCATGGTCGGTGTCGCAGGCGAAGGCCACGTCGAAGCGGTCCTTGTTCTCGATCAGCCCGGCCATGGCGTGCGGCGAGCTGCAGTCCATGCGGATCTTGCCGTCCCAGTCCAGGCGCATGAAGCGGAAGGTCGGGTCGACCACCGTGGACAGCACCTCCAGCGGCAGGCCGAAGCGCTCGGCGATGCGCGGCCAGTAGTGCACACCGGCGCCGCCCAGCGGGTCGACGGCGAACTTCAGGTCCGAGCCGCGGATGGCGTCGAGGTCGATCACCCGCTCGAGCCCTCCGACATAGGCGTCGATGAAATCGAAGCGCTGGGTGGTGGCGGCCTTGAGCGCCTGGCGGTAATCCATGCGCTTGACGCCATCGAGACCGGCGACCAGCAGCGCATTCGCGCGCTCCTGAATCCACTTAGTAACGCCGGTGTCGGCCGGGCCGCCATTGGTGGGGTTGTACTTGAAGCCGCCGTCGCCCGGCGGGTTGTGCGACGGCGTGATGACGATGCCGTCGGCCAGCCCGCTCGTGCGGCCGCGGTTGTAGCTGAGGATCGCGTTGGAGATCGCCGGGGTCGGGGTGTAGCCCGGCTCGCCGCCGGTTTCCGGGCAACCGGCGTCGATGCGCGTCTCGATGCCGTTGGCCGCCAGCACTTCCAGTGCCGAGACGAACGCCGGCTCGGACAGCGCATGGGTGTCCATGCCCATGAACAGCGGGCCGTCGATGCCTTCCTGGCGGCGGTAATCGCAGATCGCCTGGGTGGTGGCGAGGATGTGCCACTCGTTGAAGCTGCCCTTGAGCGAGGAACCGCGATGCCCGGAGGTGCCGAACGCCACCTGCTGCGCCGGGTCGGACGGGTCCGGTCGGTCGCTGTAGTAGCGCGCCACCAGGCGCGGCAGGTGGGTCAGGGTGTGCGGGTCGGGCAGGCGTCCGGCGTTGGGGGCGATGCTCATGGGGCGGTCCTTTGTGAAGAAGGCGATGCGCCGGCCGATCCGGGCGCGGCGAAGAGCGAATGAAACGCCAGTCGGCGTCGTTTATCCAGAGCTAAGACCGCAGCGACGGTGGCGGTTCCCTGATCGGCAGGTCACGCGCTGCTGCGTCCCGGCCAAGCGCGCTCGTCGCCCCGCCGGAACCTGTAGCGGGCCGGCCTTTCTTCTGCTTAACGGCCGGCAATTCGCCGGCCCGTTACCCGGAGATTTCAGCCATGAACGTCGACGAACGCATCCGCCAGCGCGCCTATGAAATATGGGAAGCCGAGGGCCGCCCCGAAGGCCAGGAAGCCGACCACTGGCAGCGCGCCCGGGACGAGATCGAGCCCTTCTACAAGGAAGGCAACGCCGAAGCCGGCGGCATCGAAAGCAGCGTGGCCATTCCGATGCCGAAATCGGGTGGCGATCGATAGCGGCGCCGGCAGGGCGGCGAGGACGCGGCACGCGTCGTCCCGCCCGAATCTGCTGCGACGTTCTCAGCCTTTTCATCCGGATGCCTGGTGCGCTGGAGCCTGTCGAGGCGCGCTGCTAGAGTGCCGCCGCTTGCCAACCACCGGCTGACAGGACGTCTGCCCAGCCGCCGCACAGGATGCTTCCATGAAAAAGCTCGCGCTCGCCGTAGCCGTACCCCTGGCCCTTTTCGGGGCCGCCACTTTCTACACCAGCACTCAGGTCGAATCGACCGCCCGCGATGCCGTCGACCAGGCCAACCTCAAGCTGCGCGAGATGGGCGTCGGCGCCGGTGCCGATGTCAGCCTCACCCTGCTCAGCTTCGAACGCGGCCTGCTGTCCAGCACCGCGCGCTACCAGATCGACATCGACGTAGCGGATGACGAAGGCAACACCGAGCACTACGCCCTGCTGCTGAACGATCGCCTCGAACATGGCCCCTTTCCCGTCTCGCGCCTGAGCCGCGGCCAGCTGATGCCGGTCGCCGCGCAGAGCCACTTCGAACTCGAACGCACACCGCTGACGCAGAAGCTGTTCGACGCCGCCTCCGGCGAAGTGCCGCTGGTGGGCGAGGTGACCATCGGCTACGACGGCGGCCAGGCCGGCGATCTGCGCACGGCCGCGCTGAATATCGAAGACGAGGACGGCAGCGTGCGCATCGCCCCCGCCAACCTCAACTTCGAGGCGAACAGGGACGGCAGCGACGTACGCATGGACGGCGAGCTGGCGGAAATCGATATCGACCTGCAGCGCAGCGACAGTGGCCAGCCGGTGCAGGTGAGCCTGCGCGGCATCGGCCTGAGCGCCGACAAGCAGGATTACGACGCCGGTTTCGGCTTCGGACCGTCCGCCATCACCCTGCAGCGCATGGAAATCAAGGCCGGCGACGAGCCCGCCGTGGTCATCCAACAGGCCTCCGTCGAGGAGGCACTGAGCCGCGGCAGCCGTGGCCTCGACCAGACCATCGGCTACCGCATCGGCGAGGTCAGCGCCAAAGGCCAGACCTTCCGCAACCTCGCCCTCGTCTTCAGCCTGCGCAACCTCGAGGAAAGCAGCCTCAAGGCCCTGGTGGCGAGCTACAAGGACATCCTCGAGCAGAGCGCCACCCCGCAGGAATCCTTCGCCGGCATGACCAGCGCCCAGCAGCAGGCACTGCAGGCCCACGGCCTGCGGCTGCTCGAACACAAGCCCACCCTGGCCCTCGACGAGTTCGGCTTCGAAACCGCCCACGGCGCGGCCCGCCTGTCGGTCGTGCTCGACCTGCAATCGCCGAGCGCAGAAGCCTTCACCCCGGACGCGATGATCACCAGCATGCTCGCCTCGCTCAAGGCCGACGCCGGCGTCGACAGGAACCTGGTGCGCGACATCGCCGGGCTGGTCGTGCAGAACAACGCGCGTGACGGCCAGCTCGACCAGGCGGCACTGCAGCAGGAAACCGAGGCCGCCACCGAGCTGTTCAGCGGCATGGCGCTGAACACCGGCTGGTCGCGTCTGGAGGGCGAGCGGCTGGTCAGTTCGCTGCACTACGCCAATGACAAGGTGACCTTCAACGGCCGCGAAATGAGCGTGCCGGAGTTCCTCGGCTTTGCCTTCGGCTCCGTACAGAACGCCGGCCTGCTGGGGCAATAGTCGGCGCTACTGACGCACCTGGGAAACGGCCCTGCCATCGGTGACCGATGGACAGGGCCGTTTCACTTCCTGGCGTTCGACCGGCGCCACCGCCGTGGATACCCGGACGCGCGACCCATGCTCAGTCGTGCGGGGCGCCGGCTCCCAGGCGCTCACTCAGATAATCCAGAAAACAGGTGATGCGCGAGGCCAGCGCGGTGTTGCGGTAGTACACCGCGTTGATCGGCTGGCGCACGTCGACGCGCTGCGCCGCCAGCACCTCCACCAGCTCGCCGCGCTGGCGGTCCCGGCCAGTCATGAAGTCCGACAGGCTGGCGATCCCTTCGCCGGCCAGCGCGAGCTCGCGCACCGTGTCGCCGCTGGAGGCGCGTAGCGCCGGGTTGATCCGCCAGCTCTCGCCCAGCGCGTGGCGCAGCGGCCAGTCGTTGAGGCGATCCGGCTCGGTAAAGCCAATCAGGCTGTGCTCCGCCAGGTCCTCGACCTGTTGCGGTGTGCCATGCCGCGCCAGATAGGCCGGGCTCGCCAGCACCCGGCGCGTGGTATGGCACAGCGGCCGTGCATGCAGGCTGGAATCGGGCAGCGGACCGATGCGGATGGCCAGATCGATGCGCCGCTCCAGCAAATCGACGATGCGGTCGTCGCTGTGCAGCTCCAGCTCGATCAGCGGATAGCGCGCGCGGAAATCGCCGATCAGCGGGACGATCACATGCAGCATGAACGGCGACGCGGTATTGACCCGCAAGCGCCCGGCCGGCGCCTGACGCCGCAGCGCCATCTGCTCCTCGGCTTCCTCGACGCTGGCCAGAATCCGCCGCGCCTGCGCCAGGAACGCCTCGCCTTCCTCGGTCAGCTCCAGGCGCCGCGTGGTGCGGCGCAACAGCGTCACCGCCAGCTTGTCCTCCAGCCGACTCAACGCCCGGCTAACGCCCGAGGCGGTCTGTTCCAGCTGCTCGGCCGCAGCGCTGATCGAGCCACTGTCGACCACGCTGACAAAGGCGAGCATTTCGTCGAGGTTGGTTTTCATGGGTGGGAATCGCATCGAAGGGCGGGAACAACGAGTCTGGCGGCAGCGCCGTGTGGCGGCAACCGGGCCGGCGCGGGCCCCCGGCGGCGGGCCCGTCGATCAGCCGCTGGCGAAAGGGGCCACGGCCTCAAACGCCCTTTTCATTCGGCCCCGGCACATTCACCCCGTCCAGTGTGGAACGGCTGTCGCCGGCGCCATCGGTGATCACGCTGAAACTGCCATCGGTCTCCAGCACCACCGCCTCGATGCCATCCAGCGCGGCCAGCCCCTGACTGCGCGCGGCAGCCCGCACCTCGTCCTCGGTCACCCGCGCCACGCGCATGGCATCGCCGAGAAAACGCCCGCGAAAGAACAGCAGCGCCGGCTCGCCCGTCACCGTCCGCCGCACCCATGCCACCCGCACGCTGGACCAGGTGACCACGTACTGCAGCCCGATCAACAGCGCCAATGCCAGCACCCCCTCGGCCAGCGACACATCGCGATTGAGCAGAATCGTCGCGAAGGTCGAGCCCAGCGCCACCGTTACCACCAGATCGAACGCATTCATCTTCGACAACGTCCGCCGCCCGGACAGACGCAACAACAGCACCAGGCTGATATAGGCCAGCACACCCACCACCAGCGTGCGTATCAACGTCGTTCCACTACTGAAAAACATGCCTTCCACGATCACCTCCGCACCTGAGCCATGCAGGGGTGGACAGGGTAGGTGGGCGGAAAGTGCATACGGCGCAAGTGATCGCGCGTAGGTGACGGCATGAAAACCGAGGATTAATTCATCGCCTGCTTTACCCATACGGAAGCAGTGGCTAATGTGCCATCACGCGCAGCAACTGCGCACTCGATCACGGTTCCGCTGCGACGCTACGGTCTGCACCGGTCCGCTACCAAGGAAGGTACAGATGGCGCGCTTTTCCCCAGTCCGCTCGCAATGTCAGTTCGGCACACCCGGCGAGCGGCGCTTCGCCAAGCGGCTGGAAAAGCTGCTCGAGACGATTACCTCTGCTGGAGCAACGCTCCAGTCGGGCCCATGGCGCGATATCCCGACTTCGTCGTCCTGCACTCGCGCCGCGACATCCTCGTGTTCGAGGTCAAGGACTGGAAGCTCGCTGATGTACCACCACGGCAAGGTCACCCTGCACACCGGCAGCGGCCCGAAGACCGTTGCGATCCTATTTCGTTGAAGTCGGCATGCATAAGAAAGCCCCCCGTTGCTGCGGCATAGCATGAAACTAAAGATGTCGCCTCTTTTACGCAATAGGCGTTTGCGCGCGAAGGGCGTGTTGAACGAATGTTCTAATTAAATTGGTGGCGCTGCTGATAATAAGTTTAAGGAGAAAAGGCGTTGGAGTTCGAAGAGTATTATAAGTCGCTAGGGTTGGTAAGCTATCCATTCTCGCTCTATACCGCAGAAGCCGAAAGGGATAAGGCTGAGAGTATTTATAAGAAGCCTTCAAACTACTCAGTCATAGATGAGGCAATAAGGAGTAGCTCAGTAATCATAACCGGAGAGCGCGGAAGTGGTAAAACGGCGTTGAATTTGGATGTGGTGAGGCGCAAAAATTCTGAGCATATTTTATTGGTGCGGTTAGAAGAGTTTTCAGGTCTAGAGGAGGGATATGGTCCTGAGCAGCTATACGATTTCATCGTCCAACATATAGCAAGCGAGTTTTTCAAGAAAATAAGTTCTCATCCAGGGAGTCTTTGGAAATACAACAAAGATGACCGTCTTCATTTGTCGATGTATCTTCATCAGTATGTTCCCGCCTCAACAAAGCATCAGCTTAGAGAACAGATCAGGAAAATACAGCAGGGTTTCGTTAAGCGGTCAGCGGTAGGGCTATATAATTCAACGAGATTAGTTTTAAATTATGGGTTGAAAGCGATAACTAAAACAGTCAGCGATGCGTTAACCAAACATTTTTCGGCGCTCCCCGAATTTGATTCAGGCGACATTGAGTACTTTAGAAAGCTAGAAATGGAGGTGGATGAGGGGTTTACGCCAGCTGATCGAAGTTTTTATTTGTTGGAAAAGCTATGCTCGTTGGTTTTGAACTCAAAGATTAAAGAAATCATTCTTGTTATAGACAAGATAGACGAGGACCCCAGGTTGCAGAACGATGCGGAGCGAATAGCTAGTTTTATAGAGGGTTTCGCCTCAAATCATAAAGTTTTGATAAATAATGATTTCAAGGTGCTGCTTTTTGTTTGGTCGACGCCATTTAATTCCGTGAGATCAAATATCCGGACACAAAAAATAGTTCTGCAACCACTTTCATGGACTCGCGATGGGCTAAGAGAGGCTGCTGGGAAAAGGCTATCTGCGTTTTCTAATCAGCAGCTGGTTAGTTTAGATCAGATTTTTGATGAGGATGGTTTTGATTCTTTTGAGCGTCTTATAGAAATGTCGAATGAAAACCCAAGGGATCTATGGCACCTTTTGGATAAAGCGCTTGTGGCTCAATTTGAAATAGATAGCTCAAAAAAAATTACTAAAGAAGCGATAGATATTGGAATTGAAAGGTTTGTCAGACAGTTCAATTACTATGAGTATTATCCTAGGAAGTCTAATGCGCGAGCTGATTCTATGGATGTTTATTCTTTTATTAAGCACCTTATGAAGCTAGACTCTAATGACTTTACCAAGAACAAATTGAGTGAAATGGCTAAAACTGGCGGATCCACAAATAACTATGTTATTTCCATGGAAAATATGGGGCTCATTAGAAAGACTGGAAATAAAACAACACAAGGCGGTGTAATTTACGAGATAAAGGATCCAAAGGTTCGCTACGCTAGAGAGTATGGGGTCGATATTTCGGCTGCATAGAGAAAGGGGCAGCAAACAGGGCAGCATAAAAGGGGACAGATATTGTCAGGTGGCTAGCTTCGTAGCACCCTGACATGTTCTCCGGCGTAGCTCTCCACAAGGTAAGAACCCATGCAACTAACAACCCTCCTCATCCCAACCTATACGCAAATGCTCAAAACCCTCTCAGGCTGGCTGAAGAAAGCGCAGGTCCAGCTGCCGGAAGGGGAGGCGCAGGCGTTGTTATCCGCGCGGCTGGCGCCGGATATGTTTCCGCTGTCGACTCAGGTGCGCTTTGCCTGTGTGCAGGCGAGGGAGGCCGTTTGCCGGCTGAGAGGCGAGGCCTTTCCGGCTGTGATCAACGAACTGCTGGACGAGGGGCGGCAGGCGGGGGAGCGGCCGGGCACGCTGGCTGATGCCTATGCCCGGATCGAAGAGACGGTGGCGTTGCTCGACGGTCTCGCCGCCGATGCGCTGGATATGGAGGCGGACAAGCCAATCGCCCACGAGCTGGCGAATGGGATGATCTTCGACCTGACTGCGCAGCAGTACACCCGTGACTGGACGCTGGCGCAGTTCTATTTTCACGTGATGACCGCGTATTCGATCCTGCGTAAGGAAGGGATCGAGCTGGGCAAGGCGGACTATGTGGCGCATATGCTGCCGTATCTGCGGCCGGAATCGGTTCCGAAGGGGTAATGGCTGCTCTGCCGTCCGAATGTCTCGGTGTAGCCGCGCAGGGCGCCGAAGCTCGTGTTATGGGTAATCCAGGCGATGGTGCATGCCCTTGAGCCGAGGTGGCCTGGAGGTGACGCGTGGAAAAGGCTTCGCCGTTTTCCACCCTACGCGCTCACCGCTCACCGCTCACCGCTGAAGCGCTGTGCGCGCTTGGCGAGAGCTGCTGGCTGCGCTGCTCTGGCTTTTCGAGCCTGAGAAAGGCCCTGAGCTCGGCTTGCTTGGCCATGGCGTCCTGGTAACCCAGTTCGATCAGGTCACTGCAGTAGCCGGGTTCGAACAACAGGTAGCTCAGCAGCCCGCCGCCGCCTTCGCGCGTGCCGCCAGGGCCGCGCAGGAACAGGCGCATGGCGGCGGGTAGCTCCTTTCGATGGCGGGCGGCGATCCTGTCCAGCGGCTGGCTGGGGGAAATCACCAGCACCTCGACGGGCGTCAGACCGTAGGCGCGCTTGCGTTTTTCGGCCGGCACCAGTTGCCCCAGCAGGTTGAGGCGCTCCAGCAGTTCGATATCACTCTCGACGTTGTCGATGAAGGTGCTGTTGAGCATGTGTCCGGAGATTTGCGCCAGGCTGGGGCTGGCGCCGGTCGGCCGCGGTGTTGGAGCGGTCTCGCTCTGATCATCCACCGGGTTGCCACTGACCCCGACCACCAGCACGCGCGTGGCGCCCAGGTGCAGGGCCGGGCTGATGGGTGCGGTCTGGCGTACCGCGCCATCGCCAAAGTACTCGCGGTTGATCTTTACCGGCTCGAAGACCAGCGGAATGGCAGTGCTGGCCAGCAAATGGGATATTCCCAGGCGGGTCGGCACACCTACCCGACGATGGCGCAGCCATGGATCGATGGCCGCATGCCCCTGATAGAACGTCACCGCCTCGGCCGACTCGTAGCCGAATGCCGTCACCGCTATCGCGCGCAGTTGCCGCTGGCGGAGGGCCGCGGCGATGCCGGAAAAATCCAGTTCACGCTCGAGCAGCCCGGCCAGTGGCGAACTGTCGAGCAGCGCAACAGGCACCTGCTTGCCGATACCGAGCACGCTGTGGCCGAGGAAGCGGCTGGCCTGGCGCAACACGCCGGGCCAGTCGCTGCGGTAAACCTGATCGGTATGAAAACTGCGCCACACGCTGCTCAACCGCCGCACCGCCTCGCGAAAATGCAGGGCGCCGCAGGCGAGGCTGACGGCATTGATCGCGCCCGCCGAGGTGCCGACGATCACCGGAAACGGATTGCCCGACGAGTCGGGCAGCAGATCGGCGATGGCCGACAGCACACCAACCTGATAGGCCCCTCGCGCGCCGCCGCCGGAGAGGATCAGCCCTGTGGTATCTGGGTTTTTTACTGCGTCCTCGGTCATCGTCGATTCCAGTTCGAGGTTTTCGGTAGTGCCTGGGCTTGCCGCAGGAACAATGAACGGCAGGTCATCGAAAGGGGTCGGTCGCCTCGCTGGCGACGGCGGCAGAGATTATCAACAGGGCAATACGCTACCAATCAAAACACGCCGGTGTGTCGCGCCGCTGGGTTTTATTGGGGTGCTGTGTTTCGAGCTTTTACCTCTTAAAGGCGGCAGCTCTTGCGGTTAGCGAGGTAGCCTGGACGTAACGCGTGGAAAAGGCTTCGCCGTTTTCCACCCTACGCATGCACGGTGTCGGCAGAGGAGGCCGAGTGGCGTAGGGTGGACAACGCTGCGCTTGTCCACCGATGCGAATCGACGGGCAGGGCAGGTGGTTGGCGAAACGCTCGCGGGTTCGGGGCGTCCAACCGGATGCCGCGCCCGAGCGGTCGAATTCGGGAAAGACGCCCGCCCGCCCCGCCACAAAGCAGACCTCCTCATGTTGTTCCGCCGTTTCGAAAACCTGATCGACGTCTTCAAGCCCAGCCCGGACGTTGCGCCGCCGGCCGGGATGCTGCGCTTCTATGCCCATTACCTGAAGCAGGTCTGGCCGTTGATGACGGCCGTGCTGGTGGTGGGCTTTTTCGCGGCGCTGATCGAGGTGGCGCTGTTCAGCTTTCTCGGCCAGTTGATCGATATGGCTCAGGCGACCGATGACGCGCGGACCTTCTTTGCCGAGCACCGCAACGCGTTGCTGTGGATGGCAGCGGTGGCGCTGGTCATCCGGCCCCTGGTATTCGGCCTGCACAACCTGCTGACGCATCAGGCGATCAACCCCGGGCTGACCAATCTGATCCGCTGGCAGAACCATCGCTACGTGCTCAAGCAGAGCCTGAACTTCTTCCAGAACGACTTCGCCGGACGCATCGCCCAGCGCGTGATGCAGACCGGGCCGTCGCTGCGCGATTCGGCCATGCAGGTGATCGATGCACTGTGGCATGTGGTGGTCTATGCCGGCAGCGCGCTGTATCTGTTCGCCGCCGCCGACCTGCGCCTGATCGTGCCCTTGCTGCTGTGGATCGTCGGCTACAGCGCCGCGCTCTGGTACTTCGTGCCGCGTATCCGTGCGCGTTCGGCGGCGGCGTCCGCGGCGCGTTCGAAGGTGATGGGGCGGGTGGTGGACGGCTACAGCAACGTCGCCACGCTCAAGTTGTTCGCCCATTCGCGGGAGGAGGAGAGCTACGCCCGCGAGGCGATGCAGGAGCTGCTCGGCAAGTTCCGCCTGCAGTCGCGGGTGATCACCAGCCTGGATTTCCTCATCACCTGCATGAACGGCCTGTTGATCGTCGGCACCGGCGCGCTGGCGCTGTGGCTGTGGAGCGAGGCGCTGATCACCACAGGCGCCATCGCCCTGGCGCTGGGCCTGGTGATCCGCATCAACAACATGGCCGAGTGGATCATGTGGGTGGTCAACGGCATCTTCGAGAATGTCGGCACCGTGCAGGACGGCATGAAGAGCATCGTCCGGCCGCGCGATGTGCTCGACCCCGAGGACGCCAGGCCGCTGCAGGTGGAGCAAGGCGGCGTGCGCTTCGAGGATGTGCATTTCCACTACGGCAAGCAGGGCGGGGTGATCAGCGGGCTGACCATCGATATTCGCCCGGGCGAGAAGATCGGCCTGGTCGGGCCGTCGGGTGCGGGCAAGTCGACGCTGGTCAACCTGCTGCTGCGTCTCTATGACCTGGAGAGCGGGCGCATCCTGATCGACGGGCAGAACGTCGCCGAGGTCAGCCAGGAAAGTTTGCGCGCCAATATCGGCGTGGTCACCCAGGACACCGCGCTGCTGCACCGTTCCATCCGCGACAACCTGCGCTACGGCAAGCCCGACGCCAGCGAGGAAGAACTCTGGGCCGCGGCGCGCAAGGCCCGCGCGGATGCGTTCATCAAGACGCTGGACGACAGCCAGGGCGGCAAGGGCTTCGAGGCGATGGTGGGCGAGCGCGGCGTGAAGCTCTCCGGCGGGCAACGGCAGCGCATCGCCATCGCCCGGGTGCTGCTCAAGGACGCGCCGATCCTGGTGCTCGACGAAGCCACCTCGGCGCTGGATTCGGAGGTCGAGGCGGCGATTCAGGAGAGCCTGGATAGCCTGATGGAAGGCAAGACGGTGATCGCCATCGCCCACCGGCTGTCGACCATCGCGCGCATGGATCGGCTGGTGGTGATCGACAAGGGGCAGGTGATCGAGACCGGCACCCACGCCGAGCTGATCGCCCGCGGTGGCCTCTATGCGCGGCTGTGGCAACACCAGACCGGTGGCTTTGTCGGGGTGGATTGATAGGAAACGGGCAAGCCAGGGGTTTTTCGTCCACTCTGCTTGTCGGCCTGTTGGAAGGCGCGGCGCGGCAGCGCTGAGCTGTCCCGCCGTGTTCTCAATAACCAGGGGCGGGTTGGGCGAGCCTGAATCCAGTCGAGCGCAGAGGTGCATATGAACATTTTCCTGACATCCTCCTTTGCTGAAGTCGTGGACTTGTTTGTCAGGTTCACCAAGGGCGAGTGCAGCGGTAAGACGGTTACGTTGATTCCTACGGCGAGTCTTGTTGAGGAGGTCAATTCCTACCTTGTTGCGGCCAGGGAGGCGCTCGTCGAAGCCGGTCTGGTGATCGATGAACTCGAGGTTTCAACCGCAACTCAGGACGAAATCGTCAGCAAGCTCGAACGCGGCGATTACATCTATGTGTCCGGCGGCAACACCTTCTTTCTGCTGCAGGAGCTCAAGCGCACAGGCGCGGACCTGCTGATCGCCGAACACGTCAAAGCCGGGAAGTGCTACATCGGCGAATCCGCCGGCTCCGCGATACTCGCCCCCAGCATCGAATACATAACGGCGCTGGACGATGTTTCTGCCGCGCCTGATCTCGAGTCCTTTGCGGCCTTGGGGTTGGTCGATTTCTACCCGCTGCCGCATTACCGAAACGAGCCGTTTGCCGAGGCTGTCGAGCAGGTGCTGAAAGAGTATGGGGATGCGCTGGATCTCCGACCATTCAGCAATAACCAGGCGATCGCCTTGTCGGGCGGCCAAGCCGAGCTTCAAACCAGCGGTGATTGAGTTTCATACCCGGCCCGAGCCTACTTGCGGCCCACCTTGGGCGAGTCGGCGCAGGGCGTTTCATCGTCGATCCATCTGAACCCTCCCACACCGCGTCCACTCGTACTTCTAGCCACAGCCAAAGAACCGAGAGGGAATCTGCCATGACCGATAAACAAGCCAGCGTCCGCCACGATGCTGCGCAGCAGCGCTATGAACTGCTGGTGGAGGGCCAGCCACTCGGCTTCGCTGCGTACAGCGAGCAGGGCGAGCGGATGGTCTTCACCCATACCGAGGTCGACCCCAGCCTGTCCGGGCAGGGGCTGGGTAGCGTGCTGGCCAAGGGCGCGCTGGACGATGCACGGCGGCGCGGCAAGCGCGTGGTGCCGCAGTGCGAGTTCATCGCCAGGTACATTGAGCGCCACGAGGAATGGCAGGACCTGGACGATCCGCTCTGAGGTCGATATGCAGCGGCGGGCTTCAGCCCGCCAACGGTCGCGACCGGGGTGATGGTCGTGGTGTGCCGCCGCCTGGCTTAGCAGAGGGCAATCGCGTGGATGGTCGAGAGTTTGTCTGGGCGCATTTCAAGCTCAATGCCGAGCAGCGCCTGCGGGGCTTCAACTTCTTCGTGGTGCTGGCGATCTTTGCCGATGGCGGTGTACTGGCGGCCCTGCAGCAGGGCTTCTCGCCGGGGCTGCTGATTCTGCTGGGCGCCTTCACCGTCTTGCTGGCGCAGGTGTTCTGGCTGGTGGACGCGCGCAGCCGGCAACTGCTGGAGCTGACCATCGTCGCCCTCAAGGAGATGGAGGCCGACTATCCCGAGAGTTACCGGCTGTTCGCCGCCGATGCGCTGGGGCAGAGCCGGGTGATCAGCTACACCTTCGCCATCCGCGCACTGCTGCTGGCGCAGATGGGCTTTGGCCTGGGTGTGGTCGGCTACGGACTCTGGCAATGGTGATGGCGCCGCGCGACCTGTGGCGGGTCACGCGGCGATGGCGCTGTAGCTCGTTGCAGCTACGCGGGGGATGGCGGGTGGGCTGACGCCCGGCCCTACGGGGTGTCGGCCTCGTTTGTTCTGGCTTCAATCCACCCGCTGGATACGCCCTTCGACGCTGGCGCTGAACGGTTGCGGCAGGGCTTCGATGTAGCCCACCAGCGCATCCAGATCCACCGGGCCGACGACGCGGTTCTGGCCTTCGTTGAGGACCGTGAAGTTGTCGCCGCCGCCTGCGAGGAAGGAGTTCACCGTGACGCGATAGGTTGCCGCCGGGTTGATGGGGGCGCCGCTGGCGTCGCGCATTTCGATCACGCGGTTGCCCTCGGGGCGGTTCGCGGCCCAGCTGTACAGGATGCCGGAAGGCTTGAGCAGACGCGGGTAGCTCTGGCCGATCCACTGCTGTTCGAGCAGGGTCTTGATCTGCGCGCCGGTGAGGTCCATCGAGACCAGGTCGTTGGCGAACGGCTGGATGGCGAACAGTTCGCCCCAGGTTACTTCGCCGCCGTCGAGGTCCGCGCGGATGCCGCCCGGGTTCATGAAGCTGATCTGCGCACCGGTGGCCACGCGCTGGGCGTCGGCAATCAGGTTGCCCAGTGCGGACTCACCGGCGGGCGCCTCGGTGCGGGTGATGGTCCCTTGCGCCAGGCCGACCACCCGCGCCACCAGCGGCTCGACGCGGGCATCGGCCTGGGCCACCAGCGCGGCGACTTGCGGGTCCGGCGTGAGGCCTGCGCCCTGGTCGGCCCAGGTGGTGAGGATCGCAGCGGATTTTTCGACGACGTCGCGGCTGCGGCGGCTGACCAGCAGCTCGATGTCGGCATAGGCGGTGCCCGCCGAGAAGGCCTGGGTCACCAGGATCGGCTTGCCGTTGGCGTTGGGTAGCAGCGCGTTGGTGAAGCCGTGGGCATGGCCGGAGATGACCACGTCCACCTCGTCATCCAGGCGCTTGACGATATCGACCACCGGGCCGACCACGGTGTCCGCCTCGGCGTTGGTCGGGCCGTTGTAGCTGGTCTGCTGGCCGCCCTGGTGCAGCGCGACGATGATGGCGCGCACGCCCTGGCGGCGCAGTTGTGCCACCGAACGGTTGATGGCGGCCGCTTCGTCGATGAAGCGCAGGCCGGCCACGCCGCTGGGCGAGACGATGGAGGGGGTTTCCTTCAGCGCGGCGCCGATCACGCCGATGCGTACGCCGCCGGCGTTGTAGATGGTGTGCGGCGGCAACAGCGATCGGCCGCTCGACTGATTGATGACGTTGCTCGACACCGTGGGGTAGCGCGCGCCCTGCCAGTTCTCTTCGAGGTAGGGACCATTGGCATGGTTGCCACCGGTGAGCTGGCGCAGCAGCTCATTCTTGCCATAGTCGAACTCGTGGTTGCCAAGGGTGCCGACCACGTTGCAGCGCTGCTGGGCGAGGGGCTGGGCGCTGCGGGGCAGCTTCATCTGCCAGCTGAACGGACGGCAGAACGGATTGGCCAGCAGATTGAGCAGGCTGATCGCAGGTTCGTCGCGTAGCAGGGCGGAGTTGGGTGGCGAGGCGCCGACCTGGTCGCCGTCGTGAACGATGAGGGTGTACTCGCGGCTGGCCGATCTGAGGTAGGACGCCAGCACTGCCGCGCCGCCTGCCGGCCGTCCGGCAACGGTGCGCGGCGACAGCTGACCGTGGAAGTCGTTGATGCCGAGGATGTTCACCGACACCACCGGCTCGGGGCGCCAGTCCGGTGCGCGCCAGCGGCGTCGCTCGCTGGCCTGCTGCCGGGCCTGCAGTCCTTCCTGGCGCTCCTCGCGGTAGTCCTGCTCGGTGGAACCGTGCTCGGGCTGATTCTGGGTCTGGGCCAGCGTTGGGGCGGCAAGGCCGATCAGGCCTGCGGCGAACAACCAATCCAATACGCGCATACGCATTGTTGTTTTCCTCGGGTGCGGTGGGATGGGCAGGGACCGAAACTAGGAAGCTCAGGTGGCAGGTTGATGACGGCCGGTTTGCGTTATGACGAGCGCCGACGTGCGGCTTCGTAGCGAAGTGCCATGTCTGTCGCGCCCTGGTGTCGCCCGTCGATGCCCGGCAGATGGCGCCGAACGCCTGCTGCCAAAGGCCGGTCGGTATTAACAACCACCGGGAGATCTGATGATGTCGACTTCGAGCAATCTGATATGGGCCGCGCTGGCGATCGGGGCGGTGACGGGCATGCGCAGCATGCTGGCGCCGACGCTGGTCAGCCGGGCGTTGAGCGAGCGCGATGATCTTGCCGGGGCGGGGGAGGCCGCGCAGTTGCTCACATCGGATACGGCGCAGACCTTCCTGCCAGTGCTCGCGGCCAGCGAGATGATCGGCGACAAGATGCCCTTCGCGCCGGACCGCACCATCGTGCCGTCGATGATGTTCCGCGCGCTTTCCGGCGGTGCGAGTGCGGCGGCGCTGGCGGGTGTGCGCCGCGAGCCCGTGCTGCTGCCCGCGCTGCTCGGTGCGACGGCGGCGCTGGTCGCCGCCAGGGTCGGGCTGGGTCTGCGCAAGCCGTATCAGCCCAGACCGCTGGTCAATGCCGTGCTGGGTGCAGTCGAGGAGTGCCTGGCGTTGACGGTTGCTCGAGCCGGGCTGCGGCGCGCGTTGGGAGACGGCCGGGGCGAACGCTGAGGCGGGCGAAAGGTGGAAACGGCGCTGCCGTTCCTCCCTGGGCGTTTGCCGGGCCTCAGTCGGCGCGGCGGCCGGGCTTGTGCGGGTTGCTGCCCAGCAGACGCGTGTTCGCATCCGGGTAGCGATAGGCAAAGAGGGCGTGCTGCTTGGCCAGTTCGGCCTGCATGGCTTGCTGCTCGTGGGCGGGCAGCTTGGCCAGGTATTTGCGGATGATGGCGTACTTGGCGAACATCAGTTCGTCGAAGGCTTCCTGCTGTTCGATCTCGTACGCTCTGGCGCGGCGCTCGCGCAGTGCGGCCTGGTCGGTGTGCATGTTGCCGCCCTCGTGCAACACGAACGCACGCTGCGAATCGCCTTCGGTCTGCTCCATGGCAAGCCGGGCGGCCCAGGCAGTCGGAACGAAGGACAGACAGAGCAGCAGGCAGACGGTGGTTCTCGGCGCAGGCATGGCGCGGCCCTCGGCAAACACGCGGCCGACGGGCCGCTCGAGGTGCAGATTACGCCAGCCCCGAGCTGCGCTTCACTCACGCTGGCTGATGCCAATCGCCGCAGGGTGGCAGCGGCGACGACAGGGTGGGCTGCAGCCCACCCACGCCGTTCCTCGCTCACGCCTGGCGACGACCGCTTCAGCTCGGTCGCTGGATCACGCAGATCCGGTCACGGCACAGCCCGGCTTCGCGCGTGCCGACGCCGGGCGCGATCTCCGGCGCATCGCTGTTGCTGCCGTGGCCGGTGATGCCGGCACCGGTCGGGTGGCTGGTGGCGGTGGTTTCCGGGTAGTCGGTGCCGGCGCGCTTGGCCGCGCTGCCGATGTCGTAGCGCCCGGCGTCGGCGGTGTCGGCGGTGTTGCTGTCGTGGTAGGCGCTGGGGGTGGAGGCGTGGGCACCGACTTCAGCCGCGGCGCCGGTGCCGGCGTTGTCACCGAAGCGTTCGCTGGCCGAGTGCAGGCCGGCGCCGGTGGTGGCACCCGTCGTTCCGCTTGTGGGTCGGGTGAAGTGCTTGTCCAGGTGGCTGTCGCCGCCGGTGGCGCCGGCGTAGGGGCTGCTGGGGCCGGGATAGCCGTCTGCCGTGCCGCTGCCGCCGTGCTCGTCGATATCGATGGCGCCGTTGTACTCCAGCGCATCCCGCGCCCTGGCCAGCTGATCCTCGTCGACCACGTCCACCGCGATCACCAGGGCGCCGCGGCGCACCGCGTCGGGATAGGCGGTCGCGTAATGACGGTGCTGTTCATGGGGCTCGTGGCCGAACAGCGATTTGAAGAAGTGCGCGACCTTCGATTCGTGCTCGTGGCGGTCCACCGGGACGTCCGGGCTGGTGCTGTAGGGTGCGTCGTAGGCATGGATATCGGCGCTTTCGGCGCCCACCGCATGGATCTGCTCGCGGGGAATGCCCCGCGCCATCAGGTCGCCGCGGGTGCGATTGGCATCGGTCAGCGTGGCGAACGCTGCTACCAGTGTGTGTTTCATGGTTCACCTCACGTTGTGTCGAACAACCGGGTTTGCGAGCACGGCGGGGCATCGGCCAACGCGGCGCTCATAGAGGTTGGGTCGAGGCGTACCGGTAGAGTTCAGCGGCGGGGATCAGCGGTCGGCGCTGAGGGAGAGGGCGTGCGCGCGTCCGGCGCATGTGGAACAGGCAGGCCGTTGCTGACCTGCACACCGATGCGGGTGGGCGACGCCGCGCCACCCGCAGGGAAGTGATCAGTCGAGGTCGGCGGCGCTGTGACGCTCGGGCGCCTGTTCGGATTCATCGCCCCAGGTGCGGTTGACCTTGCGTCCGCGGATGACCGCCGGGCGCTCGGCAATCTCGCGAGCCCAGCGCTGCACATGCTGGTACTCGTGCACCGAGAGGAACTCGCCGGCGCCGTACAGCTCGCCCAGCACCAGCCCGCCGTACCAGGGCCAGATGGCCATGTCGGCGATGCTGTAGTCGTTACCGGCCACGTAGCGATGCTCCGCCAGCTGATGATCGAGCACGTCGAGCTGACGCTTGACCTCCATGGCGTAGCGATTGATCGGGTATTCGTATTTTTCCGGTGCGTAGGCGTAGAAGTGGCCGAAGCCGCCGCCGAGGAAGGGCGCCGAACCCATCTGCCAGAACAGCCAGTTCAGCGTCTCGGTGCGTGACCGGACCTCGGTCGGCAGAAAGGCGCCGAACTTCTCGGCGAGGTAGACCAGGATCGAGCCGGATTCGAACACCCGCAACGGCTCGCCGTCGATGCTGCGATCCACCAGCGCGGGGATCTTCGAGTTCGGGTTGATCTCGACGAAGCCGCTGCCGAACTGGTCGCCTTCGCCGATATTGATCAGCCAGGCGTCGTATTCGGCACCGTGGTGACCGAGGGCGAGCAGCTCCTCGAGCATGATGTTCACCTTCACCCCGTTGGGCGTGGCCAGCGAATAGAGCTGCAGCGGGTGCTGGCCCACCGGCAGCGCCTTCTCCTCGCGCGCACCGGCGGTCGGTGCGTTGATGCTGGCGAACTTGCCGCCCGACGGGGCGTCGTGGGTCCAGACCTTCGGCGGTACGTAGGGGGTATCAGGCATGGCGATCTCCTCGAACGGGAAACGGGGGATGTGCCGGGCATGCTACGCGCTCTGCCGGCATGGTCGAAATCGAGCCGGTCGATATTGGTCATCGACGGCGGATGATTCGTTCGTCGTGAAGGCGCGGGCGAGCCCTCGGTTTACCGGTCCGATCTGGCCGTTTCGCTGAACTTCCGCGCTGCTTCGCGGGCCTCAGTCAGACAGGAAGCGTCATCAATCGAGCCGGAGGCTCCTCAGACCAGAAGGGGACATTCATGTCGGATCATCACACCTACAAGAAGGTTGAAATCGTCGGTTCCTCGCGTAACAGCGTCGACGAGGCGATTCAGAACGGTATCGCCGAGGCGTCCAAGTCGCTGCAGAACGTCGAGTGGTTCGAGGTCGGCGAAATCCGCGGCCATGTCGAGAACGGCAAGGTCGGGCATTTCCAGGTCACCATGAAGGTCGGCTTCCGCCTCGCCAACAGCTGACCTGCCTGCAGGCGACCCGCGGCTGGCCAGTCGGCCTCGCGGGATGCCGTCTCAACCGTGGCGGGTAGGCGCCTGGCCACGGCTGCGTTCGTAGCGCCGCAGCAGCGGCTGGGTGCTGAGGCCGTGGATCAGGATGCTCAGCGCCACCACCGAGATCACCAGGGAAATGATCACTTCCGTCTCGTCCGGCAGCAGCCCGTGGGTGACCGCGTAGCTCAGGTAGTAGAGGCTGCCGATGCCGCGGATGCCGAACCAGCCGACCGTCAGGCACTGGCCACGATCCAGGTAGCGCCGTGGCATCAGCAGCCAGACGGCGAGCGGGCGGATCAGCAGGAACAGCGCCAGCGCCAGGGGTATCGCCCGCCAGTCCCAGTGCACCGAGACCAGCACGCCGAGCATGGTCACCAGCAGCACTTCCAGGCTGCGTTCCATCTGCCCGCCGAAGGTCAGGATGTCGCCCATCATCACCCCGGCGGCGACCTTGGGCTCGGCGATCTTCTGACCCTCCAGCGGCAGTTCCCGTGGCGACAGTCCGCCTTCGACCAGGTGCGGCACGGCGTGGGCGATCAGCTCTTCGGAGGGCGTGTCCGATTCGTGGGCAGCGTCCTTTTCCGCATGGCGCAGGCCGAGGCCGGCGGCGAACACCGCGAGAAAGCCCCAGGCACCGATCAGCTCGGCGCCGACGTAGGCCAGCGCGATCAGCGCCAAGGCCAGGGAGTCGTTGGGTGACATGGAGGTGTCGGCGTGCCGCGCGCGCAGGTAGATCGCCAGCTTGCCGATCAGCCGCCCGAGCAGGTAACCGAAGCCCAGGCCCGCCGGCACCGCCCACAGCAACCGGTGCAAGGCCCAGTCGCCGACCCAGCCGGACGACAGGCTGCCCTGTTCGATCAGCAGCAGGCCGAAGACGACGAAGGGAAAGGCGGTGCCGTCGTTGAAGCCGGCCTCGCCGGACAGCCCGTAGCGCACGTGGTCGCTGTCACGCGAGTTGTTGACCTGCACCAGGCTGGCGAGCACCGGGTCGGTGGGCGCGAGGATGGCGCCGATCAGCACGGCGATGCCCCAGGGCAGCCCGAAGAGGTAATGACAGAACGCGGCGACCCCGGCGATGCAGGCCAGCATCACCGGCCCGGCCAGCACGTAGGCGCTCTTCCAGGCCGGGTGGCGCAGCGGCATGCGCAGCTTCAGACCGCTGACGAACAGCGACACCAGCACGGCGATTTCGGTGAGGTGCTCCATCCAGCTGGCGATGTGCAGGAATTCCATTTCCCAAAGGCCGACGCCGAGCTGGCCGATCAGCAGGCCGAAGCCCAGGTAGATCAGCGAGGTGGTGACCGGCAGCCAGCGCAGATAGGCCGATGCCAGCGCGAGGATCAGCAACAGGATGCCGAGAACGGCCATCCATTCGAGAAAGCTCATGGGGTATTCCGATGGCGGGGCGTGCAGTGCCCGGAGGCTGTGTAGCCATTGGAACGGAGGCCGGCGGCAGGGTTCGCCGCCGGCATCGAGGCAGGCCGCCGCCGGTCAGGTCGCGGGGCGGTTACGCGCGCAGGCCGGCGACGATCTCGAAGGCGCGGTGGCGGTCGGCGGTCTCGTAGAGGTCGCAGGTGAAGATCAGCTCGTCGGCCTGGGTCTGCTCCAGCAACACGTCGAGGCGCGCGCGCACCTTTTCCGGGCCGCCGATCAGCGCGAGGCCGAGAAAATCGCCCACGGCCTGCTGCTCGTGGGGCAGCCATAGGCCATGCATGCTCTCCACCGGCGGGCGCAGCACCAGGGACTGACCGCGGATCAGCGAGAGGATGCGCTGGTAGACGCTGGTGGCCAGGTGTTCGGCCTGCTCGTCACTGTCGGCGGCGATCAGCGGCACGCCGAGCATCACGTAGGGTTTGTCGAGCACGGCCGAAGGCTGGAAGTTGTCGCGGTAGAGCCTGATCGCCTGATGCATGTAGCGCGGCGCGAAGTGCGAGGCGAAGGCATAGGGCAGACCCTTGGCGGCGGCCAGCTGGGCGCTGAACAGGCTCGAACCGAGCAGCCAGATCGGCACGTTGCTGTCCACCCCGGGCATGGCGATCACGCGCTGATTGGGCTGCCGCGGGCCGAGCAGCAGCTCCAGCTCCTCGACATCCTGCGGAAAGTCGTCGGCACTGCCCATGCGGTCGCGGCGCAGGGCGTGGGCGGTGAACTGGTCGGCGCCCGGTGCACGGCCAAGGCCCAGGTCGATGCGGCCGGGATACAGCGCCTCCAGCGTGCCGAACTGTTCGGCGATCACCAGCGGCGCATGGTTGGGCAGCATCACCCCGCCGGCACCGAGGCGGATGCGCGTGGTGTTGGCCGCCAGATAACCGATCAGCACGGCGGTGGCGGCGCTGGCGATGCCGTCCATGTTGTGGTGTTCGGCGACCCAGAAACGCTGGAAGCCGAGCCCTTCCACGTGCCGCGCCAGCGCCAGGGCGTTGTGCAGCGCCTGGGCCGGCGTGCCGTCGTCACGGATCGGTGCCAGGTCGAGGGCGGAAAAGCGGGTCTGGGCAATGCGGGACATCGGTAACCTCATGCGGATGGCGGACTTGGACGCGCGCGTTCAGGTTCGGTCGGTTGGCGCTGGCGTGCCGGCTCTAGCGGCAGTGCTCGGCCTTGGCTTCGACCAGCACGTTGCGCTCCTCGTCGAGCAGCCAGCCCTGCGGCGTGAAGCCCAGCGAGCGGGCCTGGAACAGGTAGCGCTTGCCCGCTTCGAACTGGTCGTAGCGCACCACCATGGTGCAGCGCATGGTCTGGGTTTCGGCGAACAGGTTTGGCCCGCCGCCACTGACTTCGAATTCATAGTTGGCTTCGAGTTCATGGCTGCCCGGCGGAACCTGGAAGTAGCGGCCGTCGTGGGTGCGCTTGCCATCCAGTCGATCGGACATGAATACATCGATGGTCTGCGCGCGCAGGTCGACCCAGGCCATGTTCGGGTCGTGTTGCGGCAGGGGCCCGGCACAGCCCGCCAGAAGCAGGCTGAACAGAGCGAGGGAAAGTGGCTGGCGCATGGCTGGATTTCCTCGGCGACTGGGCGAGGGGCTCACGGCGCCTCACCTCTACTGCCGAGCGTGCGCCAGATGGCGGCGCATTTCAACGCGGCTCAGCGGCCGGCGAGGTCGCCGCAGCCCTTTTCCTCGGCACGGGCCAGCACGTACTGGTGCTGGTCATAGAGCTTGGCCCAGGGGCGGAAGCCGTAGCCGCCGGCCACCAGGCGATAGCGTGCGCCGGCGGTGAACTGGTCGTATTCCAGGGTCAGCTTGCAGTCGCGGGCCAGCGAGCTGCTGCCGGGGCCGATGTTGGCGCCGTCGACGTCGAAGCGGTAGCGCATCTCCAGTCGGCGGCTGCCGGGCGGGACCTGGAAGAAGCGGTCGTCGTCCAGTGTCCTGCCGTCCACGGCCACGGCCTGCAGCGTGGTTTGGCCGTTCGGGTCGAGGTCGACCCAGGCCTGTTGCGGGTCGGGCTTGGGCATCCAGGACGAGCAGCCAGCGAGGAGGGCGATCAACGGGACAAGAACGAAACCGCGCATGTGAGAAGCTCCGGCCGCAACCATCCGGCCCGGTGAGAAATCGAAGTGGAGGCGCATGCTGCCGCGGTTGCATTGCACGGCAGGGCCTTTGTAGGGTGCGCCAAGCGCGCCGGCGCCAGCCCCGACCACCGACCGGTTCATCCGATGACCAAGCCCAACGCCGCCTTGATCGACAGCCGCACCCTGCGCTGGGTTCCCCTGCTGCTTGCCGTCTGTCTGAATGGCTGCGCCTATTACACCCAGCTGGCGGTCGGCCAGGTCGAGCTGCTGCGCCAGCGGGAAGCGATCGAGACGCTGCTGGCCGACGAGTCGCGCGATCCGGCGCTGCGCCAGCGCCTGGCTGGGGTGCTCGAGGCGCGGGGCTTCGCCAGCACCGCGCTGGGCCTGCCGGACAACCGCAGCTATCGCGTCTACGCCGATATCCAGCGGCCCTATGTGGTGTGGAACCTGTTCGCCACCGAGGCCTATTCGGTCAAGCCGGTGGAACATTGCTTCCCGATCGCCGGCTGCGTCGCCTATCGCGGCTACTTCCGCCAGGGCGCCGCCCGCGGCGAGGCGGCGCGCCTGCGCATGGCCGGGCTGGACACCCACGTCGCCGGCGTCGAGGCCTATTCCACCCTCGGCTGGTTCGCCGACCCGCTGCTCAGTTCGATGCTGCGGCGCAACGACGAGCAGCTGGCCGCGCTGGTGTTCCACGAACTGGCGCACCAGCAGCTGTACCTGCCCGGCGATACGGCGTTCAACGAGTCCTATGCCACCTTCGTCGAGCGCGAAGGGCTGCGGCAGTGGCGCGCCAGTCGAGGCCTCGCCGAACCGGACGAGCAGGGTCGCGAGCGTTATCGGCAGCTGGTGCAACTGCTGCTCGACACCCGCGAGCGTCTTGCCTCGCTGTATGGCTCGGGGCGGCCGGCGGCGGAACTGGCGGGCCTCAAACAGGCCGAGTTCGCTGCGCTGCGCCAGCGCTATCGCACCCTACGTGATGGTTCGTGGGGTGGCGACGCGCGTTTCGACCGCTGGTTCGCCCAGCCGCTGAACAATGCCACCCTGGTGCCGTTCGGCCTGTACGACCGCTGGGTGCCGGCCTTCGCCGCGCTGTTCGACGCGAATGGGCGCGACTGGGAACGTTTCCACGAGGCGGTCGCGGCACTGGCCAAACGCCCTGCCGACGAGCGGGAACAGGCGCTAACGCAACTGGCCGAATGAACAAGCGAAACGGCGCGCCCGGCAACGGCGCGGGTTACGTCGTCTGATGCCCTGTGTTTCGAAAATCTGCAATTTACCGTTCATCGGCTGCGATCTGGTGACCCGCTGAACGGCGCGAATCATTTTTCAGCCCCTCCGGTCCCCTCTATAGGTCGCGCAATTTTCACGCGGCGATCCCCCTATGCCTGATTCCCACGCATAACAACGGAGGCTCCATGGAGACCATTTCCGGAATTCTCGATAACAAAGGCACGCCACTGGAGAAGCAGAAGTTCACATGGAAGGAAATGGCCGGCAAGCCGATCAGCAAACTCGATGACGATGCGTTTACCCGTGTGCGCATCATCCTCATGAACGGCGTCGAGACCGACGCCCTGCGCCTCAAGCACGGCATTGCGCGCTTCAACAAGGAGCTGCGCCTGCCGCTGGCCGAGATCCGCCGCGTCGAGCAGCACCAGGCAACCATGGTCAACTGGCTGATCGGCGCCGACCACTCGCCGCTGGAAACTACTGTGGCCTACGAGCAGGTAGCCATCGAGGTGACCGCCGCCGTGGCGCAGAACGAGCCCGACCCCTACCAGGCGCAGACCTATCGCTTCGGCCTGCTGGAAGACTTCGATCACCTGTACCGCTACTCGGCGATGCTCGATCGCCTCGAGGGCAAGGATGCCAACAACATCCTGCAGGGCTATACCGACATCGTGCCCGGGCGGAAAACATCGGAGCACCATCGTCATCCGGAAAACGACATCCGGGACAACTACGAGAAGAACTCCGCCGCGCTCATCACCAAGATCCACGCAGCGCTGATCACCGGCGCGGAATACCAGACCCACGACTACTACATGAACATCGGCCCGCTGTTCGCCGACCCGCTGGCGCGCCAGCTGTATGCCGAGATCGCGTCGGTGGAAGAGCAGCACGTGACCCAGTACGGCGCGCTCTCCGACCCCAGCGAAAGCCATATGGAGAAGTGGCTGGTGCACGAGGCGATGGAAGTCTACATGTACGCCAGCTGCGCCGAGCAGGAGACCAATCCGCGCATCAAGGCCATGTGGGAGCGCTTCCTCGACTATGAGCTGGGCCACCTCAATGTCGCCTGCGAATGGTTCAAGAAGCTCGAAGGCCGCGACCCGGCCGAGGTGCTCGCCGGCCCGCTGCCGAAGATGGTCGAGTTCAAGAGCCAGCGCGATTTCGTGCGCCAGGTGCTGGCCGCCGAGGTCAACCTGCGTACCGCCGGCCCCGCCTACGTGGACAAGGCCAAGGAGCCGCAGTCCTCGCTGGATTACCGCAACCACCTCGCCTCGGAAGGGCTCGCCTCGGACATCGTCTCGGCGGGCTACCAGTGGGCGCCGGGTGGCGAACTGATGCGCAAGGCTTCCTGAGGAGACGATCATGGCTACAGCAGCGAAAGTGGGTTCCAACTTCACCGGCGTGCAGATGTCCCCGAAGGACACCAAGCGCCTGCTCGAGGCGGTCAACGAGATTCATCCGGACGTGCCGGGTGATGAGCGCGGCATGCTGGTCGAGCGCACCGAACGCGCCGCCGAGGCCGACCGCATCGGCTCCGTGCCGGTGCCGGGTTCGGCCAAGGGCATGCTCAAGACCGGCTTCGACATGATGCGCGGCAAGAGCCCCGAGGTGTTTCTCGACAAGCTGGGCGAGCGCCTGGCCTACGAGCGCAACGGTGTGCGTCTGTACGAAGCGATGATCGCCAAGGTCAAGGCGCTCGACACGCCGGACACCGCCCTGGTCGATACGCTCATGCACATCCGCAACGAGGAGCACGAGCACATGATGCTGGTGCACCAGGCGATCGAAACCCTCGGCGCCGACCCGACCGCGCAGACCCCTTGCGCCGATGTCGTCGGGGCCATGTCCCTGGGAATCGTCAACGTGCTGACCGACCCGCGGACCAACGTCGACCAGTGCCTGAATGCGCTTCTGACCGTGGAGCTGACCGACAACGCAGCCTGGGAGCTGTTGATCGAGCTGGCACAGGCGGCGGGCCATCCGAACATTGCCGATAGCTTCACGAAGGCCAAGACCCAGGAAGACGACCATCTGGTGAAGATCAAGACGCTGATGCGCCGCGATCTGATCATGCAGACCAAGTAACAGCGTGCGAGCGGGACGCTTTGGCGCACACCACCGAAAGGGGTGTGCGTCTTTTTTTTGGTCGGGGAAAAGGGTGGTGCGGCGTTAGGAAGGAACGATCTTGGGCTGTTGAGTGTTGAGTTTTTGGAACTATTTGCGAGCTGCTTGGGAGTTTGGTTTCGCCCTGCTGGGCGAGTCACTTTTTCCAGGCGCGGAAAAAGTAACCAAAAACGCTTTGCCCCTGCATCCGGCCCTGCGCTTCGCTCCGGGTTCGTTCCCTACGCCGCCGTTCCGAGGGTCGCCGCACAAGGGCCATCCATGGCCCTTTACGGCTCTCGCCGCATCCCTACGGCTCTCGCCGCATCCCTGCGGCTCGCCCCTCTCCACGACGGCTTCGTTCACCCTCCTGAAGGGGCGTATGGAGTCGCCTGAGGACCTGTGCGCTAAAGCCAAGCCAAGAATTCGTTAACTGTTCCCACGCTTTTGAGTAGATAGCCGCTCCCGGCGCCACCTCGCCGCTAAACGCGTCTGCCGTAGGATTGCAGCAGTGGCCCTCGGGGCTACTGGGATTTGTCGAGTTCTTGCTTTTATTCGCACGGAGTATCAGGCGATACGCAAGCGCCCCATCAGGAGGGTGAGTGGAATCGCTGTGTAAGGGGTTGAGCCGCAGGGATGCGGCGAAAGGCTTAAAGGGCCATGGATGGCCCTTGTAAGCCGACCCCTGGAGCAGCGATGGAGCGAACGTACCCCGCGCGAAGCGCGGGGCCGGATGGCAGGGGCAAGACCTTTTGGTTTCTTTTGGGGCGACTGCCAAAAGAAACTCGCCCAGCAGGGCGAAACCAGACTTTCAGGCGACTCGCTAAGCGCTATCAAACAAAACGTTCATCCAATGCACCCAGCCTTGCCTGGCCGGAAAAGAAGCAAAGAAAAAGGGGTGCCGCCTGCGCGAACACCCCTCCTCAACGATCACCGGCGAGCCGGTCAATCGTTCCCGACACTCGCCGTTTGCACGGTACAGCCCCAGACTTCCAGCGCCGGCTGGTCCGCTT
Source organism: Stutzerimonas sp. LR2 (assembly GCF_055755175.1). Classification (NCBI taxonomy): domain Bacteria; kingdom Pseudomonadati; phylum Pseudomonadota; class Gammaproteobacteria; order Pseudomonadales; family Pseudomonadaceae; genus Stutzerimonas; species Stutzerimonas sp. LR2. The sequence continues at coordinate 817,800 of NZ_JBVTRR010000001.1, forward strand.
GTGGCGGGCCGAGCCATTCGCTCATGGCGTGGCAACGCTGGTCAAAACACAGTTGGTAATCTCCTGCCTCGGGGGTTCGCCCCAGGCGCAGGAGTGGCAACGCAGGCATCTGGCGCTGGTAGTGCCAGGCTCCGTCGCGCAGTTCGGCGTCATCCGGGATTTCCATCCCGGCACCAGAACCCTTGACCCGCGCTTCGCCGAGCAGCAGCCCGTCCGGCGTCACGCGGTAATCCTCTTCCCAGCGGATCTTCTCGATGGTGTGGTTCCACGCCAGGGTGAAGGCGGGGGTGGGCACTTCGGCCCACACCACGCCTGCCAGCCCCAGGCACAGACCGATCACGCCGCCGCCGGCTCGGCGCGACGGGCGCGCCAGAAGTGCTGGATAAGGAACAGCGCGCCCAGGCCGAAGCCGATTTCATCGCTGATCGGCATCGCCAGCACCATCGAGGCGGCTGCGGCGAAGGCGAGGACCTTCTCCCACAGCGCCATGGGCCGCTGCAGGTAACCGGTGAACACGGCGCCCCACAGGCCGACGGCGAAGGCCGCCTTGAACAGCATGTACAGCGTGGCGCCCCAGTCGCCGCCCTGCATCATCAGCGCCGGGTTGTACACCGCCATGAACGGCACGATGAAACCGGCGATGGCGATGCGGATGGCCCACATGCTGATCTTCAGGCCCCTCTCCTTGGCGATCGGCGCGGCGGCGAAGCAGGCCAGCGCCACCGGCGGGGTGAGGTCGGCCATGATGCCGAAGTAGAAGACGAACATGTGCGAGACGATCAGCGGCACACCCAGGTCCAGCAGCGCGGGCGCGGCAATCGAGCTGGTGATGATGTAGTTCGGGATTGTCGGGATGCCCATGCCCAGCACCAGGCAGGTCAGCATGGTCAGCAGCAGCGAAAGGAACAGGTTGTTCTCGCCGACGGCCAGGATGTAGCCGGCGAAGGTCGAGGCCACGCCGGTCAGCGAGACCACGCCGATGATCACGCCGACCAGGGCGCAGGCGATCCCCACCGGCACCGCATGGCGTGCGCCTTCCACCAGCGCGTGCAGGCAGATGACCAGGGTGTCGCGACCGCCCTTGATGAACCAGCACACCACCACCAGCGCGGCGATGACGCCGAAGATCACCCCGATGCCGAGCTGGAAGAACCCGGCACAGAGCAGGCCGAGGGCGATCCAGAAGGCAATGCGCAGGCCGAACGACGAGACCTTGAGGATGATCGCCGAGCCGAGGATGACGATGGCTGTCAGCGACAGGCCAATGGTGCCGGCGAACATCGGGGTGCGCCCGGAGAACAGCAGCCAGACCAGTACCAGCAGCGGGATCAGCAGGTACCAGCGCTCCTTCACCGCGGCCCAGGCACTCGGGCATTCGTCTTTCGGCAGGCCCTTGAGACCGGCGCGCTTGGCTTCCAGGTGGACCATCCAGAACACCGAGCCGAAGTACAGCAGCGCCGGAATCAGCGCGGCCTTGGCGATCTCGACGAAGGGCACGTTGATGGTCTCGGCCATGATGAAGGCCACCGCACCCATCACCGGCGGCATGATCTGGCTGCCCATCGAGGACGTGGCCTCGACGCCGCCGGCGAAGGCCGGGCGATAGCCGAAGCGCTTCATCAGCGGGATGGTGAACTGGCCGGTGGTGACCACGTTGGCCACGCCGGAACCGGTGATGGTGCCCATCAATGCCGAGGACACCACCGACACCTTGGCCGGGCCGCCCAGCTTGTGGCCGAACAGGCCCATGGCGAAGTCGGTGAACAGCTTGATCATGCCCGCCTGCTCGAGGAACGAGCCGAACAGGATGAACAGGAAGATGTAGGTCGCCGAAACGTAGGTCGGCGTGCCGTACAGGCCTTCGGTGCCGAACGACAGCTGGTTGACGATCTGGTCGAGGTAATAGCCGCGGTGCGCGAGATCACCGGGCAGGTACTCGCCGAACAGGCCGTAGGCGAGGAACAGCCCGCAGATGATCGGCAGCGCAATGCCCATGACGCGGCGTGCGGCCTCGAACACCAGCACGATCAGCGTCAGGCCGACCACCATGTCGGTGGTGGTCATGTCGCCGGAGCGCTGGATCAGGTCCGCCTCGAAATACCACTGGTAGAAGAAGGTGGCGAAACCGGCCAGGCCGAGCACCCAGGCCACTGGCTGGAACGGCTTGCCGGTGCCGCGCGCCGGGTAGCAGAGAAACACCAGCAGCAGCAGGAAACCGACGTGACCGGCGCGCAGCACCTGGCTGGACACCGGGTGGAAGGCGGCGGTGACGATCTGATAGATGGAGAACAGCAGGGCGACGTAGAACAGCGCCCTCGGCCATTCGCTGGGGCTGGCATGCAGCCCTTGGCTTTCGCTCATGGGTATCACTCTCTCACTGCAAGGGGATGCCTGTAGAAGCAGGCTTGCCAACGAGGCGACGCGGGCAAGCCTGCTGCTACAAGGAGCGGGCTGGAGCAGGCGCTAGGGCCTGCTCAGCCCGTCGTTCAGCGCTGGGTTACTTGAGAACCCCGGCTTCCTTGTAGAAGCGCTCGGCGCCCGGGTGCAGCGGGATCGGCAGGTTCTTGGTGGCGTTTTCCAGCTTGATGTCCTTGGCGGCGGAGTGGGCGTTACCCAGGGCGGCCAGGTTGTCGAACATCAGCTTGGTCATCTGGTAAGCCACTTCATCGGAGACCTTCTCGTGGGTCACCAGAATGTTGGTGATGGCCACGGTGGGAACGTCGGCGTCCTGACCGTCATAGGTGCCGGCCGGAATCACGCCCGCCAGGTAGGCATCGCTCTCGATCTTCTCGACCACGGCGGCCGGAATCTCGACGAAGGTCACCGGCATGGTGCTGGCCAGGTCGCGGATGGCGGCCATGCCCAGGCCCGAGGACTGCAGGGTGGCGTCAAGCTGGCGGTTCTTGATCAGCTCGACCGACTCGGCGTAGGGCAGGAACTCGACGCGGCCCATGTCCTTGTAGTCCAGGCCGGCGGCCTTGAAGATCGCGCGGGCGTTCAGCTCGGTGCCGGACTTCGGCGCGCCGACGGAGATGCGCTTGCCCTTCAGGTCTTCCAGGGTCTTGATGCCGGATTCGGCGCTGGCGACGATCTGGATGTAGTTGTTGTAGGTGCCGGCAATGGCGCGCAGGCGCTTGAGCGGGGCCTTGAAGCCGGCGTCCTCGACACCGTTCCAGGCATCTTCCACCGAGTCACCCAGGGAGAAGGCCAGCTCGCCGCGACCGGCCTGCAGCAGGTTGAGGTTCTCTACCGAGGCCTTGGTGGCCTGCACCGAAGTCTTGGCGCCGTCGATCTTGTTGTACTGCTGCGACAGGGCCACGCCGATCGGGTAGTACACGCCGCTGGTGCCGCCGGTGAGGATGTTGATGAAGGTCGGTGCAGCGACGGCCGCGGTGCTGGCGGTGAAGGCCGCAGCGGCAGCGAGCAGGCCCAAGCGTTTGGTCAGTCTCATGGATGGATCTCCGTTTCGTTTTTATTGATTGGCGCAGCATGTTGACGATAGACGATGCCGCGTTCGGGGAACGCGCCAGACGTACAAGCAGAGGGGCGATGACACCGGGGCCGGGCCCGGGAGGTGGGTATCGCTGGCAGCTCTTCTTGTCGTTGGAATCGCATCGAGCACATTGCCAGTAGCAGAAGGCGTGCCAGCCTGTGCGAGCCCCCTGCTACAGGGGCTGTTGCCTCCCTGAACGGAAGCGTTAGGCAAGAATCCGCCTATCGGATGAACGGTATAGGCAAGAAACCGCTCATCAGGACTCAGGCAAGGGGGAAACTTGCCCGAAAGCACGGCTTCGAATGCAGACAATCGTTCGAGGGAGGGCGCCTGATGAGCGCGGAAATCAGCGCCAAAGATCTGGGCATCGACATGGCCGACGGCGAGCCCGCGCTGTTCAAGTGGTTCGTCGCCAGCTTTCTGTTCGGCAAGCGCATCCAGCAGGACATCGCCGCCGAGGCGTATCGCGTCATCGTCGACAAGCACAAGCGCGATACGCCGCGAAAACTGGGCAATTGCAGCTGGCAGCAGCTGGTGAACATGCTCGGCGAGGGGCGCTATGTACGCTACGACGAATCCACCGCCGAGCGACTGCTCAAGCTCTGCGAGAAGCTCAACCACGAGTATGGCGGCAAGCTCGGGCGCATCCATGAGCTCAGCGAGAACCGCAAGGAGCTGGAGCGGCGGCTGGCGGCGTTCGAAGGCGTCGGGCCCAAGACCGTGGAGATCTTCATGCGCGAGGCGGCCAGGGTCTGGTACTGAGCGCGCCGGACGGCGCTTGCCATGCACGGCGGATGAATTACAGTGGCGCCATCGTTCCGTCGAACACCGCCATGCGCATTTTCCTGACCGCCTTCTGCCTGCTCCTGTCCGTCGCCGCCAGCGCTGCGCCGGCACCCTATTACCGTTGGCAGAGCATCGTCGACGGTACCGTCATCTGCCGCCAGACGTCGCCCGGCGAAGGCTGGCAACGGCTCGACGACCAGCCCTTTCGCGACCTCAACTGCAGCATGCCGGCCGCCCGTGTCGACCGCCCGAGCGGCGTACCGGGTTTCCGTCCGCAACCGGGGCGGTGAGGCAGCGCATTCAGGGGTGGCTCTGGTTGACGCCGGGTAGTGCTGTGAGGCCCACCGGGGCGCCACGCTCAGTCCCTCGGCACATGCTCATCGATCAACGCCAGCAGGCGTTCGACGCTTTCAGTCAGCGGCGTCGAGTTGTCCAGGCGGATGTAGTCGTCCAGTTCGCCGGCGAACAGCGCGTTGCGCGCCAGCCGTGACTCGATCTGTTCCGCCGTCTCCCGCCCGCGTGCGTGCAGGCGCTGGCGCAACACGTCCTGCTCGACGCTGAGCAGCACCGCCAGCAGGTCTGGATAACGCTCCCGTGCCGTTGCCAGGTAGCCGCGCGAACCATTGACCAGCACCTGCTCGCCGGACGCCAGCCACTCATCGATCTCTGCCGGAATGCCATACGCCAGACCGTTGGCCCGCCAGCTGAGGGCAAAGGCGCCCTGCGCCTCGAGACGCTCGAATTCCTGCGGCGACACCGAATGCGCCGCCTCGCCGACGGCTTCGGCCGAGCGGGTGATGACCCGTCGCGCGATGCGCACACCACGGCCGGCCAGCGACTCGCGGGCGGCGTCCAGCAGGCTGTCCTTGCCGGCACCGGATGGCCCGATCAGGTAGATCAAGCGGCCTCGCATCATTGGGCTCCTGATTTCGGGCAGATGGGCGCGAGTATAAGGCGGCTGCGCGACGGCGGCATGGCCGCATTTCGGGCGATCAGCGCACGCCGTGCTTTGCCTGGCGCAGCAACGCCCCCTAAGCTGGACGCCGTCACTGCGCCCCTGTGCCGCGTCGCCTACACGACAGCTGGCATTTCAGAGAAAGAGGAAAAGCATGAAACAGAAGATCGTATTCATCACCGGCGCCACCTCCGGCTTCGGCCGTGCCACCGCCCGCCGCTTCGCCGAGGCCGGCTGGGCGCTGGTGCTCACCGGGCGGCGCAGCGAGCGTCTGGAAGAGCTGAAGGGCGAGCTGTCGGCGAAGGTGCCGGTGCATATCGCCACGCTCGACGTGCGCCAGGCCGGCGCGGTGCAGGAGGTGGTGGCGCAGCTGCCGGCCGAATTCCGCCAGATCGATTGCCTGGTCAACAACGCCGGCCTGGCACTGGCGCCGCAGCCAGCGCAACAGGTCGATCTCGCCGACTGGCACACCATGATCGACACCAACATCACCGGCCTGGTCAACGTCACCCACGCGCTGCTGCCGACGCTGATCGCCACCGGCAAGGGCGCCAGCATCGTCAACATCGGCTCGGTGGCCGGCCACTGGCCGTATCCGGGCGGCCACGTCTACGGTGCGACCAAGGCCTTCGTCGAGCAGTTCGGCTACAACCTGCGCTGCGACCTGCTCGGCACCGGCGTGCGCGTCACCGACATCGCGCCGGGCATGGCCGAAACCGAATTCACCCTGGTGCGCACCAAGGGCGATCAGGCCGCCAGCGACCGGCTGTACCGCGGCACCACGCCGCTGACCGCCGAGGACATCGCCGAGCAGATCTTCTACGTCGCCACCCTGCCGGATCACATCAACATCAACCGCCTGGAGGTGATGCCCACCCGCCAGGCCTGGTCGCCGTTCAATATCGATCGCGACAAGTAAATCGCCTGCCGCCGACGTGGCGCGGCAGCGCCGCGTCGGCCAACGTGCCGATCCAGACACATCGTTAACCTGATCGTAACGGTCACGCCCGCTGCTTGATTGATGACCTTTCGGTCACCTCCCTACTGTGCGCTCCACAAAGCGGAAAACCTGTGGAGTCGCCATGACAACAACAATCTCCCCACCGCCGCAGTGGTCGCGTCGTCGCGCTGAAAAAGCCCGTCGTCTCGATCAGGTGCAGAGCCTCGCCGATGGCGTGGTACTGCCCAGCGAGCGGATCGTCGAGGCCCTGGAACTGCTGATCGCCCCTGGCGACCGGGTGGTGCTCGAGGGCAACAACCAGAAGCAGGCGGACTTCCTCTCCCGCTCCCTGGCCAAGGCCGACCCCGGCAAGCTGCACGACCTGCACATGATCATGCCGAGCGTCAGCCGCGCCGAGCATCTGGATCTGTTCGAGCGGCAGATCGCGCGCAAGCTCGACTTTTCCTTCGCCGGTCCGCAGAGCCTGCGCATCAGCCAGCTGCTCGAGGACGGCCTGCTGGAAGTCGGCGCCATCCACACCTACATCGAACTCTACTCGCGCCTCTTGGTGGACCTGATCCCCAACGTCGCGCTGGTGGCCGGCTTCCAGGCCGACCGCCACGGCAACATCTACACCGGCCCCAGCACCGAAGACACCCCGGCGCTGGTCGAGCCGACCGCCTTCAGCGACGGCATCGTCATCGTCCAGGTCAACGAGATCGTCGACGAGCTGCCGCGCGTGGACATCCCGGCGAGCTGGGTCGATTTCGTCGTGGTGGCAGACAAGCCGTTCTACATCGAGCCGCTGTTCACCCGCGACCCGCGCCACATCAAGCCGGTGCACGTGCTGATGGCGATGATGGCGATCCGCGGCATCTACGAAAAACACAACGTGCAGTCGCTCAACCACGGCATCGGTTTCAACACCGCGGCCATCGAGCTGATCCTGCCGACCTACGGCGAATCCCTCGGCCTGAAAGGCAAGATCTGCCGCAACTGGACGCTCAACCCGCACCCAACGCTGATCCCGGCGATCGAGACTGGCTGGGTCGAGAGCGTGCATTGCTTCGGCACCGAGCTGGGCATGGAGAACTACATCGCCCAGCGCCCGGACGTGTTCTTCACCGGGCGCGACGGCTCCATGCGCTCCAATCGCATGATGTGCCAGCTGGCCGGGCAATACGCCGTGGACCTGTTCATCGGCGCCACCCTGCAGGTTGATGGCGACGGCCATTCCTCCACAGTCACCCGTGGGCGTCTGGCCGGTTTCGGCGGCGCGCCGAACATGGGCCACGACCCACGCGGTCGCCGCCATCCGACCCCGGCCTGGCTGGACATGGCCATGCCCGGCGGCGAGGCCCCGGTGACCATGCTCGAGCGCGGCAAGAAGCTCGTGGTGCAGATGGTCGAGACCTTCCAGGAAGGCGGCAAACCCACCTTCGTCGAGCAGCTCGATGCGGTGGAGGTGGCGAAGAAGAGCGGCATGCCGCTGGCGCCGATCATGATCTACGGCGACGACGTCACCCATCTGCTCACCGAGGAAGGCATCGCCTACCTGTACAAGGCCCGCTCGCTGGAGGAACGCCAGGCGATGATCGCCGCGGTGGCCGGCGTCACCAGCATCGGCCTGCGGCACAACCCGAAGGACACCGAGCGCATGCGCCGCGAAGGGCTGATCGCCCTGCCGGAAGACCTCGGCATCCGCCGCAACGACGCCACCCGCGAACTGCTCGCCGCCAAGAGCATCGCCGAGCTGGTGGAGTGGTCCGGCGGCCTCTACAACCCGCCTGCCAAGTTCAGGAGCTGGTGATGAGCGCACTCATTGCACGACAGGCGCCGTCCGCGGCCGAGCGCCTGGCTGATCTGGCGGTGCAGGCGCTGGTCGACGAGGCCGACCTGTCGCCCAAGCCTGGGCTGGTCGACCGGCGCGGCAGTGGCGCGCACAGCGATCTGCACCTGGGGCTGATGCACGCCTCGGCGCAGTCGCTGTGGCCGGCGTTCGCCGCCATGGCCGATGCCGCGCGGAGCGAAGGTCGGGTCAGCCAGGCGCTGCGGGAAACCCTCGGGCAGCTGGGCCGCGACGGCGAAGCGGAGATGCTGCGCGTCACCGCCGGGGTCAACACCCATCGCGGCGCGATCTGGGCGCTGGGGCTGCTCAGCGCGGCGGCCATGCTGGAAAGCGGCGCTTCGGCCGGCGGGATCGCCGCCAGCGCGGCCGCCCTGGCGCGGCTGGACGACCCGGCCGCGCCGCACAACCCGGACAGCCATGGCGCGCGGGTCTGCCGTCGCTACGGCGTGCTCGGCGCCCGCGAACAGGCGCAGCACGGCTTTCCCGCGGTCATCGAACACGGCTTGCCGCAACTCCTGGCCAGTCGCCGCGCCGGCGCCGGCGAGCAGAACGCCAGGCTCGATGCACTGCTGGCGATCATGAGCAGCCTGACCGACACCTGCGTGCTGCATCGCGCCGGTCTTGAAGGGCTGACCCGCATGCAGGCCGGTGCCCGCGCCGTGCTCGAAGCCGGTGGTGCCGCCAGCCTCGCCGGTCGTCGCCAGCTGCGCCTGCTCGATCGCGACATGCTCGCCCTCAACTCCTCGCCGGGGGGCGCCGCCGACCTCCTGGCCGCCACCCTTTTCCTCGACCGTCTGGCGCCGCATGCGCCGGCGCCGACTGGGAGCAACTGAACATGGAAACCCTGTCTTTCGAATTCGCCGCCGGGCAACCCGCCCGCGGCAAGGCCCTGGTCGGCGTGGTCGGCTCGGGCGATCTGGAAGTGCTGCTGGAACCCGGCCAGGCCGGCAAGCTGGCGATCCAGGTAGTCACCTCGGTCAATGGTGCCGAGCAACGCTGGAAGAGCCTGTTCGAGCGGATGTTCCGCGAGCAGACGCCACCGGCATTGAACATCGATATTCACGATTTTGGGGCCACGCCCGGCGTAGTGCGTCTGCGCCTGGAGCAGGGACTGGAGGAGGTCGGCCATGACTGATGTGTCCGCTAACACCGTGGCCCGTTTACTCGCGTCGCGCAGCTTCGTCGAGCTCGGTGCCCGCCAGCGTGCCCGCGCACTGCTGGACGAGGGCAGCTTCCGCGAACTGCTCGATCCGTTCGATCGCGTCATCTCGCCCTGGCTGCCGAAGCAGGGCATCGTCACCCAGGCCGACGACGGCGTGGTGGTCGCCAAGGGCACCATTGACGGCCAGCCGGCGGTGATCGCCGCCATCGAAGGCGCCTTCCAGGGCGGCAGCATGGGCGAAGTCGGCGGCGCGAAGATCGCCGGCGCACTGGAACTGGCTGCCGAAGACAACCGCAACGGCATCCCGACCCGGGCCGTGCTCCTGCTGGAAACCGGCGGCGTGCGTCTGCAGGAGGCCAACCTGGGCCTGGCCGCCATCGCCGAGATCCAGGCGGCCATCGTCGAGCTGCGCGACTACCAGCCGGTGATCGGCGTGGTCGCCGGTTCCGTCGGCTGCTTCGGCGGCATGTCCATCGCCGCCGGGCTGTGCAGCTACCTGGTCGTCACCCGTGAAGCCCGCGTCGGCCTCAATGGCCCGCAGGTGATCGAGCAGGAAGCCGGGCTCGACGAGTACGACTCGCGCGACCGGCCCTTCATCTGGAGCCTGACCGGCGGCGAGCAACGCTATGCCTCGGGTCTGGTGGACGCCTACGTGGCGGACGACACCGACGCCATCCGCGCGCAACTGCACGAACTGTTCGCCCTCGGCAAACCGCTGCAGCCGCGCAGCCGCCGCCACGCCTGGTACCTCCAGCGCCTGGCCGACGTCGACACCCGCACGCAGCTCGATGCCGCCGCCGTGCGTGCCCTCTACGAAGGAGATGCCCAATGAGCCGTGGACTGAACTGGTTGCAAGCCCTGGCCGGCGGCCAGGCACTGGCGGGCTATCCGGCCTCGGTGAAGGTGGTCGACGGCACGCTCGGTGAGCGCGCCGCCCGCTATATCGCCGTGGTGCCGGACGCCGAGAATCCCTTTCCGCGCGCGCGCAATGGCGAGGTCGGTCTGCTCGAAGGCTGGGCTCTGGGCCAGGCGCTGGACGAGGTGATCGCGGCCGATCGCGACAAGGCGGACAAGCGTGTGGTGGTCGCCGTGGTCGACGTGCCGAGCCAGGCCTATGGCCGCCGCGAAGAAGCCCTCGGCATTCATCAAGCCCTTGCCGGCGCGGTGGACGGCTATGCCCGCGCACGGCTGGCCGGGCACCCGGTGATCGCGCTGCTGGTGGGCAAGGCCATGTCCGGCGCCTTTCTCGCTCATGGCTATCAGGCCCAGCGGATCATCGCCCTGCGCGATCCGGGCGTGATGGTGCATGCCATGGGCAAGGCCGCCGCGGCGCGCATCACCCTGCGCAGCGTCGAGGAGCTGGAAGCCCTGGCCGAATCGGTGCCGCCGATGGCCTACGACATCGACAACTACGCGACCCTCGGCCTGCTCTGGGAAACCCTCGCCGTGGACAGCATCGAGCAGCCCTCGGCGGATGATCTGGCGCGTGTGCGCGACTGTCTCGCCAAGGCCGTCGCGGACATCGGCGGCAGCAGCGATCTGCGCGGCCGTCTCGGCGCGCCGAATCGCGAGGCGTCGTCGCGGGTGCGCGAGCTGTTGCGCGCGCAGTGGTAACGAACACCTGAGCGGCGTATTCGCCGAACCCGTATCAGCGACTCGACAACAACAATCACGAGGAGGCTGTAGATGCACGACACACCTCGCCCCCACGACCTGCTCTGGGGTATGCGTCCCGAGCAGTTGCCGGCCGATGCCCCGGCCTGGGCGGTGGCCGTGCTCGCCGCCGGCCAGCCGGTGGTGGTGCGTCGTGCCGTCGTCGCGCCAGGGCAGGTGGCGGTCGGCCTGCGTGGGGCCACGCGAGACCAGCGTCTGGCCGCGCTGATGCCGATCGCCGCGATCAGCCATCGGCTGACACCGGAGCAGCTGCTCGATCGTCGCGCCAGCGAAGACCTGCCGGTGTTCCGCGTGCTGGCTGGCCTGCGTCCGCTGCTCGATGCCCTCGGCCATGCCTGGGGTGTCACCGGCTCGGCCGGCTTCCAGCTCGCCACCGGCTTGTCGGCGGCGCATCCGGACAGCGATCTGGACCTGCTGCTCAGGGCCGAACAGCCGCTGCCGCGCAGCGAGGCGCGCCCGCTGCTGCAGCTGCTCGAAGGCCGCGCCTGCCGGGTCGACCTGCAACTGGAAACCCCGCTGGGCGGTGTGGCGCTCGGCGAATGGGCCGGTGGCGCCGCACGGGTGCTGGTCAAGACCGCCGAAGGACCGCGTCTGGTGAGCAATCCCTGGGCTGCGGAGCGGGCCGCATGAGCAGCCTGTTCGCCTTTCCCGGTCAGGGCGCGCAGAAGCCCGGCATGTTGCAACGGCTGCCCGAGGCGCCGGAAGTCGCCGCGACCCTGGCCGAGGCCAGTGCCGTGCTCGGCGAGGATGCGCTGCTGCTCGATTCGGCCGAGGCGCTGCAATCGACCCGCGCGGTGCAGCTCTGCCTGCTGATCGCCGGGGTCGCCGGGGCGCGGCTGCTGATGCGCAATGGCCAGCGGCCGGACTACGTCGCCGGGCTGTCCATCGGTGCCTATGCCGCGGCGGTTGTCGCCGAGTCGCTGACGTTCGCCGACGCCCTGCGCCTGGTCGCCCTGCGCGGCGAGCTGATGCAGCAGGCCTATCCCGAGGGCTACGGCATGACTGCCATCCTCGGCCTGGCGCTGGGTACGGTCGAGTCGCTGCTGGCCGAAGCCGAGGGCCCGGTCTACCTGGGCAACATCAACGCCGACAACCAGATCGTCATCGCCGGCAGCGATGCCGCCATGGCCACGGTCGCGGCGCGGGCCAAGGTGCTGGGCGCCTCCTGCACGCGGCGCCTGGCGATGAGCGTGCCCTCGCATTGCGCGCTGCTCGAGCAGCCGGCACGGCGGCTGGCGGATGCCTTCACCGAGGTGGAGGTGCGCGCCCCGCGGATTCGCTACCTCAGCGGCTCCTCGGCGCGTCCGCTGTTCGACGCAGAGCGCCTGCGCGACGACCTGGCCTTCAACATGTGCCGCGTCGTCGACTGGCACGGCACCCTGCGCACCGCCTACGAGCGCGGGGTGCGGCTGCACATCGAACTGCCGCCAGGCCAGGTGCTGACCGGGCTGGCACGGCGGGTTTTCGAACAGGGTACGCTGGTTGCCTTCGACGGCGCCCGGCTGGACACACTGGACGCCTTGCTGCGTCAGGAGGGCAGCCAGAGCCGATAGACCGCGTGCAGCACCCGGGTGAGCCTTCGCCCAGATCGATGGATAACAACAACGACCTCGACAACACGCGCGTGGCCCTCTGCAGCCAGCGCAACCAAAAAGGACAAAAACAATGATCATCTTTGGTGTGGCCTTCCTGGCCTTGTGTACCCTCACCGGCATCTTCGTCGGCGAGTTGCTCGGCAAGCTCCTCGGCGTGCCGGCCAACGTCGGCGGCGTGGGTATCGCCATGGTGCTGCTGATCCTCATCGGCAGCTACCTGAAGAAACGCGGCCTGTTCAATCCGGAGTCCGAGCAGGGCATCAAGTTCTGGAGCGCCGTGTACATCCCGATCGTGGTCGCCATGGCCGCGCAGCAGAACGTCTACGGCGCCCTGGCTGGCGGCCCGATGGCGATCCTCGCTGGCGTCGCCGCGGTTGCGCTGGCCTTCGCCCTGGTGCCGGTACTGGACCGGATCGGCCGAAAAAAGCTTGAGGCCGCCCCGTCCGATCCGAGCGATCCGGTGGATCAAGCCAAGCCGCTCACCAGCATCGCACGGGGGTAACGGCCATGTACGAATCGCTCATGAAAGTGATCACCGGCTATGGCCTGATCAGCGGCTTCGCCATCATCGGCGCGACCATGTGGATCTCCTACTGGCTGTCGGACAAGCTCACCAAGGGCCGTCTGCATGGCTCGGCGGTGGCGATCCTGATCGGCCTCCTGCTGTCGTACATCGGCGGCGTGGTCACCGGCGGGCAGAAAGGCCTGGTGGATATCGCCCTGTTCTCCGGCATCGGCCTGCTCGGCGGCGCCATGCTGCGTGATTTCGCCATTGTCGCCACCGGTTTCGGCGTCAGCGTGGAAGAGCTCAAGCGGGCCGGGATGGTCGGTGTGCTCGCGCTGTTCATCGGCGTGCTCGCCTCGTTCGTGGCAGGCGTGGCGGTGGCCATGGCGTTCGGCTACACCGATGCGGTCAGCCTGACCACCATCGGCACGGGCGCTGTGACCTATATCGTCGGCCCGGTCACCGGCGCAGCGATCGGCGCCAGCTCGGAAGTGATGGCGCTGTCGATCGCGGCGGGGCTGGTCAAGGCGATCGTGGTGATGGTCGCCACGCCCTTCGTCGCGCCTTACATCGGGCTGAACAACCCGCGCTCGGCGGTGATCTTCGGCGGCCTGATCGGCACTTCCAGCGGCGTGGCCGGCGGCCTGGCGGCCACCGATCCGAAGCTGGTGCCCTACGGCTGCCTGACCGCGGCGTTCTACACCGCACTGGGCTGCCTGCTCGGGCCATCACTGCTGTTCTTCGTCATGCGCGGGCTGCTCGGCTGAGCCGTTCCCGTCGTCACTTACCGTCATCCGCAACGCGCCCCCATCGGGGCGCGCTTGCGTTCATCAAGGAAGGTCGAAAGATGAACACTCTCAAGGTCAGCCACAAACTGGCCCTCGGCTTCGCCGCCGTTCTGGCGCTGACCCTGGCCGTCGCCCTGATCGGCAGCTACGGCATGGATGCGCTGATCTCCCGCAGCGACAGGGCGCAGAGCGCGGCCCGCCTGCTGGATGAGGCCAACCGGATCCGCTATGCGCAGGTCAGTTTCGAAACCCGCGGCGATCCGCTGCATGTCGAAGCGGTGGAGCAGTCGGTCGCGCGCATCGTCGAACTGGTGCAGCAGCAGAAGGGGGAATTCAGCGATCCACAGGATCTGCAGCGCCTGCAGGCGATCGCCGCCGATGTGCAGCATTACCGCCAGCGCTTCCTCGATCTGGCGGCGCTCTGGGAGCGCAAGGTGAAGACCCGCAGCAGCTGGGTCGAAGCCGGCAACACGTCGGATGCGCTGATCGCCGCGCTGGAGGCACGCTGGGCCGGCACACCGGACGCACCGGTGCTGCACGAGGATACTCGTAGCGCAGCCATCGGCCTGCAGGCCGGTGAAGTCTCCAAGCACAACCGCATGGTGCGCTTCATGGTGCGCGGCTATCTGATGACCGAGACCGAGCAGTCGCTGCAGCAATTGCAGCAACAGTTCAGCACGCTGCAGGCGGCGGTCGACAGGCTCGATGCCCAGCTGGCCGGCACACCCGGCGTGGACCTGCAGCCGTTGCGTGACTCGGTGGCGACCTACATCAGCCAGTTCGGCCAGCTGCCGCCCATCGTCGCCGCTCAGGTGCAGGCGCGTCAGGAGATGCAGGAAATCTTCGACAGCATCTACCGCAACACCAATGAAATCGTGCAGTCGCAGACCGAACGACGCAGCGCCGAAGCCGGCGAGAAGAAGGCCCTGCTGCTTGCCATCACGCTGCTGGCGATAGCCCTCGGGCTGGTCATCAGCTGGCTGATCGTGCGTCAGCTGACGCAACCGCTGGCCCAGGCGGTACGCATTGCCGAGCGCATCGGCGCAGGCGATATGACCGAGCAGCCGCGGCAGCCGCGCAGCGACGAGTTCGGTCAGCTGCTCGATGCGCTGGAGCGCACCCGCGGCAGCCTGCGCGACCTGATCGGCCGGATCAGCGCCATCACCGGCCAGCTGGCCAGTGCGGCGCAAGAACTGTCCACGGTGACCGAGCAGACCAGCGCCGGTATCCAGAGCCAGCGCCTGGAGACTGATCAGGTGGCCACTGCCATGCACGAGATGGCAGCGACCGTGCAGGAGGTGGCGCGCAACGCCGACGAGGCCTCCAGTGCCGCCCAGCACGCCGACCGCCAGGCGGCTCAGGGCGACATCGTGGTGCAGCGGGCGTTGGCGCAGATCGACCGGCTGTCCTCCCAGGTGGGCCTGTCTGCCGAAGCCATGGCCCAGCTGAACCGCGAGACCGCAGGGATCAGCACGGTGCTCACGGTGATCAATGGCATTGCCGAACAGACCAACCTGCTGGCACTGAACGCGGCCATCGAGGCGGCCCGTGCTGGTGATGCCGGGCGCGGTTTCGCCGTGGTCGCCGACGAGGTGCGCAGCCTGGCGCAGCGTACCCAGCAGTCCACGGCGCAGATCGAGGAGCTGATCGGCAACCTGCAGAAGGGTGCGCTGCATGCCTCGTCGCTGATGGACAGCAGCCGCGGGCTGGCCGACGAGACGGTCAGCCTGGCGCGGGATGTCGGCGAGGAGCTGCAGGCCATCACCCGCACCATCTCCACCATTCAGGCGATGAACCTGCAGATCGCTACCGCGTCGGAGGAGCAGAGTTCGGTGGCCGAGGACATCAACCGCAGCGTGCTCAGCGTGCGCGATGTGGCTGACCAGTCGGCCGCCGCTGCCCAGCAGACCGCGGCCTCGACCGTGCAGCTGGCCCGTCTGGGCGGCGAGCTGCAGGCCCTGGCGGCGCGCTTCCGGGTCTGAGGGCGCGGCGCGACCGCTCGGCATTCTCGTCGCGAGCGGACTGGCGGCCGGCATTCGGGGGGTTACAGCGGCGCTTTTTTCTGGCAGGGTGTCACCTGCGATGCGCGACCATTTGCCACAGCTGGCCAGTGGCGCGCATCGATGTGCTAGCGGGAGAGACTGCCGTCAGGGCAGCGCCGAAGGAGCAACCGCCCCGGAAACTCTCAGGCAAAAGGACCGCTACCACCGCTGAAACTCTGAAGAGCCGCCCGGTTTTCGTCGCCGGGCGCACCGAAGGAGCAAGCGAGCCGTCATGCGCTCGTGAATCTCTCAGGTCCAGAACAGAGGGGGCGCCCGCCGCGCGTTGGGCGCACGGGCTATGACCCCTCGACGTTCTGGAGCGCAACAATGAAAACAATCGCAGTCATCGGTGGCGGCATCACCGGCGTCACCACCGCCTATGCCCTGGCCAAGCGCGGCTTCTCGGTCACCCTGCTGGAAAAGCACCGCTACGCGGCCATGGAGACCTCGTTCGCCAATGGCGGCCAGCTGTCGGCGTCCAATGCCGAGGTCTGGAACCACTGGTCGACGATCGTCAAGGGCCTCAAGTGGATGCTCAAGAGCGACGCGCCGCTGCTGGTCAACCCCAAGCCCAGCTGGCACAAGCTCTCCTGGTTCGCCGAGTTCATCGGCTCGATCCCCAACTACCGCAAGAACACCGTCGAGACCGCTCGGCTGGCCATTGCCGCGCGCGAGCATCTGTTCGCCTGGGCCGAAGCCGAAGGCATCGACTTCGACCTGAAGAAGAAAGGCATTCTGCACATCTACCGCGACAAGGCCGGCTTCGATCATGCCGCTGAGGTTTCGCGCCTGCTCGCCGAAGGCGGCCTGCCGCGGCGCAGCGTGACGCCCGAGGAGATGCGCGCCATCGAGCCAACCCTGGCTGGTAGCTACTACGGCGGCTACTACACCGAATGCGACTCCACCGGTGATATCCACAAGTTCACCCACGGCCTGGCCACCGCCATCGAGCGGCTTGGCGTGCGCTGCCGCTACGGTGCCGACGTGAAGTCGGTGGCCAGCGACGGCAAGCGTGCCAGCGTGATCCTCACTGGCGTTGGCGGTGACGAGCGGCTGGAGTTCGACGGCCTGGTGGTTTGCGCCGGCACCGCCAGCCGTGCATTGGCAGCCCAGCTCGGCGACCGGGTGAACATCTACCCGGTCAAGGGCTACTCGATCACCGTCAACCTGACCGACGAGGTCAGCCGCGCCTCGGCTCCGACCGTCAGCCTGCTGGACGACGAAACCAAGCTGGTCAGCAGCCGCCTTGGCGACGACCGCTTCCGCGTCGCCGGAACCGCAGAGTTCAACGGCTACAACCGTGACATCCGCGCCGATCGCATTCGCCCGCTGGTGGAGTGGGTCAACCAGTGCTTCCCCGGCGTCAACACCCGCAGCGTGGTGCCCTGGGCCGGTCTGCGCCCGATGATGCCGAACATGATGCCCAAGGTTGGCCGCGGCAGCTCGCCCTGCGTGTTCTACAACACCGGCCACGGGCACCTGGGCTGGACGCTGAGCGCGATCACCGCGGACATGGTTGGTGACGTGGTAGCGCAAAGCCTGGGCCGGCCGGCTCCGGTGGCATCCGGGCAGACAGCCGTCGCCTAATGTGGCGGTCGCAGGGGTGGAAGGCGGTGAAGCGTCTTCCGCCGTTGCGCGCTGATCATGCCGATCCGGCTGGCCATATGCCAACGCGTGGAAAACCGCTGCGCGGGTCTTCCACCCTACGTCGTTTCAGGCTTGGCATCCTCGTTCTGCTCCAGCGCGCGCCGGGCATACATCCGGCATTCGGCGAGCAGCGCCAGCAGGTTCGGGTCGCGCTCCTTGGCCTTTAGAAACACCACGCCGATGTGCTGCTGCAGGTGATAGCGCGCCTGCAGCGGTATCAATCGCACCCGCGATTCGTAGACCATGCCCACCCGCCCCGGCAGCAGCGCGTAACCGACCCCGGAATTGACCATGCTGAGCAGCGTGAAGATGTCGTTCACCTGCATCGCCACCTTCGGCTCGAAACCCGCTAGCTGGAACACTCGGTTGCCGTCCTGATGGGTGGCGAAGCCTTGGGACAGGGTGATGAAAGTGGCGTCACGCAGATCGCTGAGATCCACTTCGCTCTGGTTGGCGAACGGCGAGTCGGCTGGCGCGGCGAGGAAAATGTCGTCGGAAAACAGCTGCACCTGGGCACAGTCCGGGTCGGCGACGCTCTCGTTGAGCGACACCAGAATGGCGTCCAGCTCCATGTTCTTCAGCTTGTAGAGCAGGTCGACGTTGGAGCCCAGGATCAGGTCGATGTTGAGCTCGCTGCGGCGCAGCTTCAGGCCCATGATCAGCTGCGGCACGGTCTTCACCGTCAGCGAATAGAGCGCACCGAGCTTGAACCGCTCGGCCGAGAAACCGGCCGCCTCGCGGGTACGCCGCACCGTCTCGAGCACGTCCTTGACCAGCTGTTGGGCACGCTCTTCGAGTACATAGGCACTTTCCAGCGGAATCAGGTTGCGCCCCTCGTGCTTGAACAGGGGGCATCGCAACGCGCTTTCAAGCGAGTGGATGGCGCGATGCACGCTGACGTTGCTGGTGTTCAGCTCGACCGCGGCCTTGCCCAGATTGCCGCTGCGCATGAAGGCCAGAAACACTTCCAGCTTCTTCAGGGTCAGCTCTTCGTCGATCTGCATGGCCGTTGCTCCGCGGTCGGGCAGACGATTATGCCGAACTCGTACTCAGGCGGGGCGCGAAAGCGGAGCAGTGCAGGCGATCAGGGCAGGGCGAGTTCTTCGTCTTCCGGAATCTCGTCCGTGACGTACACGCGTGCGTGTTCGCTCTGGGCGTCCTCGATACGCAAGCCGAAATAGGTTTCGTCATTGGCATCCCAGAACGCCTCGACCTGCTCAAGCGAGGCCTGCTCCAGCAGGACCTGCCCGGAGTGTTCGAGGATGATGGAATAGCGGCGATTGGCGGGCATGTGAGTGACTCTGATCATCGAAAGGCTGCAGGCGCAGCTGTGATGTCATTTTGTCACTTCAGCGGGCTTAATCCTCGTCCGTTCATCGGCCGCCAGCGTTTGGCTGCCGAACGGTTACCCCGCACATCCGCTCGCGGAGTCAGCTCCTAGACAGCTGGTACTGCATGACTAAGCGACTATTCAGCTCAGCGCGCGGGGATTGCGGTGACGGATACGCCCAACAGGTGCTGCTGGCCCCGCTGCAAGACCACGGCGTCGTCCAGCACGTTGGCTGTCTCGATGCAGGCCATGCGCTGCCAGGCGTCGTCGGCGAAGCTGGACAGGCGCTTGGCCTTGTCGATCCAGGGGTTCCACAGCACCGCTGATCGCGAGCCGCGGGTGGTCAGCTGGATGCTGCGTTTCCATGCCGGGTCGACGAGTTTCAACGTTGTCGGGAGCTGCAAGTAGATGCGGTCGGTTTCGCCGTTGAACGCCAGGTCGCCGTCCTGCTGCTGGCGCTGCTGCCAATCCAGCAGCGTATCGATGTAGGGGCAGCCGGCCAGGCCTTCGACGCGGACCTGATGGATGTCGCTGACGGCGAAGTAGCTGTGCAGGGCCTGGCTGATGGTGACTGCCTCCGTCCCGACGTTGCGGCTGCTGAGGCTGAGCTCCAGCTCGTCGGCCAGGCGGATCTGCAGTGTCAGTTCGACCCGGTGCGGCCAGCCCGGCAGTGCGCCGAGCGCCTGCGGGCAGTGGAACTCGAGAATCGCCGTATCGCCTTCGCCGCGTTGCTCCCGCAATTGCCAGGGCAGGGCGCGCACCAGGCCGTGGAAGGGCGCGGGTTGCTCGCCGTGGTAGCTCGCCTGGACCTCTTGTGGGTTGCGCGCCAGATCGCCGAACCATGGCCAGCACACGGGTACGCCACCGCGTACCGATTGGCCCTGTTCGAAGGCGGCCTCCTCGCTGAGCCAGATGATCGGCGGCGCATCGCCCTGGCGATAGCTGAGGATCTGCGCGCCCTGTTCGGCGATCAGCAGTTCGTCCTCACCGCGGCGTACTCGCCAGCAGGCGAGCTGGTTCATTTCGATGCGTTGGATATCGACAGGCATGGGGAATCTCGTAAGGGTTCGGGATCTGCGTCTGACCGCAAAGTGAAGGCGGGATTCAGAAAGGGTCACTGCCTCCTTGCGCAAGGAGGCAGTGCGGGAATCAGCGTCCCTGGCAGGCGTCGACCCGCAGCCAGCGCTCCAGCAGTTTGAAGCCCTGCATCAGCACGAAGGCGATCAGCAGATAGATCAGGCCGGCGGTGAGGAACATTTCCTCATGCAGGTAGGTGCGGGCGGCGATCTTGCGCGCCATGCCGGTCAGTTCCAGCAGGGTGATGGTGCTGGCCAGCGCGCTGGCCTTGAGCATCAGGATCACCTCGTTGCTGTAGGCCGGCAGGCCGATGCGCGTAGCGCGCGGCAGGATGATGTGCAGCAGTGCCTGGCTGCGCGACATGCCCAGCGCACGGGCGGCTTCGACTTCGCCATGGGGCACGTTCTGGATCGCGCCGCGGATGATCTCGGCGATGTAGGCCGCGGTGTGCAGGGTCATGGTGATGATCGCGCACCAGTAGGGGTCACGCAGGTACGGCCAGAGCGCGCTTTGGCGCACGATGTCGAACTGCGCCATGCCGTAGTACACGAGAAACAGCTGGACCAGCAATGGCGTGCCGCGGAAGAAGAAGATGTAGCCGTAAGGCAATGCCCGCACCGCCAGGTGCCGGGAAGAACGGGCAATGCCCAGCGGTACGGCGAGGATCAGTCCGGTGATGACCGACACGCCGACCAGTTGCAGGGTCAGCCAGGCGCCGTCGATGAAGCTCGGCAGCCATTTGATGAAGATTTCCCAGGTCATGCTGCGCTCCGCACGAAGCCGCGGCCGGCACGTTTTTCGAGGAAGTGCATGCCGATCATGGCAACGATGGTCAGGCACAGGTAAATGAAGGCCGCCACCAGGAAGAAGGTGAAGGGTTCCTTGCTGGCGGTCACCGCGATCTGCGAGCGGCGCATGATCTCCTCTAGGCCGATCACCGAGACCAGCGCGGTGTCCTTCATCAGGATCATGAACAGGTTGCCGAGGCCCGGCAGGGCCAGGCGCCACATCTGCGGCAGGATCAGCCGCAGGAAGATACGGCGCTTGCCCAGGCCCAGTGCCAGGCCGGCTTCACGATGGCCCTTGGGAATGGCCAGCAGTGCACCGCGGAAGACCTCGGTGGCATAGGCGCCGAAACACAGGCCGAGGGCGATGGTGCCGGCGGCAAACGGGCTCAGGGCCAGGTTGGCGATGCCGAACAGTTCGCCAAGGCCGCGAATCAGGTTGATGGTGCCGAAATAGATCAGCAGCACCCAGAGCAATTCGGGTACGCCGCGCACGATGGTCGAGTAGGTGCCGCCGATCCAGCGCAGGGCGCTGTAAGGCGACGTCTTGGCCAACGCGCCGAGCAGGCCGAGCACCAGCCCCAGCGCCAGGGAGGCGAGGGCCAGTTGGATGGTCATCCAGGTGCCGGCGAGCAGGGCCGGACCGAATCCGTGAAGGTCAGGAATCATAGAAGCTCAAACACCGAAGCCCGGTCGGCCAGCAGGCTGGCGACCGGGCTTCGGCTCGGTTGGATCAGTAAATGCTGAACGGGAAGTACTTGTCGTTGATCTGCTTGTAGGTGCCGTCAGCGATGATCTCCGCCAGTGCCTTGTTCAGCCGCTCGCGCAGTTCATCGTTGCCCTTGCGCACGGCGATGGCGATCTTGTCGTCATCGAACACCGGCTCGCCCTTGAACTCGAAGTTCTTGCCGGCATCGCTCTTGAGCCATTCCCACTGCACGAACGTGTCGGCCAGGATGCCGTCGACGCGACCGGAGGCCAGGTCCAGATAGGCATTTTCCTGGGTGTCGTAGAGCTTGATGTCGACGACGCGATCCAGGTTGTCTTCCAGCCAGGTGCCGGCGATGGTCGCGCGCTGCGCACCGATCACTTTGCCTTTCAGGTAGCTCTCGTCGGTCTTGAAGTCGACGTTCTTCGGCGCCACGAACTGCAGCTTGTTGGTGTAGTAGTGGTCGGTGAAGTCGACGGCGTTCTTGCGCTCTTCGGTGACCGACATGGAGGCGGCGAGGAAGTCGAACTTGCCGGCGTTCAGCGCCGGAATGATGCCGTCCCAATCAGAGGTAACCACCTCGCACTCGACCTTCATCTTGGCGCACAGCGCGTGGGAGATATCCAGGTCAAAGCCGACCACCTTGCCGCTGGCGTCGATCAGGTTGAAGGGTGGGTAGGCGCCTTCGGTACCAATCCGTAGTTTTTCCGCCGCGAATGCCTGGGTGCCGATGATCAGCGAGGCAGCAGCGGTCAGCAGGATCTTCTTATAGCTCTTCATGCGGTGTTGCTCCATTAGCGATGGCTGGACATGAATTGTTTACAGCGCGCCGATTGAGGATTGTCAAATACCTGCTCGGGCGTTCCCTGCTCCTCGACCAGACCCTGGTGGAGGAACACCACTTCGCTGGATACCTGCTTGGCGAAATTCATTTCGTGGGTGACGAGCAGCATAGTCCGGCCTTCCTCGGCGAGCGACCGGATCACCGCAAGCACTTCTTGTACCATTTCCGGGTCCAGCGCCGAGGTGGGCTCGTCAAACAGGATCACCTTGGGCTGCATCGCCAGCGTGCGGGCGATCGCCGCGCGCTGCTGCTGGCCACCGGAAAGCTGATTGGGGTAGACGTGGCGCTTGTCGGCGATGCCGACCTTGGCCAGCAGGGCTTCGGCCACCTCGGTGGCTTCGGCCTTGCTCTGGCCCAGCACGCGGCGCGGCGCCTCGATGATGTTGTCGAGGATGGTCATGTGCGGCCAGAGGTTGAAGTTCTGGAACACGAAGCCCAGCTCGCTGCGAATCCGGTTGAGCTGCTTGCCGTCGGCGGCGACCAGGTCTCCCTGCTTGTCGCGCTTGAGCTTGAGCTGCTCGCCGGCGACCAGGATCTCGCCCTCGTGAGGGTTTTCCAGAAGGTTGATGCAGCGCAGAAAGGTGGACTTGCCGGAGCCTGAAGAGCCGAGGATGGAAATCACATCGCCGTCACGGGCGGTCAGCGAGATGCCTTTGAGAACTTCCAGATCGCCGTAGCGCTTGTGCAGGTTGCGGATTTCCAGTGCAGGGATGGCCTCGGCCATGAAGGGTCCTCTTTCAGACCGGCGATGGCCGCCAGGGTCCGGATATTCTGTTGGTGCGCTCCGCGCGAACTGCTCGCCATCCTGGCGAGGCGCAAACCTAGCATGCACCGCGGCATGCGCCAAGCGCCGATAAAGCGAGGCGCACGGGCTGTGGGCATCGAAAAGCTGCCATCTGTCGCCAACCACCGTTTTCGCTGGCGGCTTCGTATCGTCTGCGCCGGGCCGCCGTCGACCGGCCCCTACTGCGGCGCGACCTTCGGTGGCTCCGATTCGTTACCAAGCATTTCGTCGTGTTCGTCCATCTTCCACGGCAGGCTGCCGGGCGAGATATGCAGGAAGTGCAGGTACTTCTCGAACTGGTCGAGGATGTCGCTGATGATCTCTGCCTGGTCATAGCCATAAATGTCATAGGACTGCCCGCCACGGCGCAGGAACACCTCGGCGCGGTAGTAGTGCTCGTCGCCGTCCGGGCTTTGTGGCTGGGCGAAAGCCGGCATGGCGTAGCTGATCAGGCGGATCTCGTAGACGAAGTCGAGCTGGTCGTCCTTGATCACCTCCAGATACAGGCGCGAATTGGCTTCGTCTACCTGGACCTCGGCCGGCCAGCCCTGCTCGGTCAGACCACGCTGCACGCGGCGCATGCCCTTGAGCACGGTACTGGCCATGAAACCTTCCACCTCCTCGCGGCTGGGAAAGGTGACTAGCCCGGCCAGGCGCTTCTTCCACACGCCCGGGCCGGCTGCTGCGCTCTGCCGGTTGGCGGTCTGCACGTGGGTCTGCAGGCTCAGCTGATGTCCCTCGATCACCAGCGCTCGCCACATGCCCAACGCGATCAGCATCATCAGGATGCAGAACGGCAGGCCGGCAGCGATGGCCATGGTCTGCAGTGCGCTGAGGCCTCCGGCGAGCAGCAGCACGGAGGCCACCACGCCTTCGATCGTCGCCCAGAACACGCGCTGCCAGGTCGGCGTATGGATGGCGCCGCCGGCGGCGATGGAGTCGATTACCAGCGAGCCGGAGTCCGAGGAGGTGACAAAGAAGGTCACGATCAGCAGCACCGCGAGGATCGAGGTCAATGTGGTCCAGGGCAATAGCTCGAACAGCTTGAACAGCGCCACCGCGTGGTCGGCCTGCACATCCTGGATCAGCGTGTTGTACCCCTCGACCATGATCAGGTGCAGGGCCGTGTCGCCGAACACCGAGAACCAGAAGAAGGTGAACATGGTCGGCACGATCATCACGCCGAAGACAAACTGGCGGATGGTCCGACCACGGCTGATCTTGGCGATGAACAAGCCGACGAAGGGCGACCAGGAGATGGTCCAGCCGAAGATGAACAGCGTCCAGTTGCCGATCCAGTCGCTGCGGCTGTAGGCCTGCAGGTTGAAGGTGCGCTCGACGATGTTGTTCAGGTAGCTGCCGGTGTTCTGCAGGAAGGTCTCCAGGATGAAGATGGTCGGGCCGACTGCGAGCACGAACAGCATCAGCACCGTGGCCAGCACGATGTTGAGCAGCGACAGGTTCTTCACCCCCTTGTCGAGCCCGGCGACCACCGAGGCGATGGCCATGCAGGTGATGATGGCGATGGTGATCACCTGCACCGTGATGTCCACCGGTACGTCCCACAGATAGTTCAGGCCGGCGTTGATCTGGGTGACCGACAGGCCGAGCGTGGTGGCGATGCCGAACAGCGTGCCGAGGATTACCAGCACGTCGACGAAATGGCCGATCGGCCCGTAAATGCGTTCGCCGATCAGCGGATACAGCGCCGAGCGCAGCGACAGCGGCAGACCATGGCGGAAGGCGAAATAGGCCAGCGCCAGCCCGACGATGCCGAAGATGCCCCAGATGTGAAAGCCCCAGTGGAAGAAGGCGATCTGCATGGCCTGCTTGGCGGCATCCACCGTCTCCGGCGCGCCGGCCGGTGGCGTCGAATAATGCAGCACCGGCTCGGCGACACCGAAGAACAGCAGGGCGATGCCGTAGCCGGCGGAGAACAGCATGGCGAACCAGGCAGGGAAACTGTACTGCGGCTCGGAGTGGTCCGGCCCGAGCTTGATGTTGCCCCATTTGGTCAGGGCGATGCCGACGATGAACACCAGGAAGAACGCCACCGACAGCATGTAGAACCAGCCGAAGGTGCGGGTGATGTACGCCAGCACCGAATCGAACAGCGCCCCGGCCAGTTCCGGATTGCTTGCCGTGCCGATCACCAGCAGCAGCGTGATCACCACCGCGGGGATGAACACGGGAAACAGAATGATGGCCTTGGGCAATTTCCTAGCGGCGTCCATGGGCGGTCAGCCTCCGTTTGAGCGGGTGATGAGCGGGATGTACGCGGCGAAACCTCCGGATTGCCCGAACGCTGCCTTCTGGGTAGACGGCCCGAAGCGCCGAATGATTCAGCGAAAAGATGCGATGGAAGGTCGATCGGGGCGGCCGTGGCCGCTAGAAGGCAGGCTGCAGCCCGTGTCGGCGCAGGATGCGCGCGATGCTGCCATCGGCGATCAGTGCCTCCAGGGCATCGTCGAAACGCTGGAAGCGTGTCTCGCTCACCGCCACGCGGGAAAGCCCGATGGCGTAGGAAACGCTTTGCAGCTCACCCGCTTCGTGGATATCCACCAGCCGCTCCTGCTCGATCAGGTGCCAGGCCACATCCTGGTTGACCACCGCCACGCCCTGCGCGCCAAAGCGTCCGGCCTGCAGCATGCGCATCAGGCGGCGGTTGTCCGACTCCAGAATCATCTGCACGTCGTCCACCTGGGCAAGATGTTCACTCAATACGAACGAGGTACCGGATGGGCCGTACACCGCAACGGTGCGGCCAGCCAGGTCTTGTGCGCGATGAAACACGAAGCCGCTGGCGCCGCGTGCATACACGCCGTAGCGCGAGGTCGCCAACATGCGGGTGAGGTGGAAGGCGCGTTCGCGTTCCGGCGAGCGGATCACGGTGAAAATGCCGTCCACCTCACCCGCCTCGGCCAGGGCCAGCGCGCGGCGCCAGGGCAGCAGCTGGATCGGGCAGTCGATACCCATCCGCGCGCAGACGGCTTCGACGATCTCGACAAAGGGCCCGGCGGCCCTGTCGTCGTCAGTCTTATGCGTGGCTGCGTAGGTGAATGGCGGGAAGTCTTCGGTGACGAAGCGCAGCTGTTCGGCATGGCTGTCGCCGACTGCCAGGGCTAGCGCCATCCAGAGTGCAATTCGGCGTATGGCCATGGTCGAGGTTCCCGGCGCGGCGACAGCAGCAGGTGCGCTCCGTCCGTGAGCGTCAGGCTAGCGCGTCGGGCGCCACAGCGCGACCCCCGGTGACGGTGTCGCGGATCGAGCGGCCGGGGCGAGTCTGCGGGTTACGCCGGTTTGCGAGGTGCGGGTTATCTAGCGCCTGGCGCTGCGCATTTCCTTGCGCCATTCCCATGGCGGTTGCTGTTCGGTCTTGTGCAACGCCCAGAGGCCCCGCTTGAACTCCCGGGCGACCGCCTCGAGATCGAGCAGGGTGCGGTCCTTCAGTTGAGCACGATATGCCCAGGCAGTGCCGGTGCGGACCATCTCGGCGTTGACGTCGGTGTCCCCGGCCCTGACGCGAGCCAGGGTTCGCCCCTGGTCGTCGCGACCCTGGACCGTGAGCTGAACGTTCTTGCCGAACACATAGCCGGAAAGTGCCTGACGGGCCTGGGCGCCATACGGCTGCTTGAGCTCCGGTGCATCGATCTCGGCCATCCGTACCCTGAGCCGATCGCCCTCGGCGGTACGGCAACTGAAGACGTTGCCATCGGCAATGCCGATCACCCGGCAGTCGGTTGTTTGCGCGGACGCGGGAAGGGCGGTGAGCAGCAGGGCGGCGAGTACACAGCGCAGCATGGGAGCGATCGCTTCGGTTGGGGCCGGCGAGGGTAACAGGCCGATCACCGGCCGAACCGGAGCCAGGTCTCAGATGGTCATGTTGGGCCCCGGCGGCAGCTGCGGGGAAGAATCCCATTGGCTGTGCAGCCGATTCGGGTGAATTGCAGGCAACAAAAAACCCGCACTAGGCGGGCTTCTTGTGGGCTTTCGGATGATGCTGACACCACCTGAAAACGAAAGGTGGTGCCCAGGGACGGAATCGAACCGCCGACACGGGGATTTTCAATCCCCTGCTCTACCGACTGAGCTACCTGGGCAACGGGGCGCTATTAGACGGATTTGCCTTTTGCCTGTCAAGCGCGGCCCGGAAAATATTTAATCCGGACGGGCGCTTAGCGCAGCCGGGCGGTTATTCGCTGGGTGGCACGTAGCCTTCGGCCTTGGCGTAGTCCTCGCCGGAGAAGAACTTGTCCATCTCGCCCTGGAGAAACTTGCGGTCCTCGGCGTTCATCATGTTCAGGCGGCGCTCGTTGATCAGCATGGTCTGGTGTTTCTGCCAGTCGTCCCAGGCCTGCCTGGAGATGTTGTTGTAGATGTCCTCGCCTTTCTGGCCCGGAAACGGCGGGCGCTCGAGGCCGGGGAGTTCCTGGTTGTACTTGCGGCAGTTCACGGTGCGGGTCATGAGGTCTCTCCTGCATTCAATTCAGCGGCGGCGCGCTTGAGCAGTGTCTTTACCGGCGCGGCAAGGCCGAGGCGCGGCGGGGTGGCGAGGTTATACCAGAGCCAGTCCGCCTCGGCCACGGCGTCGGGCGCGGTCTTGACCCTGATCAGCCAGGGTTCGATGGCCAGCTGGAAATGGCTGAAGGTGTGGGTCAACCCTGGCAGTTCGCGACGGTCTTCCAGCTGCAGCGCATGCCGTTCGGCCAGAGGATCGAGGGCAGCGAGGTCATCCAGTTCCGGCAGGCTCCAGAGCCCGCCCCAGAGCCCGCTCGAAGGGCGACGGTAGAGCAGGATGGCGCCGTCGCGATTGGCCAGCAGCGGCATCAGCGTGCGCTTTTGCGGCAGCGCCTTGCGCGGCTTGGGTACCGGGAAGTCGGTTTCGCGCCCGAGCAGATGGGCGCGGCAGCCGTCCCTGAGCGGGCAGAGCAGGCAGCTCGGGCGGCTGCGCGTGCACAGCGTGGCGCCAAGGTCCATCATCGCCTGGGTGTAATGGTTGACCCGCTGCCGGGGGGTGAGGCGCTCGGCCACCTCCCACAGCTCGCGGGCCACCTTCGGCTCGCCGGGATAACCGTCCTGGGCAACGTAGCGGGCCAGCACGCGTTTGACGTTGCCGTCGAGAATTGGCGCGCGCAGACCCATGCTGATGCTGGCGATGGCGCCGGCGGTCGATCGGCCTATCCCGGGAAGCTCGGCGAGCTTGTCGACATCCGCGGGAAATATGCCACCGTATTCGGTAACCACGCGCTTGGCGGTCTTGTGCAGATTGCGTGCGCGGCTGTAGTAGCCGAGGCCCGTCCAAAGATGCAGCACTTCATCTTCCTCGGCCGCGGCGAGCGCCTCGACGGTAGGCAGCGCTTCCATGAAGCGGTCGAAGTAGCCGAGCACGGTGCTGACCTGGGTCTGCTGCAGCATGATCTCCGACACCCAGACCCGGTACGGCGTGATGTTCTGCTGCCAGGGCAGGTCCTTGCGGCCGTGGCGGTCGAACCAGTCGAGGACCGCCGCGCCGAACTGCTCCGGGCTCATCGCTTGAACAGGCCCTTGAGGGCGTCCTTGAGTTCCGGGCTGACCTTGTCGCCGAGCTTCTCCTCGATCTTCTCGTTGAGCCTTTCGCCGGCCAGCCTGGCGGCGATCTTGCCGAGGGCGTCATTGTCGAAACGGCAGGCCTTGGCGCCCAGCTCCAGCGGGCCGCGACAGCGCAGGGGCCACTCGATGCCGACGTAGCGCTCGTTGACCTGACAGGCAGGGTCCGGCATGGCGCCCTTGTCGCCTTCGATGACGATGCCGACGCGATAGTCCATGCCCAGCACGCGCAGGTCGACATCGCCGTTGCCATTGACTGTCAGGCCGGGGATGCTGGCCTTGAGGTCGGGGTTGCTGGCCACGCCGTTGCGCAGGGTCAGGTTGCCCTTGAGTTCGCGGAAGGGGGTGTCCTTGCTGCGTGGCTCGCTGGACAGCGGCTTGCGGTTGAGCGTGGCGATGGCGCGGCAGAGCTGCTGCTCGAGGTTGGCATCGACCAGCACGCCGTTGTCGATGATGAAGCCGACCTTGCCGTTGAGGTTGTCGACCCAGGCCTTCTGGCTGTTGCCCTGGGTGCGCAGGTCGGCATCCAGGTTCAGCAGGCCCTTGACCACCACCTCTTCGCCCTGGCTTTCCAGCAGGCGCTCGATTGGCACGCCGTTGAAGCGGTTCTGCAGCGTCAGCAGCGGCTGGGCCTGGCGCACGTCGAGGCTGGCGCTGCTGTCCAGGCGTCCGCCGTAGAGGCCGCCGCGCAGTTCCTGCAGGTTCAGCTGGCCGTTGCGGGCTCGGGCCTTGAGGTTGAAGCCCTCCAGCGGCAGTTGCATGGCGGTCAGGCTGCCGATGGCCAGGCTGACCTCGCTGTCGAGCTTGCGCAGCTGATCCAGCGGCAGCACCGAGGCCTCGCTCCAGGCCTGCTGGGTCGGTGCGTTGGGCAGCGGGGTGCTACCGCTGCCGACCGCGGCGGCCTGGGTGTTCTTCACTTCGCTCTTGCGCGCGGCGCCGGCCGGCTCGTCCTTGCTTGGCGGTGGCAGGTAGCGGTCGAGATTCAGCCGATCACCCTTGAGATCGACGCGCAGCGCCTGGCGGGCGAAGTCGCTGATGGCGATGCGGCCGGTGAAGGTGCTGTCATCGAGCTTGAGGGTCAGTTCTTCCAGCGCCAGGCTGTTGGCCGTACCGCTCAGCCGGCTGACCAGCTCGGCCCTGTTCAGCGCATTGCCATCAGCCATGGCCGGCAGCTGCTGCCCTGTGCCCTGGAGGAATTCGCGCAGGTTGAACTGCGCCACGGTCATCGCGCCGCTGATCTTCGGTTCCTTGTCCAGGTCGCGCGCCTTCAGCTCGCCCAGCCCACGCAGCTGGTTGGCGGTGAACTTGAGGCTGTTCCATTCGGCAATCTGCGCGGCGAGATCGACCAGCAGCTGGCCCTGGGCGCTGAAGGTCAGGGTCTGGCCCTGCAGCGGCTCGCCGGAGGCCTCGCCGGACAGGCGCATGTCCTCGAACTGGTAGCGCTTGAGCTGGTTGTCGAAACGCAGCGCGCCTTGCAGCTCGGTGCGCGCGCGCATCACCGGCTGATTGCTGCCGAAGAAGGCGTTGAGCTTCACCGGGATCGAGCTGCCCTCGCGGATCGCGCCGGTCGTGAGCTCGATGCTTTCGGCGCTGTATTGCTGGCCGGTCTTGGCGTCGCTGTAGGTCACGCGCGCATCGCTGACGGTCAGGCTGTCGATATCCAGTGTGAGCGGCTTGCGTGCGGGCGATGCCTCTTCGCGCTGTTCGGTTTGCGGCTCGGCAGCTTTCGGCGGCTCGCCGGCCTGTTCGCGGCGACCGGCCGGCTGGCCGACGCCTTCCCAGTTGCCGCGACCCTGCTCGTCCCGGCTGAGCGTCAGGTTGAGGCCATTGACGGTGATATCGCTCATCTGCACTTCGCGGCTGAGCAGCGGCATCACCCGTACGGAGAGCCCGAGCATGCGCAAATCGGCGAACGGCTGTCCGGGGGTCTGCGCGCTGGCCAGGGTGGTGTCGTGCAGTTCCAGGCCGAGCCAGGGGAACAGGCTCCAGCCGATGTCGCCCTTGATGTCCAGTTCGAGGCCGGCCTTGTTCCGCGCCAGGTCGCGGATCTCGTCCTTGTAGTCGTTGGGATCGAACAGGTGGGTCAGGGCGAAGCCTGCCGCCACGAGGATCAGCAACAGTCCGAGAATGACCAGGCCCAGGATTTTGCCGAGCGATTTCATGGACGAGTCCTTGTAGAGAAGCGGTCTGAAAGGTGGCGAGTATAGCCCCGTGCTCTCCGATGTCGGGAGGCGGCCGGGGTTGGAGTGGCGTGCGCGGAGCTGGTTCCGCGCGACGGTTGCGGCACCGCGCGGGCAGACGAACTGTCGCGCCGGGTGGTGAGCCAGCAGCGCGTTCGGCCGCCATTCAGCCCGTCATCGTTACCTACAGCGGGTCCAGCGGCAGATGGGTGCGCGCGGCCAAGGCGCTGGCTTCCAGATGGCCGGCGGGAGCGGCCAGGCGCAACGGTTTACCGGCTTCACTGGCCTGGCGCTGGGTTTCCTCCAGCAGCCGGCGGCCGACGCCGCGCTTTCGGGTGAGCTTGCGTACGCACAGGTGCGACAGGCGCCAGGCGTCGTCGCCGCGCTGCAGCAGGGCGGCGCCGAGCAGGCGGTCATTGAAGCGCCCGGCGATCAGGCTGCCATCGGCCAGCGCCGCGGCGATCAGCGTGTCGGCGCTGGAATAGGGCGCCAGCAGCCAGTCGGGTGCATCGGCGTAGATTTTCGCCAGGTCGGTAAGGTCCTGCGGGCTGGGCTGGGTGACGGATTCGACGTAGACGGGCATGGCGACCTTGCGACGGCTGGGCGGAATGCCGGCAAGCATACGCCGAACCGCCGCCAGCGCACGAGACGCCGGCGGTGGGCGCGCCCGATCAGTGCAGGCGATGGCGCTCGTGGAGGAAACTCAGCACCGCACGACGGTAGTGGTTGTACTCGGGGTCATCGGCCAGGGCGATGCGGTCGCGCGGGCGCGGCAGTTTCACGTCGAGAATCTCGCCGATGGTCGCCGAGGGGCCATTGGTCATCATCACGATGCGATCGGAGAGCAGCACGGCCTCGTCGACATCGTGAGTGATCATCATCATGGTGTTGCCCAGCTCCTTCTGGATCTTCATCACCTCGTCCTGCAGGTGCGCGCGGGTCAGCGCATCCAGCGCGCCGAACGGCTCGTCGAGCAGCAGCACCTTGGGCTTCATCGCCAGCGCGCGGGCGATGCCGACGCGCTGCTTCATGCCGCCGGAGATTTCCTGCGGGTATTTGTTCAGCGCATGGCCCATGTTCACCAGCGCCAGGTTGTGCTCGATCCATTCGCGCCGTTCGCGCTTGCCCATGCTGCGCTTGAACAGCTTGTTCACTGCCACCTCGACGTTCTCGTAGACGGTCAGCCAGGGCAGCAGCGAATGGTTCTGGAACACCATGCTGCGGTCCGGGCCCGGCCCGCGCACTTCCTTGCCGTCGAGAATCACCCCGCCGAGGCTGGGCTCCAGCAGCCCGGCGACGATGTTCAGCACCGTCGACTTGCCACAGCCGGAGTGGCCGATGATGGATATGAACTCGCCCTTCGCGATGTTCAGGTTGATGTCCTTGAGCACTTGCGAGGCGAGGTTGCCGCGCACGAAACTCTTGTCCAGGTGTTCGATGGAGAGATAGCTCATGGCGTTGCTCCTCAGTTGGCCGGAATGCCGCGAGTGATGCGCTGGCCGACGAAGGCCACCAGGCGATCGAGCACGAAGCCGACCACGCCGATGTAGACGAGCGCGAGGATGATGTCGCTGATGCGCGAGGCGTTCCACGCATCCCAGATGAAGAAGCCGATGCCGACGCCGCCGATGAGCATCTCCGCGGCGATGATCGCCAGCCACGACAGGCCGACGCCGATGCGCAGGCCGGTGAAGATGTAGGGCGCGGCGGCCGGCAGCATGATGGTCTTGAAATATTCGAAGCCATTGAGCTGCAGCACCTGGGCGACGTTGCGGTAGTCCTGCGGGATGTTGCGGATGCCCACTGCGGTATTGATGATGATCGGCCAGATCGCGGTGATGAAAATGACGAACAGCGCCGAGGGATGACTGTCCTGAAAGCCCGCCAGCGACAGCGGCAGCCAGGCCAGTGGCGGCACGGTCCGCAGCACCTGGAAGATCGGATCGAGGCCGCGCATGGCCCAGTCCGACTGGCCGATCAGCACGCCGAGGCCGACCCCGGCGACCACCGCCAGCAGATAACCCACCGCCACCCGTTCGAGGCTCGCCAGCAGTTGCCAGGCCAGGCCCACGTCATTGCCGCCGTTGTCGTAGAACGGATCGACGATCAGCTCCCAGGTTTCCGCGATCACCTGCGAAGGCGGTGGCAGCGCGGCATCGGCACCGGAGCAGAGCATCTCCCAGATCACCCCGAGCACCAGCAGGATGACCAGGGGCGGCAACAGCTGCTGCACCGCGTAGCGGCCGCTACGCTGCATCAGTGCAGCGGCTCTGGATGGGCGGACAATGGACACCGGCTCGGTGCTGGCGGGCTGCAGTTTGACGTTGGCATTCATGGGCTTTTCCTCGCGGGTTGCGGTTATCAGGCCATGGCCTTGATGGTCAGGCTGTCCAGGTAGGCTTGCGGGTTCTCGGGGTCGAACAGCTTGCCGTCGAAGAACTTCTCCACGCCGCGGGAGGTGGAGGTCGGGATCAGCTCGGCGGGCAGGTTCAGCTCGCCGGCTGCGGCGCGCCAGATGTCTTCGCGGTTGACCTTGGCGATCAGCGCCTGGCTGTCGAAGTCGGCCGGCAGGTAGCCCCAGCGCTTGTTCTCGGTGAGGAACCAGAGGTCGTGGCTCTGGAACGGATAGGAGGCGTGGTCGTCCCAGTAGCGCATCTGCTCGGGATGGTTCTCGATGACCTTGCCGGTGCCGTAGGCGAAGTTGCCCTTCATGCGGTCGACGATGTCCTTGTAGGGCGCGCCGATCCACTTGCGTTGCGAGCAGATCTTCGCCACTTCTTCCTTGTTCTCGGCCTTCTCGCAGAACTGTTGGGCTTCCATGATCGCCATGGTCAGCGCGCGGGCGGCGTTGGGGTTGGCGGCCACGTAGTCGCTGCGCAGGGCGAAGGCCTTTTCCGGGTGGTTGTGCCACAGCTCGCCGGTGGTGTTGGCGGTGTAGCCGATCTTCTGGTTGATCAGCTGGGCGTTCCACGGTTCGCAGACGCAGAAGGTGTCCATGCTGCCGACCTTCATGTTGGCGACCATCTGCGCTGGCGGCACGACGATGGTGTTGATGTCGGCGTTCGGGTCGATGCCGCCGGCGGCCAGCCAGTAGCGCATCCACAGGTCGTGGGTGCCGCCGGGAAAGGTCACCGCGGCGCTGACCTTCTTGCCGCCGGCCTTCTTCGCCTCCAACGCCGCCTTGAACGGCGTGCTGTCGAGGCCGATCTTCAGATCGCGATACTCCTCGCCCACCGAGATGCACTGCCCGGCCAGGTTGAGCCGCGCGAGGATCGACATGGGCACCGGCTGGTTGTTCGGCGTGACGATGCCGGCACTGATCAGGTAGGGCATGGGCGTGAGGATGTGCGCGCCATCGATGCCATTCTTCGCCGAGCCGAGCACCAGGTTGTCGCGGGTGGTGCCCCAGGAAGACTGCTTGAGCACCTCGACCTCGGTCATCCCGTACTTGGCGAAGAAGCCTTTCTCCGCGGCGACGAACAGCGGTGCGGCGTCGGTCAGGGCGATGAAGCCGAGCTTGGCCTTGCTGGTTTCCACGTCGCCGCCCGCAGCCCAGGCGGCCGAACGCATGCCCAGGGACATGCCGCCGAACAGGGCGACCCCGCTGGCGGCGATGATCGAATGCTTGAGGAAGCTGCGGCGCGAGGCCAGGGTCAGGTCGCTGGGCTGGTCATTGTTCGGCTTGTCGGTCATGGTCGAATTTCCTTTGGGCGAAAAAAAACGGCGCCACACCGCCCGGCTGGAGCCGGAGAGCGTGGACACCGTTGTCCTGAAAGTCAGTTGTGGAAGCCGAGCGATCCGGCCTTGAACAGGTCATTGCGAAAGCTGTGCCAGGGTGCACTGGAGGCGCCCGTCGGCGCCGCCGGAATGCTCGAGCGACAGGCTGGTGGGCAGGTAAATCAGGCACTTGGCTCGCGCAGTCGAGGCGCAAGGCCGGCGCGCTGGGGAGGCGGGTCGCCGCCATCGACGAGCTGAATGGGCAGGCTGGCTTGCGGGTCGCTGCACAGTCGCGGGGCAGGGCGGGCCCCTGGGCGGCACGGCGTGCCTGTTTTCAGTGCCGGCAACGCTGGCCGCGTGCGGCCGTGTTCGCCGAACCGTCCAACGCCAGCAGGCGCTGGGCGACTTCCTCCAGGCGCAGGCCCTGGTTCATGGCTGCCTGACGCAGCCGGCCGTAGGCCTCGCCTTCCGAGCAGCCCTGCTGGCGCATCAGCTGCTGCTTGGCACGCTCCACCTGCTTGCGCTCGTCCAGCGCCTGGCGTGCCTCGCGCAACTCCTCATTGAGGCCCTGCAGGCGCACGCTCTGGGTCAGCAGCAGCTCCAGCGTCGAGCGCGCCACCATCGCGGTCATGCCATCCGGCGGTGGCGTGTCGAGGTCGCTGGCCTGCACGCTGAACAGCTTGGCCTGCTCGGCGGCGGCGTGCATGTCGGCGATGCCGTCGAGCAGCTTGCGATGGCTCTGCAGGTCCTTGCGGATGCGCTCGATGCTCTGCCGGCACTGCTGCAGCAGGTCCTGCTCCAGGCGCGTCTCGACATGTTTCATGGCGTCGATGCGGCCGGTGTGCAGCTCGAACCAGAGTTCGCCCAGCTGCGCCTCGACCGCCGCGCCCGGGCTGGTCCGGCGGGCGATGTCGCGCAAGCGGCAGGCGTTGATATTGGTATCGCTGGCACACAGGGCTTGCCATAGCGCCTGCGCCGCCGGGCTGGCGAAGCGGCTGAAGGTGTCGAAGCAACGCTCCTGCCCTTCGAGCAGGTGCTCCAGGCGCTCCAGCATGTCGGCGCGGAAATAGCCGCTGGCGAAGCCGACTACCCCCAGTGCGCGCTCCTGGCCGGCCAGCTCCTTGCCCTGCATGAAGTTGAACAGTGCCACCAGGCAGCGCGTGATGTGCGGATCGGAAGCGGTGTCAGCGGCTTCGAAGACGACGGCCAGCAGCCCGCCGATCAGGCGTACCAGCGTCGCCGTGGCGTCCTGCATGCTGATGGCGTGCTCGCGGATGCGTCGGCGCAGCGCCGGCAGCTCGTCCAGGCTGTGCAGGGCATAGGCGATGCGGGTGAACAGCCGGGTCTTGTCCGCCGCGCTGACCGCCTCCAGGTCGATGCGGTCCAGATCCTGGCGCACCGCACGCTCCAGCGCCTCGGCCTCCAGGCTCAGCGCATCTAGCTGCTGGCGCTGGTGAGCGGCATTGCCGCCGAGGTAGATGTTCGAATAGCCGCGTTCCTTCTGCAGCGCGTGAACCAGCTGGCTGATGCGCGTGACCAGCTCGCAGGTGCGGGTCAGATCCTCCAGGCCGAGCAGTTCGCTGCGCCGGGAGGCGAGCATGAAGCGCAGGGTCGCGGGCATTTTCCGTCCGTGCATGGGCGGCACCTCGGCGGTTGGACGACCAGCTTCCTGCAAGATGCAGTCCAGCCGCCCGGCGCATATCCGCGCCCGGGCGTTTGCGCCTATAATGAGCCCCTTTTCGCCCCACGATCAGCGGAGCTGTTGATGTCCGAACGTACGGCTTGCGTAGAGCGCAACACCCTGGAAACCCAGGTCAAGGTCACCATCAATCTCGATGGCACCGGCAAGGCGCGCTTCGCCATCGGTGTGCCTTTCCTCGAGCACATGCTCGACCAGATCGCCCGTCACGGGTTGATCGACCTGGATATCGAATGCAACGGCGACCTGCACATCGACGACCACCATACCGTCGAGGACGTAGGCATCACCCTCGGCCAGGCCTTCGCCAAGGCCATCGGCGACAAGAAAGGCATGACCCGCTACGGGCACGCCTACGTGCCGCTGGACGAGGCGCTGTCGCGCGTGGTGATCGACTTCTCCGGGCGTCCCGGGCTGACCATGCACGTGCCTTACACCCGTGCGGTGGTCGGCAAGTTCGACGTAGACCTGTTCCAGGAATTCTTCCAGGGCTTCGTCAACCACGCCCTGGTGACCCTGCACATCGACAACCTGCGCGGAACCAACACCCACCACCAGATCGAGACGGTGTTCAAGGCCTTCGGCCGCGCGCTGCGCATGGCCATCGAGCTCGATCCGCGCATGGCCGGGCAGATGCCGTCGACCAAGGGGTGCCTGTAATGCAGACCGTTGCCGTCATCGACTACGGCATGGGCAACCTGCATTCGGTGGCCAAGGCGCTGGAGCATGTCGGCGCTGGCCGCGTGCTGATCACCAGCGATGCGCAGGTCATCCGTGAAGCCGACCGCGTGGTGTTTCCCGGCGTCGGCGCGATTCGCGACTGCATGGCCGAGATTCGCCGGCTGGGCTTCGACGAGCTGGTCCGCGAGGTCAGCCAGGACCGCCCGTTTCTCGGTATCTGCGTCGGTATGCAGGCCCTCATGGAGCGCAGCGAGGAGAACGACGGCGTCGACTGCATCGGCCTGTTTCCCGGCCAGGTGCGCTTCTTCGGCAAGGATCTGGTTGAGGACGGCGAGCACCTGAAGGTGCCGCACATGGGCTGGAACGAGGTCAAGCAGGCGGTGGATCACCCGCTCTGGCACGCGATCCCGGACAATGGCCGCTTCTACTTCGTGCACAGCTATTACATCGAGGCCGGCAATCCGCGCCAGGTGGTCGGCCGTGGCCACTACGGCAAGGACTTCGCCGCCGCGCTGGCAGAAGGCTCGCGCTTTGCCGTGCAGTTCCACCCGGAAAAGAGCCATACCCACGGCCTGCAGCTGCTGCAGAACTTCGCCGCCTGGGATGGCCGCTGGTAAATGAGCCGGGCCAAGCTCAAGCCGCCGGTCCTGACGCTGGATGCCGCTCAGGAGCAGGCGGCGCAACAGGTCATCAAGCGCTTTCTGCAAGAGCGGTTCGAACTCGAACTGGGCTCGTTCGAGGCGCAGGAAGTGCTCGATCTGTTCGCCCGGGAAATCGCGCCGCTGTATTACAACAAGGCGATCTTCGACGTGCAGAGCCACCTGAAGGAGCGGTTCGAGAGCATCGAAAGCGACTTGTGGGCACTCGAGAAGAGCTGACCCTTAACCGACACTTGATTTGAACAGGTTCAAGCCATGCTGATTATCCCCGCTATCGATCTCAAGGACGGCGCCTGCGTACGTCTGCGCCAGGGCCTGATGGACGACGCCACGGTGTTCTCCGATGACCCGGTGGCCATGGCTGCCAAGTGGGTCCAGGCCGGCTGCCGCCGCCTGCATCTGGTCGACCTCAACGGGGCCTTCGAAGGCCAGCCGGTCAACGGCGAAGTGGTCACCGCCATTGCCAAGCGTTACCCGGACCTGCCGATCCAGATCGGCGGCGGCATCCGTACCCTGGAAACCATCGAGCACTACGTGCGCGCCGGTGTCAGCTACGTGATCATCGGCACCAAGGCGGTGAAAGAGCCGGAGTTCGTTACCGAGGCCTGCCGCGCCTTCCCGGGCAAGGTGATCGTCGGTCTGGACGCCAAGGACGGCTTCGTCGCCACCGATGGCTGGGCGGAAGTCTCCAGCGTGCAGGCCGTCGATCTGGCCCGCCGTTTCGAGGCCGATGGCGTCTCGGCGATCGTCTACACCGACATCGCCAAGGACGGCATGATGCAGGGCTGCAACGTCGAGGCCACCGTGGCCCTGGCCAACGCCAGCCGTATCCCGGTGATCGCGTCCGGTGGCATCCACAACATCGGCGACATCCAGAAGCTGCTCGACACCAACACCCCGGGCATCATCGGAGCCATTACCGGCCGCGCCATCTATGAAGGCACGCTGGATGTGGCCGAGGCGCAGGCGCTCTGCGACCTCAAGCTGAAAGACGAGTAAGCCGTAAGGCGGACCACGCTCCGCGTGCCGCCATGCATTCGGTGACCCGGCGGATAGCGCCATGCGGCGCTGTCCGCCCTACGAGAGAGATCGACCATGGCCCTGGCCAAACGCATCATTCCCTGCCTCGACGTGGACAACGGCCGCGTGGTCAAGGGCGTTCAGTTCGAGAACATCCGCGACGCCGGTGACCCGGTGGAGATCGCCCGGCGCTACGACGAGCAGGGCGCCGACGAGATCACCTTCCTCGACATCACCGCCAGCGTCGACAACCGCGATACCACGCTGCATACCGTCGAGCGCATGGCCAGCCAGGTGTTCATCCCGCTGACCGTGGGTGGGGGCGTGAGAACCGTGCAGGACATCCG
This sequence comes from Stutzerimonas sp. LR2, assembly GCF_055755175.1. NCBI lineage: Bacteria > Pseudomonadati > Pseudomonadota > Gammaproteobacteria > Pseudomonadales > Pseudomonadaceae > Stutzerimonas > Stutzerimonas sp. LR2. Next base: position 856,654 of record NZ_JBVTRR010000001.1, read on the forward strand.
CAACCTGCTCAATGCGGGAGCCGACAAGGTCTCGATCAACACCGCCGCGGTGTTCAACCCGGACTTCGTCGGCGAGGCCGCGGACCGTTTTGGCTCGCAGTGCATCGTGGTCGCCATCGACGCCAAGAAGGTCTCTGCGCCGGGCGAGCCGGGCCGCTGGGAAATCTTCACCCACGGCGGCCGCAAGCCCACCGGGCTGGACGCGGTTGAATGGGCGAAGAAGATGGAAGCCCTCGGCGCCGGCGAGATCCTGCTCACCAGCATGGATCAGGACGGTGTGAAGAGCGGCTACGACCTGGGCGTCACCCGCGCCATCAGCGAAGCGTTGTGCATCCCGGTGATCGCGTCGGGGGGCGTGGGCAACCTGCAGCACCTGGCCGAAGGCATCCTCGAGGGCAAGGCCGACGCGGTACTGGCGGCCAGCATCTTTCACTTCGGCGAGTACACGGTGCCGGAGGCCAAGGCCTACCTGGCCGCTCGCGGCATCGTGATGCGTTGATCGCGGCGCGCCGCCGACACGGCTGACGCGCTACAAGGACACGCCCGCTGCTGTTGCGGGCGAGCAATCAGGAGATTCTCATGCTCAAGACCATCGCTTCCATTGCCAGTGCGTTGCTGTTCGGCGCCTCGCTGGCTCATGCCCAGGCCCCGGCGAAGATCGACCTGCTGACGGAGAACTTTCCGCCCTACAACATGGCGGCCGACGGCAAGAACTTCGCCCGCGATGAAAACATCAGCGGTATCGCGGTGGACATCGTGCGCGAGATGTTCAAGCGCGCCGGGGTCGATTACACGCTGACACTGCGTTTCCCCTGGGAGCGCATCTACGGCATGGCGCTGGAGCAGGCCAACTACGGGGTGTTCGTCACCGCGCGGCTGCCCGAGCGTGAAGAGCTGTTCAAGTGGGTCGGCCCCATCGGCCCGGACGACTGGGTACTGCTGGCCCGTGGCGACAGTCCGATCAACCTGACCAGCCTGGACCAGGCCCGCCAGTACACGGTCGGCGCCTACAAGGGTGACGCCATCGCCGAGCACCTGGAGGCCCAGGGTCTGCAGCCGGTGCTTGCCCTGCGTGATCAGGAGAACGTGAAAAAGCTGCTCGACGGCAAGATCGACCTCTGGGCCACGGGCGACCCGGCCGGCCGCTACCTGGCCCGACAGGAAGGCGTGACCGGGCTCAAGCGCGTGCTGCGCTTCGACAGCGCCGAACTCTACCTGGCGCTGAACAAGCAGGTGGCCGACGAGACAGTGAAGAAGCTGCAGCAGGCACTGGACCAGATGCGCCGCGAAGGCGTGATCGACGAGATCAACGCTCGCTATCTCTGAGTTGCTTCCTCTCGCCTGACGCGTTTCCCGCGTCAGGCTGGTGATGGCGGCGCGCCAGCAGGGTGCGCCGCACACGCCTCTCGCGCCGTTCTGGCGCACCCATCGTGTCCTTGTCAGCCACCGCCCGAGTACCGCGGCGGTGCTGCTGCGCTGGTTCGCATCTTGCTTTCGACCGCTTCGGCCATGATCCGCGGAGGGGCGGATCGGGAATCAGAACCAGGGAGCGAGCCATGCTTAAACGAATCCTAGCCGCCATCGTGCTGCTGCTCTGCAGTCATGCCCATGCCGAGCTGCCCGACGACTATCGCGTCGTGCTGCTGACCGAGAACTTTCCACCTTTCAACATGGCCGAGGACAACAAGAACTACGCGGCCGATGCAAAGATCCATGGCATCAACGCCGACATCGTTCGCGAGATGTTCCGCCGGGCGAACATCCGCTACGAGCTCAGCCTGCGCTTTCCCTGGGATCGCATCTACAAGCAGGTGCTCGAACAGCCCGATCAGGGGCTGTTTTCCACCACCTTCACTGCCGAGCGCGAGCCGCAGTTCAAGTGGGTCGGGCCCCTGGCGAGCATCAGCTGGGTGCTGCTGGCGCCAGCGGACAGCTCTTTGCAACTGACCGGGTTGGAACAGGCACGCAGCCTGCGCATCGGTGCATACAAGAACGACGCGGTGAGCCAGCATCTGGAGCGCCTGGGGCTGGCGCCGATCAATTCGCTGCGCGACCAGGAGAACATCGGCAAGCTGCTCAAGGGCCAGATCGATGTCTGGGCCACTGCCGATCCGGTCGGCCCCTATCTGGCCAAGCAGGAAGGTGTGACCGGGCTGAAGCCGGTGCTGCGTTTCAATGAGGCGCGATTGTTTCTTGCGCTCAATCGGGCGACGCCGGACGAGGTGGTCGAGCGCTTGCAGCGGGCGCTCGATGCTATGCGTGCCGATGGCACTGTGGACGGCATGCTGCGTCGCTACCTCTGATTTTCAGCGGTAGATACCGCCGCGACCGTGGGCGGCCATGGCGCGATTGCCGCGCGTGGCGATCATTTGGCCAACGTCCACCCACTCGATGCCCTGCGCAGGCAGACGCGGCAGTTCCCGCTCCAGGAGCGCCAGCGTGCTCTCGTGGGGGTGGCCGATGATCACCACCGAACCCTGCTTGCGCGCAAGCGCGATCGCGGCCTGGAACCGCTCGGCCACCGCAGCGGGGGATGGATCGTCATCGAGAAAGATATCCCGCGACAGGCTCGCCAGCGCGGTGCGCTGCGCGCTGGCAGCGGCCACGGTGCGAGGGCTGGTGCGGCTGTCGAGGAAAAACAGATGACGACGCTGCAGCTCGCCCATCAACCAGGTCATGGCTTGCGGCTGCTCGGTCATGGCGCTGCCCATGTGATTGTTCAGCCCGCGCACGTGGGGCACGGCGGCCAGCGCAGCGTCAAGGCGGCGTGCCAGCTCGTCGTGGGGTAGTTGCGGATGCCAGGCGAAGCGGCCACCGGCGGGCGCCATCGGCATGTGCAGCATTACCGTCTTGCCGGCGCGATGGGCCTGTTCGGCCAATTCCGCGGCGTGGCGCGTATCGGGCAGGATGGCCAATGCGACCGGCCCGGGCAGCTGCAGCACGCGGCGGTCGCGTGCGGGGTTCTGGCCGAGGTCGTCGATGATCAGGGTCAGACTGGGCCGCGCGGCGACGCGCCGGTCTGCATCGGCTTCGTCTGCAAACCCTGGCTGCCCGGCCAGCGCCAGGAGCAGCGCCAGGCCGGCCGTCCAGCGCGGCACGCTCATTGGCCGCGGGTGAGGTTCAATCCCTTGAGCAGGTTCAGCGCCTGACCGAGCTGGTAGTCATCGTCCTGCGGCCGATCCGAGTCGCTGGCGATCTGCGTGCTGGTTGGCCGATCCGGGCCGCCGTTGCCATTGCCCAGATGCCCGGCCAGATCCGCTTCGCGGAAGCCTTCGGCAGCCTGTTCGCGGGTCAGCTTGGCACGTTCGACGACGATATCCGGCTCGATGCCCTGGGCCTGGATCGAGCGGCCCTTGGGCGTGTAGTAGAGCGCCGTGGTGAGCTTGAGCGCGCGATCGTTGTTCAGCGGCAGCACGGTCTGCACCGAGCCCTTGCCGAAGCTGTCGGTGCCCATGACCACCGCCCGCTTGTGATCCTGCAGGGCGCCGGCCACGATCTCCGAGGCCGAGGCGCTACCGCCATTGATCAGCACGACCAGCGGCACCCCTTCGCTGGCATCGGCCGTATCGGCGTTGAAGCGCAGCTCGGAATTGGCGATGCGGCCCTTGGTGTAGACGATCAGGCCCTTGGTGAGGAAGTGATCGGAAATCTCCACTGCGGCCTGCAGCACGCCGCCGGGGTTGTTGCGCAGGTCCAGCACCAGGCCGTTGAGCTTCTTGCCGCCATTGTCCTTCTTCAGCTTGGCCAGCGCCTTGCCGACCTCCTCGCCGGAGTTGACCTGGAACTGGGTGACACGCAGGTATCCGTAACCGGGCTCCAGCAGCTGGCTCTTGACGCTGCGCACCTTGATCACCGCACGGGTCAGCTTGACGTCGAACGGCTGGCCGCCTTCGCGTACCAGCGTCAGGCTGATGGAGCTGCCGGGTTTGCCGCGCATCTTGGCGATGGCGTCCATCATCGACAGACCCTTGGTCGGCTGCCCGTCGATCTTGACGATCAGGTCGCCGGCTTCGATGCCGGCCTTGGATGCCGGCGTATCGTCGATCGGCGACACCACCTTGATGAAGCCGTCCTCCATGCCGACCTCGATGCCCAGCCCGCCGAATTCGCCGCTGGTGCTTTCCTGCAGCTCGGCAAAGGCTTCTGGCTCGAGATAGGCCGAGTGCGGATCGAGGTTGCTGAGCATGCCCTTGATGGCGTTTTCCAGCAGGGTCTTGTCATCCACCGGCTCGACATAGGCCGCCTTGATGCGGTCCAGGACCTCGGCGAAGGTGCGCAGCTCGTCCAGCGGCAGCGGCGCCTTGGAACTTGGTACTGCAGCCGCTTCCGCCGGAGGCTGCTGGGCCCAGGCACCGCCTTGCATGCCTAGCAGGATGGCCAGGGCGAGCGTGGAAGGGCGGGCGAAACGGCGCAGGTGCAACATGTCGAACTCCAGTAATGAGAGGGCACGCCAGGTGGACCGGGTGGCTCGGCGGGGCCGAATGCCGCCCTCGGTCAGCCTTGCGCGCGGCACCATTGGGCAGGGTCGCTGGGGCGACCGTGCTGACGAATGGCGAAATACAGTGCGGCGGTTTCCTGGCCGCCGCTGGTGCCTACCGTGGCAATCGGGTCGCCGGCCTTGACGATGTCGCCGGCGTCCCGCAGCAGGCTCTGGTTGTGTCCGTAAAGGCTCAGGTAACCGTTGCCGTGATCGAGGATCACCAGCAGGCCGGCACCGCGCAACCAGTCGGCGAACACCACCCGGCCGCCATGCACGGCACGGACCTGGGTGCCGGCATTGGCGCCGATCAGTACGCCGTCCCACTTGGTTCGAGCATCGCCGCCGCGTGGAGTGCCGTAGCGGGCGACGAGACGTCCGTCCACCGGCCAGGGCAGTTTACCTTTGGCCTGGGCGAACGGCCCGCCAAAGCTGCCACCGGCGCTGGATACCAGCGGGCCACTCGGCGCGGAGCTGCCGCTGGGCCTGGCTTGTTGTTGCTGCTGCTGACGCTGGCGTTCGGCAAGCAGTTCGCGCTGACGAGCCTCCTCGGCCTCGCGTGCCTGACGGGCCAGCGTCTCTTCGATGGTCTTGAGCACCCGCTCGAACTGCGCCTGTTCCTGGCGGCGAGCCTGCAGCCGCTGCTCTCGGCTGGACAGGTCGCTGTTCAGCTTGGCCAGTGCCTGCTGGCGCTCCTTGCGCACTTCGGCCAGCTGATCGCGGCGCTCCAGCAGGCCGTCCTTCTTCTCGGCGAGCAGGTTCTGCTGCGCTTCGATGTCGGCCTCGACGTTGGCCAGCTGGCGCAGTGTCTCGTTGAAGCTGTCGAGCTGCTCGAGGCGGGCCTTGTTGAGATAGTCGTAATAGGTGAGGGTGCGACTGAATTTTTCCGGGTTCTGCTGATTGAGCAGCAGCTTGAGGTATTCCTGGCGACCGTTCTGATAGGCGGCGCGGGCCTGCAGGCCGATCAGGCGCTGCTGTTCCAGGCGAGCACCTTCGAGGGTGGTCTTCTCCTCGTTCAGGCGCTCCAGCTCGGCCTCGCTGCGGTCGATTTCCTGCTGCAGGGTGTCGACCTGCTTTTCCAGCTGGCCCATCTCGCTTTCGGTGGTCTGCAGCTGTTTCTGGACGCCGGATTTCTCCTGCTCGATCTGCTTGAGCAGCTTTTGCAGTTCGGCGATGTCCTGGCGGGCGGCTTCGATCTGCTGGCGCGCGGCGGCGCGCTCGTCCGCCACGGCCGGGCCGAGCAGGCAGAGAAAGGCGAGAGCGAGGAATGTACGAGGCATGGAGGGCTGTCAACCGAGGGTTATGACCGGCGTAGTATGCCTAAAAAGCGGACGGGAAGCTTGAGGCCCGTCGCGGGAAGCGAAGGCGTGCGCCCCCGGCTTCCCGCCGGCACCCGTCAGTTGAGTTCTACGATGGAGCGGCCGGTCATCTCCTGCGGAACCGGCATGCCCAGCAGGGTCAGCATGGTCGGCGCGACGTCGGCCAGTACGCCGCCTTCGCGGATCGAGACGTTGCGCTTGCCGATATAGATGAAGGGCACCGGCTCGCAGGTATGCGCGGTATGCGCCTGCCCGGTCATGGCGTCTTCCATCTGCTCGACGTTGCCGTGGTCGGCGGTCAGCAGGGCTTCGCCGCCGACCTTGTCCAGCGCCTCGACGATGCGACCGACGCAGCTGTCCAGGCACTCCACCGCCTTGACCGCCGCTTCGAACACGCCGGTATGGCCGACCATGTCGCCGTTGGCGTAGTTGACGACGATGACGTCGTAGCGCTGGTTCTCGATGGCCTCGACGATGCGGTCGGTGACCTCCGGCGCGCTCATTTCCGGCTTGAGGTCATAGGTGGCAACCTGCGGCGAAGGAATCAGGATGCGCTCCTCGCCGGGGAAGGGTTCCTCGCGGCCGCCGGAGAAGAAGAAGGTGACGTGGGCGTACTTCTCGGTTTCGGCGATGCGCAGCTGGGTCTTGCCGTTGTTGGCCAGATACTCGCCGAGCACGTTGGTCAGCGCTTCCGGGGCGAAGGCGGCGGGCGCGGGAATGCTCGCGGCGTACTGGGTGAGCATGACGAACTCGGCCAGTTGCGGCACTCGGGCACGCTCGAATTCCTTGAAACCGGGTTCGACAAAGCAGCGGGTCAGCTCGCGGGCGCGGTCGGCGCGGAAGTTCATGAACACCACGGCGTCACCGTCTTCGACACGTACCGGCTCGCCGATGCCGGTGGCCTTGACGAACTCGTCGCTCTCGCCGCGCTCGTACGCGGCGATCAGGCCGTCCACCGCGTAGTCGGAGCGGTACTCGGCCTTGCCGTCGACGATCAGCTCGTAGGCCTGCTGCACGCGGTCCCAGCGGTTGTCGCGGTCCATGGCGAAGTAGCGGCCGATCAGGCTGGCGATACGGCCCTTGCCCAGGCGGGTGAAGGTGGCCTGGAGCAGTTCGATGGAGCTTTGCGCGCTCTTCGGCGGGGTGTCGCGGCCGTCGAGGAAGGCGTGCAGGTAGATCTTCTCGGCGCCGCGCTGGGCCGCCAGCTCGGCCATGGCGACCAGATGATCCTGGTGGCTGTGCACGCCACCGTCGGAAAGCAGGCCGAGGATGTGCACCGCCTTGCCGGCACCTACGGCCTTGTCGACCGCAGCGCAGATGGTCGGGTTGGCGAAGAATTCGCCGTCGCGGATCGCCTTGGTCACCCGGGTGAAGTCCTGATACACCACGCGCCCGGCACCCAGGTTCATGTGGCCGACCTCGGAGTTGCCCATCTGCCCGTCCGGCAGACCGACATCCATGCCGCTGCCGGAGATCAGTCCGTGTGGCTGAGTCGCCAGCAGACGATCGTAGACCGGCTTGCGCGCGGCATAGATGGCATTGAAATCCGGGCTGTCGCTGTGCCCGAAGCCATCGAGAATGATCAGTACCAGAGGTTTGGGCGCGGCGGTAGGGGCGACGGGCATGCTTTCGGGCTCCTTGCACGGGGGCGGAAAAGGGCGGCCAGTCTACTGGCTGGCCGTGGCGAGGTCACGAATCATCAGGGTTCAGCCACTCGGAGGGGCTGTGTATACTGGCCCGCATTTTATCGTCCGGGTACCCGTTGATGCTCGCTAACCTGATTGAATTTGTCTCTAACCACTATGTACTCAGCAGCCTGTTCGTGGCGCTGTTGATCCTTCTGTTCATCACCGAGACACGCAAGGGTGGCAAGAGCCTGAGCAATCGCGAACTGACGGCACTGGTCAACAGTGGCGAGGGCGTGGTGTTGGACGTGCGCGCCAAGAAGGAGTTCGACGCCGGCCATATCGTCGATGCATTGAACATTCCCTACGAGAAACTGGTCAGCCGCACAGGCGAGCTGGAAAAGCACAAGGCTAAGACCATCATCGTGGTCGACGCCATGGGGCAGCACGCCGGAACGGCCTGCCGTGAGCTGCAGAAGGCAGGCTTCACCGCCGCCAAGTTGTCGGGAGGGATTTCCAGCTGGCGCGGCGACAATCTGCCAGTGGTCAAGTAATCATGCCCAACGTCGTCATCTATACCACCGCCTGGTGCCCGTTCTGCATCCGCGCCAAGGCGCTGCTCGATCGCAAGGGTGTCGCCTACGAGGAAATTCCCGTGGATGGCAACCCGACCCTGCGCGCCGAGATGGCCAGCAAGGCCGGACGCACCTCGGTGCCGCAGATATGGATCGGCGACAAGCACGTCGGCGGCTGCGATGAGCTGCACGCTCTGGAGCGCGCCGGACGCCTCGACCCGTTGCTGCAGGCCTGAGGCCGGCACCGCGGGTCCGCGAACAATTCAAACGACACGCACAACTGGATAGAAGGTTGCAGAAATGACCGAACAAGCTAACAACGGCGGCGCAGCGTCGCAGAACGAACAGGGTGCGCAGTTCTCCCTGCAGCGCATCTACGTCCGCGACCTGTCCTTCGAAGCGCCGAAGAGCCCGGAAATTTTCCGTCAGGAATGGAATCCGAGTGTCGCGCTGGACCTGAACACCAAGCAGAAGCAGTTGGAAAGCGACTTCTACGAAGTGGTGCTGACCCTCTCGGTCACCGTCAAGACCGGTGAGGAAGTGGCCTTCATTGCCGAGGTGCAGCAGGCCGGCATTTTCCTGATCAAGGGCCTGGAAGCGGCTGCGATGAGCCACACGCTTGGTGCGTTCTGCCCGAACATCCTCTTCCCGTATGCCCGCGAAGCGCTGGACAGCCTGGTGACCCGCGGCTCCTTCCCGGCGCTGATGCTGGCTCCGGTGAACTTCGATGCGCTCTACGCCCAGGAAATGGCGCGCATGCAGAGCGCCGGCGAGGCACCCGCCACCGCCCATTGATCCGATCGGATCGTGCAGGAAGCGTCTGACGCTTCCTGCAGTCCCCTAGGTGCGTTCTTAGCGCACCTGCACCACCAGCTTGCCCACTGCCTTGCGCTGACCCAGCGTGGCGATGGCCTGGCCGGCTTCCTCCAGCGTGAAGCGTTGCGACACCAGCGGCTTGAGCTTGCCTTCGGCGTGCCAGGCGAACAGCTGGCGGAAATTCGCAGCGTTGTCCTGCGGCTGGCGTTGGGCGAAGGCGCCCCAGAACACGCCGATCAGTGCCGCACCCTTGAGCAGCGGCAGGTTGGCCGGTAGTGCCGGAATATCGCCGCCGGCGGCAAAGCCGACCACCAGCATGCGGCCGTTCCAGGCGATGCTGCGGAAGGCTTCCTCGAACAGCTTGCCGCCCACCGGGTCGTAGATCACATCCACGCCCTGACCGCCGGTAAGTTCCTTCAGGCGCTCCTTCAGGCTCACTTCGCTGTAGTTGATCAGCTCGTCGGCGCCGGCATTCTTCGCCACCTCCAGCTTCTCGGCGCTGGAGGCCGCGGCAATCACCCGGGCGCCCATGGCCTTGCCGATCTCCACGGCAGCCAGGCCGACACCACCGGAGGCGCCCAGTACCAGCAGGGTTTCACCGGGCTGCAGGTTGGCGCGCTGCTTGAGCGCGTGCATCGAGGTGCCGTAGGTCATGCTGAAGGCAGCAGCGGTGGCGAAGTCCATGCTCGGCGGAATCGGCAGCGCATTGCTGCCGGCCACCGCCACCTGCTCGGCGAAGCTGCCCCAGCCGGTCAGCGCCATGACCCGGTCGCCCACCTTCAGGTGACTGACCTTTTCGCCGACCGCAGCGACCACGCCGGCCGCCTCGCCGCCGGGCGAAAACGGAAACGGCGGCTTGAACTGGTATTTGCCCTCAATCATCAACGTGTCCGGGAAATTGACCCCGGCAGCATGCACGTCGAGCAGGATCTCGCTCGGTTTGATCTGAGGGGAGGGGGCATCTTCGACAACCAGGCTTTCGGGCGGGCCGAAGCTTTTGCACAGGACGGCTTTCATCGCTTTTCCTTGTTCGACTGGTCGGACGCTTGCCGTCCGACATGGGATGGCTCGACTGCTCAGGGCTTTCAGTCTAGGAGCGCTGCGTGGCGAGGCAATCAGCATCGTTCGCTGTAATGGCGCCGTATAAGTGGCAGGCGGTAGTGCAACGGCTTGGGCGTTGTGCTGTGACTGGTTATGCTGGCAGGGTTTCCTCTCTGGAGCCGCAGCGCGTGAGATACCTACTTTCGATGTTTTTCTGCCTGGCAGTTGCCGGAGCCGTTCAAGCCAATGAGTCGGCCGATGAGTCCGCTGCTCCACAGACCCTCTATTACGCGCTGACGCCGGCGATGGTAGGCAACTATGCCTCCGGCGAGCGGCTCAAGTACTTCAAGGCCGACGTGGCGCTGCGCATTTCCAGCAAGGAGGTGGAGGATCGGGTCAAGCACCACGAGCCGCTGATCCGCCATCAGCTGGTGATGCTGTTCTCCGAGCAGACCGACGAGACGCTGGGCAGTGTCGAGGCCAAGGAGCTCTTGCGTCAGGAGGCATTGAAACAGGTGCGCGAAGTGCTCGAGCAGGAAGAGGGCAAGCCTCTGGTCGACGATCTGCTGTTCAACAACCTGATCATCCAGTAGCTCAGCGCATCGCCAGGATCGCTTGCCACTCGGTGTCGCTTACCGGCATGACCGAGAGGCGGTTGCCTTTTTTCACCAGTGCCAGTTCCCGCAGCGCCGGGTTAGCTTTGAGCCGAGCCAGCGCGAGGGGAGTCGAGAAGGCTTCGACAAACTCGACGTCCACGGCACTCCAGGGGTTGGCTTCGCTGCTGGCCTTGCCATCGTGATAGGGGCTTTCGGGGGCCAGGGCGGTAGGGTCGGGGTAGGCGCTGCGGATGACCCGGCCGACTCCGGCGATGCCCGGTTCGGCGCAGCTGGAGTGATAGAAAAAGAAATGATCCCCCTCCTGCATCTGGCGCAGGAAGTTACGCGCCTGATAGTTGCGTACGCCATCCCAGCGTCCGTGGCCCAGTTTTTTCAGGTCGTGGATGGAAAACTCATCGGGTTCGGACTTCATTAACCAGTAAGGCATGAACCTTGCTCTCCGTTCGTTCGGTTCGATCAGACCATGATGGCAAAATCTCCGACAATCGGCTGCAATACGGATTTGCGCAGTGCCGAGGCTTCACGGAAAATGCCGCGGCTGTAAGGTGGCCTATCGAGTCCTAGAACGATAAATCACATCGACTCGACGCAAGCATTTCGCCTGGTAGGGGGAGGCGAACACACATGAAACGCAAGCCCGATATTCTCTGGATTCTGGTCTTCATCTTCGGCCTGGGCGTAGTCACCACCGGCTATACGCAGAGCCTGTGGGAGCGCAACGACGGCGCCGCGGGCATGGCCCCGGTGATCCAGGTGCAGCAGACCCAGCAACGCTGACCGAGCGCCGCATGGACGCGGCGTTTCAGCGCTCGACGTACCAGCCCCGGTCCGTCACCGTACCCAGCAGGGGTACATCCCAGCTCTCCAGCGGCAGTCGATCGACCCGCTGGCATTCATGGGCCAGGCCCAAAAGTGTCGGTTTGTGACTTTTTTTGCGCCTGGCGCGGTACGCGAGGCTGCGATCATAGAACCCGCCGCCCATGCCCAGCCGCCCGCCATTCCCATCGAAACCCACCAATGGCATCAACAGCAGGTCCAGCGCCCAGACGCGACGCTGTCGAGCGGTTCGAATCACGGGTTCGAAGATGCCGAAGCGGTTGCGCCGCAGTCGCTCGCCGGGCTCGATGCGCTGGAACACCATGCGCGTGCGCGGCCATGGGTTGAGTACCGGCAGATAGGTCGCCTTGCCCCGGCGTTGCGCGGCGCGCAGCAGCAGGCGTGGATCGATCTCGCCGTCGTTGGGCAGATACAGGGCGATATGCCGGGCGCGACGAAAGAGCGGGTGATGGCTGAGTTGCCGGTAGAGTCGGCGGGCGGCGTGGCGTTGCTGGGCGGGAGAGAGTTGGCGCCGGGTCTGGCGCAGCTTGCGACGCAGCACCGGGCGCGAGAGGCCTTCGGCTACGATCATCGGAAGTGGCTCCCCAGCATGCCGCTGCCAGCGTAGGCCCTTGAACCCGAGAGTTCAAGGTGGCGACTACAGAGTACCTTAAGGCTTTCCGTCAGGCGGACATGCACACCGGCACCACGTGTAGCCTCCATGGTGTTGCTTATCGGGAGAGGGTCATCGCCGACTGGCGAACATGCCAGGGAGTTGGCCGCAGTATACCTCAACAATCCGGCCTCTGGTCCCGGTTCATCGGGAACCCTGGCGCCGGGCCGGCGACAGGCGGAACGAGCGTCGCGCGAGCCCTGCCACTGCACAGGGCGCCACTCGGTCGGCGACACCGCCAATCAGTTGCCGGATGGGTTGGGGTCGGTGGCCAGGGCGCTGTCCACGCGCTCCAGCAGCATGCGTACATGCTCGCGTGCGCTGCTGGCTTCGGCATCCAGGCGGTCATGCTTGTGCAACAGCTCATGGGTGATGTTCAGCGCGGCCATGACGGCCACGCGATCGGCGCCGATGACTTTGCCGCTGCTGCGGATCTCGCGCATCTTGCGATCCAGGTAGCGGGCCGCGCCTTCCAGGTTGCTGCGTTCTTCCGGCGGACAGGCAATGCAGTATTCCTTGTCCATGATGTGCACGGTAACGGTGTTCGGCTGGGTCATGAGTCCTGCTCCAGGGCTTTCAGGCGCGAAATCATTGATTCGACCTTCAACCGGGCCATTTCGTTCTTTTCGATCAGATGAGCGCGCTCTTCGCGCCAGGCCCGCTCGTTGGCCAGCAGCAAGTGGTTCTGCGCCTTGAGTTGTTCGATGCGCTGAATCAGCTGCTCCAGCTTGGCGGTCAGCGCTTTCAGATCGGCGTCTTCCATGGGATTCCTGTTGGGGGCTCGGCTGAAGACGGAGGCGATGCCCGGGGGCTTCGATGGTCTTGCCGCGGCCGCCGGTGCTAGGATACGAAGCCTTCATTCTAGTCATTGCGCCACCGTGCGCCTAGCCGCCATGTCCATTCAGAACTCCCCTTATGCTGCTTTCGCCACGCTTCTGGCAGGCAGTCCACAAAGCGTATCGCCGGCCGAGCTGCACGGCCTGTTGCTCGGGCGCAGTTGCGCCGGTGCCGGTTTCGACGTCGAGCCCTGGTTGCTCGATGCCTCTGACCTGCTCGGCGAAGCGCCGCAGGACAACGTGCGTCAGGCGCTTATCGGCCTGCAGGAAATGGTCAAGGGCGAGCTCGCCGGTGACGACATCGCCATCGTGTTGCTGCTGCCCAGCGACGATGCGCCACTGGCCGAACGCGCCGTGGCCCTCGGCCAGTGGTGCCAGGGCTTTCTCGCCGGCTTCGGCCTGACCGCCGGTGACCGTGCGCTGAGCAGCGAAGCCATGGAAGTGCTGCAGGATCTCTCGGCCATCGCGCAGATCCAGGACTCGCTGGAAGAGTCCGAGGACGGCGAGACCGACTATATGGAAGTGATGGAATATCTGCGCGTAGCGCCGCTGCTGCTGTTCACCGAATGCGCCAAGCCGCTGCCCGCTGCCGCGAAACCTTCCCTGCATTGAGGACACCGTTGCGCCCATGACTCGCATCCCCAGATCGGAATACGCCCGTCGGCGCAAGGCGCTGATGGAGCAGATGGAACCCAACAGCATCGCCATCCTGCCGGCGGCGCCGATGTACATCCGCAACCGCGATGTCGAGCATGTCTACCGCCAGGACAGCGACTTCCAGTACCTCTCCGGCTTCCCCGAGCCGGAAGCGGTGATCGCCCTGATTCCGGGCCGCGAGCATGGCGAGTACGTGCTGTTCTGCCGCGAGCGCGATCCCGAGCGTGAGCTCTGGGACGGCCTGCGTGCCGGGCAGGACGGTGCCATCGCTGAATACGGTGCCGACGATGCCTTTCCCATCGGCGATATCGACGACATCCTGCCCGGCCTGATCGAGGGCCGCGATCGGGTCTACTACGCCATCGGCACCAACGAAGCCTTCGATCACCGGCTGATGGAGTGGATCAAGACCATCCGCGCCAAGGCGCGCCAGGGAGCGCAGCCGCCCAGCGAGTTCGTCGCCCTCGATCACCTGCTGCACGACATGCGTCTGTACAAGTCGAGCAGCGAGGTGAAAGTGATGAAGCACGCCGCGGAGATTTCCGCCCGTGCGCACATCCGGGCCATGCAGGCCAGCCGCGCCGGCCTGTTCGAGTACCACCTGGAAGCCGAACTGGACTACGAGTTCCGCAAGGGTGGCGCGAAGATGCCGGCCTACGGCAGCATCGTCGCCGCCGGCAGGAACGCCTGCATCCTGCATTACCGGGAGAACGATGCGCCGCTCAAGGATGGCGATCTGGTGCTGATCGACGCCGGTTGCGAGATCGACTGCTACGCCAGCGATATCACCCGCACCTTCCCGGTCAGCGGCAGGTTCTCGCCCGAGCAGAAGGCCATCTACGAGCTGGTGCTCAAGGCCAACGAAGAAGCCTTCAAGCACATCGCACCCGGCAAGCACTGGAACGAGGCGCACGAGGCCACGGTGCGGGTGATCACCGCCGGCCTGGTGGAGCTGGGTCTGCTGCAGGGTGAGGTCGACCAGCTGATCGCCAGCGAGGCCTACAAACCTTTCTATATGCATCGCGCCGGCCACTGGCTGGGCATGGACGTGCACGACGTCGGCGATTACAAGATCGGTGGCGAGTGGCGCGTGCTCGAGCCGGGCATGGCGATGACCGTGGAGCCTGGCATCTATATCGCCGCGGACAACCAGAACGTCGCCAAGAAATGGCGCGGCATCGGCGTACGCATCGAGGACGACGTGGTGGTGACCAAGAACGGCTGCGAGATCCTCACCGGTGGCGTGCCGAAGAGCGTGGCCGAGATCGAGGCACTGATGGCCGCCGCACGAGAACAGGCCGCCTGATGCAGAGCCTGGCGATCATCGGGGGCGGACTGGTCGGCGCGAGCCTTGCGCTGGCCTTGCAGGAGGGCGCCCGTGAGCGTGGCTGGCGCATCCACCTGATCGAGCCGTTCGAGCCGGGGCACGAGTACCAGCCGAGCTACGATGCGCGCTCCACGGCGCTGTCCTACGGCACCCGGCTGATCTATCAGCGTCTGGGCCTGTGGGGCCGGATCGCCGAGCGTGCCGAGCCGATTCTGCGCATCCACGTTTCCGAACGCGGCCGCTTCGGTGCCGCCCGGCTGGATGCGCGGAACGAGGCGGTCGAGGCGCTGGGCTATGTGGTAGAGAACGCCTGGATCGGACATTGCCTGTGGCAGGCGCTGGATGACGAGGTGGTGGTGCGCCATTGCCCGGCCGAAGTCGAGCAGCTGGAGCCCGGCACCGCCGGTTATCGCCTGAGCTTCACCGATGGCCAGCGGCTGGAGTGCGCGCTGACGGTGCTGGCCGACGGCGGCCGCTCCAGCCTGCGCGAGCAACTCGGCATCCAGGTCGCGCGCAGGCCCTACGCGCAGACCGCGCTGATCGCCAACATCACCCCGGGCAAGCCCCATGGCGGGCTGGCTTTCGAGCGCTTCACCGAAGACGGCCCGATGGCGCTGCTGCCGCTGCAGGACCATCGCTGCGCCCTGGTATGGACCCGCTCGCCGGCCGATGCCACGCGCCTGGCCCAGGCCCACGAATCGGTGTTTCTTGCCGAACTGCAGGACGCCTTCGGCTATCGGTTGGGCGCGCTGCAGCAGGTCGGCGCCCGTCATCTGTACCCGCTGACGCTGATCGAGGCCGAGGAACAGGTACGCTCGGGGCTGGTGGTGCTGGGCAATGCCGCCCACAGCCTGCATCCGATCGCCGGACAGGGTTACAACCTCTCGCTACGGGACGTGGATGCGCTGAGTGCCGCGTTGCTGCGCAGCGAAGCGCCGCTGGGCGATCTGGCGCTGCTGCAGGAATACGCCCGCCGGCAACGTTTCGATCAGCGCCTGACCGTGGGTTTCTCCGACCAGGTTACCCGCCTGTTCGGCGATTCCGGACGGCTCGTCGCCACCGGACGTAACCTCGGCTTGCTCGGCCTGGACCTGGCTCCCGTGGCCAAACGCTGGTTCGCGCGCCAGGCCATGGGCCTCGGCACACGTGCCGGCTGACCGCGCCGTACCCGCGGGCTTCCGCATGGATGGGTCCAGGCTGGCGCGCAAGGCGCGATTTCTGCGCTGGGCCTTGAACTTCTACCCGCCGTACCTCGGCGCCGGGGTGCGGGTGCGACATATCAGCGCCGACCTGCGCCTGGTCCGGGTCAAGATGGTGCTGCGCTGGTACAACCGCAACTACGTGGGCACGCAGTTCGGCGGATCGCTGTATTCCATGGTCGATCCGTTCTTCGTGCTGATGCTCTTGGAGAACCTCGGGCCGGACTACATCGTCTGGGACAAGGCGGCCAACATCGAATTCGTCAGCCCCGGACGGGGTGCGGTCTACGCCGATTTCAGCATCAGCCAGCAACTGCTCGACGAGATTCGCATGCGCACCGCCGATGGCTGCAAGTACCTGCCGCGGATGCACGTCGAAGTGCGTGATGGCGACGGTACGCTGGTGGCGCGGGTGCAGAAGACCCTCTACATAAGACTCAAGCCGCGCGCGCGGCAGGCAGGAGACAACTGATGCAAGCCGATCTGATCATCGTCGGTGCCGGAATGGTCGGCAGTGCGCTGGCGCTGGCACTCGAAGGCAGCGGGCTGGACATCCTGGTGCTCGATGCGAGCCCGCTGGAGGCCGCCGATTTCGACCCGCAAGGCGGCTTCGAGCCACGAGTCAGCGCCCTGTCGGCAGCCAGTCAGCGCATCTTCGAGCGCCTCGGCGCCTGGCCGGGGATGTCGGCGCGGCGCGTCAGCCCGTACACCGACATGCATGTCTGGGATGGCTCGGGTACCGGACAGATCCATTTTTCCGCCGAGACCGTGCATGCCGAGGTGCTCGGCCATATCGTCGAGAACCGGGTGGTGCAGGACGCGCTGCTGGAGACGATGCAGCGCCGTGGCGGCCAGCGGTTGCTCGGCGCCGCCCGGCTCGAGCGGCTGGAACGTACGCCGCAGGGCTGGCAACTGACACTGGACGACGGTCGTCAGCTGAACGCGCCCTTGCTGGTCGCCGCCGATGGCGCTAACTCGGCGGTGCGCCGGCTGGCTGGCTGTGAAACGCGCGAATGGGACTATCTGCATCAGGCCATCGTCACCAGTGTGCGCTGCAGCGAGCCGCATCAGCGGACTGCCTGGCAACGCTTCACCGACGACGGCCCGCTGGCGTTTCTGCCGCTGGAGCGTGATGGCGACCAGCACTGGTGCTCCATCGTCTGGTCGGTTACCGAGCTAGAAGCCAGGCGCCTGATGGCGCTGGATGACGTGGCGTTCCGCGCGGCGCTGGGCCGTGCCTTCGAGCAGCGTCTGGGCGAGGTGGAGGAGGTCGATCCGCGGCTGTGCATTCCACTGCGCCAGCGTCATGCCAAGCGCTACGTACAGCCTGGGCTCGCGCTGATCGGCGATGCCGCGCACACCATCCATCCACTGGCAGGGCAGGGGGTCAACCTCGGGCTTCTCGACGCAGCGGTTCTGGCGGAGGTCATCGAGGCGGCCATGGCGCGTGGTGAGCGGCCCGAAGATATCCGGGTGCTGAGTCGCTTCGAACGCCGCCGCATGCCGCACAACCTGGCGATGATGGCGGCGATGGAGGGCTTCGAGCGACTGTTCCAGGCCGATCCGTTGCCGCTGCGCTGGTTGCGCAACACCGGCCTCAAGGCGGTACAGGCTCTGCCGGAGGCGAAAGCGCTGTTCGTCCGCCAGGCGCTGGGCTTGAGCGGCGACCTGCCTGCGCTGGCGCGGCCTTGATAGCAGACTGATATTTACAAAAGGTTACCGGCACGATTTGTCGCATTGAGAAGGTAAATAACATTCACTACTATTCAGGCCTATGTTCCATCTCACCAAGAGGCTGTTCCATGCAGGCTAGCAAAGGTTTTCTCGCCGCCCTGGCGCTGACGGCGCTATCGGGCGCTGTCCAGGCTGCCGATCAAGTAGTGGTTTACTCCTCGCGCATCGATGAGCTGATCAAACCGGTATTCGACGCCTACACCAAGAAGACCGGTGTAGCGATCAAGTTCATCACCGACAAGGAAGCTCCGCTGATGGCCCGCATCAAGGCCGAAGGCGCGAACACTCCTGCGGACCTGCTGCTGACCGTCGATGGCGGTAACCTCTGGCAAGCCGAAGAAATGGGCATCCTGCAGCCGCTGAACTCCCAGGTGGTGAAGGACAACATCCCCGCGCAGTACCGCTCCTCCAGCGATGCCTGGACCGGCTTGTCGCTGCGCGCACGGACCATCGTCTACTCGCCGGAGCGGGTCAAGGACGGTGAGCTGACCACCTACGAAGCGCTGGCCGACAAGAACTGGGAAGGCCGCCTGTGCCTGCGCACCAGCAAGAAGGTCTACAACCAGTCGCTGACCGCCACCATGATCGAAACCCATGGCGCCGAGAAGACCGAGCAGATCCTCAAGGGCTGGGTGAACAACCTCGCCACCGACGTATTCGCCGACGACAACGCCGTGGTCATGGCGGTCGACGCCGGGCAGTGCGACGTCGGCATCGTCAACACCTACTATTTCGGTCGTCTGCATGCGCAGAACCCGCAGCTCAAGGCCAAGCTGTTCTGGCCGAACCAGCAGGACCGCGGCGTGCACGTCAACCTGTCGGGCATCGGTCTGACCAAGCACGCGCCGAATCCGGATGCTGCGCGCAAGCTGGTGGAGTGGATGACCAGCGCCGAGGCTCAGAGCATTTTCGCGGACATCAATATGGAATACCCGGCCAACCCGGACGTGAAACCGTCCGCCGAAGTTGCGGCATGGGGCGAGTTCAAGGCCGACACCATTCCGGTTGAAGTCGCCGGCAAGCGCCAGGCCGAGGCGATCAAGATGATGGACCGCGCCGGCTGGAACTGATCCGCCTGCCGCCATCGCTGCGGTGACCGCGGCTCAGCCGCCAGGTCTGCCGCTGCGGTTATACTTCGCGCCCCGGCTTGTCCGGGGCGTCGTTTTTCCTGCTGTCGAGGCTTGAGTGTCCCATCCCGTCGAGCGCCGCTGGTATCCCATCTCATTCGCCGTCGCGGCGCTGGTGTTGCTGCCGCTGAGCATTCTGCTGTTCAGCTGGGGCAGCATCGATGGCGACATCTGGGCGCACCTGTGGGACACGCAGATGCCGCGTTTGCTGGGCAACACGCTGACCCTGGTGCTCGGCGTGGGCATCGGCGTGGTGGTGCTAGGGGTCAGCCTCGCCTGGCTGACGGCGTTGTGCGAGTTTCCCGGTCGACGCTGGCTCGACTGGGCGCTGATGTTGCCGTTCGCGATACCCGCCTACGTGCTGGCGTTCGTCTTCATCGGTCTGCTGGATTTCTCCGGGCCGGTGCAGAGCCTGGCCCGCGAGTGGTTCGGCAGCGGTATCCGCTTTCCGCGGGTGCGTTCCACCGGGGGCGTCATCGCGGTGCTGGTGCTGGTGTTCTACCCGTACGTCTATCTGCTGGCTCGCTCGGCCTTTCTGGCTCAGGGCAAGGGGCTGATGGAGGCGGCGCGGGTACTCGGCCAGACGCCCTGGCAGGCCTTCTGGCGCGTGGCGCTGCCGATGGCACGGCCGGCCATCGGTGCCGGTCTGGCGCTGGCGATGATGGAAACGCTGGCCGATTTCGGTGCCGTGGCGGTATTCAACTTCGACACCTTCACCACCGCCATCTACAAGACCTGGTACGGCTTCTTCAGTCTGACCAGCGCCACGCAGCTGGCCAGTCTGCTGCTGCTGGCGGTGATGCTGGTGCTCTACGGCGAACGCCGGGCGCGCGGCGCGGCGCGGCCGGCCAACGAGCGCGCGCGCTCTGCTGCACTTTATCGGCTGACCGGCGTGAAGGCCTTGGCCGCCAGCGCCTGGTGCGGTCTGGTGTTTCTCTGTGCCTTCGTCATTCCGGTGCTGCAACTGCTGGCCTGGCTCTGGCAGCGCGGGCGCTTCGACCTCGACGAGCGCTACGCCGGGCTGATCCTGCACACGCTCTACCTTGGCGGCATGGCTGCGCTTATCACCGTCAGCGTGGCGCTGCTGCTGGCGTTCGCCCGGCGCCAGGCGCCGGTGCGTTCGATCCGCAGCGCGGTCAGCCTGGCCAACCTGGGTTATGCGCTGCCCGGCTCGGTGCTGGCAGTGTCGATCATGCTGGCGTTCAGTTACCTGGACCGGCACATGGTGATACCGCTGTCGAGCTGGTTGGGCGGGGCCGGCAAGCCGATCCTGCTCGGCAGCCTCGGTGCCTTGCTGCTGGCCTATCTGATCCGCTTCATGGCGGTCGCCTTCGGCCCGCTGGAAAACGCCCTGGCTCGAATTCGTCCATCGCTGCCGCAGGCGTCGCGCAGCCTCGGTGTCGGCGGGCCGGCCCTGTTCTTGCGCGTCTATCTGCCGCTGTTGCTGCCGGGCACGCTGAGTGCGGCGCTGCTGGTGTTCGTCGACGTGCTCAAGGAAATGCCGGCGACTCTACTGATGCGTCCGTTCGGCTGGGACACTCTGGCGGTGCGCATTTTCGAGATGACCAGCGAAGGCGAATGGGCGCGCGCCTCGCTGCCGGCGCTGACGCTGGTGCTGGTCGGCCTGCTGCCGGTGATCCTGCTGATTCGTCGCTCGGCCAGGCGCGTCGGCTAGCCTGCCGAGGCTTTCCGGTGGCGCTGCACGCGGTCCGGTAGCGCCCGTGTAAGGCCGTTCGACCTCCAGTCTCCTGCCGCCTGATGCGCCGTGACCTCCTGCCACCTTGGGGCTACAATGCGCGCCATTCGAAAGTCGCCGCTCCCCGCAAGGGCCGGCTTTACTGACTTTTCCAACGCCGATTCGGCGACCTGCCCGGAAGGAGAAACCCATGGGTCAGCGTACTCCCCTCTACGATCAGCACCTTGCGCTCGGCGCCAAGATGGTCGACTTCGGTGGCTGGGACATGCCACTGCACTACGGCTCCCAGGTCGAAGAACATCATCAGGTGCGACGTGATTGCGGAGTGTTCGACGTCTCGCACATGACCGTGGTCGATGTGGCCGGCGACCAGGCCAGCGCTTATCTGCAACACCTGCTGGCCAACGACGTGGCACGCCTGAAGAGCCCCGGCCGCGCTCTTTACTCGGCCATGCTCAATGAGCGCGGCGGGGTGATCGATGACCTGATCGTCTACCTCACCGACTGGGGCTACCGCCTGGTGGTCAATGCCAGTACCCGCGACAAGGACCTGGCGTGGATGCAGGCCCAGGCGGCGGATTTCGCCGTCGAGATCAACGAGCGTCCGCAGCTGGCCATGCTGGCCATCCAGGGGCCGCATGCCCGTGCGCGCACCGCCGAGCTGGTCAGCCAGGCCCGCGCCACGCTGATCCAGGGACTCAAGCCATTCCAGGGCCTGGCCGAAGGCGACTGGTTCATCGGTCGTACCGGCTACACCGGCGAAGATGGTCTGGAGATCATCTTGCCGGCCGAGCAGGCGCCGGATTTTCTCAGCGAGCTGGTCGGTGCCGGCATCCCCCCCATCGGCCTTGGCGCTCGTGACACCCTGCGTCTGGAAGCCGGACTGAACCTGTACGGCCAGGACATGACCGAGGAGGTCTCGCCGCTGGCCGCCAACATGGGCTGGACCGTGGCCTGGGAGCCCGCCGAGCGCGATTTCGTCGGCCGTGCCGCGCTGGAGCAGCAGCGCGCCGAAGGCGATCTGCCCAAGCTGGTCGGCCTGGTGCTGGAAGAGCGCGGCGTGCTGCGTGCCCATCAGGTGGTGCGGGTCAACGGTGTCGGTGACGGCGAGATCACCAGTGGCAGTTTTTCTCCTACGCTTGGCAAATCCATCGCCCTGGCGCGCGTGCCGGCCGGCACCGCCGAGCGCGCGGAAGTGGAGATTCGTGGCAAGTGGTATCCGGTGCGGGTCGTGCAGCCGACATTCGTGCGGCACGGCAAGGTACTGGTGTAAATTCGACCGACTGTTTTGCGCGACTGCTGTCAACAGCCTTGAGGATCCAACAATGAGCAATATCCCCAGCGATCTGCGTTACGCCGCCAGCCACGAGTGGGCCCGTCTCGAAGCGGACGGCAGCGTCACCGTCGGCATCTCCGATCACGCCCAGGAGGCGCTGGGGGATGTGGTCTACGTCGAGCTGCCCGAGGTCGGGCGCCAGCTCAATGCCGGTCAGGAAGCCGGCGTGGTCGAGTCGGTAAAGGCCGCCTCCGACATCTATGCCCCCGTTTCCGGTGAGGTGATCGCCATTAACGAGGCGCTGGCCGATTCGCCCGAGCAGGTCAACAGCGACCCCTACGGCAGCTGGTTCTTCCGCCTGCAGCCGAGCGACAAGGCGGAGCTGGACAAGCTGCTCGACGCAGCCGGTTACCAGGCCGCCTGCGACGCCGACGCCTAAGCATCATCCGCAAAAGCCCCGCTCTGTCGGGGCTTTTGTTTTTTCCGAGAGTAGCGACCATGCCGTATATGCCGAGCCTTTCCCAACTCCAGCAAACCGATGCCTTTCTGCGCCGTCACCTCGGCCCGGATCAGGGCGAACAGCAGGCCATGCTCGACGCGCTGGGGCTGGCCAGCCGCGAGCAGCTGATCGAGCAGACCGTGCCGCCGGCGATCCGCCTGCAGGGCGAGCTGAATCTGCCGCCCGCGCTGGATGAACAGGCGGCGCTGGCCAAGCTCAAGGGCTATGCCGAGCAGAACCAGCTCTGGACCAGCCTGATCGGCATGGGCTACCACGGCACCATCACCCCGCCGGTGATCCTGCGCAACGTGCTGGAGAATCCGGGCTGGTACACCGCCTACACGCCCTATCAGCCGGAGATCGCCCAGGGTCGGCTGGAAGCGCTGCTGAACTATCAGCAGATGATCATCGACCTCACCGGTCTCGATCTGGCCAACGCCTCGCTGCTCGATGAGGCGACCGCAGCAGCCGAGGCCATGACCCTGGCCCGGCGCATGGCCAAGAGCAAGAGCAACCGTTTCTTCGTTGACGAGAATTGCCATCCGCAGACGCTTTCGGTGGTGCAGACCCGCGCCGAAGCGTTCGGCTTCGAACTGGTAGTCGGCACGCTGGACGACCTGGCCGGACACGAGGTGTTCGGCGCGCTGCTGCAGTACCCGGATACCCATGGCGAGATTCGCGACCTGCGTCCGGCGATCGAGCAGCTGCACGCACAGCAGGCGCTGGCCTGCGTGGCGGCCGACCTGCTCAGCCTGCTGTTGCTGACCCCGCCGGGCGAACTGGGTGCCGACGTGGTGCTCGGCTCGACCCAGCGCTTCGGTGTGCCGATGGGCTACGGCGGCCCGCACGCGGCCTATTTCGCCAGCCGCGACGAGTTCAAGCGCGGCATGCCGGGACGCATCATCGGCGTGTCCAAGGACGCCCGCGGCAACACCGCGCTGCGCATGGCGCTGCAGACCCGCGAGCAGCATATCCGTCGCGAGAAGGCCAACTCCAACATCTGCACCGCGCAGGTGCTGCTGGCCAACATCGCTGGCTTCTATGCCGTCTATCACGGCCCGCAGGGCCTCAAGCGCATCGCACAGCGCGTCCATCGGCTGACCGCCATCCTCGCCGCGGGTCTGGAGCAGAAGGGCATCGTGCGGCTCAACCGGCATTTCTTCGACACCCTAACCCTCGAGGTCGGTGGTGCGCAGACCGCGATCATCGAAAGTGCCGAGGCGGCGCAGATCAACCTGCGCATCCTCGGCCGCGGCCGGCTGGGCGTGAGCCTCGACGAGACCTGCGACGAGCGCACCGTCGAGCAGCTGCTGGCGATCTTCCTCGGTGCCGATCACGGCCTCGATGTCGCCGCGCTGGATGCCGGTGAGCTGGCCGCGGGCATTCCCGCAGGGCTGCAACGCGAGAGCGGCTACCTGGAGCATCCGGTGTTCAACTCGCACCACAGCGAAACCGAGATGCTGCGCTACCTCAAGCAGCTGGAAAACAAGGATCTGGCGCTGAACCAGGCGATGATCCCGCTCGGCTCCTGCACCATGAAACTCAACGCCACCAGCGAAATGATTCCGATCACCTGGGCCGAATTCGCCAACCTGCATCCGTTCGTCCCGCGGGGCCAGGCGCAGGGTTACAGGCTGATGATCGAAGAGCTGGAAGCCTGGCTCTGCGCGATCACCGGTTTCGACGCCATCAGCATGCAGCCCAACTCCGGTGCCCAGGGCGAATACGCCGGCCTGGTCGCGATCCGCAAGTATCACGAGAGCCGCGGTGAAGGGCAGCGCGACATCTGCCTGATCCCGTCCTCGGCGCACGGCACCAACCCAGCTTCTGCGCAGATGGTCAGCATGCGTGTGGTCATCGTCGAATGCGACAAGGGCGGCAACGTCGATCTCGAGGACCTCAAGCGCAAGGCCGCCGAGGCCGGCGACCGGCTGTCCTGCCTGATGATCACCTATCCGTCGACCCACGGCGTCTACGAAGAAAACGTGCGCGAGATCTGCGCCGCGATCCACGCCCAGGGCGGCCAGGTGTACATGGACGGCGCCAACCTCAACGCCCAGGTCGGCCTGGCGCGACCGGCGGACATCGGTGCCGACGTCTCGCACATGAACCTGCACAAGACCTTCTGCATCCCCCATGGCGGTGGCGGCCCGGGCATGGGCCCGATCGGCGTCAAGGCGCACCTGGCGCCGTTCGTGGCCAATCACCCTGTGGTCGAGCTGGAAGGTCCGCAACCGGGCAACGGTGCGGTGAGCGCGGCGCCCTGGGGCAGCGCGAGCATCCTGCCGATCAGCTGGATGTACATCGCCATGATGGGCCCGCAGCTGCGTGACGCGACCGAGGTGGCAATCCTCGGTGCCAACTACCTCGCCAACCGTCTCGGCGGCGCGTTCCCGGTGCTCTACAGCGGACGCAACGGCCGTGTCGCCCACGAGTGCATTCTCGATCTGCGCCCGCTCAAGGCCGCCAGCGGCATCAGCGAGGAGGACGTTGCCAAGCGCCTGATGGACTACGGCTTCCATGCGCCGACCATGTCGTTCCCGGTGCCCGGCACGCTGATGATCGAGCCCACCGAGAGCGAGTCGAAGGCGGAGCTGGACCGCTTCGTCGAGGCGATGCTGAGCATCCGCGCGGAGATCGCCAAGGTGCAGGACGGCGAATGGCCGGCGGACAACAACCCGCTGGTACGCGCGCCGCATACCCTGGCCGACGTGATCGGCGAGTGGGATCGCCCCTACAGCATCGCCGAGGCGGTGACCCCGAGCGCCCACGCCCGTGCGCACAAGTACTGGCCGGCGGTGAACCGTGTGGACAACGTCTACGGCGATCGCAATCTGTTCTGCGCGTGCGTGCCGGTGGACGCCTATCGTGACTGATAGGTTGTGATGGAGAGGGTGGATGTCGTTTTTCGGCATCCGCCCGGTCCGGAGAGGCGGACCGGCGAACGTCGCGCTCGGGCCGGCAGCCGTTATTCCCGGCTATGCAGCCGGTGCATCGCGGATAAATGTCGCGTTCGCATCCACCACAGGCGTGCTGGCACGGCGTGGTGGATCAGCGGTTCTGAGCGGTCTTACGCTTCAGGTGCCTGGTCTTGCTCGGAGTCGTCCAGCAAACCGAGCCAGCTGGCCAGTACCAGCTGCGCCTCTTCCACACCCTGCCGCTTGGGAGCGGAGAACAGCTGCACGCTGACATCGGCACCCCAGCCCTTGCGGATATCGCGTTGGATCGCCAGCAGCGCGTTCTTCGCCGCGCCGAAGGCCAGCTTGTCGGATTTGGTCAGCAGGATGTGCAACGGCATGTCGCTGGCATTGGCCCAGTCCAGCATCATGCGGTCGAACTCCGTCAGCGGATGGCGGATATCCATCATCAGGAACACCCCGACCAGACTCTCGCGACTGCCCAGGTAGGCTTCCAGATGGCGCTGCCAATGCTGCTTGAGCGGGATCGGCACCTTGGCGTAACCATAACCGGGCAGGTCGACCAGGCGGCGCTCGTCATCGAGGCGGAAGAAATTGAGTAACTGGGTGCGTCCCGGTGTCTTCGAGGTGCGCGCCAGGTTGGCGTGGGTGAGGGTGTTCAGCGCACTGGACTTGCCCGCATTGGATCGACCGGCGAAGGCCACTTCCAGACCCTCGTCGGCCGGGCACTGATCGACCTTGGCGGCGCTGATCATGAAGGAGGCCTGTTGGCAAAGGCCGAGAATCGGGTTTTTCGGTAGCATGGTCGTTCCGGTGAGTGCACGCGGGTGCGGCAATGGTTCGTTTCCGTTTCAGAAACGGAAGTATATAATGCCGCAGTTTTTATGTGCGCTTTGGCCTGATATCGGGCCGTGCGTGGTGTCCAGCCTGTTGCGGGCGCCTGTGCGGCGGTGTCGCCGCCCCGCTGCGGATGCCCTGCGTGCCACTTATAACGAGCGTTGCCCCGGTTCGATGGCCGTGCGTGACCCGATGAATTCCCTTTCAAACCCTTAGCCGTAGTTGGATTAGCTGATGAACAAAATACTCGTGAGTCTGCTGTTGACCCTTGGCATCACCGGTATGGCCCACGCGGCTGGAGACGCCGAAGCTGGTCAGGGCAAAGTTGCAGTGTGTGGCGCCTGCCACGGTGCGGACGGCAACAGCCCGGCGCCGAACTTCCCGAAACTCGCCGGCCAGGGCGAGCGTTATCTGCTCAAGCAGCTCCAGGACATCAAGGCCGGCAGCACGCCGGGCGCCCCGGAAGGTGTGGGCCGCAAGGTCCTGGAAATGACCGGCATGCTCGATCCGCTGAGCGACCAGGACCTGCAGGACATCGCCGCCTACTTCTCCAGCCAGAAGGGCAGCGTCGGCTATGCCGATCCGGCTCTGGCCAAGCAGGGTGAGAAACTGTTCCGCGGTGGCAAGCTGGATCAGGGCATGCCGGCCTGTACCGGTTGCCACGCGCCGAACGGCGTCGGTAACGAGCTGGCCGGCTTCCCCAAACTGGGTGGCCAGCACGCCGCGTACACAGCCAAGCAGCTGACCGACTTCCGCGAAGGCAACCGCACCAATGACGGTGACAGCATGATCATGCGTGGCGTCGCCTCCAAGCTGAGCAACAAGGACATCGAAGCGCTGTCCAGCTACATCCAGGGCCTGCACTGATCGCATCCGCGGGCTGACCGAGAAGGGCGTCCGGGCCGCAAGCCCGGGCGCCCTTCTGCGTTTAGGGGCTGGCTACACTACCTTCGTCACGGCTTGGCACGGGCAGATGAAAAACGCTGGCGAGTCCCGGCGTTTTGCTGCAGCCTGTTGCGCCATCGGTTCGTCGTAAACAGGAGTATTTCATGCGTAACTTCCTACTCACTGCCGTCCTTGCTACCGCCAGCCTGTTCGGCGGGGTGACCCAGGCAGCAGAGTTCCAGGCCGGCAAGGAATATGTCGAGCTGAGCAGTCCGGTGCCCGTTGCCGACCCGAGCAAGATCGAGGTGGTCGAGCTGTTCTGGTACGGCTGCCCGCATTGCTACCAGTTCGAACCGGTGATCAAGCCCTGGGCCGAGAAGCTGCCGGAGGATGTGCAGTTCAAGCGCATCCCCGCCATGTTCGGCGGCATCTGGAACGCGCACGGCCAGCTGTTCGTCACGCTGGAGTCCATGGGCGTGGAGCCGAAGGTGCATGACGCGGTATTCGCCGCCTATCACCAGGAGCGCAAGAAGCTCGCCACGCCGGAGGAGATGGCCGACTTCCTCGAAGGACATGGCGTCGACAAGCAGGCCTTCCTCAAGGCCTACAACTCCTTTGGCGTGCGTGGCCGCGTCGAGCAGGCGAAGAAACTCGGCATGGCCTACCAGATCACCGGCGTACCGGTGATGATCGTCAATGGCAAGTACCGCTTTGACCTCGGCTCCTCCGGCGGTCCGGAACGCACGCTGCAGGTGGCGGATTTCCTCATCGAAAAAGAACGCGCAGCGCGGTAACCCGGCATGCTGCGCCGTTGGAGTGCCCCACGCCTTGCCGGCCCCGGCAAGGCACGGGTCAATCCGCACTGCCTGGCCAGCACCGGCCTGCCGGCCGACGGCCGGCTGCGCCTGCTCAGCTTCAACATCCAGGTTGGCATCAGCACCGAGCGCTACCACCATTACCTGACGCGCAGCTGGCAGCATCTGCTGCCCCATCCGGGTCGGGCCGGCAACCTGCAGCGCATCGGCGAGGTGCTCGGCAACTATGACCTGGTGGCGCTGCAGGAGGCCGACGGCGGCAGCCTGCGGTCCGGCTATGTCAATCAGGTCGAGCATCTGGCCCACCTGGGTGCGTTTCCCTACTGGTATCAGCAGCTCAATCGCAACCTCGGACGCTTCGCCCAGCACAGCAACGGGGTGCTCAGCCGCCTGGAGCCCCAGGGCCTGGAGGACCACCCGCTACCTGGGCCGTCGGGACGCGGCGCGATCCTGCTGCGTTTTGGCGAGGGCGCGGACGCGCTGGTGGTGGTGATGATGCACCTGGCACTCGGCGGTGGCGCCCGGGCCCGGCAGCTGGCCTACATTCGCGACCTGATCGGCGACTATCGGCATCAGGTACTGATGGGCGACATGAACACCCACGCCAACGACCTGCTGGAGAACTCGCCGTTGCGCGATCTCGGCCTGTTGGCGCCGCAGGTCGAAGCGACCTTCCCCAGCTGGCGGCCGCAGCGCTGCCTGGACCATATTCTGCTCAGCCCGAGCCTTACGCTTGAACGTGTGGACGTGCTGGCTCTGCCGATTTCCGACCATTTGCCGGTGGCGGTGGAAATTCGGCTGCCCGATTCCCTGCGGGCGGACTCCCTGCCGGTACAGGTGCCTGAACGTAAATGAGCGAAGAAGCCGAACGCTGGAAGGAAAAGTATCTTCAGCTGGCCGAGCGCCAGGAGCAGCTGGACGCCCGCTGGGAGCAGCGCGTCGATCTGTTGCGGCGCAGCCTGGTGCGCAGCAGCCTGGCGGTGGAGGGCGCCGACCCCGCCGTCGAGCGCTGCCTGCAGCAGATGCGCGAGGTCCTGCGTGACGGGGATCTGGACGATGGGCTGGGTCAGCTGGTTCCACGCCTGGAAAAGGCGGTGCTGGACTCCGAACGCCACCGCCAGGAGCGTGCCGTTCAGTTGACCGAGGCGCTGCATCGGCTGGTGTCCCAGTTGCTGGGGATGTCGGTGCCCGCCGAGCTGCGCAAGCCGCTCAAACGCTTCGCCAAGGATCTGGACCAGCGTGCGACCAGATTGCGCGAGCTGCCGCTACTGCTCGGCGAGCTCAGTGTACTGCAGGGTCAGGTTCTCAACCTGCAGGGCTTGTCCGCGCCGCAGCAGAGCGGCTTTCTGAAGCGCCTGTTCGGGGGGCGGGACAGCCAATCGGCGGCCCCGCTCGAGACGGCGCTTCCAGCGGCGGCGTCGGCCCCAGCGGTCGCGGTCGAAGCAGAGGCGGTCGTCGTCGGTGAGACGGCCGTCGCCTCCACCGTGACCGAGCCGTCCGTGGTGGCAACCTTGCCGGAGCCGGCGAACGAAGAGCAGCAGGCCGTCGAGCCTGTCGTCTCGGCAGTTGAGCCGGAAGCGGACGAGCCGGTGGCGGACGCCGAGCTGCCGCCAGCGGCCGAGCCGCCGCCGCAGGAGGCCGCCTATGCGCTGCCGGATTCGCCGGAGCCCGCTTTCAGCGTTGTCGCCGAACGTGTGGAGGCGACGCTCAGCAGTCTGCTCGACAGCCTGCATCTGCCCGAGCAGCATCAACCGCAACTGCAGACGTTGCGCGCGCGAATCCAGCAGGGCCTGAACTGGTACGAGCTGGTGCCGGTGCTGGACGATCTGGCGATGCTGATGATCGCCTTCAGCGATCAGGGTCAGCGCGATTTCGAGAACTACCTGCAGACTCTCAACGAGCGTCTGACAGCGATGCAGGAGAACCTGCTCGCCGCCCACCAGGGCCATGTGGAAGGCCGCGATGCGGCGCAGGCGCTGGACGCCGAGCTGCGCGAACAAGTCGGCGGCCTGCAGCACAGCATGCGTGAAGCCACCGACCTGAACAGCCTCAAGCGGGTGGTGGAGGCGCGTCTGGATGGCCTGCTGGACACCGTCGACAACTACCGTCGCCAGCGCAGCGAGCAGGAGCAGAAACTGGGCGAGCGCCTGCAGCAGCTGGTCAGCCGTGTCGGCAGCCTGGAACAGGCGGCACGGGGGCTGCGCGGCCATCTGGAAGAGCAGCGGCAGAAGGCCCTGCAGGACCCGCTGACCGGACTGCCCAACCGGGCGGCATGGAATGAACGGCTGGATCTCGAATTCGCCCGCTGGCAACGCTACGGTGGCGATCTGCTGCTGGCCGTGCTGGATGTCGATCACTTCAAGCGGGTCAACGACGGCTATGGCCATCTGGCCGGCGATCGGGTGCTGAAGATCATCGGCACGGAGCTGCAGAAGCGGTTGCGCAAGACCGACTTCATCGCCCGTTTCGGTGGTGAGGAGTTCGTCGTGCTGTTACCCAACACGCCTTACGAGGCGGGGCGGCAGCTGATGGAAACGCTGCGCGAGTCCATCGGCAGTTGCCCGTTCCACTTCAAGGGCGAGCGGGTTGCCATCACCCTGTCCGCCGGGTTGACCGCATTCGTTACTGGCGACACCGCCGAGTGTGCCTTCGAGCGTGCCGACCGGGCGCTCTACCGCGCCAAGGATTCGGGACGCAATCGTGTCGAGCCAGCCTGACCGGCTGGCCTGGCCTGTATCCGGGCGCCCGGTATAATCACGACCCTCGCCGCTCCGGCATCGAATCGCCACCGCATGCCGGGCTCCTGCCCATCTGCGTCATTTGCGCCGTCGACACAGAGGTCGTCCCGATGAAATTGTTCTCCGCTACCCTCTTGCTTCTGCTGCTGGCCGGCTGTGCCAGCGGCCCACGCATCGACACCAGCCACAGCTCGATCGGCCACGACAGCCGCGTCCAGTTCATCGTGCTGCATTACACCTCCACCGACCTGCCTCGCTCGCTGGAGCTGCTCGGCGGGCGCGATGTGAGCAGCCACTACCTGATCGGTGAGTCGCCGGCGACCATCTACCGCCTGGTGGACGAGGATCGCCGCGCCTGGCATGCCGGGGAGAGCGAATGGAACGGGCGTACCTGGCTGAACGCTACCTCGATCGGCATCGAGCTGGTCAATCAGGGTTACGAGCAGAGCGCGGACGGACGGCGGCTCTGGTATCCCTACTCGCAGGCGCAGATCGATGCGCTGGTGGTACTGCTCAAGGACATCATGGCGCGTCATGGCCTGAAACCGGGCGCCATCATCGGCCACAGCGACATCGCGCCGCAGCGCAAGGTCGATCCGGGGCCGCTGTTTCCCTGGAAGCGTCTGGCCGAGGAGGGCCTAGTGCCCTGGCCGGATGCCGGCGCGGTGGCGGCGGCGCAGGCGCACTACGCCGCGGCGGGGCTGCCGGCGATCGGCTGGTTCCAGGAGGCACTGGCGGCGCAGGGTTATCGGGTACCCCGCCACGGCCATCTGGATGACGAGACGCGCAATGTGATCGCCGCGTTCCAGATGAAGTACCGCCCGACCCGCTTCGATGGAGAGCCGGACGCGGAAACCGCGGCGATGCTGCAGGTGCTGGTCGCCCAGGCGAGCCGCTGACCTCAGTAGCGGGTGGTGCCGATCAGTCTCGAGTCAGCCAGGGCCGCGCTGCGGTGCTCGGCGGCAGCCTGGTATTCGCGGTCGCTGAGCATGGCCAGGAAGGCTTCCTTGGACGGGTAGCTGACCAGCAGCAGGTCATCCCATTCTTCCTCCGGCGGCGCTATGAGCGTCGCATGGGCCTTGGCGCGCAGCTCCACCGCGCCGCCACCGGCCTGCACCTTGGTCAGCGC
Organism: Stutzerimonas sp. LR2; assembly: GCF_055755175.1. NCBI lineage: Bacteria > Pseudomonadati > Pseudomonadota > Gammaproteobacteria > Pseudomonadales > Pseudomonadaceae > Stutzerimonas > Stutzerimonas sp. LR2. Next base: position 888,286 of record NZ_JBVTRR010000001.1, read on the forward strand.
CACGCGGCTGTAGCGGGCATAGGCCTCTCGGCCGCTGCAGGGGCTGTGCGGGCTGCCTGGCGGGTAGGTGGCCTGGGCGTTGTAGCGCAACAGATTGAGCATCAGGATCGGCACGCCCGAGGGCATCGCCGCCACATAGTCGGCGAGCTGCTCGGGGCTGGGGTTCAGACTCGGCATGGCAGGTTCCTCGATGGGGCGCCGTCAGATCGGCAGCGCCACGTAGAAGATAGTGCCGTGGCCGATCCGCGAGTGCACGCCAATGCGGCCACCATGCAGCTGGGCAATTTCCTTGCATAAGGCAAGCCCCAGTCCGGCCCCGCCGCGACGGCGACCGATCTGCACGAAGGGTTCGAAGATGCGTGCCTGCTGGCTGTAGGGAATGCCTTCGCCGTTGTCCTCGACGCTGAGGATCAGCCGCTCGCCATGGTGCCGCGCCAGCAGGCGCACCTCGCCGCCCCTGGGCGTGTGGCGCAGGGCGTTGCTCAGCAGGTTGTCCAGCACCCGCTCGATCTGCTGGCGGTCGAGCATCAACGTTGGCAGCGGCTGCTGCAGCTCCAGCTTGAGCTGCACGTCTTGCTCGGCGGCGTTGACCTCGAAGCGCTGGCGCGCGGCTTCGAGCAGCTCCGGCACGTCGCACTGCTCCAGCTCCAGTTTCTGCTGGCCGCTCTGGTAGCGGGAGAAATTGAGCAGGTCGTTGATCAGCCTGACCAGGCGCTGCATTTCCTCGTGCACCGTATCGAACAGGTCGGATTCGCGACTGTCGGCGGGGTAGCGCAGACGCTCGCGCAACAGGCTGAAGGCCATCTGCATGCCGGTGACCGGGGTGCGCAGTTCGTGGGAGGCGCGCAGCACGAATTCGTTGCGCACGCGTTCGAAGGTGCGTTGGTCGGTGACGTCGTGCAGCACCATCACCGCGCCACTGATGCTGCCGTCGTGGTGGCTGACCGGGCTGATGCGCCAGGCCAGCAGGCGCCGTTCGCCGTCGGCCTCGATGACCAGATCCTCTGGCGGGTCGGACAGCGGCTTGTCGTCCAGTACCTGCCGCGCGGCGTTGTCCAGTTGCGGATAGCCCAGCGCTTCGCCAAGGGTGGAGCCCAGGTGCTCGTTCTCCCAGGCCAGCTGCCGCTGCGCCACCGGGTTGGCGTGCTCCAGGCGACCGTCGCGGTCGACGATCAGCAGGCCGTCGTCGATGCTGTCGAGCAACGCCTGCAGGCGCTGCTGACCGTTGACCAAGGCCTCCACGTTGGTCTGCTTGAACTCGTGCAGAGCCTGCGCCATGAGACCGAAGCGCCGGCTCAGGGACGACAGCTCGGCGATGGGCGGGGTCGGCAGGGCGATGTTGAAATCCCCGCGGCCGATCTGGTCGGCAGCGGCGGACAGCCGCTCGATCGGCTCGCCGAAACGTCGCGCGAAGCTGTGCGCGGTAATGAAGCCGATCAGCAGCACGGCTATCGCGGTGAGTCCCAGCAGGCCCGCCAGCAGCGAGGCGCGATCACGGCTGCGCAGCTCGGTGTCGCGGATCTTGTCGTAGGCCGCGCCCTGCATGTCGGTCATCAGGCCGCGGACCTTGTTGAAGGACTGGCTCAGCGGGTTGTCTTCCAGCAGGGTCAGGTTCTGATGGCGGCTGGCTTCGACCTGCTGCAGGAAGGCGGCATAGGCGCTGGCGACTGCACGGAAGGCCTGGCGGTCGACATCGTCGTTGGCCTCGGCGATGCCGCGCTCCAGGGTCTGCTGGAAGCTCTGGCGCAGCGGGGCGAGCGCCTCGCTGCGGTTGTCGTCGGTAAGCATCACGATCAGATGATTGCCCAGCGTCTGACGCAGCTGCTGGTTGATCTCGATGATGCTGAAGTTGTCGCGGATCAGCTGCTCCTGGCTCTTGGCCATCTGCATCACGCTGACCAGCGCCAGCAGCAGGCCCAGCAGGGCCACCGTCATCAGTGCCGAGAACCCGAGGAAGAGTCGGGTTCGCAGCTTCATCTGCAGTTTCATAGGCCGTACTGCTTGCGCTTTCTGTACAGGGTCGAGGCGTCGATGCCGAGGATGCGTGCGGCCTGCTCCAGGGTGTCGCTGGTGCTCAGCACGCCGGCGATGTGCGCCTTTTCCAGTGCCTCGAGGCTCAGCGGCTCGCCGATGCGCGGAGCGTTGCTACCTGCCTGTTCGCCGAGCCCGAGGTGGTTGACCTCGATCATCTGCTGCGGGCAGATGATGCTTGCCCGCTCCACCACGTTGCGCAGTTCGCGCACGTTGCCGGGCCAGCGATAGGCCTTGAGCGCCGCCACCGCTGCATCGCTGAAGCCGCGCGCCGGGCGCCCGTAGTTCTTGACGAAGGCGGCGAGGAAGCGCTCGGCCAGGGCCAGTACGTCTTCCGGGCGCTCGCGCATCGGCGGCAGATTGAGGGTGATGACGTTGAGGCGGTAGAGCAGGTCCTCGCGGAACTTGCCCTCGCGGACCATCTCCTCGAGATTGAGGTTGGTCGCCGCCAGGATGCGCACGTCGGCGCGGCGGGTGACCGGGTCGCCGACGCGTTCGTATTCCTTGTCCTGGATGAAGCGCAGCAGCTTGGGTTGTAGCGCCAGCGGGAAGTCGCCGATCTCGTCGAGGAACAGCGTGCCGCCGTCGGCCTGGTTGACCCGGCCGAGGGTGCTTTCGGTGGCTCCGGTGAAGGCACCGCGGTTGTGCCCGAACAGCTCGCTTTCCATCAGGTCGGCCGACAGTGACGGGCAGTTGATGGTGACGAAGGCCTTCTTCGAGCGCCGGCTCCAGGTGTGGATGGCACGCGCCAGCTCGCCTTTGCCGGTGCCGGATTCGCCGAGGATGAGGATGTTGGCATCGGTGTCGGCGACCTGCCGGGCGGTCTCCAGCACGGCCATCATTGCCGGGCTGTGCGAGCCAAGCGCATCGCTGCGCTGCTTCATCTCGCCTTCCAGTGCTTCCAGGCGCGCTGCCATCTGCCGGACTTCCAGCTGCTTGGCGGCCGACAGACGCAGCTGTTCGGGGCTGCAGGGCTTGAGCAGGTAATCCGCGGCGCCGGCCTGCATGGCATCGACCGCTGTGTCCACCGCCGAGTGAGCGGTGACGATCACCACGCGCATCCAGGGCGCCAGCGTGCGCATCTGCTGTAGCACGTCCAGACCGTTGTCTTCGCCCAGGCGCAGGTCGAGGAAGCACAGATCGAACACCTGGCGCTGCAGGATCGCTTCGGCCTGTGCGGCGCTGGCTGCCGTCATCACGGTATAGCCACGGTCTTCCAGGCAGTAACGAAAGGTACGCAGGATCGCCGCTTCGTCATCCACCAGGAGGATGCGTCCGCCGTTGTCCGTCGTTTGGTCCATGGATGCTCCCATCAAAAGGCGAGTTCGGTCGCTGTAGAGATTCGATTATGGCGTGTCGAGCGCCGTCGCGGCGCCGTTGCGTTGCTGGCGAGTGCTTTAGTCTATGAAAAGTCTTGCAAGTTGCACGGTGCTGGCAAGGCTTTCCTGCATGCTGCATTCCCCTGTGCAGAGGGGCGCGTCCAAGTGCCTGATTTGTCGGGGGCGCCAATGGCCACGCGGGTGGCATGGCGCTTGCGACCCTCTGAAAACGGGTGCCGACCCATTCACGGGCGGCCACATCTGTCGCAACCATGCAGGAGGTGTCATGAACAAGTCCATGAACCAGCTCAACGAGCTCATCGAGATCACCCGCGACGGGCAGCGTTTCTACCAGCATGCCGCCGAGGAAGTAAAGGACGTCGAGCTGCAGCACCTGTTCCGCGATCTGGCCCAGGCCAAGACGCAGATCATCCAGGCCCTGAGCGTCAAGGTCGCCGCGAGCCATGAACAGCCTTCGCAGGGCGGCACGCTGACCGGGCGCATGCGCGAGCTGTACGCCGACACCCGTTCGCGCATCGGCGATCACGACACGCCCTATGTCGATCAGCTCGAGCAGACCGAAGCACACATCCTGGAGGCTTTCGAAGACGCCGTGCAGGACGCCGAGCCGGATGTACGGGCTTTGCTGGCTATTGAGCTGCCCAAGCTGCGTACTTGCCACGAGCGCATGCGCCAGCTCAAACAGGCCCGACACTGATTCGTGCAAAACGCCCGGCTGGCTAGGGGCTGCCTTGCAATTTGAGTTGGACGCAGCAATTTGCCATAAAGCTAAGTCGTTGATTTTAAAGGATTTTTATATATTCGGAAGGCTGGCACGACGCCTGCAATAACAGAGTTATCGAAACGAAGTTCGCTACGCTTAGAAGGAGTTGAGGAATGAATCGCCAAGCCCGCTTATCGCTAGCCAGCAAGGGTTTCCTCTCTGCTGCGGTTGTCATGCTGATCATGGGTGCCGAGCGCCCGCTGTCGCAACCGCTCAGCCAGGCGCAACAGAATTCCGCGGAACGAATCGGTATGTACGACGCTCAACCTATTGAGCTCATGCGAACCGGACAAGAACCGCAAACCATCGATTATCGCCAGGCGCCTGCCGAGCAGCGCTGGGTGTTCTGAGCAACGAAGGGGACGTGCGAGCGAACCAGCAGGGATGCGTAACAACAATCGATGCCGATCGGACTGATCTGATCCGCTGAGAACCGTTCCTGAACCAAGAGGAGTCACACCATGCTGAGTTGGGCCATTACCTTCCTGATCATTGCCATCATCGCTGCAGTTCTGGGCTTCGGTGGTATCGCAGGCACTGCTACAGGTATTGCGAAGATCCTGTTCGTGGTCTTCCTGGTGCTGTTCGTGGCATCGCTGATCTTCGGCCGCGGCCGCGGACCGCGTGTCTGATGCGTCGATAGCCGCCCGCAAGGGCGGCTGCATACAGGAGTACCAGCGGCATAGGAAGCCAAATTCACCGGGTCATGTTCGGCCAACGAAGGTGATCCACAAAGCGCGCAGGGTGTAACGGCCACGCGCGCTCAGCCCCTGCAACGGGGTGAACCATGGGGTCGGGTTGTTCTGCCTGGCGGAACGACCTAGGGGTACAGGGAGTACCTCCATTTACTGGACCGGGTTCTGCAAGCTGCGGCCGGTGGTGGCGTGATCGCCACCCCGGCATGCGGCGACAACCATCCGCTTTTCTCTCGCATATTCCCTCTCTTTCTCGTCTTGCTGCCGATCTGCGGATGACCCCCGCGCGCCCGCACCGCTATCATCGCGGCCAGCTTTGACGGGAGAACGACATGCTCAATGGCCTCTGGCTGGGCTTTTTTCTGGTCGCCGCGCTGGCTGCCCTGGGGCGCTGGCTGATCGGTGGCGATCCCGCGGTGTTCGCCGCGCTGGTGGAGAGCCTGTTCGCCATGGCCAAGCTGGCCGTGGAAGTGATGATCGTGCTGTTCGGCACCCTGACGCTCTGGCTGGGTTTCCTGCGCATCGCCGAAAAGGCCGGGCTGATCGAGCTGCTGGCGCGGCTGCTCGGGCCGCTGTTCCGCCGGCTGATGCCGGAAGTGCCGGCCGGGCACCCGGCGCTGGGGCTGATCACGCTCAATTTCGCAGCCAACGGGCTTGGTCTGGACAACGCCGCGACGCCTATCGGCCTCAAGGCGATGCGCGCACTGCAGGAGCTGAACCCGCTGCCCAGCGTGGCCAGCAATGCGCAGATCCTCTTCCTGGTGCTCAACACCTCTTCGCTCACGCTGCTGCCGGTATCCATCTTCATGTACCGCGTGCAGCAGGGCGCGGATGACCCGACTCTGGTGTTCCTGCCGATTCTGCTGGCCACCAGTGCCTCGTCCCTGGCGGGCCTGCTGGCAGTGGCGCTGGTGCAGCGCCTGCGCCTGTGGGACCCGGTGGTGCTGGCCTATTTCATTCCCGGTGCGCTGCTGCTCGGCGGTTTCATGGCCCTGCTGGCAGGGCTGTCGGCCACCGCGCTGGCGTCGCTGTCCTCGTTGCTGGGCAACCTGACCCTGTTCGGTCTGATCATCGCCTTCCTCGTCGTCGGAGCGCTGCGCAAGGTGCCGGTGTACGAGGCGTTCGTCGAGGGCGCGAAGGAAGGCTTCGACGTCGCCAAGAGCCTGTTGCCGTATCTGATCGCCATGCTCTGCGCCATTGGCGCCCTGCGCGCATCCGGTGCGCTGGATTTCGGTCTGGAAGGCATTCGCTGGCTGGTCGAAGCGCTGGGCTGGGACACCCGCTTCGTCGACGCCCTGCCTACCGCGCTGGTCAAGCCGTTCTCCGGCAGCGCGGCGCGGGCGATGCTGATCGAGACCATGCAGAGTCAGGGCGTGGACAGCTTCCCTGCGCTGGTCGCGGCGACGGTGCAGGGCAGTACCGAGACCACCTTCTACGTGCTGGCGGTGTACTTCGGTGCGGTCGGCATCCAGCGCGCGCGGCATGCGGTGGGCTGTGCCCTGGTCGCGGATCTGGCCGGCATCATCGCTGCCATCGCGGTGTGCTACTGGTTCTTCGGTTGATCGTGGTGCCCTGGCGCGGGTACGCCGGTGGGAGCACCAAATGAAAAACCCCGGCACGCTCGCACGTGACCGGGGTTTCAGACGCTTCCGAGTCGATCAGGTCTGACGGCGGCGGCGCTGCATCCAGACGATCAGGCCGAACAGCAGGAAGCCCGGAATCCACATGAATTCCTTCGGCCAGCGGTCGGTCGGCGCGCGTACCGAGAGAATCTGCTGGTCGAACTCCAGCCCCGCCTCGGCAGCCGGGCTGCCGAAGGTGACGCTGTCCACCAGCAGCTTGCCGTCCTGCTCGTAGGTCATCAGGCCGATCTTCTCCAGCTTCTCCTCGCCCGAGGCGCCGTCCGGGATCGCCAGCAGCAGCACGAACTCACGGGCATCGCCCACTGCGTCCTCGCCGAGCACGCGCAGGCGCAGCTGGCTGTCCTCCTCGACGTTGCCCAGTGCCTCCACCAGCTGCGCCGGCGGAATCTCCTGATACGGGTCATGGATGAGATCCATCCAGAAGCCGGGGCGGAACAGGGTGAAGGCCACCAGCAGCAACAGCAGGCTCTCGTACCAGCGGCTGCGCACCAGGAAATAGCCCTGGGTGCCGGCGGCGAAGATCAGCATGGCGATGGTGGCGACGATGAAGATCAGCACGCCGTGCCAGAAGTCCACGCCGATCAGCAGCAGGTCGGTGTTGAAGATGAACAGGAACGGCAGCGCCGCGGTGCGCAAGCTGTAATAGAACGCGGTCACCCCGGTGCGGATCGGGTCGCCCTTGGACACCGCCGCCGCGGCGAAGGAGGCCAGGCCCACCGGCGGCGTCACGTCGGCCATGATGCCGAAGTAGAAGACGAACAGATGCACCGCGATCAGCGGCACGATCAGCCCGTTCTGCTGGCCCAGGGCGACGATCACCGGCGCCAGCAGGCTGGACACCACGATGTAGTTGGCGGTGGTGGGCAGGCCCATGCCGAGGATCAGGCTGAGGAAGGCGGTGAGCAACAGCATCAGCAGCAGATTGCCCATCGACAGCAGTTCCACCAGATCCGCCAGCACCAGGCCCACGCCGGTCTGCGACACCGCGCCGACGATGATGCCCGCCGCCGCGGTGGCGATGCCGATGCCGATCATGTTGCGCGCACCGGCGATCAGGCCCTCGCGCAGGTCGATCACGCCGTCCATGAAGGTGCCGTCCACGTGGCTGCGGTCATGGCGCATCCATGACAGCAGCGGGCGCTGGGTGAGCAGGATGATCACCAGCATCACCGAACCCCAGAAGGCCGAGAGGCCGGGTGACAGCCGCTCGATCATCAGGCACCAGACCAGCACCACTACCGGCAGCAGGAAGTGCAGGCCGGAGAGCAGCACCGGACGGGTTTCCGGCAGCTTCTCCAGCGGCATGTTGGGATCTTCGTGCGGCAGCGGCGGGTTGCTCGCGGCGATCTTCAGCAGACCGAGGTAGACCAGCGCCAGCAGCCCGGCGATGACCCACAGCGCGGCATCGCCGAGGGCCGGCTTGAGCCAGCCGAGGCCGTAGTAGACGCCCAGCGAAAGGCCGGAGATCAGCGCAGCGCCGAAGGCGAAGCCGATCAGCCGCTGCATCCAGGGTTTCGCCACGTTGGCCCGCGGCAGCGCCTGCAGACCAAGCTTGAGCGATTCCAGGTGGACGATGTAGATCAGCGCGATATAGGAGATCAGCGCCGGGAGAAAGGCATGCTTGATCACTTCCACATAGGGAATGCCGACGTACTCGACCATCAGGAAGGCCGCCGCACCCATCACCGGCGGCATGATCTGGCCGTTGACCGAGGAGGCCACTTCCACCGCGCCGGCCTTCTCCGCCGAGAAGCCGGTGCGTTTCATCATCGGGATGGTGAAGGTGCCGGTGGTCACCACGTTGGCGATGGACGAGCCGGAGATCAGGCCGGTCATGCCGGAGGCCACCACGGCCGCCTTGGCCGGACCACCGCGGAAATGGCCGAGCATGCTGAAGGCCAGCTGAATGAAGTAGTGCCCGGCGCCGGCTCGCTCGAGCAGGGCACCGAACAGCACGAAGAGGAAGACGAAGCTGGTGGAGACGCCGAGGGCGATGCCGAACACGCCTTCGGTGGTGATCCACTGGTGGTTGGCCAGTGCGGTGAAGCTCACCCCGCGGTGGGCCAGCAGGCCGGGCATCCAGGGGCCGGCGACACTGTAGACGAGGAACACCAGGGCGATGATCGCCAGCGGCGGGCCGAGGGCGCGGCGGGTGGCTTCCAGCAGCAGCGGTATGCCGACGCAGGCCGTGACCAGGTCCAGGGTGGTCAGGTTGCCGGGGCGCTGTGCCAGTTGCGAATAGGCGAGAAACAGATAGGCGGCGCAGGCGGCGGCTACCAGCCCGAGGGCGATGTCCATTAGCGGCACGCGGTCACGCGGCGAGCGCTTGAAGGCCGGGTAGGCGAGAAAAGCCAGCAGCAGGGCGAAGGCCAGGTGAATCGAGCGGGTTTCGGTGTCGTTCAGCACGCCGAAGCCGAGGATGAACGGCAGCGGCGAGGCGATCCACAGCTGGAACAGCGACCAGAGCAGTGCGAGCCCGGCGATGACCGCGGCCATCGGCCCGGCGGGCGAACGTGCACCGACGTCCTGGGCGATCAGTTCCTCGGTGGACAGTTGTTTGTCTTGCATGAAATGAGGCCTGTTTTTTTCAGGTAACGGAACCGCGAAAACCCGTGGCCATACGGCGCACGGGTTCTCAGCTGAGGCATGGCAATCAGGCCGGCGGACGACGCGGCCTGTCCAACCTTACAGCCAGCCGCGTTCCTTGTAGTAACGCTCGGCGCCTTCATGCAGCGGCGCGCTCAGGCCGACTTCGATCATCTCTTCCGGCTTCAGGTCCTTGAAGGCCGGATGCAGGCGCTGGAAGCGCTCGATGTTCTCGAACACCGACTTGACCAGCTGGTAGACCACTTCGGCATCGACCTTGGAGGTGGTGGACAGCACGGCCTTGCCACCGATGGACTGGGTCGCCTGATCGTTGCCCTTGTACAGGCCGCCGGGAATCTCGGCCTTGGTGTAGTAGCTGCGCTCTTCGAGCAGCTTGTCGATCTCCGGGCCGGTGATCGGCACCAGCACCGCGTCGGTGGTGGTGGTGGCTTCCTGGATCGCGCCGTTGGGGTGACCGACGAAGTAGGTCATGGCATCGATGTTGTTGTCGCCCAGTGCGCTGGCCTGCTCAGCCGGCTTCAGCTCGGCGGCCAGGGAGAACACCGACTTGTCCCAGCCCTTGACCTTCATGATCTCTTCGAGGGTGTCGCGCTGACCGGAACCGGGGTTGCCGATGTTGACGCGCTTGCCCTTGAGGTCATCGAGCCCCTTGATGTTGGCGCTGCGACGGGCCAGTACGGTGAAGACTTCGCTCTGCAGGGAGAACACCGCGCGGATGTCGTCCATCTTCCCTTCTTTCTCGAAGGGTGCAACGCCTTCCATTGCCTTGTACTGGTGGTCGGACTGCATGATGCCGAAGTTGAATTCGCCACTGCGCAGACCGTTGACGTTGGCCACGCCGCCGCCGCTGGCCGGGGCGTTGCACTTGATGTTTTCCGCATTGCGGTTGACGAAGCGGCAGATCGATTGCCCGGCTACGTAGTAAACGCCGGTCTGCCCGCCCGTGCCGATGGTGACGAACTTCTCTTGCGCCTGTGCCACTGTGCTCAGGCCGGTTCCCGCCAGAGCAGCGGTAAAGATCCATGCCAAGGATTTGCCTTTCATGGATGCACTCCTTTTTGGTTGTTTTCGGAATCCCGGGCATCCCTTGTGAGTCTGCGCGGAACTTGAGTCTAGCAGGCGGCTGCGCCTGGAACAGCCCACGGACCCCGCCATGCCGATCCGCTAATCCGCGCACCCTTTGCTACGACCGACTTGCCGACCAAGGGTTGCGGAGGGGCGCGCGAAATTTCTTGCTATAAAGCTGTACAGAGAAAACATAATTGTACAATATTGATATCACTTTGGCATGTTCGGAATAAAAGCCGACCAGCGGAGTAGGACTTCAGTCGCATTGCACGCGGAAAGCAGATGCCATCATTATGGCATCAGTCTCCAGGCGAGGAGACATGCTGACCGGACAGGACCGACGGGCCTGTCGACTGAAGCGCCATCAAGGATCACCCGCAGGGACGGTTCGATGCTGGCGCTTTTTTCATGCCCGTTTTCCGCGCGACAAAAACGATACAAACGACCCGTTGGGCCGTCCGAGGCAGGGACCATCACCGCAGGGTGAGCGATTGGCAGGAGCGCCCGATGCACCCGAGGTGCGTCGACCGAGACGTGCATGGCGGAACAGAACGACAACTGCCTTGCTCACGAGAGCCACCATGCGCATGAATCTGCCGGTCACCGGCCGCGATGTTTCCATCAGCGATACCGCCAATATCCTTTCCACCACGGATCTCAACGGTGACATCACCTATGTGAATCCGGATTTCATCAAGATCAGCGGCTTCGACGAGGACGAGCTGCTCGGCCAGCACCACAACATCGTGCGCCATCCGGACATGCCCCGCGAGGCGTTCGCCGACCTCTGGTCCAGCGTGCGCGGCGGCAATTCTTGGATGGGCATGGTCAAGAACCGCTGCAAGAACGGCGATCACTACTGGGTCAGCGCGTTCGTCACCCCGATCAGCCGCAATGGCCGGGTGGTCGAGTACCAGTCGGTGCGCACCAAGCCGCAGCCGGCGCAGATCGCCGCCGCCGAAGGGTTGTACGCCCAGCTGCGTGACCAGCGGCCGCCGGCGGCGCTGCGGCGTGCGCCGCTCAGCGCGCGCAGTCGCGTGGCGCTGTGCGCCGCGTTGGGTGCGGCCCCGTGCGTGATCGGCGGAGCCCTGCTCGGTGGTGTTGGCCTGGGTGTGGCGCTGCTTACCGCGACGGTGGCGGCCGCGGCGGCCAGCGCTCTAACCTACCTGGCGCTGGCGCCCCTGCAGCGACTCGCCGAACAGGCGCGCCGGGTCGGCGACAATCCGGTGGGGCAGCTGATCTACGCCGGCCGGCGTGACGAATACGGGCAAATCGCTTTTGCCATGAAGATGCTGGAAACCGAAGCCGGCGCCATGGTCGGCCGCATCGGCGACGCCTCGCGCCAGCTCAGCCAGCACGCCCAGGAACTGCTCGGCGCGATGGACAGCAGCACCGAGAGCGCGGCGCGCCAGCAGAGCGAAACCGATCAGGTCGCCACCGCGATCAACCAGATGGCGGTCAGCGTGCAGGACGTGGCGAACAACGCCCAGCGCACCGCGGAAGCGGCCAGCCGCGCCGACAACGAGGCGGCCACCGGCACCGAGGTGGTCAATCGCACCGGCGCCGCCATCGGCCAGCTGGCGCAGGACATCCAGCATGCCGGCGACGTGATCCACCAGCTGGAAGCGCACAGCAACGACATCACCAAGGTGCTCGATGTCATCCGCGGCATCGCCGAGCAGACCAATCTGCTGGCGCTCAACGCAGCCATCGAGGCGGCGCGTGCCGGCGAGCAGGGCCGGGGCTTCGCCGTGGTCGCCGACGAGGTGCGCAGCCTGGCCTCGCGCACTCAGCAGTCGACCCGGGAGATCAACGACATGATCGGCGCGCTGCAGGGCGGTGCGCGTCAGGCGGTGGAAGTCATGCAGCGCAGCCGCGAGCAGGCCATGCAGAGCGTCGAACAGGCCGAACAGGCGGCGCGCTCGCTGCAGGGCATCAACAGCCGGGTCAACGAGATCAGTGCGATGAGCATGCAGATCGCCGCGGCGGTGGAGCAGCAGAGCGCGGTCAGCGAGAACATCAACCAGAACATCGTCAGCATTCGCGGCGGTTCCGATCGTCACGTGGAGAGCGGTCTGCGCAGTCGGCAAAGCGCCTCGGGCGTCGCCGAGCTGGCCGGCAGCATGGAGATGCTGGTGCAGCAATTCTGGACACGACGACGCGGCTGACGTACAGCCGGTAACCCAGGTTGGTGCAGGGCGCAGACGCCGAACGCCGCCGCCTGCGCCGGCATCGTTGGGCTTGTTACGGCGCATGCGTGCAGGCAGAATGCCACTAGTTTCGCATGCTGCGAAAGCTGCTTTACCGCTCAGGACAATCGGACCTGATAGCTAAGGCGCCAGCCGTGACATCCCTCCGGGATGAACCTCGACTGGCGCCTTTTTTATTGCTCTGAAACCAGCCGGCCGACCACCGGGGCCAAGCCGGCACCCAATCTGCATGTGGCACACGAAGACGAACCGATGCTGACCGAAGAAGCCCTGCGTACCGCGCTGGAAGACACCATCCAGGTGCTCGAACGCACCCGCCGCTCGTTCAAGTCCCGCGAGCTCGGCCAGTTGCGCCGGCGCCTGATCGATCTGCTCGAACAACTGGAAACCGATACCGGCGAGAAAGAGGAGGGCTGACTGCACAGTCGTCACGACAGCAAGGTAAACAGCAACGCAGCAAGCAGCATGTAAACAAGAAGGTGCTTCGCACCGATCCGAGCGCCGCCACCAGAAGCGGCGCCGAACCTGCCTCGCGTACTCAGACCATTTTTCCAAGGAAGATCTGTTTATGCGCCTCAACCTGCCCGTCAGCGGCCGTGAAGTCATGGTCGGTGAAACGGCGAACATCCTGTCCACCACCGATCTCAAAGGCACCATCACCTACGCCAACCCGGACTTCGTCGCGATTTCCGGCTTTGACGAAGCCGAACTGCTCGGCGCGCCGCATAACCTGGTGCGTCACCCGGACATGCCGGTCGAAGCCTTCGCCGATCTCTGGCAGACGCTGCAGACGAGCCGCTCGTGGATGGGCATCGTCAAGAATCGCTGCAAGAACGGCGACCACTACTGGGTCAGCGCCTTCGCTACACCGGTCAGCCGCGACGGCAAGGTGGTGGAATACCAGTCCGTGCGAACCCGCGCCCAACCCGAGCAGATCCGTGCTGCCGAGGCGCTGTATGCCGCGCTGCGCGATGGCCGTGGCGCGCGGGCACTGCGTTGCACCATGGGCCTGCGCGAGCGAGTGGCGCTGCTGGCCGCCGGTGCCGGTGCGTTCGGTGTGGCCCTCGGTAGCCTGTTGGGTTCTGCTCCTGGCATTGCCACAGTGGCCGGGCTGGCGATGGGTGCGGCCGCCGCCGCGCTTGCGGCGTTCACCCTGGCGCCGCTGTCGCGCCTGGCCCGGCAGGCGCGGCGAGTGGGGCACAACCCGGTCAGCCAGCTGATCTACACCGGGCGCAAGGATGAAATCGGCGAGATCGCCTTCGCCATGAAGATGCTGGAAACCGAAGCCGGCGCCATGGTCGGGCGCATCGCCGACTGCAGCCGCCAGCTCAGCGAGCATGCCCGCAACCTGCTCGGTGCGATGCAGGGCAGCACCGAAAGCGCTTCGCGGCAGCAGCGCGAGACCGACCTCATCGCCACCGCCATCCAGCAGATGACCGCCAGCGTGCAGGATGTCGCGTTCAATGCCCAGCGCACCGCCGAGGTGGCGGCACGGGCCGACAGCGAGGCGGCCAGCGGACGGCAGATCGTCGGGCGCACCGGCGACAGCATCACCCGGCTGGCCGGTGACATCCAGCAGGCCGCCGAGGTGATTCATCAGCTCGAGAGCCACAGCCAGGAAATCAGCCGCGTGCTCGAGGTGATCCATGGCATCGCCGAGCAGACCAACCTGCTGGCGCTGAACGCCGCCATCGAAGCCGCGCGCGCCGGCGATCAGGGCCGCGGCTTCGCCGTGGTTGCCGACGAGGTGCGCCAGCTGGCCTCGCGCACCTCCCTGGCGACCACCGACATCCAGCGCATGATCGGCTCGTTGCAGGCCGGCGCGCGCCAGGCGGTGGAGGTCATGCAGCGCAGTCGCGAGCAGGCGCAGCATAGCGTCAGCCATGCGGACCAGGCCGAGCATTCGCTGAGCGGCATCAACAGCCGGGTCACCGAGATCAGCGCCATGAGCAACCAGATCGCCGCGGCGGTCGATCAGCAGAGCTCGGCCAGCGAGGAGATCAGCCAGAGCATCGTCAGCATCCGTGGCAGCTCCGATGAGCACGTCACCAACGGCCTGCACAGCCAGCGCAGCGCGTCCGGCGTGGCGCAGCTGGCCGACGGCATGCTCGAACTGGTGCAGCAGTTCTGGGCGCGACGACGGGCCTGACGGCAGCCTGTCGCCCGGAGCGGGACAACGTGCCATCACAGTGGCATCATGGCGACGAGCGCGTCGTTGGATAAATGGCGCCGGTTAGCTGGCAGTACGCCAGCCCGTTGCACCCCGAGGCAATCCCATGACACGTCTGCTCCTGCTGCTGTTGGCCTGCCTGCTGCTGTCGCCTACGGTGGCCGCCACCGCGGCCGGCTCGGCGGCGGTCCAGACACGCGGCGCCTCGACCCTGCAGCTCGGCGCCCTGGAGTACGTGCTCGGCATGCCCGCGGCGGACTTCGACGCAGCGGCCAGCGACGCCTGGCCATGGCAACCGCTGGCGCGTCCGACGCTGGGCAAGCAGCCCGACGGTGCCTGGCTGCGCCTGTCCTTGCGCAACGGCGGGACGGATGCGCGGCTCTGGTACCTGTTGCTGAAGTGGCCGGTGCTCGACCGGGTCGCGGTGCGCCTGCACTACCCGGACAGCGGTCGCTGGGGTGCCCCGATGCTGGCAGGCGACGCCCTGGCGCTGAGCGCTCGGCCGCTGGCCGACCATCATTTCGTCTACCCACTCGAGCTGCCGCCGGGCGAGCGGGCGGTGGTCTATCTGCAGGTGCAGGCCCGCGAAACCCTGGCGTTGCCGCTGGAGCTGATCGACGAGAAGCAGTTCGTCGAGGGCCGCCTGCGGGACGTCACCCTGGTCAGCCTGTTCTTCGGCGGCATCCTGGTGATCGTGCTGTACAACCTGAGCCTGCTGGTCTTCACCCGTGACGGCAGCTACTTCTTCTACGTGCTCTATCTGCTCAGTGCGGTGTTCTACGTGCTGAGCATCACCGGCTTCGGCCAGCTCTATCTCTGGCCGGAAATACCCGAGCTGTCGGCGCGCTTCTACGGACTGTCCGCCGCGCTGTGCTTCTTCACACCGATGCTGTTCGCCCTGCGCTTTCTCGGCGTGCGCCGCTACGGCGGCTGGGTGTGGTGGGTGTCCATCACGCTGACGCTGTACTGGGGCGCGGCGGTGCTGGTTCTGCTGCTGGTGCCGACGCTGGGGCGCTACCTGTTCATGGAAAGCGTCGCGCTGCTGCATTGCGGGCTGACCATGGCGGTAACGCTCAACCTCTGGGCACGTGGCAATCCGTCGGCGCGGCTGTTCAGCATCGCCTGGAGCGCGCTGCTGATCTTCACCGTGGTCAACCTGCTGGCGCTCAATGGCGTGCTGCCGCTCAACGCCTGGACCTTGAACGGCCAGCTGATCGGCATGTTCACCGAGTTCGTGCTGCTCTCCATGGCGCTGGCCGAGCGCATCAACATCGAGCGCAACCGGCGTATCGCGGCGCAACAGCTGGCCCTGGAGACCTCCGAGTCGCTCGCCGCCGAGCGCGCCCTGCACCTGCAGGCCAAGCAGGAGGCGCTGGACCTGCAGCTGCAGGCCAACGAGGTGCTGGAGGCGCGGGTCTACGAGCGCACCCGCGCGCTGGAAGAAGCCAGGCAGGGACTGGAGACCGCCAATGCCGAACTGCTGCGCCTGAGCGCCACCGACGCGCTGACCCAGCTGGCCAACCGCCGGCGCTTCGACAGCGTGCTGGACGAGGAGATTCGCCGTGCCCGCCGCAGCGGCAGCCCGCTGGCAGTGCTGCTGGCCGACATCGATCACTTCAAGCGCATCAACGACAGCTATGGCCATCCGTTCGGTGACGAGTGCCTGCGCCAGGTGGCGGCGGTGCTCATGGCGCATTGCCAGCGTGCCGGTGACCTGGCGGCACGCTATGGCGGCGAGGAGTTCGTCGTGCTGCTGCCGGCATCCGATCAGCGCCAGGCGGTTGTGCTGGCGGAGCGGATCCGCCAGGACATCGAGCGCCTGCAGCTGCGCCACGGCGACCTGCCGGTGGCGTTGACCATCAGCCTTGGCGTCGCCACCCTGGGGTCGACCTGTGTCTCGGCAGAGGCACTGCTGGCCGCTGCGGATGCGGCGCTGTATGCCGCCAAGCACGCCGGTCGCAACCGGGTGGTCTGTGCGCCCGAGGCGGCGATCGGCGAAACCGGCCCCGGCGTCAGCCCTCAGCCGGTATGAAGCGCACCCGCACCAGCAGCCCGCCCAGCGCACCCTGATCGAGGCTGATCTCGGCGCGGTGGGCGCGGACGATCTCGCCGACGATGGCCAGACCCAGGCCGGCGCCAGGGCCGCTGGTGTCGCGGCGATAGAAGCGGGCAAAGACGCGATCGCGCTCGGCGACCGGAATGCCAGGGCCGTCGTCCTCCACCTCCAGCACGGCGCCGTCGAGCACCCGCAGCACCACGTTGCCGCCACCGAGGGTATGCGCCAGGGCGTTGTCCAGCAGGTTGCTCAGCAGTTCGCTGATCAGCGTCGGCTCGCCGTCGATCCATACCGGCGCCTCGGCTTCCAGGGCCAGGGCGACGCCGCGCTTGTGCGCCAGTGCCGCCATCGCCAGGCCCAGCTCGCGGGCCAGCTGCGAGAGGTCCAGGCGCTGCGCGCCACCCTCGGCGATGGACTGTGCGCCGCTTTCGATGCGCGCCAGGGAGAGCAGCTGATTGGCCAGGTGGATGACCTTGTCGGTGCTCTGTCCGGCGTCCTCCAGGGTGCTGCGCCAGGCGGCGGGATCGGCGTCGCGCAGGCCCAGCTCGATGCGCGCCTTGAGTGCCGCCAGCGGCGTGCGCAGCTCGTGGGAGGCGTCGGCGATAAAGCGTGCCTGGCGTTCGAACTGGCCGCGCAGGCGTTCGGTGAAGCCGTTGAGCGCGACCACCAGCGGGCGCAGCTCGCGCTGCACGCTGACCAGCGGCAGCGGCCGCAGATCGTCCGGTGCGCGTTCCTGCACCGCCTCGCTGAGCCGGCCCAGCGGTCGCAGCGCGGCACTTACCGCCAGCCATACCAGCAGCAGCGCGGCGACGGCCATCAGCCCGACCCGCCACAGGGTGTCGGTGAGCAGGCTGCGCGCCATGCGCTCCCGGGCGCCGAGGGTCTCGGCCACGCGGATCTCGGCGATGCCGTTGAGCTCCGGCTCGCTGACCGGCTGCAGCAGGCTTACCAGGCGCACGCCCTGGCCCTGGAATTCGCCATCGTAGAAACGCGCCAGGGCCGGGTAATCGTCGGTGCGCGGGGTATCGGCGGCAGGGGCGGGCAGGTTCTCGTAGCCGCTGACCAGGCGCCCCTGGATGTCCAGCACCCCGTAGTAGATGCGTCCGGCGCTGTCATAGGCGAAGGTGTCGAGCGCCACGTAGGGCACGTTGGCGCGCAGCACACCCTCGTGAGTGACCAGGCCGTCGGCGATGGCTCGGGCCGAGGCGAGCAGGGTACGGTCGTAGGCGGTATCGGCAGCGGCACGGCCGTTCCAGTAGGCACTCCAGCCGCTGAACAGCAGCAGCAGCGCGAGCAGGATCGCCAGCCGGCGCAGCAGCCGGGCACGCAGGCTGCCGGCGACCTCCGGCTCAGCCATCGAGCGCCTCGAGCATGTAGCCCAGGCCGCGGAAGGTGACGATGCGCACCGGTTGGCCCTCGAGCTTCTTGCGCAGCCGGTAGACATAGATCTCGATGGCGTCGGCGCTGGCGTCCTCGTCCAGGCCGAACACCTGGGCGGCCAGCTGATCCTTGCTCATCACCCGGCCGGGACGGGCGATCAGTGCCTCGAGCACGCTCTGTTCCCGGGAGGTCAGCGTCAGCGGCTCGTCGGCCAGGCTGAAGCGCCGCGCATCCAGGTCGTAGACCAGTACACCGCAGCGCTGCTGGCGCTCGCCGCCGCCGACGCTGCGTCGCAGCAGCGCCTTGACCCGCGCTTCCAGCTCGGACAGCTCGAACGGCTTGGCCAGGTAGTCGTCGGCACCTAGGTTGAGGCCGTGCACGCGATCGCTGACCTCACCGCGCGCGGTGAGCATCAGCACCGGCAGCGTCTTGCCGCGCTGGCGCAGGCGCGCCAGCACCTGAAAGCCATCCAGCCGCGGCAGCCCGACGTCGAGAATCGCCAGCGCATAGTCCTCGCTGGCCAGCGCCAGGTCGGCGGCGATGCCGTCGTGCAGCAGGTCCACGGTCCAGCCGGCGCCGCGCAGCGCCTGCGCCACGCTCTCGGCCAGCTGGGGGTGATCCTCGACCAGAAGAATCCGCATTGCCTGTCCTCTGCCATTGCGACGGGGCGCCAGTGTAGCGGCAGACGGCAAGAGTCGCCGCAGGCTTTCGACGCTGAAAGGCTGGCGAAAGCTTGACCCCATAGGATCGCTTACAGGTGGCTCGATCCACCTCGCGCGGCGCATGCGCCGTCACAACAAAAACAATAGTGGAGATACCCCGATGCTGACTGCCGTCAGACGCTCACCCGCTCCTGCTCGTCTCGCTCTCGCCGTTGCCGCCGCCTCGCTGGCGCCGCTCGCCCAGGCCGCGTTCATCGAAGACAGCAGTGCAACCCTGCAGACCCACAACATCTACCTGAACCGCGATTTCCGCGAAGGCACCGCCCAGTCCAAGCGCGAAGAGTGGACCCAGGGTTTCATCCTCGACGTGCAGTCCGGCTTCACCGAAGGCACCGTCGGCGTCGGTCTGGATGCGCTGGGCATGCTCGGCGTCAAGCTGGACTCCGGCGGTGGTCGCGCCGGCACCGACCTCTTGCCGGTGCAGGACGATGGCGGCACCCCGGACGAGTTCAGCCGCCTGGGCCTGACCGCCAAGGCGAAGATCGCCGAGACCGAGCTGCGCTATGGCTCGCACATCCCGGAGATGCCGGTGGTCAAGGCCAGCGACAGCCGCACGCTGCCGCAGGTGTTCGAAGGCGGCACCGCCACTTCCAAGGATATCGAAGGGCTGACGCTGATCGGCGGGCGCCTGGACAAGGTCATCGACCGCGCTTCGACCAACTCCCAGGACCTGCAGCTGAACAACAAGAACAGCCGTTTCGCCAGTGCCGCCGAGGCCGATCACCTGACCTTCGCCGGGGCCGAATATGCCTTCAACAAGAACCTCACCGGCCGCTACTACTACGGCGAGCTGGATGACGTGTACCGCCAGCATTTCTTCGGCCTGCTGGCGGTCAAGCCGCTGACCGACAACTCCGCGCTGAGCGCCGATCTGCGCGTGATGTTCAGCGACGACACCGGCGCGGCCAACGCCGGCAAGATCGACAACCAGGCCTGGAACGGCATGCTGGGTTACAGCCTCGGCGGGCACAAGGTCAGCCTCGGCTACCAGCAGATGCGCGGCGATACCGGCTATGCCTATATCGATGGCAGCGATCCGTTCCTGGTCAACTTCGTGCAGATCAACGACTTCGCCAACGCCGACGAGCGCTCCTGGCAGGCCCGTTACGACTACAACTTCGCCGCCATGGGCATCCCCGGGCTGACCTTCCTGACCCGTTACATCTCCGGCGACAACGCCGAATACGCGGGCGGCAGCAACGGCAGCGAGTGGGAACGCGACATCGAGCTGAAGTACGTGGTGCAGAGCGGCCCGCTGAAGAACGTCGCGGTGCGCTTGCGCAACGCGATGTTCCGCTCGGACTTCGCCCGTGACGCCGACGAGAACCGTCTGATCGTCAGCTACAGCCTGCCGATCTGGTAAACAGAACAAGAACGCGAGGAACACCCGATGAAAACCAGACTCAGCCGTATCGCCCTGCTGTCGTCCTGCCTGCTGCTCTCCAGCCAGCTGCTGGCCGAGCCCAAGCGCCCCGAGTGCATCGCCCCGGCCAAGCCCGGCGGCGGTTTCGACCTGACCTGCAAGCTGGCCCAGAGCGGCCTGAAGGACGCCGGCCTGCTCAAGGCGCCGATGCGCGTCACCTACATGCCCGGCGGCGTCGGCGCGGTGGCCTACAACGCCGTGGTCGCCCAGCGCGCCGCGGAGGCGGGGACCATCACCGCCTTCTCCAGCGGCTCGCTGCTCAACCTCGCGCAGGGCAAGTTCGGTCGCTATGACGAAACCGCGGTGCGCTGGCTGGCCGCGGTCGGCACCGACTACGGCGCCATCTCGGTGCGTGCCGATGCGCCCTACCAGGACCTCGACGACCTCATCGCCGCGGTGAAGAAGGACCCGGGCAGCGTGGTGTTCGGCGCCGGCGCCACCATCGGTGGGCAGGACTGGATGCAGACCGCACTGATCGCCCGCGCCGCCGGCGTCGATCCGCAGAAGCTGCGCTATGTCGCCTTCGAAGGCGGCGGCGAGACGCTCACCGCCATGCTCGGCGGCCATGTGCAGGTCACCTCCAGCGGCCTCGGCGAAGTCACCCCGCAACTCGACGCCGGCAAGATCCGCATCCTCGCCGTGCTCTCCGACGAGCGCCTGCCGGGCAAGCTGGCCGACATCCCCACCGCCAAGGAGCAGGGCTACGACATCAGCTGGCCGGTGATCCGCGGCTTCTACATGGGCCCGGAAGTCTCCGACGAGGACTTCAACTGGTGGAAGAGCCAGTTCGACAGCCTGCTGGCCGACGAGGACTTCGCCAAGCTGCGCGAGCAGCGCGACCTGTTCCCGCTGTCGATGACCGGCGACGAGCTCAAGGCCTTCGTCGAGAAGCAGGTGCAGGACTACAAGGCGCTGGCCGGCGAGTTCGGCCTGGTCAAGTAACGCGAACCGGCCCGCGCCCGCGGGCCGCACGGCGGGCCCGGCAACTGCCGGGTCGCCGAACCCTGAGGTATCCCGTCATGTACGTACGTGTCTTCGCCGCGGCGTGGCTGCTCGCCTGCGCCGGCCTCGCCCTGCTCGCCTGGGGCTTCGAGGCGCCCTTCGCCTACGACCCGGTCGGGCCGCGCGCCTATCCGCTGCTGCTGCTGTTCCTGATGGCCTGCGGCGCGGCGTGGCTGCTGTTCAAGCCGCACGGCGAGCCGACGCCAGCGTTCGATCGTGCCAAGGCGCAGCGGGCCGTGCTCTGCGTGCTGGCGCTGCTGGCCTATGCCCTGCTGTTCGAAATCCTCGGCTTCGTCATCAGCACTGCCCTGGCCGGTTTCGCCCTCGGCCTGCTGTTCAACGGTCGCCTGTGGCCCAGCGTGATCAGCGGCGTGCTGCTCGGCGTGCTGCTCTACGGGCTGTTCGATTACCTGCTGGACGTACCGCTGCCGCTCGGCCTGCTGCGTCTGCTGGAGAGCTGATATGGAAACTTTGAATTTCTTGATGCAGGGCTTCGATGTCGCCACCCGGCCGACCAACCTGCTGGTGGCGCTGTTCGGTGCCTTCGTCGGCACCGTCGTCGGCCTGCTGCCCGGCCTCGGCCCGATCAACGGCGTGGCGCTGCTGCTGCCGTTGGCCTTTGCCCTCGGCCTGCCGCCGGAGACCGCACTGATCCTGCTCGCCGCGGTGTACCTGGGCTGCGAATACGGCGGCCGTATCTCGGCGATCCTGCTCAACGTGCCCGGTGACGCCGCGGCGGTGATGACCACCCTCGACGGCTACCCGCTGGCGCGTCAGGGCAAGGCTGGCATCGCCCTGTCGCTGTCGGCGGTGAGCTCGTTCATCGGCAGCATCATCGCCACCTGCGGCGTGGTGCTGTTCGCTCCGCTGCTGGCCAAGTGGGCGGTGGCCTTCGGCCCGGCGGAATACTTCGTGCTGATGATCTTCGCCATCGCCTGTCTCGGCGGCATGGTCGGCGACAAGCCGGTGAAGACCCTCATGGCCGCGCTGATGGGCCTGGCGCTGGCCACCGTCGGTGTCGACTCGACCACCGGCGTCTACCGCTTCACCTTCGGCAGCGTCAGCCTGTCCGACGGCATCCAGTTCGTCATCGTGGTGATCGGCTTCTTCAGCGTCAGCGAGATCCTGCTGATGCTGGAAAAGACCCACAGCGGGCAGAAGGCGGTCAAGGCCAGTGGCCGGCTGCTGTTCAACTTCAAGGAGTTCTGCCTGACCTTCTGGACCATGGTGCGCAGTGCCGTGGCCGGCTTCGTCATCGGCACCCTGCCGGGCGCCGGGGCGACCATCGCCAGCGCCATGACCTACATGAGCGAGAAGCGCATGGCCGGCGACAAGGGCCGCTTCGGCGATGGCGACCTGCGCGGCCTGGCGGCACCGGAAGCCGCCAACAACGCCTCGGCCTGCGGTTCGCTGATCCCCATGCTGACCCTCGGCGTGCCGGGTTCGGGCACCACCGCGGTGATGATCGGCGCACTGACGCTGTACAACATCACCCCGGGCCCGCTGTTGTTCGAACAGCAGCCGGACGTGGTCTGGGGCCTGATCGCCTCGCTGTTCATCGGCAACGTGATCCTCTTGATCATGAACATCCCCCTGGTCGGCCTGTTCTCGCGCATGCTCAGCGTGCCGAACTGGGTGCTGGTACCGACGATCACGGTGATCAGCATGGTCGGCGTGTATTCGGTGCACAGCACCGTGTTCGACCTGGTGCTGATGGTCGGCCTCGGCGTGTTCGGCTACCTGCTGCGCAAGCTGGACTTCCCGCTGTCGGCACTGATCCTCGGTTTCGTCCTCGGCGAGATGATGGAAGACAACCTGCGCCGCGCACTGTCGATCTCCAACGGTGAGCTGGGCATTCTCTACGGCAGCCCGATCACCCTGGCACTGTGGGGGCTGACCGTGGCGATGCTGGCCATGCCGGGGCTGCGCTGGTACCTCAAGCGTCGTCGCGGCAACGCGGTCGAGGCACAGGCCTGATATGCACCAGCGGCTGCCGGCCTGGTGGGCAACGCCGCTGATCGGTGCGTTCGGCGGCTGGCTGGCGAGCCTGGCCAACTGGCCGCTGCCGTGGATGGTCGGCTCGCTGCTGGCGGTGATCGCCGTGCGCTGCAGCGGCTGGCTGGTGAGCGAAGTGCCGCGCGGCCGGCAGGTGGGGCAGTGGATCGTCGCCAGCGCCATCGGCCTGCATTTCACCGGTGAAGTGATGCGCGAGGTGCTGGCGCACTTCGGCGTGATCCTCGCCGGCGCCGTCGGCACCCTGCTGCTGGGGCTGATCGGCATCTTCATCCTGCTGCGCAGCGGCAGCGACCGTGCCACTGCATTCTTCGCCAGCATGCCGGGTGGCGCCAGCGAGATGGTGGTGCTGGCCAACCGGCACCAGGCCGAGGCGGCCAGCGTGGCGGCGGCGCACAGCCTGCGCCTGCTGCTGGTGGTGCTGATCGTGCCAGCGCTGTTCACCTGGGGGTTGCCGACCGTCGCGGCGCCGCCCGCGGCCCCGGTGAGCTGGCCCTGGCTCGCCGTGCTGCTGCCAGCCGGTGGTCTGCTGGCGCTGCTCTGGAAGCGCCTTGGCCAGCCCAACCCCTGGATGCTCGGCCCGCTGACCGCCTGCGCGCTGGCCAGCGTGGCGTTCGACCTGCACATCGGCCTGCCGGGCTGGGCCGGCGCGCTCGGCCAGTGGCTGATCGGCTGCTCGCTGGCCTGTCATTTCGATCGGCCATTCTTCCGCAGTGCGCCAGCCTTCCTGTTGCGCATCCTGCTGTTCACCCTGCTGGCCATGCTGGTCGCCGCCGCGCTGGGCGGTGCCCTGGGCTGGCTGACGGCGCTGGACGAGGTGTCGCTGATGCTCGGCATGATGCCCGGCGGCATCACCGAGCTGTGCCTGACCGCCGAAGCCTTGCAGCTGTCGGTGGCGCTGGTTACCGCGGTGCAGGTGCTCAGGCTGTTTCTGGTGATGTTTCTCGCCGAGCCGTTGTTCCGCCTCTGGCAGCGCCGCGCAGGCTAGGCGGGACGCCCCGGCAAGTGCGGCTCGCTGGGCAGCACCTCACGGTTGGTGTCGCCCGCAGTGCGCGGCTTGCCCGGGCCTTCCAGAGCCGGATAGGCGGCGCTGCAGAACAGCGAATTGAGCCGTTTCATGTCGGCAATCAGCTCCAGATGCGCCGCGCTGGTCTCGATGCTTTCCACCACCTGCCGGTGCAGCCGATGCACATGGGAATGGGCCAGCTCGCGCTCCAGTTTGCGGAACTGGCGCTTCTGCTGCAGAAGCTGGCGCGCACCGTGGGAGTCGCCGGAGATGAACACCGACAGGCCCAGCCGCAGGTTGGCGCTGAGCTGGGCATGCAGCTGGCCGAGTTCCTCCAGCCCGCTGTCGGAGAAGGAACGGCGCTTGGCGGTCTTGAGGTTCTGCACCTTGCTCGCCATGTGCTCGATGATGTCGCCGGCCTGCTCCAGATTGATCGCCAGTTCGATGATCTCCGCCCAGCGCCGGCCCTCCTGCTCGGCCAGGTCCTCGCGGGGCATCTGCGCCAGGTAGAGCTTGACCCCGCTGTAGAGCGCATCGACGTCGTCGTCCAGGCGGCGGATCTCCTCGCCCGGTTCGGCACGGTCCTCGCGCAGCACTTCCAGCAGGCGCGCCAGCATCAGCTCCACCATGTCGCCGATGCGCAGGGTCTCGCGCACTGCATTGGCCAGTGCCAGGCTCGGTGTGTCCAGCGCCGTCGGGTCGAGGTGCCGCGGCTGCGCCACGCCGTTGTCCAGCTGGCGCTCGGGCAGCAGGCGCTCGCACAACCGGCTCATGGGGTGCACGGTGGGCAGCAGGAGCAGGCAGCGCAGGCTGTTGTAGACCAGGTGGAAGCCGATCACCTGGGTCTGCGCGCTGTAGCCGAGGGTGTCCATCCAGGCCACCAGCGGCACCAGGAAAGGCAGCACGATGAGGCCGGCGAGCTTGTACAGCAGGTTGCCCAGCGCCACCCGCCGCGCCGAGGCCGGCTGCAGGCTGGCGTTGAACCAGGCGAGCAGGCCGCTGCCGATGTTGGCGCCGATCACCAGGCCGAGCGCCACCGGCAGGCTGATCAGGCCCGCGCCGGCCAGCGTCGAGGTCAGCAGCACCGCCGCCAGGCTGGAATACGACAGGACGGCGAACAGCGCACCCACCAGCACCGCCAGCAGGGTGTCGCCGGCCAGGGAGGAGAACAGCACCTGCATGCCGCGCGCCTCGGTGATCGGCTCGGCGGCGTGCACGATCAGCTGCAGGGCGAGGATGATCAGGCCGAGGCCGATCAGCACGCGGCCGATCTGGCCGGTGCGGCTCTGCTTGCGCGAGAGGAACAGGCAGACGCCGACCAGCGTCAGCAGCGGCGACAGCCAGGAAAGGTCGAGGGTCAGCACCCGGGCCATCAGCGCGGTACCGACGTCCGCGCCGAGCATGATCGCCAGTGCCGTGGGCAGCCCCATCAGGCCCTGAGCGACGAAGGAAATGGCCAGCAGTGCGGTGGCATTGCTGCTCTGCACCAGCGCGGTGACGCCGATGCCGGCGCCGAAGGCCAGCGGCGCGTTGCCCATGCTCTGGCCGAGCATGCGCCGCAGGTGCGAGCCATACACCCGCATGATCCCGGTGCGCACGATATGCGTACCCCAGACCAGCAGGGCAATGGACGACAGCAGGTGCAGCAGGGTCAGCATGGTTCGGGCTCCTGCCCCGGCGAGCGGCAACGACGAAGGCCGCGTCATGAAGACGCAGATCTGCACCGGGGATAATCGATTGACCCTGGCCCGCCGGCCCCGTTCACCGAACCGTCACAAACCCCGCGAGCGCCTCAGGGGCGGGTGTAGTAGCCCACGCCCAGCAGCACGTCGTCGACCCGCTGGATCAGCGTGTGCTTCTGCTCGACCGCATTGGTCGCCGGGTTGCGCCAGACGTAATCCACCGTGCCCGAACCCTGCTTGCGTGCCAGTTCGATCATGTCTTTGAACAACGGCTTGCCGGCGGCGTCGGTGACGCTGCGCACATCGACGCCCACCAGGTTCGGCGAGCTGCCGCTGGCGCGGTAACGGCCGTCGTCGAGGCCGATGGCGAAGACGTATTCGTCCTGGAAGACGAAGCCGCCGCGCGGGTCGTTGAAGCTGCGGAAGGCTGCCTCGGCGCCCTTGTCCTTGACCTGCCGAACGGCGCGGTCGAGCAGCGCCTTGGCATGTTCGGCCGTGGCGCGGGGGATGTAATAGCCGACGCAGAGCACATGGTCGCCGACCTTGCGGAACTGGCTGATCTTGTTCTCGACCTTGTTGTCGGCGGGGTTGAGCCACTTGTACTCGACTTCGCCGCTTTCCTGCCTGGCCGACTTGTCCAGCAGCTCGCGCATGAACGGCTTGCCGGAGGCGTCCTTCAGCTCGCCGACGTTCAGCCCCACCAGGCTGGCCGACGGTCCGCTGCTGGCCTGCATGGTGCCGTCCTCGCCGAGCACGAAGATGTAGTACTGGCCGCGGACGAACTCACCGTTGCGGTCGTTGAAGGCGGCCAGCGCCTGTTCCGGGCCCTTGGCCTGGAAGGTCAGCACGGCCTGGTCGAGCAGGGCGCGAGCCTGGCTGGCGTGGCTGCGCTCCACCGAGCCAAGGGTGCGTTGCGGGGCCTGCTCCTGGGCATGCAGCAGCGGCGTGGCGCCCAGGGTGGCGGAAAGGGAAAGGACGAGCAGCGTCTTGCGGTTCATGAACGACTCCCGAGCGGATGGCGGGCGACCAAGCAGCCGCCCCTCAAGCCCATGCTAGGCAGCCGCGGCGCAATTGATATTGGTCGAGAGAAGCAAAAGGGCAGGGCGAAAGGAGGAGAAATACCGCGACACGGCCTGTCGCATCCGGGATGCAGACTCAAGCGCACGGCTCGCTCCCCTGCGGAGCGGCCTGTAACCTAGCGACTTCTGTTCACGCGGTGCGCCCATGCTCAGCCTCTACCACGCCCCTGATCTCGAAACCCTCGGCGAACTGGCCACCACGCTGCTCGCCCAGCCGCTGGCCGACCCCTTCGCGCCGGCGCGGGTGGTGGTGCCGAGCCAGGGCATGGGCCGCTGGCTGACCCTGGAGCTGGCGCGCCGGCAGGGCATCGCCATGCAGCTCGAGCTGCAGCTGCCGGCGGCCTTCGTCTGGGACCTGAGCCGCACGGTGCTGGGCAGCCTGCCCGAGCAGTCGGCGTTCTCCCCGACCACCCTGACCTGGCGCCTCTACGGCTGGCTGTGCGAGCCGGCCAATCTCGAGCTGGCGCCGCGTTTGGCGCAGTACCTCGGTGGCGGCGATGAGCGCCGGCGGCTGTCATTGGCGGCCAAGATCGCCGACGTCTTCGACCAGTACCTGCTCTATCGCGACGACTGGCTGGCGGCCTGGGAGCGCGGCGAAACCCTCGACCTCGGTCCCGACGAAGCCTGGCAGGCGCTGCTCTGGCGCGAACTGACCAAGGACGGCCACCCGCACCGCGCGCGCCTGCTCGGCGACCTGCTGCAGCGCCTGTACCGCGACGAGCCGTTGCCGGACCTCCCCGAGCGCCTGCTGGTGTTCGGCATCAGCAGCCTGCCGCCGCACCATCTTCGTGTGCTCGACGGCCTGGCGCGGCATATCGACGTGGTGGTCTGCGCGCTCAACCCAAGCCGCGAAGCCTGGGGCGAGATTCGCGATATCCGCGAGCTGGCCAGGCAACCGGAGAGCGGTGTCGATGACTGGTATCTGGACGTCGGCCATCCGCTGCTGGCGAGTCTCGGCAAGCAGGGCCGCGACTTTTTCGACTCGCTGTTCAGCCTGACCGCCAGCGAAGGCAGTCAGGAATTCGGCCTGTATTCCGAAGACGAGGACCTGCACGACGACAGCCTGCTGCATGCCTTGCAGAACGACATCCTGCGCCTGCGCACCCGCCTGCCCGATGAGCGGATCACTCTGGCCGAGAACGACCGTTCGCTGGAGGTGCATATCGCCCACTCGCCGCTGCGCGAGGTGGAAATCCTCCACGACCAGCTGCTGGCGCGCTTCGCCGCCGACCCGGCGCTGACGCCGGATCAGGTGGTGGTGCTGACCCCCGACATCGAACGTTATGCGCCCTTCATCGAGGCGGTGTTCGCCCCGCGCGAGGGCAGCCCGCGGATTCCCTACAGCCTCGCCGACCGCAGCCTGCGCGCCGAGGTACCGTTGATCGAGGCCTTTCTCGAACTGCTGTTGCTGGCGCAGAGCCGTTTCTCCGCCGAGGAAATCCTCGCCTGGCTGGAACAGCCGGCCATCGCCCGCCGCGCCGGCATCGAGAGCGAAGACCTGCCGCTGCTGCGTGACTGGCTGCGCGAGGCCGGCGTGCGCTGGGGCCGCGATGGCGAGCAGCGCGCACGGCTGGGCCTGCCGGCCGAACCGGCCTTTACCTGGCGCCAGGGGCTGGACCGCCTGCTGCTGGGCTTCGCTGCACCGCCGCAGCTGGCCGGCGACCGCGCGCCCTTGCTTGGCGAGCACTGGCCGCTGGACGCGCTGGAGGGCGCGCGCGGGCAGTTGCTCGGGCGATTGGTGGGCTTCGTCGAGCGGCTCGGCAGCCTAGCCGATCAACTGGCTCGGCCGCGCCCGCTGGCCGAGTGGGCGGATGACCTGCAAGTGCTGATCGATACGCTGTTCGACGAGCGCGAGGCCGGCGAGACGCTGCTGCTGCTCTCCCAGGCCTGCGCCGCCCTGCGCGATCAGGCCCAGGCCGCCGACCTCACCCGGCCCATCGAGCTGGAACTGGTGCACCAGCAGCTCAGTGCCGCGTTGCAGCAGGGCGGCGGCGCCTCCGGCTTTCTCACCGGTGCGGTGACCTTCTGCACCATGGTGCCGATGCGCAGCCTGCCGTTCCGCGTGGTCTGCCTGCTCGGCCTGGACGATGGCGCCTTCCCGCGGCGCACGCCGCCGTCGGGCTTCGACCTGATCGGCCGACATCCGCGCCGTGGCGACCGGGCGCGGCGCCTCGACGACCGCTACCTGCTGCTGGAGACGCTGCTCTCGGCGCGTCAGGCGCTGTACCTGTCCTATGTCGGCCGCGACCCGCGCGACAACGCCGTGCTGCCGCCCTCGGTGTTGCTCAGCGAGGTGCTGGAGGCGGTGGACATGACCGCCGTGCTGGCCGACGGGGCGCGGCCGGTCAGCCAGAAGATCCTCATCGCGCATCCGCTGCAGCCGTTCTCGCCGCGTAATTTCGGCGAAGCGCCCTGTGCCGGCTATTCGCTGCCCTGGTTCCGCGCCGCCCAGCGCCTGGCCGAGCCACCACAGGCGCAGGCGCAACCCTTCGCCAGCCTGCTCGCCGAACCCGATGAGGCCTGGCTGACCATCGAGCCGTCGCAGCTGCTGCAGTGCTTCCGCCACCCGGCGCGCTTCCTGCTCGAACAGCGCCTCGGTCTGCGCCTGGCCGATGATCAGGAATCGCTTGCCAGCGACGAACCGTTCGACCTGGAAATGCCGGCCTGGAACGGCCTGCGCCGCCTGTCGCTGCAAGCGATGGAGCAGCGCTGGAGCGACGAGGAGGAGCGGCGCATGGCCTGCGCGGCGGGCTGGCTGCCCACCGGTGAGCTGGGCCAGGCGCTGTGGGGCAAACTGCGCGGACCGGTGCGTGCATTTGCACCGCGGCTGTTCGAACTGCGCCCGGACGCCGTGCCCGAGCCGCTGCCGGTGGACATCAACCTGGCCGGCGTGCGCGTGCATGGCTGGATTGATGGCGTGACGCCGGGCGGGCTGTTCGGCTGGAAGCTCGGCCGCCTCGGCGAATGGGATCTGCCGCCGTTCTGGCTGCGCCACCTGCTGCTCAACCTGTGCGCCACGCCCGGCATCGAACGCCACAGCCTGATGCTTTCGCCGGCCGGTGACTGGCAGCTGGGGCCGCTGGCCAATGCCGCCGAGCTGCTGGAGCCCTGGCTGGTGGCCTACCGCAGCGCGATCCGCGAGCCACTGCCGCTGTTGCCGCGCAGCAGCCAGGCGTTCGCCCGCGGCTACCGCAAGCCGAGCCGCGGCAGCGAGCCGCTGGACTGCGCCCGCAAGCGCGCCCGCGAAGCCTGGTTCGGCGCCGAATTCAGCCCCATTGCCGCCGAAGCCGAAGACCCCTGGAACGCCTTGGCCTTCCGCGACAGCGATCCGCTGGACGAGCGTTTCGAAACCCTGGCCGAACAGCTGATCGGCCCGGCGTTGGATGCGTTGGCGGATGGAGAGGAGCAGAGTGATGACGTCTGAAGCATTGTGTCTCCACTTGCTGCCGTGCCTGTTCGACGGTCAGGGTTTCGCCCCTGACGGGCGAGTCACTTTCTCTTTGCTTGTGCAAAGAGAAAGTAACCAAAGAGAAAGCACACCCCGCATCCGGCCCCGGCTGCGCCGGGGTTCCCTCGTTCCATCGCTGCTCCAGGGGCACGCTCAGAAGGGACGTCCCTGTCCCTTCGGAGCTCTCGCGGCGTCCATGCCGCTCGACCCCTTGCGCATCGACTCCACTCGGCCTCCTGAGGGGCCCCGGTTCGCGGCGCCAGCTCATGTCGGTATACGTGCTTTTCGCGGTGGCATCGGCTTCTTGTTTTTCAGGCGCAGGCGCTGTCAGGCGACTCATGAATCCCCTTCAGGAGGCCGAGCGCAGGCGTTGTGTAGGGGGACGCGAGGCATGGATGCCGAGCGAGGCGCGAAGGGACAGGGACGTCCCTTCGCGGCGTGCCCCCGGAGCAGCGCCGGAGCGAGGGAAGTCTGGCCGCGCAGCGGCCAGACCCGGATGTTGGGGTGCCCTTCTTCTTGCTTACTTCTTCTTGGGCAAGCAAGAAGAAGTAAGGCGCCCGGCGGGGCGCAACCCGAGGGTGCGGCCAGCACTGCAAAGTCGGCTTTGGCTCGGAGGATCAAGCCATGAAACTCGACCTCCTCGACTCGCCCTTCGACGGCCGCTCGCTGATCGAAGCCAGCGCCGGCACCGGCAAGACCTGGACGCTCACCGCGCTCTATGCGCGTCTGCTGCTGGAGCGCCAGCTCTCGGTGGGGCAGATTCTGGTGGTCACCTACACCACCGCCGCCACCGCCGAGCTGCGCGAGCGCATCCGCGCGAGGCTGGCCGATCTGCTGGCGGTTTATGACGGCACGCCGAGCAGCGATGACTTCCTCAATCGCCTGCACGCCCGCTATCCGGACGACGCCTCGCGGCGGCGCCTGTTGCTGGCGGTGCACGGCTTCGACGAGGCGGCGATCTTCACCATCCACGGCTTCTGCCAGCGCGCCCTGCAGGATGCCGCCTTCGAGGCCGGCGGCGACTTCGACAGCGAGCTGACTGCCGACGACCGCGAGATCATCGACGCGCTGCTCGCCGACGCCTGGCGCAGCGAGCTGGCCGATGCCGACCCGGCCTGGGCACGCTTCCTGGCCAAGAGCCGGATCACTCCGCAGTGGTTGCGCCAGCGTCTGCGCAGTCATCTGGGCAAGCCCTATCTGCGGGTCGAGCCGCAGGGCGTGCCGGTCGCGGCCGATCTGCGCCCGGTCGAGGCGGCCTGGCAGCGGGCTGCCGAGTTGTGGAAGCAGGCGGGCAGCGCCTGGGTCGCCGAATTGCTGGCGCATGGCGGGCTCAGCCAGAGCACGCACAAGAACGTCAAGTTTGCGCCATGGCAGGCGGAACTGGACGCCTATTTCGCTGATCCGGCGGTGATGTTCGACCTGCCCGAGGGCGCGGCGAAGTTCGGCGTGCGGGCGCTGAGCAAGGCCTGCAAGAAGGGCTTCGACGCGCCGGTGTGCGAGCTGGCCCAGGCCCTGGACGAGCTGGTCGATCAGGTGGCCGACGCATTGCCGGCCGGCAAGCAGCGGCTGATCGCCCTGCAGGTGGCGCTGCTCGAGCGGCTCAACCGAGAGTTGCCTGAACGCAAGGCGGCGCAGCGGCTGCTGGCCTTCGACGACCTTCTGAATCGTCTGGATCAGGCACTGCAGGGCCCGGTCGGCGAGGACCTGGCGGCATCGCTGCGTGCGACCTATCCGCTGGCGCTGATCGACGAGTTCCAGGACACCGACCCGATTCAGTACGCCATCTTCGACCGCATCTATGCCAAGGGCCGTGATGCCTCGCTGTGCTTCGTCGGCGATCCCAAGCAGGCGATCTACGCTTTCCGCGGCGCGGACCTGGCCACTTACATGACGGCCAAGCAACAGGCCGATCGCGAGCCCTTCAATCTGCCGACCAACTACCGCTCGACGCCCGAGCTGATCGCCGCGCTCAACCAGCTGTTCGACCATCCGCAGCCGTTCGCCCAACCCGACCTGCGTTATCCAGCGGTAGGTGCCGCCGACAAGCCGCGTGCGAGCCTGCGTCTGGCAGAGGAGGGCGAGGCGGCGCCGCTGTCGCTGGTCTGGCTCGGCGACGATCCGCTGGGCAAGGCCGAGGCCGCGCAACTGGCCGCGGCCGACACGGCGCGACGCATCGCCGTGCAGCTGGCCGCCGCCGCCGAGGGCCGCGCCGGCTTCGCGCAGGGCGACCGGTTCACCCCACTCAAGGGCGGCGATATCGCCGTGCTGGTGGCCAATCACCGCCAGGCCGGGATGATCGCCGATGAGCTGGCCGCGCGTGGCGTGCCCAGCGTGCGCCGCGGGCGCGACAGCGTCTGGCGCAGCGAGGAGGCCGCCGAACTGGCCGCGGTGCTTGCCGCCTATGCCGAGCCGGGACGCGAGGGTTTGCTGCGGCATGCCCTGGCGACGCGCCTGCTGGGCCGCAGCGCCGCCGATCTTGCCCGCTGCCAGGATGACCAGCATGAATGGGACGCCGAGCGCGAAGCCGCCGAGCGCTACCACCAGCTCTGGCAACAGCAGGGCTTCATGCGCGTGTTCCGCGCCTGGCTCGACGAGCAGGCGGTGGCCGAACGTCTGTTGGCGCGAGTGGATGGCGAACGGCGGCTGACCAACCTCTTGCACCTCGGTGAGTTGCTGCAGGCCGAGAGCCTGCTGCGGCCCGGGCTCGAGCCGCTGCTCGCCTGGTTCAATGCCCAGCGCGGCAGCGAAGGCGCCGGTGAAGAAGCGCTGCTGCGCCTGGAAAGCGATGCCGAACGGGTGCAGATCGTCACCATCCACACCAGCAAGGGTCTGGAATACCCCTTGGTGTTCTGCCCGTTTCTCTGGGACGGCAAGCTGCTCGGCAAAAACCAGGACAGTGCCCGTTGTCACGATGCCGATGGCCAGCCGCTGCTGGACCTGGGCAGCGGCGAATTGGAGGACAACCTCGAACGCGCCCGTCAGGAGGTGTTCGCCGAACAGCTGCGGCTGGCCTACGTCGCCCTGACCCGCGCGCGTGACCGGCTCTGGCTGCATTGGGGGCCGGTGAGCCTGCCCAAGGCGAAGAAGGATGGCAATCTGCCCGAGGAAGGCTTGCACAGCAGCGCCCTGGCCTGGCTGCTGCACGGCCGCGAACTGCCGGGCGAGCAGCCACTGACGGAGCTGGGCAACCACCTGGCTGGCCTCAACGGCGGAAGCCTGCGCCTGGCCATCGAGCGCCTGGTCGCCACGAGCGACGGGCGCATGGCCTGCCTGCCGCTCGAGTCGCGTGAGGCCAGCACCCAGGGCAGCGGCCGCGCAGCGCCGCCCGAGCAGCTGGCGCAGCTCAACCGCAACCTCTACAGCGCCTGGCGCATCGGCAGCTTCTCCGGGCTGGCCGCCGGCATGCACATGGAAGCGCCGGACCGCGACGCCCTGGCGATGCCCGATGCCGGCGAGCCGGGCAGCGGCTTCTTCGCCTTCCCACGCGGCGCGCGGGCCGGTACCTGTCTGCATGCCATCCTCGAGAACTGGGCGCGGGGCAAGGGCGAGCTGGATGCGCTGGTCGAGCCGGCGCTCAAGGCCTACGGCCTGCCGCTGGAATGGAAGGAGATAGCCATCAGCCACCTGCAGAAGGTGCTGGAAACCGATATGGATGGCGCCGGCCTCACCCTCGCCGCGCTGAAATCGGCCAGACGCCTGCCGGAACTGGGCTTTACCTTCCCGGTGCGGGATCTGGACGTGGCGCGCCTGCGCGCCTTGCTGACCGACCCGGCCAACGGACTGGCCGCACCGCTGCGCGAGGCCGCAGCGCGGCTGGAATTCGACAGCCTCAAGGGCTTTCTCAAAGGCTTTATCGACCTGACCTTCGAGCACGGCGGCCGCTGGTACATCGCCGACTACAAGTCCAACTGGCTCGGCCCGGACGCCAGCTACTACGGCGGCGAGCGGCTGCTGCAGGCGCTGGCCGGCGAGCATTACTACCTGCAATACCTGATCTATCTGGTGGCGCTGCGCCGCTTCCTGCGCCAGCGCCTGGCGGATTTTCGCGACGAGCAGCTGGGCGGCGCCTTCTACCTGTTCCTGCGCGGCATGCCCGAGGCCGGCGTCTACTTCGCGCGGCCGGACGATGCGCTGCTCGATGCGCTGGATCGACTGTTCGAGGAGGGACGGTGATGGTGCGCTTTGGCGGTCTTGACCGCGAGAATGGGCGTGGCAGCGCTTTCCTGCCGACCAGGAGCGATATATGACCCTTGCCGATCTGCCCCTCGGCCCGCTGGAGCGCGCCTTTGTCGCCAGCCTGCAACGCCTGGAACCGCAGGCGCCCGAAGCGGTGCTACTCGCCGCCACGCTGTGCTGTGAGGCGCTGGCGGCCGGCGATGTCTGTCTACCACTGGAACGCCTGGCCGGAAGGCGCCCCTGGCCCGATGTCGATCTCAGCATGCCGGCGCTGCCCGTCTGGCGCGCACAGCTCGAAGCTTCCACGCTGATCGGGACACCGGACGACTACGCGCCGCTGACCTTGGTCGGCAACCGGCTCTACCTGACCCGCTACCAGGCCTACGAACAGCAGCTGGCCAAACAGCTGCTGGCCCGCACCGGCGATGCGCCCGAGGTGGACGAAGCACGGCTCGCCGAGAGCCTGGCGCGCTTGTTCGCCTTCAATCAGCAGCGCCCCGACTGGCAGTGCCTGGCCGCCGCGCAGGCGGTACGCCGGCGCCTGGCGGTGATCTCCGGCGGTCCCGGCACCGGCAAGACCACCACCGTGGTGCGCCTGCTGGCGGCGTTGCTCGAGCAGCCTGGCGGCGAGCGCCTGGCCATCGGCCTCGCCGCACCCACCGGCAAGGCCGCGGCGCGCATGGCCGAGGCGATCCGCAACGCCAAGGCCGAGCTGCCGGTCAGCGATGCGGTGAAAGCGGCCCTGCCGGACGAGGCGCGGACCCTGCACCGCCTGCTCGGCAGCCGCGGCGACAGCCCCCGCGTGCGCCACGATGCGGCCAATCCGCTGGCGCTGGACGTACTGGTGGTGGACGAGGCGTCGATGGTCGACCTGGCGCTGATGGCCAAGCTGGTCGCCGCGCTGCCGCCGAAGGCGCGGCTGATCCTGCTCGGCGACAAGGATCAGCTGGCCGCCGTCGAGGCCGGCGCGGTGTTCGCCGAACTCTGCGAGGGCCGTGGCTTCGATGCCCGGGCGGCAAGCGAGCTGGAGCGCATCACCGGCCAGCCCGTGCCGGTCGAGACGCCGCGCTCGCGCCTCGGCGATGCGGTGGTGCTGCTCACCCACAGCCACCGCTTCGCCGGCGACAGCGGCATCGGCGAGCTGGCGCGGCGTATCAACGCCGGCGATGCGAAAGGCACCGTCGCGCTGCTGCAGGAAGGTCGTGCGGATCTCGCCTGGAACGCGGCGCCCAGCCCGACCGCCTTGATCGAGCGGCTGGAGCAGGGTTACGGCGGCTACCTGCAGGCTGCGCGGCAGGGCGATCCAGGCGCGGCGTTCGAGGCCTTCAACGGTTTCCGGGCGCTGACTGCGCAACGCGAGGGCCCGTTCGGCGTGACCGGTATCAACGAGGCGCTGGAAACGCGCTTCAGGCGTCGCCTCGGCGTGCCGGCCCGCGAACGCTGGTATCCCGGCCGTGCGGTGATGGTCCGGCAGAACGACTACGCGCTGGGGCTGTTCAACGGCGATGTCGGCCTGTGCCTGAAAACCGAGCAGGGCCTGCGGGTGTTCTTCGAGGGTGACGACGGTTACCGCGGCTTCGCGCCGGCACGGCTGCCGAGCCACGACAGCGCCTTCGCCATGACCGTGCACAAGAGCCAGGGCTCGGAATTCGCCGAGGTGCTGCTGGCATTGCCGGATCAGCCGAGCCCGCTGCTGACCCGCGCGCTGTTCTACACCGGCATCACCCGCGCCAAGCGCCGGGTGGAGATCTGGGCGCTGCCGGCACGTCTGGCCGAAGCGGTCAGCACCCGCGCCGAGCGCGCCGCCGGGCTGGCCGAGCGGCTGGTTCCGGCGGGTGCCGCGGCCGATGCCGATGCGGTGCCAGAAGCCCCGATCGGTGCGGCGCCAACCGAGGGCGATCAGCTCAGCCTGTTCTAAAAGCGTGCGCGGCTGCTCGAAGCCGGCACGATCGCGGCTCATCGCCTCCGTTTCGTGAAGCGGTTGTGGGTTTGGCTGGCGCAATTCTGTTCCGATGCGCGTTCGCCGAAAGCCGATACCAGGACTCGCGATGAAAACCTTCTTTCTTCTGCTCTGGGGCGCGCTCAGCCTGACAATCAGTACTGCGG
Source organism: Stutzerimonas sp. LR2 (assembly GCF_055755175.1). NCBI lineage: Bacteria > Pseudomonadati > Pseudomonadota > Gammaproteobacteria > Pseudomonadales > Pseudomonadaceae > Stutzerimonas > Stutzerimonas sp. LR2. The sequence goes on from NZ_JBVTRR010000001.1 coordinate 924,906, forward strand.
CGCTGCGTGCCCTCTGGCTCGAGCCGTCGCTGGCCAGCGGTTTCGCGCTGCTGCTGGTCGTCTACTACATCGTCTGCTTCTTCCAGCTCATCCGTGCTGCCTATCTGCCGTGGGGGCTGCTGGGTGCCTACCGGCGTGCCGGCTATTGGCTGTGCCTGATCCTGCTGCCGCTGACGCTGATTCCCCTGCATGCCGCCTATGAGATATGGCAGCAGGGCGGCTACGTCGCGGTCGAAGCCTCGCTGCATACCGAGTGGCTGCACCTGCTGCTCGGCTGGTTGCAGGACGCCCTCGGTTACCTCGGGCCGCTGCTGGTGCTGTGTGCCGTGGGCATCGGCCTGGCGCTGATGCTGCTGCGTCTGTTGCGTGGGCAGGTGGCGCGCTGATCAGCCGTTCAGCAGGGTGAGCACCAACGGCAGGCTGGCCGCAGCCAGCAGCGTCTGCAGGGTGATGATGCCGGCCATCAGGTGGCTGTCGCCGCCGAGCTGGCGGGTCAGCACGTAGGCCGTCGGCGCGGTGGGCAGGGCGAAGAACAGCACCAGGATGGTCGTTTCCATCGCCGGCAGGCCGAGCACGACCGCGACGCCGTAGGCCAGCAGGGGCACGGCGAGCAGACGTACCGCGCAGTTCCAGCCCAGCGCCGGGATTTCCCCGCCCAGTTCCTGCGGCTTGAGCGCCGCGCCGACACAGAGCAGGCCCAGTGGCAGGCTGGCTGCGGCCAGCAGGCCGAGCAGCCGGTCGGTGCCGCCCGGCAATCCCAGCCCTGACAGATTCACCAGCGCGCCGGTCAGGCAGGCCAGGATCAGCGGGTTCTTCGCGATCGGCAGCAGCAGCCCGCGTACGCTGACGCCGCGCTCGGCGGTCAGCGCCCAGACCGACATCACGTTCACCGTCGGTACCATGAGCGCCAGCATCAGTGCTGCCAGGGCCAGGCCTTCCTTGCCGAACAGGCTGCCGACCGCCGCCAGCCCGAGGTAGGTGTTGAAACGCAGCACGCCCTGGGTGATGGCACCGAAGCGGCCAGCGGACCAGCCGCGCAGTCGCTTGGCGATCAGCAGTCCGACCCAGGCCAGACCGAGGCCGAGCATCACCGCGCCGGCCAGTTGCGGCAGGGCGGGGTTGTCCAGCGGCGCGGTGGCCAGGCTGCTGAACAACAGGGCAGGAAACAGGACGAAGTAGTTGATGCGCTCGGCGCCGGGCCAGAACTCCTCGCTGGGAAAGGCCCGCAGACGCAGGAAATAACCAGCAACGATCAGCGCGAACAGAGGCCAGAGGGCCAGCAGAAGGGTGGTCACGGATACATCCAGCAATGCATGTGGGTCGATCTTCGATGCTGGAAACGTCCAGTGCAAGTCTTGTGTCCAACCAGCCATTCGCCGCTGTCGCTACGCTGGTCGGGCCAGGAACCATCAGTAATGGCTCGGTGATATCATTCATGCCCTGAACCGCGAGCTGCCGATGTCACCCATGATCGACCATCCCTCTGCCGAGGATTTTCGCGATACCCCCTACGGCCGGCAGCTGCACAGCGGGTTTCGTCTCCTGCGCTTCAAGTCCGAGCTGGAACGCGAGTTTCGCCAGTACCTGGATCGGCATGCGCGCACGTCGCAGCGGCTCGCCGCGCTGCTGCTGATCATTGCCGTCTCCGGCTACCTCTATGTCGAGCACCGGCTGTTCAGCCTCGCCGACACCGGCTGGCTGGCGACGCTGACGCTGCTGCGCATCCTGCAGATCCTGCCCGGTGTCGTCGTGCTGGTGCTGACGTTCTACAGCCGCACCTTTCGCGCCCAGGCCAACCGTATCTTTCCGGTGCTGCTGGTGCTCATCGGGATCATCGCCGCGCTGATCGACATTCGCTTCGAGGCCCTGGGAACCGAGCTGAACTTCCGCTACGGCGCCGGATTGCTGATCGTCAGCTCGTTCTTCTTCCTCGGCGTGACCTTCTGGTGGGCACTGCTCTGCGCGGTGCTGATCGTGGTGGCCGATGTGCTCATCGCCGGTCTGATTCTCACGCCCGAACAGATGCCCGAGCACTGGATTGCGGTCAGCTACTACCTGCTGCTGCTGATCATCGGTGCCATCAGCCGCTACGTTCACGAGTATTCGCAGCGCGACCAGTTCCTGATGCGCAAGCTGCTGGGCTGGGTGGCCGAGCATGATGCCCTGAGCGGCCTGGCCAATCGGCGCAGTCACGACCTGGCGTTGCGTCAGCGGATCGCCCAGGCGCGCCGGGACCGCCAGCCGCTGAGCCTGCTGTTGCTCGATCTGGATGATTTCAAGGCCTACAACGATACCTTCGGCCATCCGGCCGGCGATGCGCTGATCCGTTCATTCGGCGAGCTGGTGGCAAAGTTCGCCCGACGGCCGTTGGATCAGGCTGCGCGGGTCGGTGGCGAGGAGTTCGCGCTGCTGCTGTACAACTGCGACAACGCGGCGGCGCAACGCATCGCGCGGCAGCTGGTGGCCGCGCTGGCGGCGCTGGAGGTCAGGCATCCGCGCGATCCGGCGTCGCGCGTGGGGGTCAGCATCGGCGTGGCCACGCTGCAGGATGGTCAGCAGGCCGAGCAGCTCTATCACAACGCCGACATGGCGCTGTACCAGGCCAAGACGACCGGCAAGAACCGCTTCGCGGTCGCCCCCGGGCAGGCGCGCCGCGACTAGCTGGCCAACCTCAGCGGCGCGGCGGGACCGAACGGGTGCGGCCGCTGCCGTCGATGGCGACGAAGACGAACACCGCCTCGGTGACCTTGCGCCATTCGCTGGACAGCGGGTCGTCGCTCCAGACTTCCACCAGCATGCGGATCGAGCTGCGCCCGACTTCCAGCGTCTGGGTATAGAAGGACAGCTGCGCGCCGACGGCCACCGGCACCATGAAGGCCATCCGATCGATGGACACCGTGGCCACGCGGCCGGCCGCCACGCGGCTGGCCATCGCGGTACCGGCCAGGTCCATCTGCGACACCAGCCAGCCGCCGTAGATATCGCCGAACCCGTTGGTTTCGCGCGGCAATGCGGTGAGCTGCAGGGCCAGGTCGCCCTGGGGAATCGGATCTTCCTGTTCGTATTCTTTCATCGGTCGGACTCGCGGCGCGTTTGTTGTTCTGGCGCGAAATGCCCGCGCTAGCGCGGGCGACGGCGCCGAGTATAGCGGCAGTGCAGACGTACAGCGACCGCGCTGGGTCAATGGGCCGGTTCGTAATCAGATTGTCACACTTGCTTCATAGAGTGTTCACACGGCCTGCAGATACTGGCCCCCGTTCCAACACACTCGAGCACACACCTGCTAGGAGCAAGGTATGAAACTGAATCGTTTGATGGCGGCCCTCACCTTCGTAGCCGCTGGCGTGGGCGCCGCAAGCGCAGTCGCTGCAGTAGACCCGGCACTGCCGAGCTACCAGAAGACCTCTGGCGTTTCCGGCAACCTGTCCAGCGTCGGTTCCGACTCGCTGGCCAACCTGATGACGCTCTGGGCCGAAGAGTTCAAGCGCAGCTACCCGAACGTCAACATTCAGATCCAGGCCGCCGGTTCCTCCACCGCGCCGCCCGCGCTGACCGAAGGCACCGCCAACATGGGCCCGATGAGCCGCCCCATGAAGGACAACGAGATCCAGGCCTTCGAAGAGAAGTACGGCTACAAGCCGACCGCCGTACCGGTGGCCATCGACGCCCTGGCGGTGTTCGTGCACAAGGACAACCCGATCAAGTCCCTGGACATCGAGCAGGTCGACGCCATCTTCTCCAGCACCCGCCTGTGCGGTGGCGAGAAGGACATCAAGACCTGGGGCGACCTGGGCATGACCGGCGAGTGGGCTGCCAAGCCGATCCAGCTGTTCGGCCGCAACTCGGTATCCGGTACCTACGGCTACTTCAAGGAAGAAGCCCTGTGTAAAGGCGACTTCAAGTCCAACGTCAACGAGCAGCCGGGTTCGGCCTCGGTGGTGCAGTCCATCTCCAGCACCCTGAACGCCATCGGTTACTCGGGCATCGGCTACAAGACCTCCAGCGTGCGCGCCGTACCGCTGTCCAAGGGCGGCGAAGCCTTCGAGGCGAGCGAAGAGAACGCCCTGGCCGGGAAATTCCCGCTGGCTCGCTTCTTCTACGTCTACGTCAACAAGGCGCCGAACAAGCCGCTGAGCCCGATCGACGCCGAGTTCCTCAAGCTGGTGCTTTCCAAGCAGGGCCAGGACGTCGTGGTCAAGGACGGCTACATCCCGCTGCCGAAGAAGGTGGTCGACAAGACCATGCAGGAGCTGGGTCTGTAAGACCCGCGTAACGGCCGGCGCCCACTGCGCCGACCTTGCGCAGATGCCCGCCACGCTGAACGCGCTGGCGGGCATCGTCGCGTCACCTGGCTGTAACTTTTCTGTCACACGGCTTTATTAGATTAGGCGCCCCGAAGGGCCGCTCGGCCCAGGAGCCTGGCATGAACGACATGGACAACATGACCGCGAATTCCGATGTGCAACGGCTGGACTTCAACACGCCGGCACTGCAGCGCAAGCGGCGCATACGCGCGCTGAAAGACCACCTGGCGCGCTGGTACGTGTCCATCGGCGGCCTGGCCGTGCTGGGCGCCATCACCCTGATCTTCTTCTATCTGGCGCAGGTCGTGCTGCCGATGTTCCAGGGCGCCGAGCTGGAGGCCCGCAAGGCTCAGCAGCCGGCCTGGCTGGCCGATGCCGGCAAGCCGCTGCTGCTGGCCATCGAAGAGCAGAACCAGGTCGCCCTGCGTCTGGGCGAGGACGGCCAGGCGCGTTTCTTCAGCCTGCGCGACGGTGCGCTGCTGACGAGCAAGCCCCTGCCGCTGCCGGAAGGCAGCCGCATCGTCTCGGTGGGCCAGGACACCCCCGGCACCCGCCGGCTGGTGCTCGGTCTGGACAATGGCCAGGCCCTGGTGCTGGAGCACAACTACAAGGTCACCTACCCGAACAACCAGAAGACCATCACCCCCGAGCTCGCCTATCCCTTCGGCGAGGCGCCGCTTGAGCTCGATCCGGAAGGCCGCCCCATCGAGCGTGCCGCCATCAGCCTGAACGGCAAGACCCTGCTGGTCGCCGGCGCCACCGGCAGCGCGCTGCATGCCCAGCGCATCGCCAGCAGCGAGAACCTGCTGACCGGCGAGGTCACGCTTGAGCAGGAGCGCCTGAACCTGCCGCAGCTGGCCGAGCCGATCCGTCAGCTGCTGATCGACCCGCGGCACATGTGGCTTTACGCGATCAGCGGCAAGGCCAGCGCGGATGTCTTCGACCTGCGCCGCAAGCAGCTCAACGGTCGTTACAAGCTGGTCGGCGACGGCAGCGAGATCACCAGCGTCAGCCCGCTGCTGGGCGGCATCTCGCTGATGGTGGGCGACTCCAGGGGCAGCATCGGCCAGTGGTTCATGGTGCGTGCGGCCGATGGCCAGGCCGAACTGAAGAACGTGCGCAACTTCAAGCTGGGCAGCAGCCCGGTCCGCCAGATCCTCCCGGAGGAGCGCCGCAAGGGCTTCCTCGCCCTGGACGACAGCGGCAGTGTCGGCATCTTCCACAGCACCGCACACCGCACGCTGCTCAAGGAGCAGGTCGCCGATGGCGCCGCGCTGGCGGCCATGTCGCCGCGCGCCACACGTCTGCTGCTGGAGTCGGCGCAGGGGCTGCAGCGCTTCGTCATCGACAACCCGCACCCGGAGATTTCCTGGAGCGCGCTGTGGGGCAAGGTCTGGTACGAGAGCTATCCGGAGCCCGATTACGTCTGGCAGTCCACCTCCGCCAACAGCGATTTCGAACCCAAGCTGAGCCTCGCGCCGCTGGCCTTCGGCACGCTCAAGGCAGCCTTCTACGCCATGCTGCTGGCGGCCCCGCTGGCCATCTGCGCGGCGTTCTATACCGCCTACTTCATGGCGCCGTCGCTGCGCCGCAAGGTCAAGCCGGTGATCGAGCTGATGGAGGCGCTGCCGACGGTGATTCTCGGCTTCTTCGCCGGCCTGTTTCTCGCGCCGTTCCTGGAGAACCACCTGCCGGGCATCTTCGCCCTGCTGCTGCTGATGCCGGTGGGCATCCTCTTCGCCGCCTGGACCTGGAGCCGCCTGCCGCAAAGCGTGCGCCTGGCGATCCCGGAAGGCTGGGAAGCGGTGCTGCTGATCCCGGTGATCCTGCTGGTGGGCTTCGGCTCGCTGGAGATCAGCGGGCACCTGGAGAACTGGTTCTTCGGCGGTGACATGCGCCTGTGGCTGTCCAACGACATGGGTATCCCGTTCGACCAGCGCAACGCCCTGGTGATCGGCCTGGCGATGGGCTTCGCGGTGATCCCGACCATCTACTCGATCGCCGAGGACGCCGTGTTCAGTGTGCCGCGCAGCCTCACCCTGGGCTCCCTGGCCCTCGGTGCAACGCCCTGGCAGACGCTGACCCGCGTGGTGCTGCTGACCGCCAGCCCCGGCATCTTCTCGGCGCTGATGATCGGCATGGGCCGTGCCGTGGGCGAGACCATGATCGTGCTGATGGCCACCGGCAACACGCCGATCATGGAAGCCAACATCTTCGAAGGCATGCGCACCCTGGCCGCCAACGTCGCGGTGGAAATGCCCGAATCCGAGGTGGGTGGCACCCATTACCGCGTGCTGTTCCTCGCCGCGCTCGTCCTGCTGATGTTCACCTTCGTGATGAACACCCTGGCCGAGCTGATTCGCCAGCGCCTGCGCGGCAAGTACGCCAGCCTGTAACCCGATTTCGCCAAAAGGTATCGATCCGTGAAAAAGGATTCGTTGAACAGCTGGGTCAAGAGCGGCACGCCCTGGATCTGGATGAACGCCGGCGCGGTGTCCATCGCCGTGATCATGACCCTGGGGCTGCTGGCGATCATCGCCGTGCGCGGTCTGGCGCACTTCTGGCCGGCCGACGTGATCGTCGCCGACTACAGCATGCCCGGCGCGGAAATGCGCGTGCTGGCCGGCGAGGTGGTGCAGGCCGAGGAAGTGCCACGGGCGCGCCTGGCTGCCAGCGGGCTGCCGGTGAATGTCGAGGGCGGCGAGTTCATGACCCGCGAGCTGCTCAAGGTCGGTAACCGCGAGGTGTACGGCGCGGACTTCTCCTGGGTGATCGGCGAATGGCTGAGCAACCAGCGCAAGCCGGCCGAGCTGGTGGTGCTGGAGCGTCGCGAGTGGGGCAACTTCTACGGCTATCTGCTCAACGTCAAGGAAGCCGGCCAGCTGGTCGCCGAAGGCGATGCCGCCTGGGGCGAGCTGCAGCGTCGGATCGATCGGGTCGACCAGCTGCATGCGCAGATCTCGCGCATCGAGAAGGTGGAGATCGGCCGCATCAACCATGGCCTCGAACGCCTGCGTCTGAAGACCCGCAAGCTGGAGCTGGACGACCGTCTGGATGCGGCCGCCCAGGCCGATCTGGACGCCGAGCGCGCCCAGTGGGATGCCGAGTACCGGGTGCTGGAAGACAAGCTGGTGGCGCTGCAGCAGCAGTTCAACCGCGACAGCATCACCGTGCGCACCGCCGACGGCCGCGAGCAGGAGATCACCCTCGGCAAGGTGGTGCGGGCGTTCCAGCCCAATGCCATGTCGACGCCGCAGAAGCTGATGTTCTACTTCGCCAAGCTGTGGGAGTTCGTCAGCGACGAGCCGCGTGAGGCGAACACCGAAGGCGGCGTGTTCCCGGCGATCTTCGGCACCGTGCTGATGACCCTGATCATGGCGGTGATCGTCACCCCCTTCGGTGTGATCGCCGCGGTCTACCTGCGCGAATATGCCAAGCAGGGCCTGCTCACCCGGATCATCCGCATCGCGGTGAACAACCTCGCTGGCGTGCCGTCGATCGTCTATGGCGTGTTCGGTCTGGGCTTCTTCGTCTACGTGCTGGGCGGATCGCTGGATCGGCTGTTCTATCCCGAAGCCGCACCGGCGCCGGTGTTCGGCACGCCGGGCCTGATGTGGGCCTCGCTGACCCTGGCCATCCTCACCCTGCCGGTGGTAATCGTCGCCACCGAGGAAGGCCTGGCGCGCATCCCCCGGATGATCCGTGAAGGCTCTCTGGCTCTCGGCGCGACCAAGTCCGAGACGTTGTGGAAGGTGGTGCTGCCGATGGCCAGCCCGGCGATGATGACCGGCCTGATCCTCGCTGTGGCGCGTGCCGCCGGCGAAGTGGCGCCGCTGATGCTGGTCGGCGTGGTCAAGCTGGCGCCGAACCTGCCGCTCAACGGCAACTACCCCTATCTGCATCTGGATCAGAAGATCATGCACCTGGGCTTCCACATTTACGACGTCGGCTTCCAGAGCCCCAACGTCGAGGCGGCGCGGCCGCTGGTCTACGCCACCGCGCTGCTGCTGGTACTGGTGATCGCCACGCTCAACTTCAGCGCGATCTACATCCGCAACCACCTGCGCGAAAAATACAAGGCGCTGGATCATTGATTGGCGCCGCCAGCCGCATCGTGGGCTTCCGAGGGAAGCACCCGTCGCGGATGGCGGCCTGTAGCTTGCAGCCCGAGGCTGCAAACGGAGCGAGCACATGCAAACCACCACCCATTCGATCGACATCTCGGCCCTGGGCCGCGACAAGCGCAGCCTGAGCCTGGCCAACGAGCAGGTCGCCATCGAGGTGCCCGACCTCAGCCTGTTCTACGGCCAGAAGCAGGCGTTGCACAACGTCAGCATGAACATTCCGCGCCAGCGCGTGACCGCCTTCATCGGCCCGTCCGGCTGCGGCAAGTCGACCCTGCTGCGCTGCTTCAACCGCATGAACGACCTGGTCGACGGCTGCCGCATCGAAGGTGCCATCAACCTCGACGGGCAGAACATCTACCAGAAGGGTGTGGATGTGGCCGACCTGCGCCGCCGCGTCGGCATGGTGTTCCAGAAGCCCAACCCGTTCCCCAAGAGCATCTACGAGAACGTGGTCTACGGCCTGCGCATCCAGGGCATCAAGCAGAAGCGCGTGCTCGACGAAACCGTCGAATGGGCGCTCAAGGGCGCGGCGCTGTGGGAGGAAGTGAAGGATCGTCTGCACGAGTCGGCACTCGGCCTCTCCGGTGGCCAGCAGCAGCGTCTGGTGATCGCCCGTACCATCGCCGTGCAGCCGGAAGTGCTGCTGCTCGACGAACCGAGCTCGGCCCTCGACCCGATTTCTTCGCTGAAGGTCGAGGAGCTGATCTACGAGCTCAAGTCCAAGTACACCATCGTCATCGTCACCCACAACATGCAGCAGGCCGCGCGGGTTTCCGACTACACCGCGTTCATGTACATGGGCAAACTGATCGAGTACGGCGACACCGATACGCTGTTCACCAACCCGGCCAAGAAGCAGACCGAAGACTACATCACCGGCCGCTACGGCTAGCCGGCCATGGCAAACCGCGCTGCGCGTTGTCGGCGGCGCTTGCCGTACTCGTTTTGCGCGCCGCCTCCTAGCGCAGCACGCTTTGCCAAGGGCCGGCTCGTCCGGCGAGAGAACCACAGTTTCGCAAGGGCTCGATGATGATCAGCAAAGACAGCCACACCCAACACATTTCCCAGCAGTTCAACGCCGAGCTGGAGGAGGTGCGCAGCCACCTGCTGGCCATGGGCGGGCTGGTGGAGAAGCAGGTCAACGACGCGGTCACCGCGCTGATTCAGGCCGATTCGGGCCTCGCCCAGCAGGTGCGCGAGGTGGACGACCAGATCAACCAGATGGAGCGCAACATCGACGAGGAGTGCGTGCGCATTCTCGCCCGCCGTCAGCCAGCGGCCTCCGACCTGCGTTTGATCATCAGCATTTCCAAGTCGGTGATCGACCTCGAGCGCATCGGTGACGAGGCGACCAAGATCGCCCGCCGTGCCATCCAGCTGTGCGAGGAAGGCGAGTCGCCCAAGGGCTACGTCGAGGTGCGCCATATCGGCGACCAGGTGCGCAAGATGGTGCAGGAGTCGCTGGACGCCTTCGCCCGCTTCGATGCGGACCTCGCGCTGTCGGTGGCGCAGTACGACAAGACCGTCGACCGCGAGTACAAGACCGCCCTGCGCGAGCTGGTCACCTACATGATGGAAGACCCGCGCTCGATCTCCCGCGTGCTCAGCGTGATCTGGGCGTTGCGCTCGCTGGAGCGCATCGGCGACCACGCACGCAACATCGCCGAACTGGTGATCTACCTGGTGCGCGGCACCGACGTGCGCCACCTCGGCCTGGCACGCATGGCCGAGGAAGTGGAAGGCACCAAGGAGCGCTGACAGGCGCGCCGGTAGCGGTGGGCGCCAGCCCACTGTCTGCGGATGCGCGTTGCGCTCAGCTGGCTATCAATGCCTCGCTCAGATAGTCGATCAGCGCACGTGTCTTCGGCGGCAGGTGGTGATTCTGTCGCCATAGCAGCCAGGCCGCGCCCTGGTAGGAGCCGGTGTAGCGCCACTGCGGCAGCACTTCGCGCAGCTGCCCGTCGGCCAGCGCCTGGGCAGCGGTGAAATGCGGCAGGCAGGTGATGCCCAGGCCTGCCAGCGCCACCAGTAACCGGGCCTCGCTGTGGTTGCTGATGTAGCGACCGCGCACCGTCACCGTTTCCTGTTGCTCGCCGCGGCGCAGGTGCCAGCGATTGTCTCCCGCCGTTTCCCCCAGATACAGGCAGCTGTGGCGCAGCAGGTCCTGCGGATGTTGCGGCTCGCCGTGGCGCTGCAGGTAGTCGGGGCTGGCGCAGAGCAGTTGGCGCACCGTCCCGAGCGGCTTGCCGGCCAGGCCTTCGGGTGGATTGTCGGTGACCTGCACCAGCAGGTCGAAACCGTCCTCGATCAGGTCCGGGCTCTGGTCGCTGATCCGCAGCTGCACATCGACCTCGGGGTAGCGCTGGAGAAAGGCCGGCATCGCCGGTCCGACGACGAACTTGCCATAGGCCTTCGGCACGCTCAGGCGCACCAGCCCGCGCGGGCTGCGCATCAGCCGCTCGCCGATGGCGACGGCAGCATCGGCCGCATCGAGCATGTCCCGGCAATGCTGGTAGAACTCCGCCCCGGCCTCGTTCAGCCGCAGCTGGCGTGTGGTGCGTTCCAGCAGGCGCAGCGCCAGGGCCTGCTCCAGCCGTGCTACCTGGCGGCTCACCGCCGACGGTGTGCTGCCCAGCAGGCGCGCGGCGCCGGAGAAGCTGCCGGCCTCGACCACCCGCACGAACACGGCCATGGAGGGCAGCAGGGCTGCGCTGTCATTCGTTCCCATGCGGAACAGGTCCTGTGCTGTTTCGCTGGATTATCGACTGCCGCGACAGGCCCGACAATCAGCGCCTGATTGGTGCGGGGATTCGAACATGAAAGGCACGTTGAGACAGGGGCTGTGGCTGGCCGATGGCATGCTGCTGACGGTGGCGCTGATCTGGGGCAGCAGCTATGCGGTGGCCAAGCAGGCGCTGCTGTTCTACCCGGTGCTGGGTTTTCTGGCGATCCGCTTCGGCCTGACCTTTGTCCTGCTGCTGCCGCAACTGCGCGGCGCCGGTCGCCGGGCGCTGCGCCCCGGCCTGCCGCTGGGGCTGGTGATGCTGGCGATCTTTCTCTGCGAGACCTGGGGCGTGATGCTGACCAGCGCCAGCAATGCGGCGTTTCTGATCAGCCTGTGCGTGGTGATCACACCGTTCATGGAATGGCTGCTGCTGCGCCAGCGGCCGCACAACACGCTGTTCCTCGCCTGCGCGCTGTCGCTGGCGGGCGTCTGGCTGCTGACCGGCGGGCCGCAGCTGTCGCTCAATCTCGGCGATGCGCTGATGCTGGCCGCCGCGTTGCTGCGCGCGGTGCTGGTCTGCCTGACTCGGCGATTGACGGCCGGCCGGGAAATCCCGGCACTGGCGTTGACTGCGGTGCAGAGTGGAGTCGTTGCGGCGGGCTGCATCCTGCTCGCCGTGTCGCTGCCGGGCGGACTGCCGGCGCTGCCGGTGGAGCCGGGTTTCTGGTTCGGCACGCTGTATCTGGTGCTGTTCGCCACGCTGTTCGCCATGTTTGCGCAGAACCGCGCGCTGGGGCGCAGCAGCGCAACGCGGGTGTCGCTGCTGATGGGCTCCGAACCGCTGTTCGGCGCGATCATCGCAGGTCTCTGGCTGGGTGAGCGGCTGGGGCCGATGGGCTGGGCGGGTGGGTTGCTGATCATGCTGGCAACGCTGTGCACCCTGGGCATCGGCCGCCAGCCGGCGCCGAGCACGGCCGGCGATGGTGCGCCGGCCCGTGCCTAGCGTGCAGGCATGGTGAAGCGGCAGGCTGGTCAGCCCCGCCGCAGTTCGGTCTGCAGCTCGTCAAGCGCCGTCTGGCGCTCGCCGTCCTGCAGGCGGGCGCCGGGGTTGAGCGAGGACCACTCGGGATGCGCGCGACAGCGTTGCAGGGCTTCGGGCAGCTTTCCCTCGCGCCAGCCCTGATCCTGTGGCGTGGCCAGGCGGATCGCCTCGGTGGCGGCGTGCCCCCGAGTCGCGAGCACGGCCAGCAGTTGACGCTGGCGCAGGGCGAGCAGGCGCAGTACGGCGTCGTCGACGCTCAGCTCGCGCTGCCCCTTGAGCTTGCCGAGCAGGCGATTGCCATAGTGCCGCGCGGTCTGCGCGCCGCCGCCGGCGATGGCGCCGAGCAGCGCCGCTGCGCCGAGGGTGATGCCGCCGACCATCAGGTCGACGCCGGCACCGGCCGCGGCACCTGCGGCCATGCCGCCGCCGATCTTCACGCCCAGCTGCTTGAGGGTCTCGGGGTTGAACAGGTCGTCGCCCCAGCGCCCGTCGAGCAGCGGCAGATCACTGGCCGCCGCATCGTCCTGGCGAAAGGCATACAGGCGCAGCAGCGCCTCGACGCAGCGCTGCTCGCGGCGGCGCACGGCATCGTGCAATTCACGAATGGCGCCGCGCTCCAGTTCCGGCTGTGCGGCCACGCTGCGTCGGCAGGCGGCGACATCCACCAGCAGCTCGGCGATCAACCGCTGGCCGCTGGCCAGACGTGCAGCAGCCTGGGCCTCGTGGTCCTCGATCAGCCGCTGCAGTTTGGGCCGCGCCTGTTCCAGCAGCAGCGCCAGGCTTTCGTACAGCCGGCGCTCACCATCCACCGGTGGCGCCACGCTGTCGAAGCGCACCAGCGCATGCAGGCCGAGGCGGGCCAGGGCCTGACGCCATTCCTCGTCGCGGTGCCCCGGCTGGGCGACGAAGTTGAGCACCGGCAACAGCGGCTTGCCGCAGCCGGCGAGCACCGCCAGCTCGTCCTTGTACTTGGCCAGCACCGGCTCACGGGCGTCGATCACGTAGAGCCCGGCGTCGCTGGCCAGCAGCTGACGCAGCACCTTGGCTTCCTGCTCGAAGCGCTGGCGTGCCTCGCTGCCGTCGAGAAAGCGCGCGGTGCGTGCCGGGCCGTCGAGGCGCTCACCGGGGCGCTCCAGCCGTTCGAGGTAGTCGAGCAGGGCGATGGCATCTTCCAGGCCGGGGGTGTCGTAAAGCTCCAGCAGCGGCTCGCCGTCCACCGACAGCCGCGCACCCTCGACGTGGCGGGTGGTGCTCGGCCGGTGCGAGACCTCACCGAAGCCGATGTCGCGGGTCAGGGTGCGCAGCAGCGAGGTCTTGCCGACATTGGTATGGCCGACCACGGCCAGTTTCAGCGCTTCAGTCATGGCCTGTCTCCAGCCAGCGCAGCGGGGCGCAGCTCGAATGCGCCAGCCCCAGGGTATCCAGCGCCTGGTGCCAGTCTTCCAGGCGCGCGCTGTCCAGCGCCTCGCCCGGGGGTGCCTGCAGCAGCCAGACGCGAGTCGCCGCCGCGCAGCGCGACAGCTCGCCGATCAGCGCCAGGGTGCCGCGGTCGGGTGAGCGTCGCGGATCACAGGCGACGGCCAGGCGTGCCGGCGGAAAGCGGGTCAGTTGATCGAGCAGCCGTCGGCGCCCCTCGCGGTCGTCGAGGATGCCGGCATCGGCGATACCCTTGGACAGAGCCGGCGGCCACGGGCGGCTGCCGTCCAGTTCGATGGCCACCAGCACGGCGCCAGCGCTGCCATCGAGCTGAGCGCCGGCAGTCGGTGCGTGTAGTTGGGCGGGCGCCGCATCACGGATGCCGAGGCGCTCGCTGGGTGGCTGCAGGCGTTCGCGCAGCAGGCGGTAGGCCGGCAGGTTCAGATCGAGGGTCAGCGCAGCCCGCCCACGCCGCCAGCGCCACAGACAGAGGCTCGCCAGCAGCAGTCGCGGCAGCAGGCCGTAGACCAGCAGCACGCCGACCAGCCAGCCGGCCCAGCGTTGCCGGGCGCCGTCCAGATCGCCGGCGAGTGCGCCGCTGGCGCGGATCTGCTCGACATCCGGCACGCTGAAGCCGAGCAGGGCCGGCAACGCGCCGAGGGCCTGAGTCAGGCCGACGAAGGCGTTCTCACCAAGGATGGTGGTTTCCCAGACGAAGCCGTAGCGGCGGGTCGCCAGCAGGGCGAGGAGGGTGAGCAGGGCGCTGGCCATCGCCAGCAGCCATAGGGCGTGCACGCCTGTTCCCAGCAACCAGCGGCCGAGTCGGCGCTGATGCAGCACGCTCAGCAGGGCTGGGGCCAACTGCGCGGCGCGGGCATCACGGGCGAGCTTTTCGCTCAGCCAGAGCCACAGCCGCCCCAGCGCGCCGCTGCTGTCACCGGTCAGCAGCAGGCCGAGCAGCCAGCCGAGCAGGGTCAGCAGGTTCAGCCCGAGCAGGCTGCCCAGCGCCCAGAACACGTTGACCGGTCGCTGCCCGTCGCCGAGCGCGGCGAAGGCCAGCCCGGCACCGGTGAAGAGCGCCAGCAGGATCAGCGCGAGCGCGCCCAGGCGGGCGCCCTGACGCCAGTGCCGGAGCGCCTCGATGAGCCCGTCACGGTGCGCCAGCCAGAGCGCGCGGCGCTCGATCAGCGTCGGCAGATCGCCGCCCTGGGTACGGGCCTGGCGGTTGGCCTCGTCGTCGTCCAGCGGCCCGGCATGCTCTTCGCGCAGGCGCACGGCTTCGGTCAGCCAGATTCGGTCGAGCGGAGTGAGATCGGGAGAGGGGCGGACGGTCACGCGGCTTCTCGCTGGCGGGTCGAGCCCTGAGGATAACCGCTGCCGCGCGGAACGGGGAAACGGGGAGCCGTTGCGGCTCCCCGCTGTGGTCGTCAGTCGGCGTTGCGCAGGCGCACGGCGATATCCGGCTGGTCGATGAACAGGCCATCGATGCCGGCATCGAGGAAGGCGCGGATCTCCGCTTCGCTGTCGCCGCGCTCGTGGCGCTTGTCGCTGCTGCGCAGGTTGGCCGGGAGGAAGGCGTTTTCTGCGCGGAAGGTGTACGGGTGGACCTTGAGCCCGACCGCATGGGCGGCGGCGACGAAGCCGGTCGGCGTGCCCAGATTGCCGTTGCCGTCACGCGGAATGATGTAGCTCTTCTCCGGGCCGACGCCGGCGGCGTAGCGGGAGATGGCCTTGAGCCCGGCGGGGGTGGCCATCTGCGCGTAGGTCAGCTTGGTCCCGCGCACCTGCTGGTCATACGGCTGGCCGGAGCTGAACAGCTGCACCAGGCGCAGCTGGGTCAGGCGGCTGAGGGTCTTGAGGTTGTCCACCTCGAACGACTGGATAGACACCGGCGCGTGGCGCCCGACGTAGCCGTTGCGGGTGAGGATGCGCACCAGCGGCTTCTCCATGGCCAGGCCGAGCTGCTGGAAATGCGTCGGATGCTTGGTTTCCGGGTACAGACCGATGCGCCGGCCCTGGCTGAGCTGCAGTGTTTTCACCAGGTCGATGATCTCCTGCAGGGTCGGGATTTCCAGGCTGCCGTCCATGCGGGCATTGCCCGGGCGGATATCCGGGATGCGCTCGATGGCGCGCAGGGTCTTCAGCTCGGCGAGGGTGAAGTCTTCGCTGAACCAGCCGGTGAGGGTGACGCCGTCGACCTGCTGGGTGCGCTTGCGATCGGCAAACTCGGGGCGCTGGGCGACATCGGTGGTCAGGCCCAGCTCGTTGTCGTGGCGGGCGACGATATGGCCGTCACGGGTCATCACCAGGTCCGGCTCGATGTAGTCGGCGCCCTGGAAAACGGCCAGGGCATAGGCGGCCAGGGTGTGCTCCGGTACATAGCCGCTGGCGCCGCGATGGGCGATCACCAGCGGGGTCGGCTCGCCCCGCGCAGCCTGGTGTTTCGCGGCGTGTTCATCCGGCGTAGCGAAGCCGGCGAGCGGTAGCAACAGGGTGCAGGCGGTGAGCCAGCGGCGAAGGGAAGCGGTGGTCTTGCGGGCCATTTCGGCATCTCCTCGGTTTGGATGTCCCAGCCTGCGCCACTTGCATGACCGGACGTTGACGCTGCGTTGCCCCTTGCGTTGCAAAACGGTTAAGCCGACGAACGGCTGGCGCTGCGGGAATCGGGGCCGCTCTGGTATTCTCGCCGCCATGAATCAGACCCGCCTTCCCCTCGCCATGATCGCCGCCCTCGCGCAGAACCGCGTGATCGGCCTCGACAACCGCATGCCCTGGCATCTGCCCGCCGATCTCAGGCATTTCAAGGCCATGACCCTTGGCAAGCCGATCATCATGGGTCGCAAGACCTGGGACTCGCTCGGCCGCCCGCTGCCGGGGCGGCTCAACCTGGTGGTCAGTCGCCAGGCCGATCTGCAGCTCGACGGCGCGGAAACCTTCACCGATCTGGATGCCGCGCTGGTGCGTGCCGAGCAGTGGGCGCGCGAGCAGGGCGTCGCCGAGCTGATGCTGATCGGCGGTGCGCAGCTGTACGCTCAGGCGTTGGGGCAGGCGCAGCGGCTTTACCTGACACGGATCGACGCGCAGCCCGAGGGCGATGCCTTCTTCCCGGTATTCGACGAGCACGAATGGCAGTGCATCGACAGCCAGCCGCATCCGGCCGAGGGCGAGGCGCCTGCGTATCGGTTCGAGACCTGGCAACGGCGCTGATCGGCGCCGTCTTCGCTTGATCGGCGCCAAGTCCTTCCGCCTGCCCAGCTTCTATCCTTCGCAACAACCGTTTTCGAGACCCAGCCGATGCAAACCCGCGAATCCGACGTGCCGCAAGCCGAGCGCGTATCGGCGATCTTCGTTCGTCACCCGCTGTGGGAGGACGCTCTGGCGCTGCTCACCGGCACCGCGCTGGTCGCCCTTGGCATCGCCTTCTACAGCCACGCCGGGCTGCTCACCGGCGGCACCGTTGGGCTGGCCTTTCTGCTCAAGTACCTGGCCGGCTGGTCGTTCGGCCCGGTGTTCTTCCTGCTCAACTTGCCGTTCTATGCACTGGCGATCTGGCGCATGGGCTGGAAGTTCACCCTGCGCACCGTCTGCGCAGTGGGGCTGGTCTCGCTGTTCGCCGAGCTGACCCCACAGTGGGTGCGCTTCGCCGAGCTGAACGTGGTTTACGCCGCAGTGTTCGGTGGTTTCGCCATCGGCATCGGCCTGCTGATCCTGTTCCGCCATCGCGCCAGTCTTGGCGGGGTGAACATCCTCGCGTTGTTCCTGCAGGAGCGTTTCGGCCTGCGCGCCGGTACCTTCCAGATGGGCATCGACGCGCTGATCGTCATGGCCGCGGTGTTCGTCGTACCGGTGGACAAGGTGCTGCTGTCGGTGCTCGGCGCCGTGGCGCTGAATCTGGTGCTGGCGATCAATCACCGCGCCGATCGCTACATGGGCGTCAGCTGAGGCTGATCAGCTCCACCTGCGCCTGGCCGTCGTTCAGCTCCAGCAGTGCCAGGCTGATCGGCAGGCTGAAGCGTCGCGGACCGGCGCTGCCCGGGTTCACGTAGAGCACGCCATCGCGCCGCTCGACCTTCGGTTTGTGCGAGTGGCCGGCGATCACCACGTCGACGCCGGCGGCAAGCGGGTCGATATCCAGCTGCTTGAGGTCGTGCAGCACGTGCAGGGTGAGACCCCCGATGCGCAGGTCGAGGCGTTCGGGCAGCACCTGCGCCCAGTCGGCCGTATCGATATTGCCGCGGATCGCCTCCAGCGGCGCGATGACGCGCAGCCCGTCGAGCACCTGCGGTTTGCCGATATCGCCGGCGTGAATGATCTGTGCGCAGCCCTGCAGCGCCGCCACTGCCTCGGGGCGGAGCAGACCGTGGGTGTCGGAGATCAGGCCGATGCGCATGTCGGTGTTCCCTTTAACTGCTTTGTCAGGTCATCCGACCCTTGGCCGACCGCTGTGGTTGCGGCAGGCTTGGGCTGTTCGGGTCGAGGAGTCTGGCATGGATCGGGTGGATTGCGTGGTGGTGGGTGCGGGAGTGGTCGGGCTGGCGGTGGCGCGTGCGCTGGCGCTGGCCGGTCGCGAGGTGCTGATACTGGAAGCCGAGGCGGCCTTTGGCACCGCCACCAGCGCGCGCAACAGCGAAGTCATCCACGCCGGCATCTACTACCCGCAGGGCTCGCTCAAGGGCCGGTTGTGCGTGGCCGGGCGTCGCCAGCTCTACGATTTCTGTAACAGCCACGGCGTGGCCCATCGACGTTGCGGCAAGCTGATCGTCGCCACCGACGAGGCCCAGATCGCTGCGCTGGAACAACTGCGGCGGCACGCGCTGGCCAATGGGGTCGACGACCTGCAGTACCTCGATGGGCGCGAGGTGCTGGCGCTGGAGCCGGAAGTACAGGCGGTGGCAGGGCTGCTTTCGCCAAGCACCGGCATCATCGACAGCCACGCGCTGATGCTGGCACTGCTGGGCGATGCCGAGCGCCACGGCGCGGTGCTGGCACTGAACGCGCCGGTAACGGCGATCACCGTCGGCAGCGCGGGCTTGCAGGTCGAGGTGGGCGGTGCCGACCCGCTGCAGTTGCTGGCCCGCACCGTGGTGAATTGCGCCGGACATGGCGCGCCCATCCTCGCCGCGCGCACCGCCGGGTTGGGCCCGGCGGCGCGGCCGCGGCAGTTCTTCGCCAAGGGCAGCTACTTCAGCCTGAGCGGGCGCACGCCGTTTCGCCATCTGGTCTATCCGCTGCCCGAGCCCGGCGGCCTCGGCGTGCACCTGACCCTGGATCTGGCCGGGCAGGCGCGTTTCGGCCCGGACGTGCAGTGGGTCGAGGCACTCGACTATCACATCGAGCCGGAACGGGCCGAGGGCTTCTACGCCGCAATTCGCCGTTATTGGCCGGCGCTGCCGGACGCTTCGTTGCAACCGGCCTACACCGGCATCCGCCCGAAGATCAGCGGCCCCGCCGAGGCGGCCGCGGACTTTCGCATCGACGGCCCGGCGCAGCACGGCATCGCCGGGCTGGTGAACCTGTTCGGCATCGAATCGCCGGGCCTGACTGCCTGTCTGGCGATTGCCGAACACGTCCTTGGGTTGCTCGAGCCCACGGCATTGGCGACCTGATCACGCGCGGTCGCGCTCGCATTGCGGCCCGTGCGGACGGGCCGCACACTGCAACCCGCCGCGATCGGACGGCGCATCACCGGCAAAAGGAACGTGCATGGAACTGACAGGCGAAGCCCGCCCGCTGAAAGTCTATCTGGCGGTCGGATTGCTGCAGGGTTTGGCGCTCTGGGCGGCCAGCGAGGCCTGGCCGCACGCTGCTGGCTGGCGGATTCTGTGTTCGGCACTGCTGGCCTTCACGGTGATTGGCGGCTGGCAGGTGCAGTTGCTCTGGGGCGGGCTGTGCGAGGCCGGGCGCTGGCGCCTGGTGCTTGCCGCTGCCGCGCTGCCGGCCGTGCTGGCGGGCGGTCTCGCGCTGCAGTTCGAGCAGCCTCGCTGGTATTACCTGGGTGAATCCGTCGGCACCCTGCTGCTCTGGAGCAACCTGATCCTGGCCTATGTGCTGACGCCCTTCATCCAGGCGCGGGATGCCGATCATCGCTGGCGGGTCGACTACGCCGCGCTGTACCGGCACGCCATCAACAACGGCCTGCTGCTGTTCATGGCGCTGCTGATGCTGGCGGCGTTCTGGCTGCTGATCTGGCTCTGGGCCGGCCTGTTCAAGCTGGTCGGCATCAGGATTTTCGCAACGCTGTTCGAGTCGTCCGGCTTTATCTGGGTGGCCAGCGCGACGGTCGTCGCCATCGGGCTGTGGATCGGTCTCGAGCGTGGCCAGGTGGTCGATGCGCTGCGCAACGTGCTGCAGGCGATGTGTCGCTTCCTGCTGCCGCTGACGGTGCTGATCCTGCTGATTTTCGTGGTCTGCCTGCCGTTCACCGGTCTGCAGCCGTTGTGGGAAACCCGCCATGCGACGCCGATCCTGCTGGCCATGGTGTTCGCCCATGTCGCGTTGCTCAACGGCGTCGTTCAGGATGGCCGGCAAGCGGTGCATTACCCGCGTGCGCTGCGCGTGCTGGTCGACGCCAGCTCGCTGTGCCTGCCGCTTCTGGCGGGTCTTGCGGTTTACGCACTGTGGCTGCGGATCGGTCAGTACGGGCTCACGCCTGATCGGGTGGTGGCGCTCGGGGCGACCCTGGTGGCGCTGCTGCACGCGCTGGCGCTGATGGCGGCGGTGCTGCAACGGCGGGATGGCTGGTTGGCGGGCTTGCGCCGGAGCAACCCGCTGCTGGCGCTGGTTTCGGTGGCGCTGTTGCTGCTCATGCATCTGCCACCGTTGAGCCCGTTGCAGCTCAGCGCAGCCAATCAGTACCAGCGCCTGCTCGACGAGCAGGTGCCGGCAGAGCGCACCGATCTCGGCGCGCTGCGCTTTCAGCTGGGACAGCCCGGTCGCGACCATCTCGAAAAACTGCGCCAGCGCCTGAGCCAACCGGGCATCGCCGACGCGCGTCGGGAGCAACTGCAGGCGGACCTGCAGCGACTGGACGGCGCGGACAACTACTGGAACTGGCGACACGCGCACGACATGGCCAACACCGCTCCCGTGCCATGGATCGGCGCGCCTCTCGAAGATGCCGACGGCGCCTTGGCCCAGGCGATCGCGACCCAGGGCTGTGACGGGGACTGCGCCCTGTTTGCCGTCGATCTGGATGACGACGGCCAGCCCGAGGTACTGCTGCTACGCGGTGCGCGGCCGCGAATCGTGACGGTGCTGGGGCGTGAGGCGAACGGCAGCTGGCGCTGGATCGGCCACCTGCGCAGCGCCGACGAGCAGACCCTCGACGGCGAGACGCTCAAGGAGCAGGTCGAGCGCGGTGCCTGGCGGGTGGTGGCGCCGCGTTTCAATGCGTTGGAGATCGAGGGCATACGGCTGGAGCCGGCGATTACCGAATAGCGCGCATGAAAAAGCCCGACACAAGGTCGGGCTTTTCTGTTGCGGCTGCGACAGGTGATCAGCCGTCCAGCATCGCCTTGTTGCGCACCGCGCCCTTGTCGGCACTGGTGGCGAGCAGGGCGTAGGCCTTGAGTGCCGTGGTCACCTTGCGCGCGCGTGGCTGGGCGGGTTTCCAGCCTTTCTTGTCCTGCTCGATGCGGCGGTGGGACAGTTCTTCATCGCTGACCTGCAGCTGGATGCTGCGGTTGGGGATGTCGATCAGCACCTTGTCGCCGTCCTGCACCAGGCCGATGGCACCGCCCGCGGCCGCTTCCGGCGAGGCATGGCCGATGGACAGGCCCGAGGTGCCGCCGGAGAAGCGGCCGTCGGTGAGCAGGGCGCAGTCCTTGCCCAGGCCCTTGGACTTCAGGTACGAGGTCGGGTAGAGCATTTCCTGCATGCCCGGGCCGCCCTTCGGACCTTCGTAGCGGATGATGACGATGTCGCCTGGCTTCACCTCGTCGGCGAGGATGCCTTTCACGGCGCTGTCCTGGCTTTCGTAGATCTTCGCCGTGCCTTCGAACACGTGAATGGACTCGTCCACGCCGGCAGTCTTCACCACGCAGCCGTCCAGGGCGATGTTGCCGTAGAGCACGGCGAGGCCGCCTTCCTGGGAATAGGCGTGCTCGACGCTGCGGATGCAGCCTTCGGCACGGTCCAGGTCCAGGCTCGGCCAGCGGGTGGCCTGGCTGAAGGCGACCTGGGTCGGGATGCCCGCCGGGCCGGCCTTGAAGAAGGTATGTACCGCTTCGTCCTGGGTCTGGGTGATGTCCCATTCGGCGATGGCATCGGCCATGCTCGGGCTGTGCACGGTGGAAACATCGGTGTGCAGCAGGCCGCCGCGGGCCAGCTCGCCGAGGATGGAAAAGATGCCGCCGGCGCGGTGCACGTCTTCCATGTGGTACTTCTGGATGTTCGGTGCCACCTTGCACAGCTGCGGCACCTTGCGCGACAGCGCGTCGATGTCGCGCAGGTCGAAGTCGACCTCGGCTTCCTGGGCGGCGGCCAGGAGGTGCAGGATGGTGTTGGTCGAACCGCCCATGGCGATGTCCAGGGTCATGGCATTCTCGAAGGCCTTGCGGCTGGCCACGTTGCGCGGCAGTACGGACTCGTCGCCGTCCTGGTAGTAACGCTTGCACAGCTCGACGGCTATACGCCCGGCGCGCAGGAACAGCTGCTCGCGGTCGGCGTGGGTGGCCAGTGTGGTGCCGTTGCCCGGCAGGGACAGGCCGAGGGCTTCGGTCAGGCAGTTCATCGAGTTGGCGGTGAACATGCCCGAGCAGCTGCCGCAGGTGGGGCAGGCGCTGCGCTCGTATTCGGCGACCTTCTCGTCGGAGCAGGAATCGTCGGCGGCCACCACCATGGCGTCGACCAGGTCCAGGCCGTGGTTGGCCAGCTTGGTCTTGCCGGCTTCCATCGGGCCGCCGGAGACGAACACCACCGGGATGTTCAGGCGCAAGGCGGCCATCAGCATGCCGGGGGTGATCTTGTCGCAGTTGCTGATGCAGACGATGGCGTCGGCGCAATGCGCATTGACCATGTACTCCACGGAGTCGGCGATGATCTCGCGCGACGGCAGCGAATAGAGCATGCCGTCGTGACCCATGGCGATGCCGTCGTCGACCGCGATGGTGTTGAATTCCTTGGCCACGCCGCCGTGCTTCTCGATCTCGCGGGCGACCAGCTGGCCCATGTCTTTGAGGTGCACGTGGCCGGGGACGAACTGGGTGAAGGAGTTGGCGATGGCGATGATCGGCTTCTTGAAGTCTTCGTCCTTCATGCCGGTGGCGCGCCACAGCGCCCGGGCACCGGCCATGTTGCGGCCGTGCGTGGAGGTTTTCGAACGGTAATCAGGCATGACGGTTCCTGCGGCTAATCAGGTAATCGGAGGTATGCGTATGGTGAGCAACGCCTGTGCCGGATGCAACGGAGGGTGACCGCGCGTTCGGAAGGGGCCGGGTCGAGGCGGGGTAATCGCTCGTGGGGCCTGGGCTCTGGGTCCGCCGTGTGGTGAATGGCGAGATATCACCGATTCTACGCACGTTCCGGCAGCCGGGCCAGGCGGGACGATTGCCGGTACGCCGGCATGCCGCGAGCTAGCCGCGCGGGGCCGCCTGAACGGCCGTCCGGGGTGCGCATCCGCCGAAATTCGCCGCTTTGACCGCTGGTCCGCTTCTGCCTGCGTGCGACTGGCGGGTCGATTATCGCTCGCTACAGTCCATTCCCGACCGTTTCGCTGGCTGTCGCGCCTCTGCAGATGCGCGCTGCCCGCGGGTGGTCGGTCGCCGGTAGGTGTCCGTTTCGCGGCGGTAGGGCAGCGTTCGACCGGCGATGAATCCTTATACCAATGACAAGAACGAGGAATGCAGATGCACAAGTTCACACTTGGATGCCTGAGTGCCACGGCGCTGGTCGCCCTGTCCGTTTCCGCCATCGCCGCTCCGCTGCCCGATACGCCCGGCGCGCCGTTCCCGGCGGTTTCGAGCTTCGACAATTCCGGTCCGTACGCGGTCACCAGCCAGAGCGAGGGGCCCAGTTGCCGTGTCTATCGGCCACGCACGCTCGGCCAGGGCGGGGTCCGGCACCCGATCATCCTCTGGGGTAACGGCACCGGTACCGGGCCGACGACCTATTCCGGACTGCTGACCCACTGGGCCAGCCATGGGTTCGTCGTCGCCGCGGCGGAAACTTCCAACGCCGGCACCGGACGGGAGATGCTCGCCTGTCTGGATTACCTGGTGCAGGAGAGCAACCGCACCTATGGCACCTATGTCGGCGTGCTCAATACCGGGCGGGTCGGGACCTCGGGGCACTCCCAGGGCGGCGGCGGTTCGATCATGGCCGGCCGGGACGACCGCGTCCGGGCCACCGCGCCGATCCAGCCGTACACCATCGGCCTCGGCCATGACTCGTCCTCGCAGCGCAACCAGCGCGGGCCGATGTTCCTCATGTCCGGCGGGGCGGACACCATCGCCGTGCCCTACCTCAATGCGCAGCCGGTCTACAGCCGGGCCAACGTGCCGATCTTCTGGGGCGAGCGGCGCTATGTCAGCCATTTCGAGCCGGTTGGCAATGGCGGCGAGTATCGCGGCCCGAGCACGGCCTGGTTCCGCTACCAGCTGATGGACGACCAGTCGGCGCGCAGCACCTTCTATGGGCGGCTCTGCCGGCTCTGTACCAGCCTGCTGTGGAGTGTGGAGCGCAAGGGTATCGAGTAAGGGAGGGGAAGCGCAGGGCGGTTCGCCGCCCTGCGCAACCGGATGGCCGATCAGCTGTTGGGCAGGATGCGGCAGGTCAGGCTCTTGATGTAGCGGGTCTCCGGGATCGCCGGATGCACCGGGTGATCCGGACCCTGGGCGCCGCGCTCGAGCAGCTGGATGTTGCGATCCAGATGGCGCGCGCTGCCGAGCAGGATGTTCTGCAGGTCGTCCTCGGGCAGGTGCATCGAACAGCTGGCGCTGACCAGGATGCCGTCCTTGTTCAGTAGCCGCATGGCGGTTTCGTTGAGGCGGCGGTAGGCGGCCTCGCCGTTCTTCAGATCCTTCTTGCGCTTGATGAACGCCGGCGGATCGGTGATCACCACGTCGAAGCGCTCTTCGGCATTCTTCAGTTCCTTCATCGCCTCGAAGGCATCGCCTTCGACGCAGGTCATCTTCTCGGCCACACCATTGAGCGCAGCGTTGCGCTCCACACCATCCAAGGCAAAGGCCGAGGCGTCGACACAGAACACTTCGCTGGCGCCGAAGGCGGCGGCCTGCACGCCCCAGCCACCGATATAGCTGAACAGGTCGAGCACGCGCTTGCCCTTGACGTAGGGCGCCAGGCGCGCACGGTTCATGCGGTGATCGTAGAACCAGCCGGTCTTCTGGCCCTGCAGCACCGGCGCCTCGAACTTCACGCCGTTCTCTTCCAGCGCGACCCACTCCGGTACCACGCCGAAGGCGGTATCGACGTAGCGTTCAAGGCCTTCGGCATCGCGGGCGCTGGAGTCGTTCTTCCACAGCACGCCGCGCGGCTTGAGCACCTGCACCAGCGCTTCCAGCACGGCATCCTTGTTGCGCTCCATGGTGGCCGAAGCCAGCTGCACCACCAGGTGGTCGTGGAAGCGGTCCACCACCAGGCCCGGCAGCAGGTCGGAATCACCGTAGATCAGGCGGTAGCACGGCTGATCGAACAGGCGATCACGCAGCGACAGCGCGACCTGGATGCGATGCACCAGCAGCGACTTGTCCAGGCTGTGCTTGAGATCGCGCGACAGCAGCCGCGCGCAGATCAGGTTGTTCGGCGAAACCCCGACGATGCCCAGCGGCTTGCCACCGGCCGCTTCGAGCACGGCCTGGTCCCCTGCGGCGAAGCCGGCCAGGGGCGTGGCCGCGGTGTCGACCTCGTTGCTGTAGACCCACAGATGGCCCGCGC
This sequence comes from Stutzerimonas sp. LR2, assembly GCF_055755175.1. Taxonomy (NCBI): domain Bacteria; kingdom Pseudomonadati; phylum Pseudomonadota; class Gammaproteobacteria; order Pseudomonadales; family Pseudomonadaceae; genus Stutzerimonas; species Stutzerimonas sp. LR2. Next base: position 950,412 of record NZ_JBVTRR010000001.1, read on the forward strand.
GCAGGCGGCGGTCGGCGTTGGCTTTGAGGCGCAGGCTGGGCAGGGTCATCGGCAGGGCTCCGGAAAAAAGACGGGCATTCTAAACGAGCGGCAGGCGGCGCGCGCCGGGTCGGCGGAAAAACGCTCGCCGCTTGCTGCCACTGTCTCGCTCAGGCGGACAGGGCGTCGATCAGCGCCTGGCTGAATGCCGGGATGTCATCGGGTTTGCGGCTGCTGATGAGCTGGCCGTCCACCACCACCTGCTCGTCGACCCACTCGGCACCGGCGTTCTTCAGGTCGTCGGTGAGCGAGGGCCAGCTGGTCATGCGCTTGCCCTTGACCAGGTCGGCGGAGATCAGCAGCCAGCCGCCATGGCAGATCACCGCGATGGGCTTGTTCGCATCGGCCGCCGCCCGGACCAGCTTCTGCGCGGTTTTGTCGGTGCGGATGGTGTCGGAATTGACCACGCCGCCGGGCAGCAGCACGGCGTCGTAGTCCTCCATGCGTATGCTGTCGAAGGTGTTGTCGACATGGAACTTGGAGGCCGGGGTGGTGTGGTTCCAGCCGGTCACCTCGCCGTTCTTGGCGGAGATGATCTCGGCGGTTGCGCCGGCCTTTTCCAGCGCCTCCTTGGGCCCGGTCAGCTCGACCTGCTCGAAACCGTCTGTCACCAGAATGGCCACGCGTTTGCCGTTGAGGGATTGGGACATGGGCTTACCTCCGTCTGTCTGTCGGTAACACTCGCCGAATGCGAGTCACTTGAAATGGGACCCACATCTCAGCCAAAGTTCGCCCTTTCCTGCCGATAGCACTTTGCCTTACCTGTCCGAGCGTCCCGCCATGGCCGTTGAACTGTCCGCCGATCAAATCCGCCGGGTGCTGCAAGGCATCAGCGTGCCGCCGCAGCCGCAGATCATGGTCGATCTGCAGATGGAGCAGGTCATGCCGGTGCCCGACCTCAAGGCCATCGCCCGGTTGATCAGCCAAGACCCGGGGCTCTCCGGCGCGCTGCTGAAGATCGTCAATTCGCCGTACTTCGGCCTGACCAACCGCATCGCCTCCATCCAGCAGGCGGTCAACCTGCTCGGCTGCGACTCGGTGATCAACCTGATCAACGCCCAGTCGATCAAGGGCGAGATGAGCGACGAGACCATCGTCACCCTCAATCGCTTCTGGGACAGCGCGCAGGACGTGGCCATGGCCTGCCTGACCCTGGCCAAGCGCATCGGCTACCAGGCGCCGGACGAGGCCTACGCACTGGGGCTGTTCCACAACTGCGGCATTCCGCTGATGCTCAAGCGCTTCCCCGGTTACATGGCGGTGCTGGAGGAAGCCTACGCCAGTACCGGCGAGGGCCAGCGCATCGTCGACATCGAGAACCGCGTGCTCAGCACCAACCACGCGGTGGTCGGTTACTTCACCGCCAAGTCGTGGAACCTGCCGCTGTACCTGTGCGATGCCATCGCCAATCACCACAACGCGTTGTCCTTGTTCTCCGACGACTCCGGGCGTGACGCGCCGATCAAGACGCTGTTGGCGATCCTCAAGATGGCCGAACACATCTGTGCCTGTCATCGCGTGCTGGGCGGTCAGCCCGAGGACCACGAGTGGGACAGCGTCTCGCGCCTGGTGCTCGACTATGTCGGCCTGTCGGATTACGACTTTGTCTGCCTGAAGGAAAGCATTCGCGAACTGGGCGTGGGCTGACGCTCCGGCGCCGGCCTGCTAAGGTCGGCATCCCTTCGCTGTAACCGTATCTCGCCATGCCCGAACTTCCCGAAGTCGAAACCACCCGCCGTGGCATCGAGCCGCATCTGGTCGGCCAGCGCGTCAGCCGCGTGCTGGTGCGTGATCGTCGCCTGCGCTGGCCGATTCCGGAGGATCTCGACGTGCGTCTGTCCGGGCAGCGCATCGAGGCCGTCGAGCGGCGCGCCAAGTACCTGCTGATCCGCGCCGAGAGCGGCACGCTGATCGTCCATCTCGGCATGTCCGGCAGCCTGCGTCTGGTGGACGCGGCATCGCCCGCGGCCAAGCATGAGCACGTCGACATCCTGCTGGAGTCCGGTCAGGCCCTGCGCTACACCGATCCGCGGCGCTTCGGCGCGATGCTCTGGAGCGACGAGCCGCTGGCGCATGTACTGCTGGCCAGCCTCGGGCCCGAGCCGCTGGGCGAGGACTTCGATGGCGACCGGCTGTATCGGCTGTCGCGCGGGCGCAGCATGGCGGTCAAGCCGTTCATCATGGACAACGCTGTGGTGGTGGGCGTCGGCAACATCTATGCGAGCGAGGCGCTGTTCGCCGCCGGGATCGATCCGCGGCGGCCGGCCGGCAGCATCTCGCGGGCGCGCTATCTGAAGCTCGGCGAGGAGATCCGCCGCATCCTGGCCATGGCCATCGAGCGCGGTGGCACCACGCTGCGCGATTTCGTCGGTGGCGATGGCAAGCCCGGTTACTTCCAGCAGGAGCTGTTCGTCTATGGCCGTGGCGGAGAGTTCTGCAGGAACTGCGGTGGCACATTGCGCGAGATTCGCCTCGGTCAGCGCGCCAGTGTCTACTGCGGTCGCTGCCAACGCTGAGGCGGCGCAACTGCGCGCGCGTTGACGGCGTTCACGCCCCGCGGGCCCTGGCCGCTGCTATAGTGGCCGCCACAACTAAAATTGCCGCGTTTCGCACAGCTGAAGGACCACACCATGAATCTGTTCCGCTCCACCGCTGCTGTCTTGGCTCTGACCACTGGCCTGCTGGCAATGCCGGCGCACGCGGAATCGGTCCCGCAGAACGCCAGCGGCGATCCGATGTACACCGTCGAGGCTCCGAAGGCCTACTCCATGATCGGTGACCTGGTCATCGCCCGCCCGCTGCTGATCGGCGCGACCGTGCTGGGCGCCGCCGCTTTCGTCGTCAGCCTGCCGTTCACCGCGCTGGGCGGCAATGTCGGTGAGGCGGGCAAGGCGCTGGTGGTCGAGCCGGGCAAGGCAGCCTTCGTACGCTGCCTGGGCTGCACCACCAGCGGCTACAACGCACAGAATTGACCGGCATCATCCGCACCGCGACTGGCAGGCGCTGAGCCTTCCGATCGCGGTGCCGCTGCAGTAGGCTTCGCCTCCCCAGTTCATCTATCCGCGCGAAGCCATCTTGAAACCTTCCTTCTTCAAGATCCTCCTGCCCCTCGCGGGCGTATTGCTGCTGTCCTGGTCGTTCTGGGCCAGCAGCGGCTGGCTCGAACTCTGCGCGGGGCTGGCGCTGTTCCTGTTCGGCATGCAGTGCCTCGAGGAGGGCCTGCGTCAGCTGGCCGGCAGCACGCTCGAGCAACTGCTCGCCCGCAGTACCGCGACCCCGTTCAAGGGGCTGATGTTCGGCGTCAGCGGCACCATGCTGCTGCAGTCCAGCACGCTGGTATCGCTGCTCACCATCGCCTTCATCAGTACCGGGCTGATCAAGCTCGCCGGCGGTATCGCCATCCTGTTCGGCGCCAACCTGGGGTCCACCACCGGCATCTGGCTGCTGGCGCTGGCCGGCCAGAACGTCAGCCTGAGTCCGCTGGCCTTGCCGCTGCTGGTCTTCGGGGTGCTGGCCAGCTTCAGCGGAGACAAGGGCAAGGCGGCCGGGCGCATCGTGCTCGGTATCGCCTTCATCTTTCTCGGTATCGATCAGATCAAGACCGGTTTTTCCAGCTTCGGCGGCATGGACCTGTCGCAGTATCACGCCGGCGGGCTGACCGGCCAGCTGCTGTTCGTCGGCATCGGCCTGCTCGCCACCGTGGTCCTGCAATCGAGCCACGCAACGCTGATGCTGACCCTGACCGCGTTGGCCGCCGGTCAGCTGGATCTGACTCAGGCGCTGGCCACCGCCATCGGTGCGAACGTCGGCACCAGCGTCACCACCGCCTTTGTCGGCTCGCTGGGCGGTAACCGCAGCGGCCAGCGCCTGGCCCTGGCGCATGTGCTGTTCAATGTCACGACCGCCATCCTGGCGATCGCACTGCTGGTGCCCCTGGCCTGGCTGGTGCAGTGGCTGGTCGCGCCGCTGGGGTTGGGCGAGAACCGGCTGATTCAGCTGGCGCTGTTCCACAGCCTGTTCAACGGCATGGGCGTGCTGCTCTTCTGGCCCTGGCAGACGCAGCTGGCAAACGTCCTGCTGCGCGTGCTGCCGGAGCGGGCCGAGCCGACGGTGCTGATCACCGAGCTGACGCCAACGCCGGCGGATGGCGTGACCCATGCGCGCTATCTCAATGAGCGGGCACTGGATTCGGCCGATGCCGCGGCCAGCGCGGTGGCTCAGGAGCTGCAGCACCTGGCACGCCTGAGCCTGGAGGTGATCTGTCATGCCCTCTACCTGCCGGTCGAGCAGCTGCGTCAGCAGGGCCGGGTCGACGAAGCGCTGCTGCATGCCCGTCCCGAAGCCCAGGCGCTGGACGCCGAACATCTGTACCAGCGCCATATCAAGGGCGTGTATTCCGATCTGCTGACGTTCATGGGCCGCCTGGAGCTGCCGCTGGACGAGAGCCATCAGGCATTCTGGGTGAACTGCCAGGTCGCCGCGCTGCAGCTGGTGGATGCGGTCAAGGATGCCAAGCACCTGCAGAAGAACCTTGGCCTGTACCTGCGCCAGGACGATTCCGCCGCGCGCCAGGCCTATGTCGAACTGCGCCGGCAGCTGCTGGAATCGCTACGGGAAATTCGCGCGCTGAATCACTCCGAGCTGCCCGATGAGCTCTGGCGCGAGCGGCTGAACTGGCTGGACGAACGTGCCGCACACTTCGACGCCGAGTTTCGCCGGCGGCTGTTCGAGTCGATCCGCAATCACAAGCTGGACGGCCTGCAGACCAGCTCGCTGATGAACGACCTGGGCTATGCCAGCCGCATCATCCAGAGCCTGCGCAACGCCCTGCTGCTGGGTGAGGGCCACGAGCTGACGCGTCAGCTGCGGCAGCTGGCGGCGGACGACGGCCCGGTCATTGTGCAGCCGTGATCGGCTGGCGCCGTGCGGGTACCTTCAGCGCGCGGCCGATGCCGCGCGGGTCGCTGGCCGCTTCGACCTTGCCGCTCGGTTTGTGCCAGTAGAGCACCTGCTGGTTGCCGTAGTCCCGCTCGATCAGCCTGGGCTGGTGGCCGCGGGCACGTAGCGCGTCCAGCTGGGCTGCGCTGAAGGCATCGGCCTCGTACTGCAGCACGTCCGGCAGGTACTGATGGTGGTAGCGCGGCGCTGCCGGCCAGGCCTGCACCGGCTCGCCGTCCAGATAGGACAGGGCCGAGAGCAGCACCATGCTGGGAATGCGACTGCCGCCGGGGGTGCCGAAAGCGGTGAATTCCTCGCGGCTCTCGATAAAGGTCGGGCTCATGCTCGACAACGGCCGCTTGCCCCCGGCGATGGCGTTGGCGCTGCTGCCTTCCAGACCGTAGGCGTTGCTGCCGTCGATGTCGGCGGCGAAATCGTCCATCTCGTCGTTGAGCAGTACCCCGGTGCCGGGCACGGTGAAGGCGGCGCCAAACATCATGTTCAGCGACAGCGTCGCCGCCACCGCATTGCCTTCGGCATCGATCACGGCGAAATGCGTGGTGTGCTCGCCCTCGCGCCAGCGTGGTGCCGGTGGCAGGTCGCTGCTCGGAGTGGCGCGCTCGCGGTCGATGGCGGCCGCCAGCTGGTCCAGGTAGCGCGTGGACAACAGCCGCTCGATCGGTGCGGCGACGAAATCGGGATCGCCCAGCAGCCCGCGGTCACGGTAGGCGCGACGCAATGCCTCGACCACCAGGTGGCTGCGCTGCAGCGGTTCGGCCTCACGCCAGGCGAGGCGTTCGAGGATGCCCAGGCTCTGCGCGAGGATCACCCCGCCGGCCGAGGGCGGCGGCGCACCGATCAGCTCGCGGCCATCGGCCAGGGCGAAACGCAGGGGCTCGCGCTCCACGGTGCGGTAGTCGGCCAGGTCCTCCAGCGACCAGATGCCGCCGCCCGCACGTACGCCCTGGACCAGCTTCTGTGCCAGTTCGCCGCGATAGAAGCCGTCACGGCCGTTGCTGGCGAGTCGCTCCAGGGTTTGCGCCAGTTCCGGCTGGCGCAGCAGATGACCTTCGGCCGGAAGATCGCCTTCGTCGAGAAACAGCCGCGCACTCTCGGGATCGTCACGCAGTGCGGCCAGGCGCCAGCTGGCGCGCTGGCGGTACACCGCATCCACCTCGAAGCCGTCGCGGGCCAGGGCGATGGCCGGCGCCAGGGTTGCCTCGAGTGGCAGGCGACCACGTTGTTCGGCGAGCTCGACCAGCGCCGCTGGCGTGCCGGGAATCGCCGCCGCCAGCGGGCCGTTCAGCGACAGGTCGCGCCGGAACTGCCCGTCGCGCAGATACATGTCCGGCGTGGCGGCGCGCGGCGCCCGCTCGCGGGCGTCGAGAAATACGTGACGGGCCGGTTCGGCGGCCTCGCGCAGCAGAAAGAAGCCACCACCGCCGAGCCCCGAGCCATAGGGCTCGACCACGGCCAGTGCGGCGCTCACCGCGACGGTGGCGTCGAAGGCGTTGCCGCCTGCTTCAAGGATCTGGCGGCCGACTTCGCTGGCCAGGGGGTGGGCAGTGGCGACGGCACCATTGTCGAGCGGGTTGGCCTGGACGCTGCAGGCCAGTAACAGCAGGGCGGCGAACCAGCCGTGGAGCACCCTGAACAGGAGCCTCCGCCGGGTCGGTCGCCGCCAGCGCATCACGCCTTGCCGGTGATGATCAGGTATTTCTGCATCAGTTCGTCCTTGCTCTCGACGTTGTTCTCGTCGAGCGGGATGCAGTCTACCGGGCAGACCTGCTGGCACTGCGGCTCGTCATAGTGGCCGACGCACTCGGTGCAGAGGTTGGGGTCGATGACGTAGATCTCCTCGCCCTGGGAGATGGCGCTGTTCGGGCACTCCGGCTCGCAGACATCGCAGTTGATGCAGTCATCGGTGATTTTCAGGGACATCCAGCGAACTCCTGCCGTGGCTCGAACCACGGCACAGCTAAATTACGACGGCCAATTGTGCCGCATCGACGCTCGGCGTGCACTCGACGCAGGGCCGACGGCGGCCCTCAGTTCTGGCCGAAGCGCGTCTTGAGCGCCTGCATCACGGCCGGATGCACGAACTTCGAAACGTCGCCCTGGAGCGAGGCGATCTCGCGCACCAGGGTCGAGGAAATGTAGGAGTACTTTTCCGACGGCGTGAGGAACAGGCTTTCGACGTCCGGAGCCAGCTGCCGGTTCATGTTGGCCAGCTGGAATTCGTATTCGAAGTCGGACACCGCGCGCAGGCCGCGCAGCAGGATGTTGGCCTGCTGTTCCTTGACGAAGTGGGCGAGCAGGGTCGAGAAGCCGATGACCTTCACGTTCGGCAGGTGCTTGGTCACTTCACGGGCCAGCTCCACGCGTTGCTCCAGCGGGAACAGCGGGTTCTTCTTCGGGTTGGCCGCCACGGCGATGATGACCTCATCGAACAGCCGCGAGGCACGTTCCACCAGATCGGCGTGGCCCATGGTGATGGGATCGAAGGTTCCCGGATACAACACTCGATTCATCGCGGCGTCCTGACGCATGCGTGGGGGTGTGGATGGTAGCGGCTCGGTATCGGCAGCGTAAAGTCTGAATGGCCATGCGGCGATCTGCCGCGAATGCGAGGCAATCTCAGGACTTGTGCAGGCGATCACCCAACTGCGTGGCCAGCTTCGCGCACAGGGCGTAGATCGACAGCTGCGGGTTGGCGCCGACGCTGGTGGGAAACAGCGAGCCGTCGTGAATGGACAGATTGCCCAGCTGATGGTGCCGGCCGAGGCTGTCGGTCACCGCCTGGCGCGGGTCTTCGCCCATGGCGCAGCCGCCCATGACGTGCGCGCTGCCGAGGCGGGTGCGGTACGGCGCCAGGTCGAGGCGCTCGATCAGTTCGCGTGCCGCGCGGGCCGTCTTCACGTAACGGGCATCGGCATGCAGCGGCAGCACCGCGCGGGCACCGGCGGCGAACTGGATCTCGGCCATGCTGAGAAAGGCGCGGCGGATGCCGTCCCAGGCGTAGGCGGTCATGCGGTAGTCGAGTACAGGGCTGCCATCGTCGCGCAGCTCGACGCTGCCCTCGGCACTGTCCGGATGAAAGCCGTCGCGCTGCAGGGCGATCATGGCGTGGGTATGCGGCAGCGCGGCCATGCGCTGCGCGTTCTCCGAGCCGAAATCGCCGAGCAGGGTGGACGCGAGCGCGGGATGGATGGGCGGCACTTCGAGCTTGTAGCCCGCCGGCCCGGCAGCCCCGTCGCGCCACTGGAAGTGATCCGAATAGATCGATTGCGGTGCGCCGCTGAAGGCGTCGATGCGCTCATCGAATTGCGCCGCGCAGAAGTTGGTCAGGTGCAGGAAGGTGCGCTTGCCGACGCGCTGGTGTGGGTCGGGTACCTCCGAGCGCAGCAGCAATCCCGGCGTGTTGATGCCGCCGCCGGCGAGGATGTAGTGCCGGGCGATGACCCGGATGCGTTGGCCGTTGGGCGCCACACAGCGCTCGTCCATGCCCAGGCAGTCGAGCCCGATCACCTGCTCGCCACGCACCTGCAGGCGCTCGGCCCGTGCGAAATAGAGCAGTTCGCCGCCCTTGTCCAGCAGCGCCGGAATGCTGGTGACCAGCATCGACTGCTTGGCATTGGTCGGGCAGCCCATGCCGCAGTAGCCCAGGTTCCAGCAGCCACGCACGTTGCGCGGGATCACCGCCCAGTGATAGTCGAGCCGTTCGCAGCCGCGCCTGAGCACCTGATTGTTGGCGTTCGGCGGCACTGCCCAGGGTGCCACGCCCAGGCGCTGCTCCATGCGTTCGAACCAGGGTTGCAGCGCTTCGGCCGAAAGCCCGCTGACGCCGTGCTCGCGGGCCCAGTGCTGCAGGGTCTGCGCTGGGGTGCGGAAACTCGAGGTCCAGTTCACCAGCGTGGTACCGCCCACCGCACGGCCTTGCAGGATCGTGATGGCGCCGTCCTTGCTGGTGCGGCCGATTGCTTCCTGATAGAGCGAGCGGTAGGCCCGGGCTTCCTGCATGTCGAAGTCGCGGCTGGTGCGCAGTGGGCCTTCCTCGATCAGCAGCACCTTGAAACCGGCGGCGCTGAGGATTTCCGCGCTGGTGGCGCCGCCCGCGCCGCTGCCGACGATGGCGATATCGGCTTCCAGCGTCAGGTCCTGCTGCAGGCGCGAGCCGTCATGGGTGGTCCAGCCACGGGCGAGGCCTTCGGCGAAGAGATCGGGAACGGGCACGGCGCCCTCCTTGGTCAGATGGCCGGTGGCCCGGGATAGCCGCAGTGCGCCCAGGAAGCGGGGCAGGCGTACCAGGCCATGAGGATCATCTGCAGCAGCGAGGCGTGCCCCTGGCGCAGCAGCGCCAGCGAGCTGTTCTGCCAGCGCAGAAGGAACGTGCGCAGCTGGTCGTCCGAGGCCTGGCTCCAGTCGCCCCAGATGCCGGTGAGCGGGCCGCGGGTCAGCGGCTGGCCGAGCACGTCGAACAGCTGGCGCACCTGGACCGCCAGGGCAGGCGAGAGGTGGTCCAGGCCCTGATCGAGGCTGCTCAGCGTGGCCTGCACGGCCTGCGGCATGTGCTCGGCAGCTACCGCGCCGTCCAGCAGCAGCGGGACCAGCCGGTGCAGCAGCGGCAGGTCGGCCTCACGCAGCACGGCGAAGCCGCTGGCGGGGCCGGCGGCGGTCGCCCCCGCGCAGCGGCCGAGCAGCCCGCCAGCGGCCAGGATGGCGCCGCCGAGCAGCCCGACCTTGAGCAGGGTGCGGCGGTTCATGGCGAGGTCGTGCATGGGCTCGTCGCGCTTCAGCGGATGAACAGAGCGTAGATCAGCTTCTGCCACCACTTGCCGTAGGGCGGATAGATCAGCCGTGCGGCGTTGAAGCGCTGCTTGGCGAATACCGCCCTGGCCTTGCTGAAGGTCAGGAAGCCTTCGTGCCCGTGGTAATGGCCCATGCCGGAAGGGCCGATGCCGCCAAAGGGCAAATCGTCCTGCGCGACATGCAGCAGGGTGTCGTTCAGGCATACGCCGCCGGAATGCGTGCCCTCGAGGACGCGCTGCTGCTCGCCGCGATCGTAGCCGAAGTAGTACAGCGCCAGCGGTCGTGGCCGGGCGTTGACATAGGCCAGCGCCTCGTCCAGCTCGCCGTAGGGCACGATCGGCAGCAGCGGGCCGAAGATCTCCTCCTGCATCACCCGCATCTGCTCGTTGACCTCCAGCAGCAGGCAGTGCGGCATGCGCCGCTGCTGTGGCGCGTCGAACAGCGGCATGACCCGTGCGCCCTTGGCCCGGGCGTCGTCCAGGTACTCCTGCAGCCGCTTCAGCTGGCGGGCATTGATGATTGCGCTGTAGTCGGGGTTGTCGGCCAGGCGCGGATACAGGCGCAGCACGGCTTCACGGTAGGCGCTGACGAAGCCCTCGAGGCGCGCGCGCGGCACCAGCACGTAATCCGGCGCAACGCAGGTCTGCCCGGCGTTCATGCACTTGCCGAAGGCGATGCGCTCGGCGGCATCGGCCAGCGGCACCGTGGCCGAGACGATGGCGGGCGACTTGCCGCCCAGCTCGAGGGTGACCGGGGTGAGGTTGTCGGCAGCGGCACGCATCACGTCACGGCCGACAGATGTCGCGCCGGTGAACAGCAGATGGTCGAAAGGCAGGCGGGCAAAGGCTCGGCCGACCTCCACGTTGCCGAGCACCACCGCCACCTGATCCTCGGGGAACACCTGCGCGAGCAGCATCTTCAGCAGCTGACCGGTGGCCGGTGTCGACTCGCTCATCTTCAGCATCACGCGGTTGCCGGCCGCGAGCGCGCCGATCAGCGGGCCGATGGCCAGATAGAGCGGGTAGTTCCACGGCACGATGATCCCCACCACCCCTAGCGGTTGGTAGACCACCCGCGCGCTGGCCGGCTGGAAAGCCAGGCCGACCCGACGCCGCGACGGTTTCATCCAGCGCCGCAGATGTCGGCAGGCGTAACGGATGCCATGCAGGCTGGGCATGATTTCCGCCAGCAGGGTTTCGTCGGCCGAGCGATGGCCGAAATCCGTGCTGATGGCCTCGATCAGTGCCGGCTGGTGGGTTGCCAGCACATCGCGCAGCGCGTCCAGCCAGCGCACGCGGTCTTCCTCCGAAGGCATGGGCGCAGCGAGAAAGGCCGAGCGTTGACGCTGGAACAGAGCCTCCATGGCGGCAAGGGCCTGCGGGATGTCGGCGGACATGGAGGCTCCTCAAGAAAGATGGCTGGGAGATTTCTAGAGTAATTGCTCTAATCTGTCAACGAGACGTGCTTGCCCGACCGCTGGCGTGTACCGTTGCCCCTTCGCTCCATCGCCGAGACCCCGCCGCCCATGGCACCCCGAGCCAAGACCCGCGATCGCATCATCGAAGCCAGCCTGGCGCTGTTCAACGCCCAGGGCGAACGCACCGTCACCACCAACCACATCGCCGCGCACCTGGGTATCTCGCCGGGCAACCTCTACTACCATTTCGCCAACAAGCAGGCGATCGTCGCCGAGCTGTTCGGCCGTTATGAGGCGCGGGTCGACCAGTTCCTGCGCCTGCCGCCAGCACGGCCAATGCAGGTCGAGGACAAGGCGCTTTACCTTGAGGCGCTGCTCGGCGCGATGTGGGATTACCGTTTTTTGCATCGGGACCTGGAGGGCTTGCTCGACGCCGATGCCGAGTTGGCGCAACGCTACGCAGGCTTTGCCGCACGTTGCCTGCAGCACGCCCGGGCGATCTACCAGGGGTTCGTCGAGGCGGGCATCCTCGAAATGGATGGCGAGCAGACCGAGGCGCTGGCCCTCAACGCCTGGATCGTGCTCACCTCCTGGATCCGCTTCCTTGCCACGGCCGGTGCCGGCGCGGGTCAGCTCGATCCGGTACAGATGCGGCGGGGCATCTATCAGGTGCTGGCGCTGGAAAGCGGCTTCGTCGCGACCGGCGCCCGCGAGGCGGTGGCTGCCTTGCAACGTCAGTACTTCGTCGCGCTGGATGCGTTGCTGCCGACGACGGACGCCTGACCGGGCCCAGGCTCGCCCAGCCATTGCGGAATGCGCCGCTCCAGGTAGTAGCGAGGGCGGCGTGGCGTGCCTTCGACAAAGCCGACGTGGCCGCCGCGGCGGTGCAACTCCAGGGAGGTGCTCGCGGACAGTTCGGCCGGTTCCGGCACGCTGTGGCGGAACACGAAAGGGTCGTCCTCGGCCTGGATCAGCAGGGTCGGCGTGGTGATCGTCGGCAGGTAGTAGCGGCTGGAGGCGCGGCGATAGTAGTCGTGGGCGTCGCTGTAGCCGTGCAGCGGTGCGGTGAAGCGGCCGTCGAAGTCCCAGAAGGTGCGCATGCCCTGCAGCGGACCCAGGCGCTGCAGGGCGCCCAGATGCTCGCTCAGGCCTTCATGCTGGAAACGCTGCTGCTTGTCCTTCACATAGGCGACCATGGCCTTCATGAAGTGCGCCTGGTAGACGCGGGAGAAACCCAGGCCGATGCGATCGGCGCACTGGTCCAGGCGAAACGGCACCGACACCGCGACCGCCTTGCGCAGCGGGCTGCCGATGCCGCTTTCGCCCAGGTACTTGAGCAGCACGTTGCCACCCAGCGAGTAGCCGACCGCATACAGCGGTGCCAGCGGGCGCTTGGCCTGCAGATGGCCGATGACTTCGGCAAGGTCGTCGCTGGCGCCGGAGTGGTAGGCGCGCGGCAACAGGTTCGGCTCGCCCGAGCAGCCGCGCCAGTTGATGGCGACGCTGGCCCAGCCGCGCGCGGCCAGTTGCTGCTGCAGGCCGAGCACATAGAGCGAGCTGGACGAGCCGGTTAGCCCATGCAACACCAGCACCAGCGGCGCCGAAGCCTCGTGCGGGCCGTGCCAGTCCAGATCGATAAAATCGCCGTCGACCAGCCACAGCCGTTCGCGCTGGCGGGCCAGGCGCGGCGCGCGGCGAAAGAACGGGTTCCACAGGGTCTGCAGGTGCGGGCCTGGCAGCCACCACGCCGGTTGGAAAGGGTCGGACACGTTCGCTCGGATTCCTCTGTTTAAGCGCGACGTTAGAGCGCTGCCCGGCGGAAGAAAAGCGCCATGCAGGGGCTGAATGTTGCTGGCCGGGCGGCGGCGTATGCCTTTGGAGATATGGTCAGCGCCACGCGAGCGGTGGACAGTGGGCGCCGGTATACCCATCTGGACCAAGCCATGACCCTGACCCCCTTCGACCAACTGCTGGCGGCTGCGCGCCAAGAGCGTGAACCGCAGCGCCTGCTGTTCGTCTTCGTCAGCGCCGAACTGCCTGCCGATGCCACCGAGGCCGAGCGGCAGCGCTTCGAGGAAAACGGCGGCGGCTCGCTAAAGCCGGTGCTCTGCGTCGACAAGCTGCCCGAGGAACTGCGCGATTTCGCTGCCCTGCGCGAGGAGTCCGCACGTACCGGCGTGGCCTGGGACCTGCTGTTCGCCGCTGCGCTGCCCGGCCATGCCGGCATCACACCCAGCTCCGACGAGGCCGAGCAGCCGTTGGAGATGATGGTCGGCTCGATCGAGACCGGCAATATCGGGCGCTTTCTCGCCTTCGATCGCCACGGGCAGACCGTCGACTTCTACTGAGTGGCGGTTGGCTCGCTGGGGGCCTGGCGTTCCCACAGGGCGTAGAACACCTTGCCGGCCTTCTTCTCCCGATGCAGTCGCCAGTTGCCGGGCAGGCCGAGGCTGGAGGGCGGCGCTTCGCTTTCGGTGTAGACCCAGGCGTGCGCGGCCAGCCAACCCTTGCCTTCGAGCAGCTCGCAGGCCGGCTGCAGCAGGTTCCTGTTGAACGGCGGGTCGAGAAAGACCAGGTCGAAGGGCGCTGGCGTCTGGCTGTCCAGATAGCGCAGAGCATCGCTCTGCAGCAGCTGGCCGTGGCCGCAGTTGAGGGTGTCCAGGTGCTTGCGCAGGCTGGCGATGGCGTTGGCGTTCACGTCCAGCGCCAGGGCCATGCTGGCGCCACGCGACAGCGCCTCCAGATAGAGCGCGCCGCTGCCGGTGAACGGGTCGAGTACCCGCGCGCCCGAAAGGTAGGGCGCCAGCCAGTTGAACAGGGTTTCGCGGACCCGGTCCGGCGTCGGCCGCAGGCCTTCGGCATCGGGGAAGCTGAAGCGGCGCGAGCGCCATTCGCCGCCGATGATGCGCAACTGGCCCTGGCCGCCATGGGCGCTGGGGCGAATGGGTGGATTGGCCATCAATGCTCCGGAACGCCGCTGGGCTGTTCGATTGGTTTTTCGCTGGGCGGCGGCAGCGGTTGCTGCTCGACGCTGGGCCCGGCGGTAACGATGACGAAGGCATCTTCCTGCAGGTGCTTGTTCATCGCGTTCTTGACCTGTTCGACCGTCAGCGCCTGGATTTCGCCCATGAAGTCTTCCAGGTAGGTCAGCGGCAGGCCGTAGAAGCCGATGCTGCCGAGCTGGCCGACGATATCGGCGTTACTGGCGGTGGACAGCGGGAAACTGCCGGCGATCTCACGCTTGCTGCGCTCCAGCTCGGCCTCGGTCGGGCCTTCGGCGAGGTAATCGCGTACCAGCTGCTGCACCAGTTCCAATGCGCCATCGGTGAGTTCGGCGCGGGTCTGCATGCTGATCATGAACGGCCCTTCGGCGCGCATCGGGCTGAAGCCGGAATAGATGCCGTAGGTCAGGCCGCGCTTCTCCCGTACTTCTTCCATCAGTCGCGTACCGAAACCGCCACCGCCGAGGATCTGATTGCCCAGATAAAGCGCCGCATAGTCCGGATGGCCACGAGGGATGCCGAGCTGGGCCAGCATCAGGTGGCTCTGGTTGGAGGGGAAGTCGATGTGGTGCTTGCCGGCCGCGGGTGGTTGGGGCGAGGGCGTCGTCGGCAGTGCCGGGCCTTGTGGCAGCGCGGCGGAAACCTGGGCGGCGAGTGCTTCGGCTTCCTCGCGGGAAAGGTCGCCGACCAGCGCGATCACCGCATTTCCAGCCGCGTAGGCACGGGCATGGAAGTCGCGCAGCTGCTCGACGCCGATCGCCGGAATCGACTCGGGCGTGCCTTCGCTGGGGTGGGCGTACGGGTGATCGCCATACAGCTGGGCGAACAGCTCAAGGCTGGCCAGCTTGCCGGGGTTCTGCTTCTGGAATTCGAAGCCGGCCAGCAGCTGGTTCTTGATCCGCTGCAGCGAGTCCTCGGGGAAGGTCGGCTGGCCGATGACCTGATTGAACAGCGCCAGTGCCGGCTCGCGCTTGTCCGGCGCGCTCAGGCTGCGCAGGCTGACCACCGCCATGTCGCGGTAGGAGCCGTTGCCGAAGTCTGCGCCGAGGCCTTCGAAACCACGGGCGATGGCGCTGACGTCCTTGCCTTCGACGCCCTCGTTGAGCATGGCATTGGTCAGCAGCGCCAGGCCGGGTACGTCACCGTCCTGGCTGCTGCCGGCGGAGAAGGTCAGGCGCAGGTCGAACATCGGCAGCTCGCGAGCCTCGACGAACAGCACCTTGGCACCTTCGGCGGTCTGCCAGCTCTGGATGTCCAGTTTGCGTCGGGCCAGCGGCTGGTCGCTCAGTTCGCTGAGGGACTCGAGGCGCGGTTTCTCCGCTGCCGTGGCCGTTTCGCTCGCTACGGCGGGTTGGGCGGCCTCGCGGGCCACGTCCTGTTTCACTGGTTCGCCGGGGCGCGGCAGGGCGGTGGAGCCTTCATCGCAGCCCGCCAGGCCGAAGCTGGCCGCCAGCAGCAGGCCGAGCAGGCCGTTGCGCAGGGCTTTGCAATCACTCATCTCGGGCTTCCTCGGGCAGAACATGGGCGACGCTCAGGCGCGAGCGGGTGAAATAGCTGCGCGCAGCCTGCTGGATGTCTTCGGGCGTGACGGCCTCGAGCGCCGCCAGCTCCTCGTCCATCAGCCGCCAGGACAGGCCGACGGTTTCCAGCTTGCCGATGGTGGTGGCCTGCTGGGTGATGGAATCGCGCTCGTACACCAGCCCGGCGATGACCTGGGCGCGAACCCGCTCGAGTTCGTCCGCCGAGGGTGGCGCCTCCTTGAGCGCGTCCAGTTCCCGCCAGAGACCGGATTCGACTTCTTCCAGGGTGCGGCCTTTCTGCATGTTCGGCGCGGCGCTCAGGACAAACAGGCTGTCGCCGCGGGCGTAGGCGTCGTACCAGGCCGAGGCGCTGGTCACCAGCTCCTCGCCGCGTTCCAGCCGCTCCGGCAGACGCGCGCTGTAGCCACCGTCGAGCAGGGCGGAGATCAATCGCAGCGCGTGCACCTGGCGGGCGTTCTCCTCGGTCGCGAGACTGGGGGCGTTGAACGCCATCAGCAATGTCGGCAACTGCGTCCTCACGTGCAGCCTGAGGCGGCGCTCGCCCGGCTCATCCAGTTCCAGCGGCCGCTTGGCCGTCGGCACCTTGCGCCGTTCGATGCCGCCGAAGAAACGCTCGGCCAGCCCGCGTACCTCGTCGGCCGTCACGTCACCGACCACCACCAGGGTGGCATTGTTCGGCGCGTACCATTGCTCGTACCAGGCACGCAGCTCGTCGGCCTGCATGCGATTGAGGTCGTCCATCCAGCCGATGGTCGGGTTGCGGTAGCCGCTGGCCGGATAGGCGATGGTCTTGAAGCGCTCATAGGCCAGCGAGCTGGGCTTGTCGTCGGTGCGCAAGCGGCGTTCTTCCTTGATCACTTCGATTTCGCGGGCGAACTCTTCTGGTGGCAGCTTGAGGCTGGCCAGGCGATCGGCTTCGAGTTCGAAGGCCACGGCCAGACGGTCGCGGGCCAGCACCTGGTAGTAGGCGGTGTAGTCGTCGCTGGTGAAGGCGTTTTCCTCGGCGCCCAGTTCACGCAGGATGCGCGAGGCTTCGCCGGCGTCGAGCTTGCGGCTGCCCTTGAACATCATGTGTTCGAGGGCGTGGGACAGGCCGGTCTGGCCCGCCGTCTCGTAGCTGGAGCCGACCTTGTACCAGAGCTGGGAAACCACCACCGGGGCGCGGTGATCCTCGCGAACGATCACCTTCAGGCCATTGTCGAGGAAGAACTCGTGGGTCGGCTGGTTGTCTGCTGCAGCCACTAGCGGCAGATAGAGCGCTCCGAGCAGCAGGGCGGCGGCGCGGCGTAACGTCAGAGGCATAGTCGGGACTCGTCCAGGTTGGTGCCCGCCACGGTGGATGGCAGGGCGGCGACACGGCAGCCATGGTAATGGCCGGCGCGGGTCAGGCAAAGCCGGGGTATCCGTACAGCCGGCTCGGTCGCAGTGCCGCGCTTAGCGCACCTGCTTGGCGAGGTGCTAGGATAGGACCCATTTTGAGGCCGGCAGCCTGGCTGCCGGCGTTTCGCATCCTTGAGAATACCTTCTCCATGTTTGGTTCCAACGACGACAAGAAGACGCCGGCCGAGCCCGGCGAGAAGAAAGGCCTGTTCGGCTGGCTGCGCAAGAAGCCCCAGCCCGCTTCGGCAGAGCAGCCCGCCACCGAGCCTCAAGCGGACAGCGAACCGGTCGAGCAGACCGTGGCGAATGTCGAAACGCCTGCCGCCACGCCGCAGCACGAGGAGCCTCACGCCGTCGAGGCCGATCTGCAGCCGACCGAGGTGATCGAGTCGCCGCTGCTAGACCCTGTACCCGAACCCGAACCCGAACCCGAGCCGGTATCTGCCCCGGTCGTTGCGGCCACGTCGGAAGCGCCGGCCAAGCTCGGCTTCTTCGCTCGCCTGCGCCAGGGTCTGTCGAAGACCAGCGCCAGCATCGGCGAAGGCATGGCCAGCCTGTTCCTCGGCAAGAAGGCCATCGACGACGATCTGCTCGATGAACTGGAAACCCGCCTGCTGACCGCCGACGTCGGCGTCGAGGCGACCACCGCGATCATGCAGAACCTCACCCGGCGCGTCTCGCGCAAGGAGCTGGCCGACAGCGGCGCGCTCTACACCGCGCTGCAGGAGGAGCTCGTCGGCCTGCTCAAGCCGGTCGAGCAGCCGCTGGCGATCGATGCCAGCAAGCGTCCCTACGTGATCCTGGTGGTCGGCGTGAACGGCGTCGGCAAGACCACCACCATCGGCAAGCTGGCCAAGAAACTGCAACTCGACGGCAAGAAGGTCATGCTCGCCGCCGGTGACACCTTCCGCGCCGCAGCGGTGGAGCAGCTGCAGGTCTGGGGCGAGCGCAACGGCATCCCGGTGATCGCCCAGCACACCGGCGCGGATTCCGCCTCGGTGATCTTCGATGCCGTGCAGGCCGCCAAGGCACGCGGCATCGACGTGCTGATCGCCGACACCGCCGGCCGCCTGCACACCAAGGACAACCTGATGGAAGAGTTGAAGAAGGTCCGCCGGGTGATGGGCAAGCTCGACGAGTCGGCGCCACATGAGGTGCTGCTGGTGCTCGATGCCGGTACCGGACAGAACGCCATCAACCAGACCCGCCAGTTCAACCAGGCGGTCGAGCTGACCGGGCTTGCGCTGACCAAGCTCGACGGCACCGCCAAGGGCGGCGTGATCTTCGCCTTGGCCAAGCAGTTCGGCACGCCGATCCGCTACATCGGCGTAGGCGAAGGTATCGACGATCTGCGCACCTTCGAGGCCGATGCCTTCGTCAAGGCGCTGTTCGCTCAGCGGGAAGACGCATGATCCGTTTCGAACAGGTCGGCAAACGCTACCCCAACGGTCACGTCGGGCTGCACGAGCTGTCCTTCCAGGTCAGGCGTGGCGAGTTCCTCTTCGTCACCGGCCATTCCGGCGCTGGCAAAAGCACACTGCTGCGCCTGTTGCTGGCGATGGAGCGGCCCACCAGCGGCAAGCTGCTGCTGGCCGGGCAGGACCTGTCGCGCATCACCAATGCGCAGATTCCCTTTCTGCGCCGACAGATCGGCGTGGTGTTCCAGAACCACCAGTTGCTGTTCGATCGCACCGTATTCGACAACGTCGCCCTGCCGTTGCAGATCCTCGGGCTGAACAAGCGCGAGATCGGCCAACGGGTGATGACGGCGCTGGAGCGCGTCAGCCTCAAGGACAAGGCGCTGCAGTATCCGGCGGACCTTTCCACCGGTCAGCAGCAGCGTGTCGGCATCGCCCGTGCCGTGGTGCACCGTCCGGCCTTGCTGCTGGCGGACGAGCCCACCGGCAACCTCGATCCGCGCCTGGCCGCGGAGATCATGGGCGTGTTCGAAGACATCAACCGTCTGGGTACAACCGTGCTGATCGCCAGCCACGACCTGGCGCTGATCGCACGAATGCGCCATCGCATGCTGACCCTGCAGCGTGGTCGCCTGATCGGTGACGGAGAGGCCAGCTGATGAGCAACGAACGCAACGCCAAAACCAATCCAAGCACGGCCGAGCGCGTCGGTGGTTCGGTGAAGAAGCCGGAGCAGCCGCGTGGCGACGAGCCCGATTTCAAGACGCTGTTCCACGCCTGGCTCGAGAGCCATCGGGCGAGCCTGGTGGACAGCGTCGGGCGCCTACTCAAGCAGCCCATCGGCAGCTTCTTCACCTGTCTGGTGATGGCCGTGGCGCTGAGCCTGCCCATGGGGCTGGCGCTGCTGCTAGACAATGTCGAGCGGCTCGGCGGTTCCTGGCAGCGCGCTGCGCAGATCTCGCTGTTCATGCAGCTGGACGTCGACGCCGCCACCGGCGA
This sequence comes from Stutzerimonas sp. LR2, assembly GCF_055755175.1. Lineage (NCBI taxonomy): Bacteria > Pseudomonadati > Pseudomonadota > Gammaproteobacteria > Pseudomonadales > Pseudomonadaceae > Stutzerimonas > Stutzerimonas sp. LR2. The sequence continues at coordinate 969,955 of NZ_JBVTRR010000001.1, forward strand.
GCGGCTGCGCGACCAGGTGGCCGGAATGCCGGACGTGGCCGAAGCCGACTGGATCAGTCGCGAGCAGGCGCTGGACGAGTTCCAGCAGCTATCCGGCCTCGGCGAGGCGCTCAAGGAACTGCCGGAGAACCCGCTGCCCGGCGTCATCCTGGTAACCCCGGACGAGGTGGACAAGGACAAGCTCGAGGCGCTGCGCCAGCAGCTGGCCGAGTTGCCCGGCGTGCAGCAGGCGCAGCTGGACCTGCTCTGGGTCGAGCGGCTGACGGCGATCCTCAAGCTCGGTGACCGCTTCGTCTTCGGCCTCACACTGTTGCTGGTGGCCACGCTGCTGCTGGTGATCGGCAACACCATTCGCCTGCACATCGAGAACCGCCGCACCGAGATCGAGGTGGTCAAGCTGGTCGGCGGTACCGACGGCTACGTGCGCCGCCCATTCCTCTACATGGGGGCCATCTACGGCCTCGGTGCGGGACTGATCGCCTGGCTGCTGCTGGCATACGGCCTCGGCTGGCTGAACGAGGCGGTGGTCAATCTGGCCGGCCTGTACGGCAGCGATTTCGGCCTGGAGGGCGTGCCGGCCGGCGATGCGCTGTCGCTGGTGATCGGTGCGGTGCTCCTTGGTTACATCGGCGCCTGGCTGGCTGTCGCACGGCACCTCAGCGAGCTTGCGCCAAGGTAAAAAGTCCTTTTAATACAATCCCTTAGCGGGTGTGTAGGGGAACTTTTCCACAGGCTTGCAGTCTCATGCGGCAATGCTAAACTGCTGCAGCTTCGTCATTGGAGGTACTGCATGACAACTACTCTGCAACCTGTTCAAGCGCTAGTCCCGGGAGCGAATCTCGAGGCCTACGTGCAGACCGTGAACAGCCTCCCGCTGCTCACCGTCGAGCAGGAGCGCGAGCTGGCCGAGCGCCTTTTCTATCATCAGGATCTCGAAGCGGCTCGGCAGATGGTGCTGGCGCACCTGCGTTTCGTCGTTCACATCGCTCGCAGCTATTCCGGCTACGGGCTGGCCCAGGCCGACCTGATCCAGGAAGGCAACGTCGGTCTGATGAAGGCGGTCAAGCGCTTCAACCCGGAGATGGGTGTACGGCTGGTGTCCTTCGCCGTGCACTGGATTCGCGCCGAAATCCACGAGTTCATCCTGCGCAACTGGCGCATCGTCAAGGTCGCCACCACCAAGGCGCAGCGCAAGCTGTTCTTCAACCTGCGCAGCCAGAAGAAGCGTCTGGCCTGGCTGAACAACGATGAGGTGACTGCGGTGGCCGACAGCCTTGGCGTCGAGCCGCATGAAGTGCGCGAGATGGAAAGCCGCCTGACCGGCCATGACATGGCCTTCGATCCGGCAGCCGATGCCGATGACGACAGCGCCTATCAGTCGCCGGCTCACTACCTGGAAGACCATCGCTACGATCCGGCGCGTCAGCTGGAAGATGCCGACTGGAGTGACAGCTCCACCTCCAGCCTGCACGCCGCCCTCGAGGGGCTGGACGAGCGTAGCCGCGACATCCTGCAGCAGCGCTGGCTGAACGAGGACAAGGCGACCCTGCACGACCTGGCGGCCAAGTACAACGTGTCGGCCGAGCGCATTCGTCAGCTGGAAAAGAACGCGATGAACAAGCTCAAGGGCTCGATCCAGGCCTGATGCCCTTCAGCAGAAATAGATCGCGGGATGCCGACGGCTCCCGCGATTTTTTTTTGCCTGTCATCTTCAGACTGTGATCACGGGCTGCCGGGACGGCGGTGCCCACGCGCTTTCTCGACCGCGGCCAGCAATTGCGCATTGGTGATCGGTTTGTGCAGCCAGACGATCTCTTCCGGGAACTGCGCGCGGTCGAACTGGTGGGCGGCGGAGATGACCACGATGGGCAGATCCTGCAGCACGGGCTTGTCTCGCAGTTCGGCGATCAACTGCATGCCGCTGCCATCAGGCAGGTGCAGGTCGAGGGTCATGGCTTCGTAATGCTCGCTGGCGAGCTTTTCCCTAGCCTGGTGCAGGCTCTGCACGCGGTCCGCGGCGTAACCGCCTTCGCGCAGCATCAGGTGCAACAGGCGGCCGGTGTCCGGCTCGTCCTCGACCACCAGGATGCGTGGCAGATCTTCGCCGCCGTCGGTCTCGGCCGAGGGCAGCTGGATCGGCAGCTCGCACCAGAAGGTCGTGCCCTGGCCCGGCTCGCAATCGAAGCCCACCGTGCCGCCCATGCGCTCGATCAGCTCCTTGGTAATGGCCAGACCCAGGCCGGTGCCGGATTTCTGCCGGCTGTCGGAGGCATCGGCCTGGGCGAATTTCTCGAACACCCGCGAGCGGAACGCTTCGGGAATACCCGGTCCCTGATCGGTGACGCTGATGCGCACGCGCTGGCCGCGCAGGCTGCTGTGGACGCGGATGTGACCACCCGCCGGAGTGAATTTGAAGGCGTTGGACAGGAAATTGCCGAGCACCTGCTGCAGGCGCATGCCATCCACCCAGACCCGCACGTCAGTGGCGTGCTCCAGGCTGCAGCGCACGCCGTGCTGATCGCATAGCGCCTGATTGCTCGCCAGGGATTCCTTGAGCAGCTCGCCGAGCGAGTGTTCGCGCAGTTCGAAGCTCATCTTGCCGGCGGCGATCTTCTCCATGTCCAGCAGGTCGTTGATCAGATGGCCCAGGCGCAGGCTGTTGCTGTAGGCGATTTCCAGCATCTGCTGCATGGACGGCGGCGCCTTGCCGAGCGCGCCACCGACGATCAGCCCCAGCGCCCCGCTGATCGAGGTCAGCGGTGTGCGTAGCTCGTGGCTGACGGTGGAGACGAAGTCGTTCTTCATCTGCTCGATGCGCTTGCGTTCGGTCAGGTCCATCAGCGTGCCGCTGATGCGCTGGGCCATGCCCTGCGGGTCGCGCTGGATGTAGCCGCGCAGCAGCACCGGCACGACATGGCCGTGCTTGTGCTGCAGGCGCAACTCGGTGGTGAAGTGGTCGACGTTGGCGAGCATCGTCTGCGCCAGTCTGGCTTTCTGCTGGGCAAGATCCTCGGCGACGGTCACCCGCTCCCACAGCTTGAGGTCGCAGGGCAGCTCGTTGGGGCGATAGCCGAGCATTTCCCACGCGCGGGGCGAGGCGTACATGCTGCCGGCTTCCAGGTCCAGGTCCCAGAGCCCGTCGTTGCTGCCCTTGAGCGCCAGCGACAGACGTTCCTCGCTCAGCCGCAGGTCGTGCCGGCTCTGCCGGATATGCCGCGTCATTTCCTCGGCCAGGGCCTGGGCGCGGCCGTGACGCAGCGCCAGTGACGAGGTGAGAAAGAACACCAGCAGGCTGAGGCCGAGGCCGAGGCCGAATACCAGCGCCTCGTTGGCATGGAAGCGATCCTCGAACTCGGGGCGACTGTCCATGCGCAGCGTCCAGGTCTGGCCGTACAGTTCGAGTCGCTGCAGCGCGCTGTAGCGCGCGCTGCCGGGAGCAGGTGCCTCGCGCGAGGCGTGCAGCAGATGCTCGGGTGCCTCGTCGGCGCTGGCGTAGATGTGCAGCGCCAGCGGCAGGTCGGCGGCGCGCAGGATACCGCGCATCAGGTCGTCGACCCGATAGGGGCTGTAGACGAAGCCGAGCAGCGCCTGCATGCGCTCGTCCGGCGTGCTTGTCGGCAGGTGCGGGCGATACACGGGCACATAGAGCAGCACCCCGGCCTGGACCGTGCCATGGGTCTCCTGTACCAGCGTCACCTTGCCGGTGATGCTGGTCTCGCCGAGCTGCGCCGCGCGCTGCATGGCCTGCTGACGTATCGGTTCGGCGTACATGTCGTAGCCGAAGGCCGCCAGGTTGCGCCCGCTGAACGGTTCCAGAAAGATGATCGAGGTGTACAGCTCGCGCTCGCCAGCTGGGTGGATGTCGTAATCGGCAAAGCCCTGGGAGCGGATGCGCGCCACATGGGCGGCTCGCTCAGCTGGACGGATGGCCTGGGTGAAGCCGACGCCCTGGATGCCCGGATAACGCTCGGCCAGGGCCAGTCGTTCGACGTACAGCCGCCATTGTTCGCGGCTGACCTGCTCCACCGCGTCGAACAGGCCGGCGCCGCCGAGCAGGATCTGTTCATGGTCGCGCAGGCGCTTGCGGATCGCCTCGGTGACCTTCTCGCCCAGCATCTGGAACTGCTCCTGGGCGGCCCGGTCCTCATTGGCGCGCAGGCTCTGCCAGACGACCAGCTGCACCAGCAGCGTGAACACCAGCATGCCCCAGGCGATACCGTTTCGCCGGGTGAAGAACTGGCGCAAGCCGCCAGGGGGACTGTGGTGAATCGATGGGTCGCTCATCATCTTCGCTGTGGTACGCGTGTTTACCCGATCTGCCGACCTTCGGCCGACGGGCGGGTCGCTGGTCGATCGGGCCGGGCGGCGCAACGCCTGCCGGTTTCGACCTGGGCTTTCGGAATGCGGTCCTTGACCGTTCTGTCAGCTTACCCCCGGTGATGGCCTATTGATATAAGCGCTTCGTCAGGGTCTCGACGAGCGGCAGCGCTGTCCGTAGTCGAGCGCGGTGGGCTGCCAGTCGATCTCGTCGGCCGGTCTCGGTCGGGCGAAACCGTAGCCCTGGCCATAGTCGCAGTTCTGCTCCAGAAGGAACGCCGCCTGGTCCGCAATCTCGATCCCCTCGGCAACCACTTTCAGGCCGAGGTTATGTGCCAGGCCGATCACCGAGCGGGTGATGGCGGCGTCTTCGCGGTCCGCCGGCAAGCCGCGGACGAAGCCCTGGTCGATCTTGAGCTTGTGCACGTTCATGCGCTTGAGACGCTGTAGCGAGGAATAACCGGTGCCGAAGTCGTCGATCGCCAGCTGAACGCCGAGGGCGCGCAGCCGTTGCAGCAGTTCCAGTGCACCGTCCGGGTCCTGCATGACGGCGCTTTCGGTGATTTCCAGCTCCAGATGGCGTGCTGCCAGCCCGCTGCTGGCCAGGACAGTGGCTATCTGCAGGTCGAGGTCGCCGTTGCCGAACAGCCGACTGGAAATGTTCACCGCGATGAAGCCGAGTGGGCGACCCTGGCCGAGCCATTCCCGGGCCTGGTGGCAGGCCTGCTGGAGAACCCAGTGGTCGATGGCGCTGATCAGCCCGGTCTCCTCGGCGATGGGGATGAACACGGCGGGCGAGATCAGGCCCTTCTCCGGGTGCTGCCAGCGCACCAGCGCCTCGAACCCGCTGATGCTGCCCTGGCGCAGGTCGTAGATCGGCTGGTAGTGCAGGCGCAGTTGCCCCTGCTCCAATGCCTGGCGCAATGCGGTGACCAGCTCCACGCGCTGGCGCGCCTGGCTGGTCAGCTCCTGAGAGTAGAAAGCGTAGGTGGAGCGGCCGCTGCTCTTGGCCTTGAACAGCGCCGAGTCGGCATTGCGCATCAGCTGCTCGACGTTCTGCACGTCGGTGGGGTAGGGGTAGAGCACGATGCCGATGCTGGCGCTGCTGAACAGCTCCCGCTCGCCGAGCCGGAAAGGCTCGTTCAGGCGATCGAGGATGCGTAGCGCCAGGGCGGTTGCCTTTTCCGCGCCGTAGTCCTCGCAGAGCAGGGCGAACTCGTCGCCGCCCAGGCGGCCGAGGGTCATGCCGCTCTCCAGCTGCTCGCTCAGGCGCGCGCTGACGGCCTGCAGCAGGGTGTCGCCGAGGTTGTGACCGAGGCTTTCGTTGATGTCCTTGAAGTGGTCGAGGTCGATCAGCAGCAGCGCGCCGCTGCGCTTGTTCGACCGGGCGCGTTCAAGGTCCTGCTTGGCGCGCTCGGTGAACAGCAGACGGTTCGGCAGGTTGACCAGCGGATCGAAATGCGCGAGCTGGTCGAGCTCCTCGCGGGAGCGCTTGAGGGCCGACAGATCGGAGAAAACCGCCACGTAGTGGCTGAGCTGTCCCTCGTTGTCGTAGATGCAGCGCAGATTCTGCCATTGCGGGTACACCTCGCCGTTCTTGCGCCGGTTCCAGATCTCTCCGCTCCAGACGCCATCGTCCTGCAGCGCCTGCCACATCTGCCGGTAGAAGGTGGCGTCATGCTTGCCGGAGGCGAAGAGCTTCGGTGTCTGGCCGAGCACTTCCTCGGTGCTGTATCCGGTGATCCGCGAGAACGCCGGGTTGACGTGCACGATGTGCTGTTGCGGGTCGGTGACCAGCACGCCTTCCTGGGTGCTGTCGAAAACCGCGGCGGCCTGCTTCAGGCTGGTTTCCTGCAGATGCTGGGCGCGCTGCTGCTCATCGAAGCGACGGACGTGCCGGCGACCGAGCACGAACAGCAGGGCGCTGGTGAGCGTCACGAACAGGGCGCCCTTGCCCATCTGCCAGGCCTGGCCGTCACCGCTCACCAGTTGGCCGAGCAGGGTGTCGCCGAGAAGGATCCACAGCATCGCCAGGCAGAAGTAGCCCAGGCTCAGCCGGACGAGAGAGGTGTTCATCGTTGCTCTTGGGTCCGATCGAATACTGCACAGTCAAACCCCATCGCACCATGGCGAGCGGGCGCTAGGTCATCAGGCACCGGTAGTGCTGCGTCCTGCTGCGCCGGTCGTGCTGCATGCCGGCTCACAGCCAGCTCGGCCACCATTCCGGGTGGTTCGGTTTGATTCGCTGCAAGTAATGGCTGCCACCGAGCTGGCGCATCTGCTGTCGAATCCAGGCCGCGCGATTGTTCACATAGCGGCTCGGTTTACCAGCGCTCCATTGTCGCGGGTTGGGCAGCACCGCGGCCAGCAGGCTGGCCTGGTGGGCCGACAGATAGGGCGCGCCGGTACCGAAGTGATGCTGCGCCGCCGCCTGCGCACCGAAGATGCCGTCGCCCCATTCGACGCTGTTGAGGTAGACCTCGAGAATGCGTTGCTTGGGCCACAGCAATTCGATCAGCGCGGTGAACCAGGCCTCCAGTCCCTTGCGCGGCCAGCTGCGCCCGGACCAGAGAAACAGGTTCTTGGCCACCTGCTGGCTCAGCGTGCTGGCGCCGCGCAGTGATCCGCCTCGCTCATTGTGGCTGAGGGCAGCGCGGATTGCAGCGACGTCAAAGCCCCAGTGGTCGGCGAATTTCTGGTCCTCGGCGGCAATCACGGCCATTTTCAGGTCGTCGGGCAGCTCGCGCCATGGCCGCCACTCGCGGGTCAGGTCGATCGCCTCGCCGGTGCGCCAGGATTCGATCTTGCGCTCGATCATCAACGCGGTGAAGGGCGGCGGCACCCAGCGCAGCAGCAGGACCAGCAGCACCGAAAGGGCGATCAGCCAGAGCAGCAGTTTGGACAGGCGCAGCAGCAGGTTTCGCAACATGGCACGTGGTCGTGGGCGAAAAGAGCGGGCATTATAGCGGCCGCTCAGGCCATCGACCGGAAAAGCAATGATTCGTAGCTATCTCGTGCTTGCCGCCCTGTTCGGTTTGACCGGCGTCGCCCTCGGCGCCTTCGCCTCCCACGGCTTGCGCAGCCAACTGAGTGCCGCCCATCTCGCGGTATTCCAGACCGGCGTGCAGTACCAGCTGATCCATGCCCTGGCGCTGCTCGGCGTCGCGCTGCTCGCGCTGCAACGCCCCGGCCGCCTGCTGAGCGCGGCGGGCGGCCTGTTCTTGGTCGGCATCCTGCTGTTCTCCGGCAGCCTCTATCTGCTCACGCTGACCGGGGTCGGCAAGCTCGGCATGATCACGCCCATAGGCGGCACCGCCTTTCTCGCGGGCTGGCTGTGTCTGGCGCTGGCGGGCTGGCGCATCCGCGGCTGAGCGGGACGAACGGCCGCGGGGTGCGCCTTGGTGCACCGGGTGGTTCGGGCTAGAATGCCGTCCCCTTTCGCAATGGCAGCGAACAGCATGCAGATTCAACTGAACGGCGAACCCTACGAGCTGCCAGCCGGCCAGACGGTGGCCGACCTGCTGGCGCGCCTGGAACTGACCGGTCGCCGCCTGGCCGTCGAGCTCAATCGCGATATCGTGCCGCGCAGCGCGCACGCCAGCACCGCGCTCAGCGAAGGTGACCAGGTCGAAGTGGTGCACGCCATCGGCGGCGGTTAACCGCACCCGCTCATCCGAATGACGCCGCCTCTGCGGCGCCCACAGCCCGCAGCAACACGTCCGAACGAGGATTTCCCATGCGCCCAGTTCCGAACGACAAGCCTTTCACCCTGGCCGGTCGCACCTATCAATCGCGCCTGCTGGTCGGCACCGGCAAGTACAAGGACCTTGAAGAGACGCGCGCGGCCATCGAGGCCTCGGGTGCCGAGATCGTCACCGTTGCGGTACGCCGCACCAACATCGGCCAGAACCCGGGTGAGCCGAACCTGCTCGACGTGATCAGCCCGGAGCGTTACACCATCCTGCCGAACACCGCCGGCTGCTTCACCGCCGAGGATGCGGTACGCACCTGCCGCCTGGCCAGGGAGCTGCTCGACGGCCACAAGCTGGTCAAGCTGGAAGTGCTGGCCGACCAGAAGACCCTGTTCCCCAACGTGATCGAGACCCTCAAGGCCGCCGACGTGCTGGTCAAGGACGGCTTCGACGTGATGGTCTACACCAGCGACGACCCGATCATCGCGCGCCAGCTGGCCGAGATGGGCTGCATCGCGGTGATGCCGCTGGCCGGCCTGATCGGCACCGGTCTGGGCATCTGCAACCCATACAACCTGCGCATCATCCTCGAGGAGGCGACCGTTCCCGTGCTGGTCGACGCCGGTGTCGGCACCGCTTCCGACGCCACCATCGCCATGGAGCTCGGCTGCGAGGCGGTGCTGATGAACAGCGCCATCGCCCATGCGCAGAATCCGGTGCTGATGGCCGAAGCCATGAAGTACGCCATCGAGGCCGGCCGCCTGGCCTACCTGGCCGGTCGCATGCCGAAGAAGCTCTATGCCAGTGCCTCCTCGCCGCTGGAAGGGCTGATTCGCTGACACCTTTCGTGGCCGGCCTCGACGCTTCGTCGGGGCCGGCTTTTTTATACCTTGCAGGCAGACCATGACTGAGCAGAACCCCGCGGCCGAAGAGCAGCAAACCGAGCACCGCCGCACCATCAAGAGTTTCGTGATGCGCGCCGGGCGCATGACCGAAGGCCAGCAGCGCGGCCTGGAGCAGGGCTGGCCGAAGTATGGCCTGGAGCTTGCCGATGGCCTGCGCGATTTCGATGAGGTGTTCGGCCGCAGCGCGCCGCGGACCTTCGAGATCGGCTTCGGCATGGGCCACTCGACGCTGGAAATGGCCGCCGCGGCGCCGGAGCAGGATTTCATCGGCGTGGAAGTGCATAAACCGGGCGTCGGCGCGTTGCTGAGCGGACTTGTGTCACAGAAACTGACTAACGTCCGGGTCTACAGTTGCGACGCCCTGGAGGTGCTGCGTGACTGCGTGGCCGACGCCAGCCTGGACCGCGTGCTGCTGTTCTTCCCGGACCCCTGGCACAAGAGCCGTCACCACAAGCGCCGCATCGTGCAGCCGGCCTTCGCCGAGCTGGTGCGGCGCAAGCTGAAGGTCGGCGGCGTGCTGCACATGGCCACCGACTGGGAACCCTATGCCGAACACATGCTCGAGGTGATGAATGTCGCCCCGGGCTACCGCAACCTGGCGCAAGACGGACGCTGCGTGCCACGCCCGACGGAGCGCCCGGTGACCAAGTTCGAACGCCGCGGCGAGCGGCTCGGCCATGGCGTCTGGGACCTGAAGTTCCAGCGCATCGACTGAGCGAGGCCAGACAAGCGACACCCGAGACGCCGCGCCGCCGCCTGGCCTGCCTGCCAGCCTACGCGATCGCTCGCCGGATCCAATCGAAGAGCCGCAACAGCGGCCAGGGAAGAGTGCCTGCCAGGACGGCATGCCTGCCCATACCAGACAACAAATGCAATGCCGTCAGCCGGGCATGGCCATGCCCTGCGTCGCGCATAATTGGGGGAGTAGACGATGTACGGAAAGATTGGAATTCTGTTGTTGGCGGCCTGTGCCGCTGTGCAGGCACAGGCCAAGGTGGACAGCACCCAGGCCGCGCGGTTGGGACAGGACCTGACGCCGCTGGGGGCGGAGCGGGCGGGCAATGCCGCCGGCACCATTCCGGCCTGGACCGGTGGCGTCCAGGCACCGGCCGGCTACGAGCCGGGCATGCATCATCCCGACCCGTTTGCCGGAGATTCGCTGCTGTACCGGGTCGATCGCAACAATCTGAAGGAACATGAAAACCAGCTTCCCGAAGGCATGAAGGCGCTGCTGGAGCGCTATCCGGACTACCACCTGCGCGTATTCCCGACCCGCCGCAGCGCTGCGGTACCGCAGCGGATCTACGATGCCACTCGTTTCAATGCCGTCAGTGCCGAGCTGATCGCCAACGGCAACGGCATCCAGGGTGCGGCGGCCGGGATTCCCTTCCCGATCCCGCAGAGCGGCATTGAGGTCATCTGGAACCACATCCTGCATTACAAGGGTGACCAGAGCCACATGATCAACAACCAGGCGGTGGTGATCGGTGGCCGGGCCAACTACATCAAGCGCGACCGGCACGTGTACTACGTCTACAACCGCGAGGGGATGACCTACGCCGATCTGGACAACACCGTGCTGTACTACAAGTACCGCGTCACCGCGCCAGCCAAGCTCTCCGGCACCGCGCTGGTCGTGCAGGACCCGATCGACCAGGTACTGACCACCCGGAAGGCGTGGCGCTACAGCCCGGACGATCGTCGCGTGCGCCGCCTGCCTTCGCTGGCCTACGACTCCCTGCAGCCTGACACCAGTGGCCTGGCCACGGCCGATGTGGTGGACTCGTTCAACGGCGCCCCGGATCGCTACGACTGGGAACTGCTCGGCAAGCGCGAAATGCTCATGCCCTACAACAGCTACGCCGTGCACCAGAAGGGCATTTCCTACGACACCATCGTCCAGCCGCGCACGCTCAACCCCGACCTGCTGCGCTACGAGCTGCACCGCGTCTGGGTGGTCGAAGCCACGCTGCGCAAGGGCTTCAGCCATCTCTACGACAAGCGCCGCTTCTATATCGACGAGGACAGCTGGGCGATCCTGGCAGTCGATCTGTATGACGAGAAGGGGCAGCTGATCGGCCTGCAGGAAAGCCATCCGATCAGCTATTACGACGTGCCGATGTTCAACAGCACGCTGGAGACGCTCTACCACCTCAAGGATGGCAACTACTTCGTCGACGGCCTGGACAACAACGAGCCGATGTACGATTTCAACGTGAAGCTCGGCCCACGCGATTTCTCGCCGCAGGCGCTGCGTCGCGGCAACTGAGGATCACCGGGGTAAAAGAAGGGCGCCACGGGCGCCCTTTGTTTTTTCACGCCTGGCACAGGCCTGCGGCCGCCAGGCTGACGCGGGTACCGGCTGCGCCGCGGACAATGGCCTCGATCTGTTCGAGCGAGCCGATCACCGCGACCTTGCCGGTATTGCGTGCGAACTGGCAGGCCGCTTCGATCTTCGGTCCCATGGAGCCGGCAGCGAAACCCAGGCCTTGCAGTCGGTCTGGGTGGGCTTCGGCGATCCGCCGCTGCTGCGGGGTGCCCCAGTCCAGGTAGGCGCCGTCGACATCGGTCGCGATCACCAGCAGGTCGGCGGCGAGCTGCTCGGCCAGCAGCGCTGAACACAGGTCCTTGTCGATCACCGCCTCGACCCCTTGCAGCCGTCCGTGCTGGTCGTAGACGGTCGGAATGCCACCGCCGCCGGCACAGATCACCACGCTGCCCTTCTCCAGCAGCCAGCTGATCGGCCTGATCTCGAAGATCCGCTTCGGCCGCGGGCTGGGCACCACGCGGCGGAAATGGTCGCCGTCCGGCGCAATGCTCCAGCCCCGTTGTTCGGCCAGACGCTGTGCCTCTTCGCGTCCGTAGACCGGGCCGATCGGTTTGCTTGGCGCCTGGAAGGCCGGATCCTGTGGATCCACTTCGACCTGTGTCAGCAGGGTGGCGAAGGGCACCTCGAATGGCAGCACATTGCCCAGCTCCTGCTCGATGATGTAGCCGATCATGCCCTCGGTTTCGGCCCCCAAGACGTCCAGCGGATAGCTGGGTACGTCCTTGTAGGCGGCCCCCTGCAGGGCCAGTAGCCCGACCTGCGGGCCGTTGCCGTGGGCCACCACCAGTTCGTTGCCCGGTGCGATCCGCGCGATCTGTGCGCAGGCCCGGCGGATGTTCTCTCGCTGATTCTCGGCGCTCAGCGGCTCCCCTCGGCGAAGCAGGGCATTGCCGCCCAGCGCAATGACGATGCGCATGTCGGTTTCTCCAGGGCGCCCATCACGGGCGCCGGTCACGTCAGATGTCGGCGAGGGTGGAGACCAGGATCGCCTTGATGGTGTGCATGCGGTTCTCCGCCTGCTCGAAGGCAATGCAGGCCGGGGATTCGAACACCTCCTCGGTGACCTCGATACCGTTGGCCAGGTGCGGATAGCGCGTGGCGATCTCCTTGCCGACCTTGGTCTCGCTGTTGTGGAACGCCGGCAGGCAATGCATGAACTTCACCCGCGGATTGTTGCTCGCCTGCATCAGCGCCGCGTTCACCTGGTAGGGCAGCAGCTGCTGGATGCGCTCGGCCCAGGCGTCCATCGGCTCGCCCATCGAGACCCAGACGTCGGTGTGGATGAAGTCGACGCCTTGCACCGCCGCCTGCGTATCCTCGGTGAGCAGCAGGCGCGCACCGCTCTGCGCGGCGAATTCCTCGCAGGCCTTGACGTGTTGCTCGCTGGGCCAAAGGGCACGTGGCGCGGCGATGCGTACATCCATGCCCAGCTTGGCGCCGATCAGCAGCAGGGAATTGCCCATGTTGTTGCGCGCATCGCCCAGATAGGCGTAGCTGATCTGGTGCAGCGGCTTGTCGCTGTGCTCGCGCATGGTCATGACGTCGGCGATCATCTGCGTCGGATGATATTCGTCGGTCAGGCCATTGTAGACCGGCACGCCGGCGTAGCGCGCCAGCTCCTCGACGATCTCCTGCTTGAAGCCACGGTATTCGATGGCGTCGTACAGCCGTCCGAGCACCCGCGCGGTGTCCTTCATGCTTTCCTTGTGGCCGATCTGCGAGGAGTTGGGGTCGATGTAGGTGACGTTGGCGCCCTGATCGTAGGCGGCCACCTCGAAGGCGCAGCGGGTCCGCGTGGAGGTCTTCTCGAAGATCAGCGCGATGTTCTTGCCCTTGAGATGCTGGCGCTCGGTACCGCTGTACTTGGCGCGCTTGAGGTCGCGGGAGAGATCGAGCAGGTACTGCAGTTCGCGCTCGCTGTGGTGCATCAGGCTGAGCAGGCTGCGGTTGTGAATGTTGAAGGCCATGGGGTGAGTCCTCCGCAATGTCGGTTTGCCGGGGTGGGCCCGGCGCGGTGATCAGTAGTCGAGCGCGTCGCGCGCGATCGGGCAGGTCATGCAGTGGCCGCCGCCGCGACCACGGCCCAGTTCGCTGGCGCTGATGGTGATGACTTCCACCCCGGCCTTGCGCAGCTGTGTGTTGGTGAAGGTGTTGCGGTCGTAGCCGATGACCACCCCGGGTTCAAGGGCGACCACGTTGTTGCCGTCGTCCCACTGCTCGCGCTCCACCTCGTAGCTGTCGCCGCCGGTTTCCACCACCCGCAGGGCGGGCAGGCCGAGGGCTTCGGCGACCACCTGGAGGAAGCTGGCCTTTTCCCGGCGCAGCTCGATGCCGCCGGGTTTGCTTTCGTCGGGGCGCAGGCTGAACGCGACGATGCCGTGCACCACGTCGGGGTAGATGGTCACCAGGTCGCGATCGCAGAAGCTGAACACCGTATCCAGGTGCATCGCCGAGCGGGAACGCGGCAGGCCGGCGACGATCACGCGCTCGGCCGCGCCGTGGCGGAACAGCGACTGCGCCAACTGGCCGATGGCCTGCCGCGAGCTGCGTTCGCCCATGCCGACCAGCACCACGCCCTTGCCGATCGGCATCACGTCGCCGCCTTCGAGCGTGGCCAGACCGTGGTCGAGCTCGGGGTCGCCGTACCAGACCTTGAAGTCCTGGCCGGCGAACTGCGGATGGAAGCGGTAGATCGCGGCCGCGAGCAGGGTTTCCTGGCGGCGCGCGGTCCAGTGCATCGGGTTGAGCGATACACCGCCGTAGATCCAGCAGCTGGTGTCGCGGGTGAACAGGGTGTTGGGCAGCGGCGGCAGGATGAAGCTCGAGTGGCCCAGATAGTCGCGGAACAGGCTGACGATTTCGCCGCTGCGGGTGCCCGGAATGTCGCTGCCGGACACCCCTCCGATCAGGAATTCGGCAAGTTGCCGGGGTTGCTGTTCTTCGAGCCAGCTACGTACCTCGTCCTGCAGGCCTATGCCGACCTGGTTGGCGGTGATCTTGCGGTCGAGAATCCACTTCAGCGCCACCGGATTGCTCACCGTCTCGGTCAGCAGGTTGTGCATTTCCAGCACCTCGACGCCGCGCTCGCGCATCTTGGTGACGAAGTCGAAATGATCACGCTTGGCCTGGTTGACCCAGAGCACGTCGTCGAACAGCAGCTCGTCGCAGTTGCTCGGCGTCAGGCGCTGGTGGGCGAGGCCGGGCGAGCAGACCATCACCTTGCGCAGCTTGCCCGCCTCGGAATGGACGCCCAGTTTCGTTGGTTGCTGAGTCATGGCATTTGCCTCCGTCAGTCATTGCACCGGTAGGTGCAGAGTGGCTCGCCGCCGCTTGTGGCTTTGGCGAGAGAGGGCGCCGGGGCGCCGGTCAGAGGGACAGGAAACCGTCGTAGAGGCCGTAGGCCGCGATCGCCGCCCCGATGAGCACGGCGGCGAAGATCAGCTTCTCGATGCCGCTGAATACCGGCTGCCCCAGTTCGCGCTTGGCCTTGGCGAAGAACAGTGCCCCCGGCGCATAGAGCAGCGCCGACAACAGCAGGTACTGGATGCCACCGGCATAGACCAGCCACACGGCATACAGCGTAGCGACGGCGGCGATCAGCGTGTCCTTGCGCCGTTCACCCGCGGCGTTCGCGTATCCCTCGCCGCGAACCCCGAGCAGCAATGCATAGGCCGCCGACCAGAAGTACGGCACCAGGATCATCGAGGTGGCGAGGTAGAGCAGGCTGAGATAGGTGGAGGCGTTGAACAGGGTGATGATCAGGAACAGCTGGATCAGCCCGTTGGACAGCCACAGCGCATTGACCGGAACGTGGCGGGCATTTTCCTTGCGCAGGAAGCTCGGCATGGTGTGGTCACGGGCGGCGGCGAAGAGAATCTCGGCACACAGAAGGGTCCAGGACAGCAGGGCACCGGCCAGCGAAACCACCAGGCCGACGCTGATCAGCACCGCGCCCCAGCGACCGACCACCTGCTCCAGCACGCCCGCCATGGAAGGGTTCTTCAGACCCGCCAGCTCGGCCTGGCTCATGATGCCCATCGACAGGATGTTCACCAGCACCAGCAGCGCGAGCACGCTATAGAAGCCGATGACCGTGGCGCGCCCGACGTCGCTACGGCGCTCGGCGCGCGCCGAGAACACGTTGGCGCCCTCGATACCGATGAACACCCACACCGTCACCAGCATCATGTTGCGTACCTGCTGCATCACGCTGCCCAGCTCCGGGTTGCCACGGCCCCAGAAGTCGGCAGTGAACACGTCCAGGCGGAAGGCCACCGCGGTGATCACGATGAACAGGATCAACGGCACGATCTTGGCGATGGTGGTGACCAGGTTGACGAACGCCGCCTCGCGGATACCGCGCAGGACGAGGAAATGCACGCCCCAGAGCACCAGCGAGGCGCCGATCACCGCCGGCAGGGTATTGCCCTCGCCGAACATCGGAACGAAGTAGCCCAGCGTGCTGAACAGCAGCACGAAGTAGCTGACGTTGCCGATCCAGGCGCTGATCCAGTAGCCCCAGGCGGAGGAGAAGCCCATGTAGTCGCCGAAACCGGCCTTGGCATAGGCGTAGACACCGGCGTCGAGTTCCGGCTTGCGGTTGGCCAGGCTCTGGAACACGAAGGCCAGAGTCAGCATGCCCACGGCAGTGATTGCCCAGCCGATCAGGATGGCGCCGGCGCTGGCACTGGCCGCCATGTTCTGCGGCAGGGAAAAGATTCCGCCGCCTATCATCGAACCCATCACCAGCGCCACCAGCGCGCTGAGTTTCAGTTGCTTCGAGGTCGTGGCCATTACCCTGTCTCCTTTCAAGACCGTGCGTAGCGGGACCATTGAATGCCTGCCAGTGCGTTGCGGTCATGACAGACGTCAAGAAAGTGTGGGAGTGATGGTGCAAGGATGCCTTTGGCCGGTTGCGGTGCGATGAACGCAGCCGGACCGGCACAGCCATTGCGCAGTCAGCTTCGAGCGAGGGGGGAAGCGGTGTTCAGACCCGGACATGTGGAAATCAGCCGGCTGCCGACCGAGGCGCGCCCCGGCTATCACCTGACCCTCGACTATCACGTCGAAGGTGCCGAACCGAGGCCGGAGTGGGCGTGCTTTCACCTGCGCGTCGAGGCACCTCAGGTGCATATCGACGAGCAGTTCCGGATGCATCGGGATGTCGCCTACAACTTCCTGCAGCGCATTCGCCGGTGCCTGCGTGACCATGGCGTGCAGGTCAGGCAGGACATCCTGTTCGGCTTTCACGCGTTGTATGACCCGTTGTATGCGGATCTGCGGCAGCAGTTGCACCTGCAGCCCGGCGAGGCGGTCGATCTCGACCGCTTCCTGCGCGAAGGCTGAGTGGCGTCAGTTGCGGTCGGCGATCACGCCGATGAGGAAGAAGATCAGCAGCAGCACCGGCGCCAGGCTGTAGTTGTTCAGGTGCGCCAGGCCCTGGGTCATCCAAGGTGTGAGAAAGACGATGGCCAGGCCGTAGCCCACCGCGCAGACGAGCACGAAGATCAGCGTACGCAGGAAGAAGTTGAGGCTGCTCACCGTGTTCTTGACCCAGGCGTTCAACGCCGGGCCGAACAGTACGAAGAGCGTTGCCATCAGCGCCAGGGATATATCGGACAGGTGACTGCGGCTCCAGCGCGACAGCGTGACGATCAGGTCGAGTAGCAAATCCATGCAGGGTCCTTAAGGCAGGAAGCTCTGTAGCAGGTCGTTGAGAAACAGCTGGCCCTTGGGCGTCGCCACCAGCCGGGCGGGATCGTTGGACAGCAGACCCCGAGCCTCGGCGTCGCGCCGTGGCTTGGCGATCGCATCCAGCGACAGCCCTGTGCGTTGAGTGAACAGCACGGCCGGCACGCCGTCGGTGAGGCGCAGCACATTCATCAGGAATTCGAAGGGCAGCTCGTCCGCGGTCAGCTGTTTCTCGCCTGCGCGGAAGGCCTTGGCCGGATCGAGATAGTCCTTCGGCAGGCGGGTCTTCCAGCTGCGCAGGATGCGGCCGTCGGCATGGCTGAGCTTGGCATGGGCGCCGGCACCGATGCCGAGGAAGTCGCCGAAGGTCCAGTAGTTCAGGTTGTGCCTCGCCTGTCGGCCCGACTGGGCATAGGCGGAGGTCTCGTACTGGCGATAGCCGTGCTCGCCGAGCAGTGCCTGGCCGGCTTCCTGGATGTCCCATAGGATGTCGTCTTCCGGCAGCTGCGGTGGCTGGCTCCAGAACAGGGTGTTCGGTTCCAGGGTCAGCTGGTACCAGGACAGGTGCGTCGGCTGCTGGGCGATGGCGGTGCGCAGATCGCTCAGCGCATCCTCCAGGCTCTGGTCCGGCAGGCCATGCATGAGGTCGAGGTTGAAGTTTTCGAAGCCTGCGGCACGGGCCATGTCCGCTGCACGGATGGCTTCGTCGCCGTCGTGGATGCGCCCGAGCGCCTTGAGCTTGGCGGCCTGGAAACTCTGCACGCCGATGGACAATCGATTGATGCCGAGCTGGCGGTAATCGCGGAACTTGGCCTGCTCGAAGGTCCCGGGGTTGGCTTCCAGAGTGATCTCGATGCCGTCGGCGAACCCGACCAGATGCTCCAGGCCCTCGACGATGGCGGCCAGTGCCCGGGCGGAGAACAGGCTTGGCGTGCCGCCACCGAAGAAGATCGAGCTCAGCCGGCGGCCCTGGACGTGCTCGAGGTCGGCCCGCAGATCCGCCAGCAGCGCGGCCACATAGGCCTCTTCCGGCAGCTCAGGGCCGGCCGTGTGGGAGTTGAAGTCACAGTACGGGCACTTGCGCACGCACCAGGGGATATGGACGTACGCCGCCAGAGGCGGCAGTTCGAAGCGGCCCTGGCCGGTTGCCGGCGCGGGGCTTGCGGCGATCATATCCCCAGCCGCTGCTTGAGCAGGGCCATGGCGCGTGCGCGGTGGCTGAGCTGGTTCTTCTGCGCGGCGGGCAGCTCGGCGCTGGAGCAGTCGCACTCCGGTACCCAGAACAGCGGGTCGTAGCCGAAGCCGTGCTCGCCGCGCGGCGCATGCAGGATGCGCCCATGCCAGAGGCCTTCGCAGATGATCGGCAGCGGATCGTCGGCGTGCCGCACCAGGGCCAGCGCACAGACGAACTGCGCGCCGCGCTCGGCGTCCGGCACGTCGCGCAGCACCTGCAGCAGCTTGGCGTTGTTGGCTGCGTCGCCCTGACCATCGGCGTAGCGCGCCGAGTAGATGCCCGGTGCGCCGCCCAGGGCGTCGACCGCCAGGCCCGAGTCATCGGCCAAGGCCGGCAGGCCGGAGATCCGTGCCGCATTGCGCGCCTTGAGAATGGCGTTCTCGATGAAGGACAGGCCGGTTTCTTCCGGCTCCACGGTGCTGAACTCGGCCACCGAGCGGACGCGCACGGCGTCGCCGAGCATGGCCTGGAGTTCCTTGAGTTTGCCGGCGTTGTGACTGGCCAGCACCAGTTCGGAAAAAGGCATCATCGGTCGGGGAAGAATTCCTGGTTGAACTCGAAACTGAACGGCTGCGCGCCGGTCGGCTGCACGGTGAGGCGGAAGCGCAGGGTTTCCTGGGAGTCGAAGGGGAACTGCGCCAGGTAGTAGATCGCCTCGTCGCCTTCCTTGAGCTGCTTGAAGGTGAGCTGGCGATCCTGGCCGAGCAGGTTCTTCACCTGGCCGCTGACCTGGGCGGCGACCGGCTTGCCATCCTTGACCACCGACACGTTGACCACGCCCTGGGTCTTGCTGCGCACCAGGCCGGCGGCTGCGGCGATGTCCGGCTGCAGGAAGCCGGAATTGAAGGCGATGTAATGGATGTCGTACTCGCCGACGCTGTGCTTGCGCTCGGCCAGTGCCGGCAAGGTGAGCAGTGCGGCCAGCAGGCCGATCAGCATGCGTTTCATGGGTCTACCTCCTGCGTTGGTGGGTCAGCGGGACGGCCCGGTGACACGATAGATGCCGATTTCGCCCAGCAGATTGGGCCAGAGACGGCTCGCCCAGCCGTGCTTGTGGTCGCGGTCCACGGCCAGACGCTCGCGCACCCTGGCACCGCTTTCCTGGCACAGTCGCTCGAAATCCTCGAAGGTACAGAAGTGGATGTTCGGCGTGTTGTACCAAGTGTAGGGGAGGAACTCCGATACCGGCATGCGGCCCTTGCTCGCCAGGTACCAGCGGCAGCGCCAGTGGCCGAAGTTGGGGAAGGTGATGATGCACTCGCGGCCGACTCGCAGCATTTCCTTGAGCAGCTTGTCGGGGTAGTGCACCGCCTGCAGCGCCTGGGTCATCACCACCATGTCGAAGCTGTCGCTGGCGAAGTTGCCAAGGCCGAGGTCGAGGTTCTGTTCGATGACGTTGACGCCCTTGTCGATGCAGGCGGCGATGTTGTCCGGGTCGATCTCCAGGCCGTAGCCGCTGACCTGCTTGTGGTCGCGCAGCCAGGCGAGCAGCTCGCCATTGCCGCAGCCGAGGTCGAGGACTCGGCTGCCGGCCGGGATCCAGTCTTGGATGATGTCCAGATCGGCGCGCATCTTCGTTCCTTATACGGCTATGCGGTTCATGTAACCGCGGAAGGCTTGCAGGTAGCGGGGGTTGGGAATCAGGAAGGCGTCGTGACCCTGCGGCGCGTCGATCTCCAGGTAGCAGACGTTCTTGCGTGCCGCGAGCAGGGCGTCGACGATTTCCCGCGAGCGTTCCGGCGAGAAGCGCCAGTCGGTGGTGAAGGACATCACGCAGAAGTCCGCCTGAGCGACCTCGAAGGTCCGGGCCAGGTCGTCATCGTTGGCCGCGGCCGGGTCGAAGTAATCCAGCGCCTTGGTCATCAGCAGATAGGTGTTGGCGTCGAAGCGCCCGGAGAATTCCTCGCCCTGGTAGCGCAGGTAGCTCTCGACCTGGAACTCGACGCTGTTGAAGTCGTAGTTGAGCTTTTCGCTCTTCAACCCGCGGCCGAACTTGGTGCCCATGGCATCATCGGACAGGTAGGTGATGTGGCCGACCATGCGTGCCAGCATCAGGCCGCGCTTGGGGATGACCCCCATCTCCTGGAAATGCCCGCCGTGAAACTCGGGATCGGAGAGGATCGCCTGGCGTGCCACTTCGTTGAAGGCGATGTTCTGCGCCGACAGCTTGGGCGCCGAGGCAATCGCCAGGCAGTGACGCACCCGCTCGGGATAGCTGATGGTCCACTGCAGGGCCTGCATGCCGCCCAGGCTGCCGCCGACCACTGCGGCCCACTGGTTGATGCCGAGCCGATCGGCCAGGCGTGCCTGGCTGTGCACCCAGTCCTCCACGGTGACGACCGGGAAGTCCGCGCCGTAGGGTTTGCCGGTGGCCGGGTTGGTGCTGCTGGGGCCGGTGGAGCCGTTGCAGCCGCCGAGGTTGTTCAGGCTGACGACAAAGAAACGATCGGTATCGATGGCCTTGCCCGGGCCGATGCAGGAATCCCACCAGCCGGGCTTGCGATCGTCCTCGCTGTGGTAGCCGGCAGCGTGGTGATGGCCGGACAGGGCATGGCAGATCAGCACGGCATTGCTGCGCGCGGCGTTGAGTTCGCCGTAGGTTTCGTAGATCAGCTGGTAATCGGCCAGCGTGCGGCCGCAGGCGAGTGTCAGTGGTTCGGCAAAATGCGCGACCTGCGGACTCACCAGGCCAACGGAATCGGCGGGAATTGCAGTGGGCATCGACCCTGGCTCTTGCTTGGAGAAGGCGGCAAAGTCTAAAGGTAAGCGCGCTGCAATTCATCCTGAAATACAGCGGCGGCGGGCGCGTTGCCATTTCGCCATCCACGATGGCGGCAAATGGCAGCGAAGCTAGCTGATCTGGACGCTGCTCAGGCTGACCACCTTGCTCTGGCGGCGAAGCGGTGCAGGGCGGCGCAGCGCGCGCAGCATCTCCGCGGCCTGCGTCAGTTGCTGTTCCAGTTCGCCGCTGTAGCGGGTCAGCAGCTGGCCGCGCTGGCTGTTCTGCTGGCTTTCCTTGGCCAGGCTCTTCAGGCGCAGCATGTGGGTTTCCAGCTGCTGCTTGTGCTCCAGCGAAAACTGCAGCAGCGGCGTCAGGGCATCGCCGGACCAGCGCTCGGCTTCCTGGCGCAGGCGCTGATGCAGGCCGATGACCTCCTGCACCAGGGTGGCGAAGAAGCGCCGGGTCAGCGTGCGCTGCTCGGTCAGCAGCGTCTTGAGCTGCAGGCGGAACTGGTCGGCCTTGCCCTGCAGGGCACGCAGTTCGCGCTGGTAGGGCTGCAGCTGGAACAGTGGCGGGTCGATGCCGTGCAGCGGGTTCTCTTCGCTATGCCGGCGATAGATCGCCGACACCATCTTGTTGGCCCGTTCGGCTTCCTGTTCGAGGATGCCCAGGTCCTGCTCCACCGAGCGGAAGAAATGCAGGATCGCCAGGTTGATTCCCAGCGTGGTCAGGCTGCCGGTCAGGCTGCGGCGCAGGCGGGTCAGGTGTTCTTCCAGCCGCTCCGCGCGGATCGCCGCGCGCAGCAGCTCGCCTTGGCGCTGCAGCAGGCGCTGGTTGGTCTTCAGGTCGAGCAGACGCTTGTGGTGGCGGTTGTGCTCGTGGCGTGTGCGCGCAGTGAGCTCGAGCAGCATCTGGCCGCTGCCCTGCTGATGACTGGCGAGCAGGTCGCGTTGCTCGATGACCTTTTCCAGGCGCAACCGCAGGGCGTGCTGGCTGTTCTGGATCAGCGCCATTACCTGGAGCACCACCTGATCTTCGAGCAGGCGCTCCTTCTGCGCCAGGATGCGCTGGCTGAGCAGCTGCTCCAGCTCGGCCAGCTGACTGCGTTCAAGCAGCGCCTGGTCGCCACGGATCTTCGCCATCAGCGCCTGTTTGGCCGAAAGCGGCAGGACGTCGGCCGCATCGATGCCCAGCTGTTGCGCGGTGGTCTCGCGGATCTGCTCGATGGCGTTGTGCACGAAGGCCTCGCCGGCGACATCGTCCCAGAGCACGTCGATCTTGTTCAGCACGGCGAACAGGCTGTTCTGGGTGTCTTCGTCGAGCTGGCGGATGTGTTGCTGCCAGATCTGCATGTCGCTGGCGGTGACGCCGGTGTCGGCGGACAGCAGGAAGACGATGGCCTGGGCGTTGGGCAGCATCGACAGGGTCAGTTCAGGTTCGCTGCCCAGCGCGTTCAGACCGGGCGTGTCGAGGATGCGCAGACCCTGCCGCAGCAGCGGATGGTCGAAGTTGACCATGGCGTGACGCCAGGCGGGCACCAGTACATCGGCGCCGCCGCCCACGCTCTCCAGCGTGGCGGGATCGAAGCCGAGGGCGATCGCCTGTTCCACCGGCACGGTCTTGGTTTGCGCCACCTGGGCGAAGGCCTCGGCCATGCTCTGCGGGTCACGTGGGTCCAGCGGCAGGTTCAGCCACAGTCGCGAGGTGCGCTTGAGCTGGGCGATGCTGGTGTCTTCCAGGCGCGACTCGATGGGCAGCAGGCGAATATAGGATCGTTCCGAACGCGGGTCGAAGAGCAGCTCGGTGGGGCACATGGTGGTGCGACCGGCGCGGGACGGCAGGATGCGCTGGCCATAGCTGGAGAAGAACAGGCTGTTGATCAGCTCGGTCTTGCCGCGGGAGTATTCGCCGACGAACGCCAGGGTGATGTGATCGGTGCGCAGCACCCGTAGCGCACGTTCCAGGCGCGCGTCGACGGCCTCGCTGCTCAATCGGTTGTGCGCCAGCCAGCTGCGATAGCGGGTGATCTCACGAATCAGATCGCGCTTCCAGGTGACGTAGGCGTCCACGTGTCGATCGAGTCGTTCCATGCTCATCCAGCTCCCGGTGTGATTCGGCGAATTATCGGACCCGCCGATGCGCGGTCAATTCAGTCCAGGCCTGACGCGACCGAACGGGCCTGCCGGTGGCATGGACGGTCATCGCCGGCTCGGGTCGAGGCGATGTCCTCGTTCACATCCCCGCGGTCATGCCGCGAGGCAGGATGGAAACAGCCGAGAAAATGCAGTCTACGTGCTGCCAGGCGGCAAGCCGAGGCGCTTTTCGCGTCGGCCCGCCGCTTTGACTGCAAAGCATGAACGGCGTCTCAGATGAGCATGCGCAGGATGTTCGGCATGTGGGTCATGGTGGCCAGGTTGTTCACCACCAGCATGTCCAGCAGCTTGATCGCGAGGAAGGCGAAGATCGGCGAGATATCCAGCCCGCCGAGGTTCGGCAGCAGGCGGCGGAAGGGCATCAGCACCGGCTCGCAGATCTGGCTGACCAGCTGAGCGCCCGGGTTGTGGCTGCCCGGCGCGACCCAGGAGAGGATCACGCTGATGATCAGCGCCCAGAAGAAGATGTTGAGGAACAGACCGGTGATGCCGACCAGCGCCCAGACAAGGAGCAGCAGCGGATTGCCGGTGGTGCCGTAGGCGATCAGCAGGATCAGCGCCATCAGCACCATCTGCACGATGATCGCGAGTACCAGCGAGGACAGGTCCAGCGAGCCCATGCTCGGGATGACGCGGCGCATCGGGCGTAGCAGCGGGTGGGTGGCCTTGACGATGAACTGGCTGAGCGGGTTGTAGAAGTCGGCACGTACCAGCTGGAGGATGAAGCGCAGCAGCACGATCAGCAGGTAAAGGCTGCCCAGGGTCTGGATGACGAGGATCAGGGCTTGCGAGAGTTGGGACATGAATGCTCCTTATTGGCCCAGTTGTTCGGCCAGTTCGGCCGAGCGTTGTGCAGCGGCGTTCAATGCCTGCTGCACCAGCTGCTCGAAGCCGCCAGCCTGGAAGGCTTTGATCGCCGCTTCGGTGGTTCCGTTCGGCGAGGTGACGCGGCGTCTCAGTTCGGCCGCCTCGACATCGCTCTCGCAGGCCATGCGGGCTGCGCCCAGCGCGGTCTGCAGGGTCAGCTGGGCGGCGGTTTCGCGAGGCAGGCCGAGCTGCTGGCCGGCAGCGGTCATCGCCTCGATGAGCAGGAAGAAATAGGCCGGACCACTGCCGGAAACGGCAGTCACCGCATCGATCAGGTGCTCCTCGTCGAGCCACAGCGCCATGCCGACGGCTGACAGTAGCTGTTCGGCCTGGGCCTTCTGCTCGGCACTGACCTGGGCGTTGGCGAACAAGCCGCTGACGCCCTGGCGCAGCAGCGCCGGTGTGTTGGGCATGCAGCGCACGATCGCCTGCGGCCGCGGGCCGAGCCAGCGCTGCAGGCTGTCGCAGCTGATGCCGGCGGCGATGGACACGATCAGCGGCCCATGTTCGAGGTGGGCGGCCAGGTCGCGGCAGACGGCCTGCATCACCTGCGGCTTAACCGACAGCACCACCACATCGGCGTCAGCCAGTGCTTCGGCATTCTGCGCGAAGGTCTGGATGCCGTGTTCAGCGCTGATTTTCGCGCGCTGTTCGGCACCCGGGTCGCTGGCGCGGATGGCATCAGCGGCGATGCCCTGGGCACGCAGCCCGCCGATCAGGCTGGCGGCCATGTTGCCGGCGCCGATGAAGGCGATGCGGGGAGAGGTCATAGCGATTCCTTTATTGAGGGCGGCCGTAGTCACGGGCGCCGAAGAGAGCAGTGCCGATGCGAACCCAGGTCGCACCTTCGGCAATGGCAGCTTCCAGATCCTGACTCATGCCCATGGACAGCGTATCCAGATCAAGTGCCAGCTCGTCGCGCAGCTGCCGCAGACGGGCGAAGGCGGCGCGTTGCTCGGCCGGATCCTCGCTGGGGGCCGGGATGCACATCAGACCGCGCAGGCGCAGTCGTGGCAGCGCGGTGATCGCCCGCGCCAGCTGCTGCACCTCCTGCGGTGCACAGCCGGACTTGCTGGCCTCGCCACTGACATTCACCTGCAGGCAGATGTTCAGCGGCGGCAGCGCCGCGGGGCGCTGATCGGAGAGGCGCTGGGCGATCTTCAGGCGGTCCACCGAGTGCACCCAGTCGAAGTGTTCGGCGATGGCCTTGGTCTTGTTCGACTGGATGGGGCCGATGAAATGCCAGGTCAGCGGCAGGTCGTCCAGCTCGGCCTGCTTGTCCAGCGCCTCCTGCAGATAGTTCTCGCCGAAATCGCGCAGGCCGGCGGCGAATGCGTCGCGAATGGCAGCGGCTGGCTGGGTCTTGCTGACGGCCAGCAGGCCCACCGTGGCGGGCTCACGACCCACAGCTTGCGCCGCCTCACGGATGCGTGCTCCGACCTTTGCAATATTCTTCTCTATCGTGGACATTACTTGCGCCCGCCGCCTTGGGGTCTGCGCGGCATTCTACCTGCTCGCTTGTAATTGGGGAGTCCCATGGATATCACTGAACTGCTGGCCTTCAGCGCCAAGCAGGGTGCGTCGGATTTGCACCTTTCCGCCGGCCTGCCGCCGATGATCCGCGTCGATGGTGACGTGCGGCGCATCAATCTGCCGGCCATGGACCACAAGCAGGTGCATGCGCTGATCTACGACATCATGAACGACAAGCAGCGCAAGGATTACGAGGAATTCCTCGAAACCGACTTCTCGTTCGAGGTGCCGGGAGTGGCGCGCTTCCGCGTCAACGCCTTCAACCAGAACCGCGGCGCCGGCGCCGTGTTCCGGACCATTCCCTCCAAGGTGCTGACCATGGAGGACCTCAACATGGGTGAGGTCTTCCGCAAGATCACCGACGTGCCGCGCGGGCTGGTGCTGGTCACCGGGCCGACCGGCTCGGGTAAGTCGACCACCCTGGCGGCGATGCTCGATTACCTGAACAACACCAAATACCACCACATCCTCACCATCGAAGACCCCATCGAATTCGTCCACGAGTCGAAGAAGTGCCTGGTCAACCAGCGTGAGGTGCACCGCGACACCCTGGGCTTCTCCGAGGCGCTGCGCTCGGCCTTGCGTGAAGACCCGGACATCATCCTGGTGGGCGAGATGCGCGACCTGGAAACCATTCGCCTGGCACTGACCGCCGCGGAAACCGGCCACCTCGTGTTCGGCACGCTGCACACCACCTCCGCCGCCAAGACCATCGACCGCGTGGTCGACGTGTTCCCGGCCGAAGAAAAGTCCATGGTCCGCTCGATGCTCTCCGAATCGCTGCAGGCGGTGATCTCGCAGACCCTGCTGAAGAAGATCGGCGGCGGCCGCGTCGCGGCCCACGAGATCATGATCGGCACCCCGGCGATCCGTAACCTGATCCGCGAGGACAAGGTGGCGCAGATGTACTCGGCGATCCAGACCGGCGGTTCGCTCGGCATGCAGACCCTGGACATGTGCCTCAAGGGGCTGCTGGCCAAGGGCCTGATCAGCCGCGACAGCGCGCGGGAAAAGGCCAAGCAGCCCGAGAATTTCTAAACGCCTGACAACCCCGGACGCCGCCCGGTGCGGCGCTTGCCACGATTGCGAGTACGACGATGGAATTCGAGAAACTTCTGCGCCTGATGGTCGAAAAAGGCGGCTCCGATCTGTTCATCACGGCTGGCGTGCCGCCGTCGATGAAGGTCAACGGCAAGATCATGCCGGTGAGCAAGACGCCCATGTCGCCGGAGATGACCCGGGAAACCGTGCACGGCGTGATGAACGAGCAGCAGCGCCGCGAGTTCACCGAGAACCACGAATGCAACTTCGCCATCAGCGCCCGCGGCATCGGCCGCTTCCGTGTCAGCGCGTTCTATCAGCGAAACCTGGCCGGCATGGTGCTGCGTCGCATCGAGACCAACATCCCGACCATCGAAGAGCTCAAGCTGCCGGACGTCCTGAAGAAGCTGTCGATGACCAAACGTGGTCTGGTGCTGTTCGTCGGTGCCACCGGTACCGGCAAGTCGACATCGCTGGCCTCGATGATCGGCTACCGCAACAAGAACTCCAGCGGGCACATCATCTCCATTGAAGACCCGATCGAATTCATCCACCAGCACCAGAATTGCATCGTCACCCAGCGCGAAGTGGGCATCGACACCAGCTCCTTCGAGGTGGCCCTGAAGAACACCCTGCGCCAGGCGCCTGACGTGATCCTCATCGGCGAGATCCGTACCCGCGAAACCATGGATTACGCGGTCGCCTTCGCCGAAACCGGCCACCTGTGCCTGGCCACGCTGCACGCCAACAACGCCAACCAGGCGCTGGACCGCATCATCAACTTCTTCCCGCCGGACCGGCACAACCAGGTCTGGATGGACCTGTCGCTCAACCTCAAGGCCATCGTCGCCCAGCAGCTGGTTCCGACCCCGGACGGCAAGGGTCGTCGTGCGGTGATCGAGGTGCTGATCAATACGCCGCTGGCGGCCGACCTGATCCGCAAGGGCGAGGTGCACGAGCTGAAATCGCTGATGAAGCGCTCCACCGAGCTGGGTATGCAGACCTTCGACCAGGCGCTGTACAACCTCTATGTGCAGGGGGAGATCACCTACGAAGATGCCCTGCTGCATGCTGACTCGGCCAACGACCTGCGACTGCTGATCAAGCTGGGTTCGGAAACCGACGGTGAGCACCTGACCAGCGTATCCCAGGGCCTGAGCCTGGAGGTCAGCGACGAGGACCCGGGCCGGCGCTTCCGTTAAGCGTCCGCGTCCGGTTGCCGGCCGATGCGCTTGCCCTGCCGGGCGGCAACGCGCTCGGCCTGGCCATCACGCTGCGCACCGGCGCGTGCGCGACTCATCAGTTGCGGAATCAGCATGCCTTCGGGCAGGTTCTTCCAGAACCGTACCGGCAGGTTGCTTTGCAGCACGCTGCGGTTCAATCGGGCCGGATTGAAGGTGCTCTCGTAATAGGCCTTCCATAGTTCGCCGCCGGGGTCGGCAGCGCTCTGCGCCAGGCGCTGCCATTGTGGCGGGCAGGGGCGGACGTGATGAAGGGTCTGACCGTTCCAGCAGACACCATCGTCCGGTGTCGCGATCAGCCAGCTGTTCTCGCCCATGCGCTCGGCGAAATGGTGTGCGGCCCATGGCAGCACGTCGTGCGCCGGTTCGAACCAGGCTACATGCCGCGGGCCGTCGCCATCTTCCAGCGGGCTGAAGCGCAGGAAGGCATGCAGATGGTGCGCCTCGCGGCGAACCGCCTTGATTCGGGCATGCAGCTCGCTGCCATCGACATCGCCCGCCATTCTGGCGCTGGCGTCGCCCTGTATGACCCGCCAGAGCACGCGATACAGCAGGCTCCAGCGATGCTCGGTGCGAAAGCGTGCGGCCATCTCCAACTCATCGAGGAGCTGCCGAGGTACGCGGATGCGCGGCCCGTCGGTGGCTGCTGGCGCGGGCATCGGCTCATCGAACAAGCCGACGTCCCCGCCGCTTGCCCAGTTCACCTCATGCGGTGCGATCTGCTCCTGCAGCAGCACCCGCGCCGCGTCTCGCCAGCCCTGGAAGCTTCCGTCGAAGCGCACCGTGCACATCACCAGAGCGCCATCTGCGTAGGCGAACCGTCGCGCAGGTGCTGCCGCAACACCGTCGATTCCTGCCCGGCGAGGCTGGGGCGGTAGTCATGGGTGACGATGAACGGCTTGGCCTTTTCCAGCGAGCAGCGCAGGCGGGTCAGGTCCTCGAAGCGGATGCGCTTGTGCCGTCGCAGGTCCACCAGTCGCTTGGCGCTGAGCACGCCGATACCGGGAACGCGGGCAATCATGGTCGGTTCGGCACGGTTGAGGTCGATCGGGAAATGTTCCCGGTTGGCCAGCGCCCAGGCCAGTTTCGGGTCTACGTCCAGGGCAAGGTTACCGGGGCCGCTGAGCAGTTCGCCGGCCGAGAAACCATAGCCGCGCATGAGAAAATCCGCCTGGTACAGCCGATGCTCGCGCAACAGTGGCGGTGCGGCGAACGGCACGCTTTTCGGACTGTGCGGGATGGGGCTGAACGCGGAGTAGTAGACCCGCCGCAGGCGATAGTCGCCGTAAAGGGACTGCGCGGTATGCAGGATGGTGCGGTCGTCGGTGTCATCGGCGCCAACGATCATCTGCGTGCTCTGCCCGGCAGGAGCGAAACGCGGTGCACGCTTCTCCGCGCTGGCCTCGGCCTCGCCCTGGTGGATGGTGTGCATGGCCTGCTTGATGGTCAGCACCTGTTTTTCCGGGGCCAGGCGAATCAGGCTGCTCTCGGTCGGCAGCTCGATGTTCACGCTGAGCCGGTCGGCATGGCGCCCGGCTTCGGCGATCAGCAGCGGGTCGGCATCGGGAATCGTCTTGAGGTGGATGTAGCCGCGAAATTCATGCTCTTCGCGCAGCAGCCTGGCGACCCGCACCAGCTGCTCCATGGTGTAGTCGGCCGAGCGGATGATGCCGGAACTGAGGAAGAGCCCGCTGATGCAATTGCGGCGATAGAAGTCCAGCGTCAGCTCGACTACCTCCTCCGGCGTGAAGCGCGCGCGGGGTACGTCGCTGGAGCGCCGATTGACGCAGTACTGGCAGTCGTACAGGCAGAAATTGGTGAGCAGGATCTTCAACAGCGCCACGCAGCGACCATCCGGGGTAAAGCTGTGGCAGATGCCCATGCCATCGGTGGCGCCGAGCCCGCTCTTGCCTTTGGACGAGCGCTTCGGCGCGCCACTGCTGGCACACGAAACGTCGTACTTGGCAGCGTCGGCGAGCACGCTGAGTTTGTCGATCAGTTGCATGACGGGAACCATGAGTACTGTTTGCATATACAGTATCACGGCAGGCGACGGCTTCGGTGGCCGTCTGGCGGCGCTGGCTGAGCGAATTATCGGATAAGCTGGTCGTCATTCACTCAACCGCCTATCGAGGTTCGGATGCGGCAGAACACTCACAGCACGCTGATCGGTTATCTCCTGTGGATATTCGGCTTTCTCGGCTCCCACCGCTTCTATTACGGCAAGCCGATCACCGGCACCATCTGGTTCTTCACCCTCGGCCTGTTCTTCATCGGCTGGATCATCGACCTGTTCCTGATCCCCTCGATGGATCGCGAAGCGGACCTGCGCTTCCAGCCGGGGCCTATCGATTACACGGTGGGCTGGATTCTGCTGACCTTTCTCGGCGTCTTCGGCGTGCACCGCATGTATCAGGGCAAGTGGATCACCGGCATCCTCTACCTGTTCACCGGCGGGCTGTTCTTCATCGGCGTGCTCTACGACTTCTGGACACTGAACTCACAGATATCCGAGCGCAATCGCGCGCGGGTCTGAGTTCGGCCGAGAAGCCTTGGGCCGGAGCGGGCGAGCAGCCGCCCCGGCCGTCTGCGCTCAGGCCTGGTAGCTGATGTGGCCGTCGACGAGCGTGTAGCGCACCGAACCCGGCAGGCAATGGCCCATGAACGGACAGTTGCGCCCTTTCGAGTACCAGCTTTCGCCAACCAGGGTCGAGCTGTGCGGGTCGAACAGCACTAGGTCGGCGGGCTGGCCGGCCTGCAGTCTGCCGGCGGACAGTTGCAGCGCGGCGGCCGGGCCGCTGGTGAGGCGCGCCAGCAGGGTCGGCAGGTCGAGCAAGCCGTCGTCTACCAGCGTCATCGCCAGTGGCAGAAGAATCTCCGCGCTGCTGATCCCCGGCTCGGTTTCACCGAACGGCGCCAGCTTGGCGTCGGCTTCGTGCGGTTGATGGTGGCTCGAAATCGCCGAGATCACGCCCGCCTTGACCGCCTCGCGCAAGCCGTCGCGATCGGCCGTGCCGCGCAGTGGCGGCTGCACGTGATAGAGGCTGGAGAAGCCGTGCAGCGCCTCGTCGGTGAGGATCAGCTGATACATGGCCACGTCGGCGGTTACCGGCAAGCCGCGCGCCTGTGCCTGGGCGATCATCTCCACACCGCGGGCGCTGGTCAGCTGAGCGAAGTGCGCGCGCACGCCGGAGCGCTCCACCAGCAGGAGGTTGCGCGCCAGGGCCACAGTTTCCGCGGTATCCGGAATGCCTGACAGGCCCAGGAAGCTGGCGGCGGCACCCTCATGGGCGAGGCCGCCTTCGGCCAGGTCGCTGTCCTGGGAATGAAAGATCACCGTCAGGTCGAAGGTGGCGGCGTATTCCAGGGCGCGGCGCAGGTTGCGGTTGCTGGCGAACTCGGTGAGCCCGTTGCCGAAAGCGACGCAGCCGGCCTCGCGCAAGGCGACCAGCTCGGACAGCTGTTCTCCGGCCAGGTTGCGGGTCAGCGCACCGATCGGGAAGACCTTGGCATGGCCGGATTCGCGGGCGCGGTCGAGGATCAGCTCGGCCACCGCGGCGGTGTCCAGCACCGGGCGCGTCTGCGGTGGGCAGCACAGACTGGTGATGCCGCCGGCTGCCGCAGCCAGGGTTTCACTGGCGATCGTGCCCTTGCGGCTGTAGCCCGGCTCGCGCAGGGCGACCGAGAGATCGACGAGCCCGGGTGCGGCGATCAGGCCTTGCGCATCGATTGTCTGCTGAGCCTCGAAGCCGGCAGGAGCCTGGCCAATGGCCGTGATCCTGCCATCCTGCAGGAAGATATCGGCGACTTCGTCGCGCC
Organism: Stutzerimonas sp. LR2; assembly: GCF_055755175.1. Lineage (NCBI taxonomy): Bacteria > Pseudomonadati > Pseudomonadota > Gammaproteobacteria > Pseudomonadales > Pseudomonadaceae > Stutzerimonas > Stutzerimonas sp. LR2. Next base: position 1,001,499 of record NZ_JBVTRR010000001.1, read on the forward strand.
CGCTGTTGGGGTCGATAACGCGCGCGCCGAGGATTCTTGTTGCCACCATCACTGCTGCTCCTCGGATACGGATTCGGAATCGATCTGGCGCTGCGCGGTCTGGCCGCTCATCGCCATGGACAGCACGGCCATGCGGATGGCGATGCCGTAGGTGACCTGGTTGAGAATGACCGACTGTGGGCCGTCGGCCACCGCGGACTCGATCTCCACGCCGCGGTTGATCGGGCCCGGGTGCATGACGATGGCGTCCGGCCTGGCCAGCGCCAGGCGCTGGGTGGTCAGGCCGTAGAGCTTGTAGAACTCGCCTTCGCTGGGCAGCAGACCGCCCTGCATGCGTTCGCGCTGCAGGCGCAACATGATCACCACGTCGACGTCGCGCAGGCCTTCGTTCATGTCGGTGAATACGCGCACGCCGTACTGTTCGATGCCCTCCGGCAGCAGCGTTTTCGGCGCAATCACACGGATGTCAGGGCAGCCCAGGGTACGCAGGGCCAGCATGTTCGAGCGCGCCACCCGCGAGTGCAGGATATCGCCGACGATGGCCACCGAAAGATTGTCGAAGCTGCCCTTGTGCCGGCGGATGGTGAGCATGTCGAGCATGCCCTGGGTCGGGTGCGCATGGCGACCGTCGCCACCGTTGATCACTGCCACGTCGGGGCTGACGTGCTCGGCGATGAAATGCGCGGCTCCGGAATCCGCGTGGCGCACCACGAACATGTCCGCCGCCATGGCTTCCAGGTTGCGCAGGGTGTCGGTGAGGGTCTCGCCCTTGCTGGTGGAGGAAGTCGAGACGTTGAGCGTGATGACGTCGGCCGACAAGCGCTTGGCCGCCAGTTCGAAGGTGGTACGGGTGCGGGTGGAGTTCTCGAAGAAGACGTTGCAGACGGTCTTGCCGCGTAGCAGCGGAACCTTCTTCACCGCACGCGCGCCAACCTCGAGGAAGGAGTCGGCGGTGTCCAGAATCTCGGTGAGCAGCTCGCGGGGCAGGCCGTCGAGGGAGAGAAAATGGCGCAGCTGGCCTTGGTCGTTCAGCTGTAGCGGGCGCTTGGCGTCAGTGGGCGTCATCGCAGGATCTCGGTGGGCAGCGGGAGATGGGCGTTAGATGGAGGGTGCCGGCGTCAGGACTGGCTGGCTTCCAGTCGCTGCGGCTCGAGCGCCAGCGGCGCCGGACCAAGCAGCTTGATGCGCTGATCCGGCGCCAGCGACAGCGTCGCCCCGACCACGTCAGGACGGATCGGCAGTTCGCGGGCGTTGAGGTCGAGCAGGCAGACGAGGGTCACGCTGGCAGGCCGGCCGTAGTCGAACAGCTCGTTGAGCGCGGCGCGGATGGTACGGCCGGTCATCAGTACGTCGTCGATCAGCACCAGGTGCTGGCCCTCGATCTCGAATGGCAGCTCCGAAGGCTGCACCTGCGGATGCAAGCCCTTCTGGGTGAAGTCGTCGCGATAGAAGGACACGTCGAGCACGCCGAGCGGTTCGCTCTGTCCGCGTGCATCGAGCAGCGCCTGGGCGACCCAGACTCCGCCTGTACGAATGCCGATGAAGCGCGGCTCGCGGATGTCGCGCTCGTTCAGGTAGCGCTCCAGTGCCTCGGTCATCTCGGGCAGCAGCTGTTCGGGATTTGGCAGGATCATGGGGTCTCCTTTCGGGATCAGGCGCCGGCGTGATCGTTCAGCCAGCCTTCCAGTAACAGGGCGGCGGCCAGGGCATCGACCGGCCGTTCGCGATAGCCTCCGTGCTGGCCCTGGCGCAGCCGCTCGCCTTTGGCCTCGAAGGTGGTCAGGCGTTCGTCGTGGGTGTGCACCGGCAGGTTGAAGCGGCCGTTGAGGCGGCGGGCGAATTTCTCTGCGCGAGCGCTCATCTCGCTCGGACTGCCGTCCATGTTCAGCGGCAGGCCGACCACCAGCGCGTCGGGCTGCCATTCGCGCAACAGCGCCTCGATCTGCTGCCAATCGGGTACGCCGTTCTGCGCCTTGAGCACGCACAGCTCGCGGGCCTGGCCGGTCACGACCTGGCCGACGGCGACGCCGATCTGCTTGGTGCCATAGTCGAAGCCGAGCAGCAGCCGCGGCGTGCTCATGCGTGGCCGACCTGGGTGCTGAGCAGGCGCAGGTCGACGCCCAGCGAGGCGGCGGCTGCCTGCAGGCGCTGATCGTGGGGGAGGTCAAACAGGATCTGTGGGTCGGCCGGACAGCTCAGCCAGGTATTGTCGGCCAGCTCCGCTTCCAGCTGGCCGGCTTCCCAGCCGGCGTAGCCCAGCGCCACGAAATGCCGCTGCGGGCCTTGACCGTCGGCAATGGCGAACAGCACATCCTGGGACGTGCTCATGCCGAGCGGGCCGAGCATCAAGGTCGCCTGAAACTGCTGCTCGGCCGAATGCAGGACGAAGCCGCGGTCGGTCTGCACCGGGCCGCCTGCGAAGATAGGCAGGCTCTGACAAAATGCCGGAATCGGTTCGTCCGGGCGCAGCTGCTCGAGCACATCGGCCAGGCTCAGGCCACTTGGACGGTTGACGATAAGCCCCATGGCGCCTTCCGGGCCGTGCTCGATCAGGTAGATCAGCGTCTGGGCAAAGTTCGGATCGGCCATCTGCGGCATGGCGATCAGAAAGTGATGCTTGAGGTAGCTGGGCGCGGTGCTTTTCATGCGCGTTAGCTTAAGCGTTGCACCGCATTCCGGCTACAGCTGCGACCGTTGGTCCCGCGTGCGTTTCAGCGGCTCGACAGCCGGTCGCCGCGTTCGAAGCGCCAGGTGCGGATGATCTCGACCTGATCGTACTTCTGCGCCAGTTCGCCGGTGAAGGGGGCGAACGGCGCGGCCAGGCGAACGATGCGCAGCGCGGCATCATCGAGTACCGGCTGGCCGGACGACTCGATCACGCGCAGTTCCTGCACGGTGCCGTCGCGGTTGATGGTGACGAGCATGCGCAGGCTGCCGTAGATCTGCTGGCGGCGGGCTTCGTCGGGGTAGTTGAGGTTGCCGATGCGCTCGACTTTCTTGCGCCATTCGTCGCGATACCAGGCGCTGATGTCACGCATCGTGGCCGCGCTGTTCTGTCGGCTGACGCGCGGTCGTTTGGCGTAGCGCTCGACGTCCTTCGCCAGTTCGGCCTCCAGGCTGGCGATCTCGGCGCTCAGCTGCGAACTGTCGAATGCCGGGGCGGACTGCGGCTCGGGCTGTGGTTGGGTCTGCTGCTTGACCTCTGCCTTCTGCTGCTGCGGGCTTCGCGTGGTGACGACCGTCTTGGCCGGCTCAGGCCGGGTGCTGGGCGGCGGTGCGGCGGGCGGAGTGACTTTGCGGACTTCGGTGTCCTGAAAGGGCGCCTGCTCGGTGGTCTTCGGCGATGCCTTGTGCTCCAGCGTGCCGCTGCCCTGCTGGTTGTCCTGAGCAAGGAAATCCGCGTCCTTGGGCTTTTCCTCGCTCTTGAACGTCGAGAGGGTGATTTCCAGCGTCTTGCTGATCTGCTTCGGTTCGGACAGCGTGAAGCCCAGGCCGAGGATCAGGGCCAGGTGCAGTGCGGCAGCCAGAAAAAGCGTGAAGCCGAGCCGGTCCGCGGGGCGGACTCGGGTCGTTTCAGGCGCGGGATGGCGGATAGCGGCGTTCATCGCGTGTCGGGTCGGCTCGAAGTGCCGCGCAGTCTGCCGGCTTTGAGCTCGCCGTCGCAAGCTCCGAACTCAAAGCTGTTAGCTGGTTCAAGCTTGCAGCTTGGCCGCGATCGCGTCCATGAGGCGTTCGCCGATACGGGTATCGAAGGCATTGTCGATTTCCCGGATGCAGGTCGGGCTGGTGATGTTGATCTCGGTGAGGTAATCGCCGATGACATCCAGGCCGACGAACAGCAGGCCACGTTCACGCAGCTGCGGCCCAACGATAGCCGCGATCTCGCGGTCGCGATCGGATAGCGGTTGCGCCACGCCGCGGCCGCCGGCGGCCAGGTTGCCGCGTGTCTCGCCAGCCGCGGGAATCCGCGCCAGGCAGTAGGGGATCGGCTCGCCATCGATCATCAGGATGCGCTTGTCGCCATCCTTGATCGCCGGAATGTAGCGCTGCGCCATGATCTGCCGGCTTCCATGTTCGGTCAGCACTTCGAGGATCACGGACAGATTGGGGTCGCCCTCGCGATGACGGAAGATCGAGGCGCCGCCCATTTCGTCCAGGGGTTTGAGAATGATGTCACGGTGCTCGTTGGCAAACTCGCGGAGAATGTCGGAGCGTCGGCTGACCAAGGTCGGCGGTGTGCACTGCGGGAACTGAGTGGCGAAGAACTTCTCGTTGCAGTCGCGCAGGCTCTGCGGACGGTTGACCACCAGCGTTCCCGCCTTTTCCGCCAGTTCCAGCAGATAGGTTGCGTAGACGTACTCGCTGTTGAATGGCGGATCCTTGCGCATGAGGATCACATCGAGGTCGGCAAGGGCCATGTCGACCTCCTCGCCTGTCTCGAACCAGTGCTGCGGGTCGTTGAAGACCTGCAGCGAGCGCATGCGTGCGCGGGCCTGGTTGCCGAGCTGATAAAGGTCTCGCTGCTCCATATAGAAGAGTGTCCAGCTTCGCGCCTGGGCGGCCAGCAGCATGGCAAGCGAGCTGTCCTTCTTGAAGGCGATCTGCGCGATAGGGTCCATGATGATCCCGACGCGAACGGTCATGAGAGTTTCTCCAGCTATGGGCGGCAACGTGCCGCCGGTGGCGCAAAAGGTCGCTGCAGATTGGCCGTGGTTGTGCACTGGGTCAAGGAAAATCCGGATGCTTTTCCGGTTGATAGCGTGGCCAGGAGGAGTGTGCTAAAAAGGTCCGGCGATTGGGTGCAGCCCATCGGTGGCAGGGCCTCCGGCGCACTGACATAACGATAAACTACGACTCACCGAGGCGATGGTAGGGCGAAATGGAACAGCACTCCGAGGGCTTGAAGGTCATGGTGATCGACGATTCGAAAACGATTCGTCGCACTGCTGAAACCCTGCTGAAGAAAGTAGGTTGCGATGTCATCACCGCAGTGGACGGTTTCGATGCCCTCGCCAAGATTGCGGATACTCATCCCCGCATCATCTTTGTCGATATTATGATGCCCAGGCTGGACGGTTATCAGACCTGCGCGTTGATCAAGAACAACAGTTCCTTCAAGTCGACGCCAGTGATCATGCTGTCTTCCAAAGACGGCCTGTTCGACAAGGCGAAGGGGCGCATTGTCGGCTCCGATCAATACCTCACCAAACCGTTCAGCAAAGAAGAGCTGCTCGGTGCAATCAAGGCTCATGTCCCTGATTTCGCGCCGGTGGAGCAAGCGTCCTGAAGTTCGGCATTGTTTGCCGCTGAAGCCTTCCTAATGGAGAAATCATGGCTCGCGTTCTGATTGTTGATGATTCGCCGACCGAAATGTACAAGCTCACCGCCATGCTGGAGAAGCATGGTCATGTGGTGCTCAAGGCCGAGAATGGAGCCGACGGCGTAGCGTTGGCTCGCCAGGAAAAACCGGACGCCGTGCTGATGGATATTGTCATGCCCGGCTTGAACGGCTTCCAGGCTACGCGCCAGCTCACCAAAGATTCTGAAACCAGTCACATTCCAGTGATCATCGTTACCACCAAGGATCAGGAAACCGATAAGGTCTGGGGCAAGCGCCAGGGGGCCAAGGATTACCTGACCAAACCGGTGGACGAAGCGACACTGCTGAAAACCCTGAATGCCGTTCTGGCAGGCTGATGCCGGGGTAGCCAACACTCGGACAAAGGGACGTGGCCAGCATGCCTGACATGCAAACGCCGTTTCAGCAGTTGCTGGAGCTAGATAAACGATGCCGCAGCTATGCGGCCGGTCTGCCTTCGCAGCAGGAAGCCGTACAAACCTGGGGAGGGATCGGTTTCCGGATGGGCGGGCGACTGTTCGTCGCTCCGATGGGAGAGGTCGGTGAAATCCTGCATGAGCCTCGATATACGTTGCTGCCCGGCGTCAAGAGCTGGGTCAAGGGCGTAGCGAACGTCCGTGGCAGATTGCTGCCGGTAATGGACCTTTGTGGGTATTTCGGACTTGAGCCCTCGCCATTGCGAAAGCAGCGCAGGGTACTGGTCGTTGATCATCAGGAAGTGTTTGCCGGATTGACCGTCGACGAAGTCTTCGGCATGCAGCACTTCCCGGTGGAGACCTTTTCCGAGGAGCTGCCTCCGATCGAGGCATCGATTCAACCGTTCATTCATGGTGTGTTCCAGCGCGAGCAGCCCTGGCTGGTCTTCAGCCCGCACGCTCTTGCAACACATCAGGCGTTTCTAGACGTCGCTTATTGAGTTGTAGGTGGGGTCGACCGAGGTCGGCCTTTTGGTTCTTGGATGGAAGCGCACGGAGGTCCAGGCGGGGGCCGGATAATGATCAAAATGAATGCTAATGCTTTGTTGAGCGGGGTGCGCAGCAATACGCTGATCACCGGTTTGTTTATCGTGCTGATCGTTTCGATCGTATTGCTGTTCGCGAACTTCGCGTACGTGAATACGCAAGCGGATCACGATAACGAGTACATCGCTCACGCTGGAGAGCTGCGCGTACTGTCCCAGCAGATCGCCAAGGACGCCGTGGAAGCGGCAACGGGAACACAGGAGGCGTTCGCTTCCCTGAAGCAGGCTCGTAACGACTTCAACCAGCGCTGGGGCTATCTGTCTCAGGGCAACGACAGCATTGGCCTGCCCGCCGTGCCCGAGTCGCTGCGCGCGGAAGTCAATGCCGTAGAGCAGGACTGGAGCACGCTGCGTCGCGACACCGACGCCATCCTCTCCAGTGAACAAACCGTTCTCTCGCTGCATCAGGTTGCCAGCACCCTGGCAGAAACCATTCCCCAGCTTCAGGTCGAATACGAGGAAGTCGTCGACATCCTGCTGGAGAGCGGTGCGCCTGCGGCTCAGGTATCGGTAGCACAGCGTCAGTCGTTGCTGGCGGAGCGTATCCTCGGTTCGGTGAACAAGGTGCTTTCCGGTGACCAGGATTCGGTCCAGGCGGCGGACATGTTTGGTCGTGATGCCAGTCTGTTCGGGCGGGTTCTGAACGCCATGATCGAAGGCAACGTCGCCATGGGCATCACCGCGGTTGCCGACGAAGAAGCACGCGATCGCCTTTCCGAAATTTCCGAGCTGTTCCAGTTCGTATCCGGCTCGGTGGACGAGATTCTCGAGACGTCGCCGGAACTGTTCCAGGTGCGCGAATCGGCGAACAGCATCTTCGAAGTTTCCCAGACCCTGCTGGACAAGACCTCTGCGCTGTCGCAAGGCCTGCAGAATCGCGCCGATGCGCGTTACATCAACACCATCATCGGCTACGTGCTGGGTGCGCTTGCACTGGCAGCGATCATTCTCATCGGCCTGGTGATGGTTCAGGAGGCACGTCGCCGCCTGAGCGAAACTGCCGAGAAGAACGAACGTAACCAGGCAGCGATTCTGCGACTGCTGGACGAGATCGGCGACCTCGCTGACGGTGACCTGACGGTAGCTGCCACCGTAACCGAGGATTTCACCGGTGCGATCGCCGACTCGATCAACTACTCCATCGACCAGCTGCGCGAACTGGTAGCCACCATCAACCAGACTGCCGTGCAGGTATCGGGCGCAGCCCAGGAAACCCAGGCGACGGCCATGCACCTCGCCGAGGCTTCCGAGCATCAGGCGCAGGAGATCGCTGGTGCGTCGGCGGCAATCAACGAGATGGCGGTGTCGATTGACCAGGTATCGGCCAACGCCGCGGAGTCGTCGGCGGTAGCGGAGCGCTCGGTAGCCATTGCCAACAAGGGCAACGAGGTGGTGCACAACACCATCACCGGCATGGACAACATTCGCGAGCAGATCCAGGACACGTCGAAGCGGATCAAGCGTCTCGGCGAATCGTCCCAGGAGATCGGTGACATCGTCAGCCTGATTAACGACATTGCCGACCAGACCAACATCCTCGCGCTCAACGCGGCGATCCAGGCCTCCATGGCGGGTGACGCAGGCCGGGGCTTCGCGGTGGTAGCGGACGAAGTACAGCGTCTGGCGGAGCGTTCGTCGGCGGCGACCAAGCAGATCGAGGCGCTGGTTAAGACCATTCAGACCGACACCAACGAGGCGGTCATCTCGATGGAACAGACCACCGCCGAGGTGGTGCGCGGAGCCCGCCTGGCGCAGGACGCCGGGGTGGCACTGGAAGAGATCGAGAAGGTATCCAAGACCCTAGCGGCGCTGATCCAGAACATTTCCAACGCGGCACGCCAGCAGGCTTCCTCGGCTGGTCACATCTCCAACACCATGAACGTGATCCAGGAGATCACCTCGCAAACGTCGTCGGGTACCACCGCTACTGCCAAGAGCATTGGTAACCTGGCGAAGATGGCCAACGAGATGCGCCATTCCGTTTCCGGTTTTACCCTGCCGGATGCTCAGGATCAGGCCTGACTTGATGGGTGCGGCAGTCATTGATGGCTGCCGCCGATGATCACGAGCGAGGGGCAGGGCATGCAGCCGAGGTTGGACTGGGCATTGGAGCCCCTGGCCGATATGTCGCCGGCGGAATTCCATGATTGGCAGACGCTTCTCGAAGAGCGTTCCGGCATGGTCGTCAGCGAGCAGCGGCGCAGCTTCCTGCAGGCCAACCTGAGTGCACGGATGCGCGAAGTCGGGGCTCCCGACTATGCCACCTACTATCGTCAGGTCACGTCCGGTCCGCGAGGTGCGGTCGAATGGTCGACGCTCATGGATCGGTTGACGGTCCAGGAGACGCGCTTCTTTCGCCATCCCGCTTCCTTCGAGCTGCTGAAGGCTCATCTGGACCAGTGTCTGGAGAAAAGGGCGGGCGATCGGCCGCTGACGTTATGGAGCGTGGGTTGTGCAAGTGGCGAGGAAACCTACTCGCTGGCGATGACCGCTGCCGAGGCACAGGCGCATAGCTCGGTCAAGGTGGGTTTCGGGGTTACCGGCACCGACATCAGCCTCAGCGCCCTGGCCAAGTGTCGCGCGGCGGTCTACAGCGCCCGTCGGCTGGAGCAGGTCGAGCCGGCATTGCGTGAGCGCTACTTCCTGTCGTTACCCGATGATCGTTTTCAAGTCGTCCCTGATCTCGCTGCACGCGTTTGCTTTGCAAGGCTCAATGTGCTGGAGCTGGCGAATTCGCCGATCTCCGGCATGGATGTCATTTTTTGCCAGAACCTGTTGATCTACTTCCGCCGCTGGCGTCGTCGCGACATCCTCAATCGCCTGGCCGAGTGCCTGGCCCCAGGGGGACTGCTGGTGATAGGCGTAGGCGAGGTGGTCGGCTGGCAACATCCGGATCTGCTTCCGGTTGCCAATGATCAGGTTCTGGCTTTTACCCGGAAAAGTTTATGAGCGGAGTCGCTATGGGTGATCGGCACGATTATGTCGCCCTGGAGTGGGTGAAAGGCGAGATTGCCGAAACGCTTAAGCAGGCGCGTCAGGCGCTGGAGGCGTTCGTCGAGAATCCACAGGACTCGACTCGGATGAGCTTTTGCCTGACCTATGTGCATCAGGTACATGGCACTCTGCAGATGGTCGAGTTCTTCGGCGCGGCACTGCTCGCCGAGGAAATGGAGCAGCTCGCGCGTGCGCTGCTCGAAGGCCGCGTGGCCAACCAGGGCGAAGCGCTCGAGGTGATGATGCAGGCCATCCTGCAGCTTCCCGTCTATCTGGATCGCATCCAGAGCGCCCGTCGCGACCTGCCGATGGTCGTCCTGCCGTTACTCAATGATCTGCGTGCCGCCCGTGGCGAAAAGCTGCTCTCGGAAACCAGCCTTTTCTCGCCCGATCTCTCCGGGCGCACCCCGGCGCTTTCCCGCGAGTCCGTCGAGCGCCTGCGCACCGAGGAGCTGCCGGCATTGCTGCGCAAGCTGCGCCAGATGCTGCAAGTCGCACTGGTGGGCGTGATCCGCAACCAGGATCTTCCGACCAATCTGGGCTATATGGCTCGGGTATTCGCCCGCCTGGAACAGCTTTGCAAGGATGCGCCGCTGGCTGCGCTCTGGCAGATCGCGTCGGGGCTGGTCGAAGGGCTGGCCAGTGGTGGCGTAAGCAACGGTACATCGGTTCGCACCCTGCTGCGGCAGGTGGACAAGCAGCTCAAGCGGCTGGTCGAGGAGGGCGCAGATGGTATCAACCAGGCTGCGCCTGATGAGTTGATCAAGAATCTGCTCTTCTATGTCGCCAAGGCGCCCGGGCAGACGCCGCGCATCCAGACGCTCAAGCAGCACTATCGCCTCGATGAAGCGCTGCCGGACAGCGCCGTGGTTGATCAGGAACGCGCCCAGCTGGCTGGCCCGGACCGAGGCGCGATGCGCTCGGTGGTCACGGCACTGTGCGAAGAACTGGTCCGCGTGAAGGACAGTCTTGATCTGTTCGTGCGCAGCGATCGCAAGGTCATTTCCGAGCTTGCGAGCCTCGAAGTGCCGCTCAAGCAGATCGCCGACACCCTGGCGGTGCTCGGCTTCGCGCAGCCGCGCAAGATCATTCTCGACCAGATCGCCCTGGTCCAGTCCGTTGCGCAGGGACGGCAGGCGCCCGACGACGCCGTGCTGATGGATATCGCCGGAGCATTGCTCTATGTCGAGGCCACGCTCGCCGGCATGGTCGGAGGCCCTGCGGAGGAGCGCAGCGAAGCGAATCATCTGCCGACCACCGATGTGGCTCAGATTCACCAGCTGGTTATTCGCGAAGCGCGCAACGGGCTGGAACAGGCGAAGGATGCGATCATCGAGTTCATCGCCTCGCAATGGAATCACGAGCACCTGGCGCGCGTTCCCGATCTGCTGACCCAGGTCCGTGGCGGCCTGGCCATGATTCCGCTGGAGCGTGCTGCAGCGCTGCTGCAGGCTTGTAACAGCTACATTCAGGACCAGCTGTTGGCCCGCCAAGCTGTGCCCGACTGGCAGAGCCTGGACACCCTGGCGGATGCGATCACCAGCGTCGAGTACTACCTGGAGCGACTGTCGGAAGACTGCGGGACGCAAGGCGACCTGATTCTCGATGTGGCCGAGGAGAGTCTGCAGAACCTGGGTTATTCGCTGGGACAAGAGAAGCCGCAACCGGAAGAGCAGATCGCCGAATCCGAGATGCTGGATCCGCTGGACGAGATCGAAGTGCTTCCGGAAGAGCCGGAGGTGAGTCCCGAGACGTTCGCCTTTGTCGAGTCCTCTGAAGAAGAACAACCGGACGCATCGGAGCCGGCGTTCGCCAGCGAGTCGCAATTGCTGCTCGACCCCGCGGAAGCCGAACCCGAGATCGAGGCGGTGGAATTCGAGCCCGAGTGGACGCTAGGGGATTCAACCTCCGCGGACGATGAGATCGTCTTCAGTCTGCCGGATCATGAGTCGTCGGCTGCTCCGGCTCTTGCCGAGACGGCGGGCGAGGAGCCGAGCCTGGACGACTGGAGCGTGGCGCAGGTTGCCGAGCTCGATCTTCCCGAAGTGACCCTGCCTGACTTCACGCAGCCCGAAGCAGCTCCCGTTGTCGAACCCGAGCCGGCAATCAGCCTGGAGCAGGTGATGGCCGCGCCGGTTACCGCCATCAATCCGCCGGCACAGGATGTTCCGCCAAGCCTCCTGCCTCCGCCTGCTGACGAGGAGCCGGTCGATGAAGACCTGCTTGAAGTCTTCATCGAAGAGGCCGCTGAAGTCCTGGAAACCATCGGTGAATACCTGCCGCGCTGGTTCTCCGACAGTGATGACAAGGATGCACTGGGTGAAGTCCGCCGTGCATTCCACACCCTCAAGGGCAGCGGGCGGATGGTGCGGGCGCTGATCATCGGCGAACTCGCATGGTCCATCGAGAACCTGCTCAATCGCGTCCTGGATCGCACCATCGTCGCCGGCGACTCGGTCAGGCAGGTGGTGCGTGACGTCGTCGAGCTGATGCCAGCGCTGGTCGAGGAGTTCGCCGCCAAGGCGCAGCGCCAGCGTGACGATGTCGATCGATTGGCCGCCACCGCACATGCGCTGGCCAAGGGGCAGTCGGTAGCGCTGCCTCAGCCCGTCGCTGAGGTTGTCGAGGCCTTTGTGCCTGACGTGGACCCACAGCCCGCACCGATCGCCGAAGCGCCTCAGGCGGTTCTGCCTGAAAACGATGACGATGCGCTGGACCCGCAGTTGCTGGAAATCTTTCGCAACGAGGCAGAGTCGCACCTGACCACGCTCGTCAGCTTTCTCGCAGATTGCGCGCAGCGCCTGCCCCAACCGGTGACCGATGCATTGCAGCGCGCGCTGCACACCCTCAAGGGCAGTGCGCACATGGCCGGCATCCTGCCCGTTGCGGAAATCGCGACGCCGTTGGAAAAGATGGTCAAGGAATTCAAGACCAACCTGATCCAGATGGACCTGGCGGAAGCCGAGTTGCTGCACGAGGCCGAGTCGCTGCTGCGGCAGGGGCTGGTCAATCTCGACCATGAACCGCTGGCACCGATCGAAGGGGCTCCCGCGTTCCTGGCCAAGGTGCATGCGTTGCATCAGGCGCGACTGGTCGAGGCGGGTGCCCGCCAGCAGAACGATGCAGGCGAGGCGCGCGATCCGAGCATGATTGCGCTGTTTCTCTCCGAAGGCATGGATATTCTGCTGGACGCAGAAGACTTGTTGCGCAGCTGGCGTGAGCATCCGGCCGAGCGCCAGGAGCTGTCCGCCCTGCTGCAGGAGCTGACCACGCTCGGGCAGGGCGCCAAGATGGCCGATCTGCCGCAGATGGAGGCCCTGTGTCAGGTCCTGCTGCGCCTGTATGCCGTCGTCGAAGAGGGCCGACTCGCCGTCAGCGAGCGCTTCTTCGATGATGTCGAGCGCGGTCATGAAGCGCTGGTCGGGATGATGGACCAGGTGGCGGCAGCGCTGCAGGTCAGCGAGCAGTCTGAACTGCTGGCGCGTCTGGAGGCGTTGCTGGCCGAGGCGATAGACCCGCTGGATCTTGCGCAGTCATTTGCCGAGCCGCAGGTTGCAGCGGCCGAGCCCGCGCCCGTTACACAATTGCAAGCCGAAGCCGAAGCCGAAGCCGAAGCCGAAGCGTGGCCGGCCGATCCTGTGGTTGACGAAGCGCAGGATGATCTCGACCATGAAATGGTCGAGATATTTCTCGATGAGGCGGTCGATCTCATGGAGAGCGCAGGCCAGGCGCTGGATCGCTGGCTTGCCGATCCCGCCAATCAGATGGCCCTCTCGGCGCTATTGCGCGACCTGCATACCCTCAAGGGTGGCGCCCGGATGGCCTCCATTCGCCCGATCGGTGACCTGGCGCACGAGCTTGAATCGCTCTATGAAGGTCTCTCCGACGGCCGTTACGTCCACTCCGTCGAGTTGGCGACGCTGTTGCAGCGCAGCCACGATCACTTGGCCCTGCAGCTCGAACAACTGCAACGCCAGCTGCCGATGAGCTGCGCCGATGCTCTGATCGAGTCGATGCGCGCCTTTCGTCAGGGCGCTTTTCCTGCGTTCGAAGCCGAGGACGTAGTTGCCGAGGCGCAGCCGGATCAGGGTAATGAGTCCCATACGTTCGAGGAGCCACTCGAGGGCGAGGACGCTTTTGACGCTGTGCCGGACCAGCCTCCGGTCATGGAGGTCATCGATCTGCCACTGGCTGACATCGATGAGTCATTCACCAGCGAAGAGGGTGAAGCAGTCAGTCCCCTGGAGGACGTTGAAGCCTCCGAGGCCTCGTTCAGCGAAGCGCAGGACGAGATCGAGCTCGAACTGCCTGAAATCGAAGAGGCGCCCGCGTCGTTCGAGGTGGCCGCGGATGCCCCGCGAGCCGAATCGGTCGATCATCAGCCAGAGCTGGTAGATCGCGACCCCGAGCTGGTGGAGATCTTCCTGGAGGAGGGCTTCGACCTTATCGAAAGCGCGGCCGGCGGGTTGCAGCGCTGGATGGCGGATGTCGACAACAGCTTCGAGCTTGAAGCACTGCAGCGGGATCTGCACACCCTCAAGGGTGGCGCACGGATGGCGGATATCCGCGAGATCGGTGATCTCGCCCATGAACTCGAGTTTCTCTATGAGGGGCTGTGCGCTGGCAGCTACCGAGCCAGTTCCGAGCTGTTCGGCCTCCTGCAGGCCTGCCAGGACCGTCTGGCGGAGATGCTCGAAGCGGTGCGGGCGCACAATCCGATCCCTAGCGGTGATGCGCTGATCGAGACGATTCGCCGATTTCGCAACAACCCCGAGGAACAGCTGAGCATCCCCAGCAGCGTATCGCTGAAGGCTGCGCAGGAGGATGCGCAGCAGTCGGCCGAGGCCGAGATCCTCGATATCTTCGTCGAGGAAGCGGACGACCTGCTGGAAGAGATGGAGTCGGCCCTGGGCCGCTGGGATGCTGGCCGCGAGGACGCGGCTCCCCTGGCTGACATGCTTCGCGTGTTGCACACCCTCAAGGGCGGGGCACGCCTGGCGGGGCAGACTGCCCTGGGCAACATGGCCCATGATCTGGAGCAGCGCCTGAGCGAGGCGCAGCAACAGGGCGCCCCCTGGCCGGACAGTCTGTTCCTCGATGTACAACAGGGTTATGACGCGCTGCTCAAGGACGTCGAGCAGTTGCGCGACAGCCTTGCCAGCGATAGCGCCGAGCCGCTGTATTCGGAGCCACAGCATGCGGAGCTGCAGGAGACCGAGTCGCCGTTGCCGAGCGAGCCGCTGACACTGCCGCAGCCGATCGTTGCGGCGAGCAGCCAGCCGGCGCCAAGCGCTGCGCCGGCAAAGGTCCTGCCGTTTATTCGGCGCGCCCAGCAGGCCGCTCAGGAAGCCGCTGCGCGTCGAGCACCACAGGAACTGGTCAAGGTGCCGGCGGAACTGCTGGAAGGGCTTGTCAACCTGGCTGGTGAAACCTCGATCTTCCGTGGTCGGGTGGAGCAGCAAGTCAGCGACGTCGGGTTCACGCTCGGCGAAATGGAAGCGACCATCGAGCGCGTGCGCGATCAGCTGCGCCGGCTGGATACCGAAACCCAGGCGCAGATTCTCAGCCGTTATCAGGCCGAGGCCGAGCGGGCCGGCTATGACGATTTCGATCCGCTGGAGATGGACCGCCATTCGCAGCTGCAGCAGCTGTCCCGGGCGCTGTTCGAGTCGGCCTCCGACTTGCTCGACCTGAAGGAAACCCTCGCTGCGCGTAACCGCGATGCCGAAACCCTGCTGCTGCAGCAAGCACGCGTCAATACCGAGCTTCAGGAAGGCCTCATGCGTACGCGCATGGTGCCCTTCGAGCGGCTGGTGCCGCGTCTGCGTCGTATCGTCCGGCAGGTGGCCGGTGAACTCGGCAAGCAGGTCGAGTTCCTGGTCGGCAACGCCACCGGCGAGATGGACCGCAGCGTGCTCGAGCGAATCGTCGCGCCGCTGGAGCATATGCTGCGCAATGCCGTGGACCACGGTATCGAGTCGGTCGAACGGCGCCGTGCCGCCGGCAAATCCGAGCAGGGCACGATCCGCCTGGATCTGGCGCGTGAAGGCGGCGATATCGTCCTGACGCTGACGGACGACGGTGGCGGCATCAACCTCGAGGCGGTGCGGCGCAAGGCGATCGAACGCGGCCTGATGTCCGCCGACAGCGGTCTGTCCGAACACGAGATCCTGCAATTCATCCTCGAGGCCGGTTTCTCCACCGCCGAGCGCGTCACGCAGATCTCCGGCCGTGGTGTCGGCATGGACGTCGTGCATTCGGAGGTCAAGCAGCTCGGTGGCTCCATGAGCATCGAATCGACGCTGGGCCAGGGCACGCGTTTCCTGATTCGCCTGCCGTTCACGGTGTCGGTCAACCGGGCGCTGATGGTCTACTCGGGCGAGGACCTCTATGCGATCCCGCTGAACACCATCGAAGGTATCGTGCGGGTTTCGCCGTACGAGCTGGAGGCTTACTACCAGCCGGATGCGCCGCGCTTCGAATATGCCGGTCAGGCCTACGAGCTGCGTTACCTCGGCGATCTGCTGAACAACGGGCAGAAGCCGAAGCTGGTCGGACAGAGTCTGCCGCTGCCGGTGATTCTGGTGCGCTCCAAGGAGCACAGTGTCGCGGTGCAGGTCGACAGCCTGGCCGGCTCGCGCGAGATCGTGGTGAAGAGCCTCGGCCCGCAGTTTGCCGGCGTCCATGGCATCTCCGGCGCGACCATCCTCGGCGACGGTCGCGTGGTGGTGATTCTCGATCTGCTGGCCACCATTCGTGTCCTGCATGCGCATCAGATCATTCAGCAGCAACAGCCGAGGCTGATCGATCAGCTGCCCGAATCCGTCGAGGTGGAAAGCGAGCGGCCGACGCTGGTCATGGTGGTCGACGACTCGGTCACTGTGCGCAAGGTCACCAGCCGCCTGCTGGAGCGCAACGGCATGAACGTGCTGACTGCCAAGGATGGGGTGGATGCGATCACCCAGCTGCAGGAGCGCAAGCCGGACATCATGCTGCTGGATATCGAAATGCCTCGCATGGACGGCTTCGAGGTTGCCACGCTGGTGCGCCATGACGAGCGCCTCAAGGACCTGCCGATCGTCATGATCACTTCGCGTACCGGCGAGAAGCACCGGGATCGCGCGTTGAGCATCGGCGTCAACGAATACCTGGGCAAGCCGTACCAGGAGTCCGTCCTGCTCGAGGCCATCCAGCGCCTGGTCCACGCCGATGTCTGAAGTGCTCTCCACCCGTATTGCGGTACTCGCCGATACCTCGCTGCAGCGTCACGTGCTGCAGCAGGCGTTGACCGGAAGTGGCTATCAGGTGGTGCTGAACAACGACCCGGCGCGTCTTGAACCTGCCGATCTGGATAGTACCGAAGCGGACCTGTGGCTGGTGGATCTGGCCCAGACCGAAGACTCCCCGCTGGTGGATGCCTTGCTGGAGCGCGACACCACGCGAGTGCTGTTCGGCGAAGGGCATGCGCCGGAACGCCATTCGGAGTTCTACCCACGCTGGGAGCGCAGCCTGTTCAGCAAGCTCAAGCGCCTGGTGGGCGATCCGTCGCGTGCCGTCGGGCCACGGCTGGACGTGTTGCAGGGCGAAGGGCAGCGTCCGGAGCGACTGACGCTGCCTGCAGTGCTGGCCGATTCCGCGCTGCGTGCCGGAGAACCGGCACATCAGGTCTGGCTGCTGGCAGCCTCGCTGGGCGGGCCGGAGGCGGTGAAGGCCTTTCTGGATGCCTTGCCCGGCGGGTTGCCGGTGGGCTTCGTCTACGCCCAGCATATCGAGGCGAGCTTCGAGTCGGCGCTGTCCCAGGCCGTGGGGCGCCATAGCCAGTGGCAGGTGCGGCAGGTCCGCCCGGGCGAGCCGGTTCGCTGCGGCGAGGTGGTAATCGCCCCGATCAGTGAGGAGCTGGCGTTCGAGGACGATGGCAGCGCGCGCCTGACCGGCCGCTGCTGGCCAGAGCCGTACAGCCCCTCGATCGACCAGATGATGCTGAACCTGGCCCAGCAGTTCGGCGGCCGCTGCGGTGTCATCGCCTTCAGCGGCATGGGTAGCGACGGCAGTGCCGCGGCGGCGTACGTGCTGCGTCAGGGCGGCAAGGTATGGACGCAGCGCGCCGACTCCTGCGCCTGCTCGAGCATGCCGGACAACCTTCGCGAGGGCGGCTACAGCTCCTACAGCGGTGATCCGCGAGAACTGGCGCAGGCGCTGGTCAATCATCTGGTGAACCAGGCCGGGGCGCCCACCACGTCTTTTCAACGGGATAATTCATGAGTCAGACGGTCATTTCTCAGGACGCGGAAAGCCTTACCGGGCTGCTGATGCCGCTTGCCGATCGCATGCTGCTGGTACCCAACGTGGCGGTAGCCGAGCTGATTCCGTACCGTGCGCCACAGGCGGTACAGGGCATGCCGGCCTGGTTTCTCGGCCAGGTGCAGTGGCGCGACCTGAGCCTGCCATTGCTGTCATTCGAGGCCGCCTCCAGCGGCGAGCCGCAGCCGGTGGGCAGCGCCGCGCGGGTGGCCGTGCTCAACGCTGTCGGCGGGCGCGATCACGTCAAGTTCATTGCCCTGCTGGTGCAGGGCATTCCGCATTCGATCAAGGTCGATGCGAGCCTGGCGCGGGCGGACGTAGAACTTGCACCGCTGGAGCTGGATGCGGTCAACCTCGGTGATGTGCAGGCACGTATTCCCGACCTGGTCGGCCTGGAGCAGAAGCTGGCAGACGCCGGCCTGATCTGACTGCGGTCCGCGGCTAGAAGTCGCCCCACAGCTGCTGCGCCACGCTCAACGCCACCACCGGTGCGGTCTCGGTGCGCAATACGCGCGGGCCGAGCCGGGCCGGCAGAAACCCCTGGCCGCTGGCCAGCTCGACTTCGCTATCGCTCAGGCCGCCCTCCGGGCCGATCAGAAATGCCAGGCTCTGCGGCTTGGCATGGCTCGCCAGCGGCTCGGCCACCGGGTGCAGCACGAGCTTGAGGTCGGCCTCGACGTCCAGCCAGTCGCGCAGCGTGACCGGCGCATGGATGATCGGCAGTACCGAGCGGCCGCACTGCTCGCAGGCGCTGATGGCGATCTGTCGCCAATGGGCCAGGCGCTTGTCGGCGCGCTCATCGTTGAGGCGGACCTCGCATCGCTCGCTGATCAGCGGGGTGATCTCGCTGACACCCAGCTCGGTAGCCTTCTGGATCGCCCAGTCCATGCGCTCGCCACGGGACAGGCCCTGACCGAGGTGGATTCGCAGCGGTGATTCCGGCATTCCCGTCAGGCGTTCGTGCAGTTCCACGCTGACGCTCTTCTTGCCCACCTCCAGCAGTTCGCCGCGGTACTCGGCACCGCTGCCGTCGAACAATTGCACCGCGCTGCCGGCCGACAGGCGCAGGACCCGCCCGATGTAATGAGCCGATGCCTCGGGTAACGCATGCTGGCCGAGGGAAAGAGGGGCGTCGATGAAGAAGCGGGATAGGCGCATAGGGCAACGGCAGGGCGTGGTGGATGGAACGGCAAGTCTAAAGCATCGGCAGCCCGCTCAGCAGGCCGCCGCACGCTGCGTGGTGTTCAGCCCGGATCGCGGAAGCCCGGATAGAGGCCGCTCGGCATCGCCACCTGGACGGTGTCGCGGGTGGTGATATCGATCCCTTCGCTGGCAACCGCGGCGAGGAAGTCAATCTGCTCTTCGGTGATGCAGTACGGCGGCAGGAAGTACACCACGCTGCCCAGCGGGCGCAGCAGGGCGCCGCGCTCCAGCGCATGCTGGTAGACCTTCAGCCCGCGACGTTCCTGCCAGGGGTAGGCCGTACGGCTGGGTTTGTCCTTAACCATCTCGATGGCCAGCGCCATGCCGGTCTGGCGCACCTCGGCCACATGTGGATGCTCGGCTAGGTGCGCGGTGGCGCTGGCCATGCGTGCGGCCAGCGCCTTGTTCGCCTCGATGACGTTGTCCTCGGCGAAGATGTCCAGCGTCGCCAGTGCGGCGGCACAGGCCAGCGGATTGCCGGTGTAGGTGTGCGAATGAAGAAAGGCGCGCAGGGTCGAGTAGTCGTCGTAGAACGCCTGATACAGGCGGTCGGTGGTGAGCACCGCGGCCATCGGCAGATAGCCGCCGGTAAGGGCCTTGGACAGGCAGAGGAAGTCCGGCGTGATGCCGGCCTGCTCGCAGGCGAACATGGTGCCGGTGCGCCCGAAGCCGACGGCGATCTCGTCGTGGATGAGATGCACCTCGTAGCGGTCGCAGGCCTCGCGCAGCAGCTTGAGGTAGATCGGGTGGTACATGCGCATGCCGCCGGCACCCTGGATCAGCGGCTCGACGATGACCGCGGCGATGTCCTGGTGATGCTCGGCCAGGGTCTGCTCCATGTGCGCGAACATCTGCCGCGAGTGTTCTTCCCAGCTGACGCCTTCGGGCCGCAGGTAGCAGTCCGGGCTCGGAACCTTGAATGTATCCAGCAACAGTGGCTTGTAGGTGTCGGTGAACAGTGCCACGTCGCCCACCGACATGGCGGCCACGGTTTCGCCGTGATAGCTGTTGGTCAGCGTGACGAAGCGCTGCTTGCGCTCGCGGCCGCAGTTACGCCAGTAGTGGAAGCTCATTTTCAGCGCCACCTCGATGCCGGTGGAGCCGTTGTCGGTGTAGAACACGCGCTCCAGCCCGGCCGGCGTCAAGGCGACCAGACGCTCTGACAGCTCCACCACCGGCTGATGGCTGAAGCCGGCGAGCATCACGTGCTCGAGCTGGTCGACCTGGTCCTTGATGCGCTGATTGATGCGTGGATTGGCATGGCCGAAAACGTTGACCCACCAGGAGCTCACCGCGTCCAGGTAGCGCTTGCCGTCGAAGTCCTCCAGCCACACGCCATCACCGCGGCGGATGGGGATCAGCGGCAGCTGTTCGTGGTCCTTCATCTGGGTGCAGGGGTGCCAGAGTACGGCGAGGTCGCGTTGCATCCAGCTGTCGTTCAGGCTCATGGTGACTCCTTGCGCGGTGAGGTGCGCAGCCTAGCAGAACTGGCGCTCGCGTCTCGATGGGGGTACTCATCGGTTTGCTCGATGTTTCAAAGCAAAAAAATGCGCTCTATTCCGATAGGTAACCGGCTAGGCTTCTAACCCTCGAAATTGAAGGATGGATTCGATGCACTGGCGTAATTCCCCGACGCATTACGGGCTGACCAGCATTGTGTTGCACTGGTTGGTGGCCGTGGCGGTATTCGGTCTGTTCGCCCTGGGTTTCTGGATGGTCGGGCTGAACTACTACAGCAGCTGGTACCGGACCGCACCGGACCTGCACAAGAGTATCGGCATCCTGTTGCTGCTGGTCATGCTGCTGCGGGTGCTCTGGCGCTTCGTCAGCCCGGCACCGGCACCGCTGGCCAGCCAGGGCCGCCTGACCCGAACGGCCGCCAGGCTCGGCCATGGACTGCTCTATCTCGGGCTGTTCGTGGTGATGGTCTCGGGTTATCTGATTTCCACGGCCGACGGCCGCGCGATCAGCGTGTTCGGGCTGTTCGAAGTGCCCGCGCTGATCACTTCCATTCCCAACCAGGCCGACAGTGCCGGGCTGGTTCACGAATACGCTGCCTGGGCATTGGTGATCTTCGCCGTCGTGCATGCCCTCGCCGCGCTCAAGCACCATTTCATCGATCGCGACGCGACGCTGATGCGCATGCTCGGTCGCAGCACCGATTAATCACCCCGATAGGAGAGTCATTGATGCTCAAGAAAACGCTCGCAGCGCTGGTCCTCGGCTCCGCCCTGGTCGGCGGCCAGGCATTCGCCGCCGATTACGCCATCGACAAGCAAGGCCAGCACGCCTTCGTCAACTTCAAGATCAGCCACCTTGGTTACAGCTGGCTGTGGGGCACCTTCAAGGATTTCGACGGCAGCTTCAGCTTCGATGCGGACAAGCCGGAGCAGAGCAAGGTGAACGTCACGCTGAAGACCGCCAGCGTCGACACCAATCATGCCGAGCGCGACAAGCATCTGCGCAGCGATGACTTCCTCAATGTCGCCAAGCACCCGACGGCCACATTCGAATCGACATCGGTGAAGTCCACTGGTGAAGGCACCGCCGATATCACCGGCAATCTGACCCTTAACGGTGTGACCAAGCCGGTGGTGATCGCGGCCAAGTTCATCGGTGAGGGCGACGATCCCTGGGGCGGCTACCGCGCCGGTTTCGAGGGCAGCACAACCCTGACCCTGAAGGACTTCGACATCAAGATGGACCTGGGGCCGGCGTCGCAGACCGTCGACCTGATCATCTCGGTCGAAGGCGTGCGCAAGTAAGCCCAGACGTGTGAAGCACGAACGCCGGCCGCCAGCCGGCGTTCTGCGTTGGAGCGATGCGAATCATGCGCGGGGCATCCGCGCCGAGCGTTCGTTGCGAATGTTTCGCAACATTTAATGCGCATACTATGACTCCTTGGCGGTTTACAGACAGTCATGGATGTAAGTATATTTCGGTCCACTCTACGCGGCGTCTGCGCCGCGCTGTTGCCCATTCCCGCCTGCCAGGTCTTCAAGAGGTCTTTCCATGCCAATCAAGTCAGCCAACGCTGCCCTGATGTCCATTCTCGCCGTGGCTGTTTTCCTGGCCGGCTGTCAGGAAGAAGCAGCACCCCCGGCGCAGCAGAAGCCCACCGTGGGTGTCGTGACCCTGCAGGCAGAGCCTTTTGCGGTAACCACCGATCTGCCCGGCCGTACCCGCGCCTACCGCATCGCCGAGGTTCGTCCGCAGGTCAATGGCATCATCCAGAAGCGCCTGTTCACCGAGGGTAGCGAGGTCAAGGCCGGGCAGCAGCTCTACCAGATCGATGCGGCGGTGTACGAGGCAACCCTGAAGAGTGCCCAGGCCAGCCTGGCGTCTAGCAAGTCGCTGGCCGACCGCTACGCCGAACTGGTCAAGGACCAGGCGGTGAGCAAGCAGGCCTATGACGAGGCGCGTGCGGCCAGCCTGCAGGCCGAGGCAGAGCTGGAGCGGGCGCGCATCGACCTGCGCTACACCAAGGTGCTGGCGCCGATCTCCGGGCGCATCGGCCGCTCCGCAGTGACCGAAGGCGCGCTGGTCAGCAATGGCCAGGCCCAGGAACTGGCGACCATCCAGCAGCTTGACCCGATCTATGTCGACGTGACCCAGCCGGCCCGCGACCTGCTGGCGCTGCGCCGTGACCTGGCCGAGGGCCGCCTGCAGAAGGCCGGCGAGAACGCGGCCAAGGTCACCCTGAAGCTCGAGGACGGCAGCGACTACGGCCACGAAGGCAAACTGGAGTTCAGCGAAGTGACAGTGGACCCCGGTACCGGCTCTGTGACCCTGCGCGCCGTGTTCCCCAACCCGGACAAGGTGTTGCTGCCGGGCATGTTCGTCCATGCGCAGCTGGTCGCCGGTCTCAAGAGCGAGGCGATCCTGGTGCCGCAACAGGGCGTGACGCGCAATACCAAGGGCGAACCGACCGCCATGGTGGTCAATGCAGAGAATAAGGTCGAGCTGCGCCCGATCAAGACCGAGCGCGCGGTGGGCAATCGCTGGCTGGTGGGCGAAGGGCTGCAACCGGGTGATCGGGTGATCACCGAAGGCCTGCAGTTCATCCAGCCGGGCGTCGAGGTCGAAGTGGCTCCGGCGGGCAATGTCGATAACCGCGGTGGGGCGTCTGCACAGCCCCAAGGCCAAGAAGGCTGAGGGGTTCCTAGCTCATGTCCAGATTCTTTATCGACCGGCCGATCTTCGCCTGGGTGATCGCCCTGGTGATCATGCTCGCCGGCGGTCTGTCCATCCTCAAGCTGCCGGTCAACCAGTATCCGAGCATCGCCGCGCCTGCCGTTGGCATTTCCGTGAGCTATCCCGGCGCCTCGGCGCAGACGGTACAGGACACCGTGGTGCAGGTCATCGAACAGCAGCTCAACGGCATCGACGGGCTGCGCTACATCTCCTCGGAAAGCAACTCCGACGGCAGCATGACGATCACCGTGACCTTCGACCAGGGCACCAACCCGGATATCGCCCAGGTGCAGGTGCAGAACAAGCTGCAGCTGGCCACGCCGCTGCTGCCGCAGGAGGTTCAACAGCAGGGCATTCGCGTCACCAAGGCGGTGCGCAACTTCCTTATCGTCATCGGTCTGGTGTCCACCGATGGCAGCCTGGACCAGCGTGACCTGGCGAACTACATCGTCGCCAACATGCAGGACCCGATTTCGCGGACCAAGGGCGTGGGCGACTTTCAGGTGTTCGGCGCCCAGTACGCGATGCGCATCTGGCTTGACCCGGCCAAGCTGAACAACTTCAGCCTGACGCCGGTGGATGTCAGCTCGGCGATCCAGGCGCAGAACGTCCAGGTGTCTTCCGGCCAGCTCGGCGGACTGCCGGCACTGCCCGGGCAGCAGCTCAACGCCACGGTGATAGGCAAGACCCGCCTGCAGACCCCCGAGCAGTTCCGCAACATCCTGCTCAAGGTCAACAGCGACGGCTCCCAGGTGCGCCTGGGCGATGTCGCCAAGGTCGAGCTGGGCGGTGAAACCTATGCCGTCAGCGCGCATTTCAACGGCAAGCCGGCCGCCGGTCTGGCCCTGAAGCTGGCCACCGGCGCCAACGCGCTGGACACCGTAGAGGGCGTGCGCAAGACCATCGACGAGCTCAAGCCGTTCTTCCCGCCGGGTGTCGAGGTGGTCTACCCGTACGACACCACGCCGGTCATTTCCGCCTCCATCACCGGGGTCATGCACACGCTGCTCGAGGCATTCGTGCTGGTGTTCCTGGTGATGTACCTGTTCCTGCAGAACTTCCGCGCGACCCTGGTGCCGACGCTGGCGGTGCCGGTGGTGCTGCTGGGCACCTTCGGCGTGCTGGCGGTGTTCGGCTTCAGCATCAACACGCTGACCATGTTCGCGATGATCCTGGCCATCGGCCTGCTAGTGGACGATGCCATCGTGGTGGTGGAAAACGTCGAGCGGGTGATGCGCGAAGAGGGGCTCTCGCCGCTGGAAGCCACACGCAAGTCCATGGGCCAGATCCAGGGCGCGCTGGTCGGTATCGGCGTGGTGCTGTCGGCGGTGCTGCTGCCGATGGCCTTCTTCGGCGGATCGACGGGGGTCATCTACCGGCAGTTCTCGATCACCATCGTCTCGGCCATGGTGCTGTCGGTGCTGATGGCGCTGATCTTCACCCCGGCACTCTGCGCGACGTTGCTCAAGCCGATCGACAAGGGCGAGCATCACGAGAAGCGCGGGTTCTTCGGCTGGTTCAACCGCACCTTCGAGCGCAGCGTCAACGGCTACGAGCGTGGCGTGAAGGCCGTGCTCAGGCGCAAGGCCCCGTTCCTGCTGCTGTATGTGTTGATCGTCGCGGTGATGGTGGTGCTCTTCAACCGTATCCCCACCGCCTTTCTGCCGGAAGAGGACCAGGGCGTGCTGTTCGCCCAGGTGATGACGCCGTCGGGTTCCACCGCCGAACGCACCCAGCAGAGCATCGATGCCATGCGCAGCTATCTGCTGGAAGAGGAAGGCGACATCGTCCGCTCGGTGTTCACCGTGACCGGCTTCAGCTTCGCCGGCCGTGGGCAGAGTTCGGGCATCGCGTTCATCGGTCTCAAGCCGTGGAGCGAGCGGACCAACAAGGACGACAGCGTGTTCGCCCTGGCCCAGCGTGCCCAGCAGCATTTCGCCAGCTTCCGCGACGCCCAGGTGTTCGCCTTCGCGCCGCCGGCGGTAATGGAGCTGGGTAACGCCACTGGCTTCAACTTCTTCCTGCAGGACCGCGCAGGCGTGGGCCAGGAGGTGCTGCAGCAGGCGCGGGACAAGTTCCTGCAGCTGGCCAGCCAGAGCCCGGTGCTGACCCGGGTTCGCCCCAATACCCTGCGTGACGAGCCGCAGTATCAGGTGCTGATCGACGACGAGAAGGCCCGGGTGCTGGGCATTTCGCTGGCCGACATCAACAGCACGCTGTCGATCGCCTGGGGTGGTCGCTACGTCAACGACTTCATCGATCGTGGACGGGTGAAGAAGGTCTATCTGCAGGGGGTTTCCAGTGCGCGGATGAACCCCGAGGACCTGCAGAAGTGGTACGTGCGCAACGCCGACGGCGAGATGGTCCCGTTCAGCGCCTTCGCCACGGGCGAGTGGACGTACGGTTCGCCGAAGCTGTCGCGCTTCAACGGCGTAAGCGCCATCGAGATGCTCGGCGAGCCGGCACCCGGCTACAGTTCCGGTGATGCCATGGCCGAGGTGGAGCGCATTGCCGCTCAGCTGCCGCCAGGCGTGGGCTATTCGTGGACCGGGCAATCCTACGAGGAGCGGCTGGCCGGCTCGCAGACGCTGGCGCTCTACGCCTTGTCGCTGCTGGTGGTGTTCCTCTGTCTGGCTGCGCTTTACGAGAGCTGGTCGATTCCGTTCTCGGTCATGCTGGTCGTGCCGCTGGGGATCGTCGGCGCGCTCGCCTTCACATTGCTGCGTGGGTTGTCCAACGAGGTGTTCTTCCAGGTGGGCCTGGTCACCACCATCGGCCTGTCCGCGCGTAACGCCATTCTCATCGTCGAGTTCGCCAAGGCCTTGCACGAGCAGGGCATGAGCTATGCCGATGCAGCGTTGCAGGCCTGCCGTATGCGTCTTCGCCCGATCATCATGACCTCGCTGGCGTTCATCCTCGGTGTAGTTCCGCTGGCGATCGCCTCCGGCGCCGGTGCCGGCAGCAAGCACGCCATCGGTACCGGCGTGATTGGCGGGATGCTCACCGCGGCGGTGCTGGCAATCTTCTGGATTCCGTTGTTCTACGTGATGATCTGTACGTTCTTCGACCGCACGACGTCCGCCAATCAGGCAGCCAAGGAGGAGTCGCTGTGAACAAGTCTCTGTTGAGTCTCGCGCTCGTGGCGGCGCTGAGCGGCTGCTCGCTGATCCCCGAGTACCAGCGCCCGGATGCGCCGGTACCGGCCGACTGGCCGCAGGGCGAAGCCTATTCGAAGGCATCCCCCGAGGCTCGGGCGCAGGCGCTTGGCTGGCGCGAGTTCTTCCGTGATCCGGCGCTGCAGCAGCTGATCGAGGTCGCGCTGGAGAACAACCGCGACTTGCGCGTCGCCGCGCTGAACGTCGATGCCTACCGTGCGCTGTACCGCGTGCAGCGCGCCGATGTGCTGCCGGCGGTGAGCGCCGATGCGGCGGGCACGCGCAGCCGTACTCCGGGCGACCTGAACATGAGCGGCGAGCCGGCCATCAGCAGCCAGTACAGCGCCACCTTCGGCGTGTCCTGGGAGCTGGACCTGTTCGGCCGCCTGCGCAGCCTGCGCGACCAGGCGCTGGAGCAGTACTTCGCCAGCGAGGCCGCTCAGCGCAGCACGCAGATCAGCCTGATCGCCAGCGTCGCCAACGCCTGGCTGACGCTGCAGGCCGATCAGGCGCTGCTGCAGGTCACCCGTGACACGCTCAAGACCTACGAGGAAAGCCTGGGCCTGACCCAGCGCAGCTTCGATGTCGGCGTCGCCTCGGCGCTGGAACTGCGCCAGGCACGCAGTGCGGTGGACAGTGCGCGGGTGAGTATCGAGCAGTACACCCGCCTGGTGGCGCAGGACCGCAATGCCCTGACCCTGCTACTGGGCCAGAGCCTGCCGGCCGGTCTGCCGAGCGGCGAAGGTCTCGAGCGCACCCAGCTGGCGACGTTGCCGGTCGGGTTGCCCTCGGACCTGCTGCAGCAACGCCCGGATATTCTCCAGGCGGAGTACCAGCTGCGTGCGGTCAATGCCAGCATCGGCGCCGCGCGTGCGGCCTTCTTCCCGCGCATCAGCCTGACCGGCGCGGCAGGGACCGCCAGCAGCGAGCTGTCCGGTCTGTTCGACGGCGGTTCCGGCTACTGGAGCTTCTCACCGAGCATCAGCGTGCCGATCTTCAACGCCGGCCAGCTTCGGGCCAACCTGGACTACGCGCAGATCAGCAAGAACATCCAGGTGGCGCAATACGAGCAGGCCATCCAGACGGCGTTCCGCGAGGTCGCCGACGGGCTCGCCGCCCAGGCCACGTATGTGCGCCAGGTGCAGGCCCAGCGTGATCTGCTGCAGACCAGCGAGGATTATTACAACCTCGCCGAGCGTCGCTATCGCACCGGTGTCGACAGCTACCTGACCGTGCTCGACGCGCAGCGTCAGCTGTTCAGCGTGCAGCAGCAGCTGATCAGCGACCGTCTGGCGCAGCTGACCAGCGAGGTGAACCTGTTCAAGGCGCTGGGTGGCGGCTGGCAGGAGACCATGCAGGCCACCCCCGAGGGCTGAGGATCATGGCGACGCAGCCCTGAAAAGGCCGTCGCCGTGCTGCAGATGCGAAAACGCCGCCCAATGGGCGGCGTTTTCGTTCCGGCGCGTCAGGCTTCGCGATTGCGCGTCAGCAGGGCCGGTTTCTCGCCACGCGGGCGGGACGGCAACTGCTCGAGCTGCTCCAGGCTGGGCAGACGATCGATCTTCGATTCCTTGTGAATGATCACCGGCTGCTTCTCGCGCGGCTTGGCCATTTCCTGACGCGTGACGACCGGCTCATCGATGCGGCGACCCTCGTTCTTGCGCCGCGGCTGACCATTGCGTGGCTGGCCGTTGCGCGCAGCCTGGCCCTGGCCAGCGGCGGGACGCTTGCCCTTGCTTCCCGCTGCGCCGCCACCGCCGTTGCGGGCAGCTCCAGCTCCAGCTCCAGCTGCACGCAGTGCGGAGCCCGGCTGGGCCTGACCGCCGGTACGGCGTCCGCGGTTCTGCTTGTTCTGATAGGGGCTGACGTAATCGACGCGATTGCCGAAGTTGTCCACTTCGTCATCGAGGAACTCGTCCGGAGCACGATCCGGTGGCAGTTGCGGCGGCCGGGCGACGCCCTGAGCTTCGCTGGCCACGCCATCGCGGGCCGGCTTGCGCGTCTTGCTCTTGCTGCGGCGATTGCGCTCCTTCTGCTCGGCACCCTTTTCCGCCGGCTTGTCGCGCTCGCCACGTGCCTTGCGCTCGCCACGCTGCGGGCGCGGTTGGCGGGGCTCACGGACTTCCGGCTTCTCCGCCTCGATGCTGCTGGCGTCGAAGCCCTGCAGATCGCCATCGGGAATGCGCTGCTTGGTCATGCGCTCGATGCCCTTGAGCAGCTTCTCCTCGTCCGGCGCTACCAGCGAAATGGCTTCACCACTGCGTCCGGCGCGGCCGGTGCGGCCGATGCGGTGCACATAGTCTTCCTCGACGTTGGGCAGCTCGAAGTTGACCACATGCGGCAGCTGGTCGATGTCCAGGCCGCGGGCGGCGATATCGGTGGCCACCAGGATGCGCACCTGGTTGGCCTTGAAGTCGGCCAGGGCCTTGGTGCGGGCATTCTGGCTCTTGTTGCCATGGATCGCGGCAGCCGGCAGGCCATGCTTCTCCAGGTACTCGGCCAGGCGGTTGGCGCCGTGCTTGGTACGGGTGAAGACCAGCACCTGCTCCCAGGCACCCTGGGTGATCAGGTGGGCGAGCAGGGCCCGCTTGTGGCTGGAGGCGACGCGGAACACGCGCTGCTCGATGCGCTCGACGGTGGTGTTCGGCGGGGTGACCTCGATGCGCTCCGGGTTTTGCAGCAGCTTGGCGGCGAGGTCGGTGATGTCCTTGGAGAAGGTGGCCGAGAACAGCAGGTTCTGGCGCTTGGCCGGCAGCTTGGCCAGGACCTTCTTGACGTCATGGATGAAGCCCATGTCGAGCATGCGGTCGGCTTCGTCGAGGACGAGGATTTCCACGTGCGACAGGTCGATGGCCTTCTGGTTGGCCAGGTCGAGCAGGCGACCGGGGCAGGCGACCAGCACGTCGATACCCTTGGCCACGGCCTGGATCTGCGGGTTCATGCCGACGCCGCCGAAGATCACCGCGCTTTTCAGCGGCAGATCGCGGGCGTAGACCTTGAAACTGTCGTGAACCTGGGCGGCGAGCTCGCGGGTGGGTGTCAGCACCAGCACGCGCGGCTGTTTCGGGCCGTAGCGGTGTTCACGATCCGGGTGACCACCCGGAAACAGCAGTTCGAGTACCGGCAGGGCGAAGCCGCCTGTCTTGCCGGTTCCGGTCTGGGCGGCGACCATCAGGTCACGGCCTTGCAACACGGCGGGAATGGCCCGCTGTTGCACGGGAGTAGGCTGGGTGTAACCGGCGGCCTCGACGGCACCGGCCAAAGCCTCGGAGAGACCGAGGGAAGCAAAGGACATGAGTAATCCTGTCTTGTTAGGGGCGAGGCCCTGGGATGGTCATGCCTGGCTCGAATCGCGACTGGCGTGCGATCCCGTCCGGTCCTGCCGCGAATGGTGATGGCGGCATCCGGGCGTAAGCCTGGCGGAAGCGCGGAGTATAACAGAGGCTGTTAACGCCGCATTGCTCTGACAGTGTCGCAGGTCACGGGTTCATTAGCCAGCTCCGTATTTCCCCGGAGCTGGCCGGAACTCAGCGCGACAGCCCGAGGTTGTTCCAGATCGCCAGGCTCGGTTCGGCCTGGTTCAGCGTGTAGAAGTGCAGGCCTGGCGCACCGCCGGCCAGCAGCTTCTGGCACATCTCGGTGATCACCTGCTCGCCGAAGGACTGGATGCTCTGTATGTCGTCGCCATAGGCTTCGAGCTGCTTGCGTACCCAGCGTGGGATCTCCGCGCCACAGGCATCGGAGAAGCGGGCCAGCTTGCTGTAATTGGTGATCGGCATGATGCCCGGCACCACCGGCGTCTGAACCCCGAGCTTGCGCACGCGCTCGACGAAGTAGAAGTAGCAGTCGGCATTGAAGAAGTACTGGGTAATCGCACTGTCGGCGCCGGCCTTGGCCTTGCGCACGAAGTTCGCCAGGTCGTCCTCGAAGTTGCGCGCCTGGGGATGCATTTCCGGGTAGGCGGCGATCTCGATATGGAAGTGGTCACCGGTCTCGGCGCGGATGAACTCCACCAGTTCGTTGGCGTAGCGCAGCTCGCCGCTGGCCATGCCCATACCCGACGGCAGGTCGCCGCGCAGGGCGACGATGCGCTGGATGCCG
This sequence comes from Stutzerimonas sp. LR2, assembly GCF_055755175.1. Taxonomy (NCBI): domain Bacteria; kingdom Pseudomonadati; phylum Pseudomonadota; class Gammaproteobacteria; order Pseudomonadales; family Pseudomonadaceae; genus Stutzerimonas; species Stutzerimonas sp. LR2. The sequence goes on from NZ_JBVTRR010000001.1 coordinate 1,031,827, forward strand.
GCACTCTTGTAGAGGTTCAGCAGCTCGCGCAGCTCGGCCTTGGTGTCGCCAACGCAGGACAGGTGCGGGGCGGTGGGGATCTTCACCTCACCGTCGAGTTGCAGCACGGTGTTGAGAGTGCGGTCGCGCGTCGAGCCACCGGCACCGTAGGTGCAGGAGAAGAAATCGGGCTGGTAGCCCGCCAGCTGGCGCGCCACGTTCAGCAGTTTTTCATGCCCGGCTTCGGTCTTGGTGGGGAAGAACTCGAAGCTGATGGAAGGGCGATTTGAAGAGGTCATACAGAAATTCCTTGAGCTGCAAGCCGCAGGCCGCGAGCGCACCTGGCGCCTCGCAGCCTGTGACGTGACCTGCTTAGTAGCGGTAGCTGTCCGGCTTGAACGGACCTTCGACGGCAACGCCGATGTACTCGGCCTGCTTGGCGGTCAGCTGGGTGACCACGCCACCGAAGCCCTTGACCATCTCCAGCGCCACTTCTTCGTCGAGCTTCTTCGGCAGCACCATGACGGTGACGCTCTGGGTCTTCTCGGCCACCGGCAGATCGGCGAACTTCTCGTTATAGAGGTGGATCTGCGCCAGCACCTGGTTGGCGAAGGAGCCGTCCATGATCCGGCTCGGGTGGCCGGTGGCGTTGCCCAGGTTCACCAGGCGGCCTTCGGCCAAGAGAATCAGGTAGTCATCGTTGGTCGGGTCGACGGTCTTGCCGGTGCGGTGGATCTTGTGCACCTGCGGCTTGACCTCTTCCCAGCCCCAGTTCTGGCGCATGAAGGCGGTGTCGATCTCGTTGTCGAAGTGACCGATGTTGCACACCACGGCGCGCTTCTTCAGCGCCTTGAGCATGCCGGCGTCGCACACATTGACGTTACCGGTCGTGGTGACGATCAGGTCGATCTTACCCAGCAGCGCGGCGTCGACGCTGGCTTCGGTGCCGTCGTTGATGCCGTTCTTGTAGGGGGAAACCAGCTCGAAGCCGTCCATGCAGGCCTGCATGGCGCAGATCGGGTCGACCTCGGAGACCTTGACGATCATGCCTTCCTGGCGCAGCGACTGTGCCGAGCCCTTGCCTACGTCGCCGTAGCCGATGACCAGCGCCTGCTTGCCGGAGAGCAGGTGATCGGTGGCGCGCTTGATGGCGTCGTTCAGGCTGTGGCGGCAGCCGTACTTGTTGTCGTTCTTGCTCTTGGTGACCGAGTCGTTGACGTTGATCGCCGGCACTTTCAGGGTGCCGCCCTTGAGCATGTCGAGCAGGCGGTGCACACCGGTGGTGGTTTCCTCGGTGATGCCGTGCACGCGCTCGAGCACCTGCGGATACTTGTCGTGCAGGATCTGGGTCAGGTCACCGCCGTCGTCCAGCACCATGTTGGCGTCCCACGGCTGGCCGTCCTTGAGGATGGTCTGCTCGATGCACCACTCGTATTCTTCCTCGGTTTCGCCCTTCCAGGCGAATACCGGGATGCCGGCAGCGGCAATGGCGGCAGCGGCCTGGTCCTGGGTGGAGAAGATGTTGCAGGAGGACCAGCGTACCTCGGCGCCGAGGGCGATCAGCGTCTCGATCAGCACCGCGGTCTGGATGGTCATGTGGATACAGCCCAGGATCTTCGCGCCCTTGAGCGGTTGCTCGGCGGCGTACTTGCGGCGCAGGCCCATCAAGGCGGGCATTTCCGATTCGGCGATGATGATCTCGCGGCGGCCCCAGGCGGCCAGGGAAATGTCGGCGACCTTGAAGTCGGTGAAACCGGCAGGCGTCATGACAGCACTCATCGAAGAGTTCTCCATTCGTATGGTTGCGAATGGGCGCCGTTGATGCGTTCGAGGAAACGCCCCATCCGAGCCTGACAGGTTCTGGAACCTGCTGCAGCGCCCCTCGGGTGGGTGGCGGGCACGATCGAAGCGGAGTCGATCGGGTGAAACCCGGCGATTATAGCCGCGCCGTCCGGCAATCCCAAGCCCGCTGCTCGGCGAACTCCACGGATGACCGGACGGTCGAAGTTGAAGGTTCGGTGACCCTTGCCGGGCGAAACCGTTTCAGGAGACCGCCATGAACCCCATGCTTCGCCTTGCGCCCTTCCTGCTGGTGGGTGCGATCAGCCTGCCGGCCGCAGCGCAGTCCTGCTATGTCCACAGCGAAACCTCCGGTGCGGTACCGGCGCCGGTGGTGACCGAACAGTGCTTCGAGTTCCACGGCGTGGACAAGGACGACGCCATCAACTGGGTCTGTCAGGACAACGAGGCGGTGAAGAACTCCCGCCGCGAGATCCGTGACAGCTGTCCGGACGGGCACTTCGGCATCTGTACCGCGCCGATGACCCCGGAAACCCTCGCCAACGAGCGCGCCACCGGGTCCCAGGCGAAGAACGGTACCTTGCCGACCCAGATCAGCGAGGACGCAACCATCGTCACGTATCACTATCACGCCAGCGATCGCGCCCAGGCCAAGATCGACTGCGAAAGTGCCGGCGGCAGCTGGTCGCAATAAAGGCGGTGCGCAATCTTTGCTGACGAAGTCCAAGCCCGACTGATTTGTTCAACCGCCCACGGGCGGGGATAATCCCGCGCTTCGTATCCGTGAGTGGCCGAACCATGACGTTGAGATTGCTGTGCCTTCCCCTGTTCGCCGCGCTGCTGCTGGCAGGCTGTGATCGTGTCGACCCTGACTCGCCGCTGGGCAAGCGCAAGGCGATCTATCAGGCGATGCTCGATACCAAGGAAGACCTCGGCGGCATGCTGCGCGGGCGCATCCCATTCGACGGCACGGCGTTTACCAGCGGCGCCGCCAAGCTCGACGAGCTGTCGCGCCAACCCTGGCAGCACTACCCGGAGGTCAAGGAAAAGCAGAGCGACGCGCGTGACGATGTCTGGCAGCGCCAGGAGCGCTTCCAGGAACTGGCCCGCGCGCTGGAGGCTGACACGGCTGCGCTGGTGGAGGTGACGACCGCGGGTCCGGTGACCGCTGAGCGTGTCGCCCCGGCCTTCCAGCGTGTCGAGGATGCCTGCGAGGCCTGCCACAAGGAGTTCCGCGCCTACTGAGGCGGCTCAGCGGCGCAGGGTTTCCAGTTTTTCCCGGGATTTGGCCAGCTGATCGCGGCGCAGCTCGATCAGCTGCGCATTGCCGGTGCCCAGTGCTTCACGGAGCAGGGTTTCGCGACGCTCCACCTGGCGGTTTACGTGCTCGTATTCCACCTGGCGCGGGTGCAGCGCGACCAGGCCCTGGCACTGCTTGGTCAGGGTCTGCAGCTCGGCATTGAGCTGGGTCTGCTGCAGCTTGTCGCCTTGCAGGCGTGCCTGCTGCAGCTGCTCGCGCAGCGCCTGGCGCTGTGCATGGCACTGAGGGTCTGCCTGCGGGGCGGCGGCAAGCAGCGGGCTGACGACAGCGCAGGCGGTCAGCAGGGCAATGGGCAGATGTCGCAAAGACATGCCACGCCTCCATAGTTGTTATCCAGCTTCTATCGACCGCAGGGTTCGGGCGAAAGTCCCTCAGGTGCCCGGAACCCCGACGGCGCGTAGTCGTTCGCGTAGCGCGGGCAGCTCCGCCGCGCGGAAGAACGCCTGCAGCTGTTTCGCCCGCGCCGGACCGACTCCCGCTTCGGCTTGCCACTGCGCCAGGTCGCGTGCGGCGAGCGCGTCCCAGTCCGCTGCGGGCGGCAGCTGCTTGGCCGGCAGGCCGAGCGCCTTCAGCCATTGCGCCAGCGGCCTCTGCCGGGCTCGGGCGAAGCTCGCGGCGAGCTTGTTGGCGCGCGCCTTGCCAATGCCGGGCACCTGCTCGAGTGCGGCGGCATCCAATTCCAGCCAGGCGAGCAGGTCGGGTAGCAGACCGGCCTCCAGCAATGCCTGCCAGCTGCCGGCGCCGACGCCCTCGAGCGCCAGGCCTTGCCTGCCGCCCAGCCAGACCAGACGGGCGAGGAACTGCTGGTCGCAGCCGGGCGCTGGTCGCCAGCAGCTGTCGGGGTGATAGCGCCGCGGATCGGGCGCGGCGACCGGAGCCCGCTCCGTGTGACGCCAGACCACGCTGTCCAGCTGCGGAATGCTATGCCCGGCCAGCGCAACCGCGACCCGGTCACCGGGGCGCACGTCCAGCGCCTGCCAACGATCCAGCGAACCGAGGCTCAGCGTGCGCACGCGTCGATCATCCAGCTGGACCGGAGCGAGCTGCAGCAGCGGTGTGATCCGCCCGGTGCGGCCGATGCGAAATTCGACGTCGCGCACCTCGGTCAGCGCCTTGCGCAGCGGGTACTTCCAGGCTGCGGCCCAGTGGGGCTCGGCCTGCCAGCGCTCGGCCGGCGGACGTTGCTCCTGGCGCAGCACCACGCCATCGGTGGCGAACGGCAACGCTTGGCGATACCAGTGCTCGCGCCAGTGGCGGGCGTGTTCCAGTGTCTCCACGGGCTGGCTGAACGCCTGCGTATCGGGGAAGCCGAGTGCCGCCAGCTGCGCGAGTCGGGCGTTCATGCTGTCCGGGCCGTTCGGCCAGTCCCAGACGAACAGGCCGATCCGCGCGGCAGTATCCCTGTCCAGGCCGTTGCTGGCCATGGCGCCGGCCACGCGCCCGCGAGCCCCCGCGCTGCCATGCGATGCCTGGACATGCCGGTCCAATCGCCAGTAAAGCTCGCCCTGCAGGATGACCTCGTCGGGTACCGCCAGGCGCGCAGGGATCACTGCCAGTCTACGGGCATTGGCTGTCCAGTCCTGTCCGGTAAGGCCATCGCCACGGCTGATGGCCTGCTGCAGGGCGCCATGACGATAGATCAGGGTGACCGCAACACCGTCGATCTTGGGCTGAATCCACAGGTCGCGGCGCCGCGCGATCCAGGTCGCAACCGCCTGCTCGTCGGCGAGCTTGACCAGGCCGGTCTGTCTGATCGGATGGCGCAGCGGACCGCCGGCATCCTGCAGCGGATCAGGTGCCGCGCCGGTGCCGACGAAGCAGCGCCACCAGCCGTCCAGCTGCGCCCGGCTCTGGTCATAGATCTCGTCGTCCACCGGCGACTGACCGCGCCGGTGATAGGCATCGTCCCACTGGGCGAGCTGCGCCTGCAGCTGGTGGATTTCCTGACGTGCCCGCGCGTCATCCCAGTTCGGACAGGCGGCGAGGCAGGCAGGGGCGAACAGGCACAGCGATAGCGCGATCAGGCGTGGCATGGCGAGCATCCTTGCTCTGGTGACGGGGGCGCGGCCCGCCGACGCCGGCGGACCGATGCCGGATTGTCGCCTGCCAGGCGCGAGCCGACCGTGCGTCAGCGCATGTTGAACAGTTCCTGATGGAAATCCCGCGCCGGCAGGCCGCGCCGCTGCAGGTCACGGCTGAGGTCCTGACCGAAACCGGCAGGGCCGCAGAACCAGACGTCACTGTCCTGCCACTGCGGCGCCAGCTGGCGCAGGCGTTCGGGCGTCAGCCGCCCGCCTTCGCTGGCGACCAGCACGTGCAGGCGCACCCGGGCGCGTTCGGCCAGCTCGCGGATGCGCTCGATGAAGCCCTGGTCGGGCGCGCTGGTGCAGTAGAAGAAGTCGACGTTGTCCCCGTTACCGCTGTCGGCCAGCGCTTGCAGGCGGCCAATGAACGGCGCGATACCGATGCCGCCGGCGACCCAGATCTGCCGCGGCTTGCGGCTGTGGAAATCGAAGCAGCCATAGGGACCTTCCACCTTCACCGGGTCGCCGACCTTGAGCGTCTGGGGCAGGGTGCGGGTGTAGTCGCCGAGGCCCTTGATGGAGAAGGCCAGCCGGCCGTCGTTGCACCAGGCCGAGGAGAGGCTGAAGGGGTGCGGCCCTTCCTTGTCGTCGAAGGTGACGAAGGCGAACTGCCCGGCCTTGTGTCCCGGCCAGGCGCCATCGAGCTTGATGTCGACGCGCAGCACGCGGTTGTCGCGGTGATGGGTCAGGCTTTCGATGCGGCCTACCACCTGATGCTTGCGGCCGATGCGGCGCAGCAGCGAGATGCAGGCGGCCAGCGAGCCGGCGGCCATGAGCACGGCCAGCACCAGGCCCAGCGGCGAGGTCCAGTAGACCGGCGGCGTCAGCACTACCGCGTGCACCACCAGCGTCAGGTAGACCAGTGCCAGCCAGCGGTGGGTGCGGAAGAACCAGCGGTAGGGGAAGCGCTTGACCAATGCCAGCACGATGAGGATGACCGCGGCATAGAAGGCCCACTCGCCGATGGTCTCCGCGATGCCGCGAAAGCGTTGCAGCAGGGCGAAGATGCCTTCGTGAGCCTGGCCCTCGCCGGCGCGCCGAGCCGGTCGCTCCAGCCAGCCGAAACCCACCAGCCATTTCGGAATCTGGCCCCAGCCCCAGTGGAAGATGGCGATCACCAGGGCGCTGATGCCCAGCCACTTGTGCAGCCGATAGGTCTTGTCCAGGCCGTCGAAGAAGCGTTCGAAGCGCCGTGGCCGCGCCGCCAGTATCACCGCCACGCTCATCGCGGCGATGCCGAGCACACCGCTGTAGTGCACCATCACCTTGCGCAGCGGCCAGATCTGATAATGCGCCATGACGAAGCTGTCGACCAGCAGCCAGAGCAGCGTCAGTCCGACGAACAGCGCGACGTAGGTGAGTTTTATCTGTCTCATCTTGGGCAAGCCTCCCAGCTGACATCCCTATTTCGAGCTTCCTTGAGCATCCCCCTGCTGCCATGCCACTGCCATGACCGTGGTCAGTAGCACAGCGGTCGGCCGAAATCGGCGACACGGGAGGACGCGCTTTTTATCTACAATTCGCCCCTCAATTCCTCGAAGAGACGAGCCCGTGTACCCAGTGATCGCCATCGAGCAGCTCACCAAGACCTACGCGTCCGGACATCCCGCGCTCAAACGCATCGACCTCGAGATCCGCAAGGGCGAGATCTTCGCCCTGCTCGGACCCAACGGCGCCGGCAAGACCACGCTGATCAGCATCATCTGCGGCATCGTCAACCCCGGCGGCGGCCGCGTAGTGGTCGACGGCCACGACATCGTCCAGGACTACCGCGCAGCCCGCTCGAAGATCGGCTTGGTGCCGCAGGAGCTGTTCAACGAGGGGTTCGAAAGCGTCTGGGCGACGGTGCGTTTTTCGCGCGGGCTGTTTGGCAAGGCGCCGGACGATTCGTTCCTCGAGAAACTGTTGCGCGATTTGTCCCTGTGGGACAAGCGCAATGCCCGGATTCTGGAACTCTCCGGTGGCATGAAGCGCCGCGTGATGATCGCCAAGGCGCTGTCCCACGAGCCATCGATCCTGTTCCTCGACGAGCCCACCGCTGGCGTCGATGTCGAGCTGCGCCGGGACATGTGGGAGATGGTCCGCGGCCTGCGCGAACGGGGCGTGACCATCATCCTCACCACCCACTACATCGAGGAGGCCGAGGAGATGGCCGACCGCATCGGGGTGATCAGCAAGGGCGAGATCATCCTCGTCGAGGACAAGCATGTGCTGATGCACAAGCTCGGCAAGAAGCAGCTGACCCTGCACCTGCAGCGCCCGTTGACGGCGATCCCGGAAGAGCTGGCCGGCTATCCGCTGGAGCTGACCGATGCCGGCAACCAGCTGGTGTTCACCTTCGATGCCCAGCACGAGGACACCGGCATCGCCGAGCTGCTCAAGCGCCTGGCCGCCCACGGCATCGACTTCAAGGACCTGCAGTCGAGCCAGAGCTCGCTGGAGGAAATCTTCGTCAACCTCGTTCACGGGCGCTGAAGGAACAACTGCATGAATGTTTACGCGATCCGCGCGATCTACCTGTTCGAACTGGCGCGCACCTGGCGCACCCTGCTGCAGAGCATCGCCACCCCGGTGATCTCCACCTCGCTGTACTTCGTGGTGTTCGGCTCGGCCATTGGCGCGCGCATGGAGGCCATGCACGGCATCCCCTACGGCGCCTTCATCATTCCCGGCCTGATCATGATGGCGCTGCTTTCCGAGAGCATCTCCAACGCCTCGTTCGGCATCTACATGCCGCGCTACTCGGGGACCATCTACGAGGTGCTGTCGGCGCCGGTGTCCTATGTCGAGATCGTCATCGGCTACGTTGGCGCAGCAGCGACCAAATCGCTGATTCTCGGCGTGATCATCCTGCTTACCGCGCGCCTGTTCGTCGATTATGAGATCCAGCATCCGCTGATGATGGCGCTGTTCCTGGTGCTGACGGCGGTTACTTTCTGCCTGTTCGGGTTCATCATCGGCATCTGGGCCGACGGCTGGGAGAAGCTGCAGATCGTCCCGGCGCTGATCGTCACGCCGTTGGCCTTTCTCGGCGGCAGCTTCTACTCCATCGAGATGCTGCCGCCGCTGTGGCAGAAGATCACGCTGTTCAACCCGGTGGTGTACCTGATCAGCGGCTTCCGCTGGAGCTTCTACGGCGTCTCGGACATCAGTGTCGGCATCAGCCTGGCGATGATCCTCGGCTTTCTCGCCGCCTGCCTGCTGGCGGTGTGGTGGATCTTCAAGACCGGCTATCGGTTGAAGAACTGAGCCGCACACGAAAACGCCCGCAGATGCGGGCGTTTTCAATTACAGCACTTGAAGCTTACTTGCCGAACATCTTGCCGAGGCCGAGCACGGCATCCTTGGCCTGGGTCACGGCCTGGACCTTCTCGTCGATCGCCGCGCCCTGTTCGGTGGCGTTGGCATTGGCCGCCAGTTCTTCGCCGTTCAGTTGTGCACAGCCACCCTCCACCTGAGCGATGGCGTTGCTGAGCTTCTCGTTGCCGAGCATCTGGCCGAGCAGCTTGCCGGTTTCCAGGTTGCCTTGCTGGGCGTTCAGCTGTTGTTCGCATTTGGCCTGCACATCGCTGGTAGCCGCCTGCAGCGAGGCGCTCGAGAGGGCGAGCAGGGCGCAGCCGAAGAGGTGGGAAATACGCATGGGTAAGCTCCTTGTAATGTCGATCACGACAGGTGATCGATCGAGTCCGTTCGAAAAGGGCGGCGATGATAGCGTTTTGCTTCTGGTGCGCAAAGGCGCTGGCATGCAGGTTTCGTGACCTGGTGCGGATTGCGTGACGCTGGATGCATCCGGTCCAGAAAGCAGAAAACCCCGCACGGCTCAGGCCGGCGGGGTTTTCCGTTGACCGGAGGCTGCTTACAGCCCGGCGGCGGCGCGCAGGGCGTCGGCCTTGTCGGTCTTCTCCCAGGTGAAGGCGGTGAAGGTGTCGGCACCCACCGTCATCTCATAGGGGGTGCGGCCGAAGTGGCCGTAGGCGGCGGTGGCGCGATACATCGGGTGCAGCAGGTCGAGCATGCGGGTGATCGCGTAGGGGCGCAGATCGAAGTGCTCGCGCACCAGGGCGATGATCTTGTCGTCGCCGAGCTTGCCGGTGCCGAAGGTGTTCAGCGAGATGGACGTCGGCTGCGCCACGCCGATGGCATAGGACACCTGGATCTCGCAGCGATCGGCGAGACCGGCGGCAACGATGTTCTTGGCGACGTAGCGTCCGGCGTAGGCAGCGCTGCGGTCGACCTTGGACGGGTCCTTGCCGGAGAAGGCGCCGCCGCCGTGACGGGCCATGCCGCCGTAGGTGTCGACGATGATCTTGCGTCCGGTCAGGCCGCAATCGCCTACCGGGCCGCCGATGACGAACTGGCCGGTCGGGTTGATGTGGTACTGGGTGTCCTTGTGCAGCAGCTCGGCCGGCAGGCTGTGCTTGATGATCAGCTCCATCACCGCTTCGCGCAGATCGCTCTGCTTGACGTCGGGGTTGTGCTGGGTCGACAGCACCACGGCGTCGATGCCGACCACCTGGCCGTTCTCGTAGCGGCAGGTGACCTGGCTCTTGGCGTCCGGACGCAGCCACGGCAGCAGGCCGTTCTTGCGCGCCTCGGCCTGGCGCTCGACCAGGGCGTGGGAGAAACGGATAGGCGCCGGCATCAGTACGTCGGTCTCGTTGCTGGCATAGCCGAACATCAGGCCCTGGTCGCCGGCACCCTGGTCTTCCGGCTTGGTGCGGTCGACGCCCTGGGCGATGTCCACCGACTGCTTGCCGATGATGTTGATGATGCCGCAGGTGGCGCCGTCGAAACCGACTTCCGAGCTGTTGTAGCCGATGTCGACGATGACGTCGCGGACCAGCTGCTCCAGATCGACCCAGGCGCTGGTGGTCACTTCACCGGCGACGATGGCTACACCGGTCTTGACCAGGGTTTCGCAGGCCACGCGGGCGTGCTTGTCCTCGGCGATGATGGCGTCGAGCACCGCATCGGAGATCTGATCGGCGATCTTGTCCGGATGCCCTTCGGACACGGACTCGGAGGTGAAAATCGAGTATTCGCTCATCTATCGGTTTCCTATTACCGGTGGGTGAGTCGGTCGTCAGGAGCGGGCCGGGAAAAGTGCCGGGCCTGGATCTGAAAACCGTTCTTCAAGCCAATGTAGAGGCTCTCGCCGGGCGTGAGCCCCGCGGCATCGGCCCAACGGGCCAGATCGTCCTGTTCGAAGCCCAACCAGAGATCGCCGCAGGCCTCCCTGGCCCAACTCTGGTTGTGGCTGCACAGCTCGGTGATCAGCAGGCTGCCGCCCGCCTTTACCAGCCGCGCCAGTTGTTTCATTGCCTCACCCGGCGCGGCCAGGTGATGCAGGACCATGTTCAGTACCACGCAGTCGGCCGCCGGGCAGTCATCGTGCAAGGCGTCGGCCAGCCTGAGTTCGACGTTGCCGAGCCCGGTCTGTTCGCAATGGGCGCGGGCCAGGTCGAGCATCGCCGGGCTGTTGTCCAGCGCCACCACCCGGGCGAAGCGCCGGGCCAGTTCCGGCAGGAAGCTGCCGTCGCCGGGGCCGACTTCCAGCGCCGTGGCTTCGGCGTCGAAGTTCAGCGCGTCGAGCAGGGCCACCACGCTGTCGCGGTACTGTGGCAGGCCGGCGATCAGGTCCTGGCGGGCCTGGAAACTGTCGGCCATGCGCGCGAAGAAATCCTCGCTGGCGGCGCTGCGCTGGGCGTGTACGGCGGCGATGCGGGCGTCGATCTCGCGTGGCAGTTCCAGCCGGTCCGCTTCCTCCAGCAATGCCGCGTGCAGCCGGCCGCCAGGGCTGTCGAGCTGCGCCAGGCTGCGCCGGTAGAACACCGCGTTGCCTTCGCGCCGGGTGGCCAGCAGGCCGGCCTGGGTGAGCACCTTGAGATGATGGCTCATCCCCGACTGGCCGATGGCAAAGATCTGCGCCAGCTCGAGCACGCCGAAGGAGTCGCTGGCCAGCACGCGCAGCACGTTCAGGCGCAGCGCATCGCCACCGGCCTTGCACAGGGCGGCGAGCTGGTCGCTGGCGTCGTAACGGATCTGGGGAAAGCGCAGGCTCATAGGCCGCGCAGTCTAGTCGGTCACTTTTCGTACAGCAAGGGCAGTATCAAAAAGTTTTGATATTGCCCTTGCGGGTGCAGGGTTACTGCAGCAGGCGGGACAGCCCCAGGGTGCAGGACACCAGGCCCAGGCCGATGAGGAAGTAGTTGGGCAGGATATCCAGCAATCGCTGAACCAGCCCCTCGCCGGCCAGGCGGCGCGACAGCAGGCTGTAGGCGAGCAGGATGCTCAGATCGATCACCAGCCAGATCACGATCAGGACCGTGGCCTGCGGAGCGAACGGCTGCGCCGGCAGGATGAAGCCGGGCAGGAAGGCGAGGAAGAACAGGATGTCCTTTGGATTGGACAGGCCCACCGCCATGGCCCGCCAGAAATAGTGCGCCTCACTGCGGCGCGGCGTGGTGGTTTCGCCGCCGCCGCCGCAGAGGCCGTCGCAGCCCAGCCAGATGAGGTAGAGCCCGCCGAGGATCTGCCCGGCCTCGAGCACCAGCGGGTCGAGGTCCAGTGCGAGGTAGATCATCACCAGCGCGGCGATCATCAAAATCTGCGCAGACACGGCGCCGCCGAGGATGGTCCACAGCGGCCAGCGGCGGCGGGCGTCGGCCACCACCAGGGCGACCACCGGTCCGGGGGAGGCGATCAGCAGTGCGACCGCGGCGGCGAAGGCGAGGTAGGTGGCGTTCATAGTTCGGTCACCAGGCCGAATACGCGGCTGCGCTTGCCCAGCCGCTCGGCGTAGAAGTTGGGATTGGTGATGGCGAAGGCGCGCTGGATCCAGCGGTCGCTGCCATCGAAGCGCGCGCTGAAGGGGCTGCGCGCGTGGGCGGTGCGGCGGTTGTCGATGATCAGCATGTCGCCGCGGTTCAGGCGCACGGGCTCGACCACTTCCCAGGCGATGTTGCGCAGCTTGTCCATCAGCTGCTGGGCGCGGCTGCTGAAAGCCAGCATGAACTGCGGGTCGAAGCGAAAGAAGGGCGCGTCCGGATCGCCATAGAGGATGGTCTGGTGGCGGTTGATGTCGATGCGCTGGTTCTTGCCGGTGGGGCCGTAGTCAGACAGGAAGTTGTACGGCTCGGTGAGGAAGAAGGCCTGCTCTTCGAAGGTCAGACGCTCGAGGATGCGCTCGATGGAGGCGATGTAGGTCACCGCTTCGGCGGCGGGGTCCTGGCGCAGGCAGAGCAGCACCAGATAGTCCGGTACCACGGCGTGGAAGGCATTTTCGGTGTGCAGATCCAGTTCGGTGTCGAAGCTGTCGGAGTTCGCCGCTCGGGACTGCGTCTGCAGCGGGAAGAAGTTGTTGACGATGCAGCCATCGGACTCCTGCAGGTAGCCGATCGGCTCGCCCAGCAGCGCCGTCGCCTGCAGCAACAGGCGTTCGCTGCTCTCGTCGGGCTTGTTCAGCTGTTCGCGGCTGGGCGGGGTGGGCGGGATATCGCCGACCGGCAGGTTTTCCAGTGTCAGGTAGCCGCGCTTGTTGCCGAACAGCCTGAAATTGAGGATCTCGCCAATCTGCTCATGCTGCAGCGCGCCCTTGGTCACGGCGCGGGCCAGAAGCGTCTCGTAATGATCGTTGTGCATGACATCCTTCCCTGACTTTTGTATGTGCTGGCGTGATGGGTGTTTTGGCGGGGTTGGCCTGCGACCCTTAGCTGGCGCAGTATTGGGAGGTGCATGAGGATTGAAAAATGGAAAAAACAGCCGCTAAGGATGAGTTTTAGTCATGCCGGAATCCGTTATGGCAGTACCGCGCATGCCGCCTCTGTATGCGCTGCGTGCGTTCGAGGTGGCGGCGCGCTTCGGCTCGTTCACCCAGGCGGCGCAGAGCCTGTTCATCACCCAGAGTGCGGTGAGCCGGCACGTGAAGACCCTGGAGGAGCATCTGGATTGCCAGCTGTTCGAGCGACATGGCTCACGGCTGGTGCTGACCGATGCCGGCCGCCTGCTGGCGCAGGAGCTGAAGATCGGTTTCCGTACCATCGAGAACGCCTGCGTCGCGGTGACGCGCCAGCGCGGCGCGCTTCGCCTCAAGGCGCCTTCGACGCTGACCATGCGCTGGCTGCTCGGCGCGTTGAACGCCTTTCAGCTGGCGCATCCGCAGAATCGTGTGCAGCTCACCAGCGCCTGGATGGATCTGGACGCGGTGGATTTCCACAGCGAGCCGTTCGACTGCGCGATCCTGCTGGGCAATGGCGGCTTTCCGGCCGACTGGCGCCGGGTCAAGCTGTTCGACGAATGGCTGGTGCCGGTCTGCGCGCCGGAACTGCTCGGCGCGGCGCCCTGGAGCACCGAGCAGCTGGCGGCGGCCGAGCTGATTCACCCGTCGCGTGACTGCCGTGACTGGCGGCGCTGGCTGCAGCGCACCGGGCGCGTGGATGAGGTCGCCTGGCAGCAGGGCAAATTGTTCGACACCCTCGAACTGGGCATCTCCGCCGCCGCCCAGGGCCATGGCGTGTCGATCGGCGATCTGGCCCTGGTCGGTGCCGAACTGCAGCGCGGCAGCCTGGTGCTGCCGCTGCGTCAGGCGGTGCGCTCCGGCGACAGCTATTACCTGGTGTGGCCAGGCGGTGGCAGCGAGTCGGCGACGCTTGCGCGCATGCGCGATTACTTGCTCGAGCACCTGCCGGATGTGACCCGCCAAGGCGTCGAACTGTTGGATTGACGGCCGATTCAGTCATTGCCCCGGCCACCCTCGGTAGGGGAAAATGGCCGCCTTTTTCTACGTACACCCCCGCAGGAGATTCAGCGATGCCCAGCCGTCGTGAGCGAGCCAATGCCATCCGCGCCCTCAGCATGGATGCCGTGCAGAAAGCCAACAGCGGCCACCCGGGTGCCCCCATGGGCATGGCGGACATCGCCGAAGTGCTCTGGCGCGACCACCTGAAGCACAGTCCGACCAACCCGCAGTGGGCCGACCGCGATCGCTTCGTGCTGTCCAACGGCCACGGCTCGATGCTGATCTACTCGCTGCTGCACCTGACCGGCTACGACCTGTCCATCGACGACCTGAAGAACTTCCGCCAGCTGCACAGCAAGACCCCTGGCCACCCGGAGTTCGGCTACACCGCCGGTGTCGAGACCACCACCGGGCCACTGGGCCAGGGCCTGGCCAACGCGGTGGGCTTCGCCCTGGCCGAGAAGGTCATGGCGGCGCAGTTCAACCGCCCCGGCCACAACATCGTCGATCACAACACCTACGTGTTCCTCGGCGACGGCTGCATGATGGAAGGCATCAGCCACGAAGTCTGCTCGCTGGCCGGCACCCTGGGCCTGAACAAGCTGATCGCCTTTTACGATGACAATGGCATCTCCATCGATGGCGAAGTCCACGGCTGGTTCACCGACGATACCCCGCGCCGCTTCGAGGCCTATGGCTGGCAGGTGATCCGTAACGTCGACGGTCACGACGCCGACGAGATTCAGATGGCCATCGAGACCGCGCGCAAAAGCGACCGCCCGACCCTGATCTGCTGCAAGACCATCATTGGCTTCGGCTCGCCGAACAAGCAGGGCAAGGAAGAATCCCACGGCGCTGCCCTGGGTGAGGCCGAAATCGCCCTGACCCGCGAGGTGCTGGGCTGGAAGCACGGCCCCTTCGAAATCCCGGCCGAGATATACGCCGAGTGGGACGCCAAGCAGAAGGGCGCCGACGCCGAGAACGAGTGGAACAAGCGCTTCGCCGCCTACGAGGCCGAATTCCCGGCGCTGGCTGCCGAGTTCAAGCGACGCATGGCCGGCGAGCTGCCGGCGGACTTCGCCGAAAAGGCCAGCGAGTTCATCCGTGAAGTCGCCACCAAGGGCGAAACCATCGCCAGCCGCAAGGCCAGTCAGAACTGCCTGAACGCCTTCGGCCCGCTGCTGCCGGAGCTGCTCGGCGGCTCGGCGGACCTGGCCGGCTCCAACCTGACCCTGTGGAAGGGCTGCAAGCCGGTGGTGGCCGAGGATGCCTCGGGCAACTACATGTATTACGGCGTGCGCGAGTTCGGCATGGCCGCGATCATGAACGGTGTCGCCCTACACGGCGGCCTGATCCCCTACGGCGCGACCTTCCTGATGTTCATGGAATACGCACGCAACGCCGTGCGCATGTCGGCGCTGATGAAGCAGCGGGTGATCTACGTGTTCACCCACGACTCCATCGGCCTCGGCGAAGACGGCCCGACCCACCAGCCGGTCGAGCAGCTGGTCGCCCTGCGCACCACGCCGAACCTGGATACCTGGCGTCCGGCCGACACGGTCGAGTCCGCGGTGGCCTGGAAGCATGCGGTCGAGCGCAAGGACGGTCCGAGCGCGCTGATCTTCTCGCGGCAGAACCTGCCGTTCCATGTGCGTGACAACGAAACCGAAGCGGCCATCGCCCGCGGCGGTTACATCCTGAAGAACTGCGCTGGCGAGCCGGAGCTGATCCTGATCGCCACCGGTTCGGAAGTCAGCCTGGCGGTACAGGCCGCCGACAAGCTGGCCGAGCAGGGCCGCAAGGTGCGCGTCGTCTCCATGCCCTGCACCAGCGTGTTCGACGCCCAGGACGCGGCCTACAAGCAGCTGGTACTGCCGGTTGAAGTCGGTGCGCGCATCGCCATCGAGGCGGCCCATGCGGACTACTGGTACAAGTACGTCGGCCTCGACGGTCGCATCATCGGCATGACCACCTACGGCGAGTCGGCTCCGGCCGGCCAGCTGTTCGAGGAATTCGGCTTCACCGTCGACAACATCCTCGCGGTCGCCGAAGAGCTGCTGGAGGACTGATCGCGACGATGGGTGGATGGCTGCGGTCATCCATCCCATCAAGCCCCATCCGCGTAGGGTGGAGAGCCAACTGCCGCTTTCCACCTGCAGGACCGACGAGAACCCATGGCCAACGCCCGTCCCTATCGCGTCGCGCTCAACGGCTACGGCCGCATCGGCCGTTGCGTGCTGCGTGCATTCTATGAGCGCGGCGCCGCCTTCGATTTTCAGTTCGTTGCCCTCAACGACCTGGCCGACATGGCCAGCCTGGAATACCTCACCCGCTTCGACTCCACTCACGGCCGCTTTCCCGGCGACGTGGGCGTGGAGGGCGACTGCCTGCACCTGAACGGCGACTGTGTGAAGGTGCTGCGTGCATCGACGCCGGAAGCCATCGACTGGCGGGCACTCGACGTCGATCTGGTGCTGGAATGTTCCGGCGCCTACACCAGCCGTGCCGATGGCGAGCGTTTCCTTGCGGCGGGTGTGCCGCGGGTACTGTTTTCCCAGCCGATGGCCAGTGCGGCGGATGTCGACGCCACCGTGGTGATGGGCATCAATCAGGGGCAGCTGAGCGGCACCGAGCGGCTGGTGTCCAACGCCTCCTGCACCACCAACTGCGGCGTGCCGCTGCTCAAGCTGCTCAATGACGCGGTGGGCATCGAGTTCGCCTCCATCACGACCATTCACTCGGCGATGAACGACCAGCCGGTGATCGACGCCTACCACCATGACGACCTGCGCCGCACCCGCTCGGCCTTCCAGTCGGTGATTCCGGTATCCACGGGGCTCGCCCGGGGTATCGAACGCCTGCTGCCGGAACTCTCCGGGCGGATTCAGGCCAAAGCCGTGCGGGTGCCGACGGTGAACGTCTCCTGCCTGGACATCACGCTGCAGACGGCGCGCGATACCGATGCGCAGACCATCAACAAGGTGCTGCGCGAGGCCGCCGAAAGCGGCCCCTTGCAGGGGTTGCTGGCCTACACGGAGTTGCCGCATGCCAGTTGCGACTTCAACCACGACCCGCATTCGGCGATCGTCGACGGCAGCCTTACCCGTGCCTCCGGCCCGCGCCTGGTGAATCTGCTGGCCTGGTTCGACAACGAATGGGGGTTCGCCAACCGCATGCTCGACGTCACCGACCATTACCTGCGCGTGGCCCATCGCCCGTAGTGGCACGCGCTTGGAACATCGCTGCTTCTCGACCTTAAGGAAGACCAACATGACCGTTTTGAAGATGACCGATCTCGACCTCCAGGGTAAGCGCGTGCTGATCCGCGAGGACCTCAACGTGCCGGTGAAGGATGGCGCGGTGAAGAGCGATGCACGCATCCTGGCCTCGTTGCCGACCATCAAGCTGGCGCTGGAAAAAGGCGCCGCGGTGCTGGTCTGCTCGCACCTGGGCCGTCCGGAAGAGGGCGTCTACAGCGAGGAAGACAGCCTCAAGCCGGTCGCCGATTACCTGTCCAAGGCCCTCGGCCGTGAGGTGCCGCTGGTCAAGGATTACCTGGACGGTGTCGAGGTCAAGCCGGGTGAGCTGGTCCTGCTGGAGAACGTGCGCTTCAACAAGGGCGAGAAGAAAAACACCGACGAGCTGGCGCAGAAGTACGCTGCCCTCTGCGACGTCTTCGTCATGGACGCCTTCGGCACCGCCCACCGTGCCCAGGGCTCGACTCATGGCGTGGCCAAGTTCGCCAAGGTCGCCTGCGCCGGCCCGCTGCTGGCGGCCGAGCTGGACGCGCTGGGCAAGGCGCTGGACAAGCCGCAGCGGCCGATGGTGGCCATCGTCGCCGGCTCCAAGGTATCGACCAAGCTCGACGTGCTGACCTCGCTGGCCGACATCTGCGACCAGCTGATCGTCGGCGGCGGCATCGCCAACACCTTCCTCGCCGCGGCCGGCTACAAGGTCGGCAAGTCGCTGCACGAGGCCGATCTGATCGACACCGCCAAGGCCATCGCGGCCAAGGTCGCCGTGCCGCTGCCGGTGGATGTGGTGGTCGCCAAGGAATTCGCCGAGAGCGCCGAGGCCACGGTCAAGGCCATCGCCGACGTCGCCGACGACGACATGATCCTGGACATCGGGCCGAAGACCGCAGCCATGTTCGGCGAGATGCTCAAGTCTTCGCAGACCATTCTCTGGAACGGTCCGGTGGGCGTGTTCGAATTCGACCAGTTCGGCAACGGCACCAAGGTGCTGGCCCAGGCCATTGCCCAGAGCCCGGCGTTCTCCATCGCCGGCGGTGGCGACACCCTGGCGGCCATCGACAAGTACGGCGTGGCCGAGCAGATCTCCTACATCTCCACCGGTGGTGGCGCCTTCCTCGAGTTCGTCGAGGGCAAGGTGCTGCCGGCGGTCGAGGTACTGGAGCAACGCGCCAGCTGATGGCCGGGCGGGCTGCCGGCGGCGCCCTCGGCGCTGGCAGCCCGCTGATGCAGACGGCAACCCCGGCGGCTCGCCGTGGTCTCTGTTCTTATCGGAACAAGGAAAGGGGATTCGCCATGCGTTACGTCGCTGTTGCCGTTTGTTGCCTGGGCCTGGCCGGTTGCGCCGGCAGTTCGCCGGATACCGCCTGCCAGGTGCTCGACCCGCCGCCGGTGCTTGGCCCGACCGCCGAACACGACCAGCGTGTTGAGATGCAGGCCACCGGCGATCCGACCGTCGCCCAGGGTGGCCTGCAGGACTGCCCCGACTGACTCCCAAGGAGATGGAATGAACAAAGGCTTGCCCATGCTGCTCGCCGCGCTGCTGCTCGGCGGCTGCGGCCACTGGCAGTCCGGCCCGGACGCGCCGTTCGTGCGCTGGAAGTGCCAGAGCCAGCAGCACATCGCCTGGCGCTACGCCGATGATCAGCGCAACGCCATCGACCTGAAGATCGGCAACAGCGAGCAGGTTCATACGTTGCGCAAGGAACCTGCAACGCATGGCACTTTCTATAGCGATGGCGTAGTTGCCTTCCATGACAAGGGCAACGAGGCGCTGGTGTATCGCGTCGCCGATGACAAGGTGCTGGCCCACGGCTGCAGCGCGTCGCTCATCAGTATCTAGCGGACCATCGGTTACTGCGGCCTCGCGATGCGAGGCTACGTTTTTTAAAGCGCTGGCGGGACGCTGGCATTTGTCGCTCCCGCCTCTACAATGCCGCGCCCAGCGTGCGGCGCTTGAACAGCGTCGGCCACTGCGGCAGGCTCTACACGATCAAACGACCCAGACCGGGAGAAAGGAAAACATGGCACTCATCAGCATGCGCCAGATGCTCGACCACGCCGCCGAGTTCGGCTACGGCGTGCCGGCCTTCAACGTCAACAACCTCGAGCAGATGCGCGCCATCATGGAAGCGGCCGACAAGACCGATTCCCCGGTGATCGTCCAGGCTTCCGCCGGTGCGCGCAAATACGCCGGTGCGCCGTTCCTGCGTCATCTGATCCTGGCGGCGATCGAAGAATTCCCGCACATCCCGGTGTGCATGCACCAGGACCACGGCACCAGCCCGGACGTCTGCCAGCGTTCGATCCAGCTCGGCTTCTCCTCGGTGATGATGGACGGCTCGCTGCGCGAAGACGGCAAGACCCCCGCCGATTACGAGTACAACGTGCGCGTGACCCAGCAGACCGTGGCCTTCGCCCATGCCTGTGGCGTCTCCGTGGAAGGCGAGCTGGGTTGCCTGGGCAGCCTTGAAACCGGCATGGCCGGCGAGGAAGACGGCGTCGGCGCCGAGGGCGTGCTCGATCACAGCCAGCTGCTGACCGATCCGGAAGAAGCCGCCGACTTCGTCGCCAAGACCAAGGTCGACGCCCTGGCGATCGCCATCGGCACCAGCCACGGCGCCTACAAGTTCACCAAGCCGCCGACCGGCGACACGCTGTCGATCCAGCGCATCAAGGAAATCCACGCGCGCATCCCGGATACCCACCTGGTAATGCACGGTTCCTCCTCGGTGCCGCAGGAGTGGTTGAAGATCATCAACGAGTACGGCGGCGAGATCGGCGAAACCTACGGTGTGCCGGTCGAGGAGATCGTCGAGGGCATCAAGTACGGCGTACGCAAGGTCAACATCGACACCGACCTGCGTCTGGCCTCCACCGGCGCGATCCGCGAGTTCATGGCGAAGAACCCCAGCGAGTTCGACCCGCGCAAGTACCTGGCCAAGACCGTCGCCGCCATGCGCGACATCTGCATCGCCCGCTACGAAGCCTTCGGCACCGCCGGCAATGCCAGCAAGATCAAGCCGATCTCGCTGGAAGGCATGTTCCAGCGCTACGCCAACGGCGAGCTGGATCCGAAGATCAATTGATCGATCGGACATGAAAAAGCCCGCGTTTGCGGGCTTTTTCGTTTCTGCGCTGCATGCGTGCTCAGCTGGCGAGCAGGTCCTGGATCTGGCAGCGCAAGGTGTCCAGCGCGAAGGGCTTGGCCAGCACCGGTGCCGAGCGGGCGATGGGGCTACCGGATTCGTAGATCTCGATGGGATAGCCGCTGATGAAGATCACCTTCAGCTCTGGCCGCAGTTTGAGTGCGGGCTCGGCGATCATCACTCCGGAGACATTGCCCGGCAGGCGGAAGTCGGTGACCAGCAGATCCAGATGCGGTTTGGTCGCCAGGATCTCGAAAGCCTTGGGCGCACTGTCCGCTTCCAGCACCTGATAGCCCTCGCTGGCCAGATAGTCCGAGAGCAGGCTGAGGATATGCGGCTCGTCTTCGACGAGCAGAACGATTTTTGGCAGTGCGTGGTTCATGATGGATCTCGATGTTGCGTTACGTGCTGCATATCCAGCCCGCCGTCATGGGGCCGGACAGGATTTCGACAGGTTGCACGCTGCAAGTTTCAGTCCTGCGGCCGGACGGTCGTCGTTTTCCGTCCACTGCTGTGCAGTAACGCACGGTTTTGTCGCCGCTATCCTCGCCGCTTCCAGCGCGCGACTCAATGCCGACCTTCGCCGGGGCCATGGGCTGGCAGCTGGCGCGCATGCACGCTAGGGTGGGCGATGCCCTGCAGGAGATGAATGCCATGAGCGATCCGGACCGCGCGGCACAGCGCACCCTCGACTATTACCGCCTCAACGCCGAGGCTTTTCGCGACGGCACCCGCGACCACGACGTCAGTCAGAACATCGATGCCCTTCTGCGTCACATTCAGGCGCCGGCGCCGCTGCGTATTCTCGATCTCGGCTGTGGGCCCGGACGCGATCTCAAGGCGTTGACCGCACGAGGGCACGTCGCGGTGGGCCTCGACGGCACCGAGGCATTTGTCGAGATGGCGCGAGCGGACAGCGGCTGCGAGGTCTGGCAGCAGGACCTGTTGCAGCTGCAGCTGCCGACGGAGAGCTTCGACGGCATCTTCGCCAACGCCGTGCTGTTCCATGTTCCGAGCGCGGAGCTGTCCGGCGTGCTGGCCCGTCTGCACGAGGCGCTGAAAGGGGGCGGCGTGCTGTTCTGCTCCAATCCCCGCGGTCAGGACGAGGAGGGCTGGAGCGGTGACCGCTACGGTGTCTGGTATAGCTGGCCAAGCTGGCGGGCGCGGTTGCTGGCCGCCGGCTTCGTCGAACTGGAGCACTACTATCGTCCTGCCGGGCTGCCTCTGGCCCAGCAACCCTGGCTCGCCAGTGTCTGGCGCAAGGCTTCTCGCGGCTGACGCAGGCCGCAGAATGCAACCTGCGTCACGCTTTGTATTGCGTTTTGCACGGTCTAATTCCTAGCTGATTTTAGTTAAGTATTTGTTATTAAAGGAAAATTAATTGTTTTGCAGGTTGGCACGAACGCTGCTCCTTTAATGTTCGCTGGAACTTTCTTGGAGTACAGAACAATGACCGCTGCACAACAATTTCTTACTGCCGCATTCCCTGAGTTCGAAGTGCTCACCGAGCCCCGTCCCGATGGCGGCCTGCTGCTGACCCTGCGCAACGACGACCGCACGCTGGTAAAGCGCGCGCTGTCGAAAGGCCAGACTCAGACGCGGATTCAGCTGGAATGGGTCGTCAGCTCGGTTCGCCGTGATCTGGCACTGGAAGCCGGCATGTCGCCTTCCATCGCCCATCTGCAGAGCCAGAGCCGTACCGCACTGCCGACCTACGAGTACGCCTGAGCCCTACGGCTGCGGCCCATGCCGCAGCCGTAGCAAACCGGGCCGCCAGAGCCCGGTCATCAAGCCCGTGAAGCCGAAGAGGACAGCCACATGAACGCCATCGACCTGCTGATCGAGGATCATGAGCGCGTTAAGGACCTGCTGACGCGCCTGACCGAATCCACCGAGCGCGCCGTGAAGACGCGCACCGAGCTGCTCAGCAAGCTGGAAATGGAAGTGACCATCCATACCCAGCTGGAAGAGCAGATTCTCTACCCCGCCTACAAGGAAGCCGGCGGCAAGGAAGAGCTGAAGATGTATCACGAGGCCAAGGAAGAGCACCGAGCCGTGGATTCGCTGGTGCTGCCGGATCTGAAGGCCACCGATCCGGGCAGCGTCCAGTTCTCCGGACGGGCCAAGGTCTGCAAGGAGCTGCTGGAGCACCACATCGAGGAAGAGGAATCGGAAATGTTCCCGCAGGCGCGCGAACTGTTCGACGCCAAGCGCCTCGAGGAAATGGGTGCGCAGATGATCGAGCTGCGCAATCGTCTGAAGAAGGAGTTCACTGCCAAGCAGGCAGCCTGAACCTCGCCTACCGGCCACCGGGGCTCCCCGCCCCGGTCCGCTCTGCTTCCGCCCCGCGGCACCTGCATCTTTGCTGACGTGCATCAATAGTGCGACCAGGCGTCGCTGCGACCCTTGATGGCTTTCTAGTATCAACTTCCGTTGCTCAGGCCTGGATGATGTTCTCAGGCGCATGGGTGCGGCAGGGAAGCAAGGGGCGTGGATGGAAGACGAGCTGAAGGCGTTGCTGCAACGAGTGGGGCTGGGCCTCGAACAGATCCTGACCCGCAAGCGCTTCCTGCAGTGGCAGACCGGCGACGCGTTGCGCCTGAACCGCGCCGCGGCCGAGCTGGACGCGGCTCATCGCGCCTTCATCGACAAGCTCTACGAACACCTCGCCGACTTCGGCCAGCCAGCCACCCTGCACAGTGACTGCGCCGGGCTGACGCGGCTCAAGCAGCGCCAGCAGGAATACTACCGGCGCCTGTGGAACGGTCCCTACGAGCGCGACTACGTGCGTGACCGCCTGCTGGTGGGGCTGGTCCATCAGCGGGTCGGCGTCGACCTGGAATGGTACCTCGGTGCCTATCGCTTCTACCTGTCGGAAATGCTGCGCACGCTGCTCGGCGACAACGAGCAGCACAGGCTGTACGACAGCCTGCTGAAGATCGTCTTCTTCGACATGATCCTCGCCATCGACACCTACAGCGCCGCTCAGCGGCACGCCCTGGAGGACAGCGAGGCGCGGCTGACGCGCGCGCTGCGCGGCTCGGAGGACGGCATCTGGGAATGGAACGTGGAGCACGACCAGCTGCACCTGTCCGAGCGCTGGACCGCCATGCTGGGCATGCCTGCGCAGCCGAGCTATACCAGCCGCAGCTGGTTCGAGCGGGTACATCCGGACGACCTGCCTGGGCTGCGCGAGGCGATCGCCGATCACCTGAACGGGCGAACGCCGTCGCTGGCCCATGAATACCGCGTGCGCATCGAGGGCGGTGACTACCTTTGGGTGCTGGTGCGCGGCGTCGCCGAGCGCTGCGAGCAGGGAACTCTGCGCATGGCCGGTTCGCAGACCGACATCAGCGCACGCAAGGCCGCCGAGGAATGCCTGCGCCATGCGGCACGCCACGATGCCCTGACCGGCCTGGCCAACCGTCTGCACCTGGACGAACTGCTCAAGGAGGTGCAGCAGCGACCGCACGGTCGGGCCGCGGCCTTGCTCTTCGTCGATCTGGACCGCTTCAAGCTGATCAACGACAGCCTCGGCCACGGCGCTGGCGACCAGGTGCTGGTGGAAGTGGCGCAGCGGTTGCTGAGATGTCTGCGGCCGGGTGACCACCTGGCCCGTTTCGGCGGCGACGAATTCGTCGCCCTGCTTGGCGATCTGGCCTGCGAAGCCGATGCCGAGCGCGTCGCCCAGCGCATGCTGGTGGCCCTGCGCCAACCGCTGCAGCTGGGCGAGCGCACCCTGTCGGTCAGCGCCAGCATCGGTATCGCGCCGCTGCAGCGTGATGGTCAGGCGCTGAATGCGCTGCAGGCGGCCGACCTGGCCCTGTATCGCGCCAAGAGTGCGGGCAAGGACCAGTTCGCCCTGTTCTGCGACGGCCTGCATTCCAAGGCGGCCCGTCAGCTGGAACTGGAGAGCGCGCTGGCCCAGGCGCTGACGCGGCGGGAATTCGCCCTGCATTATCAGCCGATCTGCCGCGTCGAGCAGGGCCGACCCTATGTCGTCGGCGTCGAGGCGCTGCTGCGCTGGCGCTTCAACGACAAGCCAGTGGCGCCGCACGAGTTCATTCCGGTGCTGGAGGAGTCGCGCGAGATCGTTCGCGTCGGCGAGTGGGTGCTGCGCGAGGCCTGCTGCCAGGTCCGTCGCTGGCAGCAGGCCGGTCAGACGCAACTGTACTGCGCGGTCAACCTGTCGATACGTCAGCTGCAGCAGCCCGGTTTCACCGATCTGCTGGCGCGCGTGCTGCGGGAGACCGGGCTGCGACCGGACAGCCTGCTGCTGGAGATCACCGAGACGCTGCTGATGCAGGATAGCGAGGCGACCATGAGCAGCCTGCACGAGATCGCGGCGCTCGGCGTGCGCCTGGCCCTGGATGATTTCGGCACCGGCTACTGTTCGCTCGGCTACCTCAAACGCTATCCGCTGCACGTGCTCAAGGTCGATCGCAGCTTCATCGCCGCAGCGCCGGATGATCCCGACTCGGTGGCCATCAGTCGCGCCGTCATCGGGCTCGGCCAGAGCCTCGGCCTGGCGGTCGTCGCCGAAGGCGTGGAGCGCCCCGAACAGGTGGCCTTTCTCGGCGCCGAGGGTTGTCAGCTGGTGCAGGGTTACTGGTTCAGTCCTCCGCGCTCGGCGGCAGAACTGCAGCGGATGTTCGATCGCGAGCATCGTTTCGACGAGCTCTGGGCATTGCATCCGGTCACGCCCGGGACGACGCTGAACGACCCGCTCCCGGCCTGTCTGCCTGGCTGACCGGTATCTGCGCGCCGCCAGGAATGAGACGGCTGGGGCACTCTTGCGCCTTAACAAGGTCAACCTTCTGTGAATCTGACGATTCAAGAATTCTCCGGCCACCCGCCGGATCACTCTGAAGGAGGTTAACCATGCGTCTTACCTATCTGCTGCCCCCCGTACTCGGACTTCTGCTGGTCGGTTGCGGCCCGGACGAAGACCGCGACCGCGAGCCGACCCCGCCGCCGGCCACCACCGAGCAGCCGGCCGCACCCTCCACTGACACCACCACGCCGCCTGCAGGCACTGGAACCGGCACCGGTACCGGCGCTGCACCGAGCACCGGAACGGGCACCGGCACCGGTACTTCGGGCGACATGGCCACTCCGCCTGCCGACAATGGCAGCGGCATGGGCACCGAGTCCGGCTCCGGTACCGCGCCGAGCACTGGAACCGGCACCGGCACCGGCACCGGCACTTCGCAGTAAGCGCGGCCCGGCACCCTGGGCCGCGGGCTCAGGGTGTCATGCGCAGGAGAAAAGCGATGAAGTCGAGTTTTATCTTGGCTGGTGCACTGGCTGCCCTTGCGCTGGTGGGTTGCTCGCCGGACGACGAGGAGTCTGCGCTGGATAACAACAGCCGCAACCAGCAGGAATACCAGAACACCGCTACCGATCCCGCCGGCCCGCGGGAAATCTCGCCGCCGTCCAACCGGACCAACGAGTAGCGGTTCCGGCGCTGCGCCGGCTAGACGAACTGTCCGGCCGCGTAGCCCGACGCCCAGGCCCATTGGAAGTTGAAGCCGCCCAGATGGCCGGTGACGTCGAGTACCTCGCCGACGAAGTACAGCCCTGGCGCCTTCTGCGACTCCATGGTCTTGGACGACACTTCCCGCGTATCCACACCGCCCAGCGTGACCTCCGCCGTCCGGTAACCCTCGGTTCCGGCGGGTACCACCTGCCAGTCCGCCAGCTTGTTCGCGATCGCTTCCAGCTCGCTGGGCCCGTACTGCTTCAGCGGCCGTGAGCTGAACCACTGCTCGCACAGAAGGCCGGCCATCTTGCGCGTGAAAACCTCCCCCAGCAGCGTCTTGAGCTCGATGTTGGGGCGTTCCTGTCGCTGCGCCGTCAGCCATTCCACCAGATCCAGGTGCGGCAGCAGGTCGATATGCACCACGTCGCCCGGGTGCCAGTAGGACGAGATCTGCAGGATCGCCGGGCCGGACAGCCCGCGATGGGTGAAGAGGATGTTCTCGCGGAAGCTCTGCCCGTTGCAGCTGACCAGGCAATCCTCCACCGAGGTGCCGGACAGTTCGCTGCACAGGGTCTTGAGCTGCGGTTCGGTAATGGTGAATGGCACCAGGCCCGCGCGGGTCGGCAGCACGTTGTGGCCGAACTGACGGGCAATCTGGTAGCCGAAGCCGCTGGCGCCCAGGGTCGGGATCGACAGCCCGCCAGTGGCGATCACCAGCGACTGGCAGCGCACCGCGCCGATGCCAGTCTGCAGCGCATACCCCTGATCGAGCCGCTCGATCGCCGTCACGGCGGTGTCCAGGCGCAGATCGACCCCGGCCCGCCCGCACTCGTCCAGCAGCATCTCCAGGATGTCGCTGGATTTGTTATCGCAGAACAGCTGGCCGAGCTTCTTCTCGTGATAGGGCACGCCGTGGCGGCTGACCATCTCGATGAAGTCCCATTGGGTGTAGCGCGCCAGGGCAGACTTGCAGAAGTGCGGGTTGCTGGAAAGGAAGTTGGCCGGCTCGGTATAGAGGTTGGTGAAGTTGCAGCGCCCGCCGCCGGACATGAGGATCTTCTTGCCCGCCTTGTTGGCGTGGTCCAGCAGCAGCACCTGGCGGCCGCGCGCGGCGGCGGTGAATGCACACATCAGGCCGGCGGCACCGGCGCCGATTACCACCACGTCAGTCTGCACCAATGCATACCTCGTTCGAAAACGCGCGATGGTACTCCGCTCGCGGTTTCGCTGCAGCCAGGCATCCGACGAGGCGCCGACGTCAATCGACCTGCATTGTGTTCTGATGGGCTGATAGCGCTTTGCCAGAGGGGCGGGTGGACGTGATGGCCATGCGACGATTGTTCGGACTGATGCTGCTGTTGGCGAGCGCTTCGCTGCCCGCCGAAGTGCTTCGGCTGGCCGGCAACATCTGGCCGCCCTATACGGACAAGAGCCTGCCCGGCGAGGGGCTGTCCGTCGAGCTGATCCGCACCGCGCTGGAGCGCGGGGGCTACCGGGTCGAGTACATCGAGGTGCCCTGGGAGCGCGCTCTGTTCGGCCTGCGCAACGGCAGCTACGACATGGTCAATGGCTGGCCTACGCTCAAGCGCGTCGACTACACGCTGAGCTCCCGCCCGTTTCTGGTCAACCGGATGCGCTGGGTCCAGCGACGCGGAAACGACTTTCGCTATGACGGCCTCGATAGCCTGATCGGCCACCCGATCGCCTTGAGCCGGGGCTACATGTACAGCGACGAACTGGACGACAACGCACGGTTGCAGAAGGGCTACGCTGCGAGTTTCGTCCAGGCGGCGGCGATGGTGCTCGCCGGACGTGTCGACCTGACGCTGGAGGATGAGCGCACCGTACTGTTCCATCTCGAGCGCGAGCTGGGCCATGAGCGGGATGAGCTTTCCTTCGTCCCCGGTGAGTTCAGGCGGGCCGGGCTGTCCTTGGTGGTGCGCAGCGACCACCCGCAGGCGACCGACATCGTGGCGACCTTCGAGCGCGAGATCGCCGCGATGGTCGAGGACGGCAGCTACGCGGCGATCTTTCGCCGCCACGCCATGCCCGCCCCGGACGCGTTGCCCCAGTACTAGCGCTGGACCGGCTGCTGCTTGATCAGGTGCGCGGCCATGCTGCGCAGCGGTGCCAGCTGACGGCAGATCAACCCGAGCTGGGTCTGCACCAGGCGATGGGCATCGTCCATCTCCTCCGGAATCTGTTCGAGCTGCTGCGCCAGCGCTTCTTCCTCTTCGCTGTAGATGGCCACCGGCTTGTTCTGTGCCAGCGCCGTGGCCAGATCGTCGAGGCTCGCCGCCAGCTGCTCCGCGGCGCGCTCGAGCAGCGCATCGCTGGCATCGTCAGGCAGGCTTTCGCGATGGGCGCCGAGGCCGGACAGGTAGTTCAGCAGGGTGTGCGAGAGGATCAGAAAGCGAAAGCCGGTCTCGGCATCCTTGCGGAAGTGGCCGGGCTCCAGAAGCATGTTCGAGAGGGTGGTCGACAGCGCGGCATCGGCGTTGTGGGCGTTGCGCCGGGCCAGGCGGTAGGCCAGGTCGTCGTGCTTGCCACTGTCGTACTGGCGCATGATCTGGCGCAGGTAGTCGCTGTTGCAGCTGAGGGTGTTGGCGACCACCTGATTCAGACGCCGGCCCTGCCAGTCCGGCAGGATCAGGAACACCGCGGCGGCGGCGATCAGGCTGCCGAGCAGGGTATCGAACAGGCGCGGCCAGATCAGCCCGTAGCCATCGCCGACCTGGTTGAAGCAGAACAGCACCATCAGCGTGATCGCGGCCGTGGCCAGGGTGTAGCGCGTGCTGCGGGTGGCGAAGAACACCACTCCGGCGACCACGGCGAACAGTGCCTGCACCGGCTGGCTGGGGAACAGATCGAACAGCGCCCAGCCGACCACCAGGCCCAGCACGGTGCCGCTGATCCGCTGCACCAGCTTGATCCGGGTGGCGCCATAGTTGGGTTGGCAGACGAATACGGTGGTCAGCAGCACCCAGTAGCCCTGCTCGGGGTGGATGGCGTGCAGCGCGGCGTAACCCGCGACCAGGGCGATGGCCATGCGCAAGGCGTGGCGGAACAGCAGGGACGTCGGCGTCAGCTGCAGGCGGATGCGGTTGAATGCCTCGCGCAGCGTCTGCGGCTGGCGATCCAGCAGGCTGCTGTCCTGCGTGCCTTCCAGCGCGGCGGGGTCGCTGGCACTGGCGAGCTGGCGCTGCAGGGTGGAGAGGTTGCTCGACAGCGCCCGCAGCGAGCGCAGCAGGCCGCGCCAGGCCGGGTTGTTCTGCTCGCGCAGGTGCTCCAGCGACGCCTGCAGGTCCTCCAGTGCCTGGGCATTGGCATCGCTGTAGCGAAACGTCTGGCGCAGCTGGATGGCCTCGCCGAGTTCGGCGCAGGCGCTGGCCTGCAGACGCAGCAGGCGCTGGCAGCGAAACAGCACGTCGCTGTGGAAGAAGGCTTCGGCGAGGGCCTGGTAAGGGTAGTGCGAAGAGCTGACACGCTCGTGCAGGTCCTGGGCGAGGAAGTAAAGCTTCAGGTAGTGATTGATCTTGCTGCCGGGGCGGCCACTGCCCAGGCGGTGCAGCAGGGTTTCCTTGGCCGCATTCAGGGCGCTGACCACCCGGCCGTTCTGCTGCGCCAGCTCGAGCCGGCGCTGTTCGACGTCCAGCTGGCGCACCGGTTCGAACAGCGCTGCCTTGTAGCGGAAGTACAGGCCCAGCTCGCGATACAACCGCGCCAGGCTCTGCTGCACCGGCTGGTGCGCGAACAGCGCGTTCCAGCATACCGACAGCAGGCCATACCAGGCGGCGCCGGCCACCAGCAGCAGTGGATCGCGCCAGAACTGCTGCAGCTCGCCGTTGCGCTGGTCGGCGGCGATCATGCTGTAGATGGAGAGGATCAGCGTGGCCTGGGCGATCGCGCCGTAGCGTTCGCCGAGCGCGCCGAGCATGACCAGGGCGAAGGTGGACAACGCCAGGCCGGCAACGAACAGCCACGGATAGGGAAACAGCAACTCGACGGCTACCGCGGCGATGCTGAAGCACAGCAAAGTCACCAGCAGGGCGCTGAGCCGGCCCAGCCAGCTGTCGTCGGTCTCCGCCAGGGCGCTGGCGATGATGCCGAGGAACAGCGGAATGATCAGCGATGGCTGCCCGAGGTGCCAGGCCAGGCCCATGCTGCCGGCCATGGCGATCAGCACGCGCAGGCTGTAGCCGAACTTCTCCAGCGCCCAGAGGCGGCGTAAGTACTGGCTGAGCGAGGGTTGCGGCATGGAGCGATCCGGTTGGGGACGGGCAGATAGGGCAGCGCCAGCGCATACGCTGTCACGGCCGCGGCCGGGGCTCAACCCTCCGGCCGCCTGATGCTGGCCTGCTTGCTATCGGCTTGGCGGCGGCTGGCTTCAGCGCAGCACGCGGACCTTCAGCGAGCGGCCCTTGATCTTACCTTCGTTCAGGCGCTTGAGGGCCTGCTTGGCCGCATCGCGTTCGACCGCCACGAACGCCTGGAAGTCGAAGATGGCGATCTTGCCGACCTGGCTGCCCGGCAGGCCGGCGTCGCCGGTCAGGGCGCCCAGGATGTCGCCCGGGCGCAGCTTGTCCTTGCGCCCGGCAGCGATGCACAGCGTCACCATCGGCGGTTGCAGCGGCGCACCCGCGCCGGCTTTCAGCTCGTCCAGGGAATGCCAGTTGAGCCGCGACTTCTGCAACTTCTCGATGGCCTGGGCACGATGGGCTTCGGCCGGGGCCACCAGGCTCGCGGCCAGGCCCTGGTTGCCGGCGCGTCCGGTCCGGCCGATGCGGTGGACGTGGATTTCCGGATCGCGGGCCAGCTCGACGTTGATCACCATATCCAATGCGTCGATATCCAGCCCGCGGGCGGCGACATCGGTAGCCACCAGCACCGACAGGCTGCGGTTGGCGAACATCGCCAGGACCTGATCCCGATCACGCTGCTCCAGATCGCCATTGAGTGCCGCTGCCGAGATGCCCTTGGCGTTGAGGTACTCGACCAGCTCCTGGCATTGCTGCTTGGTGAAGCAGAAGGCCACGCAGCTTTCCGGGCGGAAGCTGGCCAACATGCGCGCCACCGCATCCAGACGCTGCTCGGGGTCGATCTCGTAGAAGCGCTGCTCGATCTGCGAGTCCGTGTGCAGTGACTCGACCCGCACCTGCTGCGGCGCACGCATGAAACTGGCGGCAAGCTGCTCGATGCTGGCGGGGTAGGTGGCCGAGAACAGCAGCGTCTGCCGCTTGGCTGGGGTCTGGCCGATGATCTCGGCGATGGCGTCGTAGAAGCCCATGTCCAGCATGCGGTCGGCTTCATCGAGCACCAGGGTGTTGAGGCCGTCGAGCTTGAGGGTGCCTTTCTTCAGGTGCTCCTGCACCCGCCCCGGCGTACCGACGATCACATGGGCGCCATGCTCCAGCGATGCGATCTGCGGGCCGATGGAGACGCCGCCGCACAGCGTGAGGATCTTGATGTTGTCCGCTGCCCGCGCCAGTCGGCGCAGCTCCTTGGCGACCTGATCGGCCAGCTCGCGGGTCGGGCAAAGTACCAGCGCCTGGCAGCCGAAATAGCGTGGATTGAGCGGGTCGAGCAGGGCGATGCCGAAGGCTGCGGTCTTGCCGCTACCGGTCTTGGCCTGGGCGATCAGGTCGTGCCCCTTGAGCATCAGCGGCAGGCTCTGCGCCTGGATCGGCGTCATCGTCGCGTAGCCGAGGGCTTCGAGGTTGGCCAGCATGGCGGCGGAAAGGGGCATGGTGGAAAAGGCGGGACTGGACACGGTTGGAGCCTTCGGATGGAAATCGGTCTGCAGTCTATCAGGCTGCCGGCAGGAGCGTTGGGCGCGGTCGGCATGGCTATCTGCCTGCCTGGTGAAACGTTTTGAAAGGCGCGAAGACTGAACCCTGCGGGGGGCGGCTGATCGAAAACTGTCCATCATTCGCTCCCAGGAGGTTGTTTTGTCTCGCGTTCTTTTCCTTGCCGGGCTGTTGGCGCTACCGGCGTTCGCGGCCGAACCCACCCTTTATGGCCGCTACGAGCACATCAAGGTCGAAGAGATCGGCAAGATCCTGCCCGCCAAGATGGATACCGGTGCCATGACCGCATCGCTGTCGGCCCGCGACATCGAACAGTTCAAGCGCGATGGCGAGGACTGGGTGCGCTTCCGTCTGGCCGTCGATGGTGCCGATGACACCCTTTATGAGCAGCGGCTGCTCGGTATCAGTCGTATCAAGACCCGCGCCGAGGAGGCCGGAAACGTCGATCGCGACAGCGAGCCGCCGCGGGCCGAGCGCCCCGTCGTGGGCATGCAGCTATGCATCGGCGATCAGCTGCGCGAGGTGCAGGTCAACCTCACCGACCGGACGCACTTCAGTTACCCCTTGCTGATCGGCGCAGAGACCATTCGTGATCTCAACGCGGCGATCTACCCGACCGAGAAATACACGGCGGGTCAGCCTGCCTGCTAGACGCAGGTCGCCAACTGCACGCGACCTGCGTCGAACGGCATCTGTCCGGCCAGGTCGTCTCTCCGCTTCGCGCCTGCCGATAGGCCGCAAGGCCTGCCGTAACCAGCCCTGTTCGGCTCCGAGCCAGGCTCGAGGGTGCCCGCAGGGCGCTGCTGGCATGTGGGCGTCGACGTGCGGCTCGACGTCCGTCTATCCGCGCGGCACGACCTCTGGAAACCTGCTTGAAGGAGGCTGCCTCGATGGAGTGTGGTGGCCGCTTCGTTTGCCATCAAAAGGCAATGAACTGACGATAAGTTAATTACATCGTTTTCTTAAGTTCATTGTTCTTGTTTTTTAAATATTTATCTTTCATTAAGAGTTCAATCTCCAAGTTATACTTTTCGAACTTGGGGATGATAATTACGCGGTGAATTTAATTTCGTGACCGGTCGGTCTCGATATGCGTCCGAGGCGACTGCCCGAAGGTGGGAGGAGCGCCGCGTCAGCCCGCCGCACCTGCATGCGTCAAAACCGTCTGCCACAAAGGTTACGGCGAGCAGGTCGATTCATGGCAAATCGCCAGCCTGGGACGCTTTGCGGCGGCGCTTTTCGGCATCTGGATTGGTCTTTGCGGGTTGTTTGTCAGACTAAAGTCGGGGCTTTCATTCATAAACCCTGCCCTGTTAAATTCAGCATGTGGGTTCCCTTCACACGCAATAAAAATAAGGCGGAGAACGTCAATGGCCGACAACGATAAAGAAAATGCTGCTGCGTACTGGAAGGCGAATGTTCGCCTTATCACTTGGAGCTTAGTGGTCTGGGCTCTTGTCTCATATGGTTTCGGTATCCTCCTGCGTCCGCTGGTATCCGGTATCCCTGTAGGGGGAACGGATCTTGGCTTCTGGTTCGCTCAACAGGGTTCCATCATCGTGTTCATTGCGATCATCTTCCACTACGCGTGGCGGCTGAACAAACTGGACAAGGAATTCGGGGTTGAGGAGTAACCACCATGAGCCAATATTGGATCAACATGTTGTTCGTGGGCGCCTCGTTCCTGCTCTATATCGGGATCGCGGTCTGGGCTCGCGCCGGGTCGACTAAGGAATTCTACGTCGCCGGCGGTGGCGTTCACCCTGTAACCAACGGTATGGCGACTGCGGCAGACTGGATGTCTGCGGCATCCTTCATCTCCATGGCCGGTATCATCGCCTCCGGCGGTTATGCCACCTCCGTGTACCTGATGGGCTGGACCGGTGGCTACGTGCTGCTGGCCATGCTGCTGGCCCCCTATCTGCGCAAATTCGGCAAGTTCACCGTACCGGACTTCATCGGTGACCGGTTCTACAGCCGTGGTGCGCGCCTGGTAGCCGTCATCTGCCTCATCCTCATCTCCGTTACTTACGTAATCGGTCAGATGGCCGGTGCTGGTGTGGCGTTCTCCCGCTTCCTGGAAGTGAGCAACTCCGCTGGTATCTGGATCGCTGCCGCGATCGTGTTCGCCTACGCGGTATTCGGCGGCATGAAGGGCATCACCTACACCCAGGTGGCTCAGTACATCGTTCTGATCATCGCCTACACCATTCCGGCCGTGTTCATTGCCATGCAGCTGACTGGCAACCCGATCCCGATGCTCGGCATGTTCGGCACTCACGTCGACTCCGGCGTGCCGCTGCTGGACAAGCTGGATCAGGTCGTAACCGACCTGGGCTTCGCTGCCTACACCGCCGACATCGACAACAAGCTGAACATGTTCCTGTTCACCCTGTCGCTGATGATCGGTACCGCTGGTCTGCCGCACGTGATCATCCGCTTCTTCACCGTACCGAAGGTAGCTGACGCTCGCTGGTCCGCTGGCTGGACTCTGGTGTTCATTGCCCTGCTGTACCTCACCGCTCCGGCTGTTGCCTCCATGGCTCGTCTGAACCTGGTTCAGACCATCTATCCGGAAGGCCCGCAGGCTGAAGCAATCCGCTACGAAGATCGTCCTGAGTGGGTGCAGACCTGGGAACGTACCGGTCTGATCAAGTGGGAAGACAAGAACGGCGACGGTCGCGTACAGATGTACAACGACGCCAGCGCTGCCTTCACTCCGACTGCGCAGGAGCGTGGCTGGAACGGCAACGAGCTGACCGTGAACAACGACATCATCGTTCTGGCCAACCCGGAAATCGCCAACCTGCCAGGCTGGGTCATCGGTCTGATCGCGGCGGGTGCCATCGCGGCGGCGCTGTCCACTGCGGCTGGTCTGCTGCTGGCGATCTCCTCGGCAATCAGTCATGACCTGATCAAGACGCTCATCAATCCGAAGATCAGCGAGAAGAACGAGATGCTGGCCGCTCGTCTGTCCATGACGGCAGCCATTCTCCTGGCGACCTATCTGGGTCTGAACCCGCCGGGCTTCGCGGCTCAGGTAGTGGCACTGGCGTTCGGTCTCGCTGCAGCGAGCCTGTTCCCGGCGCTGATGATGGGTATCTTCTCCAAGCGCGTGAACAGCGCAGGTGCTGTGGCCGGTATGCTGGTAGGTGTGGTGTCCACCGCGGTGTACATCTTCCTGTACCTGGGCTGGTTCTTCATCCCTGGCACCAACAGCCTGGCCAACACGCCTGATCAGTGGTGGATGGGTATCTCCCCGCAGGCCTTCGGTGCCGTGGGTGCGATCCTGAACTTCATCGTGGCCTATGCCGTGTCCCTGGCGACTCAGGCTCCGCCGCAGGAAATCCAGGATCTGGTCGAGAGCGTGCGTACCCCGAAAGGTGCTGGCGCTGCGCTTGATCACTGATCGATAATGCAACCAGACATCAGACCCTGTCTGAAACAAGGTTGAGGTAGAAGTCGGGCTTCCAATTGGAAGCCCGATTTTTTTAGGGGAGTTGTATATGTTCTGGCATCTGATTGCTGCAATTGTCGCCGGTACGGCGGGTGCGGGGATTGCACTGGCGCTGCGCTCCTTGATGCGCAAGCGCCTGCCGAAGTGGATCATTCCGGTAGGTGCTGGCCTGGGCATGCTGGCGTACACCATCCACTACGAATACACCTGGTTCGAGAGCACCCAGGCCCGTCTGCCGGAGGGTTCGGTGGTGGTATCGAGCGAGAAAGGCAACATGCTCTGGCGACCCTGGACCCTGGCGTTCCCGATGCCGCTGGCCTACACCGTGCTGGATGAAGCCAATGCGCAGATTCAGGACACCGAGCAGGGTCGCGTTGCCCGCTTCGTGCTGTATCGCTTCGAAAAGACCAGCCTGATGTCCACCGTGCAAAGTGGACGCTATCAGTTGCTGTGCAGAGAGAAGGCGATGTTCCGGTTGAATGAAGCCGGCGAGGCGAAGGTCGAGACACTGACCCAGCTCCAGCAGGATTCGCCGCTGTATCGGTCCATCTGCGAAAGCGGGCGCTGATTCCGTACGCGCATCAGCGTGATCTGATGCGCACCGTCACTTCATGCGTGGGCGGCCCGAGATTTGGGTCGTCCTGTCCTTTCGGGCATGGCTGCATCTGTGTCCGTCATCGCGGCCCGAACGGCCGCGGTCGTGTCGTCAGGTTCAGATCGAATTGAATGCGGCCTTGCGGGCGCGCTGCCAGCACCTGAGGCGCTGCGCCAGCTCGTCGAAGGTGGTCAGGCCGATGCGCTGGGCACGATTGAGCAGGATCAGCGCGATCTCGGCTGTCGCCATGGCGTCGGCGGACGCATTGTGACGCTGCGGGATATGGATGTTGAAGTAGTCGAGCCAGTGGTCCAGGCTGCCGCGGTGGATCATCGCTTCGGGGAACAGCATCGGGGCCAGGTCGGCCACGTCGAGGAAGCTGTTCTCCAGCGAATAGCCCAGCTCGTTCTTCAGCGCGCGGCCCAGCATGCGTTGGTCGAACGGGGCGTGAAAGGCCAGGACGATGCTGCCCGCGGCAAACTCCATGAAGCTGAGCAGCGCTTCGGCCGGCGGCAGCCCGTTGGCCAGTTCGCTAGGCGCGATGCCATGGATCAGCACGCTTTCATTGACCTTGACCTGACGGCACAGCGTGCATTCGAACTGCTGCGAATAATCGATCGCGCCGTCCTCGATGACCACCGCGCCGATGGCGATGACCAGGTCGCGCTTGAGGTGCAGCCCGGTCGTTTCCAGATCCAGCACCACCAGTCGTTGCTGGCGTAGCGGAACGGGCTGCGGCAGTTCCGGGCGCGGCAGCTCGGCAACGCGTTGCTGCTGCTCGGGAGGCAACTTCGGACCGCGTGGGTTGAACCAGAACATGCTCATAGTTGATAGCGCACCGCGAGGCTGGCCTGGAGACGCTGGGCCTGGCGAAAGGACTCGCGCAGGATGCGTCGATCCAACACATTGAGCGTATCCGGATCCAGGCGATTGGAATAGGGCAGTCCATCGCGTGCCTGCTGCTGATGCTGCTGCATGCGGGTCTGCTGGATGAAGTGGTAGGCCTCTTCGTAGGCCGCGCCATCCTTGGGTTCGATCACGCCCTTTTCCACCAGCTTGCGCAGGCGCTCGAGGGTGTTGCAGGTGCCGATGTCGTTGCTCAGCGCCAGCAGGCGTGCGCCGTCGACGAACGGAGTCAGTCCCTGCACCTTCAGGTCCAGGGTGTCTTTGCCTTCGCCCTTGCGTGCCACCACGAAGTCGCGGAAGCGGCCGACCGGGGGACGATGGCGCAGGGCGTTGTCTGCCATCATGCGCTGGAACAGGCTGTTGTCCTTGATCTCGTCGAGCAGATCCTGGCGCAGTTGCTCGCAACCTTCGGCCGGGCCCCAGATGCTGCGCAGGTCGAAATAGATGGTGCTGCCGAGCAGGTTTTCCGGCGTCGCCTCACGGACAAAGGAGCTGAAGCGGCGGCTCCATTCCTGCCGCGACAGGCACAGCTGCGGATTGCTGGCCATGATGTTGCCCTTGCACAGGGTGAAGCCGCAGGTGTCGAGGTCACGGTTGATACGCTCGGCCAGCGGCAGCAGGCGACCGCGGATGTGCGCGGCCTCGGCGGCATCGGCGGCCTCGAAGAGAATGCCGTTGTCCTGGTCGGTGTGCAGGGTCTGCTCCTGGCGCCCTTCGCTGCCGAAGCACAGCCAGGTGAACGGCACGCCTGGATCGCCCATATGCGCGATGGCCAGTTCGATGACCCGACACACCGTGTGATCGTTGAGCAGGGTGACGATGCGGGTGATCTGCGTCGACGAGGCACCGTGGGCCAGCATGTTGTCGACCAGCTGCTTGATGCGGTTGCGGATGACCACCAGGGCGTCGACGCGATCGGCGTGGCGGATGGTCTGGGCCAGATGCACAAGGTCCACGCGCTGCAGGGAAAACAGGTCGCGCTCGGAGATCACACCGCGCAGCAGGCCGTTGTCCACCACGCAGACATGAGCGATATGCCGCTCGGTCATGGCGATGGCCGCATCGAACGCGGTGGCGTCCGGCGGCAGGTAGAACGGATCGTGAGTCATGAACTGGGCGATCGGCTGACTCAAGTCCGTGGTGCCCGTACCGATGGCTCGTCGTAGGTCACGCAGGGTAAAGATGCCCTGCGGATGCAGCGCTTCGTCGACGATGACGATGCTGCCGACGTTCTCCTCCTGCATCATCGCCACCGCTTCGTTGAGCGGGCGGGACGGCAGGCAGGAGACGGGATGATGCAGGGCCAGCTCGCCGATGCTGGTTTCCAGCGAGAAGTTCTCGCCGAGGCTCTCCACCGCGCGCATCTGCGCCTGCTGATTGACCAGATCCAGCAGGCTGCTCACGCCGCGCATGGCGAAGTCGCGAAACACCGGCGAGTTGGACACCAGGTTGACGAAGGCCGGTTTGTTGAGCAGGAAGCAGAAGGTGTCCTCGGCAGCCAGGTGTGCGGTACGGGTCGCCCGCTCGCCCATCAGTGCCGCCATCGGGAAGCACTCGCCGACGATGACCTCGAAGGTGGTATCGGTGCCGCGCTTGGCGGTGTGCGGGCGCTGACCGTGCACGCGGCCCTGCTTGACGATATAGAAGTGCTGCACCACGCCGTCTTCGGGAGAAATGATGCAGTCGCCTTCGGCATAGAAGCGCAGCTCACAGTTCTCCACCAGATAGGCCAGGTGGGCCGGCTCCATCTGGTTGAAGGGGGCGTACTTGCGCAGGAACTCCATGGTGCCGTGGATGTTCTGCAGTACGGCCGTCTTCCCAGCTTGGGCGAAGGCGTCAGGTGTGCTCATGGTCGGCTTC
This sequence comes from Stutzerimonas sp. LR2, assembly GCF_055755175.1. Taxonomy (NCBI): domain Bacteria; kingdom Pseudomonadati; phylum Pseudomonadota; class Gammaproteobacteria; order Pseudomonadales; family Pseudomonadaceae; genus Stutzerimonas; species Stutzerimonas sp. LR2. Next base: position 1,070,255 of record NZ_JBVTRR010000001.1, read on the forward strand.
CATTTTTTGTTCATGGTGGGCTGCGGGTCGGTCGGACCCAATTGGACGTAAGTCTAGTCAGGCCGGGCGCTGCGGAAGCTGATCAGGGTCAGCCCGGTGTTTCGGGCTGTTGCGAGGGCGCAGGCATAAAAAAACCGCCCCGAAGGGCGGTTTCGTAACGCGGCGCGACTCAGGGCAAGGTGAACAGTACCTTGACCGAGCCGTTCACGGCGGAGGCGTCTACATAGCCGATGGCATCGGCTTCGGCCGCCACCTTGGCCATCACCGCGGCGTCGTCGGCGACGCTGGGCAGAGGCTGGCCCTTGCCGGTGAAGATCAGGCCGGACCAGTAGGACTTGAGCTGGGATTCGTTCTTGCTGGTCACGCCGGCATAGAAGGCTTCCTTGGCTGGCGTCCAGCCGGCCTGGTCGATGCCTTTCATGGACTTGTCCTTGCCCAGGAAGATGTTGGCGACATCCGATTGCGAGGGCGCCTTGGCTGCGGCGGGATTGACGATCACGGCGACCTCGGCCTGGGCCATGGCGGCCAGACCGAGCACGGCGGCGCCGCAGAGGATGCGAATGGATGCTTTCATCGGTGCGCTCCTCAGAATACGAAATCGACGCCGACGGAAACGATGTCGCCGTCGTAGTTGCGGGCCGGAGTGCCGGCTACGCCGGTTCGTGCGAACGCCTCGTTCTCGTAAAGCTCTTGGGCGTTGCGGGTGAACACGCCATCGTAGCCGTTCTTGGTGTCGACGCGCTTGTACTCGCCCTTCACCACCACGGTCGGCGTGGCCTGGTAGTTAAGTCCCAGGGTCCAGGAGCTCTGGCGACCACCGTTGTCGTCCAGCTGCGCATAGGTGACATGCGGCAGGAAATCACCGAAGCGGCGGCCACCCATCAGGTAGAAGGAGTCGATCGCTTCCATGCCGTCGTTCTCGATCAGGCGCGAAGTCCACTCGTTGCTGCTGATCCAGGTGCCGTTGTCGTACTGGTAGCCGATCGAGGTGAACTTGCCTTTCTCCTTGTTCAGCTGCAGCAGCGAGCGCTGCTCGGCGACTCCAACGCCCGGGCCATAGGGCTGCGGCAGTACGCTGACCACGTTGCCGGTGATATCGGTCTTGATATCCGCTTCGACATAACCGATACGCAGCGTGCCGAAGTCATTGGTGGCCAGGCTGACGCTGGCGCCGAACAGCTTGCCGTAGTCGATATCGAACTGCTCGTCGTAGGCGTAGTAATCGCGATTCTTCGCCTGGCCGCCAGCGATCTGGAAGGTCACCGAGCCGTACGACAGCGGTACGGTGTACACCGCATCGATGCCTTCGTAATTGGTGACCTGCACCTGGCTGTAGACCTCGTCGGGCAGGCGCAGCCAGGGGTAGCTGTAACCCACGTCGAGGCTTTCGGAATACATGTACACCGGGCTGCGCAGGCGGCCGGCGCGGAGCATCAGCTGGTCGTTGGCCTGCAGCGACAGATAGGCCCACTCGAGGTTGGCTTTCCACTCATCCTGCTGGGCTTTGGCTGTGCCCTGCACGGTCACGCCGAGGGTATCGGTGATGCCGTAGCTCAGCTGGGCGCCGAACTTGGACAGCTGATCGCCGCGCCAGGAGTCGTTGGTCTGGCCCTGAATGCCGTAGCTGCGACCGTCATCTTCACCACCCAGGTGGGTGAAGCCGACGGTACCGAAACCGTTGAAGCGGTGTTCGCCCTGTTCCAGGGCGAAGGCAGGAGTTGCGGCCAGGCAGACAGCTGCCAGGCCGGCGACACGAAGTGCAGTCATTTGATGCTCCAGGAATCGTTAAACACGGAATTGGCCCGTAGCCGCGCGCAGGTGGTCTCCGGTACTCACCAGTTGTTCGCCAAGGCGGGCGGTGGCTTCGGCGCCGTTTGCGGTTGCTTGTGCGTCCTGCTGCAACACTTGGGTTTCTTGTTGGATGGAACTCGACAGGCCGATCTGCTCCTGCGTGAACTGGGCGATGCCGGCGTTGAGTTCGTCGATCTGGTTGACGGTGCGTGCGATGGCTTCCAGCAGCTGAGTGGCCTCGATGGAGCGTTCGATACTGGCGCGAGATTTCTCGCCGTTGCTGGTCATTACGTTGAGTACGGTGTTGGCGCTGTTCTGCAGGCGCTGGATGATCTGCTGGATCTCGGCGGTAGAGGCAGCAGTCTTCTGCGCCAGATTGCGCACCTCGTCGGCAACCACCGCGAAGCCGCGGCCCTGCTCGCCAGCTCGGGCGGCTTCGATGGCGGCGTTCAAGGCCAGCAGGTTGGTCTGTTCGGCAATGCTGCGGATCACGGTCAGTACCGAGCCGACTTCCTGGGTTTCTTCCTCCAGCTGTTCCATGGCCTTGACCGCGCCCATCACGCTGTCACCCAGGTCGTTGATGCCGGTCGAAAGACTGCCGACGTGCTCGCGTGCGGTCGCCGCCTGGCGCGCCGCGGAATTGGCCTCGTCGGACGCCTGCCGTGAACGTTGCGCGACCTCCTGGATGCTGCCGGTCATGGTCAGGATGTCGCGGCTGATCGAGTCGGTGTGATGCTGCTGCGACTTGGCGTTTTCCTCCGAGCCCTGGGTGAGCTGGTAGAGGTCCTTGGAGACCTGGCCCAGCGGGGCAGCGGCATCGATGATCTGGCGGATGGTGCGCTGCAGCTTGTCAAGGAAGCTGTTGAACAGCTCGATCATGGCGCCGATCTCGTCGTTGGATTCGACGTTCACCCGCTGGGTCAGATCGCCGTCACCGCGGGCGATCGACTGCAGCGAAGCGATCACGCCGCGGATATTGACCATCACGCTGCGTATGACCAGCCAGGCGCCGAGGCTGACCAGAATCACCAATACCAGGCTGAGGATGATGCCCAGTCGCGTGGTGTTGGCGTTGGCTTCGCGGGTCTCTACCAGGGTCTGCTGGAAGCTGTCGTAGGCCTGCGCGCGGAAATCGCTGCCCAGCTTCTGCGCCTGCGCCAGATCGCTGGCCATGCGATCGAGGCTCGGACGCAGATCATCGAACGAGGCGCTGCCGTCTATCAGCTTGCTCGAGGCGGCGAGCGCATTGTCGGCGTAGTCGCGCACGGCCTTGCGCCAGTCACCCAGGGCCTGATGCTGCTGGCGCTGATCGCTCAGCAGGGCCGCCAGGGATTGCTGCTGCGTATCGATCTGCTGCAGCACCTCCCGGGCCTCGTCGAGCACGCCGGGCTCGCCCGCAGCCACGGCATTGTTCAGCAGCGCCGGTACGCGGGAGAACTGGAAGATCACCGCATCGGCCTTTTCCAGCGTCGGGTAGCCGCGGTTCTCCAGAAATACCAGCCGCGAGTCGGTCGCCGAGAGCTGCAGCGAGGTATAGCCGACGTACAGGATCAGCCCGAGCAGGGCCACTGCCGGCACCAGCGAAAGCTTGGCGGTCAGCGAGAAGTTCTTCAGCATGCATCGACTCCAGAAGCGGCAGGGTTACGGCGGAGAGCATTGATGGCCAAATGCCATTTGGCGGGGCGAGTGTGACTGAAAATGCCATTCGGGTCACGTTATCGGTTGTAACAGATTGAACTTGAGCGCCGCCCGGCGGATTTGCGGGCATAAAAAAACCGCCCCGAAGGGCGGTTCTTCTGTCGCGGCTGGCGGTTACAGGCCGTTCTTGGCCTTGAACTCGCGGCGGCGACGGTGCAGGACCGGCTCGGTGTAGCCGTTGGGCTGCTTGGTGCCTTCGAGGACCAGCTCCAGCGCAGCCTGGAAGGCCACGCTGTTGTCGAAGTCAGGCGCCATCGGGCGGTACAGCGGGTCACCCTGGTTCTGGCGGTCGACCACCGGGGCCATGCGCTTGAGGCTCTCGATCACCTGGTCCTTGGTTACCACGCCGTGGCGCATCCAGTTAGCCACGTGCTGGCTGGAGATGCGCAGGGTGGCACGGTCTTCCATCAGCGCGATGTCGTTGATGTCCGGCACCTTGGAGCAACCAACGCCCTGTTCGACCCAGCGCACCATGTAGCCGAGGATGCCCTGCGAGTTGTTGTCCAGCTCGTTGCGCTTCTCTTCCTCGCTCCAGTTGGTGTTCTGTGCCAGCGGGATGGTGAGGATGTCATCGATCGAAGCCTTCTCGCGCTTGGCCAGTTCGGCCTGGCGCGCCTGCACGTCGATCTTGTGGTAGTGCATCGCGTGCAGGGTGGCTGCGGTCGGCGACGGTACCCACGCGGTGTTGGCGCCGGCCAGCGGATGGCCGACCTTCTGCTCGAGCATGGCGGCCATCAGGTCAGGCATGGCCCACATGCCCTTGCCGATCTGCGCCTTGCCCTGCAGGCCGCAGGCCAGGCCCACGTCCACGTTGTTGTTCTCGTAAGCGCTGATCCATTTCTCGGACTTCATGGCCGCCTTGCGCACCATCGGGCCGGCTTCCATGGAGGTATGGATCTCGTCGCCGGTGCGGTCGAGGAAGCCGGTGTTGATGAACACCACGCGCTCGCGCGCTTCCTTGATGCAGGCCTTGAGGTTGATCGTGGTACGACGCTCCTCGTCCATGATGCCGACCTTGAGGGTGTTGCGCGGCAGGCCGAGAACGTCCTCGACGCGGCCGAACAGTTCGGTGGCGAAGGCGACTTCTTCCGGGCCGTGCATCTTCGGCTTGACGATGTACATCGAGCCGGTGCGGCTGTTGGCGCGGGTGGTGTTGCCCTTGAGGTTGTGGATGGCGATCAGGCTGGTGAACAGGCCGTCCATGATGCCTTCCGGCACTTCGTTGCCTGCCTTGTCGAGGATGGCGTCGTTGGTCATCAGGTGACCGACGTTGCGGATGAACAGCAGCGAGCGTCCGTGCAGGGTCAGCTCGCCGTTGCCGTCGGCCTTGGTGTAGACGCGGTCCGGGTTCATGGCACGGGTGATGCGCTTGCCACCCTTGTCCAGCTCCTCGACCAGATCGCCCTTCATCAGGCCGAGCCAGTTGCGGTAGACGATGGTCTTGTCGTCGGCGTCGACGGCGGCGATGGAGTCTTCACAGTCCATGATGGTGGTCAGTGCCGATTCCATCAGGATGTCCTTCACGCCGGCGGCATCGGTCTGGCCGATCGGGCTGGCCGGGTCGATCTGGATCTCGAAGTGGATGCCATTGTTCTTCAGCAGCACGGCGATCGGCGCGCTGGCGTCGCCCTGGAAGCCCTGCAGCTGGGCCGGGTTCTTCAGGCCGGTGGTGCTGCCATCCTTCAGCGAAACGACCAGCTTGCCGCCTTCGATGCGATAGCCGGTGGAATCGACGTGCGAGCCGGTTTCCAGCGGTGCAGCTTCGTTGAGGAAATTGCGCGCATAGGCGATGACCTTGTTGCCGCGGATCTCGTTGTAGCCCGGCCCCTTGGTGGCGCCGTCCGCTTCGGAGATGGCGTCGGTGCCGTAGAGCGCGTCATACAGCGAGCCCCAGCGGGCGTTGGCGGCGTTCAGGGCGAAGCGCGCGTTCATGATCGGCACCACCAGCTGCGGGCCGGCCATGCGGGCGATTTCTTCGTCGACGTTCTCGGTGGTGGCCTGGAAGTCTTCGGCTTCCGGCAGCAGGTAGCCGATTTCCTGAAGGAAGGCCTTGTACGCCACGGCGTCATGGCCTTGGCCGGCGCGGGCCTGGTGCCAGGCGTCGATCTTGGCCTGCAGCTCGTCGCGCTTGGCCAGCAGGGCGCGGTTCTTCGGCGCCAGGTCGTGGATCACGCTGTCGGCGCCAGCCCAGAAGGCGGCGGCATCGACGCCGGTACCGGGAATCGCCTCGTTGTTCACGAAGTCGTACAGGACTTTGGCGACCTGCAGGCCACCGACTTGAACGCGCTCAGTCATTACTCGCCTCACTTGGTTCTTCTAATTCGCCGGACGGTTTCGCTTTTTGTAGTCCGAGGTCGCCGGATACTACATGAAGCGCCGGGGAAAATCAGTCCGCTGAAAGGGCCGGTTGCCTCGGCCGTGCGAAGCGGCCCGCCAGTGCCGCGGCCTGCCGTTGCCCGGCCCGCCTGCTATACCTAATGGGCTGTCGCCTGCGCAGGCGCTTTCTTCACTACAGGAGCCCGTCCATGGATCACCTCGTTCTCACCGTCATCGCCGACGATCAGCCCGGTCTGGTCGAACGACTGGCCAAGTGCATCGCCGATCACGGCGGCAACTGGCTGGAGAGCCGCATGTCGCGCATGGCCGGGCAGTTCGCCGGTATCCTGCGGGTGGCGGTGCCGGCGGATGCCCATGCCGAGCTGACAGCCGCGCTGGAAGGCCTGCAGGCGCAGGGCATACGCGTGCTGCTGGCTCACAGCGGCGCGGAACCGACGGCGAGCTGGCAGGAAATCCAGCTTGAGCTGGTGGGCAACGACCGGCCGGGCATCGTCCGCGACATCACCCACCTGCTCGCCGAGCACGGCGTCAATCTGGAGAGCCTGGATACCGAGGTGCTGCCGGCGCCGATGAGCAGCGAGCTGCTGTTTCGTGCCGAAGTACGGCTGGCGGTGCCCAGCGAACTGTCGCTGGAGCGGCTGCAGGAGCGCCTGGAAACCCTCGCCGACGACCTGATGGTGGAGCTCAAGCTGCAGCCGGCCGAGCAGGCGTAGCACTCAGCCGGTGCTTTTGCGCATCACCCGCCAGGCGTCCAGGCTGTATACCGCGAGGCCGGCCCAGATGCAGAAGAAGGCCAGCTGGCGATCGACCGGGAATGGCTCGCCGAACAGCTGCACGGCGAGGATCAGCAGCAGCGTCGGCGTCAGGTATTGCAGGAAGCCCAGGGTCGAATAGGGCAGGTGGCGCGCGGCGGCGTTGAAGCCGAGCAGCGGGATCAGGGTCACCGGGCCTGCCGCCATCAGCCAGAGCGCATCGGTGCTGGTCCAGAACGCCGGTTCCGTGCTCGCGCCGTTGCCGAACCAGAACAGCCAGATCAGCGCCACCGGTAGCAGCAGCCAGGTTTCCACTACCAACCCCGGCAGCGCGGCCACCGGCGCCTGCTTGCGCAGCAGGCCGTAGGTGCCGAAGCTCAGCGCCAGCACCAGGGAAATCCAGGGAAATTCACCGAGCATCAGCAGCTGCAGGCTGACGCCGACGGTGGCCATGGCCACGGCCAGCCACTGCAGCGGACGCAGCCGCTCGCGCAGCACGAGCATGCCGAGCAGCACGTTGACCAGCGGATTGATGTAGTAGCCAAGGCTCGCCTCGACCATTCGGTCGTGGTTCACCGCCCAGACGTAGATCAGCCAGTTGGCCGCGATCAGCACGCTGGAGATGCCGAGCACGCCGAGGCGACGTGGATGCGCCAGCAGTTCGCGCCACCAGCCCGGATGACGCCAGACCAGCAGCACCAGCGAGCCGAACACGGCCGACCAGATCACGCGCTGAGTGACGATCTCGAGCGCGCCGTATTGTTCGAGTGCCTTGAAGTAGAGCGGGAACATGCCCCAGATGCTGAAGGTGGCCAGCCCCAGCAGATAACCCTTGCGCAGATTGGCGGTAGCCATGACGTCCTTCGACGAGCAGCGGAGAGCCGGCCATTTTGCGCCTTTGGCCAGAGGAGAGAAAGGTTAGTCAGCTAACAGAGCGGCGCCGCGCGACGGGCTGCCCAATTGGTCAGAAACGGGGGAACGCTCGGCGGCTTGTGCTCGTCTCATCTGCATCGCTAATCGAAACGGCAGCACGCGGATCGGCGCGTGCGGAGGGTGGCAATGCGCTTGCAGAATCAGGTGGCTCTGGTCACCGGCAGCACCCAGGGCATCGGCCGCGGCATTGCCGTGCGCCTGGCTGAAGAGGGCGCCGACATTGTCATCAACGGCCGCGAGAACGACGAACAGGCCCGCGAGAGCCTCGAGCAGGTCCGCGCCCTGGGCCGGAGGGTGTGCTTCATCGCCGCCGATGTCGGTGACGTCGAGCAGTGCCATCGGCTGGTGCGCGAGAGCATCGCGCAGATGGGGCAGCTGGACATCCTGGTCAACAATGCCGGTGTGCAGCGGCACGCGGCGTTCCTCGACGCGCAGGCGGACGATTATGATCAGGTGCTGAACGTCAACCTGCGTGGGCCGTTCTTCCTCGCCCAGGCGTTTGCCCGCCATTTGCGCGAGCAGGGCCGCGGCGGACGCATCATCAACAACAGCTCGGTGCACGAAGAGCTGCCGCATCCCAACTTCACCGCCTACTGCGCGAGCAAGGGCGGACTGAAGATGCTGATGCGCAACATCGCCATCGAGCTGGCGCCGCTGGGCATCACGGTGAACAACGTGGCGCCCGGCGCGGTGGAAACGCCGATCAACCGCGAGCTGATGAATCAGCCGGACAAGCTCGCCAACCTGCTGCAGAACATCCCTGCCGGCCGTCTCGGCCGCCCGCACGACGTCGCCGGCGTCGTTGCCTTTCTGGCCTCACCCGACGCCGAGTACATCACCGGGACTACACTGGTGGTCGATGGCGGCCTGCTATGGAACTACAGCGAGCAATGACCGATATCCCGCCGTGCCAGCCGTTCAGCCACGACACCAGCGCCATCTCGCGGGCCGACACGCTCACGCCTGCCGAGCGCTATCAGGAACTCTTCGTCGCGGTGCAGATGCAGCGGGTGTTTCCCGACAGCAAGACCTTCGTCGACTGCGCGCCGCGTCGGCACCCCGAAGCCATCCTCGAGGACTATCGCGCCCGCTGCGGCGAGCCGGGCTTCGACCTGGAGGCCTTCGTCCATGAGCATTTCAGCCTGTACGAGATGCCGGTCAAGGCGTTCGTCGCCAACCCCGACGACAGCCTGGCCGAGCATATCGACCGGCTCTGGCCGATCCTCACCCGCCACCCTCAGGACCACCCCGAGCACTCCTCGCTGCTGCCGCTGCCGCACGATTACGTGGTGCCGGGCGGGCGCTTCACCGAGCTGTACTACTGGGATTCCTATTTCACCATGCTCGGCCTGGACGAGAGCGGGCATTGCGACCTGCTGCGGGCCATGGCGGACAACTTCGCCTACCTGATCGACACCTACGGCCACGTGCCCAACGGCAACCGCACCTACTATCTGGGCCGCTCGCAGCCGCCGGTGTTCGCCCTGATGACCGAGCTGTTCGAGGAAACCGGCGTTCATCGCGCCAGCGACTACCTGCCGCAACTGCACAAGGAATACGCCTTCTGGATGGAGGGTGCCGACGTGCTGCGGCCGGGCGAGGCGCATCGACGCTGCGTGTGTCTGGCCGATGGAATGGTGCTCAACCGCTACTGGGACGAGCGCGCAACGCCGCGCGAGGAGTCCTACCGCGAGGATGTGGAAACCGCGCGCTCCAGCTGCCGGCCGCGGCACGAGGTCTATCGCGACCTGCGCGCCGGTGCCGAGTCGGGGTGGGATTTCAGCTCGCGCTGGCTCGACGACGCCCACCGGCTGGCGACCATCCGCACCACCAGCATCCTGCCGGTCGACCTCAACGCGCTGCTCTACAAGCTGGAGCGGCAAATCGCCGAGCTGTCTGCGGTGAAGAACCAGCACGCCTGTGCCGAAGCCTTCGCCCGCCGTGCCGAGGCGCGCCTGGCGGCCATCGATCAGTACCTGTGGAATTCCCGCGCTGGCGCCTATTTCGACTACGACTGGCAGCGCGGCCGGCAGCGCGACAATCTCACTGCCGCGACGCTGGCCCCGCTGTTCGTGCGCATGGCCAGCGCCGAGCAGGCCGCGGCGGTGGCGGCGACGGTGCAGGAGCGCCTGCTGGCGCCAGGCGGCCTGGCCACCACCGAGATCGGTGGCAGCGGCGAGCAGTGGGATCGGCCCAATGGCTGGGCACCGCTGCAGTGGATCGGCATTCGTGGGTTGCAGCACTACGGCCACGATGCGCTGGCGCTGGACATCGAGGAGCGCTGGCTGACTATCGTCAGCCACCTGTTCGAGCGCGAGAACAAGCTGGTGGAGAAGTACGTGCTGCGACCCTGTACCGAGCACGCCGGCGGCGGCGAGTATCCGCTGCAGGACGGCTTCGGCTGGACCAACGGCGTCACCCGCAAGTTGATGCAGGAAGACCCCAATCACGAGGCCAACCGCTGTCGTGCGGGGCATTGCCGGAGCGTGGCGTCCTAGGCGCCGGCCGCCGGCGCGGTGGGGTATTTCCACACGGATGCCATGGATCAATAGTTATCGTACAACTGCTGGGCTATGATGAGCGTCGCTTCCGCTTTCAGAGATCGCCATCCATGGAAAACCAGAGCGCACAACCGCGCGCCCGCCGCAAACATCGCAGTCTTGCCCAGGAACTGGTCGCCGAACTGTCGCAGCAGATTCGCGATGGCGTGATCAAGCGGGGCGACAAGCTGCCTACCGAGTCGGCCATCATGCAGGCCCAGGGCGTCAGCCGCACCGTGGTGCGCGAGGCGATCTCGCGGCTGCAGGCCTCGGGGCTGGTGGAAACGCGGCACGGTATCGGCACCTTCGTGCTGGACACCCCCAGCACCACCGGACTGCGCATCGACCCGGCGACCATCGGCACGTTGCGCGATCTGCTGGCGATTCTCGAATTGCGCATCAGCCTGGAAGTGGAGTCGGCCGGTCTGGCCGCGCAGCGCCGCTCGCCCGAGCAGCTGGCGGCCATGCGCGCCTTTCTCGATCAGCTGAACCAGAGCGCGGCCCACTCCAGCGATGCGGTGGCGTCGGACTTCCAGTTCCATCTGCAGATCGCCGAGGCCACCGGCAACCGCTACTTCACCGACATCATGAGCCACCTGGGCACCACCCTGATCCCACGCAGCCGGGTGAACTCGGCGCGCCTGGCCCATGACGACCAGCAGCACTACCAGGCCCGTCTGGGCCGCGAGCACGAGCAGATCTACGAGGCCATCGCCCGGCAGGACCCGGAATCGGCGCGCGCTGCCATGCGCCTGCATCTGACCAACAGCCGCGAGCGGCTGCGCCAGGCGCATGAGGAGGCGGAAGCGAGCAAGGTCGGCTGACCGCCGCGCCTCGTCAACCCGCCGCGGCGGGCAGCGCTTCGGCGAGGCCTAGCGGCGGTAGGCCAGCAGCACAATGCCGCCGACCACGATCAGCCCGCCGAACACCTGCGAGGGGCCGAGCAGCTGGCCGAGCACCAGCCAGCCAAGCAGCATGCCGGCGACCGGCTCCATGTTCATCACCGGCGCGTTGCGCGCGATGTTCAGCCGCGGCATGCAGATGAACAGCGTCGAGAAGGCCGCACCATAGAGCAGCACCAGGCAGGCGAGGGCGATCCAGCCGGCAGTGGCGCTGGGCAGGTCGAGCCCGCCGGGAATCAGGCCGCTGCTGCCGAGCAGGGCCGAGGCGAGAAACACCACGATCAGGGTCAGCATGCTGCGCACCGAACCGGCCATGTTCGACAGCTTGTGCTCGGTCACCCACAAAGCCGCCGCGAACACCGCGGCGGCCGTCAGGCTGAACAGGATGCCGGCGACCCATTGGCCATCCGGTGCCTCGGTGCTCAGCAGGCGCGCCGGCACATCCAGCACCAGCACCAGGCCGAACAGGATCAGGCCCATGATCGCCAGCGCCTGACGGGTCGGCCGCGGGCCGCCGAGCACCCAGGTGAGCAGCGCCAGCAGGATCGGCGAGAGGTTCACCACCAGCAACGCCAGCGCCACCGGGATGCGCGCCACAGCCGAATAGATGCAGAAGCTCTGCACCGCGATCAGCAGGCCGAGCAGAAGCTGCCAGCGCCAGGTGGCCGGGCTCAGGCGCAGTGACTCGCGCCGCCAGAACACCAGCGCCGCCAGCACCACCAGCGTCACGCCGGCGCGGCAGAGCATGGCCAGCAGCAGGCCGGTGTCGTGATCGAAGGCGATGCGGGCGGCGATGTGGTTGCCGGCGAACGAGCAGGCCAGGGTCGCCAGGATCAGCACGGCGATATGGCGGGGAAACGGCGCGGCAGCTTGCATGAAATCCAGTCCTTCTAGTGCCTGTACAGAGTTCTACGCGTTCGATTGCACAACGACCTTGGGTCAGGCGGCCTGATCAGGGCGGTGTCTGCGTCAGTGTGCAAAGTAAAACGCCGCCCGGGTGGGCGGCGTCCTCGTCCCTTGTCTGCATTCAGAGCACTACGCTCGGCAGCCACAGCGAGATCATCGGGATATAGGTCACGGCCATCAGCACGGCGAACAGCGCAGCGTAGAACGGCAGCAGCGCCTTGACGGTGCTCTCGATACTGACCTTGCCGATGGCGGCACCGACGAAGAGTACCGCACCTACCGGGGGGGTGATCAGGCCGATGCCAAGGTTGACCAGCATGATCATGCCGAAGTGCACCGGATCGACGCCGAACGAGGTCACCACCGGCAGCAGGATCGGCGTGAGAATCAGAATCAGCGGCGCCATGTCCATCAGCGTGCCCAGCACCAGCAGCATGAAGTTGATGCACAGCAGGATCACGTAGCGGTTGTCCGACAGGGTCAGGAATGCCGTGGTGATCTTCGCCGGTATCTGCATCAGGGTCATGATGTAGCCGAAGCTCGCGGCGAAGGCGATCAGGATCATCACGATGGAAAGCGTGCGCACCGTGCGGTGCAGCATCTTCGGCAGTTCACTCCACTTGTAGTCGCGGTAGATGAACATGGTGACGAAGAAGGCCCAGACCACGGCCACGGCCGCCGACTCGGTGGCGGTGAACACGCCACTGAGGATGCCGCCGAGGATGATCACCATAGTCATCAGGCCCCACAGCGCCTCGACGCAGATCTTCAGCGCCTGACGCAGCGGGATCACCTCGCCCTTGGGGTAGTTGCGCTTGCGCGCGAAGAGCAGGCACAGCGTGGCCATGGTGGCGCTGAGCAGCAGCCCCGGGCCGATCCCGGCGACGAACAGCGCGGCGATGGAGACGGTGCCGCCGGCGGCCAGCGAGTAGATCACCGAATTGTGGCTGGGCGGGGTGAGCAGCGCCTGCACCGAGCCGCTGACGGTCACGGCGGTGGAGAACTCGCGTGGATAGCCCTTCTTTTCCATCTCCGGGATCAGCACCGAACCCACCGAGGCGGTATCGGCCAGAGAGGAGCCGGAGATGGCGCCGAAGAAGGTCGACGCGGTGATGTTGACCAGCGACAGGCCGCCACGAACGAAGCCCACCAGCACCCCGGCGAAGGCCACCAGGCGCCGCGCCATGCCGCCTTCGGCCATGATCGCGCCGGCCAGGACGAAGAAGGGGATGGCCAGCAGGGAGAATTTGTTCACGCCACCGGCGATCTGGATCATCACGGCGTGCAGCGGGATGTCGATGTACCAGGCGCCGACCAGGGTGGCCAGGCCGAGGGCATAGGCGACCGGAACGCGCAGCAGAATGAGGACGATGAAGCTGCCCAGCAGGATGACGGCATCCATTACACGGACTCCTTGGACTCTTCGCGGGCTTCGTAATCGACGACCCGGCGCTTGCTCTGGTCGCCGTACAGCAGCTGCTCGATGACGAACAGCAGGGTGATCAGGCCGCCCAGGGGAATCGGCGCATAGCTGATGCCGACCCGCATCCAGGTCAGGGTGCTGAGGTACTGGTTCCAGGTGGCGACGCACAGCTTGTAGCCCCAGATCAGCATGAACAGGGCGATGGCGGCCATGGCCAGGCGCACGAACAGGGTGACAAAGGGCTGGGCCGTGGCCGGCAGGCGCTCGCTGAGCACCTGGACCGCCATGTGCGCGCCGGCGCGGTAGCTGGCGGCGGCGCCGACGAAGGTGAACAGCACCATCAGCAGGATGGCGATCGGCTCGGGCCAGCCGAGGCCCTGGCCCAGTGCATAGCGGCTGAACACGCCCCAGGGAATGATCGTCGCCATGACCACGATCGCCAGGGCGGCGACGATGACGCAGGCGCGGTAGATGGCGTCGTTGACGCCCAGAACCAGGTTTTTCATGAGACTTCACCGGTTGCGCGGCGCAGGCGGGTGGCCGGCGCCGCGCGCTTGCGCGAGGGTTACTGAACGGCTTCGATGCGCTGGATCAGCTCGGCGAACTGCGCGCCGTACTTCTCACGGACCGGGGCGGTGGCGTCGTAGAAGGGCTTGGTGTCGACTTCGATGTACTCGACGCCCTCGGCCTTGAGCTTCTCGTTGCTGGCGTTTTCCTTGGCTACCCACAGCTCGCGTTCTTCCAGCTGGGCTTCCTTGGCCAGCTTCTTGACCAGCTCCTGCTGCTCGGGGCTGAGCTTGTTCCAGGTGGTCTTGGACATCAGCAGCGGCTCGGGGAGGATCAGGTGATGGGTCTGGGTGTAGTACTTGGCGGCGCGGAAGTGGTTGTGCTCGAGCAGGGTCGGCGGGTTGTTCTCGGCGCCATCGATCACGCCGCTCTGCAGGGCGCTGAAGATCTCGCCGGTGTCCATGGCGATGCCGTTGGCGCCCATGGCGTTGAGGGTGTCGATGAACAGCGGGTTGCCGATCACGCGGATCTTCATGCCCTTGAGGTCATCCAGGCTGCGCACCGGCTTCTTGGTGTAGAGGCTGCGGCTGCCGGCTTCCATCCAGGCCAGGCCGACCATGTTGAAGTCCGAGTTGGTGATGGCGTCGAGGATTTCCTGGCCGATCTCGCCGTCGACCACCTTGCGCATATGGTCGACGTCGCGGAACACGAAGGGCATGTTGAACACGTTGGTGGCCGGCACCACCGGGCCCACCGAGCCGAGGCTGACGCGGGTCAGCTGGACGGCGCCGATCTGGGTCTGCTCGATCACTTCCTTCTCCGAGCCGAGTACGCCACCGGCGAACATGCGTGACTTGATCTCGCCGTTGGTGGCGGCTTCCAGTTTCTTGCCCAGGTTTTCCATGGCGACCACGGTGGGGTAGCCGGCGGGGTGGATCTCGGCGATCTTCAGGGTCATCTCGGCCTGTGCCAGCGAAGACAGGCCGAGGGCTAGCGGAAGTGTGGCCAGAAGCAGCTTGCGTTTGAGGTTCATGGAAAACTCCGTTTTGTTGTTGTAGGTGAACAGCAGTGCTTGACCGGCGCCGCGAGCGGCCCGGGGTGGATCAGTGCCGGGTGAAGGCGGGCTCCTCGAGGCCGGTGACGCCGGGGTTGAGCGCGAACAGGCCGCCGGCCAGCGGCTGATCGGCGAGGTCGCCGCCAGGTCGGATCGAGGTGACATACAGCGTGTCCAGCCGTGGCCCGCCGAAGGCGCACATGGTCGGTTTCTTCACCGGCACGGCGAGGGAGCGATCCAGCCGGCCGTCCGGGGTGAAGCGGTGGATCAGCCCGGCGTCGTTGCCGCAGGTCCAGTAGCAACCCTCGGCATCCACAGCGGCGCCGTCCGGGCGGCCGGGGTACTCGAGCATGTCGACGAACAGGCGGCGACGGCTCGGCGTGCCGCTGTCGGTGTCGTAATCGAAGGCCCAGATCTTCTGCACGCCGGGATGTGAATCGGACAGGTACATGGTTCGCCCGTCCGGGCTGAAGGCCAGGCCGTTGGGCACGATAAAGCCGTCCAGCTGCGGCACCAGCGGGCCGCGCGCGGCCTGGTCATCGAGCCGGTACAGCGCGCCGACCGGATGCCCGGCGGCCATGTCCAGCGCCATGCTGCCGGCCCAGAAGCGGCCCTGGCGGTCGCAGCGGCCATCGTTCATGCGCATCGCGGGCAATTGGTGATCGATAGTCGCCAACGGGCGGCTGTCGAGCCGGCCGTCCGGGCCTGTCTGCAGGGCGAAGAAGCCGCTCTCCATGCCGGCCACCCAGCCGTCGCCGTGGCGGGCGATGCAGGCCAGCATCTGCTCGCCCTGCCAGCGGGAATGCTGGCCGTCGGCAGCGCTCCAGCGCAGCAGCTCGCGGTTGGGGATGTCGACCCAGTACAGCGCCTGTTCGGCGGCGACCCAGACCGGGCTTTCACCGGTGGCGCAGCGCAGATCGGCGATGAGTTCAGCTTCACTGGCCATTGCGTTTCTCTTTGTTGTTGTACGCGGGCGAAGGGGGGCTATCAGTCGAAGGGGCCGGCCGCGACGAAGGCGCCGCCCTGATAGATGCCGGCCGGGTCGTCGGCGCTGTAGGGCGGTTGCTGCTCGACCTTGTCGCGGAACGCTTCGGAGCTGTCCTGCGCCTGGAAGCCCAGGTGCGCGGCCAGATGGTTGTCCCACCACACATCACGGTTGGCGGACATGCCGTAGACCACCGTATGGCCGACCGCTGGCGTGAACAGCGCGCAGCGCATCAGCTCGGTGAGGTCACGGAAACTCAGCCAGGTGCTCATCATTCGGCGGTTGGCCGGCTCGGGGAACGAGGAGCCGATGCGGATGCTGACGGTCTCGATGCCGTAGCGATCGTGGTAGAAGCTCGCCATGTCCTCGCCATAGGACTTGGACAGGCCGTAGTAGCCGTCCGGGCGCCGTGGTGCGTGGGCGTCCAGGGTTTCGGTCTGCGGGTAGAAGCCGATCACATGGTTGGAGCTGGCGAAGACTACGCGCTTGATGCCGTGCAGGCGGGCTGCTTCATAGATGTGAAAGGTGCCGCGGATATTGGCGTCGAGGATTTCCTCGAACGGCCGCTCGACGGAGACGCCGCCGAAATGGGCGATGGCATCTACGCCTTCGCACAGGGCATGCACGGCCGCCTTGTCGGCGAGATCACAAGGCACGACCTCCTCGTGTTCGCCGGCTGCCGGGGCCATCGGCGCGATATCGGACAGTCGGATGATGCGGGCGTAGGGCTGCAGGCGTGCACGCAGCTCCTTGCCGAGGCCGCCGGCTGCACCGGTGAGCAGAAGGCGGCCGAATGGGGGTGTCGGAGTGGTTGTCATCGGAGTGCCTGTCGTTATTGTTCTTGGAGTCATCTGTTGTCATATGACATGTTGCGAAATATCAGCATCTGCCTCGGCGGATGTCAACAGGCTTAAAGTCGTATTTATCGCCTTGTGCACGCTCATTGCTGCAAATGCCAGGCGCTCGCACCTGTAAAGCGCGATGGCACGGCGTTCTTGGCGCAAACGCTGGCAGCGGGCGGATGACACGGCGAGGCACCGCAGCGCATCATGAGGTTGTATGATGACCATGCAAAAAAGAACCTGTCCCTATTCGTTGCGCTAGCCGCACCCCGGCGGAGATAGCATTGATGGCCAAACGCTGCAGCAGTTCCCGTGCAGGGGCCACGCCGACGCTGATCGACGTGGCCAGGGTTGCCGGTGTTTCGCCGATCACCGTGTCGCGCACCCTCGGTCGGCCCGAGGCAGTGGCACCGGCGACGCGCCGGCGGGTGCTGGAGGCGGTGCGAGCCACCGCTTACGTGCCCAATCTGGCAGCCGGCTCGCTGGCGTCCAGCCGCAGCCGACTGGTTGCGATCTTTCTGCCGACCATTGCCAATTCCATCTTCGCCGATACCGTTCAGGCATTGACCGAGCGGCTGGCCGTCGCCGGCTACCAGACCCTGCTGGGGCTGACCGGCTACAGCGCCGAGCAGGAGGAACGCCTGCTCGAGGCGGTGCTCGGACGCCGACCGGACGGCATCGTGCTCACCGGTACCGAGCATAGCCAGGTCAGCCGCGAACGCCTGGCGCGTGTCGGCATTCCGCTGGTGGAAGCCTGGGACCTCTGCGCCAAGCCGCTGGACATGCTGGTGGGCTTTTCCCATGAAGCGGTTGGCGCGGCCGTTGCGCAGTATCTGCTGGGCAAGGGCTATCGCCGCGTATCGCTGGTCAGCCTTGACGATCCCCGTGGCCTGCGCCGTTGCAACAGCTTGATCGCGACACTGGCAGCGCACGGCGTGGCGCCGCTGGCCACGGCGCTCCTGCCGGCACCGGCGACCCTCGCCGTCGGTCGTGAGGGCCTTGCCCGCCTGCTCGATGCGGGCGCGGCCGGCGAGGTGGTGGTGTGCAGCTCCGACACCCTGGCCCAGGGCGTGCTGGCCGAAGCCGCCAGCCGCGGCGTGCGCGTGCCGGACGACCTCGCGGTGATGGGCTTTGGCGACCTGTCCTGCGCCGCGCATTGCCATCCGCCGCTGTCCACGGTGCGCATCGACGGTCCGCGCATCGGCAACGCCGTCGCCGAAGCCCTGCTGGCACGCATCGCCGAGCCCGCCCTGGCGCGCACGCCGTTGCGGCTGGATGTGGGATTCGAGGTGGTCGAGCGCGGCAGTGCCTGAGCGGTCGCGCTCAGAACTGCCTGACCAGCGCCGCCACCGCGATACCGGCAGCGATCGCCGGGAGCGGTTTCTTCAGCACCAGCATGGTCGCGGCCGTGGCCAGCAGCGCCAGTCGGGCGCCGGCGTCGCCCTGCCATGCCATCGGCGCGACGATCGCGACCAGCACCGAGCCGGACATGGCGGTGATGAACTGCCGGACGCGGTTGCTGATGGGCACGAAGGCCATGACGAACACGCCGCCCCAGCGCGTCGCCAGGGTCACCAGTGCCATGACCAGCACCACGGCCAGCGCGCCGGCGCCCGTCGCATCAAGATTCACGTGCGTGCTCCTTCCACAGCAGCCCCGTCGCGCCGCCGGCCAGGGCACCCACCACCACATGGCTGTTCTCCGGCAGGTAGCGGAAGGCGAGCAGCGAGGCAGCGGCTGCAACGCTCCAGATCACCAGCATGCGCAGGTTTTTCTCGCCGCCCACCACCATCGCCAGCAGAAAACAGCCCATCACCATGTCCAGCCCCAGGCGCTTCGGATCGCTGACCGCACTGCCGAAATGGATGCCCAGCCAGCTGCCGAGCACCCAGAACGACCAGAGCGCCAGGCCGCCACCGAGCAGCAGGCCGAAGCCGGGGCGGTTGCGGTTGAACGCCTGCATGGCCATTGCCCAGTTGGCGTCCGAGGCGATCAGCATCACCCCGTAGCGCCGGCCGGGCGGCAACTGGCGCAGCCAGGGGTAGAGCGTGGCGCCCATCAGCAGATGGCGGGCGTTGATGGCGAACACCGTGACCATCAGGGTGAACAGAGGCACCTGCGGGCCCCACAGTTCCAGCGCGGCGAACTGCGAGGCGCCGGCGAACACCAGCGCGCTCATCGCCAGGATCACCGAGTCGTCCAGCCCGGTCTGCACCGCGGCGAGGCCGAAGGCGGCACCGAACAGGGTGACGAAGATGGAAATCGGCGCGAGCTGGCGAAAACCGGCCCAGACCATGCGCCGGTCGAAATGATGCAGCTCGTTATCCGCGTCAGTCATGCACGAGTCCTCCAGGTGGCAGCGCCGGATCGACGACGTCAATCAATGTCCAGCCAGCCAGATTAGGGGGTGTAGCTGCGACGGAACAGCGCAGTTGGCGTCTGATCGTGCGGTACAGATTCACGCGACGCCCCTGGCCGGGCCGTTGCGCCCCGGAACAGGGGGCGATGGGGTGTCAGCGGCTCGGCTCGGGCTGGGCGGCCGGGAGGCGCAGGAACCGCTTGCGAAAAGCGGCCGGCGAGATGCCGACGCGCTGGCAGAACAGGCGTCGGAACGAGTTGCCGTCCTCGTAACCGACGCGGGTGGTGATCGCGTCGAACCCCAGTCGCGTGGTTTCCAACAGGTGCTTGGCCCTTTCCAGGCGCAGGGCCTGAAGGTAGGCGAGTGATGTGTAGCCGGTGGCATCCTTGAATCGCCGCTTGAAGTTGCGCGCACCGAAACCGAAGCGCTCAGCCAGTTCGTCGATGCCGACGGGGGCGGTGAAGTTGGACTCCAGCCAGTCCTGGACCCGTGCTACTGCCTCGTCGGCATGATCGCGGGGCATCGACCACTTGATGTACACCGACTGCTCGCTGCGGACCCCGTCCACCAGCAGGTAGCGGCTGCACAGCTGCGCCAGTTCGCGTGAGGCGAAGCGGCGGATCAGGTGCAGCAGCAGATCCATGGCCGCGCTCGCGCCCGCGCTGCTGATCAGCCGGCCGTCCTCGCAGAGGATGCGTCGTTCGTCCAGGCGTACCGCCGGATAGCGCCGGCGCATGAGGTCGGCGAAGGCCCAGTGGGTGGTGGCCTGCACGCCGTCGAGCAGCCCCGCTTCGGCGAGCATTAAGGTGGCAGTGCACATCGACGCGATGACGGCGCCCTGCCGATGCTGACGGCACAGCCAGTCGCGATATCGGCCGAAGGCGGGCAGCGCCTCGCGCAGGCTGAACAGAAAACCGGGAACGAGTACCAGATCGGTGTGATCGAGCGCGTCGAGGGCGACGTCCACGGCCATCGTACGGCCCAGGGCGTTTTTCACCGGCAGCCCATCGAGTGACGCGACAACAACCGCAAACGGCACCGCGGAGGGCGCGGCCAGGCGGTTTGCTGCATCCAGTACTTCAAGCGCCAGCGTGGCGGAGGCCTGGGAGCTGTGCTCGGCAAGCAAAAGCGTTATGTGCATGGCAGGTGATTGCGTAAATCGCATGGTATTGGTCATTTCTGCATCTACCTTACCCCGAGCGCGCCACCTAGAGTGCGGCATCTGTCATGCCAACCGGATCTGCTCACATGAACCTGTGGTTTCGTCTTCTGCTGATGTTGTTGCGCCGCCCTTGGCGAAAGCCGGTACCGGGACTCGCCACCACCGTCGTTCGGCTGCGTGTCTGGCCTCTGGATCTGGATTTCAACCGGCATGTCACCAATGGCCGCTATTTCACCCTGGCCGATGTCGGTCGCATGGACTACGTGCTTCGCAGCGGCGCTTATCGTGTGGCCCTTCGGCATCGCGCATTGCCGATCGTGGGTGACGTGTGCGGCAAGTTCCGCCGCGAACTGAAGCTGTTCGAGCGCTTCGAGATCCACACGCGGATGATCGGCTGGGACGCCAAATGGAGTTTCGTCGAGCACCGCTTCGTCAAGGACCAGCGGGTAATCGCCGTGGTGGTCATGCGCGGGCTGTTCAGGGGGCGCAAGGGTGTCGTTGCGCCTGGCGAGTTCGCCCGGGAACTTGGCTTGGACGAGCAGTCGCCGCCCTTGCCCCAATGGCTGCGCGAGTGGTCGGCGAGCTGCGATGGGCTCAGCATTCAGCTGCGCGAAGCGGAGGATGTGCAGGCGCAGCGGCCGTCTGGCTGAGACCCCTGCAGGTCGGCTTCGCAGTGGCCGGGCGACGGGCATACGCCAGCCGCGTTCACCTGCGTCAGCCCTGCTTGAATGATTGCGCAATCATCGTAGCCTGACTCGGACTGTCCATTTCCGGCGGTCCTGCGAGCCGTCGGTTTTCATACCGAGGAGGCTCCATGACCGACCAACCCGTCATTACCACTGCCGACGACGACCGCATCGCCTGGCTGCGCCTGCGCTCGGTGGCCCTGTCGCTGGCCAACCCGATCAGCGATGCCAAGGTGCTCACCGGCCGGCAGAAGCCGATGACCGAGATCGCCATCCTGATCGCCGAGGTCGAGACCCGTGACGGCCAGCGCGGCCTGGGGTTCAGCTATTCCAAGCGCGCCGGTGGCCCCGGCCAGTTCGCCCACGCGCTGGAGGTGGCGCCGAACCTGCTCGGCGAGAACCCCAGCGATATCGCCCGGCTATGGGACAAGCTGTGCTGGACCGGCGCATCGGTGGGGCGCAGCGGGCTGGCGACCCAGGCCATCGGGGCCTTCGACGTGGCGTTGTGGGATCTCAAGGCGCGCCGGGCCGGGCTGTCGCTGGCGCGTCTGCTCGGTGCCCAGCGCGACTCGGTGCGCTGCTACAACACCTCCGGCGGCTTTCTGCATACGCCGCTCGAGCAGCTGCTGAGGAACACCGAGATTTCCCGGGACAAGGGCATCGGCGGCATCAAGCTCAAGGTCGGCCAGCCCGACTGGGCGCTGGACCTGCACCGCGTCGGCACGGTGCGCCAGCACCTGGGCGAGGCCTTTCCGCTGATGGTCGATGCCAACCAGCAGTGGGACCGGCCGATGGCGCGGCGCATGTGCCGACGCCTGGAGCCCTTCGACCTGGTCTGGATCGAGGAGCCGCTGGACTGCTACGACGCCGAGGGGCATGCCGAGCTGGTGCGCCAGTTCGATACGCCGATCGCCACCGGCGAGATGCTCACCAGCCCGGCCGAGCATTGGGAGTTCATCCGCCAGCGCGCCGCCGATTTCCTCATGCCCGATGCGCCAAGGGTCGGCGGCATCACGCCGTACCTGCGCGTGCAAACCCTCGCCGAGCAGGCCGGCATGACCTTGGCGCCGCACTTCGCCATGGAGTTGCATGTGCACCTCGCCGCGACCCACAGCCGCGAACCCTGGGTCGAGCATTTCGAGTGGCTCGAGCCGCTCTTCGAGGAGCGCCTGGAGATCCGCGACGGGCGCATGCTGGTGCCGAACCGGCCGGGGTTGGGGCTTACCCTCAGCGAGCGGGTCGCGGGCTGGACGGTGCAGCAGGCCGAGATCGGCCAGCGCGCTTAGGCATGGCCCTGGGCAATGTCGCCGGCCGCCTGGCGCACGGCATCGCGTGCGGCCTCCAGCGCCGGGTTGTCGTTGTCATCGCGCCAGGCCAGGTGCAGCTCGGCGCAGATGCCCGCCGGCAGCGGCAGTTCGCGAAAGCACACCTGCTGGAAGCGGATCGCGCTGGCCCCGCGCGGCACCAGCGCCAGGCCGAGGCCAGCGTTCACCAGCGAGAGGATGGTCAGCGTCGAGCCCAGCGACTGCACGTAGTCGGGCTGGATGCCGCTGGCCCGGAACAGCCCGGTGTGCAGCTCGTTGAACGGCTGCCAGGCGCCGTGGGCATAGAGGATGAACGGCTCGCCGTGGAGCATCGCCAGGGTCGGCGCCGGATGCTGCGCCAGCGGATGCCCGACCGGCGCGGCCAGCACGAAGGGCTCGCGCAGCAGGCATTCGCTGACCAGCCCCGGCTGCTGCAACGGCTCGCGCACCACCGCCAGGTCGACCCGGCGCCCGCGCAGAGCCTGCAGCTGTTCGAAGGTGGTGGTTTCCAGCAGGTTGATGGCCACGCCCGGCCGTTCCCGGCGTATCTGTGTGATCGCGCGCGGCAGGAAGTCGTAGACCGCGCTGGCCACGAAGCTGATGGTCAGCGAGCCGCTCTCGCCCAGTGCAGCCAGCCGCGCGCCTTGAGCCGCGCGGTGGGCCTGGTCGAGCAACGCCTGTGCCTCGACGAAGAAGGCGCGACCGGCGGCGGTGAGCGCCACCGAGCGCGTGCTGCGGGTGAACAGCGCGACGCCGAGCTGATGCTCCAGCAACTGGATCTGCCGGCTCAGCGGCGGCTGCGTCATGTTCAGGCGCTCGGCGGCACGGCGGAAATTCAGTTCGCTGGCCAGGGTGGTGAAGCAGCGCAGCTGGGCGAGTTCGAACATTGATCCGTTCCTGGTATCAATCGAGTGCGTTAATGAATTGGACCGTATCAATCCGCAGAGGGATTATCCAGCGCATCCCCAGATTGGCGAAACGGCGGCACGAATGAGCGACTTCTATGAAGCGGACCGCATCAGCTGGATCGGCCTGCGTGCGGTAGAGCTGCCGCTGGCCCGGGCGGTCAGCGATGCCAAGGTTGCCACCGGTCGCCAGCAGCCGTTGGATGCGGTCAGCCTGCTCATCGTCGAGCTGCAGACGCAACAGGGCCACGCGGGGCTGGGGTTCAGCTACAGCCTGCGTACCGGCGGACCGGCGCAATACATTCATGCCCGCGAGCTGGCGCCGCTGCTGCTCGGCGAAGACCCCAACGACATTGCCCGTCTGTGCGGCCGGCTGGGCTGGGCCAGCGCCTCGATCGGCCGCTGCGGCCTGGCGCTGCAGAGCATCGCCGCCTTCGACACCGCACTGTGGGACCTCAAGGCGCGCCGCGCCGGGTTGCCGCTGGCCAAGCTGCTCGGCGCCCAGCGCGATGCGGTGCCTTGCTACAACACCTCCGGTGGCTATCTGCAGGCGCCCATCGAGGAGGTCATCGAGCGCGCAGAGGCTTCGCTGGCGCGCGGCATCGGTGGCATCAAGCTCAAGGTCGGCCAGCCGAACCGGCGCGAGGACCTGCGCCGCGTGCGGGCGCTGCGCGAGGCGCTGGGGGCGGATGTGGCACTGATGGTCGACGTCAACCAGCAATGGGACCGCACCACCGCGCTGCGCATGGGGCGCGCGCTGGAGGAGCTGGAGCTGGCGTGGATCGAGGAACCACTGGATGCCCACGATCTGGACGGCCATGCCGCCCTGGCCGCGCAGCTGGTCACCCCGGTCGGTAGCGGCGAGATGCTCGCCAGTGCGTCCGACGCCTGTGCCTTCGTCGAGCGCGGCGCGGTGGATGTAATCATGCACGACGCCCCGCGTATCGGCGGCATCACCCCGTTCCTGCAGGTGGCCGAGGCGGCGCGGCGACGTGGGCTGGTGCTGGCGCCGCATTTCGTCATGGAGTTGCATATCCACCTCGCGGCCGCCTACGAACACGTGGCCTGGGTCGAACACTTCGAATGGCTGGAGCCGCTGTTCGAGGAGCGGCTCGAGATCAGCGGGGGCTGCATCCAGGTGCCGACCCAGCTCGGACTGGGGCTGAGCCTCAGCGAGCGGGTGGCGGGCTGGACGCTGGCAAGCGATGCGTTCGGTCGGCGCGGCTGAGCCAAACCCCTCCTCCGGCCGGATGAGGGGCGTCGGTTCAGGTACGCAGGGCCTGGGCGATGGCACCGCTGCGTGGCCGCACGGCGCTGTACAGCTGCCAGAGCACGAAGGCCAGGGCCAGGCCGAGGAAGGTCGCGGCGATGGGGTTGCTGACAAAGGCGGCGAAGTTGCCATCGGACAGCATCAGGCCGCGGCGCAGGTTGGTTTCGGCCATCGGGCCGAGGATGAAGCCGATGATGAAGGGCGCGACCGGCATCCCCGCCTTGACGAAGCCGTAGCCGAGCAGCCCGAACAGCAGGATCGACCAGACGTCGAACAGCCGGCTGGAGAGGCCGAACGCGCCGACCACACAGAGCACCAGGATGATCGGCAGGAGGATGTGCTTGGGCACGTCGAGCAGCTTGATGAACAGGCGCAGGCCGTAGAACTCCATGAACAGCATCATCACCGAGGCCACCAGCAGCGCAGCGAAGATGGTGTAGACAAGCGGGCCCTGGCTGACGAACAGCAGCGGGCCGGGCTGGATGCCGTGGATCAGGAAGCCGCCGAGCAGGATCGCCGTGGTGGTGTCGCCGGGGATGCCCAGGGTCATCAGCGGCATCATGGCGCCGCCGATGCCGGCGTTGTTGGCGGTCTCGCTGGCGACCACGCCGCCGATGTTGCCCTTGCCATAGGTTTCCGGCTGCTTGGCGCGCTTCTTCGCGACGATGTAGGAGAGCAGGTTGGAGGTGCCGGCGCCGATGCCCGGCAGGATGCCCACCGCCAAGCCGATAAGGCCCGAGCGGCTGGCGTTGGGCAGCTCCTGGCGGAACTCCCTGAGCGAGAAGCCGAAGCCCTTGATGTGCTTCATGCTCACCGAGCCGACCTTGCTGCGCGCGGCGTGCCGCCCGGTTTCGGCGAGCTTGATGACCTCGGCGACGGCGAACATGCCGATCATCACCGTGAGCATGGAGAAGCCGCCGTTCAGTTCGCTGAGGCCGAAGGTAAAGCGGCGCACCGCCTCCACCGGCGCGATGCCGACGGTGGACACGGCGATGCCGAGGGTGCCGGCGAACAGCCCCTTGACCATGGAGCCGGCCGACAGGGTGGCGATCAGCGTCAGGGAGAACACCGCGATGGCGAAGTATTCGTGCGGGCCGAAGCTCAGCGCCACCTTGGCCAGCTGCGGGGCGATGAACATCAGCGCGATGATGCTGAAGATGGTGCCGAGAAAGGAGAACACGATGCCGACGCCGAGCGCCTTCACGCCCAGGCCCTGCTCCATCAGCGGGCCGCCATCGAACACCGTGGCGATGGACGATGGTGTGCCGGGAATCTTCAGCAGGATCGCCGAGATCAGGCCGCCGGATGTGGCGCCGATGAACAGGGCAACCAGCAACGACAGGCCGGCCTGCGGACCCATGGTGAAGGTCAGCGGCAGGCACAGGGCGACCGCCATGGTCGCGGACAGACCGGGCACGGCGCCGAACACGATGCCGACGGCGACGCCGAGGAACATCAGGATCAGGATGTTGAGCGAGAAGACGGCACCGAAGCCTTGCTGCAGTAATTCGAGCATGGTCGATTCCTCAGAGGAAATTCAGCAGGCCGGCGGGCAGCAACAGATCGAAGGCCTCGCGGAACAGCAGATAGATGACGATGGACGTGACCAGCGCGATGCCGGCATAGGGCAGGTGGCGAATCTTGCGATCCACCGGCGTCAGCACGATGAACTGCAGGTACAGGTAGAGCGTGGTCATGATGGGAAAGCCCACCGGTCCCAGCAGCACCACGTAGAGCAGGATCAGACCGAGGGTCTTGAGCACCGTGGCGGGCTCGATCACGGTGGGCGCGGGTTCGTCCTGCGTGGCGGCGCTGCTATCACTCGCCGGCTGGGTTCTGCTGGCGAACGCGCTGACGACCTGGAAGACGCCGAGCAGGGAGAGCAGGGCGGCCAGCAGGAAGGGGACCGTGGCGGCATCGATGCCTTCGTGGCCGGGCAGCCGATAGGCCATCACCATGTAGGTGGCGCTGGCGCCGAGCATGGCCACGCCGATGATCAGTTCTTTCTTGTTCGCAGTGGTCATGGCAAACCTCCGTACGCGAAGCGGAGCGGCCAGCCGGCCCGTGCGGCCGGCTGGCGCTGCGTCGGGTTTATTTCTTGGCCTGACGCAGCTCGTCCTTGAACTGCATGAAGTCTTCGCGGGTCTTGGCCAGGATCTGCTTGGCCTCGTCGGTGCCGTAGTAGGCCACCGGCTGCTTGAACTTCTTCAGGTCCTCGGCGTACTCGGGGATTTCGGTGATCTGCTTCATGACGTCGGCCATCTTCTTCACGATGGCCGGGTCGGTGCCCTTCGGGAAGGCCACCACGTAGGGCTTGTCCATGGTGATGTCCAGGCCCTGCTCCTTGAGCGTCGGCACGTCGCCGAGCAGCGGGTTGCGCTCGTCGTTGGGCTGGCCGAGGGCGACCATCTGCCCGCCGCTGACGTAGTCCTGCACCGAGCCGTAGGTGATCGCGCCCAGGTCCAGGCGGCCGCCGAGCATGCCCACCACGCGGTCGGACACGGTGCCGCCGTCGACCATCTTCAGCTTGATGTCGGTCAGCTTCTCCAGCATCAGCCCCTGCACGTGGGAGAAGCTGCCCATCTCGGTGCCGTAGGTGATGCTGCCCGGCTTGGCCTTCGACTTGTCGATCAGGTCCTGCATGCTGGTCACGCCGGACTGCTTGGAGGCGACGAACACCGTGCTCTTGTCGACGCCGGCGATGCAGGACACGTCGAAGGTCTCGTAGCTGTCCTCGGTGAGGCCGGCAACCTCGTTGACGATCAGCTGGCCCGGGTGGGTGAAGAGGATGGTGTTGCCATCGGCCGCCGCGCCTTTGACCTGCTCGGCTGCAAGGGTGCCGCCGCCGCCGGCGATGTTGGTCACCACCATGCTCTTGCCGGTGATCTGGTTGAAGTACTTGGCCATGGTGCGGGCATTGAAGTCGGTGTCGCCACCAGGGTTGGCGATCACCACCACCTGCACGGGGCGGGTCGGCCATTTCACCTCGGCGGCCATCGTGGTGGTTGCAGCAGCGAGACCGGCAATGCCAACGAGGGCGGAAAGGAGGGAGGCGCGGAATATTGTTTTCATTGGAGTTCTCCGGGTTTGGGCAGCGGGTTCAGGTATTGCGGCCGAGGCTGGGTTTCTTCGGGTCGTAGGTCCAGCCAGGCACTAGGTAACGCATCGCCATGGCGTCGTCGCGGGCGCCGCTGGCGACCTTCTTGTACAACTCGTGGGCGGCCATGATCCGATCCATGTCCGGCTCGATGCCCAGGCCCGGGCGGTCGGGCACGCGGACCTGGCCGCCGACGATCTGCAGTGGCTCGCGGGTCAGGCGCTCCTGGCCCTCCTGCCAGATCCAGTGGGTGTCGATGGCGGTGATGCGCCCCGGCGCGGCAGCTGCGGCGTGGGTGAACATCGCCAGCGAAACATCGAAGTGGTTGTTCGAGTGCGAGCCCCAGGTCAGGCCGAACTGCTCGCACATCTGTGCCAGGCGCACCGAGCCCTGCATGGTCCAGAAGTGCGGGTCGGCCAGCGGGATGTCCACCGACTCCAGGCGCAGCGAGTGGCCCATCTGCCGCCAGTCGGTGGCGACCATGTTGGTGGCGGTGGGAATGCCGGTGGCGCGCTTGAACTCGGCCATGATCTCGCGGCCGGAGTAGCCGTTTTCCGGGCCGCAGGGGTCCTCGGCGTAGGCCAGCAGGTGACCCTGGCCTTTGCACAGGGCGATGGCCTCGTCCAGCGACCAGGCGCCGTTGGGGTCGAGGGTGACGCGGGCATCGGGGAAGAGCGCCTTGATCGCGGCGATCGCCTGCATCTCCTCCGCGCCCCGCATAACGCCGCCCTTGAGCTTGAAGTCGGCGAAGCCGTAGCGCGCTGCGGCGGCCTCGGCCAGACGGGCGATCGCATCAGGGGTCAGCGCCTGCTGATGGCGCAGGTGATACCAATCCTCACCGGTGCTGGCCAGATAGGGCAGGTCGGTGCGCTGGCGATCGCCTATATAGAAGAGGTAGGCCAGCATCGGCACCGCGTCACGTTGCTGACCGCTGCCCAGCAGCTCGGCTACCGGCACCTGCAGGTGCTGGCCGAGCAGGTCGAGCAGCGCGGCCTCGACCGCGGTGATGACGTTGTCCAGGCGCAGGTTGATCTCGTGCGGCTGGCGCAGCACGGCGGCCTCGGCTTCGGAGGTCACCTCGTGGCGGGTCGCCTGCGGGGTGCCGGCGGCGTTGCCGGCAATGGCATTCCGCAGACGGTTGAGCGTGCGGTTGTAGAGGCCGATCGGCTGATCGATGACCAGCGGCCGGCAGCGCTCCAGTGCCTGGCGGATGCCTTCGCCACCCGGTACTTCGCCGATGCCGGTGTTGCCGACATCGTCGGTAAGCAGCACCAGGTTGCGGGTGAAGTAGGGGGCGTGGGCGCCGCAGAGGTTGAGCAACATGCTGTCGTGGCCGGCCACGGGAATGACCTGCATGCTCTGGACGCGGGGCGTTGCACGGGCCTGCAGGTTCATCGTGCGCGACCTCCGTGGCCGAGGCTGCCGGTCAGCAGGCTTGCGGCGGCTTGCCGTGCGGGTGCGGCGGTACGGCGGCGGGTGGCGTCGGCAGCCGATGGCTGCGCAGGGATCGGGCGGTTGCGGCACATGTCCGGGGCCTCGCTATTGTTATTGTGGTCATAGGTCGTCGTACGACATGTAGGATTTTTTACAGCCCGTTCTGGCGCCTGTCAAACGAAATCGTCATCGCTCGCGGGGCAGCTGACTGGCAGGTCATGTCGCGTGGAGGGATACGCTCTACAGTTAATGCACAGCTAATGCGAAGGCTCTGGCAGTGGAGCGGAGCAAGCTTTCGGTCAGCTTTCAAGGCTTGAAAAAATGCGAAGAAAAAACGGTTGGACTATTTGTAGTTGTACGATAACGTATCTCAAGGCTGATGCCCTTGTACCTCCACAACACGCATTCAGGATGTCGAATAATGAATCCACAAGAATTGAAGGCCATCCTTTCCTCCGGCCTGCTGTCGTTCCCGGTCACCGATTTCGATGCGCAGGGCGACTTCAACCGCGCCGGCTACGTCAAGCGCCTGGAGTGGCTCGGGCCGTACGGCGCCTCGGCGCTGTTCGCCGCCGGTGGCACCGGTGAGTTCTTCTCGCTGGAGCCGCGCGAGTACAGCGAGATCATCAAGACCGCCGTCGACACCTGCGCCGGCACCGTACCGATCCTCGCCGGCGTCGGTGGTCCCACCCGGCTGGCCATTCAGATGGCTCAGGAGGCCGAGCGCCTGGGCGCCAAGGGGCTGCTACTGCTGCCGCACTACCTCACCGAAGCCAGCCAGGAAGGCGTGGCCGCCCACGTCGAGCAGGTCTGCAAGTCGGTCAACATCGGCGTGGTGGTGTACAACCGCAACGTCTGCCGCCTGACCGCGACGCACCTGGAGCAGCTGGCCGAGCGCTGCCCGAACCTGATCGGCTACAAGGACGGCCTGGGCGATATCGAGCTGATGGTGTCGATCCGTCGCCGCCTCGGCGACCGCTTCAGCTACCTCGGCGGCCTGCCGACCGCGGAAGTCTATGCCGCGGCCTACAAGGCACTGGGCGTGCCGGTGTATTCCTCGGCGGTGTTCAACTTCATTCCGAAGACCGCCATGGATTTCTATCAGGCCATCGCCCGTGAGGATCATGAAACCGTCGGCAAGCTGATCGATGACTTCTTCCTGCCGTATCTGGAGATCCGCAACCGCTGCAAGGGCTATGCGGTCAGCATCGTCAAGGCCGGCGCCCGCATCTCCGGCTTCGACGCCGGCCCGGTCCGCGCACCGCTGACCGAGCTGAAGCCAGACGAGTACCAGCGCCTGGCGGTGCTGATCGAACAGCAGGGCGCGCAGTAAGCGCGGCCTTTTCCGACCTCCTGGCGCCGCTGTGCCGCACGGTCGCGCCGGGCATCACCAGAGGACAGTTTGTATGGCTGACGTACAACGCTACGACAACTACATCGACGGCCAGTGGGTCGCCTCGGATCGCTACCAGGCCAACGTCAACCCCTCCGACCTGTCGGACGTGATCGGCGAATACGCCCAGGCCGATGCCGCCCAGGTTGAGCAGGCCATCGCCGCCGCCCGCCGCGCCTTCCCGGCCTGGGCCAGCTTCGGCATCCAGGCGCGCGCCGATGCGCTGGAAAAGGTCGGCCTGGAAATCCTCGCCCGCCGCGAAGAGCTCGGCACGCTGCTGGCCCGCGAGGAGGGCAAGACCCTGCCGGAAGCCATCGGCGAAGTCGCCCGTGCCGGCAATATCTTCAAGTTCTTCGCCGGCGAGTGCCTGCGCCAGGCTGGCGAGACGCTGCAGTCGGTGCGCCCCGGGGTCGGCGTCGAGGTCACCCGCGAGCCGCTGGGCGTGGTCGGCCTGATCACCCCCTGGAACTTCCCCATCGCCATCCCTGCCTGGAAGATCGCCCCGGCGCTGGCCTTCGGCAACTGCGTGGTGATCAAGCCGGCCGACCTGGTGCCGGGCTGCGCCTGGGCCATCGCCGAGATCATCTCCCGGGCGGGCTTCCCGGCCGGCGTGTTCAACCTGGTGATGGGCCGCGGCCGTGAGGTCGGCGAGGCCATCGTCAACGCCAGGGACGTCGATGCCGTGAGCTTCACCGGTTCGGTGGGCGTCGGTCGCGGCATCGCCCAGGCCTGCGTGGCGCGCGGCGCCAAGGTGCAGCTGGAGATGGGCGGCAAGAACCCGCAGATCGTGCTGGACGACGCCGACCTCAAGGTCGCCGTCGAGCTGTGCACCCAGAGCGCCTTCTACTCCACCGGCCAGCGCTGCACGGCCTCCAGCCGAATCATCGTCACCGAAGGCATCTACGACCGTTTCGTCGAGGCGATGATCGAGCGCATCAGCAAGATCAAGGTTGGCCCGGCGCTGGAGCAGGGCGTCGACGTCGGTCCGGTGGTGTCCCAGGCCCAGCTGGAGCAGGACCTGCGCTACATCGAGATCGGCAAGCAGGAGGGCGCGCGCCTGGCCTGTGGCGGTGAGCAGGTGACCTGCGGCACCGACGGCTACTTCCTGGCGCCGACGCTGTTCGTCGACAGCAACCCGAACATGCGCATCAGCCGCGAGGAAATCTTCGGCCCGGTGGCCAACGTGGTGAAGGTCAGGGATTACGACGAGGCGCTGGCCATGGCCAACGACACCGAGTTCGGCCTGTCCGCCGGTATCTGCACCACCTCGCTGAAATACGCCAACCACTTCAAGCGCCACGCCCAGGCCGGCATGGTGATGATCAACCTGCCCACCGCCGGGGTGGATTACCACGTGCCGTTCGGCGGCCGCAAAGGCTCGTCCTATGGCCCGCGCGAACAGGGTCGCTACGCCCAGGAGTTCTACACCACGGTGAAGACCACCTATATCGGCTGATGTTGAAAGCCGGCCGAAAGGTCCGGCCGCAAGACTGCGTCACGGCGCCCCCGGTGGGCGCCGCATCCCCACAAGAACAACAGAGGGACACCCATGACCACCGCCATGTCGGGCACCCCCCGCATCACCGAACTCACCGTCGTGCCCGTCGCCGGGCAGGACAGCATGCTGATGAACCTCAGCGGCGCCCATGGGCCCTGGTTCACCCGCAACATCCTCATCCTCAAGGACAGCGCCGGCCACGTCGGCGTCGGCGAAGTGCCGGGCGGCGAAGCCATCCGCCAGACCCTCGACGATGCGCGTGCCCTGCTGGTCGGCGAACCGATCGGCCAGTACAACGCGCTGCTCGGCAAGGTGCGCCGCGCCTTCGCCGACCGTGACGCCGGCGGCCGCGGCCTGCAGACCTTCGACCTGCGCATCGCCATTCACGCCGTCACCGCGCTGGAGTCGGCGCTGCTCGACCTGCTCGGCCAGCACCTCGAGGTGCCGGTCGCCGCCTTGCTCGGCGAAGGCCAGCAGCGTGACGAAGTGGAAATGCTCGGCTACCTGTTCTTCATCGGCGATCGCAACAGGACCGACCTCGGCTACCGCGACGAATCCAGTGCCGACGACGCCTGGTTTCGCGTGCGCAACGAGGAGGCCATGACGCCGGAGCGCATCGTCCGCCAGGCCGAGGCGGCCTACGAGCGCTACGGCTTCAAGGACTTCAAGCTCAAGGGCGGCGTACTGCGCGGCGAAGAGGAAGTCGAGGCGATCCGCGCCCTGGCCCAGCGCTTCCCCGACGCCCGCGTGACCCTGGACCCCAACGGCGCCTGGTCGTTGGACGAAGCCATCGGCCTGTGTCGCGACCTGCACGGCGTGCTGGCCTATGCCGAAGACCCCTGCGGTGCCGAGAACGGCTATTCCGGCCGCGAGGTGATGGCCGAGTTCCGCCGCGCCACCGGTCTGCCCACCGCGACCAACATGATCGCCACCGACTGGCGGCAGATGAGCCACGCGGTGTGCCTGCACTCGGTGGACATCCCACTGGCCGACCCGCACTTCTGGACCATGGCCGGCTCGGTGCGCGTGGCGCAGATGTGCGCCGACTTCGGCCTGACCTGGGGCTCGCACTCGAACAACCACTTCGACATCTCCCTGGCGATGTTCACCCACGTGGCGGCCGCCGCGCCGGGTCGCGTCACCGCCATCGACACCCACTGGATCTGGCAGGACGGCCAGCACCTGACCCGTGAGCCGCTGAAGATCGTCGGCGGCAAGGTCGCGGTGCCGCAGAAGCCGGGGCTGGGCGTCGAGCTGGACTGGGATGCCCTGGAGCAGGCGCATGCCCACTACCAGGAGAAAGGCCTGGGTGCCCGCGATGACGCCATCGCCATGCAGTACCTGATCCCCAACTGGACCTTCAACAACAAGAAGCCGTGCATGGTGCGCTGAGGCGCGCTCGCCAGGCGGGCTCCGGCGGGCGGCTTCGGCCGTCCGCCGTCCGAGGTCGGCCATGCATGGCATCCTCGGCGATCGCCGAACAGAACAACAACCGGACCAACCGGAGCAGACATGAGCGAAACCGTGCAACTGATTCCCCACCAGGATTCTCCGCGCTGCATCCGCCTGAACGAGGCGGACAACGTCGCCGTGGTGGTCAATGACGGCGGCGTGCCGGTCGGTGCGCAGTTCGAGGGCGGGCTGGTCACGGTCGAGGCCGTTCCGCAGAGCCACAAGGTCGCGCTGGTGGACATCGGTGAAGGCGAGCCGGTGCGCCGCTACGGACAGATCATCGGTTATGCCCTCGAACCCCTGCGCCGTGGCAGCTGGGTCAAGGAAACCCAGTTGCGGATGCCCAGTGCACCGCCGCTGGACAGCCTGCCGCGTGCCACCGCTGTGCCGGCCCGTCTCGACCCGCTCGAGGGCTACACGTTCGAGGGCTACCGCAACGCCGACGGCACCGTCGGCACGCGCAACATCCTCGGCATCAGCACCACGGTGCAGTGCGTCACCGGCGTGCTGGAGCATGCGGTCAAGCGCATCCGCGATGAGCTGCTGCCCAGATACCCGAACGTCGACGACGTGGTCGCCCTGACCCACAGCTACGGCTGCGGCGTGGCGATCAACGCCCGTGACGCCTACATCCCCATCCGCACCGTGCGCAACCTGGCGCGCAACCCGAACCTCGGCGGCGAAGCGTTGGTCATCAGCCTCGGCTGCGAGAAGCTGCAGGCCGAGCAGGTGATGCACGAGGGCGATCCCTCGGTGGACCTGCGCGACCCCTGGCTGTACCGCCTGCAGGAGTCGAACAGCGGCTTCGGCGAGATGATCGAGCAGATCATGGCCCTGGCCGAAACGCGGCTGAAGAAGCTCGACCAGCGCCGCCGCGAAACGGTGCCGGCCAGCGAGCTGATCCTCGGCATGCAGTGCGGCGGCAGCGACGCCTTTTCCGGCATTACCGCCAATCCGGCGCTGGGCTATGCGGCGGACCTGCTGGTGCGTGCCGGGGCCACGGTGATGTTCTCGGAGAACACCGAGGTGCGCGATGCGGTGTACATGCTCACCGCCCGCGCCGAAACGCCGGAGGTCGCCGATGCGCTGATCGCCGAGATGGGCTGGTACGACCGCTACCTGGAGCGCGGCGCCGCCGACCGCAGCGCCAACACCACGCCGGGCAACAAGAAGGGCGGGCTGTCGAACATCGTCGAGAAGTCCCTGGGCTCCATCGTCAAATCCGGCAGTGGCGCCATCAACGGCGTGGTCGGGCCGGGCGAGCGCGTCGAGCGAAAGGGCCTGATCTTCTGCGCCACCCCGGCGTCCGACTTCGTCTGCGGCACGCTGCAGCTGGCCGCCGGGATGAACCTGCACGTGTTCACCACCGGCCGCGGTACGCCCTACGGCCTGGCCATGGCGCCGGTGGTCAAGGTGGCGACGCGCACCGAGCTGGCCGAGCGCTGGCCTGACCTGATCGATATCGACGCCGGGCGCATCGCCACCGGCCGCGCGAGCATCGAGGCGCTCGGCTGGGAACTGTTCCACTACTACCTGGACGTCGCCAGCGGCCGCCGCAAGACCTGGGCCGAACGGCACCGCCTGCACAATGACCTGGTGCTGTTCAACCCGGCGCCCATCACCTGAAGGAGACGGCCGTGGACGACGCACTGCTCCAGCGCCTGCACGCCGTGCTTGGTGATGCCGGCCTGCTGCGCGACCCGCAGCGCATGGCGCCCTATCTCAGCGACTGGCGCAACGCCTACCGCGGCAAGGCCGCGGCGGTACTGCGCCCGGCCAGCACCGACGAGGTCGCCGCGGCGGTGCGCCTGTGCCAGCAGGCCGGCGGGGCGCTGGTGCCGCAGGGCGGCAATACCGGCCTGTGCGGTGGCTCGATCCCGGATGCCTCGGGCGAGCAGCTGGTGCTGTCGCTGGCGCGCATGCAGCGCATCCGCGAGCTGGACGTGCACAACGACACCGTCACCGTCGAGGCCGGGGTGATTCTCGCCCGGCTGCAGCAAGCCGCCGCCGAGGCCGGCCGGCTGTTCCCGCTATCGCTGGGCGCCGAAGGCAGCTGCACGGTCGGCGGCAATCTGGCGACCAATGCCGGCGGCACCGCCGTGCTGCGCTACGGCAACATGCGCGAGCTGACCCTTGGCCTCGAGGTGGTGCTGCCGGACGGGCAGATCTGGAACGGCCTGCGCGGGCTGCGCAAGGACAACACCGGCTACGACCTCAAGCAGCTGTTCATCGGTGCGGAGGGCACGCTGGGCATCATCACCGCGGCGGTGCTCAAGCTCTATCCGGCGATCCGCTGGCGGGCCACCGCCTGGGCGGCGCTGGCCGATGCCGAGTCGGCGGTGGCGCTGCTCGGCACCCTGCGCGGGTGCTGCGGTGAGCGCCT
The DNA here is from genome assembly GCF_055755175.1 of Stutzerimonas sp. LR2. Lineage (NCBI taxonomy): Bacteria > Pseudomonadati > Pseudomonadota > Gammaproteobacteria > Pseudomonadales > Pseudomonadaceae > Stutzerimonas > Stutzerimonas sp. LR2. The sequence continues at coordinate 1,105,868 of NZ_JBVTRR010000001.1, forward strand.
GAGTGGCTTCGAGCTGATGTCGCGGCAGAGCCTCGACTTCGTGCTGCGTCATCAACCCGGCAGCGTCGATCCGTTCGATACGGTCTATCCGTGGTACCTGCTGGTCGAGTTGAGCGACCCGGCCGCCGCTGCCGCCCTCGACGAGACATTGCAGGTCGCGCTGGGCGAGGGCGTCGAACTGGGGCTGCTGCAGGACGCGGTGATCGCTTCCAGCCAGGCTCAGGCCGCCGCGCTCTGGCGGCTGCGCGAGGGCATATCCGAGGCGCAGAACCATGAAGGGCCGAGCCTCAAGCACGATATCAGCGTGCCCATCAGCAGCATCCCGGCGTTCATCGCCGGCACCGGCGCCCGGTTGCAGGAAGCTCTGCCCGGCGTGCGGATCGTCTGCTACGGACATGTCGGCGACGGCAACCTGCACTACAACCTGAGCAAGCCGCCGGGCATGGAGGATGCCGCTTTCCTGGCGCAGTCGCCGCAGCTGACCGGGCAGGTGTTCGACGCCACGCTGGCGCTGAACGGCAGCATCAGCGCCGAGCACGGCCTCGGCCAGGCCAAGCGCGAAGCCGCCCGGCACTACAAGAACCCGCTCGAACAGGCGCTGATGCGCGCACTCAAAGACACCCTGGACCCCAAGGGGCTGATGAACCCGGGCAAGGTGCTGTGAACCGGCCCAGCGAGGAGAACACCATGGCTTATCTGCTGCAGGTCGCGCCGCTGTCGGCGCGGCTCGATCGTGAACTGGCCAGCCGCTACGACATTCTGCCGCTGTGGCAGGACGAAACCGCCGCGCGCCTGGATGAAGTGGCCGAAGCGATCGAAGTGGTGGTCACTGGTTCGCGCTTCGGCTGCTCGGCCGAGCTGATGGCGCGGCTGCCGGCGCTCAAGGCCATCGTCAGCTTCGGCGTCGGCTACGACCCCATCGACGTGCCGGCGGCGCAGGCCCGTGGCATCGCCATCAGCAACACGCCGGAGGTGCTCAACGACTGTGTCGCCGACCTCGCCATGGGGCTGATCATCGACGGCCGCCGGCAGCTGAGCTGCGCCGATCGCTTCGTCCGTGCCGGCGGCTGGCTGAACGGCAACCTGCCGCTGGCACGCCGGGTCACCGGCAGCCGTCTCGGCATTCTCGGGCTCGGCCGCATCGGCCTGGCGGTGGCCCGCCGCGCCGAGGGCTTCGCCATGCCGGTGCGTTACCACAACCGTCGGCCGCTCACCGACTGCCCCTACGAATATGCCGGCAGCCTGGTGGAGCTGGCGCGCTGGGCCGACGTGCTGCTGCTGACCTGCGTTGGCGGTCCTCAGACCCGCGGCCTGGTGGACCGCGACGTGCTCGAGGCGCTCGGCCCGGAAGGGCTGCTGGTGAATGTCGCGCGTGGTTCCGTGGTGGACGAGCCGGCGCTGGTCGACGCGCTGCAGGCCGGCCGCCTCGGCGGCGCGGCGCTGGACGTGTTCGCCCAGGAACCCCAGGTGCCCGAGGCGCTGCTGGGCATGGACAACGTGGTCCTGCTGCCGCATATCGGCAGCGCCACCCGGGAAACCCGCGGTGCGATGGAGGACCTGGTGCTGGCCAATCTGCAACGCTTCCTCGCCGAGGGGCAGCTGGTGACGCCGGTCTGACTGGCTTTGCCGGCCCTTTCGCGGTCGGGCCGCTTCCATGAAAGCGGATGTGCCGGCGCGTTACGCCATTGCCAGGAGAGACGACATGCTGGTCCTCGATGAACTCCACCTTGCCCGTGGCGGTTTCCAGCTCGCGGTCTGCCCAACGCTGGGCGGGGCGATCACCCGTTTCGCCTTCGAGGGCTTCGACCTGCTGCGGCCCTGGGACGGCAGCGAGCAGGTGCGGCGCACGGGCTGCTTCGTGCTGGCGCCATATTCCAACCGGATCGCCGCCGGCCGTTTCGACTTCGACGGCAGCGCCCATCACCTGCGCCGCAACTCGGCCGATCACGCCTTGCCGATCCATGGCGTGGCCTGGAAGCGGGTCTGGCAGCTGGACGAGCAGGGTGCCGATCACCTTCTGCTGAGCCTGACTCACGAACCGAGCCAGGACGAGAACGCCGCGGACTGGCCGTTCGCCTTCCACCTCAGCCAGCGGCTGCAGCTGTTGGACGAGGGTCTGGCACTGGAGCTGCGGCTGCACAACCGCGACAGCCGGCCAATGCCGGCGGGGCTCGGCTGGCACCCGTACTTTCCGCGGCATGCCGGTGTCGAGCTGCAGTTCGCTGCCGAGGCGGTCTGGCTGGCCGACGAGCAGCAGTTGCCGCTGCGCCAGACGACGATCCCGGCTAGCTGGGATTTCAGCCAGCTGCGCGCCGTGAACGAGCCGGGGCTGGACAACAATTTTGTCGGCTGGAATGGTCAGGCCCGGCTCCGCTGGCCAGCACAGCGGCTAAGCCTGGCGATCGAGGCAGGTCCAGGGCTGCAGCACCTGGTCGTCTACACCCCGTCGGCTGCCCAGGGCTTCATCGCCGTGGAGCCGGTATCCCACGCCAATGGCGCGCTCGGTCGTGGCGGGGAAGGGCTGGAGGTCCTCGCACCCGGGCAGACCCTGATTCGTCATTGCCGACTGCTTGTCGCGCCAGCGGCCGAATGAGTGCGCTGCGACTGTCGGCGCCCGCCATCAGCGAAGGCAGGACGCTCCGTTGAAGCCGACACGGCCATGATCAGACAAAACACATCTTCTAAATGAAAACATTTATCAATATCATGCGCGTTTCTATGCACAGCAAGGAAGAACGCCATGAGTCTCGCCGTCGCTTCGCCCCCGTTTTCGTTGCGCCCGCTGGTGCTGGGTCTGCCCGTGCTGGTTGCCTGCTTCGCCGTCGAGGCGCAGGAGGCGGTCGAGCTGGAGGCACAGCAGATTACCGCGTCGCGCGAGACCGAGCGGGGCAACGGCCCGGTGGAAGGCTACGTCGCCAAGCGTAGCGTCAGCGCGACCAAGACCGACACGCCGATCATCGAGACGCCGCAGTCGATCAGCGTGATCACCGCCGATCGCATCCGCGACCAGGGTTCGCTGACCATCCAGGACTCGCTGCGCTACGTGGCGGGCATGCGTGGCGAGGCCTATGGCTTCGACAGTCGCGGTGATTTCTCGCTGGTGCGCGGCGTGTCGCCGACCATCTTCCTGGACGGCCTGCAGCAGAGCGTCGGCTCCTACACCAACACCCGCACCGACCCCTTTACCCTGGAGCGTATCGAAGTGCTCAAGGGGCCGTCGTCGATGCTCTACGGTCAGAGTTCGGTGGGCGGTCTGCTCAGCCTGGTCAGCAAGCGTCCGCAGGCGGAACAGAAGAATGAGCTGCAGCTGCAGTACGGCAGTTTCGACCGCAAGCAGATCGCCTTCGACAGCACTGGCCCGCTCGATGACGACGGCACACTGCTGTATCGCGTGGTGGCGATTCAGCGCGACAGCCAGACTCAGGTCGATCACACCAAGGACAACCGCCTGTTGTTCATGCCGTCGTTTACCTGGCGCCCCAACGAGCAGTTCGAATGGACACTGATGGCCAACGTGCAGAAGGACGACGGTGGCACCACCAGCTCCTTCCTGCCGCACCGCGGCACCGTGCTCAGCGCACCCTATGGCGAGATCGGCAGCGAGCGCTTCGTCAGCGAGCCCGGATTCGACGAGTACGACACCGAGCAGAAGGCCCTGACCTCGCAGATGACCTGGCGTGTCGACGACACCTGGACACTGCGGCAGAACCTGCGCTGGCAGAAGAGCAAGGTCAGCTACCAGACCATGTATGGCTGGGACCTGCTGCGGGGGCCTGTGCTCAATGCGGACAACCGCACGGTTAATCGCGTCTGGTCCATTTCCAAGCCGGAAGTGACCATCTGGAGCGCCGATCATCAGGCCGAATCGCGCTTCGACACCGGCCCGCTGCAGCACACCGCGCTCGTCGGTGTGGACTACCGGCACGCCGTCACCGATAGCAGGACCGCTCGCGGAACCGCCACCCCGCTGGATCTTTACGATCCGGTCTACGGCACATTCGATCCGTCCGGCATCACGCTTTCCGATGTCCCGCAGCAGCGCGTTGCCCAGCAGGGCCTCTATGTTCAGGACCAGATTCGTCTCGACAAGTGGCTGGCAACTCTGGGCCTGCGCAAGGACTGGGCTGACACTCGCGTTGAGCAGGGCACCCGGCAGAAGGACGATGCGGTGACCGGCCGCGTGGGCCTGACCTATCTGTTCGACAACGGGGTGGCACCCTACCTCAGCTACAGCGAGTCCTTCACCCCGATCATCGGACTGGATACCGTCACTCAGCAGTCCTACAAGCCGCTCGAGGGCGAGCAGTGGGAACTCGGCGTGAAATACCAGCCGGTCGGCAGCAACACCCTGCTGACCGCCGCGGTGTTCGACCTGCGTGAGAAGAACCGGCAGATGCCCAACCCGGCCAATCCGCTGAGCACCATCCAGGCCGGCGAGGCGCGAGTCAAGGGACTGGAGTTGGAAGGGCTGGTGGAGATGAACCGGAGCTGGGACCTGATCGGCACCTACACCTACCTGGACAGCGAAGTGGTCAAGGGACCGGTCGCCCAGCAGGGCAAGCGCATCGCCAGCGTCCCGGAACACATGGCCTCGCTGTGGTCGCAGCATCGCTTCAGCATCGCCGGCATTCCCGGTTTCAGTGCCGGCGCCGGAGTGCGTTACGTCGGCGCCAGCTGGGATGGCACCGACAGCCTGAAGACACCGTCGACCACGCTGTTCGACGCCATGCTCGGCTACGCCTACCAGGACTGGTCGCTCACGCTCAACGCCACCAACCTGGAAGACGAAACCTATTACACCACCTGCCTGTCACGCGGCGACTGCTTCACCGGCAACCGTCGCACCCTGACAGCGACGGCGAGCTACAGCTTTTGATCGCCGCTGAGCCAAACGCCGTCAGCCGGCCTGCAACGGAGGGACCTTCCAAGTGAGTCGCAGTGCATCCAACAATCGCTGGGGCATCGCCTCCCGCGTGCTCGCCGCGCTGGTCGGCGGCTATGCGGTGGCCTATGCGGTGACTGCCTTTCTCGCGGTCTATCTGCCGCTGGCGCGTCCAGATCGCGTGGTGTTCTCCAGTCTGGCCAGCTTCGCCGTCTGGACCGCCGTGGTGATCTATGTGTTCGCCGCGCGCAGCGCCGGCCGCATCTGGCTGCCGATCATCGGCGTTACCGCGGTGCTGTGCCTGGCCGCGTTCCTTTCCGGCGACTGGAGGGTTCGTCCATGAAGTTGCGCCAAAGCATGGCCGGCCTGCATACCTGGGGCGGTTTGCTGCCGAGCTGGTTGCTGTTCGTGATCATCTTCGCCGGCACCATTGCCTGCTTCGACAAGGAACTCTCGCGCTGGATGCGCCCCGCGCTGCACGACGGCGTGGCGTCCAGCCTGGGCGCCGACGACGTGCGTGGCTGGCTGCAGCAGAACGTCAGCGACGAGCTGCATGCGTTCTGGATGCACGGCCCCACCGAGCGCGAGCCCTACTGGCGGCTGGGTTGGGAAGTCGATGGCACCGAGACCATCCACAACGTCGCCTTCGACCCGCGCAGTCGCCAGGCCACGCCCATGGCGGAAACCGTTGGCGGCGAGTTCTTCTTCAAGCTGCATTACAACCTCCACGCCGGTGACGTCGGCATGTACATCGTCGGCCTGGCCGGCATGTTCATGCTCGTCGCGCTGGTGTCGGGCGTGATCATCCACCGGCGCATCTTCAAGGATTTCTTCACCCTGCGGCCCCGGGCCAATGGCCAGCGCGCCTGGCTCGATGCGCACAACCTGTTCGGTGTGGTGGGCTTTCCGTTCCATCTGGTGCTGGCTTATACCGGCGTGGCGATCTTCGTCGCCTCGTACATGCCGGCCGCGGCCCAGGTGAGCTACGCCGGCAATGTCATGCAGTACTTTGGCGAGGTGATGGGCAGCTATCACCGCGACGAGCTGCATCAGCCGGCCGGCAAACCGGTTTCGCTGGATGCGCTTATCGCCGAGTCGCAGCGCCAGTGGGGTGGCGGCGAGGTGGGCTGGGTCAGCGTGCATCATCCCGACGATGCTTCGGCGGTGGTGGATATCCGTCGCCGTGATCGTTCGCGCATCGCCTCGCCGCAGGACACCCTGACCTACGACGCCACCAGCGGCGAACTGCTCAACCGCCAGGACGCCTCCACCGGCTATCGTGCCTACCTCTGGCTGGCCGGCCTGCACATGGCGCAGTTCGGCGGCACCCTGGTGCGTCTGCTGTATCTGCTGATGGGGCTGGCCGGCTGCGCCATGCTGATCGGCGGGCTGCAGGTCTGGCTCGCCAAGCGCGAGCAGCGCGGCGACCGCAGCCTGCCCTGGGTACGGGCGCTGAACGGCGCGGTGTTCGGTGGGCTGCCGCTGGCCAGTCTGGCGCTGCTGTGGGGCAATCGGCTGATCCCGACCGGTTTCGCCGAGCGGGCGGTCGCCGAAGGCTGGGTGTTCGCCGGCGCCTGGCTGCTGGTCGCGCTCTGGTCCGTGCTGCGGCGTCAGCAGGGGCGGCGTCTGCTGCGCGGGCAGCTGCTGCTCGGCGCCCTGCTTGCTCTCGGCCTGCCGCTCGTCAACGGGCTGACCACTGGCGGTCATTTGCTTGCCAGCCTCGGGCGTGGCGACTGGGCGCTGGCCTCGGTGGATCTGTTCCTGATCGCTGCCGGCCTGGTCTGCGCCGCCTGTGCATGGCGCCTGGACGGTGCAGGCACACCGGCCGTCATACGCCGCCGCTCGCCGCGCGTACAGGAGGCATGAGCATGCTGCTATCGGCTTTTGCGTTGAGCTATCTGGGCATGATGTTGCTCTGCCTGGGGATGAATCGACATCGCAGCGAGCTGCTTCGCGCCGACCGGCGCGTACCGGCAGCCGTGATCCTGCGTTCGATGGCGGCCGTTTGCTTCGGCATCGCCCTGTGGTTGTGCATCGCCAGTCAGGGCGGCGAAATCGGCGCGGTGATCTGGCTCTGCCTGGTCATGCTCGCGGGGGTTCTGCTGGCGTTGCTGCTGGCCTGGCGCGCGCGCTGGGTGCTGCCACTGATGCCGCTGCTGGCCGCCGGCGCGGCGTTGTCGGGCCTCTGGTAGTCGCAACGGTCGCTGCGGCGGGCAAAAAAAGGCCCGCCTAGGCGGGCCAAAGAAAGTGATCGCAACCGGAGCGAGGAGGGTTGCGTACAGCGCTACCGCTTACAGCACGGACAACGGGTAGTTGAAGATCAGCCGGTTCTCGTCGAACTCGTTGGTGCTGAAGTCACGACGGATGCTGGAATTGCGCCACTTGATGTTGAGGCTCTTGAACGGCCCGCTCTGTACCGTGTAGGCCAGTTCCGACTCGCGGCCCCATTCCTTGCCGTCATCCACGCCACCAGCCTCGATGCGGTCGCCGCTGATGTAGCGGTTCATGATGGTCAGGCCCGGAATACCCATGCCGGCGAAGTTGTAGTCATGGCGCAGCTGCCAGGAGCGCTCGTTGGCATTGTCGTAGCTGGAGTTGAACGAGTCGTTGGCCAGGGTGCCGCCGCTGGTGCCGTTGACGCGCATCCAGCCATTGTCGCCGCTGACTTTCTGCAAGCCGACGTAGAAGGTATTGCCGCCCACCTGCAGACCGAACAGGCCGGAGTAGGTCTTGTTGTCCAGGTCACCGGCCAGCGCGCTGCCTTCTTCCTTGCCGGTGAAGTAACCGAGGTTGGCGGTCAGCGCCATGCCCTCGCCGAGCGGCTGGGTGTGCAGCAGCTGGAAATAGTTCTGCTGGTAGATGTCTTCCAGACGGGCATGCCAGGCGCCCACCTTGGTCTTGGCGCCAAGCTCGTATTCGCCGCCGGCGAAGTTGAAGCGGTCGGAGCTGACGCCGGCGTAGAACATATCGTCCATGCTGCCGTCGTCGCGCGGGCTGTTCTGCCGCATCTGCCCGCCGTAGAGCGTCAGGCCCTTGATCTCCTTGGAGGTGATCATTCCGCCCTGGAAGGTCTGCGGCAGCGATCGGCCGTCGTCCGAGCGCAGGATCGGCAGTACCACCATCCACTCGCCGACACGCACTTCGGTTTCGGACAGCTTGGCCTTCGCCGCGACCGCCAGGCGGCCGAAGTCATCCGGCGGATGCCGATCGCCGGGTGCGCCATGCACCGGCAGCAGGCCGGTGCCGTAGGTACCGCCACCGCCGTCGAGCTTGACCGACAGCAGGCCCAGGGCATCCACGCCGAACCCTATCGGACCGGGGGTATAGCCGGACTGGAAGTTGAGGATGAAACTCTGCGTCCACTCTTCCGCCTTGCTCAGCGGGGCGTTGGGGTTCACGAAGTTGCGGTTGATATAGAAGTTGCGCAGGTTCAGTGACAGCGTCGAATCGTCGATGAAGCCTTCCGCTTGCACGCCGGTGCTGAAGCCGAGCGATGCGAGGGTCATGCAGCCGCCAGCGAACAGCGCGACGGACGAGGGGGTGCGTGGGGTCATTATTGTTGTGCTCCCTTGCTTGATGGGCCGCCCCGGTGTGGCCACCGTGCGGGCGGTGGTCTGTGCCTTTTCATGGCTAGTCTAATGACGTCAGTTGTCATATGACTGCAGGCATTATGGCGATGGCATGCGGCTTGTCAACGTCGCCTAAGGTCGGAGCGATAAAAGCCGGTGCGCCGGTATCCGTGCGGTAGAGTGAGGAATTGGCTGGCGGCTTGGGTTTGCACGGTGCCGCCAGCGAACGCTCCGTTGGCGGAGAATCGTGGCGTTTTTAGTGATGTGGTCGTATGACTCAGGGGCGGCGATAGGGGGACGTCAGTGCCGGGGACAGATCGATGGTGCCCTTCTCCACGAAGCGCTGGGTGCCGAACAGGCCGCCGGCGAGCTTGCCGCGCAGCACGTAGGGCACGGCGTCGATGCCAATGTTCTCGGCCAGGCCCAGTGCCTGGCGTGCCGCGGAAAAGGCCGAGATGGTCACCGGTACTTCGAGCACGCTCTCGCCGAAGCGCGGCACCGTGCCACGCTGGTCGCTGACGCCACTGGCCAGCCGTCGGCCGTTGACTTCCAGGTCGAGGGCGACGCCGCTGTAGTCGATGGCGCCCTCGTTGGGGTTCTGCAGGCGCAGCTTGACCAGGAAGCGAGCCTCCAGGCCCTCGCCCTGCAGCGGCTGGATGCCGGCGACCTGAACGTTGAGCGGGTCGCGCGGGGACAGTGCCGCGCAGGCGCCCAGGGTTAGGGCGAGCAGGGCGATCAGCAGCAGACGCAGCGGCTGCCATGGCAGGTGGAGCGTGGCGGATGGATGCACTCAGGATTTCCTGTCGAGGTTCTTGATGCCCTGCAGCAGTTCGATGGGCAACGGAAAAACGATGGTCGAGCTCTTGTCACCGGCGATGTTGCTCAACGTCTGCATGTAGCGCAGCTGCATGGCGCCCGATTGCCGGCCGAGCATTTCGGCGGCCTGCATCAGCTTCTCGGAAGCCTGCAGCTCGCCCTCTGCATGAATGACCTTGGCGCGCCGCTCGCGTTCCGCTTCGGCCTGGCGGGCGATGGCGCGGACCATGGATTCGTCGAGGTCGACGTGCTTGATCTCGACATTGGACACCTTGATCCCCCAGGCGTCGGTCTGTGCATCGAGCACTTGCTGGATGTCATTGTTGAGCTGCTCGCGTTCGGCCAGCATGTCGTCCAGTTCGTGCTTGCCGAGCACTGCGCGCAGTGTGGTCTGCGCCAGCTGGCTGGTGGCCGAGTGATAGTCCTCGACCTGGATGATCGCCTTCTGCGCGTCCAGCACGCGGTAGTACACCACTGCGTTGACCTTCACCGAGACGTTGTCACGGGAGATCACATCCTGAGTCGGCACGTCCAGCACCAGGGTGCGCAGGTCGACCCGCACCATCTGCTGCAGCCCAGGGATGATCATGATCAGGCCGGGTCCCTTGACCTTCCAGAAGCGCCCGAGCATGAACACCACGCCGCGCTCGTACTCACGCAGGATGCGGAACGCCGAGGCGAGCAGCCCCACGACCAGCACCAGCAGCACCAGAAAACTCATTTCATAACCCATGGTTCAGCTCCTCTCGATTGCTTGATGGCTGTGCCGCGACGTTCAATTGCAGACCCTCCCGGGCGACCACCCGTACCTGCTGGCCGACCTGCAACGGGGTGGCGCTGCGTACCTGCCAGTTCTCGCCCTGCAGATGCACCCAGCCGCTGTGCGGGTCCTGCGCGGAGATGCCGGTGACCGGCGCCAGGCTGCCGATCAGCTCGGCATCACCGCCGACCAGCCGCTGGCGGCGCGCCTTCAGTGCCATGGCGACGATGGCGAACACCAGCAGCGCGCTGGCGAAGCCCAGTGGCACGATCAGCGACAGTGGAATGCCGAAGCCGGGTACCTCGGTGTCGATCAGAATCACCGCGCCGGCGACGAACGCGGCGACCCCGCCGATGCCGAGCACACCGAAACTGGGCAGGAAGGCCTCGGCCACCATGAAGGCGATGCCGAGCAGGATCAGCGCCACCCCGGCGTAGTTCACCGGCAGCAGCTGCAGCGCATACAGCGCCAGGATCAGGCAAATGCCGCCCAGCACGCCGCCGGCGCCCATGCCGGGATTGGAGAATTCGAGGATCAGCCCGTAGATGCCGATCATCATCAGAATCAGCGCCACGCTGGGGTTGGTGATCACCGCCAGCAGGCGCACCCTCCAGTCCGGCGCGTGTTCGATCAGGCGCGCATCGGCCGTCTGCAGCCTGACCTCGCCCTCGATGGTGGCCAGCGTCTTGCCGTCGAGCTGACGCAGTAGGTCGGCCACGTCGCGCGCCAGGTAATCGATCACCTTGAGTTTCAGGGCTTCGCTGGCCGACAGGCTGACCGCCTCGCGCACCGCCTGCTCGGCCCACTCGGCGTTGCGTTCGCGCAGCTGGGCCAGCCCGCGGATATAGGCCGCCGCATCGTTCACCTGCTTGCGGGCGAGGGCGTCGCCGGAGGCCTTGGCGTCGTCTTCACGCTCGCCCTTCGGCTGCTCCGGCGGTGCACCGGGCATGCCGCCGATCTGCACCGGCGTCGCCGCGCCGAGATTGGTGCCCGGCGCCATCGCGGCGACATGGCTGGCATAGAGCATGTAGGTGCCGGCGCTGGCGGCGCGGGCGCCGCTGGGGGTGACATAGGTGGCCACCGGAATGGGGCTGGCGAGAATCGCCTTGATGATGGCGCGCATGGAGGTGTCCAGCCCGCCGGGGGTGTCCAGTTCCAGCACCACCAGCTGTGCGCCCTCGTCGCGGGCGTGTTGCAGGCCGCGCAGAATGTAATCGGCGCTGGCCGGGCCGATGGCGCCATCGACCCGCAGCAGCGTCACCGGATCGGCGGCACTCGCGCTCTGGACCGCGAGCGCGAGCAGCAGGACCAGCAGCCAGCGGGCGGGATGGCGAGGCATGGCGGATGTCCTCTGGCAGCGGCACGGCACAGTGTCGTGCCCTTGCTGGCAGCTTAGACCACCGCCGTCGCGGCGCGGCGAGGCAGGACGCCGCGTATCCGCCGACCGGGCTGAACTCCAGTCGCGGCAGTGACCTCAGAACCAGTAAGGGCCGGCCTTCGCGGCCTGCATGCCGATCGAGGAGTCTTCATGCGCATCCATCACCTGAACTGTGGCTGCATGTGTCCGCTCGGCGGGGCCTTGTTCGATGGTTTCAGCAAGGGCCTGACGGCGCAGCTGGTCTGCCATTGCCTGCTGCTGGAAACCGACCAGCACGGGCTGGTGCTGGTGGATACCGGTTTCGGCACCGAAGACATGCGGCGCCCCGGCGAGCGGCTCAGTCCGTTCTTCCGGGCGCTCAACAACATCCGCCTGGAGCCGCGCTACACCGCGCTGGAACAGCTGCACCGGCTCGGCTTCGCGGCCGAGGACGTGCGCCATATCGTGCTCACCCACCTGGATTTCGACCACGCCGGGGGGCTGTCGGATTTTCCGCAGGCCCAGGTGCACGTGCTGCAGCGCGAGATGGATGCCGCCCGGGCGACACGCAGCTTCATCGGCCACAGCCGCTACCGTCACCGGCAGTGGGACGAGGTGCGCCACTGGCAGTTCTACGAGCCGGGCGGCGATCTCTGGTTCGGCTTCCAGGCCGTTCGCGAGTTGCGCGGGCTGCCGCCGGAAATCCAGCTGATCCCGCTGACGGGGCATACCCATGGTCACGCCGGGGTCGCCGTGCAGACCGACAGCGGCTGGTTACTGCATGCCGGCGACGCCTATTTCTTCCGCGAGGAGGTCGGCCGCAACGAGCGCCATTGCACGCCGGGGCTGCGCTTCTACCAGCGCATGATGGAGGTCGATCGCACCGCTCGGCTGGCCAATCAGCACCGGCTGTGGACGCTGTCGCTGGAGCACCGCGACGAGGTCACGCTGTTCTGCAGCCATGACGCGCAGGAGCTGGCGCGCATGCAGCGTGGTGCGCACTGATGGCGGCGCCACGCAGCCGGGCGGTGGAGCGGATGATGGCTGCCGTGCGCTGGATCGGCTTCGGCGCCTGTTCGCTGGCCGCGCTCGGCTATGCGGCAATCGGCAACTACAACATGACCGGCGCCATGCTGGCGCTGGCCGTGCTTTCCTGGATCAACATCCGCCGTAAACGTGCGCCACGACCGCCACAGGGCTGAGCCGGCTCAGCGGCCGCGGCGGCCCAGCGCCCAACCCGCACCCAGCGCCAGCAGCGCGCCGGCGCCCAGCGCCAGCTTGCCGACGCTCGCCGCGCTCAAGGCGATCGCCCGCGGTTTCGCCTGGTCGCCGAAGCGACCCTCGGTGGCGTGCAGCCCCTCTACGGGCTCGAACAGGTTGTCGGGGCGGCCCTCGGGCTCACGCTCGGGGATCAGCTGGCCGTCCCAGGCCTGGCGGGCCAGCATGCGGTCGAGCAGCCCGGGCATGAACAGCGTGCCGATGATCGCTTTCAGGCTGGCGGTGCCGACCCACAATTCCCTCGGCGCTTCCCGGGCCGCCCGCAGAACGGCACGGGCGGCGACCTCGGGTGTATGAATCGGTGGCACCGGCTGTGCACGCCAGCCGACCTTGTTGCGTGCCCAGTCGAACTGCGGCGTGTTGTGCGCCGGCAGTTGCACCATGCTCAAGCGAATGCCGCTGCGGTCGTGAATCAGCTCGCAGCGCAGCGAGTCGATGAAGCCGCGGATGGCGAACTTGGCCCCGCAGTAGGCCGACTGCAGCGGAATCGCGCGATAGCTCAGCGCCGAGCCGACCTGCACGATGGTGCCGCGGTTGCGTGGGCGCATGTGGCGCAGGGCGGTCAGGGTGCCGTGCACGCTGCCCAGGTAGGTCACCTCGGTGACGCGGCGAATTTCTTCGGGGGTGAGTGCCGAGAACGGGCCGAACACCGTGGCCATCGCCGCGTTTACCCAGACGTCGATCGGACCCAGTTCGGCCTCGACGCGCGTGGCGGCCGCTTCCAAGGCCGGGGCATCGGCGACATCGGCGGCGATCGCCAGCACACGGGCTCCCAGCGCTTCGAGCTGCGCCTGGGTGTCGCTCAGGCCCTGCTCGCCGCGCGCGATCAACGCGACGCGGTAGCCGGCTCTGGCGAAGGCCTCGGCACTGGCGCGGCCGACACCGGCAGTCGCGCCACAGATCACCGCGGTTGGTTCTGGCATGGGAAGTCCTCTGGTCATTGCAATGAACGGGCGCTTTCGGTGGCCCGCAGCTGCTTAGACGACCCGCCCAGGCCCGGCCGAGTTCGCCGCTTGCCCCAGTGGATCGCTCGGCTATCGACCAATGGCCAATGGCGGCTACTCCTTTGGTCTGAGATGGTTAGCAGGCTAAGCGATAGCTGGCGCCGCCCCTTGGCTCAAAAGGCGAAGCGGCATGACGCAACGATGCCACCGTGGTGGCTGCGTCTTCCCCCTCTGTGCATCCATCAGATGCCCTCGGCGGCTTATCCGGTCGCCTTCGGACTCGTTCCCGCTGCCCTGAGGGCGGCGGGTCTGCCCCGCTGACGAAGGAACCCGTTGGCGTCGATCAGGTCGATTCAGTGAGCCTCGTAATGGCCAATTCCTGACTGACGGAGACCCTGATGGACCTTATCCGCATCATCTTCGCGATTCTGCTGCCACCGCTTGGCGTCTTTCTCCAGGTCGGTTTTGCCGGTGCCTTCTGGCTGAACATCCTGCTCACGCTGCTGGGTTACATTCCGGGCATCATTCACGCCGTCTGGATCATCGCCCGCCGCTGATCGCTCAGAGCCCGGCTCGGCCGGGCCCGCTTTTGAACTCCCTCCGCTGGCCGTGTAGAGTCGCGCCTCCTGCGCTACGGAACCTATTAGGCGCGAAACACTCAAGAAAACGCCGGAAACCGAGCGCCATCGCCCGCAGGTGATGCCCCCCGCGCTGCGTCAGACCTGCCCCGGTACACGGAAAGGAAACCAGATGAGCGAGTCCTTCATCGATCAGAACAATTTCAGGCGCATCCTCAATCGCAACGTGGCCGTGCCCCTGGGCTTCGGCTTCCTCAGCGCCTTCTTCTTCAGTGCCATCGTCTATTACCTGCTGAGCGTCAGCCACTGGGTCGATCAGTCGGTCAAGGGGGTGGCCCACGCCCATGAAGCGCTGCGCCTGGTCGCCGATCTGGAAACCGGCCTGCGTGGGTACCTGATCGCCGGCGAAAAGCCGTTCCTCGATCCGTACCGCCAGGGCCTTGAGCAGATCGAGGAGGAGCTGGACGCGCTCAAGCGCTACGCCGGCAACAACCCGCTGCAGCTGTCGCGCATCCAGAAGGTCGAGGCGGCGCATCATCTCTGGCTCACCTTTGCCGAAGAAGGGATCGCGCGGCGTAGCGCCGGCGAGTCGATCGTCGAGTACGTGCGCACCCGCCGCGGCCTCGACCTGACCAACCAGCGCCGCACGCTGCTCAACGAATTCATTGCCACCGAGCGCCAGCTGCGTGCCGAGCGTACCGACACCTCGGAAATCGTCACCACGGCGCTGATCGGTGGCTTCCTGCTGTTCAGCCTGATCTTCAGCGGCCTGCTGGTCTTTCTCGGTCGCCGTGACCTGACCACGCTGTCGGCGACCTACTCCGAATCGCTGCGCAAGCAGCAGGCGCATGCCGAGGCGCTGGAAAAGCAGGCCTGGTACCGCACCGGCCAGACCCAGCTGAGCGAGTCGATCATCGGCGAACTGGCGCTGCCGGCGCTGGGCCAGGGCGTGCTGAACTTCCTCTCGCGCTACATCGACGCCGCCGTCGGCGCGCTGTACGTGATACAGGACGGCAAGCTGCAGCGCGTCGCCGAATACGCCTACGACCCGGAACATCTGCAGAGCGCGCGTAGCCTCGAGGTCGGTACGGGGCTGGTCGGACAGGCCGCCTTGGAGCGGCGGATGATGGCGCTCGAAGACCTGCCGGCCGGCTATCTCAAGGTGACCTCGGCGCTGGGCGACACCACACCGCGCGCGGTGCTGATCGTGCCGGTGGAAGATAGCGGCCTGCTCAATGGCGTGATCGAACTGGGCTTCCTGCGACCGCTGCGCGAGCAGGACAGCGAGCTGCTGCGACGCATCGCCCCGAGCATCGGCTCGGCCATCGAAGCGGCGCGTTACCGCCAGCGACTGCAGAAGGTGCTGGCCGAAACCCAGCAGCTCAACGAGGAGCTGCAGGTGCAGCAGGAAGAACTGCGTGCCGCCAACGAGGAGCTGGAGGAGCAATCCAATGCCCTGCGCGAGTCGCAGACGCACATGGAAGAGCAGCAGGCCGAGCTGGAGCAGACCAACGAACAGCTGGCCGAGCAGACCGAAGCGCTGGCTCGCCAGCGCGACCAGATGGACGAGAAGAACCAGCGCCTGAACGAGGCCCAGCTGATGCTCGAGCAGCGCGCCGACGAGCTGCAGCGTGCCAGCCGCTACAAGTCCGAGTTCCTCGCCAACATGTCCCACGAGCTGCGCACGCCGCTGAACAGTTCGCTGATCCTGGCCAAGCTGCTGGCGGACAACCCGGCCGGCAACCTGAGCGAGGAGCAGGTGCAGTTCGCCCGCTCCATCTATTCTGCTGGCAACGACCTGCTGACCCTGATCAACGACATTCTCGACATTTCCAAGGTGGAAGCCGGCAAGCTCGAGGTGCACCCGGAACTGACCATCCTCGCGCGGCTGGTCGCTGGCATGAAGAGCCTGTTCCTTCCACAGGCCATGGAGAAGGCCCTGAGCTTCAGCGTCGAACTGGCCGACGACCTGCCGCCCACCCTGTTCACCGACCGCCAGCGCCTGGAGCAGATCCTCAAGAACCTGTTGGCCAACGCCTTCAAGTTCACCGAGAAGGGCTCGGTCACCCTGCGCGTCGAGCCGCGCGATGGCGGCATGCTGGCCTTCGCGGTGCGCGACACCGGCATCGGCATCGCGCCGGAGCAGCAGGCGGCGATCTTCGAGGCGTTCCGCCAGGCCGATGGCACCACCAACCGACGTTATGGCGGCACGGGCCTGGGCCTGTCGATCTCCCGCGAGCTGGCGAACCTGCTGGGCGGCCAGATTGAGGTGCAGAGTGCGCCGGGCGCCGGCAGTACCTTTACCCTGGTGTTGCCGCAGAGCTACAGCGAGCCGCTCGCCGTCGAGCCGACCACCGCGCCGCAGCCGAGCCGTGCACCGGTCACCATGGCCGAAGCGATCACGCCGCCGCCGGCGCGCCGCGACGAGCCGGAGCTGCCGAACCGCGGCGCCGTGTCCTACGAGCGCCTGCCCGACGACCGCGACAAGTACCCGTTCAAGGAGCGCTGCGTGCTGGTCATCGAGGACGAGCCGCAGTTCGCGCGCATCCTCCGTGACCTGGCCCACGAACTCGAGTACAGCTGCCTGCTGTCGCAGAACGCCGACGACGGCTTCGACACCGCGGTGCAGTACAAGCCCGATGCCATCCTGCTCGACATGCGCCTGCCGGACCATTCCGGCCTGACCGTGCTCGAGCGCCTCAAGGAAAACCCGGCGACCCGCCATATTCCGGTGCACGTGGTCTCGGTGGAGGATCGCAAGGAAGCCGCGCTGCAGATGGGCGCGGTGGGCTACGCGATGAAACCCACCACCCGCGAGGAACTGAAGGACGTGTTCGGTCGCCTGGAAGCCAAGCTGGCGCAGAAGGTCAAACGCATCCTGCTGGTGGAGGACGACGCCCTGCAGCGCGAGAGCATGTCGCGGCTGATCGAGGACGTGGACATCGAGATCACCGCCGTCGAGTTCGGCGAGCAGGCCCTCGAACTGCTGCGCAGCACCGTGTTCGACTGCATGATCATCGATCTCAAACTGCCGGACATGGATGGCAGCGAACTGCTCGAACGCATGGCCAAGGAGGACATCTGCTCCTTCCCGCCGGTGATCGTCTACACCGGGCGCAACCTGACCCGCGACGAGGAAGCGGCGCTGCTCAAATACTCGCGCTCGATCATCATCAAGGGGGCGCGCTCGCCGGAGCGCCTGCTCGACGAGGTCACCCTGTTCCTGCACAAGGTCGAGTCGGACATGCCGCCGGAGCGGCAGAAGATGCTGAAAAGCGCGCGCAGCCGCGAGAAGGCCTTCGAGGGCCGCACGATCCTGGTGGTGGACGACGACGTGCGCAACGTCTTCGCCCTGACCAGCGCGCTGGAACAGAAGGGCGCGCTGGTGGAAATCGCCCGCAACGGCCTGGAGGCGATCGACAAGCTGCAGCACGACGAGACCATCGACCTGGTGCTGATGGATATCATGATGCCGGAGATGGATGGCTTCACCGCCATGCAGGAAATCCGCAAGGAGGCGCGTTTCGCCAAGCTGCCGATCATCGCGGTGACCGCCAAGGCGATGAAGGACGATCAGGATCGCTGTCTGCGTGCCGGCGCCAACGATTACCTGGCCAAGCCCATCGACCTCGACCGTCTGTTCTCGCTGATCCGCGTCTGGCTGCCGAAAGTGGAGCTGCTGTGAAATGGGCGACCGCAACGTCGAAATCGAACTCAAGCTGCTGATCGAGGCCATCTACCTCAAGTACAGCTACGACTTTCGCGACTACTCCAGCGCCTCGCTCAAGCGCCGGGTGCTGCTGGCGCTCAAGCAGCTCGACTGCGGCAGCATCTCGGAACTGCAGCGCAAGATCCTTTACGACTCGCACGCCTTCATGGACCTGCTGCAGTACCTCACCATCCCGGTCAGCGAGATGTTCCGCGACCCGAGCTACTACCGGTCGCTGCGCGAGCACGTGGTGCCGGTGCTGCGCACCTATCCGTCGCTGAAGATCTGGGTCGCCGGCTGCAGCACCGGCGAGGAGGTCTACTCGATGGCCATCCTGCTCAAGGAGGAGGGGCTGCTGGAGCGGACGATCATCTACGCCACCGACATCAACCCGCGCTCGCTGGAGCAGGCACGTCAGGGCATCTTCGCCATCGACCACCTGCGCCAATACACCGCCAACTACCAGCAGGCCGGCGGCACCCGCAGTTTTTCCGACTACTACACCGCCGCCTACGACTCGGCGATCATGGACAAGTCACTGAAAGAAAAGGTTACGTTTGCCGATCATAGTCTGGCGACCGATAGCGTATTTTCCGAAACGCAATTCATCTCGTGCCGCAACGTCCTGATCTATTTCAACAAGCCGCTGCAGGATCGCGCCTTCGGTCTGTTCCATGAGTCGCTCTGTCACCGAGGCTTCCTCGGCCTGGGCAGCAAGGAGACCGTCGAGTTCTCGGGTTACGCCGGTCTCTACGAGCCGTTCGACAAATCGGAAAGGATCTTCCGCAAACTATGAGCAGCTCCGATCAGGCTATCCTGCAGGCCAGACGCCAGCCGCCCATCGAGGCCGTGGTGATCGGCACCTCGGCTGGCGGGCTGGAGGCGCTGGGCGTGGTGCTCGAGGGCCTGCCAAGCACCTACCGCCCGCCGATCCTGGTGGTGCAGCATGTGCCGGCCCACGGCCGAAGCCAGCTGGTGGAAATCTTCGCGCGCAGAACCCGGTTGCGGGTCAAGGAAGCAGAAGACAAGGATCCGCTAAGCTCGGGCATGCTGTGTTTCGCGGCGCCCGGTTATCACCTGCTGGTCGAAGGCGACCGCAGCCTGTCGCTGAGCCAGGATGATGCCGTGCACTTTTCGCGGCCTTCGATCGACGTGCTGTTCGAATCCGCGGCCGATGTCTGGGGGCCGCAGGTGGCTGGCGTGCTGCTGACCGGCGCCAACGAGGACGGCGCTGCCGGCCTCGAGGCGATCCATCGGGTCGGTGGCCTGACCGTGATCCAGGACCCTGCCGAAGCGGCGGTGCCGACCATGCCGCGCGCGGCGCTGCAGCGCTTCGCACCGGACTACATCTTGCCCCTACGTGACATTCACCGACTGTTGCGAGAACTGGAGTGACCATGCCCGACCGTAACGACGAGGTGAACCTGCTCATCGTCGATGACCTGCCGGAGAACCTGTTGGCTCTGGATGCGCTGCTGCAGGCGCCGGGCGTCCGGGTGCACCAGGCCGAATCGGCCGAGCAGGCGCTGGAGCTGTTGCTGCGACATGAGTTCGCCCTGGCCATTCTCGATGTGCAGATGCCGGGCATGGACGGCTTCCAGCTGGCCGAGCTGATGCGCGGCACCGAGCGTACCAAGCAGATCCCCATCGTCTTCGTCAGCGCCGCCGGCCGTGAGCTCAACTACGCCTTCAAGGGCTACGAGAGCGGTGCGGTGGACTTCATGCACAAACCGCTGGATGCCCATGCGGTGCGCAGCAAGGTCAGCGTGTTCGTCGACCTGTACCGCAGCCGCAAGCGCCTGGCCCGTCAGCTCGAGGCGCTGGAGCAGAGTCGTCGCGAGCAGGAGGTGCTGCTCGACGAATTGCGGCAGACCAAGGCCGAACTGGAAGATGCGGTGCGCATGCGCGATGACTTCATGTCCATCGTTTCCCACGAACTGAAGACGCCGCTCAATACCCTGATCCTCGAGGTTCAGCTGCGCAAGCTGCAGCTCAGCCGCAACAACCTCGCCGCTTTCAGCGAAGAGCGCCTGCGCGGCATGGTGGACAAGGACGAGCGACAGATCCAGAGCCTGATCCGGCTGATCGACGACATGCTCGATGTCTCGCGCATCCGCACCGGCAAGCTGTCGATCCGCCCGAGCCGCACCGATCTCGCCGCACTGGTGGGCAACGTGGTGGAAAGCTTCGCGGCGCAGATGGAAGCCTGCGGCTGCGAGCTGCGGCTGGAGCGCAACGAACCCATCGTCGGGGTCTGGGATGCCTTCCGCATCGAGCAGGTACTGGCCAACCTGCTCACCAACGCCATGCGCTACGGTGCCGGCAGGCCGGTGCAGGTGAGCGTCGCCGCCTGTGCCGAAGGTGCCTGCATCGAAGTGCGTGACCATGGCATCGGCATCAGTCCGAAGAGCCTGGAACGCATCTTTCACCAGTTCGAGCGGGCCGAAGGCAGCGAAAGCAGCGCCGGGCTGGGCCTGGGGCTGTTCATCGCCGATCAGATCGTGCGTGCGCACCAGGGGCGTATCCAGGTGCACAGCGAGGAAGGTCGCGGCTCCGTGTTCCGCGTGCTGCTGCCGCTGGGCGAATAGCCAGCCTCGCAGCCCCAGGGCGACGGTCTCAGGACGAGCAGCTGATTTCCAGATGCTTGCCCCACTCCGGCGGCCGCTCGGCGTAGCGCTCCATCCCGGGCTGTTCGTCGAAGGGGCGGCTGAGAACCGCATGCAGCTCGCGCACCGGCGCGTAATCGCCTTTCTCCGCCGCCTCGATCGCTTGCTGCGCCAGGTAGTTGCGCAGGATGTACTTCGGATTGACCGCGTGCATCCGTGCCTGCCGCGCGACCGGATCGCCGCCCTCGCGGGCGCTGCGCGCGCAATAGTCCGCCGCCCAGGCATCGAAGCCCTGCAGGTCGATGAAGTCCTCGCGCAACCGCTGCGCGGCCTGTTCGGCCGGGCGCTCGCCGAGTTCGCGGAAGAAGCGCGTGTAGTCCACCGCGCTGCCCTGCATCAACTGCAGCAGGCGGCGGATCAGCTCGGCGTCGCCATCCTCGGCCTGGCTGAAACCCAGCCGGCGGCGCATCAGATCGAGCCATTCGGCCTCGTACAGCGGCAGGAACAGCTCCATGGTTTCGCGCAGCACCTTGACCTCGACGAAGGGCGTTAGCGCCTGGGCCAGCGCGGCCAGGTTCCAGTGGGCGATGGGCACCTGATTCTCGAAGGAGTAGCGGCCGGTATCGTCGGAGTGGTTGCAGATGAAGCGGGCATCGAAGTCATCGAGGAAGGCGTAGGGGCCGAAGTCGAAGGTGATGCCGAGGATCGACATGTTGTCGGTATTCATCACCCCGTGGCAGAAGCCGTAGGCCTGCCAGCGGGCAATCAGCGCGGCGGTGCGTTCGAGCACCGTGCGGAAGAACATGTGGAACGGTTCGGGATGTTCCAGAAGTTCGGCGAAGTGCGCCTCGATGACATGCTCGAGCAGCTGCTTCAGTTCGCCGTGCTGGCGGGTGTAGTAGAAGAACTCGAAGTGGCCGAAACGCACGTGGCTCGGCGCCAGGCGCAGCAGCATGGCGCCACGCTCGGGACGTTCGCGGTAGACCAGCGTGTCCGAACCGGTGACGCACAGCGCGCGGGAACTGGGGATGCCGAGGGCGTGCAGGTGCTCGCTGGCGAGGAATTCGCGGATCGACGAGCGCAGCACCGCGCGACCATCGCCCATGCGCGAATAGGGCGTCTTGCCGGCGCCCTTGAGGTGCAGGTCCCAGTACTCGCCGGCCTCGTTCACCACCTCGCCGAGCAGCAGGCCTCGGCCGTCGCCGAGCTGCGGGTTGTAGCTGCCGAACTGGTGGCCGGAATAGACCATCGCGCGCGGCTCGGCGGTGGACCAGATCTTGTGCCCGGAGAACAGTTCGGCGAACAGCGGCTGCTCGGCTTCGGCCGGGTCGAGATCCAGCAGGGCCATCGCCGCCTCGCTTGCCACCACCAGGCGCGGCGCTTCCAGCGGCTGCGGCGATACCTGGGTGGAAAAGGTATCGCCGAGACGGGCGAAGCGATTGTCGAAATGGAGCTGGGTCAGGGTCTTCAAGTCGCCTCCGGCGCGGAATGCGGGCAAGCATGGCCCGGCCGGAGCCGAGCCTGTTCAGGACGTTGGAGGACGACGGACGCCTGGACGTTCCTCAGGCGCGATCGTCGGTTGCCGGCTTGTTGCCATCGGCCGGTTTGGTTGCGGCGCTGAGCTGCAGCTGCTGCCCCGCAAAGTTCTTGAGGAAGATATCCACCTGACGGAAGGCGATGCTGATGCCCGCCTTGTTGAACTCGCGATCGATGAAGCGGTTGATCTCGTCGGTGGCCGGGTTGCGGTCGCCGAGGTCGCGCACGTGGATGCGCAGCTCGTGGTCCAGCGTGCTTTCGCCGAAATTGAGGAAGAACACCTGCGGCTCGGGCTCCTTGAGCACACGCGGGTTGTCCTGCGCTGCCTTGTAGAGCAGCGCCTTGACCTTGTCCAGGTCCGACCCGTAGGCGACGCCGACCTTGATCGTCACACGCGTTACGGTGTCGCTCAGCGACCAGTTGATCAGCTGGCCGGTGATGAAGGTCTTGTTCGGGACGATGATGTCCTTGCGGTCGAAGTCGGTGATGGTGGTGGCACGGATGCGAATCCGGCTGACCGTGCCGGACAGGTTGCCGATGGTGACCACGTCGCCGATGCGCACCGGGCGCTCGAAGAGGATGATCAGACCGGAAATGAAGTTGGCGAAGATCTCCTGCAGGCCGAAACCCAGGCCGACCGAGAGCGCCGCCACCAGCCATTGCAGCTTGTCCCAGCTGACCCCGAGGGTCGACAGCGTGGCGACGATGCCGAAGCCGGCCAGCGCATAGGACAGCAGCGTGGTGGTGGCATAGGCGCTGCCCTGGGCCAGGCGCAGCTTGGACAGCACCATGACTTCAAGCAGGCCCGGCAGGTTGCGTGCCAGGGCCACGGTGATGGCGATGATCAGCAGCGCACCGAGCAGGTTGTTCAGGCTGATCGCCGCGGTGGTCAGCGTTTCGCCGCTGCCGGTGGTGTATTCGTAGAGGGTGATGTTGTCCAAGTAGGAGACCACCGAGATCAGGTCCGACCACACCCAGTACAGCGCCACCAGGAACACGCCGAACATGGTCAGGCGGGTCAGGCGCAGGGACTGCTGGTTGACCTGCTCGATGTCCAGCCCAGGCTCGCCCTGGGCTTCGATCGTATCGCTCTGCTCATCGGCCATGGCTTGCCGTCTGGCCAGTGCGCGCTTGTAGGCCAGGCGCCGCGCCGCCACCGTCAGCCCGCGGATCAGCGCGGCCTCGACGACGATCCAGATCATCAGTAGGTAAAGGGTGTCGATCAGCCGGTCGGTCAGCTTCAGCGCGGTGTAGTAGTAGCCGAAGCCCACCGCGACGATCAGCGCGATCGGTAGCACGCTGAACAGCAGGCCGATCATCAGTCTCACTGGTGGCGCATTCTGGCTCGATGGGCCTTTGAGCAGCAGGCGGTTGAGACGCCAGCTCATCAGGGCGAAGCAGGTCAGCACCACGAGGATGCCGAGCACGTCGTCGGCCAACCGCGCCGGCTGGTGCTCGGCGACGCTGACCACCGCCACCAGGGCCATGACGATCAGGCCGAGGCGGCGGATCTCGTCGCGCAGGAAGGCCACCTGCGGCCGTGACCAGCCGAAGTGCAGCTCGGCGACACGCCCCGGCGATAGCATGCGGTAGGCGCTGTAGAACACCAGCCAGGCCTGGGCCATTTCGAACAGGGCGGCACCGAGCACGTAGTTCTGTCCGCGCGCATCCATCTGCAGCAGATAGCCGCAGAGGGCGAGGAACAATGCACCGGGCAAGGCCAGCAAGAGGTTGAGCAATAGCGCCAGCGGTGTATGCAGCTGGCTGTCGTTGCGGAAGTGGCCGATCTGCTCGCTCAGCGAGCTGAGCTTGGCGTCGATCTTGTTGCGCCACCAGAGCAGGGCGGCGATCAGCAGCAGCAGCGGCAGGAAGAACAGCGGCCGCTCCTTGAGACCGGCGCCCAGTTCCTGCAGCGCCGACAGCCAGGGCATCGACGCCAGCTGGGCCTTGAGGCGCTGGGGGGCGCCCTGCAGCCAGCTGAGATCCAGCGGCTTGTTGCTGGGAATCCAGAACATCTGCTCGTCGAGGGTATCGCTGAGCGCGCGCGCGGTGTCCTGCAGCTGCTTCTGGTTCAGCTGCAGGGTGATCGAGGCGTTGAGCAGCGCATCCAGCTCGCGATTGAGGCGGTCGAGCAGCTCGCTGCGGGTGGTCGCCAGGTCGAGCAGCGTGCGCCGCAGCTCCGGGGTCACATCCTCCTCGTTCTGCCGGGCCAGCAGCTGCTCGACATAGGCGCTGGCATTGCCAGCGGCCTCGCGGCGCTGGTTCAGCTCGAACTGGTACAGGCGGATGTCAGCGATCTCGTCGGCGAGGTTCTTGTCCAGCTGCAGGCTCGGCAATGCCTGCTTCTGCTGGTAGAGGATGCGCGACAGCAGCAGGCTGCCCTCGAGCACCGAGATCTGCTCTTCCAGCGCCTGATCGGTCTGGTTGAGGGTGTCGAGCTGCTGGCGGGTCTGCAGGTTCTGCTGGTTGAGGCGGTTGAGGCGCTCGGTGGCGCGCAGCAGGTAGTCGGAGAGCTTGAGGTTCTCGGCGCTCTCGGCGGCGAGCAGCTTGTCCGAGCCGGCCTGCTGCACCCGTGCCGAGAACTCGGCGACGGTCTGCTCCGATTCGGCGCGGCGCTTCTCGTTGATCAGGGCCTGCAGTGCCTGGGTTTCCTTTTCGGCATGGGCGATGCGTTCGGCCAGCAAGTCACGGCGTGCCTTGCCCAGGTCCTGCAGCTGGCTGTTGCCGGCAAGCTCCTGGCGGCGCAGCTCGATCTGGGCATTGAGCGAGACGATCTCGGCGTCCAGCAGGGCGCGGCGTTCCTCGCTCAGCGGCTTGCCAGATTCGCGGCCGTTCTTGAGCAGGTTGTTGATTTCCTGAATGCGTGTCTGCGCCGTGCCGATCTGCGCCTGGGCCCGTTCCGGACGGGTCTGCGCGGTGATGATCATGCTGTTGGCCGCGCTGAACTGCTTCTGCCATTCGGACAGTTCCTCGACCCGCGCGCTCAGGCGCTGCTCGAGCGCCTCGACCGACTGCTTGGCGTAGCGCTCGGCGGCGTCTTCGTCGGGGCTGGCCTTGAGCTTGGCCAGCTCGCGCTGGGCCTCGGTGATCTCCTTCGGGGCCTGAGCCAGCAGGGCCTTGAGTTCCTCGGCGCGCTTGTTGCTGGTTTCGGTTTGCTGGAGCAGACGCTGGGTCTGCTCGCCGAGCGACAATGCCGGCTTGGCTTCGCCTTCGGAGGCGGGCGGCGTGCCGGTCAGGCTGTCGAGGGATTGGGCGTGCAGCGGGGCAACGAACAGGCAGAGCGTGGAAAACAGCAGGGTGCGCAGAAATGACATGGAGGCAGACGCAGGCGGGTGACCGAAAGTGCGAAAGTCTACGGGCTGCGCCAGCCGAGCGCGAGTACCGTGCAACGGGTCGACGGACGGGCTCGTTGGCCGGGCGGTTCGCAGCAATGCAGTGGTTCGCGGCGCCCGGCGAAACGGGGCGATCGGCGGATCGCCCCAGACGCTAGAACATCAGCTGCGGGCCGGGCTTGTCGCCCTCCGGAAACTTCAGGCCGACCTTGCGCACCTCGCCCGCGTCCATCGCCGCCACGGTCCAGGTCAGGCCGTTCCATTCGACCTGGTCGCCGACCACCGGCCGGCCGCCGACCTGCTCGGCCATGAAGTCACCGATGGTCTGCTCGCCATCCACCTCGCCGAGCTTGAGCCCGTAGAGCGCGGCGATGGCATTGAGCTGGGCATCGGCTTCGAGGATGAAGTCGCCGAAGAAACGCAGGTCCTGTCCGCGCGTGGGCGCCTGGCTGAACAGCTTGCCAAGGGCCGGCAGGTCTTCGTCATGGCCGATCACACAGAGGATGTCATCCACCTGCAGGCGGGTACTGCCCGACGGGTGCAGCAGCTCCTTGCCGCGGAACAGGGCGGCAATGCGCGTGCCCGGGGGCATCTTCAGTTCCCGCAGCGCGGCGCCGACGCACCATTTGCTGGCGCTCAGGCGGTAGACGAACATCTCCCACTGGCTGGTGGTGTGCACCTGCAGGCCGGTGCGCGAGACCGGCATCGGCGACGGCGGGACTTCCACCTTGGCCTTCTTCGCCGCCCAGGCCAGCGTCGAGCCCTGCAGCAGCAGCGATACGAGGACGATGAAGAACGCCACGTTGAAGAACAGCTGGGCATTTTCCAGCCCGGCCATCAGCGGGAACACCGCGAGGATCACCGGCACCGCGCCGCGCAGGCCGATCCAGGAGATGAACAGGCGCTCGCGCAGGTGGAAGCTGCGAAACGGCAGCAGGCTGACGAACACCGCCAGCGGCCGGGCGAAGAGGATCATCCACAGCGACAGCAGCAGCGCCGGGATGGCAATGGGCAGCAGCTCGCTGGGCGTGAGCAGCAGGCCGAGCACCAGGAACATGCCGATCTGGCTGAGCCAGGCCAGGCCATCGAACATGTGCAGGATGCCGTGGCGGTTGCGGATCGGCCGGTTGCCCAGCAGCAGGCCGCAGACATAGATCGCCAGGATGCCGCTGCCGCCGATGGCGCCGGACAGGGCGAAGATCATCAGGCCGCCGGCCACCGCCAGCAGCGGATAGAGGCCGTCGGCCACCGACAGACGGTTGATCAGCTGCAGCAGCAGCCAGCCGCCGAGCAGGCCGAGCACGGTGCCGATGCCGAACTGCTGCAGCAGGCTGAGCAGGAAATCCCAGCCAAAGGTGGACTGGCCGGCGAGCAGCATCTCGATCAGTGCGACGGTCAGGAACATCGCCATCGGGTCGTTGCTGCCCGATTCGATTTCCAGGGTCGAGCCGACCCGCTCGTTGAGGCCCTTGCCGTTGAGCAGGTTGAACACCACCGCGGCATCCGTAGAGCCGACGATGGCGCCGATCAGCAGGCCCTGCAGCAGCGGCAGGTCGAACAGCCAGGCGGCGGCCAGGCCGGTCAGGCCCGAGGTGATGGCGACCCCGAGGGTGGCCAGGGAAAAGGCCGGTTTCAGCGCGACGCGGAAGGTGGCGGTGCGGGTGCGCATGCCGCCGTCGAGCAGGATCACCGCCAGCGCCAGGTTGCTGATGACGAAGGCGAGGCGGTAGTCCTCGAAGACGATGCCGCCGACGCCATCGACGCCAGCGAGCATGCCGACGGCAAGGAAGATGACCAGGATGGGTACGCCGAGGCGATTCGACAGCGAACTCATCAGGATGCTTGCAGCCACCAACAAGGCACCGATGAAGAACAGGTGGTTGATGTTGCCGACGTCCAAATGAACACTCCGTTAGAGAAAGCCGCCTCGCGCCCATGCACGGGATATGCCAGCGATTCTAACCTGATGATTTGACGGGCTGTCAAAAAAACGCCCCGCATCGGCGGGGCGTTGTAACAATATCTCCAGTGGGCTAGAACCAGGCGTCCTGCATGCCCAGGCAGGTGTCGTCGCGGGCTTCCAGAAGCGCCAGCTCGTGGGCGCAGGCCGGCACTTCCCAGGTCAGGAAATAGCGCGCCGCCTGCAGCTTGCCGCGGTAGAAGTCGGCATCTGCCGGATTGCCCTCGGCCAACCCGCGCTCGGCACGCAGTGCCTGTTCCAGCCAGCGCCAGCCGATCACTGCGTGGCCGAACACCTTCAGATACAGCGCCGAGTTGGCCAGCGCCTGGTTGACCTTCCCTGCCATCAGGTCGCCCAGAAGCGCCTGGGTCACGCTGGTCAGCCGGGCGACGTGCTGTTCCAGTGGCTGGCGCAAGGCACCGAGCGAGTCGTATTCGGCGGCGCGCTGGCAGCAGTCCTGGATCAGCCCGAACAGCTGGCGCAGGCCGGCGCCCTTGTTCTGCATCAGCTTGCGGCCGAGCAGGTCCAGCGACTGGATACCGTGAGTGCCTTCATGGATCGGGTTGAGGCGGTTGTCGCGGTAGTACTGCTCCACCGGGTACTCGCGGGTGTAGCCGTGGCCGCCGAGGATCTGGATCGCCAGTTCGTTGGCCTTCAGGCAGAACTCCGATGGCCAGGACTTGACGATGGGGGTGAGCAGGTCGAGCAATTCCGCCGCACTGCGCCGCGCCTCCTCGCTTTCCGCAGTGTGCTCGTCGTCCACCAGCCGCGCGGAATACAGGCCGAGGTCGAAGGCGCCCTCGACGTAGGCCTTCTGCGTCAGCAGCATGCGCTTGACGTCGGTGTGCTCGATGATCGGTACCTGAGTCGACGCCGGGTCCTTGCCGTCCGGCAGGCGGCCCTGCGGACGCTCGCGGGCGTAGTTCAGCGAGTAGAGGTAGCCGGCGTAGCCGAGCATGATCGCGCCCATGCCGACGCCGATGCGCGCCTCGTTCATCATCTGGAACATGTAGGCCAGGCCCTTGTGCGGCTCGCCCACCAGATAGCCGACGCAGTTGCCGTTGTCGCCGAAGTTCAACGCGGTGCTGGTGGTGCCGCGCCAACCCATCTTGTGGAACAGGCCGGCCAGCAGCACGTCGTTGCGTTCGCCCAGCGAGCCGTCGTCGTTGACCAGGAACTTCGGCACGATGAACAGGCTGATGCCCTTAACCCCGGGCGGTGCGTCCGGCAGCTTAGCCAGCACCATGTGCACGATGTTTTCCGACAGCGGGTGGTCGCCGCCGGAGATGAAGATCTTGTTGCCCTTGAGCCGGTAGCTACCGTCGCCGGCCGGTTCGGCGCGGGTGCGGATGTCCGATAGCGAGGAGCCGGCATGCGGCTCGGTAAGCGCCATGGTGCCGAAGAAACGGCCCTCGAGCATCGGTTGCAGGAAGCGCCGCTTCTGCTCCTCGGAGCCGAAGGTCTCGATCAGGTGCGAGGCGCCCATGCTCAGCATCGGGTAGGAGCTGGTGGCGATGTTGGCCGACTGGAAGTGGGCGAAGCAGGCACGCGACAGCAGGTTGGGCAGCTGCATGCCGCCGTCGTCGAAGCTGCGCTGGGCATTGTGGAAACCCGCCTCGATAAAGGCGTCGACCGCCGGTTTGACTTCCGGGATCAGCACCGCCTCGCCGTTCTGGTAGACCGGCTCGTGCTCGTCGGACTTGCGGTTGTGCGGCGCGAAATATTTCTCGGCGATGCTGCGGGCGGTGCCGATGGCGGCATCGAAGGTTTCGCGGCTGTGATCGGCGAAGCGCTCGCGGCGCGTCAGGGCCTCGGCGTCCAGCACCTCGTAGAGTTCGAAGGCCAGGTTGCGCGGGCAGAGCAGGGTCTCGGTCATGGTCAACCTCCATTTCTATCGGCCCGAGTCTAAGGACGCCCGTTTTCCATTGCCTAGCTCCATCCATTGCACTGATGGAGCGTCAACACGGCCGACCTCCTCCTAGTCGAGCAGCTGACGCATCAGCGAGGCGAGTTCGCCCTCGGCCAGCCCGGCCGCTTCTAGGTGCATCAGTGCCCCTTCGCGATGGGTTGCCAGTTGCTGGCGCGCGGCCTGGGGACCGAGCAGCGACACCACCGTGGCCTTGGCCCGATCCTGCTGGCAGTCCTTGCCGGTCTGCTCGGGGCTCAGGCCGTCGGCGATGTCGTCGAGCAGTTGAAAGGCCATGCCCAGCTCGCTGGCGAAACCGCGCAGGTGCGCGGTCAGCACGCGGTCGGCACCGACCAGCAAGGCCGCCAGCTCCAGTGCGGCGGTGAACAGCGAGCCGGTCTTCAGTTGATTGGTGGCGATTACCGCATCCAGCTGCTGCGCCTGCCCTGTGCCGTGCAGGTCGCGGAACTGGCCGCGGACCAGCCCCTGCGCGCCCACCGCCCTGGCCAAGAGTGCGACCGCATCGTTGCGCTGGCGCGGGCTCAGGCTCGGCGCCATGGCAGTGATGCCGTAGGCATGGCTGAGCAGAGCCACCGAGGCGAGCACGGCGACATCCTCGCCGAAGCGCAGGTGGATGGTCGGCTGGCCGCGGCGCAGGCTGGCGTTGTCCATGCAGGGCATGTCGTCGAGAAACAGCGAGGCGGCATGGATCATCTCCAGCGCGCAGGCCGGATCCAGACCGATCGCCGGATCGGCATCCAGATCGCCCAGTGCCAGCAGAAGCAGCAACGGCCTGAGCCGCTTGCCGGGCGCCAGGGTGCCTTCGCGCAGGGCCTGGGTGACGGTGTCCAGCTCCGATTCCGGAAATGGCAGGCGCAGCGCCAGTCGCTCGTCGACCTGTCGGCGCAGACGCAGCAGGTTGTCGCATTGCGGAAGCGGGAGACTGGAGTTCTGCGTTTGCATGGCGTTGCCCTCGCTGCGCCCCAGTCCGAGCACCAGGGTTGCGGATAATGTTGTACAACTATTGGACGGTTTGACAAAAAGTTGTACAAGTCGTGCCGTCGTATAGCACTTTTTTCAGGGCTTCACGTCCAAAGAAGTCTTCCCGGGAGCCGATTTCCATGAGCAAGCAGTCGCTGGTCAGCCGCAAGAACGATCATCTGGACATCGTCCTCGACCCCACCCGCGCCATCGCCGCGACAGGGACCGGTTTCGGCGCCTTCCGCTTTGAGCACTGCGCCCTGCCCGAGTTGCACCTGGACCAGATCGACCTGCAGACGGCGCTGTTCGGACGGCGCCTGCGCGCGCCCCTGCTGATCAGCTCCATGACCGGTGGCGCGGCGCGCTCGGCGGCGATCAATGCGCATCTGGCCGAGGCCGCCCAGCAGCTGGGCATTGCGATGGCCGTGGGTTCGCAGCGGGTAGCGCTGGAAACCGCCGGCGATCAGGGCCTCACCGGCCAGTTGCGCCAGCTGGCACCGGACATCCTGCTGCTGGCCAACTTCGGCGCCGCCCAGCTGGTTCGGGGCTATGGCGTGGACGAGGCGCGGCGGGCGGTGGAGATGATCGAAGGCGACGCGCTGATCGTGCACCTCAACCCGCTGCAGGAGGCCGTGCAGACCGGTGGCGATCGGGACTGGCGCGGCGTGCTGCAGGCGATCGAGGCGCTGGCCGCGCGCCTGCCGGTGCCGGTGGTGATCAAGGAAGTCGGCGCGGGAATATCCGCGGCGGCGGCCCGGCGACTGGTCGATGCCGGGGTGGCCGCCATCGATGTGGCCGGTGCCGGCGGCACCAGTTGGGCTGCGGTAGAGGCCGCGCGGGCGGCAGACGCCAGCCAGCAGGCCATTGCCGAGGCCTTCGCTGACTGGGGCATACCCACGGCGCAGGCACTGCTGGCGGTGCGCGAGGCCTGCCCGAACACGCCGTTGATCGCTTCCGGCGGTATCCGCGATGGCGTCGAGGCGGCCAAGGCGATCTGCCTGGGCGCCGATCTGGTGGGGCAGGCGGCCGGCGTGTTGCAGGCGGCGATGCACAGCAGCGAGGCGGTGGTCAGCCATTTCGAAGTGCTGATCGAGCAGTTGCGCATTGCCTGTTTCTGTACCGGCTCGGCCGATCTCGCCGGGTTGCGACAGGCGCGGCTGCTGCAGCTGTCCGCCTGCTGATGCCCGGCCCGGCGCTCCGATGACACATTTTGCGGCAATTGCGCCGCCCTTCCTCAGCCATCTGCGGGCGTTCGAGGCGATCGCCTGGCAGCTGCAGCAACATGGCCACCGTGTGACCTTTATCCAGCAGGCCGATGTCGGCGCGCTGCTGGACCTGCCCGCGGCGGGCTTCGCCGCCATCGGTACCGACACCCATCCGCCGGGCTCGCTGGCCGCTGTGGTGCGTCGTGCCGCCAGTCCCGGACCGTTCGGCATTCGCCGGGTGATCGCCGACATGGCGGCGAGCACCGAGCTGTTCTGCCGCGAGGCGCCTGCCGTGTTGCGGGCGCTGGAAGTGGAGGCGGTGCTGGCCGACCAGATGGAGCCGGCCGGTGCGCTGCTGGCCGAGCACCTCGGGCTGCCATTCGTTTCCATCGCCTGCGCCCTGCCGTTCAACCGCGAGCCGCTGGTGCCACTGCCGGTGATGCCCTGGCGCTACCGGGCCACGGACTGGGGCGAGCAGCTCAACCGGCACAGCAGCGGCGTCTACGATCGGCTGATGCGGCCGCACGGCGAAGTGATCGAGCGCTATTGCCGGGCGTTCGGCCTGGCCAGACGCACGAGCCTGAGCGACTGTCTGTCGCCGCTGCTGCAGGTCAGCCAGACGGTGAACGGTTTCGACTTTCCGCGGCAGGCCCTGCCGCCACACTTCCATGCGCTCGGCCCGCTGCGCCAGCCGCTGCCGATGGCGGCCGGGCTGGAGTGGCCGCTGGACCGCGCACGGCCTTTCGTCTTCGCCTCGCTGGGCACGCTGCAGGGCCACCGCTACGGCCTGTTGCGCAATATCGCCCGCGCCTGTCGGCGGCTCGATGTGCAGCTGTTGATCGCCCATTGCGGTGGGCTGGATGCCGCAGCGGCCGCCAGGCTCCGGCAGGAAGGCGCATGCTGGGTCACCGACTTCGCACCGCAGCGGGCCGTGCTGGCGCAGGCGTCGGCCGTGGTGACTCATGCCGGGCTGAACACCGTGCTCGATGCCTTGGAGGCGGGTGTGCCGATGCTGGCGCTGCCGATCGCCTTCGACCAACCCGGTGTCGCCGCGCGTATCGAGCACGCCGGCGTCGGGCTGCGCCTGCTTCCGGCGCTGGCCAGCCCGGCGCGTATCGCCCATGCGCTGCGGCGGCTGCTCGACGAAGCGGCCTTCCGCCAGCGTGCCGCGGCGCTCGGTGAAGAGGTTCGCCAGGCCGGTGGTGCGGCCCGCGCCGCCGAGCTGATCGAAAGCGCGCTCGGCTGCGTTCGGCCTCGGTCGGAGGTGGCCGATGACGCCTGATGCAGACCTGATCCTGGTCGGCGGTGGCCTGGCCAACGGGTTGCTGGCCCTGCGCTTGCGCCAGCAGCGGCCGGAGCTGCGCGTGCTGCTCCTGGAGCAGGGCGAAACCCTCGGCGGCAACCACACCTGGTCGTTTCACCAGCACGACTTGACCCCGGCGCAGCAGGCCTGGCTGGCACCGTTGGTGGAGCAGCGCTGGCCGGGTTACGAGGTGATCTTTCCCGCCCTGCGACGGCAGCTCGGCAGCGGCTACGCGAGCATTTTCTCGTCGCGCTTTCATCAGCACCTGATGGCTGAGCTCGGCGGGCAGATTCGCCTGGGCGTGGAGGTGTCCGCGGTCGAGCCGCAACGCGTTCAGCTGCTCGGCGGGCAGAGCCTGGAGGCCGGGGCGGTGATCGACGGGCGCGGCGTGCGGCGCAGCGCTCAGCTGGCGCTGGGCTTCCAGAAGTTTCTCGGCCAGGAGCTGCGTCTGCAGCAGCCCCATGGCCTGCAGGTGCCGATCATCATGGACGCCAGCGTCGCCCAGAAAGACGGCTATCGCTTCGTCTACGTGCTGCCGCTCAGCGTCGACAGCCTGCTGATCGAAGACACCTACTACGCCGACGGCGACGCGGTGGCGCCGGAGGCACTGCGCGCCAATATTCAGCGCTACGCCGAGGACCGCGGCTGGGCGATCCGCGAGGTGCTGCGCGAGGAGCAGGGCGTGCTGCCCATCGTGCTGTCCGGCGATATCGCGGCGTTCTGGGGCGAGGCGCGTGGCGTGCCGCAGAGCGGGCTGTCGGCCGCGCTGTTCCACCCCACCACGGGCTATTCGCTGCCCGATGCGGTGCGCCTGGCCGACCACCTGGTCGCCCTCGATCGCTGGGATGCAGGCAGCCTGTTCGCCGCGATTCGCGACTATTCCACGCTGCAGTGGCGCCGGCGCGGCTTCTTCCGCCTGCTCAATCGCATGCTGTTCATGGCCGGCCCGGCGGATCGCCGCTGGGCGGTGATGCAGCGTTTCTACCGGCTGCGCGAACCGCTGATCCAGCGCTTCTACGCGGCCGAGCTGACTGCCTGGGACCGCTTGCGCATCGTCTCGGGCAAACCTCCCGTGCCGGTGGGCGAGGCGCTGCGGGCGCTGGCCGCCAGCAATCTGCACAAGGACAGACGATGAACCAGGCAACAGGCGGTGTGAGGCGGGCGGTGGTGATCGGTGCCGGTTTCGGCGGGCTGGCGTTGGCGATCCGCCTGCAGCGCGCCGGCGTCCAGACGACGCTGCTGGAGAAGCGCGACAAGCCGGGCGGCCGCGCCTACGTCTACCACGACCGGGGCTTCACCTTCGACGCCGGGCCGACGGTGATCACCGATCCGCCGGCGTTGGAAGAACTCTTCAGCGGCGCCGGCAAGCGCATGGCCGACTATGTCGAGCTGCTGCCGGTCAGCCCCTTCTACCGGCTGTGCTGGGAGGACGGCTACAGCTTCGACTACGTCAACGACCAGGCCCAGCTGGACCGGCAGATCCACGCGCTCAACCCTCGCGACGTGGCCGGCTATCAGCGCTTTCTCGCCTATTCGCGGGCGGTGTATGAGGAGGGCTACGTCAAGCTCGGCACCGTGCCCTTCCTGTCGTTTCGCAGCATGATCGGCGTCGCGCCGCAGCTGGCCAAGCTGCAGGCCTGGCGCAACGTGTACAGCATGGTGGCCAAATTCGTGGAGAACGACCGGCTGCGCCAGGCGCTGTCCTTTCACTCGCTGCTGGTGGGCGGCAATCCGTTCGAGACCTCGTCCATCTACGCGCTGATCCATGCCCTGGAGCGCCAGGGCGGTGTCTGGTTTCCCCGCGGCGGCACCGGGGCGCTGGTGCAGGGGATGGTCCGGCTGTTCGAGGATCTGGGCGGCAGGCTGGAGCTGAACGCCGAGGTCGCGCGGATCGAGCTGGAGGCTGGACGCGCGAAGGCCGTTATCACCGGTGACGGTCGCCGCTTCGACACCGATGCGGTGGCTTCCAACGCGGATGTGGTCAACACCTACAAGCAGCTGCTCGGGCATGAGGAGCGTGGTCGCGACGAGGCCAAACGGCTCTCCGGCAAGCGTTTTTCGATGTCCCTGTTCGTCATCCATTTCGGTCTCAAGCGCCGTCATGAGCACCTGCAACATCACACGGTGTGTTTCGGCCCGCGTTATCGCGAGCTGATCGACGAGATCTTCAAGCGCGAGACGCTGGCCGACGACTTTTCCCTCTACCTGCACGCGCCCTGCGTCACCGATCCTTCGCTGGCGCCGGAAGGCTGCGCCAGCCATTACGTGCTGGCGCCGGTGCCGCACCTGGGCACGGCGGATATCGACTGGGCGGAGGAGGGGCCGAAGTACCGCGACCGCATCTTCGAGTACCTGGAGCGGCACTACATGCCGGGGCTGCGTGGCGATCTGGTGACCCACCGGATCTTCACGCCGCAGGATTTTCGCGACGAGCTCAACGCCCATCTGGGCTCGGCGTTTTCGCTGGAGCCGATCCTCACCCAGAGCGCCTGGTTCCGCCCGCACAACCGCGACGACGTGATTCCCAACCTCTATATCGTCGGCGCCGGCACTCACCCGGGTGCCGGCGTGCCGGGCGTCGTCGGTTCGGCCAAGGCCACCGCCGGGCTGATGCTGGAGGACTTCATGCTGAAGGGGCAGGCCGGATGAACGATCAGGTCATCGATCACTCCACTCAGGCGATCAATGTCGGCTCCAAGAGCTTCGCCGCCGCGGCAAAGCTGTTCGACGAGCGCACCCGCCAGAGCGCGGTGATGCTCTACGCCTGGTGCCGTCATTGCGACGATGTGATCGACGGCCAGACGCTGGGGCATGGCCAGGTCGAGGGCGATCGCAACAGCGGTGAGGCGCGGCTGGCCGAGCTGGTCGATCTCACCGAGCGCGCCTATGCCGGCGAGCCGATGGTCGATCCGGCGTTCGCCGCCTTCCAGCAGGTGATCCAGCGTCACCGGATTCCCAAGGCCCATCCGCTGGAGCATCTGGCGGGTTTTCGCATGGATGTGCAGGGCTACCGCTACCAGACCCTCGACGACACCTTGCTGTACTGCTACCGCGTTGCCGGCGTGGTGGGCCTGATGATGGCGCGGGTGATGGGCGCCGAGGCGGAGCCGACGCTGGATCGCGCCTGTGATCTGGGCTTGGCCTTTCAGCTGACCAACATTGCCCGCGATATCGTCGAGGATGCGCAGATCGGGCGCGTCTACCTGCCGGCCGAGTGGCTGGCGGAGGTGGGTATTCCGGAGGACGAGGTCGCGCTGCCTGAGCATCGTGCCGCGTTGGCGACGCTGGCGGCGCGACTGGTGGATCTGGCCGAGCCCTACTATCGCTCTGCGTCTCAGGGCCTGCGCGACCTGCCGCTACGCTCGGCCTGGTCGATTGCCACGGCTCATGGCGTTTACCGGCAGATCGGCGTCGAGGTGAAAGCGCGCGGCGCGGCGGCCTGGGATGCGCGGGTGTCGACCAGCAAAGGGCAGAAGCTGCAGTTCCTGCTGGGGGGCGGCGTGCTGGCGCTGGCCTCGCGGCGGATGCAGGTCAGGCCGCGTCCTGACGGTCTCTGGAGACGTCCTCGCTAGATGCACCCTGGTGCTTGCGCAGCGGTCCGTCGTGCAGCTCGCGCAGCTGGCGCTTGAGCACCGCCAGCGGCGGCGCGTAGAGAAAGCCGAAGGATACGCAGCGCTCCTTGCCTTCGACCGCATGGTGCAGACGGTGCGCCTGATACAGCCGCTTGAGATAGCCGTTGCGCGGCACGTAGCGCAGCGGCCAGCGGTGATGGACCAGCCCGTCATGAGCGACGAAATAGAGAAAACCGTAGGCCGTCATCCCGGCGCCGATCCATTCCAGCGGGTGATAACCGGCCGTGCCCAGGGCGATCAGCAGGATCGCCACGCCAGCGAACACCACCGCATAGAGGTCGTTCTTCTCGAACCAGCCGTTGCGCGGCTCGTGGTGCGACTTGTGCCAGCCCCAGCCCCAGCCGTGCATCACGTACTTGTGTGCCCACCAGGCGAAGACTTCCATGCCGGCCAGGGTGGCCAGGAAGACGAGCGTATTGGTCAGTGGACTCATGACGGGATTCCGTGTGACGTGCGGTCGATTCTACGCCCCGTCGCGGCGGCTCAGGGCTCGCCGCGACGGAATGCGTAATGACTCAGGCCCGCCAGCCGCCGGCAAGTTCACGGGTCAGGTGGCCGGCCGGGATCTCCCGGCAGCCGCTGACATTTTGCCCGGCCCACAGCGGCGTGCAGTGATCCAGGCCCTGCTTCTCGGTCTGGGCGCGCAGCGCGCCGATGGCGTTGCCGGCCAGCGGGAAGGGCGGAACCCCTTCGGGCAGCGGACCCAGCTCGCGCATGATGCGGTTGACGATGCCGCGTGCCGGGCGCCCGCTGAACAGGGTGGTCAGCGCGGTATGCACTGCCTGCGGGCTCTTCAGCGCGGCGCGATGCAGCCCATTGGTGCGGCTCTCCGGGCACAGCAGGTAGGCGGTGCCCAGTTGCACACCAGCGGCGCCCAGGGCCTGCGCTGCCGTCACGCCCTGGGCATCGGCGATGCCGCCGGCGGCGACCACCGGTACGTCCAGCGCGGCGACCAGTTGCGGCAGCAGGGCGAAGGTGCCGAGTTGGGTGGTCAGGTCCTCGCTGAGGAAGATGCCGCGGTGGCCGCCGGCCTCCAGGCCCTGGGCGATCACCAGGTCGACGCCTCGCTGCTGCAACCAGAGGCCTTCGCCGACCGTTGTCGCGCTGGAGGCGATCTTCGCCCCGGTGGCGCGGGCGCGCTGCAACAGGTCGGGGCTAGGCAGGCCGAAGTGGAAGCTGACCAGTGCGGGCCTGTGCCGCTCCAGCACCGCGGCCATTGCCACGTCGAACGGCTGGCGGGTGGCGCCGGCCGGAATGTCGGCTGGGTCGACGTCGAATTCGGCGAACAACGGTGCGAGCATCCGGTGCCAGGCGTCGAAGGCCGTCGGGTCGGCTGCTGGCGTCTGGTGACAGAAGAAATTGACGTTGTAGGGTCGGTCGGTCAGCGCCTCGATGGCGGTCAGCTCGGCGTCCAGCGCTGCCGCATCGAGCATGCCGGCCGGGATCGAACCCAGCCCGCCGGCCTCGCACACCGCCGCGGCGAGCAGGTGATTCTGCGCACCGGCCATGGGTGCCTGGATGATCGGGTGCTCGATGCCGAAGAGATCGCGCAGGTCCATGGGGCAGCTCCGTTCAGTCGTCGTGGGGCGCCACTGTAGCCCGTGTCGGTGATTGGGGAAAACGACGCCGGTCATGCCGGGCCTGCGTTGGGCAGGGCCGACAGGTAAACTGCGCCGCTCTCCAGGAGGATCAGATGAACTACCGCCACGCCTTCCATGCCGGCAACCACGCCGATGTGCTCAAACACCTGGTGTTGAGCCGGATCTTCGCCCTGCTGTCGCGCAAGGAGGCCCCGTTCGCCTACCTCGACAGCCACGCCGGCGTCGGCCTCTACGACCTGGCCGGCGACCAGGCCAGCCGTACCGGCGAGTGGCTGCAGGGCATCGCCCGCATCTGGCAGGCCGAAACCCGCCCGGCGCTGCTAGACGACTACCTCGGCGTGATCCGCTCGCTCAACCCGGACGGCGCGCTGCGCTACTACCCGGGCTCGCCGGAACTGGCGCGGCAGCTGACCCGCGAGCAGGATCGGCTGCAGCTCAACGAGAAGCATCCCGAGGATGGCGCCCTGCTCAAGGACAACATGTCCGGCGACCGCCGCGTGGCGGTGCACCGGGGCGAGGGCTGGCATGTGCCGCGGGCGCTGATGCCGACCCGCGAGAAGCGCGTGGTGCTGCTGATTGACCCGCCATTCGAACAGGCCGACGAACTGAGCCGATGCGTCACGGCACTCAAGGAAGCGCTCGGCCGCATGCGCCAGACCATTGGCGTGATCTGGTATCCGATCAAGGATGAGCGCCAGCTCAAACGCTTCTATCAGGACCTCGCCCGCAGCGGCGCACCGAAACTACTGCGTGCCGAACTGTTCGTCCACCCCGCCGACGACGCCAGCCGCCTGGCCGGCTCGGGTCTGGCCATCGTCAACCCGCCGTGGGGGCTGGAGGATGAACTGCGAGAGCTGTTGCCCTGGTTGGCCGAGCAGTTGGCGCAGAGCCAGGGTGGCTGGCGGCTGGACTGGCTGATCGAAGAGGCCTGAAGAGGGCCTTCGCCCGTGTAGGCATTGGCCGGCTCGGTGGGCTTCAGCCGGCCAAAACCGGCTCGCCACTAGAACAGCCTGAGCGGCTCTTCCTGCAACGCCGACATCTGCTCGCGCAGGATCAGCACCTGGTCGCCCCAGTAGCGCTCGCTGCCGAACCAGGGAAAGCTCATGGGGAAGGCCGGGTCGTCCCAGCGTCGTGCCAGCCAGGCGCTGTAGTGCATCAGCCGCAGCGCGCGCAGGGCCTCGATCAGCGGCAGCTCGCGCGGGGCGAAATCGTGGAATTCGTTGTAGCCGTCCACCAGTTCGGCCAGCTGGCCGAGCCGCTCGTGTCGCTCGCCGGCGAGCATCATCCACAGATCCTGTACTGCCGGGCCCATGCGGCAGTCATCCAGGTCGACCAGATAGAAGGCGTCGTCGCGGGCGAGGATATTGCCCGGGTGACAATCGCCATGCAGGCGGATCGGGGTGAAGTTGGTGCTGGCGAAGACATCCTCGACCCGCTTGAGCAGGTCCCGCGCCACCGACTCGTACGCCGGCAGCAGGCTCCGCGGCACGAAGTCGCCTTCCAGCAACGTGCTCAGCGAATCATGGCCGAAGTTCTGCACGCCCAGGGTTTCGCGATGCTCGAACGGGCGGTTGGCGCCTACCGCATGCATGCGGCCCAGCAGCTGGCCTAGGCGATAGAGCTGGTCGAGATTGCCGGGCTCCGGTGCGCGGCCGCCGCGGCGCGGGAAGAGGGCGAAGCGAAAGCCGGCGTGCTCGAACAACGTGCTGCCGTCGCGCTCGAGCGGTGCCACCACCGGCACCTCGTGCTCGGCCAGTTCCAGACTGAACTGGTGCTCCTCGAGGATCGCCGCGTCGCTCCAGCGGCCGGGACGATAGAACTTGGCGATCAGCGGCGTTTCGTCTTCGATGCCCACCTGATAGACGCGGTTCTCGTAGCTGTTGAGCGCCAGCACGCGGGCATCGCTGAGGTAGCCGATGCTTTCCACGGCGTCGAGGACCAGGTCCGGCGTGAGTGTGTCGAAGGGATGGGACATGACCGGCTCCGCTGACTAGGTCGTCCAGTGTACGCCCTCCATCGGTCGGCGGCTTCATTCGCCTGGTTTCGGGGTGCGGGCCAGGCAATAGACATCGACCCGTTCGGCGCCGGCGCGCTTGAGCAGGCGCGCAAGGGCTTCAGCGGTGGCGCCGGTGGTCAGCACATCGTCGACCAGCGCCAGATGCCGGCCCTTGACGTCGGCACCGGTTGCGATGGCGAAGGCCTGACGCAGGTTGCGGCGGCGGGTGGCGGCGTCCAGCTGCTGCTGAGCCGGGGTGTCGAGCACACGTTCGAGCACGCGGGCGTCGGTGGCGATGCCCAGTGGGCGGCTCAGCCAGTCGGCGAGCATCTGCGCCTGGTTGAAACCGCGCTGGCGCAAGCGACGACGGGCCAATGGCACCGGCAGCAGCAGGTCCGGCCGCGGCAGCCCATCGGCGAAGGCGTGCTCCAGATGATGTGCCAGGCGTTCGCCGAGCAGCCGGCCATAGGGCCAGCGCGCCTGGTGCTTGAAGCGGGTGATCAGCGCATCCACCGGGAAGGCGAAGCGCCAGGGCACTTCGACGTGATCGTAGCTGGGCGGTCGCTTCAGGCATTCGCCACAGACCAGCCCGCGGCTGGGCAGCGGGACCGCGCAGACCGTGCACTGACCGTCGAGCCACGGCAGATCCGCCTCGCAGGGGCTGCACAGTGGCTGACCCTCGCAGCGCTCGTCGCAGAGCAGGCAGTGGTGTTCAATAATTGACCAGTTGTAAACCATGATTCCGTTCCTGGTTGACAGCGTATCGGGCTTGGCTAACCATTCCGCATCCGTGTCCGGCCGCCGCGCCGCTATTAATTACAAGGAATGCCCATGAGCGCCACCTCCGCTTCCGTTACCCGCCACGACTGGTCTCTCGCCGAGGTCAAGGCGCTCTTCGAGCAACCCTTCAACGACCTGCTGTTCCAGGCGCAGACCGTGCATCGCCAGCACTTCGACCCCAATCGTGTTCAGGTTTCCACGCTGCTCTCGATCAAGACCGGTGCCTGCCCGGAAGACTGCAAGTACTGCCCGCAGTCCGGTCACTACAACACCGGTCTCGATAAAGAGAAACTGATGGAAGTACAGAAGGTGCTGGAGGCCGCAGCCGAGGCCAAGGCCATCGGCTCGACGCGCTTCTGCATGGGCGCGGCCTGGAAGCATCCGTCAGCCAAGGACATGCCCTACGTGCTGAAGATGGTCGAGGGCGTCAAGGCCATGGGCCTGGAAACCTGCATGACTCTCGGCAAGCTGGATCAGGAGCAGACCCGCGCCCTGGCCGCTGCGGGCCTGGACTACTACAACCACAACCTGGATACCTCGCCGGAGTTCTACGGCAACATCATCACCACCCGCACCTACGCCGAGCGTCTGGAGACGCTGAGCTACGTGCGCGAGGCGGGGATGAAGATCTGCTCGGGCGGCATCCTCGGCATGGGTGAGTCGCTGGACGATCGCGCCGGCCTGCTGATCCAGCTGGCGAACCTGCCGGAGCACCCGGAGTCGGTGCCGATCAACATGCTGGTCAAGGTCAAGGGCACGCCGCTGGCCGAGGAACAGGACGTCGATCCGTTCGACTTCATCCGCATGCTCGCCGTGGCGCGGATCATGATGCCGAAATCCCATGTGCGTCTGTCGGCCGGGCGTGAACAGATGAACGAGCAGATGCAGGCCCTGGCGTTCTTCGCTGGCGCCAATTCGATCTTCTACGGCGAGAAGCTGCTGACCACCGCCAACCCGCAGGCGGACAAGGACATGCAGCTGTTCGCGCGTCTGGGCATCAAGCCGGAAGAACGTCAGGAGCACGCCGACGAGGTGCACCAGGCAGCCATCGAGCAGGCGCTGATCGAGCAGCGCGACAGCAAGCTGTTCTACAACGCCGCGGTCTGATCTTCTCGCCGGGGGGATGAGCGTCGCGTTCGTCCTCCCGGTGCCTGCTCTGGTTTCTTCGCAGTGACGGCCCGCTTGCGGTTGTTCACCGTCTCCGGTTCCTGCCATGACATTCGATCTCGCTTCCCGCCTCGCCGCCCGTCGTGCCGAGCACCTCTACCGCCGGCGTCCGCTGCTGCAGAGTCCGCAAGGGCCTGAGGTGACGGTCGACGGTGAACGCCTGCTGGCGTTCAGCTCCAACGACTACCTGGGCCTGGCCAACCATCCCGAGGTGATCGCGGCGCTGCAGCAGGGCGCCGCGACCTGGGGCGTGGGCGGCGGTGCCTCGCATCTGGTGATCGGTCACAGCACGCCGCATCACCGGCTGGAGGAGGCGCTCGCCGAGTTCACCGGCCGGCCGCGTGCGCTGCTGTTCTCCACCGGCTACATGGCCAACCTGGCCGCGGTAACCGCGCTGGTCGGGCAGGGCGACACGGTGCTGGAGGATCGGCTCAACCACGCCTCGCTGCTCGATGCCGGGCTGCTCAGCGGCGCGCGCTTCTCGCGTTATCTGCATAACGACGCGAGCAGCCTCGCCAAGCGGCTGGAAAAGGCCAGCGGCAACACCCTGGTGGTCACCGATGGCGTGTTCAGCATGGACGGCGACCTCGCCGACCTGCCGGCGCTCTGCGCCGAGGCGAAGCGACATGGCGCCTGGATGATGGTCGACGATGCCCACGGCTTCGGCCCGCTGGGCGCCACCGGCGGCGGCATCGCCGAGCATTTCGGTCTCGGGATCGACGAGGTGCCGGTGTTGGTCGGCACCCTCGGCAAGGCCTTCGGTACCGCGGGCGCCTTCGTCGCCGGCAGCGAGGAGCTGATCGAAACGCTGATCCAGTTCGCCCGTCCCTACATCTACACCACCAGCCAGCCGCCAGCGGTGGCCTGTGCCACACTGAAAAGCCTGGAGCTGCTGCGCAGCGAGGGCTGGCGCAGAGACCAGCTGAACCGACTGGTCGCGCGCTTTCGGGCCGGCGCGGCGCAGATCGGCCTGACGCTGATGGCCAGCCCGACGCCGATCCAGCCGGTGCTGGTGGGCAGCAGTGCGCGGGCGCTGAGGTTGTCGGCCTTGCTGCGCGAGCGCGGCATCCTGGTCGGCGCCATACGTCCACCGACCGTTCCGGCCGGTAGCGCGCGGCTGCGGATTACCCTCACCGCGAGCCACAGCGATGCGCAGCTCGAGCGCCTGCTGGAGGCGCTGGCCGAGTGCTGGGCCCTGTTGCCCGAGGAGTGCGACGATGCGTGATCGACTGATTCTTCTACCCGGCTGGGCGTTCGGCCCGGCGGCGCTGGAACCCCTGGCCGAACTGCTGCGCGAGCGTGAACCGCGGTTGCAGGTCGAGATCGCGTTGCTGCCAACGCAACCGCAATCCGGCGCCTGGCTTGACGAACTGGATGCGCGAGTGCCGCCTGACAGCTGGTTGGCCGGCTGGTCGCTGGGCGGCATGCTGGCCACGCAACTGGCCGCGCGTCGCGGCGACAGCTGCCCCGGCCTGATCACCATCTGCAGCAACCCCTGCTTTCGCAGTCGCGACGACTGGCCGACGGCCATGCAAGCGGAAGTGTTCGATGCCTTCGAGGAAGCCTTCCGCCTCGGCCCGGACGACACGCTCAAGCGCTTCAGTTTGCTCTGCAGTCGCGGCGCCTACGATCCACGCACCCTTGCCCGACAATTGCAGGTGAGCCTGCTGGATCAGCCGCAGGCGGTGTCGGCCGCGGGTCTGCGCCTGCTCGCCGAACTGGACGGGCGCGCGGCACTGCAGCGCTATGTCGGGCCGCAGCTGCACCTGTTCGCCGGCAGCGATGCGCTGGTACCGGCGGCCGCGGCCGAGGCGTTGCTGGCCTGCCTGCCGGATGTGGAGGTCGATGTGCTGGCCAATGCCAGCCATGGTTTGCCGCTGGAACGCGCGGAAGACGTGGCGACGGCCATGCTGGCCTTCATGGGTGAGGGCGAGGATGACTGACAGCACCACCCTGTTGCCGGACAAGCGCCAGGTCGCCGCGTCCTTTTCCCGCGCGGCGGCGAGCTACGACAGCGTCGCGGCCCTGCAGCGGCAGGTCGGCAACCAGCTGCTGGCGCGGCTGCCCGCCGATCTGCAGGTCGCCAGCTGGCTCGATCTGGGTAGCGGCACCGGCTATTTCTCTCGCGTGCTGGGAAGCCGCTTCGTGCACGCCGAGGGTGTCGCACTGGATATCGCCGAAGGAATGCTGCGCCATGCTCGGCCGCAGGGAGGCGCGCGGTATTTCGTGGCTGGCGACGCCGAACGCCTGCCGCTACGCGATGCTGGCCTGGACCTGATCTTTTCCAGCCTGGCCCTGCAGTGGTGCGAAGATTTCGCCAGCGTGCTCGGCGAGGCGCGACGGGTGCTTCGCCGGGGCGGCACCTTTGCCTTCAGCAGCCTCTGTGTGGGCACCCTGCAAGAGCTGCGTGACAGCTGGCAGGCGGTGGACGGTTTCACCCACGTCAACCGTTTTCGCACCCTGGACACCTACCAGCGACTCTGCCGGGACAGCGGTCTGCAAATGCTCGGCCTCGAGGTTCGCCCCGAGGTGCTGCATTTTGCCGATCTGCGGCAGCTGACCCACGAACTCAAGGCGCTGGGCGCGCACAACCTCAATCCCGGTCGTCCGGGCGGCCTCACCGGCCGTGCACGCATCCGCGCGTTGGTCAGTGCCTACGAGCGCTACCGCCAGGCCGAGGGGCTGCCAGCCACCTATCAGGTCGTCTATGGCCTGCTGCGCAAGGAATCGTGAAATGAGTCTGGCCTTCTTCGTCGCCGGTACCGATACCGATGTCGGCAAGACCACCATCGCCGCCGGCCTGCTGCATGCCGCCCGCGCGCAGGGGATGTCCACCGCGGCGATCAAGCCGGTCGCCTCCGGCTGTGAACTGACCGACGCCGGCCTGCGCAACAGCGACGCATTGGCGCTGCAAGCCGAGTGCAGTCCAGCGCTGGATTACGCCACGGTCAACCCGTTCGCCTTCGCGCCAGCGATCGCGCCGCATATCGCCGCTCGCGAAGCCGGTG
Organism: Stutzerimonas sp. LR2; assembly: GCF_055755175.1. Lineage (NCBI taxonomy): Bacteria > Pseudomonadati > Pseudomonadota > Gammaproteobacteria > Pseudomonadales > Pseudomonadaceae > Stutzerimonas > Stutzerimonas sp. LR2. The sequence goes on from NZ_JBVTRR010000001.1 coordinate 1,150,774, forward strand.
TCGAGCTGAGCGCCGAGCGTCTGGTTCAAGTGATACGGCCGGTTTTGGCGCGGCAGGCCGATTTCACCCTGGTGGAAGGTGCAGGCGGCTGGCGCGTGCCGCTCAACGCGCAGGAAAGTCTTTCGGCGGTCGTGCAGGCGCTGGGCTTGCCGGTGATCCTGGTCGTCGGCGTGCGGCTGGGGTGCATCAATCACGCGGTGCTCAGTGCCGAGGCGATTGCCCGGGATGGGCTGGCACTGGCCGGCTGGGTGGCCAACATCGTCGACCCGGCAACCTCGCGCCTGGAGGAGAATCTGGCGACGCTGGCCGAGCTGCTGCCAGCGCCCTGTCTTGGCCGTGTGCCGCGTCTGGACCAGCCAGATGCGCAGCAGGTCGCCCGCCATCTGTCGCTCGGCGCCCTGCAACTGCCGAGCGGTCGAGGTTCCACGAACTAGCGCCTTGCCGGCGCAACCGGCATCTGCTTGAATGCTGGCAACCTGATAGCGCGTGGAGCGAACCATGCAGATCACCAACAGCCTCATGGGCGCCGGGCTGAGCGCCTTCCAGAACGGTCAGCAGCGCGTCGAGCAGGCCGCATCCAGCATCGCCTCCGCCAGTGCGCCCGCGCTGGGCAATTCCCAGGCGGTCGCCGAGCTCACCGAAGAGCTGATCCAGCTGAAGGTCGGCGAGCACACTGCCAAGCTCGGCGCCCGCATGATCCAGAGCGCCGACGAAGTGCTCGGTACGCTGATCGACACTCAGGCCTGATCGAGCTTCCCGCTCCCCTTTCTCTTGCTGCGAGCGCGCCGCTCTGCCAGGCGCCTGTTCGGCTGTTTCCACGCTCGTTGTCTGGCTCGCCATCGCTTACGCCACCCCGACAAGTGATTGCAACAATGCATTTCCGGTAGACCCATCTGCCTTGCCTGGCGTCGAGGCCGGTGCGACCGTGCCCGTAATCTGGCCGATTCAGCCGATCGACGGCGACCCTTCCCCTGCTTGACATCGCTCAGGTCGAAACGTATGTTTCAAACGCCTGTTTGACCCATCGGGCGTATCGTCCGACGGTCGGAATCGAATTCGAATGGCCGGACTTGCCGGTCAGCTGCAACAAGAACTCACCGCTGAGGTTTACGCTATGCCCGATTACAAGGCCCCCTTGCGCGATATCCGCTTCGTACGTGACGAGCTGCTCGGCTACGAGGCGCACTATCAGAGCCTCCCGGGATGTGAAGACGCCACCCCGGACATGGTCAATGCCATTCTCGATGAAGGCGCGAAGTTCTGTGAGCAGGTGCTGGCACCGCTGAACCGCGTCGGTGATACCGAGGGCTGTACCTGGAGCGAGTCCGGCGTGAAGACGCCGACCGGCTTCAAGGAGGCCTATCAGCAGTTCGTCGAAGGCGGCTGGCCGAGCCTGGCCCACGACGTCGAGCACGGCGGCCAGGGCCTGCCGGAGTCTCTCGGCATGGCCATGAGTGAAATGATCGGTGAAGCCAACTGGTCCTGGGGCATGTACCCCGGCCTGTCCCACGGCGCCATGAACACCCTGCATGCCCACGGCACTCCCGAGCAGCAGCAGACCTACCTGACCAAGCTGGTTTCCGGCCAGTGGACCGGCACCATGTGCCTGACCGAGCCGCACTGTGGTACCGACCTGGGCATGCTGCGCACCAAGGCCGAACCGCAGGCCGACGGCAGCTACAAGGTCACCGGCACCAAGATCTTCATCTCCGCTGGCGAGCACGACATGGCCGAGAACATCGTCCACATCGTACTGGCTCGCCTGCCCGACGCCCCTGCCGGTACCAAGGGCATCTCCCTGTTCATCGTGCCGAAGTTCCTGCCGAATGCCGAAGGCGAGGCGGGCGAGCGCAACGGCGTGTCCTGCGGCTCCATCGAGCACAAGATGGGTATCCACGGCAACGCCACCTGCGTGATGAACTTCGACGGCGCCACTGGCTTCCTGATCGGCCCGCCGAACAAGGGGCTGAACTGCATGTTCACCTTCATGAACACCGCGCGCCTGGGCACCGCACTGCAGGGCCTGGCCCACGCCGAAGTGGCCTTCCAGGGCGGCATCAAGTACGCCCGCGAGCGCCTGCAGATGCGTTCGCTGACCGGCCCCAAGGCTCCGGAAAAGGCCGCCGACCCGATCATCGTGCATCCGGACGTGCGCCGCATGCTGCTGACCATGAAGGCCTTCGCCGAAGGCAACCGCGCCATGCTCTACTTCGCCGCCAAGCAGGTCGACGTGATGCAGCGCAGCCAGGACGAGGAGCAGCGCAAGGCGGCTGACGCCATGCTGGCCTTCCTCACCCCGATCGCCAAGGCGTTCATGACCGAAGTCGGCTTCGAAGCGGCCAACCACGGCGTGCAGATCTACGGTGGCCACGGCTTCATCGCCGAGTGGGGCATGGAGCAGAACGTGCGCGACAGCCGCATCTCCTGTCTGTACGAAGGCACCACCGGCATCCAGGCGCTCGACCTGCTCGGCCGCAAGGTGCTGATGACTCAGGGCGAGGCGCTCAAGGGCTTCACCAAGATCGTGCACAAGTTCTGCCAGGCCAACGAAGGCAACGATACCGTCAAGGAATTCGTCGAGCCGCTGGCCAAGCTGAACAAGGAATGGGGCGAGCTGACCATGAAGGTCGGTATGGCCGCCATGAAGAACCGCGAGGAAGTCGGTGCCGCATCGGTCGACTATCTGATGTACTCCGGCTATGCATGCCTGGCCTACTTCTGGGCCGACATGGCGCGCGTCGCAGCCGAGAAGCTGGCGGCCGGCACCGAGGAAGAGGGCTTCTACAAGGCCAAGCTGCAGACTGCCCGCTTCTATTTCGCGCGCATCCTGCCGCGTACCCGTACCCATGTGGACGCCATGCTGTCCGGCGCCGACAACCTGATGGAGATGGCCGAGGAAGATTTCGCCCTCGGCTACTGATCGGTTGCTGCTGAAGAAGGCCGCTGCATCTGCAGCGGCTTTTTTTTGCGCCGATTTCGGCCGGTCTGCAAGACAACTGTGCTTTTCGACCTTTTGGCTGCACATCCGTAACCGTTAAGGCAAAATGCCAGCTTTTCTCGCTGCGCCGGTATTCTCGTGTCGCGCCCCTATTCGCCTCGCTTCAGCCACTTCCTTGCACCGCTGGCATTGTTGCTTGGCGGCGAGGCGATCGCACGCCAGGTCGTGCTGAACGAGTTCTTCACTTCGCTGTACAACGTGCTGCCGACGGTACTGTTGCTGCTCGGTGGGGCGCTGTGCGCGATGTACGGCCGCATTCGCGAGCTGTTCCTGCTGCTGTGCGTCTACATCGTCTATTTCCTGCTCGACACTCACGCCGACTATTACCGGGCCCATGGCAGATTGCTGGACGACGCGGCCCTGACGTTCCATCTGTGCAGTCTGTTGCTACCGCTTTTATATGGCTTGTATGGCCTGTGGCGAGAGCGCAGCCACCTGGCACAGGATGGTCTGGCCCGGGCGTCGGTGCTGTTTGCCCTGGGCGTCGTTGCGGTCGCGTTGGCGAAGCGATTTCCGGAGGCGCTGCACGCCTGGCTGGTGGTGATCCGCTGGCCATCGCTGCAGGCCGATTGGCTGCCGCTCATCCAGCTGGCCTATCCCGCTTTCATCGTTGCGCTGGCGATGCTGGTGGTGCAGTACCTGCGGCAGCCCAGGCCTTCACATGCGGCGCAGATCGTCGCGCTGATCGCCTTGCTGCTGATGCTGCCTCAGACGTTCAGTCGCATCGCCGCACTGAACATCCTCAGCAGCCACGTGTTGCTCATGCTGGTCGTGGCCATCGCTCACGAAGCCTATCTCATGGCCTTTCGCGACGAGCTGACCGGTCTGCCGGGGCGGCGTGCGCTGAACGAGCGACTGCAGCGCCTCGGCCGGCAGTACGTGCTGGCCATGGCGGACGTGGATCATTTCAAGAGTTTCAACGATACCCATGGCCATGATGTCGGCGACCAGGTGCTGAAAATGGTGGCCAGCCGCCTACGCAAGGTCGGTGGTGGCGGGCGCGCCTATCGCTACGGTGGCGAGGAGTTCACTCTGGTGTTTCCGGGGCGTAACGTCGAGCAGTGTCTGCCGCACCTGGAGGCTGTCCGCCAAGCGATTGAGGGGTACGCCCTGCAACTGCGTGACGCCAGCACGCGACCCAAGGATGACCGCCAGGGACGTATGGCGCGTGGTCATTCATCGGCAGCGCAGGTGTCGGTGACCATCAGTATCGGGGTGGCCGAGCGGCAGGGCGACCAACGCAGCCCGGAGGAAGTCATCAAGGCGGCCGATCAGGCGCTGTATGGCGCCAAGAAGGCCGGACGCAATTGCGTTCGGGTGCATGGCAGCGGGCGCGGTGCAGTGCGTATGGCCGGCCATTCGCGTTAGGGCTGTAGCGGTTCGCTTATGACCGCACAAAACTATCTGGTCATAAAAAGACGCTTAATCCTGTCCTGGTTGTTCGGTTAGACTCGCTGGAAACGGCCCACAGTGGCTGCAACCCAGTGTCTTGCGAGGAACCTTGCCATGGCTGACTACCAAGCGCCGCTGCGCGACATGCGTTTTGTCCTGAATGAAGTCTTCGATGCGCCGAAGCTCTGGCAGGCGCTGCCAGCCCTGGCCGAGGTGGTCGACGCGGAAACCGCCGACGCGATCCTCGAAGAGGCCGGCAAGATCACCGCCAACAGCATCGCCCCGCTCAATCGCAGTGGTGACGAAGAGGGCTGCCGCTGGGATGCCGGTGCAGTGTCGACGCCGACCGGCTACCGCGAGGCCTATCAGCTGTATGCCGAAGGCGGCTGGGTGGGTGTCGGTGGTGATCCGGCATTCGGTGGCATGGGCATGCCCAAGGTCATCTCGGCGCAGGTGGAGGAAATGATGAACTCCGCCAGCCTGGCGTTCGGTCTGTATCCGATGCTGACGTCTGGCGCCTGCTTGTCGATCTACGCCCATGCCAGCGAAGAGCTTAAGCAGAAGTACCTGCCGAACATGTACGCCGGCGTCTGGTCCGGTTCCATGTGCCTGACCGAACCGCATGCCGGTACCGACCTCGGCATCATCCGCACCAAGGCCGAGCCGCAGGCCGATGGCTCCTACAAGGTCAGTGGTACCAAGATCTTCATCACGGGCGGCGAGCACGACCTGACCGACAACATCATTCATCTGGTACTGGCCAAGCTGCCGGATGCGCCGGCCGGTTCGCGCGGCATCTCCCTGTTCCTGGTGCCGAAGGTTCTGGTCAATGACGACGGCTCGCTCGGCGAGCGCAACTCGCTGTCCTGCGGTTCGATCGAACACAAGATGGGCATCCAGGCCTCCGCCACCTGCGTGATGAACTTCGATGGTGCCACCGGCTGGATGGTTGGCGAACCCAACAAGGGTCTGGCGGCGATGTTCACCATGATGAACTACGAACGTCTGGGCGTCGGTATCCAGGGCTTGGCCACTGGCGAGCGTTCCTACCAGAGCGCCATCGACTACGCTCGCGAGCGCATCCAGGGCCGTGCCCCGACTGGCCCGGTGGCGCAGGACAAGGCCGCCGATCCCATCATCGTGCATCCCGATGTACGGCGCATGCTGCTGACCATGAAGGCTCTGAACGAAGGTGGGCGTGCGTTTTCCAGCTACGTCGCGCTGCAGCTCGATATCGCCAAGTTCAGCGACGACGAAGCGGCACGGCAGCGGGCCGAGGCGCAGGTTGCGCTGCTGACGCCGGTGGCCAAGGCCTTCCTCACCGACATGGGATTGGAAACCACTGTGCACGGTCAGCAGGTGTTCGGCGGCCACGGCTTCATTCGCGAATGGGGCCAAGAGCAACTGGTGCGCGATTGCCGTATTACCCAGATCTACGAAGGCACCAACGGCATCCAGGCGCTGGACCTGGTCGGACGCAAGATTGTCGGCAGCGGCGGCACCATGTATCAGGCGTTCGTCGATGAGATCCGCGCATTCGTCGCCAGTGCCGGTGCGGACCTGAGCGAGTTCACCGAGCCCCTCAAGGCTGCGCTGGACAATCTGGACGAGCTGACCGCCTGGGTGATCGATCAGGCCAAGGCCAATCCGAACGAGATCGGCGCCGCTTCGGTCGAGTACCTGCACGTGTTCGGCTACACCGCGTACGCCTACATGTGGGCGCGCATGGCAGCGGTGGCACTGGCGAAGCAGGGCGAGGGCGATTTCTATCAGAGCAAGCTGGGCACGGCGCGTTTCTACTTTGCCCGGCTGTTGCCGCGCATCCACTCGCTTACGGCGTCAGTCAAGGCCGGCAGCGAGTCGCTCTACCTGCTGGATGCCGCGCAGTTTTGAGGTCGAGCCGGCTTAATCTAAAGGCAATATGAAATTATTTGGCCATGACGCGGAACGATTAAGCCGGGCCTCAGGTCATAAAACTCGCGCAATGTAAGCCTGGACTTACAGCCCTGCATCATGGATGACGCGGTGTAGGAAAAGGCTTACAAAGCGTGATGTAAAATGGCTACTACTGGCTCACAAGGCCTGGCAGTAATCTTCCGCATCAGGAATGTGGCGCAGGAAGCGCGATCAAACAACACGGACCACACAGGGAGCGGTGCCAGGACGGCGCGCGATCAAGGATGTCAGGATTCAGTCTGCAGAGCCCCGCTTCGGCGGGGTTTTTCTTTTCTGCCCAGTCCGCCGTTTGCCAAGCAGCAGGGACGCCTGGCGAAGGGCAGCATTAACTCGACTGCACCGCATCAATCCGGCATGCAGACGCCGGTCCCGCCGAGTCCGCAATAACCTCCTGGATTCTTCGCCAGATACTGCTGGTGGTACGCCTCCGCATAGTAGAAAGGCGGGGCGGCGGCAATCTCGGTAGTGATCTGCGCAAAGCCCGCCTGGCTCAGGCGCTGCTGAAAGCGCTCCCGACTGGCTTCGGCCGCGCTGCGCTGCTGCGCGTCCATGCAGTAGATCGCCGACCGGTACTGACTGCCCACATCGTTGCCCTGACGCATGCCCTGGGTCGGGTTGTGTGCCTCCCAGAAGATGCGCAGCAAGGTTTCGTAATCGATCACCTTGGGGTCGAACACCACCAGCACCGCTTCGGTGTGACCGGTGAGTCCGGAGCACACTTCGTCGTAGGTCGGGTTCGGCGTAATCCCTCCGGCGTAGCCCACCGCAGTCGTCCATACTCCGGGTTGTTCCCAGAAGCGACGTTCCGCGCCCCAGAAACAGCCCATGCCGAAGACCGCCTGTTGCAGGCCGGCCGGGAATGGTGGCTGCAGCGGATTGCCGTTCACGTGGTGCGCCGGCGGGACCGGCATCGCCGTCGAGCGGCCGGGCAGCGCCTGTTCTGCCGTGGGCAGTGCTTGTTTGTTGACCAGTATCTGCGAGCGTAGCGACATGCGGGCCTCGATCGGGGGACGGTAGCTGAGCCCTAGGCTACAAAAAGGCAGGCCGGCAGCGAAAGCGCACCAGCGACCGTGCGTCGCCACGCTTTCCGCTTATCAGCACCAGTGAGGGTAGCGGCGCAGGGCATCGGTCAGTCCGGTGCCCGGGATGGGCTTGTCGAACAGATAGCCCTGGCCGATATCGCAACGATGTCGGCGGAGAAACTTCAGCTGCTCCGGCGTTTCGATGCCTTCGGCGACGACCTTGAGGTGCAGCTTGCGCGCCATGGCGATCACCGCCGAGGTGATTTCCACGTCGTCCTGGTTGTCAGGGATGTCCTTGATGAAGCTGCGATCGATCTTGATCACATCGATGGGGAATTTCTTCAGGTAGCTGAGCGAGGAGTAACCGGTGCCGAAATCGTCCATGGCCAGGGTCAGGCCCAGCGCCTTGAGGCCGATCAGCTGTTGACGGGTTTCCTCGGTGGCATCGAGCAGCAGGCTCTCGGTCAGCTCCAGTTCCAGTTGCCCGGCGGGGAGCTTTTCCTCCAGCAAAATTGCCGCGATGGAGCTCAGCAGGTCCGGGTCGGAGAACTGCTTGGGTGACAGGTTGATGGCGATCTGGGGTTTGCCCAGACCCAGTTCCGACAGCGTAACGCCCATGCGGCAGGCTTCGCGAACGACCCATTTGCCGATCGGAATGATCAAACCGGTCTCTTCCGCGACGCTGATGAACTGGTCCGGGCGGATCATGCCTTTTTCCGGGTGGTTCCAGCGCAGCAGCGCCTCCAGCCCCTGCAGCCGGCCGGTGTGCAGGCACAGCTTAGGCTGATAGAACACCTCCAACTCGTTCTGCAGCAGCGCGCGGCGAAGATTGTTCTCGACGAAGAGCTTGTAGTTGGCCTCGGCATGCAGGGCTTCGGTGAATATCTGCACCTGGTTCTTGCCGTTCGCCTTGGCCTTGTGCAGCGCCTGCCCGGCATGCTTCATCAGGGTTTCGGGGTCGCGCCCGTGTTGCGGTGAGCAGGCCAGTCCCAGCGATCCGCTGACGCTGATCAGCTGCTTGTCGACGAACAGTGGCTTGTCGAGGATGCGCAGCACCTGATCCGCCAGTCTTATGCCTTCCTCCAGGCCCTTGTCATCGAACAGCAGGGCGAACTCGTTGCTGGCGAAACGTGCCAGCACGCTCTGCTGGCTGAGGCCGTTGCGCAGCCGGCGTGCGAGGCTGGTTAGCAGCTTGTCGCCGGTCTGGTGGCCCAGGCTGTCATTGATTCGCTTGAAGTTGTCGATGTCCACCAGCAGCAGGCAGAGCCTCGGCTCGGCGCCTGCGGCGAAGCGCTCCTCGATACTGCGGATGAAGAAAGGACGATTGCCCAGGTTGGTCAGGTTGTCGGTGTAGGCCAGGCGCTCGATGTGCTGATGGGCCAGCTTGCTGCGGGTGATGTCCTCGTAGATGCCGATGTAGTGGGTGAGCATGCCGTCGTCGTTGAAGACCTTCGAGATCGACAGCTGCCCCCAGTAGGGCTCCAGATTCTTGCGCCTTGAGCGAAACTCGCCCTGCCAGCTGTTGCTGTGGGCGAGTACCGACGAGGTGTCGAACAGCAGCTCTCCGAGGTTTTCCAGAGCCTTGAGATCGGCCAGGCGCTGACCGCGCACTTCGGACTCGGAGAATTGGCTGATGGCGGTGAAGGCAGGGTTCACGTACTCCACGCGACCGTCCCGGTCCACCAGGATGAAGGCGCTGGCGCTCTGCTCCACTGCGCGCTGGAACAGGCCGAGCATGTGGGTGGCACTCAGGCGCTGCTGGTTGGCCAGTACCTGCGCGTACTGATCGGCCAGTTCACCGGCGAAGGCGATTTCGTCGGCATGCCAGGCCCGTGGCTTGCCGCTGTGCTGCAGGCTGAGCACGCCGATCACTTCACCACCGACCCGTATGCTGGCATCCAGAATCGAGCGAATGGCTTGCGGGCGATAGACGCATTCGTCCAGTTCACAGGTGCGGTGATCCTGGCCAACATCCTGGGCATCTATGGCGCGGCCGCTCTGCAGCGCCTGCAGATAGCGCGGATAGGGCGAGAGCTCCAGCGCGGGTGGCGTTTCGTAATGGTCTCCGTCGAGTCGGTAGCACGCCACCGGCTCCAGGCGCGTGCCGTTCAGATGCCAGATCGTGGCACGGCCCAGCTCGTAGACCTCGCAGGCCGCCTGGGTGATCAGCTGTGCGGCCTCCTGCTGTGGGTTGGCGGAGCCGTAGCGATGCCGAGCCAGCCGGACGATCAGGTTCTGCTGGGTGCGTGAGCGCAGCATGTGCTCGATATGCTCGTCCTGGGCTTGCTCATGCTGTTGCAGCGCGGCGCGGAGCCTGGCGTTCTGTACCCGCAGATCCTGCTCCGATTCGGGCTGGCCGCCGGACATCAGATAGCCTCTGAGCAGCTCGCGGCCGTACTGCTGGAAGGCTTCGCCGAGTTCGGTGATCTCCAGCACGCCTTCTGGGCCGTGCAGGCGATAGCTCACCGAGTAGTGGCCGCGTTCGGCCAACTGTTGCTGGATGTCCTCATGCAGCTGGTGGCGGGCGCTGGGCTCCATGAGGCTGGCGTAGGGGGAGTCGACCAGAGAGCACAGGTCGGCGGCACAGACGCCGATGGTTCGTTCGCAAGCAGGGTCGAGGAACAACAATGTCCAGCTGGATTCGTTCAGGCGCTCGAAACGCAGCATGCCGAGCCGTGATGGCACTGGCAACTGCGTCACAACCTCGGTCGCCAGACGACTGGCGGCATCGGTATGTATTTTCATCGAGCGGCTGGCTTCCAGTATGCTCCACGGAGTTGGGCGGGCCTGAGCTCCAGGTGCCGTTCCAGCGAAGGACGATGGCTAAATAATATTAATTCAGGCAAGGGTGCATCATGCGACAGGGACTGACAAGTCGGCTTGCGAAGTTAGTGATGGTCTCGGTTTTCTGCGTGATCGGAACACCGCTGATGGCGAGTGAAACCGTCGAATTCGGCTCCGACGAGTCGGCGCGCTATCTCACTGAATTAAAGAAACTTTACCTGACCAACAGCGATCGTGAAGCGCTGCTGGCGCATAGTAACGGAATGCTCGATACCTATGCATTACGCGCCGGTTATCAGGTCGGGCAGAGCAACCCGCAGGACTTCCTCTACGAGCTGAGCGTATCTGCCCCCGGCGAGCTGCGCATTCGCGAGGAAGTGCGTGGCAGCGGCGGCGGCGTTGCCGTGCGCAACCGCAGCCTGTCGGTCTTTGGGCTCGATCCGTACCTGCAATATCAGTGTCCTCCCCAAGGTCCGAGCTGTTCGATCAACAGCCCCGTCGACGGTCTCCCGCTGGTGGTCATCGTGCGTGACCCCAAAGGAGCAGAAGAGCTGGCCAAGGCGTTGTCCTTCCTGATCCGCAATCTGCAGAAAGGCTGAAGCAACGCCTGACGGCGGACACTAGGGTTCGTCTGCCGCGACCAAGCCTTCACCTTCTTCCCGCTCAATAAAAAACGCCGCGGTCTCTCTGTGAGAACGCGGCGTTTTTTTCGCGCGCCGTTACAGCAGCATGGTGCGAATATCGGCCAGCAGCTCCGACAGGCGCTTGGTGAAGCGCGCCGCCGCGGCACCGTTGATCACCCGGTGGTCGTAGGAGAGCGACAGCGGCAGCATCAGGCGGGGCTGGAAGGCCTTGCCATCCCACACCGGCTGCATGGCCGCCTTGGAGACGCCTAGGATCGCCACTTCCGGCGCATTGACGATCGGCGTGAAGCCGGTGCCGCCGATGTGGCCGAGGCTGGAGATCGTGAAGCAGGCGCCCTGCATCGCATCCGGAGAAAGCTTCTTGGTGCGGGCCTTCTCAGCCAGCTCCGCAGCCTCGCCGGCCAGTTGCAGCAGACTCTTCTGGTCGACGTTGCGAATCACCGGGACCATCAGGCCATCCGGCGTGTCGACGGCGAACCCTACGTGCACATACTTCTTGCGGATCAGCGCCTTGCCGCTCGGGGCCAGGGAACTGTTGAAGTCCGGCAGTTCCTTTAGCAGGTGCGCGCACGCCTTGAGCAATAGCGGCAGCACGGTGAGCTTGACCCCAGCCTTCTCGGCGATCGCCTTCTGCGCAACGCGGAAAGCTTCCAGCTCGGTAATGTCGGCCGACTCGAACTGGGTCACGTGCGGTACGTTCAGCCAGCTGCGATGCAGGTTGGCGGCACCGACCTGCATCAGGCGGGTCATCGGCACTTCTTCGACTTCACCGAACTTGCTGAAGTCGATCGTCGGGATCGGCGGAATGCCCGCCCCGCCGGTAGTACCTTCGGCAGGAGCCTGCTTCACCTTGTGCAGCATGTTCTTGACGTAGGCCTGGACGTCTTCCTTGAGGATGCGTCCCTTCGGGCCAGTGGCCGGAACATCAGTCAGTTCTACGCCAAACTCGCGTGCAAGCATGCGTACCGCCGGCCCCGCATGCACCTTGGTGCCAGCCTTGCTCGGGCCGCTGACCGCCGGAGCCGGCGTCGCGGCAGCCTTCGCCTCGGGAACGCCTTGCTTGTTTGGTGCGACGGCCTGCTGCTGCGGCGCAGCCTCTTCCGCCTTGGGAGCGGGTTTCTTCGCCGGTGCGGTGCCTTGGACCTTTAGGGTCAGGATCAGATCGCCGGTCTTGGCCTCGTCACCGACCTTGATCGACAGCGATTCCACCACGCCCGCCTTGGGCGCAGGAATTTCCATGCTGGCCTTGTCGGACTCAAGGGTAATCAGCGACTGATCCGCCTCGACGCTGTCCCCGGCCTTGACCATCACTTCGATGACATTGGCGCTGCCGCTGGAGCCGATGTCCGGGATACGCACTTCTTCCACGGATTCGCCGGCGGCTTCGGCAGGCTCTTCAGCTGCCGGCTCGCTCAGCGTTTGCTTCGGAGCGCTTGCGGCCTGGCTCGCTGGCGCCTTGCCTGCTGCTGGCTTGCTGGACGCTGCGCCTTTGAGAATCAGGATCAGATCGCCGGTGCCGACTTCGTCGCCCACCTTGACCGAAATGCTCTCGATCACGCCGGCGGCAGGAGACGGAATCTCCATGCTGGCCTTGTCCGACTCGAGCGTGATCAACGCTTGTTCGGCGGCAATGGTATCGCCGGCTTTGACCGCGATTTCGATTACGCTGGCTTTGCCCGAGGAGCCGATATCAGGAACCTTGATCTCCTGTGTCTCGCCTTCGCCGGCCGAGGCCGAAGCATCGTCGTCGCCCGGAGGCGTCGGCGCTTCGGCTTCATCTGTCGGGCCGCCGGTCGCTGCGCCAGCGGGTTCGGCTGCAGCCTGTGCCGGAGTCGCACTGTCCTGGCCTTCTTCGCTTTCCAGCTCCAGCAGCTCGTCGCCTTCTTTCAGACGATCGCCGAGCTTGACCTTCAGGCTTTTCACCACGCCCGCCTTGGGCGCTGGAATTTCCATGCTGGCCTTGTCGGACTCGAGCGTCAGGATGCTCTGGTCGGCTTCGATACGGTCGCCGACCTTGACGAACAATTCGATTACTTCACCCTCACCACTGCCGATGTCGGGTACGCGTATGGTTTCACTCACAATAGGTTCTCCTGTGCGCACGCATCAGCAATCCAGCGGATTGCGCTTCTCGGGGTCGATACCGAACTCGGTGATGGCGTTGGCCACCACGGTGCGTTCGATGGCGCCGCGATCGGCGAGTGCTTGCAGTGCGGCCACAGTCACCCAACGACGGTCGACCTCGAAGAAATCACGCAGCTTGGCGCGCGAGTCGCTGCGGCCGAAGCCGTCAGTGCCGAGCACTTGGTATTCGCGCGACGGTACCCACTGACGGATCTGGTCGGCGAACAGCTTCATGTAGTCGGTCGAGGCGATGACCGGGCCTTCGCGACCTTCCAGGCACTGCTGGACGTAGCTCTTGCGCGGCTCCTCGGTCGGGTGCAAACGATTCCAGCGATCCACCGCCAGACCGTCACGGCGCAGTTCGTTGAAGCTGGTCACGCTCCAGACGTCGGCGCCCACGCCCATCTTGGCGAGGATGTCCACCGCGGCGCGGACTTCCCGCAGGATGGTGCCCGAACCCAGCAGCTGCACACGGTGCTTGAAGTCGCCCTTGGCTTCTTCGAGCAGGTACATGCCCTTGATGATGCCGTCCTCGACACCCTGCGGCATGGCCGGCTGCTGGTAGTTCTCGTTCATCACGGTGATGTAGTAGTAGACGCTCTTTTGCTGCTCCATCATCTCGTGCATGCCGTGGTGCATGATGACCGCCAGCTCGTAGCCGTAGGTGGGGTCATAGCTGCGGCAGTTGGGGATGGTGCTGGCGAGGATGTGGCTGTGGCCGTCCTCGTGCTGCAGGCCTTCACCGTTGAGCGTGGTGCGCCCGGAAGTGCCGCCCAGCAGGAAGCCGCGGGTCTGGGCATCGCCGGCCGCCCAGGCCAGGTCGCCGATCCGCTGGAAGCCGAACATCGAGTAGAAGATGTAGACCGGCAGCATTGGCTGGTTGTAGTTGCTGTAGGCGGTACCTGCGGCGATGAACGAGGAGAACGCGCCGGCTTCGTTCAGACCTTCCTGGAGGATCTGGCCGTCTTTCTCTTCGCGGTAGTACATCACCTGGTCGCGGTCGACCGGCTCGTACAGCTGCCCCACCGGTGAGTAGATACCCAGCTGGCGGAACATGCCTTCCATGCCGAAAGTGCGCGCCTCGTCGGCGAGAATCGGCACGATACGCTTGCCGAGATCCTTGTCCTTGACCAGCTGCGAGAGGATGCGGCCGAAGGCCATGGTGGTGGAAATCTCGCGGTCACCGGAGCCGTCGAGGACTGCCTTGAGGGTCTCCAGCGGCGGTGTCGGGATGCTGAAGCTCTTCGGCCGGCGCTGCGGCAGATGCCCGCCCAGCTTGTCGCGGCACTTGCGCAGGTACTTCATTTCCGCGCTGTCTTCGGCCGGGCGATAGAACGGCAGCTCCTCGAGTTGCGAGTCGTTGACCGGGATGTCGAAGCGATCGCGGAATTTCTTCAGGCTGTCGATATCGACTTTCTTGGTGTTGTGGGCGATGTTCTTCGCCTCACCGGCACCGGTGCCGTAGCCCTTGATGGTCTTGGCGAGAATGACCGTTGGCTGGCCTTTGTGGTTGACCGCCTGGTGATAGGCCGCATAGACCTTGTACGGATCGTGGCCGCCGCGGTTGAGCTTCCAGACTTCCTCGTCGGACATGCTCTCGACACGCTTGAGCAGCTCGGGGTCAGCACCAAAGAAGTGTTTGCGCACATAGGCGCCGTCTTTGGCCTTGTAGTTCTGGTATTCCCCGTCGATCGCCTCGTCCATGCGCCGCTGCATGCGGCCGTCTTCGTCGGCGGCGAACAGCGGATCCCACAGGCGACCCCAGACCACCTTGTTGACGTTCCAGTTGGCGCCTTTGAACACGCCTTCCAGTTCCTGAATGATCTTACTGTTGCCGCGCACCGGGCCGTCCAGACGCTGCAGGTTGCAGTTGATGACGAACACCAGGTTGTCGAGATTCTCACGGCCGGCCAGGGAAATGGCGCCGAGGGTTTCCGGCTCGTCGCATTCGCCGTCACCGATGAAGCACCAGACGCGCTGCTTGCCTTTCGGAATGAAGCCGCGGTTTTCCAGGTACTTCATGAAGCGTGCCTGGTAGATCGCAGTGATCGGGCCGAGGCCCATGGACACGGTCGGGAACTGCCAGAAGTCTGGCATCAGGTGCGGGTGCGGGTAGCTCGACAGACCCTTGCCATCGACTTCCTGGCGGAAGTTGAGCATCTGCTCTTCGGTCAGGCGGCCTTCCAGGAAGGCGCGGGCGTAAATGCCGGGGGAGGCGTGGCCCTGGTAGTAGATCAGGTCGCCGCCATGCTCTTCGGTCGGCGCCTGGAAGAAGTAGTTGAAGCCGATGTCGTAGAGCGTCGCGCTGGAGGCAAAGGTGGAGATGTGGCCGCCCAGGTCCGGATCCTTCAGATTCGCACGCATCACCATGGCCAGGGCATTCCAGCGGACCAGGGAGCGGATTCGACGCTCCATGAACAGGTCGCCGGGCATCTTGGCTTCCCGGGTGACGGGGATGGTGTTGCGGTACGGCGTGGTGATGCCGTAGGGCAGCGGAGTACCGCTACGTGTGGCCAGTTCGCCCATCCGGGTCATCAGGTAGTGAGCGCGGTCTTCACCCTCGCGGTCGAGGACGGACTCGAGGGCGTCCAGCCATTCCTGGGTTTCGACGGGATCGAGATCTTGCATGGCTTGCTCCATGGCGGAAAGGCTTCCAGAATCGGTCGCCTGTTCGCTACCGGCTTTGTGGGCCGGTGCGTGTAATGTTCTTGGACGAATGCCGGGGGTAGGGCCGGGCGTCTGTAGTTTTACTACAAAACGGCGCCGGGATCAGCCCCCTGAAATACTCTTTAGTAGTAAAACTACAGATCAGCGGCACTGGCATTTCCCTGTGAAAGGTACTTGCGAGGCTCTGAATCGCGCGGTCCATCGTATTCGCTGTTGTGAAGGAAACCTCAATGAGTCTGCCGTCGCTGGTTGCATTGCCGCCCTCACTCCTGCCTTTTGTCAGTCGTGCCGAGGAGTCGTTCCTCGCGGCTGCCGGCAACCTGTCGGAAGCGCTTGCGGCACGATGCCGCGCCTGGCTGGCCGAGCATGGCGGGGCTTTCGCCCGGGTCTGCGCGGCGAGTGACTTCGTCAGCGAACAGGTTAGCCGAGATCCACAGATGCTGCTGCAGCTGGCCGAGCTGGGCTGGCTGGATCGGTCGCTGGAAGCCGGCGAACTGCGCGATGCGCTGAGCGAGCTGATTGCCGCCTGTGACAATGAGGACACCCTGGCGCTGACGCTACGGCGTTTCCGTAGCCGCCAGCAGGTGCGCATCATCTGGCGCGATCTGACCCGCCAGGCGGCCCTGGCCGAGACCTGTCGCGACCTCTCCGATCTGGCCGATGCCAGCGTCGATCTGGCCTATCACTGGCTCTACACCCGCCATTGCGAGCAATTCGGCGTGCCCACCGGTCGGCGCAGCGGCAATCCGCAGCACATGGTGATTCTCGGCATGGGCAAGCTGGGCGCACATGAACTGAACCTGTCCTCCGACATCGACCTGATCTTCGGCTATCCGGAGGGCGGCGAGACCGTCGGCGCCAAGCGCTCGCTGGACAATCAGGAATTCTTCGTCCGCCTTGGCCAGCGGCTGATCAAGGCATTGGACGCCATCACCGTCGACGGCTTCGCCTTCCGCGTCGACATGCGTCTGCGTCCGTACGGCTCGTCCGGGCCGTTGGTCTACAGCTTCAATGCGCTGGAGCAGTACTACCAGGATCAGGGGCGCGACTGGGAGCGCTACGCCATGATCAAGGCGCGGGTCATCGGCGGCGACCAGCAGGCCGGCAAGGAGCTGCTGGAGATGCTGCGACCCTTCGTCTACCGGCGTTACTTGGATTTCTCCGCCATCGAGGCGCTGCGCACCATGAAGCAGCTGATCCAGCAGGAAGTGCGGCGCAAGGGCATGGCTTCGAATATCAAGCTGGGTGCCGGTGGCATCCGCGAGGTCGAGTTCATCGCTCAGGCCTTTCAGCTGATCCACGGAGGGCGTGATCTCAGCCTGCAGCAGCGTCCGTTGCTCGGTGTGCTGGCCACCCTGGAGGGGCAGGGTTATCTGCCGGCCGCGGCAGTGGCCGAACTGCGCGAAGGCTATGAATTCCTGCGCTATACCGAGCATGCGCTGCAGGCGATCGCCGACCGTCAGACGCAGATGCTGCCGGACAACGAGGTGGACTGTGCGCGGGTGGCGTTCATGCTCGGCTTCGACGGTTGGGCGGCGTTCCATGAGCAACTGCTGTACTGGCGCGGGCGCATCGACTGGCATTTCCGCCAGGTCATCGCCGACCCGGATGAGGACGAGAATGCCGAGGGCGAGGCGCTGGTCGGCGGCGAATGGCTGCCGCTGTGGGAGCAGGACTGGGACGAGGAGTTCGCCTGCCGCCAGCTGTCCGAGGCCGGTTTCCGTGATGGCCAGGGCGCCTGTCAGCGGCTCGCCGCGCTGCGCAACGCCAGCCAGGTACGCACCATGCAGCGTCTCGGCCGCGAGCGTCTGGATGCCTTCATTCCACGGCTGCTGGCGCAGGCCGTCGAGCAGGACGATCCGGATCTGGTGCTCGAACGCGTACTGCCGCTGGTGGAAGCGGTCGCCCGGCGTTCGGCCTACCTGGTCCTGCTGACTGAAAATCCCGGGGCGCTGCAGCGCTTGCTCGAGCTCTGCGCAGCCAGCCCGTGGATCGCCGAGCAGATTGCACGCTTCCCGCTGTTGCTTGACGAGCTGCTCAACGCCGGTCGTCTGTACAGCCCGCCGCTGGCGCCGGAACTGGCGGCTGAACTGCGCGAACGGCTGATGCGCATTCCCGAAGATGACCTCGAGCAGCAGATGGAGGCGCTGCGGCATTTCAAGCTGGCGCACCGGCTGCGGGTTGCCGCTTCGGAAATCGCCGGGACGCTGCCCTTGATGAAGGTCAGCGACTACCTAACTTGGCTGGCGGAGGCGATCCTGCAGGAAGTGTTGACCCTCGCCTGGCGCCACACCGTCGCGCGTCATGGCCAGCCACAGCGCAGCGATGGCACGCTCTGCGATCCGGCGTTCGTCATCGTCGGTTACGGCAAGGTCGGTGGCATCGAACTCGGGCATGGTTCGGATCTGGATCTGGTGTTCATCCACGACGGCGACCCCGCCGCCGAGACCAATGGCGCCAAGCCCATCGATACCGCGCAGTTCTTCACTCGCCTGGGCCAGCGCATCATCCATCTGCTCACCACCCAGACCACCTCCGGCCAGCTCTATGAAGTGGACATGCGGCTGCGCCCGTCCGGCGCTTCCGGGCTGCTGGTCAGCTCGCTGGGCGCCTTCGAGCGCTACCAGAGCCAGGAGGCCTGGACCTGGGAACACCAGGCGTTGGTGCGCGCGCGGGTGCTGGTCGGCTGCCCGCAGCTGACGGCTGACTTCGAACGGGTGCGCGCCGGTGTGCTGGGGCGCGAGCGCGATCTCGAGGCGCTGCGCCGCGAGGTCAGCGAGATGCGCGCGAAGATGCGTGACAACCTCGGCACCCGCGTGACGCATGCTGGAACCGCCGAGCAGGCCTTCGACGCCGCTGCCGAGTTCAATCTCAAGCAGGACGCCGGTGGTATCGTGGATATCGAATTTATGGTGCAATACGCGGCTTTGGCGTGGTCGCACCAGCATCCCGAACTGCTGCGCTATACCGATAACATCCGCATTCTCGATGGGTTGGAGCAGGCCGGGTTGATGACCGGCGATGAGGTGCGGCTGCTGCAGGACGCCTACAAGGCGTACCGTGCCGCGGCCCACCGGCAATCACTGCAGAAGCAGCCCGGAGTGGTGAGTGGGGATCAATTCCACGACGAGCGTCGCGCAGTCATGCGGATCTGGCGCGAGCTGGGGCTCAGCTGAGCCCGCGTCGGGCTACCGAGCAATATCGAATTCTGAGGAGCTGGCAAGATGTCGATGGCCGATCGTGATGGCGTCATCTGGTATGACGGCGAACTGGTGCAGTGGCGCGATGCGACCACCCATGTGCTGACCCATACCCTGCACTACGGCATGGGCGTGTTCGAAGGTGTTCGCGCCTACAACACCCCGGACGGCACGGCGATCTTCCGCCTGGAGGCGCACACCGACCGCCTGTTCGATTCGGCGCACATCATGAATATGCCGATGCCGTACTCGAAGGAAGAGATCAACGAGGCGACCCGCGCCGCAGTGCGCGAGAACAACCTGGAAAGCGCCTACATCCGCCCGATGGTGTTCTACGGAAGCGAAGGTATGGGCCTGCGCGCCAGCGGTCTGAAGGTGCACGTGATCGTCGCGGCCTGGCACTGGGGCGCCTACATGGGCGACGAGGCGCTTGAGCTGGGCATCAAGGTGCGCACCAGTTCCTTCACCCGTCACCACGTCAACATCACCATGACCCGCGCCAAGTCCAACGGTGCCTACATCAACTCGATGCTGGCCCTGCAGGAAGCCATTTCCGGCGGCGCCGACGAAGCGCTGATGCTGGACCCCGAAGGCTACGTGGCCGAGGGCTCGGGCGAGAACATCTTCATCATCAAGGACGGCGTGATCTACACCCCGGAAGTCACGGCCTGCCTGAACGGCATCACCCGCGGCACCGTGCTGACCCTGGCCGCCGAGCACGGCCTGAAGGTGGTCGAGAAGCGCATCACCCGCGACGAGGTGTACATCGCCGACGAAGCCTTCTTCACCGGTACCGCAGCCGAAGTCACGCCGATCCGCGAAGTGGACGGCCGCGCCATCGGTATCGGCCGTCGCGGCCCGATCACCGAGAAGCTGCAGAAAGCCTACTTCGATCTGGTCACCGGCAAGACTGATGCCCACGCCGAATGGCGGACCCTGGTCAAGTAAGCCTGGCGCTGGAAGCCGGCAACGCAACTCGCTTGCCGGCCACGCTTCCAGCCCCTCAGCTTATGGCTTAGAGCTTATGAACATACTGATCGTAGGACCCAGCTGGGTTGGCGACATGGTGATGGCGCAGACGCTGTTCGTCTGCCTGAAACAACGCCATCCCGACTGCCAGATCGACGTGCTGGCGCCCGAGTGGAGCCGGCCGATTCTCGAGCGCATGCCCGAGGTACGCCAGGCACTGAGCTTTCCGGTCGGGCACGGCGTGCTCGACATGGCGACCCGGCGCAAGGTCGCGCAGAGCCTGCGCGGTCAGTACCAGCAGGCGATCCTGCTGCCCAACTCCCTGAAGTCGGCGCTGGTGCCGTTCTTCGCCGGTATCCCCAAGCGCACGGGCTGGCGCGGCGAGATGCGTTTCGGCCTGCTCAACGACATGCGCAAGCTCGACAAGCAGCGCTACCCGCTGATGATCGAGCGCTTCATGGCGCTGGCCTTCGAGCCGGGCGCCGAGCTGCCCAAGCCGTATCCGAACCCCTCGCTGCGCATCGACACCGCGACTCGCGACGCCGCCCTGGCACGTTTCGGCCTGAGTCTGGACCGGCCGGTGCTGGCGCTGTGCCCCGGTGCCGAGTTCGGCGAATCCAAGCGCTGGCCGGCGGAACACTTCGCCAAGGTGGCCGAGCTGAAGATCCGGGACGGCTGGCAGGTCTGGCTGTTCGGCTCGAAGAACGATCACCCGGTCGGTGAGCAGATCCTCGAGCGGTTGATTCCGGGGTTGCGCGAAGAGGCCGTGAACCTCGCCGGGCAGACCAGCCTGGCCGAGGCGATCGATCTGCTGTCCTGTGCCGATGCCGTGGTGTCCAACGACTCCGGTCTGATGCATGTCTCCGCAGCGCTCGGCCGGCCGTTGGCGGCGGTCTATGGTTCCACCTCGCCAGCTTTCACCCCGCCGCTTTCCGAGCAGGTAGAAGTGGTGCGCCTGGGGCTCGACTGCAGTCCCTGTTTCGAGCGCACCTGCCGCTTCGGCCACAACAATTGCATGCGCGAGCTGAAGCCGCGCGCGGTGATCGAGGCGCTGGATCGTCTGGTCCCGCAGTCGGTCGAGGTACGCTGATTGAAGGTCCTGCTGGTCAAGACCTCGTCGCTGGGCGATGTCGTGCATACCCTGCCGGCCCTGACCGATGCGCAGCGGGCGCTGCCCGGCATCCAGTTCGACTGGGTGGTGGAGGAGGGCTTCGCCGAGATCCCGGCCTGGCATCCGGCGGTGGCACAGGTGATCCCGGTAGCGATTCGTCGCTGGCGCAAGCACCCGCTGCAGACCCTGCGCAACGGTGAATGGCAGCGCTTCAAGGCACGCCTGCGGGAAGGCCGTTACGACCTGGTGATCGATGCCCAGGGCTTGCTGAAAAGCGCCTGGCTGACCCGCTACGTCAAGGCTCCGGTCGCCGGACTGGACCGGGAGTCTGCGCGTGAGCCCATCGCCGCACGCTTCTATGACCGATGCTACGCAGTGCCGCGTGACCAGCATGCGCTGGAACGGGTGCGCCAGCTGTTCGCCCAGGCGCTCGCGTATCCGCTGCCGCAGGATGTTGCCGACTATGGCCTGAATCGAGAGCAGATGGCCGCTCCCAGTGATCAGCCGTATCTGTTGTTCCTGCACGGCACCACCTGGCCGAGCAAGCACTGGCCGGAAGCATACTGGCGCGAGCTGGCCGAGCGCATGAGCGATTTCGGCTGGGCGATCCGCCTGCCGTGGGGCAATGCCGAGGAGAAGGCGCGTGCCGAACGCATCGTCAGCGGCATAGCCAACGCCGCGGTGCTGCCGAAGCTCAATCTTGCCGGTGTCGCCCGGGTTATCGCCGGTGCGCGCGCCTGCGTCGCGGTGGATACCGGCCTCGGCCACCTGGCCGCGGCGCTGGATGTGCCGAGTATTTCTCTCTATGGTCCGACCTTGCCCGGGCGGGTCGGTGCCTATGGCCGCTCCCAGGTGCACCTGTGTGCCAGCGGACCGAACGCTGGTCGCGGTGACCGGCACAAGCCCTGTTTCGACGACCTGCGCCCCGAGCGCGTCGTCACCGAACTGAAAGCCCTGCTGCGGGCCCCGGAGTCCGTCTGATGCAACTGGCCTTCATTCTCTACAAGTACTTTCCATTCGGTGGTCTGCAGCGCGATTTCATGCGTATCGCCCTGGAATGCCAGCGTCGCGGGCACAGCATTCGCGTCTACGCGATGATCTGGGAAGGCGAGATGCCGGACGGCTTCGAAGTGCTGATCGCGCCGGTCAAGGCGTTGTTCAACCACACCCGCAACGAGCGCTTCACCGCCTGGGTCGAGGCCGATCTGGCCAAGCGGCCGGTGGACCGGGTGATCGGCTTCAACAAGATGCCGGGGCTGGACGTGTACTACGCCGCCGACCCTTGCTTCGAGGACAAGGCGCAGACGCTGCGCAACCCGATCTATCGGCGCTGGGGCCGCTACAAGCACTTCGCCGAGTACGAGCGCGCAGTGTTCGCGCCGGAGGCGAAGACCGAAATCCTGATGATCTCCGAGGTGCAGCAGCCGCTGTTCGTCAAGCACTACGGCACGCCCGCTGAACGCTTTCACCTGTTGCCGCCGGGCATTGCCCAGGATCGCCGCGCGCCGGCCAATGCCGCGCAGATCCGCGCCGAGTTCCGCGAGGAGTTCGAAGTGCGGCCCGACGAGCTGCTGCTGGTGCAGATCGGTTCCGGCTTCAAGACCAAGGGGGTCGACCGCAGCCTCAAGGCCCTGTCTGCGCTGCCGCGCGAACTGAGCCAGCGCACCCGGCTGCTGGTGATCGGTCAGGACGATCCCAAGCCGTTCAAGCTGCAGGCCAAGGCGCTGGGTGTTTCCGGCATGGTCGAGTTTCTCAAGGGGCGCAGCGACATCCCGCGCTTTCTGCTCGGTGCCGATCTGCTGATCCATCCGGCCTATAACGAAAATACCGGCACCGTGTTGCTCGAGGCGCTGGTCGCCGGGCTGCCGGTGCTGGTCAGCGATGTGTGCGGCTATGCCCACTACATTGCCGACGCCGATTGCGGTCGCGTGGTACCCAGCCCCTTCGAGCAGCAGGTGCTCGACCGGATGCTGGCGCAGATGCTCGCCGATGACGCGCAGCGCTCGGCCTGGAGTCGCAACGCGCTGGCCTTTGCCGAGACGGCCGATCTCTACTCGATGCCGCAGAAGGCCGCCGACGTGATTCTCGGGGAAAGCGCATGAACGTCGTTTGTCTCCGGCGGGCGTCGTCATTGGGGGCTCCATGCGCCTGATGCTGACCGAGCCATTCGAAAGCCTGTGGCAGGGCAAGGACCCCTTCGAAGAGGTCGAGCGTCTGCAGGGCCAGGTCTACCGGGAACTGGAAGGTCGCCGCACGCTGCGTACCGAGGTTGCCGGGCGCGGTTACTTCGTCAAGATTCATCGCGGCATCGGCTGGGGCGAGATTGCCAAGAACCTGCTCACGGCCAAGGCGCCGGTGCTTGGCGCCGGCCAGGAATGGCGAGCCATACAGCGCCTCAAGGAAGTCGGCGTGCCGACCATGACCGCGGTGGCCTATGGCGAGCGAGGGGGCAATCCGGCAAGCCAGCACTCGTTCATCATCACGGAAGAGCTGGCGCCGACTATCAGCCTCGAGGATTTCTCGGCGAACTGGCGCGACCAGCCACCACCGCCGGCACTCAAGCGCGCCCTGATCGCCGAAGTAGCCCGCATGGCCGGCACCATGCACCGCGCCGGGGTCAATCACCGCGACTTCTACATCTGCCACTTCCTGCTGCACACCGACCGTCCGGTGACGGTCAGCGATCTGCGCCTGTCCTTGATCGACTTGCACCGCGCCCAGACTCGCAGTCACACACCTGTTCGCTGGCGCAACAAGGATCTGGCCGGGCTGTACTTCTCGGCCCTTGAGATTGGTTTGACCGGCCGCGACAAGCTGCGCTTTCTGCGCGATTACTTCCAGCGGCCGCTGCGTGAAGTCCTGCGCGACGAGGCTGCCCTGCTGGCATGGCTGCAGCGCAGGGCGGAAAAGCTACTGGATCGTAAGCGGCGCTACGGGGATGCGCTTTGATGAAAAAAACGGAATGGCACGGCAAACGTGTTGTGATAGCGCCTTGCCCTGCGCTAGGTGACGTGACGATTTATTTGCGATTGGCTTGGCTGTTTCACTTTGCTGGCGCCGAGGTACGCTTTCTCAGCAGCTTACTCAAGCCTGCCGAAATGTACTTCAGCTGGCTGAAGGTGGAGTCGAGTGAGCGAGTCGATCTGCTGCACTTGTGCGCGAATACAGACTTGGTCATCTGCTACATAAATTGGCTGACTTGCAATCCGGATTTGCTAGATCGGGTGGTCAAGCAACGGAACATCTGCTTCGTCACTGCAAAGAAGCTTCCTGCTGCGCTTCAGCTGGACGGTCGGGACGTTGTGGTAGGCAGTGATGTGTTTCGGGGGGCGAGCCGAGCGCTGTGCCAAGACTCGCGTGCGGGACTGACCATGGTGACATGGGTCGATGCGTATGCTTCGTCAGTTTTCGGTTTGCAAAGCGATCTTCCGGTTGCTGTTGACCTCCCTAAGCGCTGTGGTGATTCCAGAAGGCGTGTAGCGATATTTCCTACTACTCCTCATGAAAAGAAAAATTATGCGCCAAGGGGGTTTCGATGGCT
This sequence comes from Stutzerimonas sp. LR2, assembly GCF_055755175.1. NCBI lineage: Bacteria > Pseudomonadati > Pseudomonadota > Gammaproteobacteria > Pseudomonadales > Pseudomonadaceae > Stutzerimonas > Stutzerimonas sp. LR2. The sequence goes on from NZ_JBVTRR010000001.1 coordinate 1,175,182, forward strand.
CGCTCAACGATTGCAAAGGCAGGGTTGGCTGGTAGAAATTGTCGGAATGCCTCATGAAGGCGAAATCCTTCACAAGCGTTTTCAAGGCTTTTCCATTCGCACATTTCCCAATGTCCGTGAGCTGATGGATTTTCTGGTCACTTGTTCTGCGGTTATCAGTAATGACTCCGGCGGCGGGCACCTCGGCTCGCTGCTGGGACTGCAGAGCTTTACGGTAACTCGTAAGCACGCCGATTTCGTATGGCGGCCTGGCTTCAATGCGGGTAATGAGGTGTTGGCACCGGTTATTTCGTTCAAGTTGCTGGGGCGATATATATGGCGGCCTTTCATCCCCATCTGGCGGATCAGCAAGCGTCTGGGATATAGGCCCTAATGGCGAGTTGGACGCTGGACCCAGCTTATTTCGACCTGGCTGCCGATTTTGGCAGCCTGACGACTGTGTTTGCCCTGCAAGGCGAACGTCTGACGAAAGACCCGTTATCGGAGGTCATTCGTATCCAGCGCAACGGGGTGCGCTATTACGTGAAACGCTACTCCGGTGCGGGCAAAGGCCTGCGGCGTTACCTTGGCCGACCGCGGGTCAAGGCGGAGTGGCAGAATCTGATGCTTTTTCGCCGTTGGGGCATCCCCACGGCGCCGATCGTGGCTTATGGCATGGAGCGGCGCGGCGGTGCTTTTCTCCGCGGCGCCCTGATTACGCGTGAGTTGGAGCAAACCGATGATCTGGCTTTGCTGGCGACTACTCATGATGCCCGTCTTCGCGATCCGCGTTGGGTGCAGGAAGTCAGCCTGCAACTGGCGCGCTCGACGCGAGCGATGCACGACCGGAGCTTCGCCCACAATGACCTCAAGTGGCGCAACCTGCTCGTCGATCCGCAGCGCCGTCTGTACCTGATCGACTGCCCTACCGGCGCCTTCTGGCATGGTCCGTTTCTGCAGCGGCGTATCGTCAAGGACCTGGCATGTCTGGACAAGGTGGCCAAGTACCAGCTCAGCCGAACCCAGCGCCTGCGGTTCTATCTGCAGTATTGCCGGCGAAAGCGACTGGTTGACAAGGACAAGCCGCGCATCCGGCAGATTCTGAATTATTTCCAGGGGCGGGAATGAACGATTTCATTGCGCAGGCCGATCGTCCAACGCTCGAGCGCCATGGCTTGGCGAGCTTCGATGCGCTCTGGTCGGTCCAGTTGACGGCGGTGGATGAGCCCAATGTCGAACGCGGCGGCTGGAGCAGTGTTTTCAGGCTGGAGCTCGATGATTCGGCGTTCTACCTCAAGCGGCAGAGCAATCATCTGACCCGCACCCTGGCACACCCGTTCGGTGAGCCGACCTTTGCCCGGGAGTTTCGCAATATCCGTCGTTATGCGCAGCTTGGCGTGCCGGCGCTTCAGGCCAGCTTCTTCGGGCAGCGCAAGGTTGATGGCGAAAGGCGTGCAATTCTCCTGACCCGCGCATTGGATGGTTGGATGGATTTGGACGGATGGCTGAAACGATGGCCCGAGCTGAACGAACCTCGACGCCAGGCCATCATCGGTGCGGTCGGTGCGCTGGCGCACACGCTGCATCAGGCCGGCCAGATGCATGGCTGCTTCTATCCCAAGCACATCTTTCTCCGTGAGCAGGACGGGCATTGGCAGGCTTGCCTGATCGACCTGGAAAAAACCCGACCTCTGTTGTTAGGGCGGCGTGACCGGATCAAGGATCTGGAGCCGCTCGTGCGGCGTGCAAGCTGCATCGGTGACCAAGGCGTGCGGCACTTGCTGAATGCCTATCTGGACGATCCTCGCCTGGTCGAGCCATGGCTGTTGCAGTTGCAGCGGCGACACAAAGCCAAGGAGGCGCGCTGATGAGATTGGCCGATCTGACGGTCGCCGGGCGCGAGCCAGCCTGCCCTGCGCTCGTCGAGCTATCGGGTGAGGCAAGTCTGCATGTCGATTCGTGGCTGCGCATCCTGCCGGGGCAGCGCTATGTCGGTCGCGCGCGCTGGAACGGGCGCCAGGTCCTGGCCAAGCTGATGGTGGGTGGCAAGGCGCAGCGTCATTATCGACGTGAGCTGGCTGGTGCGAAGCTGCTGACCGACCAGCATTTGCCAACACCTGCGCTGGTGGGGCAGGGCTGGCAGGAGGGTGAGGGTGGCTGGCTGCTGTTCGACTGGCTCGATTCCGCCAAAAGCCTGTGGGAGAGCTGGCGCTCCGTCGAGGCGGAGCCTGTCCTGACAGACGGGCAGCGAGGCGTGCTCGGTGAGGCGCTTGAGCTGATCGCCAGGATGCATGCGCAAGGCCTTTGGCAGGCGGATCTGCATCTGGATAACTTCCTCAAGGCCGACAGTCAGCTCTACGTGGTCGACGGCGGCGGTGTAAAGGCGGAGACGCCCGGGGAGCCGTTGTCGCGTGAGCGGGTACTGGAGAACCTGGGCGTCTTCTTCGCGCAGCTGCCGGCAGAGATCGAACCTTTCATCGAAGAACTGCTGGTGCCCTATCTGCTGACCAACAGCGAGCACGCCCTGCCGCTGGAGGCGTTGCTCAAGCAGGTTCACAAGACTCGTAACTGGCGGCTAAACGATTTTCTGAAGAAGGTCGCCCGAGACTGCAGTCTCTTCAGTGCGCGTATCGGCCCGTTTGGGGCGCAAGTGGTTCGGCGTGACGAGGCGGCCGCGCTGCACTCGCTGTTGGCTGATCCGGACGCTTGCATCGCCCAGGGCCGGCTTTTCAAAACCGGTGGTGCAGCTACAGTTGCGCAATGCGAACTGGGCGGCCGGGCCCTGCTTATCAAGCGCTACAACATCAAGAATCCGCTGCATTGGTTGAAGCGCTTCTGGCGGCCGAGCCGCGCCTGGCACAGCTGGGTCGAGGGTAATCGGCTCGATTTTCTCGGGATCGCCACTCCTCGTTTGCTGGCCGTGATCGAGCGCCGCTGGCTGTGGATGCGCGGGCCGGCGTGGCTGATTACCGAATTGCTGCGCGGAGAAGATATAATTGCGCGTTTTCAGCCGTATCTGGATGGCTGTCCTCCAGAGCAGGAATTGGTTGCCCTGGACCGGCTGTTCGCGGCACTGATCCGCGAGCGAATCAGTCATGGTGATCTCAAAGGGCACAACCTGTTCTGGGAGCATGATCGCTGGTCGTTAATCGACCTGGATGCCGTGCAGCAGCATGGCGGCGATGCCAGCTTCGCTCGGGCGTATGCCAAGGACCGTGCGCGATTCCTGCGCAACTGGCCGACCGACAGCGCCCTGTACCGGCTGCTTGACCAACGTTTACCCGCGGTGCCCGGCACCAGCATCGAAGATTAAGAGGCAATACCCGTGGCATTGACGATTCTCGGCCTTTCCGGCGCCCTCAGTCATGATCCTTCCGCCGCCCTGTATATCGACGGCAAGCTGATCGCCGCCGTCGAAGAAGAGCGCTTCGTGCGCGACAAGCATGCCAAGAACCGCATGCCCTACGAGTCGGCCAAGTTCTGCCTGGAGCAGGCCGGCATCAAACCGTCCGACGTCGATGTGGTGGCGATCCCGTTCGCACCCATCAGCATCTTCGAAAAGGCGCGCTGGCACTATGCCAAGCGTTACTGGTACGCACCGGATCGCGCGCTGGATGCCATTCTCATGGGCAATCGCCGCTATTACCGCTACAAGAAACGCATCGAATGGTGTCTCCAGCAGCTGGGCTTCGACCTGAAGAAGGTCAAGATCCAACCGGTCGAGCATCACCTGGCTCATGCCTCCAGCGCCTATCACTGCTCCGGCTTCACCGAGAAAACCGCGATTCTCGGCATCGATGGCAAAGGCGAGTACGCCACCACCTTCTTCGGCTGGGGTGAGAACGGCAAGATCCACAAGATCAAGGAATTCTACGACCCGGACTCCTTGGGCGGACTGTATGGCGCGATCACCGAATACCTCGGCTTCGAGATGCTCGATGGCGAGTTCAAGGTCATGGGCATGGCGCCGTACGGTGACGCGGCCAAGTACGATTTCTCGCGCCTGGCGACCTTCGAGAACGGCGAGCTGACCATCAATACCGAATACGCCAACGTCATCGGCTTCCGTCGCTACAAGGAGAAGGGCAAGGGCTATTACTTCTCGCCCAAGCTGATCGAGTGGCTGGGACCCAAGCGCGAAGGCGATATCGCCGACGACCCGTATATTCATTACGCGGCCAGCATGCAGGCGCTGTTCGAGAAGCTTGCGCTGGAGATGATGGACTACTACCTCGGTGACATCATCCGCGAGACCGGCAAGATCGCCTTTGCCGGCGGTTGTGCGCTCAACGTCAAACTCAACCAGAAGATCATCGCCCGCGAGGAGGTCAAGGAGCTGTTCGTCCAGCCGGCCTCCGGTGATGCTGGAACCGCTGTCGGTGCGGCGGCCTATGTGTCGGTGCAGCGCGGCGTTCCGGTAGAGAAGATGGAGCACGTCTACCTCGGCCCGTCTTATTCAAACGAAGATGTCATCGCTGCCTGTGCCCGGCATCCGAACAAGCCAGTGTTCAAGCAGATCGCCAACACCCCCGAGCGCATCGCCAGGATCATGGTCGACGGCAACCCGGTGGCCTGGTTCCAGGGGCGCATGGAATTCGGCCCGCGTGCGCTGGGCGGTCGCTCGATCATTGGCTGCCCGAGCGTGCCGGGCGTTGCCGACCGCATCAACGAGCAGATCAAGTTCCGCGAGCGTTGGAGACCCTTCTGCCCGTCTATGCTCGATACCGTGGCGCCGCAGATGCTCAAGGTCGACCATCCGAGCCCATTCATGACATTCACCTTCGAGGTCAACGAAGGCTGGAAGGAGCGTGTCGGCGAGGTGGTCCATGAAGACGGTACCTCTCGCGCCCAGGTTCTCGAGCGCCGGCACAACCCGCGCTGGTACGACCTGATGCTGGAGCTGGAAAAGCTGACCGGTAATGGCGTGTCGCTGAACACCTCGCTCAACCGCCGCGGCGAACCGATGATCTGCTCGCCGACCGACGCGCTGAACATGTTCTACGGCTCGGACCTGCAGTACCTGATCATGGAGGACATCCTCGTGGTCAAGGACGGCAAGGACTGGTATGACAACAATTGAACGGCTGCCTGATCAGACGCAGCGATGGGTGCTGCAGTTCTGCCATGGCTATGACGGTCCATTTCTCGATTGTGCGCGGCAATATGCCGCGCTTTTCGTTGAGACGCGGTACAAGGTCTGTACCGTCTATCTCACTGGGGCACCGAGTGATGAAGTGGTGCAAGGCTCGGCTTCGGATGAAGTGATCTTCCTTAATTACAGCAGTGGCGAGGTGCGAGGCCTGAAACTGCGCGCAATTCGCGATATCCGGAGGATCTCCAAGGCACGCAATTTCGCTTTCTGTATCGCGCATCGCTTCAAGCCGATTTATGTGGCGCTGCTGGGAACGGTGCTGCCGGTGATCGGTGTGCACCATGCTTTCGGTGACTACCAGCGCCGCTCACGTCAACTGTTCGTCAATCATTATCGCAAGCGGCTCATCCTGCTCGGTGTTTCCAACGCCGTACGGGATGACATCCGAGCCTGCTTGCCGAACTGGCCAGCTGAGCGTGTTCAAACGCTGTACAACCGCATTGACATAGCTGCTGTGCAGGCCGAACAGGTTTCCCGTGAAGAGGCACGTACATTTCTGCGGCTACCCCAGGATGCCTGGATCGTCGGCAACGTTGGCCGCCTGCATCCGGATAAGGATCAGACAACCCTTATTCGGGGCTTTGCGCAGGCGTTGCCTCGGCTGCCGAGTGGCAGCCTGCTGGCCATCATGGGCAGCGGAAAACTGGCGGGTCCCTTGAAGGCACTGGCTGCGGAACTGGGCGTTGCCACATCGGTGCGTTTTCTTGGGCAGGTACCGCACGCGCGGCGGTATTTCAAGGCCTTCGATGTGTTCATTCTTACTTCAGATCATGAGCCGTTCGGCATGGTTCTGTTGGAGGCTATGGCAGCGGGTGTCCCTGTGGCATGCACAGATTCCGGTGGCGGAAAGGAGGTGGTTGGGAATGCTGGTGAATTGTTTGCGTTAAAGGATGCACAAGAATTAGCCGCGACACTTGAGCATCGGGCGAATGCCAACGACATCTTTCACCTTCGCAGCATGATGATGGCTCGCTTGACCGAATTTTTTTCCGACCAGGCTTCGCGCCAACGTTTCTGGAATCTGTCGGTTCTGCCCGCAGCTAAGGAGTGAATCGGCTATGGGTAGTAATCCCTGGAGCGCCAAAGCGCGTGATTTAGACCGTTACCGTTGGATGTTGCTGCGTGAGCGGCACGGCGTGTTCGGTAGTGGTGTGCGGTTCTTGCGAGAGGCGATTGGCGATTGGCTGTTTGGGGTTCGCGCCAAGATGCGCCTTGCTAAGAGTGTCGAAGTTCAACCTTGTGACTTTTTGCTTTTGCAGTCGGCACCCAAGGTGTTGGCCTTTCAGCGTAAAAAGAAGCTAATCGCTGGGATTCGGGAGCGTGGCTATACGCTTACCGAAACTGCGTTACAGCCTCCGCGGGTTGTCTTGCGTAACGCGATGCTCCGACGCCCCCCTTTTTCCGTGCCAACCCGCTATTTTGGGCTAGCTGCTCACGCGCAATGGCTAGTTGAACACTACCAGCCAAAAGTACTGCTCAACGACCGCAACGGTAGCTTGCATGCCCCCTTCCTTCGTTTGGCTCTCAACGCCTGCCACCGACCTTTAGTACACCTAGCGCACGCTACAACGGTGGAAGGCTCTCGGCGGCTCGGCATGAATGACTACGACTTTTACTTCCTGTTTGGGCAAAGCTCATTAGACGCATTGCGCGCTAGGAATCTCCGACTCGGGAGCTCCTTGGCCGTTTTGGCTGGCTCGCACATGATTGACGATAGCTACGACCTGGCGATAGCAGATCCTCACCTGCATACATTACTGGTGTTGGGAGTAGGTCCGGACAAGGAAAAGGAAGGTGGTTATCGTGCTACTTATGATTTGTTACGTAATTGGGCTGCTACAAACCCCGGCTACCGGGTGCTCGTCAAGGCGCATCCGCGCAGTTGTGTGCCGTTCTGGCAAGACGCCTCGACGCAACTCAGCAATGTCCATGTGCTTCCGAAAGAGTGCACCTTGGCTGAGGCCTTGGCGCGGGTATCAATCGTTGTGAATATCATGTCAAATGCGGTCATCGAGGCCGCCTTGGCGCGGCGTCCTGTATTGCATGTGAATGCTAGTCGCGACCCGGATATATTTGAACAGGCGCGATTCTTTGGGCCATGTATCGATACTGCTGAAAAAATTTCTGAACGGTTAAAAGAAATAGAAAATAATTATTCGACCGCAGTAGCGGCGTCTGTGTCTTTTGCTGAATATCATTTGGCTCAGGGGAGCAATGGTTTGGAAAGTTGTTTGACGCTTCTAGAAAATATAGTGTCAGGTGAAACCTGTGTTGGTGTGCCTCTCATGGAGAGGCTAGGGAAGTGAAGTTCCTCTTTTTCTCCTTGGCAAAACACCAGTCAATTTATTTTAAAAAGTTGCTTTCGTGTGCAGGCATGAATGGCCAGGTAGTTGAAATGCAGGACCTGCCTTGGCCGGCGCTGGGTCAGCTGTTTAGTGTTTTGCGGCGGGTCGATTGGAAGAAATTAGTTGAGGAGAAGTGCCAGGAGCGGCGTGTTAAAGGAAAATATCAAGGCGTGGCGTTTCGTTTATTGCTTCGTTTGGAAATGCTTTTAACCGCGCTGCGCTGCGCTGCAATTTTACAAAAGGAGGAGCCGGACGCTTTAGTAGTATGGAACGGCTCGAATCGCCACTGCCAGCTCATGTTAGCGTTATTGCCAGCAGGCAGACGTACCTTTTTTGTCGAAAATGGTTTGCTTCCCGGAACCACGACGCTCGACCCTCGAGGCGTTAATTACCTAAACTCGGTCCCTCGTGATGCTAGTTTTTACCTAGATTATGCAGACCGGGTGTGTCTACCTTCCGATGATGTGCCAGTTATCCTAATTCCTCGCAAACCCCGCAGCGAGGGACCTCCGCCGATAACATTGCCAGAGCGCTTTATCTTTATTCCATTTCAGGATGACCGGGATACACAGGTTAGGTTGCATTCACCTTGGGTGCGAAATATGCGTGACCTGTTTGCATTAGGCGAGCGCATTGCCGATGAGACTGGCTGGGAGGTTGTATTCAAGGAGCATCCGTCAAGCCGGGAGAGTTACCGGGACCTCCACAGTCGCTGCCGTGATCGACTGAGGTTTGCGAATGGAAATTCTACTCAGGAACTGATTGAGGCTAGCAGCTTCGTCATTACCCTTAACTCTACTGTTGGCCTTGAGTCCTTGCTTCTCAGCAAGCCCCTGCTCACGCTAGGCCAGGCCTTTTTTAACATTGAAGGCCTAGCCGCGCACGCCGACTCGCTAGAGCAACTATTACAGCTAGTGAAAGAGTTTCCAAATTGGTCTGCAAACGACCGTTTGCGACGTGCCTTTCTGCATTATCTATCCAAGGAATATTGTGTGCCTGGTCGATGGCAGGATGCTTCTCCGGAGCATTTGCAGGAAGCGGTACGCCGCCTGACGGGTAATTGTAGTTTATCGAGTACTGGAGTAGCTGTTTGAACAGTTCGGATGTTCTTGCCCGTTGGGCTTTGCTTGGTTTAGTGGTGTTGCTGTGTGCACCGTGGGCTATGCCATCTAATAAGCTTTATCATCAAGCGTTGATCCTATTCATGTGGCTGCCTGCGCTGATCAGCCTAGGCTTCTCTCAGCTAAGGCCAAAGCTGCCACGACTCGACATAATTCTCCTCAGTGCATTTGCAAGCTGGACGCTGCTAGTAATTGCGATCAATGGCGGAGGGGAGCCCGTCAGCCAGGCCAAGGTCGTGCTCTACGTCGGCCTCAGCCTAGTGGCAATGCTATTAGCAGCGCGCGCAGCTCATTCAGCCGTAGAGCGTGTCGTGATGCTAGCTGCTCTTGTTGCCGGCCTCGGTTCTCTGGTGTCTTGGATCGACTTCTACGTGCTGACGGAGCACTCCTATCGGCATCGTGTTCTGGCCGTCGGGATTTGGGATACCGTCATTATGGCCGCACACGCCGTAGGCGCTTTGGCTGTCCTTGGTGTTGGCCTGGTTCTCAAACAACCGAAAACGTGGCGTCGCTCGGCTATTGTTGTTTTTGTAGTTGGAGCCTGTGCTCTTTTTCTTTTGTCGAGCCAGACGCGCGGGGTATGGCTTGGGGTAGCCGGTGTGATGGCGCTGGCTCTTTTGTCATTGCCATGGCGTGTAAGGATCGCAGTGACGGTCGCTGCAGCAGCGACGCTCGCTACAATCATCTGGTTTGATGCCTATCTGCTATTACAGAGGGGATTGTCCTATCGACCGGAACTCTGGCGGGCGGGCGTTGCTTTATTGATGGAGAGTCCGTTTTGGGGCTTGGGTTTTCATGATTTCAAACTGGCGGTGCCTGGACTGAAGACGCTGTATAACCATCCCCACAATCTATTTATTGATACAGGCATACGGCTCGGGCTTATTGGGTTGTTGCTTTTCCTTTGTGTATGGGTTCGCTGCGCATTTCTAGCCTGGCAAGCTCGTGGAGAAGCACTTGGGCGGGCGCTTTTGATGCTCTGGGTGTTTTCTTCGTTGAGTTTGATGACGGACGGGATAGGGCTCTGGCTTAAGCCTAACGCCGATTGGATGATTACCTGGCTGCCCATTGGTTTAGGCCTCGTTCTGGCCCAGCGTTCACGCTACGCTGAAGCTGAAGAGCACATCGGCGTTCAGCATATTGCGTGAATGCGGCTATCTCTTGGTTATTGTACTTTCGCGGACTCGACGAGCATCGCCATGAGAAGGAGTAGCGCCATGTCCTATGTGAAGAGACGTCGGTGGAGCGGGCTGCGGCTAAAGGTGCGCTAAGTGATAGCGCGCCGGATCCACTATTGCTGGTTTGGCGGGCAGCCTATGCCATTGCAGGCCAAACGTTGCCTCGCTTCATGGGCTTATCATCTCCCCGATTATGAGGTGGTTCGCTGGGATGAAGCGTCTTTCGATCCGGCGAGTCATCCCTTTACTGCTGCGGCACATTCGGCAGGAAAATATGCATTTGTAGCCGATTATGTGCGAATGCACGTGCTCGCTAAGGAAGGAGGGATCTATCTCGACGTCGATGTGGAGGTTTGTGCCTCTTTTGACGAGCTTCTGGAGAATGAGTTCTTCATTGGGCTCGAGGATCGTCAACGGTTCGCAACAGCCGTAATCGGGGCGTCTGTCGGACATTGGCTTCCTGTCCGTATGCTTGAATATTACGGTCGTGTCCAATTCGATGAAAAACGCTTGTCCGAACTGGTGAATGTAAATGAAGTTAGCCGGCTGATGCTGGCGAGAGGCTTCACTGGCAGTGGCGAGGAAGAACTTCGTGGAACCGAGCGAGTGCTCGGTGTCGGTCGGCTCGCCGAAGCTGTTCACTCGCAGAGGGTGGGCGTCAAGCCGCTTGCGCGCCATTTGTACGTTGGGAGTTGGCGCAGGCGTGAAGGCAAGAGCTTAGCGAGTCGTCTGGCTAGAGGCTTGCGCAAGCTGCCGGAGCAGCTCGGCGCTTGGTTGGCTTGGAAAATATACCGGCTCCGAACTAAACTTCGACGGGTTAGATACCGTTAGTGCCCCATTCGGGGCAAGCAAAGAAAATCTACTAACGCCGCCCCCGAAACGGGATTAAGTAACGTGACTTGCGCCCCGCCCCGTTCTGCTTGAAGTGCTGGTAGAACTCCAGGCCGGATTTGCTCTGTAACTCAGGGCGATCGTGCATATGGCTTTTGATTATTTCGTCGTAATTCTTTTCGGAGATTAAGCTTTCAAGGGAATGTTGATAAAAAAGAGCCAGTTGGTAACCAACCGTTTCGTTATGGAACGCGGTTGAGCCGATAAAACAGTTCTCTAGGTCAATTACTTTAGCATCTTCCAGGGAGTGGTTTGGAAACATGATATTTCCTGCCCAGAGATCAAGGTGGTAGATTCCTTGTGAATTGAGTTTCATGATTGCATCGAGCCCTGCTCGAATAAAAAGCTCAATTTTTTCGGGGCGGCTATTTATCCAGTCGAGGCCGTTAACATATCCCGTCAGATTCTCGAATGTAAGAAATACCTCTTTGACCAAGCCAAGCTTGCTTCGTGCAAAACCAAGCCCGGTCAATCGTGGGATCATATCCGTTTTTTCGCTTGCTCTTACGTTGTTCCGCAGCTCGGCCAATGGCCAGTCATATGCCCCAGAGCGGCGCTTGAGGCCAAAGCTGATGCGCAGGCGTGAGGGGTAACTTTCGATAGAGGTTGTTTTTACGAACACCTGCCGCCCATCGTCAGTAAAGCACGGCTGGGCGAGGCGCTGGCGGCCCATTTGCTTTCGCTGCGAAATAAGCGCGTCTATGCATTCAAGATTGCCATTAAGGGCTGCATAGTTGCCTATGCTGAAGGCGATCAAGTCGCCTTGCTGAGCACTTACTTCATGTTTTATGCCGGTGACTCTTCTGGGCGAGCGCATGAACATCCTTGTTGTAGTAAAGAGCTTGAAGCATCTCGAATGGGAAGTTTTCGAGTTTTTTGCGTTTGAGGTGGTTCTTCATATGGCGAAGGTTTCGCCTGATTTGCCAAGCATTGAGTGGGAAGGTTTTCTTCTGCAAGTCAAGGAAGTCAATCAAGCCAAACTCCCCGCTTGGCAAAATCAGGATGTTGCCAATGTGTAGCGACCGAAAATAGATTTTATTTGCGTGAAGTTCACGGATAAATCCCGCCAAGCGAGGAAGTATGGCTGCAAGCTTCTCCGGTGAATCGTGGAACAGCCGCTCAAGAGATTGCCCGGGTAAAGGTCGATAAAGGCAACCAGTCAGGCCTTTGTCGTGATCTAGCCAAAAGGTTTCGGTGATTTCGGGCGTGGCTATGTGGTGGAAAGCGAGCGTCTGTGCGTTTCGCGCGAAACGGATAGCTGCTGGTCGTAAGCGAGCAAGCCATTGCGCGCGTCTGGTATGAAATATCTTAAGGTACAACCCATTCGATAGCGCAGCCACTTTCGGCCCGCGGCCGTCGCTCTCCAGCACGACGCCATCAGCCAGCCAGCTTTCCAGTTCCTGCGCTGTTACAATCCGCATCTTGTTCCTCTAGCCAGTCGTATGGGGCTTGCCGAATGGCCAATTCTACCCAGCAATCCAGTGTCACGGTGTATCTGCGATTGCTGCGCTACGTGCTCCCCTATTGGGGGCTGTTTGCGATCAGTCTCGCTGGCTTTCTGCTCTTCGCATCCACCCAGCCCGCGCTGGGCTACATCCTGAAGTTCTTCGTCGACGGGCTGAACAACCCGGACGCAAGTTTCTTTTCCCAGGTACCGCACCTCAACGAGGTGCGGTGGCTGGCCGAGCTAAAATTGCTGCAGGCCGTGCCTTTGCTGATCATTCTGATCGCGTTGGTGCAGGGTATTGGCTCCTTCCTTGGCAATTTCTTCTTGGCTAAGGTTTCTCTCGGGCTCGTGCACGATCTGCGCGTCGCGCTGTTCAACAACCTACTGACCCTGCCCAACCGCTACTTCGACAGCCACAACTCCGGCCATCTGATCTCGCGGATCACGTACAACGTGACCATGGTCACTGGAGCGGCAACCGATGCGATCAAGGTCGTGGTGCGCGAGGGCATGACGGTGATTTTCCTGTTCGCCACGCTGCTGTGGATGAACTGGAAGCTCACTCTGGTGATGCTGGCGATCCTGCCGGTGATCGGTTTCATGGTCTCGAGTGCCAGCAAGAAATTCCGCAAGCAGAGCAAGAAGATTCAGGCGGCGATGGGCGACGTGACGCATGTGGCGTCCGAGACCATCCAGGGCTATCGCGTGGTGCGCAGTTTTGGCGGCGAGCCGTACGAGCAGCACCGCTTCCTTGGCGCGAGTTCGGAGAACACGGCCAAGCAGTTGCGCATGGTCAAGACCAATGCGGTCTACACCCCGAGCCTGCAGCTGGTGATCTACAGCGCCATGGCGGTGCTGATGTTCCTTGTGCTGCTGCTGCGAGGCGATGCGTCGGCGGGCGATCTGGTCGCTTACATCACGCTGGCCGGCTTGCTGCCCAAACCGATTCGCCAGCTGTCGGAAGTCAGTTCGACCATTCAGAAAGGTGTCGCTGGCGCTGAGAGCATCTTCGAGCAGCTCGACGAGCAGCCCGAGATCGACACTGGCACGCTGGAGCGCGACTCGGTCAGCGGACGTCTGGAAGTGCGCAACCTCAATTTCGTCTACCCGGGCAGCGACAAGCCGGTGCTGCACGACATCAGCTTCACCGTGGAGCCCGGGCAGATGGTGGCGCTGGTCGGTCGGTCCGGCAGCGGCAAGTCGACACTGGCCAATCTGATCCCGCGTTTCTACCACCATGAGACCGGCCATATCCTGCTCGACGGTGCGGATGTCGAGTCCTATACGTTGCGCAACCTGCGCCGGCATATCGCCTTGGTGACGCAGCAGGTGACCCTGTTCAACGATACCGTGGCGAACAACATCGCCTACGGCGATCTGGCCGGCGCGCCGCTGGACGACATCCGCCGTGCCGCGCGCGATGCCTACGCCGACGAGTTCATCGAGCAAATGCCCGAGGGCTATCAGACGCTGGTCGGGGAGAACGGCGTGCTGCTGTCCGGTGGACAGCGGCAGCGCCTGGCGATTGCGCGTGCACTGCTCAAGAATGCCCCCGTGCTGATTCTTGACGAAGCGACTTCGGCGCTGGATACCGAGTCCGAGCGGCATATCCAGGGGGCTCTGGACCATGTGATGCAGGGCCGCACCACGCTGGTCATCGCTCACCGCCTGAGCACAATCGAGAAGGCCGATCTGATCCTGGTGATGGAGCAGGGCCGCATCGTCGAGCGTGGCACCCATGCCGAGCTGCTGGCGGCGAATGGTGCCTATGCGAGGCTTCATGCGACCCAGTTCCAAGACGATGTATCGGACGAGCAGGGCGCCTGATGCTGCAGCTTCTGAAAAGTTGGCGTGAGCGCGGCTGGTGCGAGATCGATGCCGACACCTATGCGCAGATCTGGCAGCGCTACGGCGGCAGCGTTGCCACTCACCCGGCCGTCGTCGAGCGCCTGGCCGGTCTTGCGGGTATTCCGGTGCGCTATCTGGCCTGGGAGCAGCAGGGCGAGTTGATCGCCGCGGTGCCCTGCTGGGGGCGCCATCTGGCGCTATCCAAGGACGTATTGAAAAAGACCGGCAAGCGCGGGCTGTTCGATCTGGGCAATGCCGAGATCATTCTGCCCGTCGCTGAGCAGGCGGCGATTCCGGTCCGCCAGCGCATGCGCTACGTGTCAGAGCTCAATGCGGGCGCGATCAGCACCTTGCGCGAGCAACCGGAGGGTCTGGCGCTGGCGCGCGAACCGGAGGCGTACTCGAAGAAGTTCCGTTACAACCAGCGCCGCGAACAGCGTTTGCTGGAAGAGGCGGGCGGTGCGCTGCGCCCCATGCTCGATTTTTCTGCGGCGGAGCAGGCGGCGATGTACGCTGAGTTGTTTCAACGGCGCTGGAATTTCGAGGCGCCGGGCAAGGCGCATCTGCATGAGGTGTTCGAGCTGCTGCGCGAGTTCATGACCGGCTCGGTGGTGTTTCTCGACGAGCAGCCGATCGCCATCCAGGTTCTCTATCGGGTCGAGTCGCCGAAGTGGGTGTCCGTCGAGTACATCAATGGCGGTGTCGACCCGGTGCAGCGGGACTTCAGCCCAGGCAGCGTGCTCAGCTTCGTCAATACCCAGGCAGCCTGGGCCGAGGCGCGGGCGCTGGGCAAACCGCTGCGTTACTCCTTCGGCCGGGCGGATCGTGAGTACAAGGATCGCTGGTGCAACCGAGTTCCGGTCTATCAGGTGTGAGCCATGAGTGCACGCAAGCAGCAGTTGCTTAGACGCCACCGCAAGCACAAACGCATCGCCCTGCTGGTCGCGCTGGTCGCGCTGCTGCTGCTCGGCGCGCTGGTTGCTTGGTGGTTGGTTCCGCTCTTGCTGGTGTTGGGCTGGATCGCTCATGAGGCCTGGTTTGCCGACCACCTGTTCTACAGCCCTCAGGACGATTACGACTATGTCTTCCCGGACGATGCCCAGCGTTATCCGGTGCGGATCGACGGCGGCCGAATCACGCAGCCGGAGCGCTTCGAAGCCGCGGATACGCTTATTCTCGAGATCGAGCTCAAGGCCAGCTGGCTGGGGCGGTGGCTTGATCCGCAGGTGTGGGTTGGCGAAGACCGTCAGGATTTCGAGCGGGGCGTTGCCGGCCGGCGCTATCTCAACCTGTCCGGCCAGCATGAGCCGCTGAGTGGGGGTGTGCTGCATGTCAGCGGGCGCTTCTGTCGCCTGTCCGGCGAGGCGACGCTCTTCGCGATGCGCAACCCGGATTATTCCGAGCGCCGCGTTCTGATCGTCGCCCCGCATGCCGACGATGCCGAGCTGGCCGCTTTCGGCCTGTACAGTCAGGCGCGCGATGTGGCCATCGTGACCCTGACCCAGGGCGAGATCGAAGCCGACAGATACCGTCGGCTGGGTCTGGACGATGCGTCTGCCGCCAGGCTCAAGGGGCGGTTGCGCACATGGGATAGCCTGGCGGTGCCATTGTGGGGCGGTGTGCCGCAGTCGCGGTGCGTCCAGCTGGGCTATTACTGCCTGCAGCTGCCCGCCATGGCCGCCGATCCGCAGACGCCGTTCGGCTCGCGCGAATCCGGTGAACAGGACGTGCGCAGCGTGCGCCGGCACAATCCGCTGCTGTTGCCCGCGGATGTGGACGGTGTGCCCAGTTGGGACAATCTGCAGGCCGATCTGCGGGTTCTGCTCGCTCATTTTCGCCCTGAGGTGGTGGTCACACCGCACCCTGAACTGGATCCTCACGCTGACCATGTGGCTGCCACCCGGGCCTTGTATCAGGCCATGGAGGAGGGCGACTGGCTGCCGGAAACACTGCTGTTGTATGCCAACCACCTGCACGATAACGACCGCTGGCCGATGGGGCCGGCTGATGGCGGCGTGGCTTTGCCGCCCGCCATCGAGCCGCTGCCGGCCGATCGCCTATGGAGCCCGACGCTGGATTCCGAGGCTCGGCTGAACAAGGCCATGGCGCTGGCGATGCAACACGATCTGCAGGGTCCTTTGCCGCTCAAGAAGCGCCTGCGCCGCCTGATCCAGGCCGCCCTCGCCGGTCGCCGCTGGCCGTCCACCGGCGACGACGAGTTTTTCCGCAAGGCCGTTCGCAGGCACGAGCTATTCTGGGTGCGCAAGCTCTAGCAGCGTTGACACGCTGGCCGGACCAGCGCGGCCCGCATGCTATGATCGCCGCCGTTTTCTGTCAGTCATCGGAGCCCCAATGAAGCTGTCCATGCCCCGTTTCGACCAAGCCGCCGTTCTGGTGGTCGGTGACGTCATGCTCGATCGTTACTGGCATGGCGGCACGTCGCGGATCTCGCCCGAGGCACCGGTGCCGGTGGTGAAGGTCGAGCAGATCGAAGATCGCCCAGGCGGTGCGGCCAACGTCGCGCTGAACATCGCAGCGTTGGGGTCTGCCGCGGCGCTGGTGGGTGTGACCGGCGAGGACGAGGCGCGTCAGAGCCTGGCTGACAGCCTCGCGGCTGCCGGTGTGCAGGCGCATTTCCAGTGCATCGATGACCAGCCCACCATCGTCAAGCTGCGGGTGATGAGTCGCCATCAGCAACTGCTGCGCATGGATTTCGAGGAGCCGTTCAACACCGATCCGGCCGCGTTGCTGGCCGAGGTGGAAGGGCTGCTGGCCGGGGTCAAGGTGCTGGTGCTGTCGGACTACGGCAAGGGCGCGCTGAAGAACCATCAGGCGCTGATCCAGGCGGCGCGGCACCGTGGCATTCCGGTGCTGGCCGACCCCAAGGGCAAGGATTTCGACATCTATCGCGGCGCTACGCTGATCACGCCTAACCTGGGCGAATTCGAGGCGATCGTCGGGCATTGTGCCGACGAGGCCGAGTTGGTCAGCAAGGGTGCCGAGCTGATGAGCCGGCTCGAGCTGGATGCGTTGCTGGTCACCCGTGGCGAGCACGGCATGACCCTGCTGCGTCCCGATCACGC
Organism: Stutzerimonas sp. LR2; assembly: GCF_055755175.1. Classification (NCBI taxonomy): domain Bacteria; kingdom Pseudomonadati; phylum Pseudomonadota; class Gammaproteobacteria; order Pseudomonadales; family Pseudomonadaceae; genus Stutzerimonas; species Stutzerimonas sp. LR2. Next base: position 1,192,226 of record NZ_JBVTRR010000001.1, read on the forward strand.
GCCGCTGCACCTGCCGGCCCGTGCCCGCGAAGTGTTCGATGTCACCGGTGCCGGCGATACCGTCATTTCAACCCTGGCCGCTGCGATTGCGGCTGGCGAGGAGCTGCCACAGGCCGTGGCACTGGCCAACCTGGCCGCCGGTATCGTGGTCGGCAAACTGGGCACCGCCTGCATCAGCGCGCCGGAGCTGCGCCGCGCGGTGCAACGCGAGGAAGGCTCCGAGCGTGGCGTGATGACCGTCGAGCAGCTGCTCACCGCGGTCGAGGATGCCCGCGCCGAGGGCGAGAAGATCGTCTTCACCAATGGCTGTTTCGACATCCTGCACGCGGGCCATGTGACCTACCTCGAGCAGGCCCGGGCCCAGGGCGACCGGCTGGTGGTGGCGGTGAACGATGATGGCTCGGTGAGCCGCCTCAAAGGCCCGGGCCGGCCGATCAACTCGGTGGATCGACGCATGGCGGTGCTGGCCGGTCTGGAAGCGGTGGATTGGGTGGTGTGCTTTTCCGAGGACACGCCGGAAAACCTGCTGGCCCAGGTGCGACCCGATGTGCTGGTCAAGGGCGGCGACTATGGCGTCGATCAGGTCGTCGGTGCCGATCTGGTCAAGGCCTACGGCGGTGTGGTGAAGGTGCTGGGGCTGGTGGAAAACAGCTCGACGACCGCCATCGTCGAGAAGATCCGCGCCCGCTGAACCACGGCAGTCAGGTGCCGCGCGATCGGGCTACTCAGCGCGCCACGGCGGCTGGCCGGGCTGCCCACCAGTCCTTCCAGCGTACCCGCTCGTCGCGCACCACCCAGCCCTCCTGCGGCGCAAAGCTCTCCGACAGCCACAGCCCCCGTGTATTGACGGGGCTGAACTGGCCATCACGCAACTGCAGCAGCTGCTCCTGCGGTTGTCCCTGGTGCAGCGGAACAAGGTAGAGGTCGGGCCTGTTACGGTTCAGGCGCGCCACCAGCTTGTCCGCCTCCAGGCGCTCGTCGACATGGTACAGGCTGAGCTGGCGAACCTCCTTCGGCAGTTCCATGCGCATGTCGTAGACCAGCTGCAACGATGCCGTCGGCAGGTGCACATAGGCGCGCGGCCGTTCCATGAGCACCATGTTGCCGCACTGTACCGGCCGTGTAGCGCCAGATTGCGAGGCGAGCTTGAAATGCACCGCCTCGCGGTAGTGCAGGCTCGCCTGATAGGGCGTGGGTAGCCAGGTGTCGCCGAAGCGCCCGGCCATCCAGCCCTCGGGCGTCTCCAGCAGGCATTCTTCGGCGATTTCCTGGATGGCGGTGAGCAATGGCAGGTTCAGCTCGTGTGCCGGGATGTACCCGGAAATCAGCTTGAGCACCACGTCGCCGCGGTCCAGGCGCTGCTGGCGGACCAGCACCCAGTATTCCCGGCCCTGCCAGCAGAGGGTCAGGCGGACCGAGACGCCCAGATTGGCCAGCTCGATGGCGAAGCGGCCCGGATCGGCCACCTCCACCGGGCGCCGGCGCTCGATGACCTCGGCGAAATTCAGCGGTCGGCCCAGGCTCTGGTAGCTCAGGCTGTCGTGGCCAGCCTCGACGTAGAGCGGCAGGGTCTTGAATGCGGCAGGGCTCTTGCGTACCAGAACGCGAGGCATTCGGGCTCTCCTTACGGCGAACGGGGCCGCTGCGCGGCGCCGGTGGCTGCTGCCGCGCAGCGAACGGAACGCTGCGCCTCCGAGGTCAATCGCCCGTCAGGACGGCGGCAGCAGTGGCTACGTTAGACGTCAAATGCTGCGGATTGATAGTGCCGATGATCGCGCCGCTGACCCCTGGGTGACCGAACAGCAGCTCGAAACTGCGGCGGACCGGGTCGTCGCCTGGCTTGAGGCAAGCATGTCCGCTGGCCAGGGCTTTCTTGATCAGAATGCCCTTGCCGTGTGCAGCAGCGTAGTCGAGGACCGGTCGTTCGGCCTGCTCGTTGAGGTTGTAGGTCACCATCGCGCAGTCGCCCTGCTGCAGCGCAAGCAGCCCACCATCGACCGTCTTGCCGGACAGGCCGAAGGCGAGGATCTTGCCCTCGCGCTTGAGTTCGGCCAGGGTCTGGTAGACCTCGGTGTGCTGCAGGATATCGAGGTCGTTGCCGTCCGAATGCACCAGCACCAGCTCGATGCGGTCGGTACGCAGACGCTTGAGGCTGCGCTCCACCGAGAAGCGCGTGTGGGCGGCAGAAAAGTCGAAACGCGACTGGCCATTCTCGAACTCCTCGCCAACCTTGCTGACGATCACCCAATCCTCGCGCTGTCCGGCCAGCAACGGGCCGAGCCGTTCCTCGCTGACGCCGTAGGCCGGCGCGGTGTCGATCAGGTTGATACCCAGTTCGCGGGCCAGGGTCAGCAGCTGGCGAGCCTGGGCGTCGTCTGGGATGGAAAAACCGTTGGGATACTTCACCCCTTGATCGCGGCCCAGCTTCACCGTGCCCAACCCCAGTGGCGAAATGCTTAGGCCGGTGCTGCCCAGCGGGCGGTGCAGGTCATGCAGCGTCGCGTTCATGGCAGCAGCCCTTCCCAGAACGGCCCGGTCAGCGGCGGACGTGGCAGTTGAGGTAGTGCGGGATGGTTGGCCGGACGAATGCCGTCACGGGCGAGGGCGGCTTCGACGCGGTCGGAGAAGTCGGGGGACAGCGCTAGCTTGGTCGGCCACCCCACCAGCAGTCGGCCCTGCTCGGCAAGGAAGGCGTTGTCCGGACGGGCGAGTGCCGATTGTGCAGGCTCGGCGCGGTCGATACGCAGCGTGGCCCATTGCGCGGAGGACAGGTCGATCCAGGGCACCAGTTCGGCCAGTTCCTTTTTCGCGGCGGCGATCTGAGTGGCTTCGTCGCGCGCCACGCCATCGGCTTCGGCCAGGTCGCCGCCGAGATACCAGAGCCACTCGCCGTCCGCTGTCGGATGGCTGGTGACCGTGATCCGCGGTTTGGTGCCGCCGCCCAGGCAATGGGCATAGAGTGGTTTGAGCGTGGGCGCCTTGACGATGACCATGTGCAGCGGACGGCGCTGCATGGCCGGTTGTTGCAGGCCGAGCGACGCGAGCAGCTCGGCAGTCCCGCCACCGGCGCTGAACACGATGCGCTGGGCACGGATCTCGCGACCATCGACGCGCAACCCGACCAGCTCGTTGTCGTCGAGCAGCGGTTCGATCCGCTCGCAGGCCAGCAGGCTGTCGCCAGCCAGCTCGGCCAGCCGAGCGATCAGGCTGGGCACGTCCAGCACCAGCTCGCTGAGCCGATAGACCTTGCCCTTGAACCGTGGATGCTGCAGCGCAGGCGGCAGCTCATCGCCCTTGACCTGGCCGACCCGCGAGCGCACCGCCTTGCTGGCGAAGAAGCTGGTGAGGTTACCGGCCAGGGTGCCTGGCGACCACAGGTAGTGTGCGTCGGACAACAGACGCACGCCGCTGAGATCCAGCTCGCCCTTGCCTTCGAGCGCTTCGCGCCAGCGCCGCGGCATGTCCGCAATCGCCTCGGAGGCACCGGTGAGCGCGCCGCTCAGCGCGTACTTGGTGCCGCCATGGATGATGCCCTGGGACTTCACGCTCTGCCCGCTGCCCAGTGCTCCCTTGTCGACCAGCAGGGTGGCAAAACCCAGTCGGCGCAGGCGCGCGTTCAGCCAAAGACCGGCGACGCCGCCGCCAACGATCAGGACGTCGGTGCTGAGGGATTCGGGCATGTGCAGACCTCATTGGGTAAACGGTCGCGCAGTATAACTGCAGTCCGCCGGCAGCTTAGTGGCCTGCACTGCGGGAGAACAACTGGATGACCACCACACCGGCGATGATCATCCCCATGCCCAGTACCGCCGGCAGGTCCAGGTACTGACGATAGAGCACCGCCGCGGCGACGCTGACCAGCACGATGCCGAGCCCGGCCCAGATGGCATAGGCGATGCCTACCGGGATGGTTCGTACCACCAGCGCGAGCATCCAGAACGACAGGCTGTAGCCCGCCACCACCAGCAGCAGTGGCAGCGGACGATTGAAGCCGGCCAGTGCCTTCATCGAGGTGGTGGCGACCACCTCGGCGCAGATGGCGATGGCCAGGTAAACATAGCCGGACATGGCGAGATCCTGATTATGGGCGGGCAACTTCGTTCGGTTCCGACCTCGCCAACAAGTTCGCCGGTAGGGCGGTTATGGCTCGCGAGCAGGCGGCTTGCTAAGCTCCGCGCCCATGAATCGCACCCTCTATACCCTGTTGTTTCACCTGGGCCTGCCGCTGGTGTTCCTGCGCCTGCTGTGGCGCGCTTGGCGCGCCCCGGCCTACTCCCGTCGTATCGGCGAGCGTTTCGCCTTCGGTTTGCCGCGGCTGCGTCCGGGTGGCATCTGGGTGCATGCGGTCTCGGTGGGCGAAAGCATCGCCGCGGCGCCGATGGTCCGCGAGCTGATGGCGCGCTACCCACACCTGCCGATCACCGTCACCTGTATGACCCCGACCGGCTCCGAGCGCATCCAGGCGCTGTTCGGAGACAGCGTGCAGCATTGCTACCTGCCCTATGACCTGCCCTGGACCGCGGCGCGTTTTCTGGATTGCCTGCAGCCGAAGCTGGCGGTGGTGATGGAGACCGAGCTCTGGCCCAACCATATCCATCAGTGCGCCCGACGCGGCATACCCGTGGCGCTGGCCAACGCGCGGCTGTCCGAACGTTCGGCCCGCGGCTATGCGCGCTTCGCCCGGCTGACCGCGCCAATGCTGGCCGAGCTGAGCCTGATTGCTGTGCAGACAGAGACTGAAGCCGAGCGTTTTCGCCAGCTCGGCGCACGCCACGAATGCGTCGAAGTGACTGGCTCGATCAAGTTCGACCTGGCCATCGACCCGGCACTGCTGGCGCGGGCGACCGATTTGCGCGATCAATGGGCGGCGCAGGATCGGCCGCTGTGGGTCGCCGCCAGCACCCATGCCGGCGAGGACGAAATCGTCCTGGCCGCGCACCGACGCTTGCTGGAGCGGTTTCCGCAGGCCCTGCTGCTCCTGGTGCCACGGCATCCGGAACGCTTCATCTCGGTGTATGAACTGGCGTGCAAGGAAGGCTTTGCCGCGGTGCGCCGCTCGACGGGCGAGACGGTTGGCGCCGGCACGCAGGTGCTGGTCGGCGACACCATGGGCGAGCTGCTGTTTCTCTATGCCCTGGCCGACGTGGCCTTCGTCGGTGGCAGCCTGGTGCCCAATGGCGGACACAACCTGCTGGAGCCTGCGGCGTTGGGCAAGCCGGTGCTCAGTGGCCCGCATCTGTTCAACTTTCTCGAAATCTCCGCGCAGCTGCGCGATGCCGGCGCCCTGCGCGAAGTGCAGGATGCCGATCAGCTGGCTGATGCTGTCGGTGAGCTCTGGCGCGATTCGGCTGCCGCGCAACGGATGCGTGACGCCGGGCTGGGCGTGCTCAAGGCCAATCAGGGCGCCTTGCAGCGTCTGCTGACAGGACTGGCGAGGCTGCTCAGCTAGCCGGTGTGTCTGGTCCGCGAGGAGGCCGGATCAGCTGTCGGCGTCATTGCGCCGTCTGAAGGGCGAGCGCCTGGTGGGCTTTAGCCCACCCAACCACGATTCAAGCGAGCCTCCTGGCTCAATAATCCACCCGCACCGGCTGACCGATGGTCTGCGGCAGATCCGGCGGTAGGAAGTCGGTGTCCGGGTTGTAATCGGGTTTCAGGTAGGCCGCCAGCTGCTGCAGGTCGTCCGGGTTCAGCGTGCCGGCCGCCTGCTTCAGGCGCAGGTTGTCGAGAATGTAGTCGTAGCGGGCGTTGTTGTAGTCGCGTACCGCGGCATACAGGCGCCGCTGGGTGTCGAGCACATCGACGATGTTGCGGGTGCCGACCTGATAGCCGATCTCCGTGGCTTCTAGCGCACTCTGGTTGGAGATGATCGACTGCCGGCGGGCCTGGACCTGTTCGATATCGGTGTTCACCGCGCGGTGCAGGTTGCGTGTGGCTTCCACCACCTGGCGGCGCAGGCTTTCGCGCTGCTGCTCGCTCTGGCTGAGCTGGTAATAGGCCTCGCGGCTCTGCGAGGTGGTCAGCCCGCCGCTGTAGAGCGGGATGTTCAGCTGCAGGCCGATGCTGCGCTGCTCGACGTCGCCGGTATAGCGCGGCATGTCGAAGCCCGGGATGCTCTGGGTGTTGCTGAAGCCGAGCGCGTCGTTGTCGCCCTTGCGGTACGAGGCCACGGCGTCGAGTGTTGGCGCATGGCCGGAGCGGCGCTGGCGCAGGGTTTCCTCGGCGGCGGTCACGGCGTAATTGACCGCCAGCAGGTTGAGGTTCTGCCGCGTCGCCGTATCCACCCACGCCTTAGCCTCGTTTGGCACCGGCGCCAGCACCGGCAGGGTATGGCGGATGCCTTCCAGCGCCACGTACTCGCGGTTGGTCAGGGTGAACAACGCCTGGAAGGCGTCCTCGACCTGGCGTTGGGCGATGGAGCGATTGGCGCGCGCGGTGTCGAAGCCGGCCTGGGCTTCGAGCACATCGGTCTTGTCGGAAAGGCCCACCTCGAAGCGTTCGTTGGCCTGGTCGAGCTGGCGCTTGAACGCGGCTTCCTCGGCCTTCACCGCCGCCAGGTTGTCCTGCGCGCGCAACACGGCGAAGTAGGCCTGGGCGCTCTGCAGGATCAGGTCCTGCTCGGCGATGGAGTATTCGATTGCGGCCTGCTCGCTCACGGCTTCCGCAGCCTTGAGCTGGAACCAGCGGTCGGCACGGAAGATCGGCTGGCTCAGCGTCGCCTGATAGGCGGTGCCACTGCGTGATAGCGACGTGGAGCCCATGCTGGTGTCGACGTCCGTTTCGGTGTCGCTCAGCTCGGCGCCGGCGCTGAGGTTGGGCAGCAGGCCGGCGCGTGCCTGTGGCACCACTTCCTGGCGTGCGCGGAACTGCGCCCGGGCCGCCGCCAGGTCGGCGTTGTTGTTGACGGCTTGCTGGTAGACGCTGACCAGATCGGTCTTGCTGGCGAGGGGGACGGTCTCTTGCGCCCAGGCTCCTCCGGCAGTGAGGGTGGCCACGGCGAGAGCCAGGGGGAGTCTGCGCAGCATGTTGGGTCCATCCTGAATAGAGCTGATGGGCAAGGCTAAGCGGCAGCTGTCAGGGGGTCAAGGCGCGCGTGCGCCGTGGTGTGAGGCGGCGATGGCGGTCCGGGCAAATGACCGAACGGTCGACTAGTTTCGCCATTGCCATGGTGTTCGCCCAAGGTCTTGATTAGACTCGACGGCGTTCTTGTCGGGGTGCCTTGAAGCGAAGGCTGAGATCGGAAAGTTCCGGATCCCGTTGAACCTGATCAGGTTAAGGCCTGCGTAGGGAACAAGATGTCCTCGTCTCGAACGTGACGAGTCTCTCCACCGCAGTTGCGGTGCCCGACGCCCTTGATCCGCCGTGTTGCTCAGGTTCGCTCCGACATTTCCCAGGAGAAGCCGATGAGCGTGCAAAGCAACAAGAATCTGAGTGAGTCCGCCCAGGTCGACCAGCAGTCCATTCAACCCTTCCCGCGTTCGCAAAAGATCTATGTACAGGGTTCGCGCCCGGACATCCGCGTACCCATGCGCGAGATCAGCCTGGACGTGACGCCCACCGACTTCGGTGGCGAGATCAACGCCCCGGTTACCGTCTACGACACTTCCGGCCCCTACACCGACCCGAACGTCACCATCGACGTGCGCAAGGGCCTGGCCGACGTGCGCAGTGCCTGGATCGAGGACCGCGGCGACACCGAGAAGCTGCCGGGCCTGACCTCCGAATTCGGCCAGCGTCGCCTCAACGATGCCGAACTTTCCGCCATGCGCTTCGCCCATGTGCGCAACCCGCGCCGGGCCAAGGCCGGGCACAACGTCAGCCAGATGCACTATGCAAAGAAGGGCATCATCACGCCGGAGATGGAGTACGTCGCCATCCGCGAGAACATGAAGCTCGCCGAGGCGCGTGAAGCCGGCCTGCTGGTCGAGCAGCATGCCGGGCAGAGCTTCGGCGCGGCCATTCCCAAGGAAATCACCCCCGAATTCGTCCGCTCGGAAGTCGCGCGCGGCCGCGCCATCATCCCGGCGAACATCAACCACACCGAGCTGGAGCCGATGATCATCGGCCGCAACTTCCTGGTGAAGATCAACGGCAACATCGGTAACTCGGCGCTGGGCTCCTCCATCGAGGAAGAAGTGGCCAAGCTGACCTGGGGCATCCGCTGGGGTTCGGACACCGTGATGGACCTGTCCACCGGCAAGCACATCCACGAGACGCGCGAGTGGATCATCCGCAACTCGCCGGTGCCGATCGGCACCGTGCCGATCTACCAAGCGCTGGAAAAGGTCAACGGCGTTGCCGAAGACCTGACCTGGGAGCTGTTCCGCGACACCCTGATCGAACAGGCTGAGCAGGGCGTGGACTACTTCACCATCCATGCCGGCGTCTTGCTGCGCTATGTGCCGCTGACTGCCAAGCGCGTGACCGGCATCGTCAGCCGCGGCGGCTCGATCATGGCCAAGTGGTGCCTGGCGCATCACCAGGAGAATTTCCTCTACACCCACTTCGAGGAAATCTGCGAAATCATGAAGGCCTACGACGTCAGCTTCTCGCTGGGCGACGGCCTGCGTCCGGGCTCGATCGCCGATGCCAACGATGCCGCGCAGTTCGGCGAACTGGAAACCCTCGGCGAACTGACCAAGATCGCCTGGAAGCACGACGTCCAGACCATGATCGAAGGCCCGGGCCATGTGCCGATGCACATGATCAAGGAGAACATGGACAAGCAGCTCGAATGCTGCGACGAGGCGCCGTTCTACACCCTCGGCCCGCTGACCACCGACATTGCCCCGGGCTACGACCACATCACCAGCGGCATCGGGGCGGCGATGATCGGCTGGTTCGGTTGCGCCATGCTCTGCTACGTCACGCCGAAGGAGCACCTCGGTCTGCCGAACAAGGATGACGTGAAGACCGGCATCATCACCTACAAGATCGCCGCGCACGCTGCTGATCTTGCCAAGGGGCATCCGGGCGCGCAGATCCGCGACAACGCGCTGTCCAAGGCGCGCTTCGAGTTCCGCTGGGAGGATCAGTTCAACCTCGGCCTCGACCCGGACACCGCGCGTGCCTTCCACGACGAGACGCTGCCGAAGGATTCGGCGAAGGTGGCGCACTTCTGCTCCATGTGCGGGCCGAAGTTCTGCTCGATGAAGATTACCCAGGAAGTGCGCGAGTATGCTGCCGAGCACGGCCTGACCGACGAGCAGAAGGCCATCGAGGCGGGTTTCGCCGAGCAGTCCTCGCGGTTCAAGGACGAAGGCTCGGTCATCTACAAGCAGGTGTGACCGGCGAGCTGTGATCGACCGCCTGAGCCAAAGCGGGCCGGCAGATGCCGGCCCGCTTCGTATCCTCAGAGATATTCGGCTTTCAGAATGCCCTTGAGCTGTTCAAAGGGAATGAGCAGCTCCGGGTGGCCGCTGGAGTACGGCGCGATGCTGTAGACGTCGTACTTGAGCAGCACCTGATCTTTCAGTAACGCGATATGCGGGGTCTGCTGGAAGGGCCAGAATTCCACGAACTCGGCGTCCTGATCGTGTTCGTTCTCCACCAGCCAACGCTGGTGCGCCTGGCGTGCGACGCGCCAGAAGTTACCTTCCTGTCCCGGAATCAGCAGGTCCTCCAGGCGCAGCTCGCGGTTCAGCTCGCGATCGTAGTTGATGAAGCCACGCCCGGGCATGCCGTGGGCCCCGCCGACATACAGGTAGCTGGAAAACTCGACCACCAGGATGTCGCCGTGCTGCTCGCGCAGCTTGGCCTGCAGGTAGCTGCTCCAGCCCGGCTCGGCGGTGCTCAGAAAGCGCTGCTGGTAATCCTGTAGCGACGCGGGCAGGCGGTCATCCGGGCCGTTGATGGTCATCCGCCGCAGCCGTGCGTCGATCAGGCGGTTGAGTTCAGGTTCGTCGGCAAAGGTCAGAGTATCGACGTTCACCAGTGGGCAGCTGTCGCCCTCACAGCCCTGAGGACGATGCTCGGTGACCGTCTGGTCGACCTTCACAGGAGGTTCCGAGACAAAGTGCTGACAGCCGTTCAGCAGCACGAAAAGGCTGCCCATAATGAGGAGATTGCGGATGGGTGCGGTTGGATACATGGTTGGTCCAGGCATGGCAGTGCGCTTTCGATCGTTGCTCGCTCGTGAAGTTCGTGCGCACGCGGCAGATGCGTATGCTTCGGTTACGGTGGTCTGCAAAGGGCTGCGCCAGAGACGATGGCGCGCTAGGATGATCGCGAAGCCGCTCACGATGTGACGGTTGCAGTCATTCGCCGCCGGCCCAGGCGCGGATCAAACCGATATTGAGTGTGCCCATGAGCGAGACCTTCAAACCCGGTCCGGATGATGTCCAGATCCTTCGTCGAGAGCAATGCTTCAGCGGTTTCTATCGGCTGGAGCGCGTTCACCTGCGCCACCGTCAGTTCAGTGGTGCCATGGGGGACGAGCTGAGCCGCGAACTGTTCGTGCGCCACGATGCCGTATGCGTGCTGCCCTACGATCCGCAGCGCGATCGCGTGGTGCTGATCGAGCAGTTTCGCGTCGGGGCGCTGGGCAAGGTCGACAACCCCTGGCTGATCGAACTGGTCGCCGGGCTGATCGACAAGGACGAGTCACCGGATGAAGTCGCCCGTCGCGAAGCGGTGGAAGAGGCCGGGCTGGAGCTGGCCGATTTGTGGCCGGTCACACGCTATTTCCCTTCGCCGGGGGGCAGCGACGAGCGCGTACACCTCTATATAGGCCGCTGCGACAGCGAAGGGGCCGACGGTGTGTTCGGGCTGGCCGAAGAGGGCGAGGACATCCGGGTGCATGTCTGGTCGCTGGAAGAGGCACTGGGCGCTGTTTCCGACGGTCGAATCGACAATGCGGCCAGCATCATTGCACTGCAGTGGCTGGCCTTGAATCGCGAGCAGGTGCGGGGGGAGTGGGTATGAGGAAGACGCGCGAGCGATACCGAGTCGATCTGCTCGAACTGCAGGCGGCCTGCGAAGCCAACTACCTGCGACTGATGCGTTTGTTGCCGGGCATGCGTAGCGGTTGCGAGGCGCGGCGCATCGCGATCAGCCAGGGTGACCTGTTGCTCGGCGTCTTGGTGCTCGAGGTACTGGAGAGCTGCCCCTATACCACCACCGTGCGGGTGAGCCAGGAGCATTGCCTGAGCTGGTTGCCGGTGCCGAAGATGGAAGTGCGCGTCTACCACGACGCGCGCATGGCCGAAGTGGTTCGTGCCGAAAACGCGCGGCGCTTTCGTGGCATTTACCACTACCCCAACGCGCAGATGCACCAGCCTGATGAGAAGAACCAGCTCAATCTCTTTCTCGGCGAGTGGTTGGGACACTGCCTGGCCTGCGGCCACGAACTCGAACCGGTGCTCTAACGCCGTTCCCTCTGCGCTTTTCTGGGCTGGGCTTGCGTGACCTGCTTCAGGTGCGCGATGTGGTTCTGTGACCCATGCCCACTTCCCAAGGTTTACCCCCCCGTCGGGCTCCTACCATAATTCCGTTGCGATTTAGCTCAAGGAGAAGGGCCTTGCCTGGTGCGCCCGTGACTGCTGTTGAAGATTCGGTTCTGCTGGTGCAGCTTACCGACAGCCATCTGTTTGCCGAAGCGGACGGCAAGCTGCTGGGCCTGAACACCGGCGATAGCCTGGCGCGCGTCGTCGAGCTGGCCGTTGCCGAGCAGCCGCGCATCGACCTGATCCTGGCCACCGGTGACCTTTCGCAGGACGGCTCGGTGGCGTCCTATCAGCGTTTCCGTCAGCTGGCGGAGCGTATCGAGGCCCCCGCGCGCTGGTGCCCCGGCAATCATGACGAACTCGGTGCCATGCGTGAGGCTGCCCGTGGTAGTGCGCTGATGGAGCCGGTGCTGGAAATCGGCGGCTGGCGTGTGGTGATGCTCGATACCCTGGTTGCCGGTTCGGTATTCGGCATGCTGCGCGGCGACCAGCTCGAGTTGCTTGAGCGGGCGCTGAGCGAGGCGCCGGATCATCACCATCTGGTCTGCCTGCACCACCATCCGGTGTCCATCGGCAGCCGCTGGATGGATCGCATCGGTCTGCGCAACCCCGAGGCGCTGTTCGAGGTGCTGGACCGCCACGACAACGTGCGTGCGCTGCTCTGGGGCCACATCCATCAGGCGTTCGATCAGTCGCGCAATGGGGTTCGGCTGCTGGCCACGCCGTCGACGGGCGTGCAGTTCACGCCGCAGAGCGAAGACTTCCAGGTCGATAGCGCGGCACCCGGTTATCGCTGGTTGCGCCTGTACGCCGATGGGCGGCTGGAGACCGATGTGTCGCGCGTCAGCGGCATCGACTTCGAGATCGACTACAGCGTTAAAGGCTACTGATCGCGGTTGGCGACTGCCGACACCTGTGGCGCGAGCGAGGCGTGACGCCTGGGCGGGTCGCTTGCAGAGCGCAGCATGGGCCTAGTAGCCTTGCGGTTTTTTCAAGAACTGTATCCATGTCCAGTTATCCGCCTTCGATCCTCTATATCCACGGGCTCAACAGCTCCCCGCTCTCGCAGAAGGCGAGCCAGCTGTCGTCGGCGCTGGAGCGACTCGGCCAGGCCGAGCGTCTGCGGGTTCCCGCCCTGCATCACCACCCGCGTCAGGCCATTGGGCAACTCGAGACCTGTCTGGCCGAGCTTGGGCGACCGTTGCTGGTCGGCAGCTCGCTTGGCGGCTACTATGCGACGCACCTTGCCGAGCGCCATGGCCTGAAGGCCCTGCTGATCAATCCGGCGGTGATGCCACACCGCCGTTTCGACGGCTATCTCGGACCACAGACCAACCTGTACAGCGGCGAGGTCTGGGAGCTTACCGAGGATCACGTGACCGCGCTGGCGGAGCTGGAAACGGCGCCACCCGAAGATGCCGAACGCTATCAGGTGTGGCTGCAGACCGGCGACGAAACGCTCGACTACCGTGACGCGGCGCAGTTCTACCGGGGCTGCGCACTGCGCATCCAGGCCGGCGGCGACCACGGCTTCCAGGGCTTCGCCGAGCGCCTGCCGGCGCTGCTGGCGTTCGCCGGCTTCGAGCCGCAGGCCTGGCTGGGAAAACTCTGAGCCGGGATAGAGGTGCGGGCCCAGGCGACCCGAACGGGTTCGCCAGGAGAACTGCAGCGGTGGAGCCCGGCCGGTGCGCTGGTTTTTTGCAGCCCGTAGCGGGCTGATTGTTCAGAACATAAGGACCGTACCCGACAGATGTCTTATACCGCAGAAGCCATCGAGGTTCTTTCCGGCCTCGATCCGGTGCGCAAGCGCCCGGGCATGTACACCGACACCTCGCGGCCCAATCACCTGGCCCAAGAAGTCATCGACAACAGTGTCGACGAAGCCCTCGCCGGGCATGCCCGCTCGGTCCAGGTGATCCTGCACCAAGACAACTCGCTGGAAGTGATCGACGACGGCCGCGGCATGCCGGTGGACATTCACCCCGAGGAAGGGGTGCCGGGTGTCGAGCTGATCCTCACCAAGCTGCACGCGGGCGGCAAGTTTTCCAACAAGAACTACCAGTTTTCCGGTGGTCTGCACGGGGTCGGCATCTCCGTGGTCAACGCGCTGTCGACCCGTGTCGAGGTGACCGTCAAGCGCGATGGCAGCGAGTACCGCATGAGCTTCGCCGACGGCTTCAAGGCCAGTGATCTGGAAGTGATCGGCAGCGTCGGCAAGCGCAACACCGGCACCAGCGTGCGCTTCTGGGCCGATCCCAAGTATTTCGACTCGCCGAAGTTTTCCATCAGCCGGCTCAAGCACGTGCTCAAGGCCAAGGCCGTGCTCTGCCCAGGGTTGAGCGTCAGCTTCGAGGACAAGAGCACCGGCGAGAAGGTCGAGTGGCACTACGAGGACGGCCTGCGCTCCTACCTGGTGGACTCGGTCAGTGAGTACCAGCGCCTGCCCGACGAGCCTTTCGTCGGCGCCCTGGCGGGCAATACCGAGGCGGTGGACTGGGCGTTGCTCTGGTTGCCGGAGGGCGGCGAGAGCGTTCAGGAAAGCTACGTCAACCTGATTCCCACGGCTCAGGGCGGCACCCATGTCAATGGCTTGCGCCAGGGCCTGCTGGACGCCATGCGCGAATTCTGCGAGTTCCGCAACCTCCTGCCGCGCGGGCTCAAGCTGGCCCCGGAAGACATCTGGGAGCGCATCGCTTTCGTCCTCTCGATGAAGATGCAGGAGCCGCAGTTCTCGGGGCAGACCAAGGAGCGCCTGTCGTCACGCGAGGCGGCGGCGTTCGTCTCGGGCGTGGTCAAGGATGCCTTCAGCCTCTGGCTCAATGCCCACCCGGAGCTGGGCATGCAACTGGCAGAGCTGGCAATCAGCAATGCCGGGCGTCGACTGAAGGCCGGCAAGAAGGTCGAGCGCAAGAAGATCACTCAAGGGCCGGCGCTGCCGGGCAAGCTGGCCGACTGCGCCGGGCAGGACCCGATGCGCGCCGAGCTGTTCCTGGTCGAAGGCGACTCGGCCGGCGGCTCCGCCAAGCAGGCGCGGGACAAGGAGTTTCAGGCGATCATGCCGCTGCGTGGCAAGATCCTGAACACCTGGGAGGTCGACGGCGGCGAGGTGCTCGCCAGCCAGGAAGTACATGACATCGCCGTGGCCATCGGCGTCGATCCGGGCGCCACCGATCTGGCCCAGCTGCGCTACGGCAAGATCTGCATCCTCGCCGACGCCGACTCCGACGGCCTGCATATCGCCACCCTGCTGTGCGCCCTGTTCGTCCAGCATTTCCGCCCGCTGGTGGAGGCGGGTCATGTCTACGTAGCCATGCCGCCGCTGTACCGCATCGACCTGGGCAAGGACATCTTCTATGCGCTGGATGAGGCCGAGCGTGACGGCATCCTCGAGCGGCTGGTGGCCGAGAAGCGCCGCGGCAAGCCGCAGGTGACGCGCTTCAAGGGTCTCGGCGAAATGAACCCGCCACAGCTGCGCGAGACCACCATGGACCCCAACACCCGCCGGCTGGTGCAGCTGACCCTGGATGATTTCGAGGGCACCCGCGAAGTCATGGATATGCTGCTGGCCAAGAAGCGCGCTGGCGACCGCAAGAGCTGGCTCGAGTCCAAGGGCAACCTGGCGGAGGTGCTGGTTTGATCCGCCGTGGGCTGGCGCTGCTGAGCCTGGTTTCGGCACCGCTCTGGGCCAACGAACCGGCGCCCGAGCTGAAGCTGTTGAGCGAGCATCCCGTGCAGGGCATGAGCGGCGGCAATCTGTCCGGAATGGCCTGGTGCGGAGATGCGCTGTGGGCGGTATCCGACCGCGAAGACGACGTACTGTACCGGCTCGATACCAGCGTCTCGCCCTGGCAGGCCGAACCGGAGCGCTTCGAAGCCGGCCCGCCGCCCAATAGTGGTTTGCCCTGGGGCATGCGCATGCGCGCCTGGCTCAGTGGCCATGTGCGCGGCGGCCACCTCGATTTCGAAGGGCTGAGCTGCGATGCGCTGGGCAATCGCTACGTCGTCAGCGAGGCGCATGCCGCCGTGCTGCGGGTGAGCCCGGCCGGCACGGCGGAATGGCTGCGCCTGCCCGAGTCCCTGGTTCGTCAGGCACGGGCCAGTGGCATGCTCTGGCATTTCAACGCGCTGTTCGAGGGCATTGCGGTCGACCCGAAAGCCGAACGCATGTGGCTGGCCGCCGAGCGCGAACGCCGCGGGCTGCTGGTGATGCACCGCAAGCAGCGCAGCTGGCAGTGCACCGGCGGTTGTGTGCTGATGGCGCAGGGCGGGCATCAGCAGCCGCCCGCGGCGCTCGGCGATACGCCGCTGCCGCGCAGCTTCTCGGCCCTGGCCTATTTCAACGACAAGCTGTTCGTGCTGGAACCCTCTGCATATCGGGTCTGCCGGCGCAGCCCGGCGAACGGGACGGTCGAACGCTGCTGGTCGTTCGCCGCCGAGGCGCTGACCGAGGAGCGCCGCTACCGCGAGCCGTTCGGTAATGCCGAGGCGCTGTGGATCGACGCCGAAGGGGCCTGGATCGGCGTCGACAACAACGGCAAGGCGCGCGGCGACGGCGAGAAGCGACCCATCGTCTGGCGTTTCGCCGCACCGGGCGGTGGCTGGATGGCGCGGCCGTGAGCCAGACGGCCGGGCGTCGTGCCGGGCGGGTGATGCTGGTGCTCGCCTGGGGCGTTGGGCTGTATCTGGCGACGCGCTTCTTCGCTGCCTGGGAGGAAAATCGCCTCAACCCGAACCGCCAGCCGGTATCCCAGCTGCAGGGCGAGCAGATCGAGGTGCAGCTGGCTGGCAACGTCCAGGGGCATTTCGTCGCCAGCGGCAAGATCAATGGCGAAACGGTCACCTTTCTGCTCGACACCGGCGCCACGGACGTCGCCGTGCCGGCCGAGCTGGCCGAGCGGCTGGGACTGTCCCGCGGTGCGCCGGTGATGCTGCACACCGCCAATGGCCAGACCACCGGCTATCGCACCGTGTTGAACAGCCTCAGCCTGGGCGACATCGTGCTGCGCGACGTGCGCGCCATCGTCGCCCCCGGCTTTCGCAGCGAACAGGTTCTGCTCGGCATGAGCGCCCTGAAACAACTTGAATTCACCCAGCGCGCCGGCACCCTGGTGCTGCGCCAGCATGTAACGGATCGACCATGAGCGAATCCCTCGACCTGAGCCTGGACGGCGTGGAGCGGCGCTCCCTCGCCGACTTCACCGAGCAGGCCTACCTCAACTATTCCATGTACGTGATCATGGATCGCGCGCTGCCGCATATCGGCGACGGCCTCAAGCCCGTGCAGCGGCGCATCGTCTATGCCATGAGCGAACTCGGCCTGAACGCCGACGCCAAGCACAAGAAGTCCGCGCGTACCGTCGGTGACGTGCTCGGCAAGTTCCACCCGCACGGCGACAGCGCCTGCTACGAGGCAATGGTGCTGATGGCACAGCCGTTCAGCTACCGCTACACGCTGGTCGACGGTCAGGGCAACTGGGGTGCTCCGGACGATCCCAAATCCTTCGCCGCCATGCGCTACACCGAGGCGCGCCTGTCACGCTATTCCGAGGTGCTGCTGTCCGAACTGGGGCAGGGCACGGTGGACTGGGTGCCGAACTTCGACGGCACCCTGGACGAACCGGCGACCCTGCCGGCGCGGCTGCCCAACCTGCTGCTCAACGGCACCACCGGCATCGCCGTGGGCATGGCCACCGACGTGCCGCCGCACAACCTGCGTGAAGTCGCCGCCGCCTGCGTGCGTCTGCTCGACGAGCCGAGTGCCAGCGTCGAGCAGCTCTGCGAGCATGTGCAGGGGCCGGATTTCCCGACCGAGGCCGAGATCGTCACGCCGCGTGCGGACCTGCTGAAGATCTACGAAACCGGCCGTGGTTCGGTGCGCATGCGTGCCGTCTACCGGGTCGAGGACGGCGATATCGTGGTCACCGCGTTGCCGCACCAGGTGTCCGGTTCCAAGGTGCTCGAGCAGATCGCCGGGCAGATGCAGGCCAAGAAGCTGCCGATGGTGGCCGACCTGCGTGACGAGTCGGACCATGAGAACCCCTGCCGCATCGTCATCATCCCGCGCTCCAACCGGGTCGATGTCGAGGCGCTGATGCAGCACCTGTTCGCGACCACCGACCTGGAATCCAGCTACCGGGTCAACGCCAATGTCATCGGCCTCGACGGCCGGCCGCAGGTGAAGAACCTGCGCACCCTGCTCAGCGAGTGGCTGACCTACCGCATCGGTACCGTGCGCCGTCGTCTGCAGTTCCGCCTGGACAAGGTGGAAAAGCGCCTGCACCTGTTGGAAGGCCTTTTGGTGGCGTTCCTCAACCTCGACGAGGTGATCCACATCATCCGGACCGAGGATCAGCCCAAGCCGGTGCTGATGGCGCGTTTCGAATTGTCCGAACTTCAGGCTGACTACATCCTCGACACCCGCCTGCGTCAGCTGGCGCGTCTGGAAGAGATGAAGATCCGCGGCGAGCAGGACGAGCTGGCCAAGGAGCGCGAGCGGCTGCTGGCACTGCTCGGCAGCGAAGCCAAGCTGAAGAAGCTGGTGCGCAAGGAACTGCTGGAAGACGCCGAAACCTATGGCGATGACCGCCGCTCGCCGATTGTCGAGCGCGCCGAGGCCCGAGCCCTGACGGAGAACGAGCTGCTGCCGTCCGAGCCGGTTACCGTGGTGATTTCCGAGAAGGGATGGGCGCGCTGCGCCAAGGGTCACGACATCGATGCTGGCGGGCTTTCCTACAAGGCCGGCGACAACTTCAAGGCGGCGGCGGCGGGCCGCTCGAACCAGTATGCGGTGTTCATCGACTCCACCGGCCGCAGCTACTCACTGGCAGCCCACACGTTGCCATCGGCACGTGGCCAGGGCGAGCCGCTCACCGGCCGGCTGACTCCGCCGCCAGGCGCCAGCTTCGAATGCGTGCTGCTGCCCGACGATGATGCGCTCTATGTGATCGCCTCGGATGCCGGCTATGGTTTTGTCGTCAAGGGCGAGGACCTTCAGGCCAAGAACAAGGCTGGCAAGGCGCTGCTCTCCCTGCCGGCCGGCGCTCGCGTCGTCGCACCACGACCATTGGCCAGCCGCGAGGACGACTGGCTTGCCGCGGTCACCACCGAAGGCCGCCTGCTGGTCTTCCCGGTGCGCGATCTGCCGCAGCTGGGCAAGGGCAAGGGCAACAAGATCATCGGCATTCCCGGGGAGCGGGTGGCCAGTCGCGAGGAGTATCTGGTCGATCTCGCCGTGCTGCCGGCTGGCGCCACCCTGGTTCTGCAGGCAGGCAAGCGCACGCTGTCGCTCAAGGCCGAGGATCTCGAGCACTACAAGGGCGAACGTGGCAGGCGCGGCAACAAGCTGCCGCGAGGCTTCCAGCGCGTCGAAGGCCTGCTGGTAGAAGTGTGACAATGTGCATTGGCGCTGGAATCGACGGCCAGATTCACGGAAGATAGCGGCCTTTCCAGCCTGCGGCGTTTTGCCCGGTGCCTAGTTGCGCGTCGACGACATGCTGTCCGACGCGACATGGGCACGAGGCGACGGCGGCCGAGAGGGTCGCCAGTGGCCTGAACTGTGGTGTTATGACGGTAATGAAGAACTTGCTGCGTGTTCCGACTGTGTTGTTGCTGGCCAGCATCGGCCTGACCGGCTGTGTCGGTCTGCAGCCGGCACCCATGTATCGCCTGGACAGCGGTACCACCGAGGTGCCGGAGCGGATCGATGGCGCGGCCGTGCTGCTGGCGCCGGTTACCCTTGCCGATTATCTGCAGCGCGATGCGCTGCTGCAGCGTCTGGCCGACGGCAGCCTGGCTGCCGATGACCAGCAGGCCCGCTGGGCGGGCAGCCTCAAGGCCGATATCGAGCAGCTCATGCTGCGCCAGTTGGCCTGGCGCCTGGATACGCAAAGCCTGGTGCTCGGTCCCGCCGACGAAGGCTTCGCGCCGGAGGTACAGATCGAGCTATCCATCACCCGCCTCGATTCCGGGCCTGCGTACCCGGCGGTACTCGAGGCGCAGTGGCGTCTGCGCGACAAGGCCGGCAAGCATCTGGGCAGCCGTCTGGTGCGCCTGCAGGAAGAGCACCTCGGCACCACCGCCGATCAGGTGCGCGCGCAGAGCGCCCTGCTGCAGCGCCTGAGCGAGATGGTGGCCGGGGCGGTCGAGCCCGCGCTGGTCGCCAAGACGCCGCCCAAGCCGGCGCCGGCCAAGCCACAGGTGAGCAAGTCGGCCGAACCGCCGGCACCGCGCATTCCGGCGGCCGAGCCGATCCGAACCGACCTGGAAGTCTTCCGCTTCTGACACCGCTGAGTGGTGAAGTACGACTGAAAAAGCCCGACTGGTGATCCTGGTCGGGCTTTTCTTTTTGCGGGTGGAAGGGGCCGGCGAGATGCGCTGCCGCCTTCGCCAATCGTTAGCCCGCCTTGCAGACAGCGGGGGCTCGCCCGCGAACGCGTCAGTAGGTGCGGCTGCGCAGCTCGTGCATCCGGGCCAGCTGGCGTTCCAGCAAAGAAGGGTAGGGGTCCAGCAGGCGCTCGACGCAGCAGGCACCTTCGGGGCTGGCGATCGGGCGGATGCGGGCGCGTTGCTGGATCAGCCGGTCTTCGCTGATGCTGCTTTCGACCAGCAACAGGTTGCGGCTGTGCAGCGACATGTCCAGTGCCGCCTGTGCCGGCTCGCTGAGCAAGAGATCGCCCTGGCTCAGGTCGAACAGGCCATCACCCTGGGTCAGGCCCAGTTGCAGCTGCAGCGTGATGCCGCTGTCGGCGACGTCGATCTGCAGTGCATGAGCCAGCGCACGCATCAGCTCGCCACAGCAGATCGCATGGGTCAGGTAGTTCTGCTCGTCGTCCTGGCTGTGGAACAGCATCAGGCTGCTGCCGTCGTTGAGCGTGTGCAGCTCGGCCTGGTAGAGCGTGGCGGCCTGTTGCAGGCAATCGCGGTAGCGCTGCAGCAGCTCGGTCAGGCGAGGCCGCGGCAGGCGGCGCAGCTGGTCCTGGGCGCCGAGCTGGATGGCCAGCACGGCACTACGGGTCGAACGCGGAACGCTAGGCTGCGGCGCGCTGCTGGCTGGCGCCGGGCTATCGAATGGCGGTTCGTCGTCGGCGATCTCCAGTTCGTCGTCGTCGAAGTTGGCCGACAGTCGTGCCGGGCGCTGCGGCTCGTCATCGTCCAGATCGATGTCGAAGCGTTCGGGGCGAGACTGCGTGCGCTGCGGGATGGCGCGATCGTCATCCTGCTCGAAATAATCGTCATCGAGCGCATCGCTGAGGTCGAGTTCCGGCTCGGGCTTTTCCGGCACCAGCCGTGCCTGCAACTGGCGCGCAAGGTCACCGATCTCGTCCTGGCGCCCGGCACCCGGCGCAGGATCGTCCGGATCGCGCAGCCAGAGGCGCATCTGCATCAACGGTGTCGCCAGTTGGCGGCCGAGGCGCAGACTCAGCATCAGCGTCAGGGCCAGCAGGATCAGGCTGAGCAGGCCCATGCTCTGCAGGCTGATGGTCATCGGCTGCTGGAACTGCTGCATGTCGAGGCTGACGCGCAGGTGGCCGGCGATTACCTCCTGGAAGCTGATCGGGGTCGAATAAAGGCCGCTGTCATCGCCGAGCAGACCCTTCTGCGGGCGCGTGCCGGACTCCGCCAGCACGCGGTTGTCGACGCTGTAGATCGCCGCGTGGGCGACCAGCGGATTCTTCACCAGATTGCTCAGCAGCACGTTCAGGCTGAGGATGTCGTTGGCCACCAGCAGATCGGTGGCCGAGGCGGCAGTCTGCGTGACCAGGCTCTGGCCGAGGGCATCGGCCTGCTGCGCCATGGCGTGCTTGAACTGCATGCCGATCACCCAGGCGTAGATGATCAGCGCCAACGCCACTAACAGCAGCGTATGGGCGGCGATGCGCAACACCAGCGGCACGCGGTGCTGGCGCACGGCGCGATAGAGCATGAGGAAGAAGTTGTCTGGCTTTACGGATGCGGGCCGGTTCACAGAGCGCGGCTCTTCTCGTCGGGAAATTGCCGAGCAGTATACGGATAGCGCGGGGGGCGCTAAAGGTCTGCAACGGTAAGCTGACGAATTGCGCCGCCGGCGCTGCGCGTGCGGAGGCGGTGGCGGCTGTCCAGCCCCCTTGCCAGCTGATGTAGAATGCCCGCCTTCATTGCCTGCCATGGGAGCTGCGCCTTGCGCGAAATCGTCCTGATCAATATCACCGGTGAAGATCGCCCGGGCCTGACCGCGGCCATTACCGGCGTGCTCGCCCAGGGTGGCGTGAACATTCTCGACATCGGCCAGGCGGTGATCCACGACACGCTGTCGTTCGGCATCCTGATCGAGATTCCGGATAACGAGCGCGCTTCGTCGGTCCTCAAGGACGTGCTCTTCATGGGCTACAAGCACGACCAGCAGGTGCGCTTCACGCCGGTTTCCGAGGCTGACTACCAGCACTGGGTCGCGGGGCAAGGCAAGGCCCGGCACATCGTCACGCTGCTGACGCGCAAGGTCACCGCCGAGCAGCTGCAGCGGGTCAGCTCGATCACCGCCAAGTACGGGCTCAACATCGACCACATCGATCGGCTGTCCGGGCGTATGCCGCTGGACATGCCCGAAGAGCGGGGCAAGGGCTGCATCGAGCTCTCTGTGCGCGGCGAGCCGGCCGACACGGCCGCACTGCGTGCCGAGTTCCTCAGCGTGGCGCAGGAGCTGAACGTCGATATCGCCTTCCAGCGCGATTCGGTCTACCGGCGCAACCGTCGCCTGGCCGTGTTCGACATGGACTCCACGCTGATCGAGGCCGAGGTCATCGACGAGCTGGCCAAGGCCGCTGGCGTTGGCGAACAGGTGTCGGAGATCACCGAGCGCGCGATGCGCGGCGAGCTGGATTTCCGCGCCAGCTTCAAGGAGCGCCTGGCGCTGCTCGAGGGGCTGTCGGAAAACGTGCTGGCCGACATCGGCGCCAGCCTGCGCCTGACCGAGGGTGCCGAGGTGCTGTTCGCCGAGCTCAAGCGCCTGGGCTACAAGACGGCGATCCTCTCCGGCGGCTTCAGCTATTTCGCCAAGCAGCTGCAGGCCAAGTTGGGCATCGACTACGTATTCGCCAACGAGCTGCAGATCGAAAACGGCAAGGTCACCGGCGTGGCGGTCGAGCCTATCGTCGATGCCCAGCGCAAGGCCGATCTGCTGCGCCAACTGGCCGAGCAGGAAGGACTGTGCCTGGAGCAGACCATCGCCGTGGGTGATGGAGCCAACGACCTGCCGATGCTCGGCCTCGCCGGGCTCGGCGTCGCCTTCCGTGCCAAGCCGCTGGTCAAGCAGTCGGCCAAGCAGGCCATCTCCACCCTGGGCCTGGACGGCATCCTCTATCTGCTGGGCTTCCGCGACCGCGAGGGTTCGGAGTGATGCGCACCGGCCGGGCGGCGAACGGCGCGCCCGGCCAGCACAAGGTCGTCAGGGCTTGATCGCCACCTTCAGCACGCCGTCGCGCTGATTGGCGAACAGGTCATAGGCGGCACCGATGTCGTCCAGCGCGTAGTGATGGGTGACCAGCGGGGCGAGATCGACGCGGCCGGACGCCACCACGTTGAGCAGTCGGCGCATGCGTTCCTTGCCGCCGGGGCAGAGCGAGGTGACGATCTTGTTGTCGCCCAGGCCGGCATGGAAGGCGCCCAGCGGAATGCTCAGGTCGCTGGAGTAGACGCCCAGACTGGACAGGGTTCCGCCCGGCTTGAGCACCCGCAGCGCACTTTCGAAGGTCGATTGCAGACCCAGCGCCTCGATCGAGGCGTCGACGCCGCGGCCGCCGGTCAGTTTCAGCACTTCCTCCACCACATCCACATTGCGGAAGTTGAGCGTCACATCCGCACCCATCTTGCGCGCGATATCCAGCCGCGCATCCACGCCGTCCACCGCGATGATGGTGCCAGCGCCGTGCAGCCGGGCGCCGGCGGTGGCGCACAGCCCGATCGGGCCCTGGGCGAAGATCACCACGATATCGCCGATCTTGATATTGGCCGCCTCGGCGCCAGCGAAACCGGTGGACATGATGTCCGGACACATCAGCACCTGCTCGTCGGTCAGCGCGTCCGGCACCGGCGCCAAGTTGGCCTGGGCATCGGGCACCAGCACGTATTCGGCCTGAGTGCCGTCGATGGTATTGCCGAATCGCCAGCCGCCCATGGGCTTGTAGCCATGGCAGGAGCAGCCGCCATCCTGAGCGGGCAGGCCGTCCTGGCAGGCGTAGGAGGTGAAGCTGGGGCAGATGGCGCCGGCGATCACCCGCTGGCCTTCCTGGTAGCCCCTCACGTTGCTGCCCAGCTTTTCGATGATGCCCACCGGTTCGTGACCGATGGTCAGGCCGGGAGCGACCGGGTATTCACCCTTGAGAATGTGGACGTCGGTGCCGCAGATGGTGGTCGTGGTGATGCGCAGCAGCGCATCGTTGGGACCAATCTCGGGGATGGGCTTGTCCTGCAGTTCGATGCGGCCCGGCTCGACGAACACGGCGGCTTTCATCATGGCCATGGTGCGACTCCTCCTGGAAGTGAAGACGTCCGGACACTCTAGCCCAGCGTGGAAGCCGGCGGATGACCGCGATCAAGTCAGGGCGAGTTGGCGCAGGAGGCAGTCTTCGGGCTGGCGGGGCCAGCCCGGAGGTCATTCTTCGTCGGAGGAGAAGTCGTAGTCCATCGACTGGCTCGGGCCCTGCAGGTAGTGGCCCTGGATATAGCTGACGCCGGCCTGCCAGAGGGTGGCAAGTACCGTGGCGCTTTCGACGAAGGGCACGATGCTCTGCTTCTGCTGCTCATGCAGCTCGGCCAGCAGTGCCTTCAGGGCTTCCTGGTTCTCCTGGCGGGTGAGGTCCTGGGTGTAGGAGCCGTCGACCTTGATGAACTCGGCGTCCAGATGCTTGAGCGTGTTGAACGGGTTGAGCACGCAGCCGAACTGGGACAGCGCGATGCGACAGCCGAGCCCGGCCAACCCCTGCGCCAGCGCCTTGGCCGGCTTCAGGTAGGCCACGGCGTCGGCTTCGCCCAATTCGAAGGCCAGCGAATCGCCCGGCAGGCGCGACGCCTTGAGCACGACGCCCAGCCAGGCCAGCAGGCTGGCGTCCTGGATGCTGGCAGCCGACAGGTGCAGGAACAGCCGTGTGCGATGGCCCTTGGCGCGGTGTTCGGCCAGCAGCTTGATGGAGTTGAGGATGACCCAGCGATCGATCTTGGTGGCCAGGCCCGCCTCGCTGGCGACGCTGAGGAACTCGCTGGGCGGTACCTCTACGCCTTGCGGGTCGAGCAGGCGCAGCAGCACTTCGTAGTGTTCGAAACTGTCGCCACGCAGGCTGATGATCGGCTGGAACAGCAGGCGGAAGCTGTTGTTCTCCAGGGCCTGCTTGAGCATGGCGATGATGTCGCCGCGGTTGGCGGCGGCGGCCAGCTCGTCGGCCGGGTTGTAGATTTTCAGCGCATTGCCGTCGCTCAGGTCATCGGCGCAGCGGTGCGCGCGCTCGATGGCGTCCTGCGCCTTGGCGGTCTTTTCGTCGAGGCCGGCGACACCGATGCTGAGGGTGGTCTGCACCGTGCGGCCGCCGACGTCTAGCAGATGGCCTTCGACTTTGCTCAGCAGCTTGCGCAGTTCGGGTTCGGCCTGCTGCGGAGTGAGACCGGGCTGCAGCACGGTGAACACGTCGTCGGCGAAGCGTGCCAGCTGGCTGTCGCCGGAAAAGTGTCCGCGCAGCAGGGTGGCCAGCTGACTGAGCAGCTCATCCGAGTCGGCCAGGCCGATGTCCGCCTGCAGCGCGGCGAAGCGGTCGACGCGAACATAGGCCAGGCTGGCGCTCTGTCCGGCGTTCACGGCGCGCTCGACGGCGGCATCCATCACTTCGAGGAAGCTGTTGCGGTTGAGCAGGCCGGTCACGGGGTCCTGACTGCTGATTTCGCGCAGCTTCTGCAGTTCGGCGCTGTCGTTCTCGGCACGGATCACGACCTGGATGCAGGGCTCGCCGTCGTAGGCCGCCGGCGAGAAGATCATCCGTGTCTTTAGCGTGTCGCCGTCGGCGCGCACACCACCGCAGGCAAGCTCGGCGGCGCCTTCGAGGGTCTGGTAGTTCTTCAGGAACGTCTTGAAGCGACTCTGGTCGGTGCCGGCGATCAGGTCGATCATCGGCATGCCTTCCAGATCCTCCACGTCGTCGTAGCCGAACAGCTCGAGGTAGGCGCGGTTGGCGTAGATGTGCATGCCATCGTGCACATAGGCGATGGCATCCACCGAGCTGTCGAGCAGCAACTGGCAGCGCTTTTCGGCCTCGCGCAGCGCCACTTCCGCCGAGCGTCGTGCGCGACGCTCTTCCAGGTTGGCCAGCTCGCGGTTGGCCACCAGCAGGAGCCACTCATCCTCGCCCTGCGGCAGCGCATCCTGGGCGCCGAGCATCAATGCTTCGGTGATCGCTTCGGCATCGTTGCCGGCAGTCAGCTGGATGATCGGGATGTCCTTGGCCTGCCGGCGAATGGCGCCGATCGCCTCGCTGGGGTCGAGGTTCTCGCTTTGCGGTGCATTGATCAGCAGGTCCCAGGTCTGCGTCAGAGCTTCGGCCAGGTCGTCGCTGGACGTCAGTCGATGCACCCGGGTCGCCTGTCCGGCATTGCGGAAAAGGCTGACCAGACGCTCGGCCTCGTTCTGCGAGTCTTCGAGAATCAGCAGGCGGATGGTTTTCTTTTGCAGGGCCATGGCAACAGCTTAAGTGCGCGCCGGTGCGGCGCGGGCAGGCAAGAATGCGAGAGTCGGCAATCTACAGCGACTTCCAGAGTGAGTCAAAATCTTCATCCCCGCCCGCCGTGTGGGTTTTCCAGCCTGTGACAGGTGTCTCTCGCTCCGGCGCCACCTGCCCGAGCGAGCGATATTCGAACTGGTTGTAGTTGCCGGTGCCGGTGCGCCGCCGATTGAGCACGGCGCGCTGTTCCTCGCCCTCACGCTTGATCAGGACCTTGTGGCCTTCCTGGAAGGGCAGGCGCGGTGCGATCAGCATGGCCGGTTGGGAAATCGCACCGATCTCCGGCAGCAGCAAGGCGCGCAGGTATTCGCTGCCCTGGTCATCCTTGCGCAGCAGGCGCAACCCGCACGGCTGGGCCTGGGGCGCGATCAGCTCGACCCCCATCTGCGTGCTACCGCCGCGCACCTGGCGTATCCAGCGCACCACGGCGATGCTCCAGCTCTGCGAGCTGCCCTCGCGCAGCCCCAGCAGCTCGCCGGTCTGCAGCTGGCCGGGCACTTCGCCTTCCCATGCCAGGCAGTAGCCGCCGGGGCTGTGGTCGACCAGCTGCACCTGATACAGGGGATGGTTTTCCGTCTCGCTCGGCCGCCTGGGTTGAGCGCTGGCGGGCGCGGCGGTTTTGACGGCGGCGGCTGTGCGCGTCAGGTTCGGGCTGACGAATTCGATATGGTCATGGGTCGGCAGCAGCTCGACGGTACTGCTCTGCGCGTCGAAGGCATTCGCCCAGACATCCGCCGCGCCGTTATGCAGCTTGAACACCGCACGGTTGGAGGTGCCTTGCAGCTCCAGGACTTCGTTGAACGGGCGTTGGCCGGCCAGTTGATAGTGCAGCGCGGTCATGCCGATGCACAGGGTCAGGCTGCCTTGGGCAGGGATGCGCTGAAAGGTGCGTTCGGAAATTGCGCCCCAGGCGGAGCAGAGGTGCCGCAGCAGGTCATCGTCCAGCCCCGCCGCCGCGGGCAGGCGGGTCAGCTGGCGATTGTCCGGCGCCAGACGAAGATGCTCCTCGATGACTTCCACCAGTGGCTGGGTGCTGATACCGAGCAGGTTCTGCTGCTCCCGCTCGGGAAACAGCGAGCGGTAGCGCGGTGGCCCATCGACCAGCGGGGAAAACAGGAACAGGCTGCCGGCGGCACCGACCGCCTGGATCTGCGCCATGCCGCTCCAGGCCTCCAGCGCGGCGGCGAGCTTGACGATACTCTGCTGACGCATCTGATTGCAGCGCGCACAGCCGAGCAGCAGGGATGCCAGATAGCTTTGTTCCGCGCTCAACCCCTTGGCATGACGGGCCAGCGGGTCGCGGATGAGCAGGCGCTCGGTGCCCTGTTCCACTGCCAGTTGGTAGAGCTGGTGCAGCTCCAGCCATAGCCCGGGTGCCGCTGGCCCGTAAAGCTGGGTCGAGCGGATCAGCAGTGCGCCAAGGCAGTGGATGGCCCGCTGCAGCGCGATGGACAGCAGCTGGTGACGCTCGCGATCGGGTTGCGAGACCACACGTATCACGATCAGCTTGTAGCCCACCGCCAAGTGGTTCTGCAGCGCCTGGCACAGCCCGGCGACCTTGCGCGGGCGCTCGCTGAGCACAATCGGCTGGTTGACGAAGTGTTTTTCCAGCTGGTTGCAGACGAAGTCGACATCCGGACGCAGCAGCTCGAGCAACTGCAGGCGGGTGTCGGAGGCGATGCGCAGTTGATTGAGCTCGATCAGCGCTTGATAGAGCTGGCGCGCGGTCTCGCCGATGTTGGCTTTCGGCAGGCCGGCGAGCCAGCCGGTCACACCGCGAACGCTGGCGTCACAGAAGGACAGGGTCTGCCGAGTCGGTGCGGGTGCGCGCAACAGCAGATGATGGCTCTGTCTATCCAAAACGGGCGGACTCCGCGGCGGCTCAGGGCATGGGTAATGTGAACTCTATCAATATCTGCCGGCATGGGCAGGACTAAATGATGGCTCGATGATATTACCCGACATTCGGCAGCCGAGGGCTACCGAAATGTCGCGCCCCGCCTTTTACTGAAGCTCGATGGCCTCGCTCGCGGCTGCGGTGATCGCCGCCTGGCCCAGCGACTCGCCCATGCACACCGGGCTCAGCGGGCCGAGCTGTTCGGCCCAGCGCACGCGGTCCGGCCCGAACAGCAGGATAACGGTGGAGCCCAGTTTGAAACGGCCCATCTCCGCGCCCTTTTCCAGGTGGATAGGCGCGCGAGCCGCTTCGTCGTAGCGGAAGGTCTTCAGGCTGCGCTTGGGCGGGGTCACCAGCCCGGCCCAGACGGTCTCGATGCTGGCAACGATCATCGCGCCCACCAGAACCATCGCCATGGGGCCGTGCTCGGTGTCGAACAGGCAGACGACCCGCTCGTTGCGCGCGAACAGCTCCGGCACGCCCTGCGCCGTGACGGTGTTGACCGAGAAGATCCGGCCCGGCACATAGACCATCTCCCGCAGCGTGCCGCTGACCGGCATATGCACGCGGTGGTAGTCCTTGGGCGATAGGTACACCGTGGCGAAGGCGCCGCCCATGAACGGTGCTGCACGCTCATGATCGCCGCCGAGCAGCTCCATGGCGCTGAAACTGTGGCCCTTGGCCTGGAAGATGCGGCCCTGCTCGATCTTGCCGAGCTGGCTGATGGCGCCGTCGCAGGGGTTGAGGATCGCGCCGGGCGTGCTGTCCAGCGGACGGGCGCCGTCCTTCAGGGCGCGGGTGAAGAAGGCGTTGAAATGTTCGTAGGCCGTCGGTTCCTCGATCTGCGCCTCGCGCATGTCGACCTGAAAATGCCGGACGAACCACTTGATGAACGTGTTCTTCACCCAGGGCAGGCGGCATTCGGCCAGGCAGCCGGCCAGGCGGGAAATCAGGTGATGCGGCAGCACATACTGGCTGATGACGAACAGGCGGTCTTTCATGTGTGTCCTTTTCATTGCTGCACCGGGGTGTCAGGCAGGTTGCCCCATTCGGCCCAGGAACCGGCATAGCCCTTGACGCGGGGATAGCCCAGCGCCTTGGCCAGCAGGTAGGTGAAGCCGGAGCGGTGGTGAGTCTGGCAGTGGGTGACGATTTCCTTGTCCGGAACGATGCCCAGTGCCAGCAGGCGCTCGGCGATGTCTTCGCGGATGCGCAACGCGCGGGCGGGGTCCATGGCGGCGGTCCACTCGAAATTGACCGCCCCGGGGATATGGCCTCCGCGGGCGGCGAAGAGCTTCTCGCCGCGGTATTCGGCCGGCGAGCGGGCGTCCCAGATCACCAGGTCGTTGGCGCCGAGGCGGCTCTCGATGTAGTGGCGGGTGGCGGTCGGGGCGTCGTCCACGACCAGGTGTGGTGTACCGGTCGCCGCTTCGGGTATCTCCCGGCTCAGCGGACGGGCTTCGTCCAGCCAGGCATGCAGCCCGCCGTTGAGATAGTGGTAGTGCCGGTGGCCGATCACGTCGAGCAACCAGATGAAGCGTCCGGCCCAGCCGCCGCCTTCGTCGTCGTACACCACGTACACCGCATCGGGGCGATGGCCCAGCGCGCCGAACACCCGTTCCAGCTGCGCCTGTTCGGGCAGCAGGCCTGGTGCGGGCGGTCGGCCCAGTTGGGTCTGTTTGGGATCGACGAAGCGGGCGCCCGGCAGGTGGCCTTCGGCATAGCGGGCGGCACTGGTCAGATCGACCAGGATCAGCTCGGGCGCATCGAGGCGGGTGGCCAGATCGGCGGGCTCGATCACCAGTGGCAGATTGGAAAAGGCGGACACGGCAGGCCTCGACTAGTCGTTGAAGGGGCGAAGTCTAGCGAAAAAGCTCAGCCCCCGCGCCTGCCGAACAGACTCAAAGCGCGCTCGATGCATTGTGATGTTTTAGCGAATGTTTGCACGCTGGCGTCGGACAGCGGCGCGCCGTTCTGATCGGCCACGACCAGCATCAATACCCGACCGTCGACGCCCAGTGAGCGAAGTAGCAGGTGTTCGCCGGCGAACAGTGCCTTGAGGCCGCCGGGCAGCAGAGCGGAAAACTGTGCCATGTTGGCCGGCTGCAGACGCAGCTGGGCCGGTTTTTCCAGCAGGCGACGCACGACCTGGCTCTGCTCCGGTGCAAGCGTCAACCGTGCGGCATCGCCGGGCAGGCCGACGCATTGCTGGGCGACGAGGCGGTTCTGCTTGCGATCCACCAGCAATACCAGCGAGCGTTGCATGCCGGCGCTAGTCAGGGCCTGGCTGGCGGTGGCGGTCAGCTGCAGCACGTTGCTGAACGGGCTGGGTTCGGCAAGCAGGCGGCGGCAGTGTTCGCGCCATTCGGTCAGATCGGCCGTCGGTGCAGATGTGGCCGCGGGTACTTCGCGCAACACCTGGAAGCGGCTGCCACTCGGCCACAGCAACCCTTGGGCGGGGTGCCAGAGATCGGTCGCGCCGAAATCGCGGGCGCTGATGACTGCCTGCTGGTGCACCATCTGCTGCAATTCCCCCAGCGGGACCTGCAGATACAGCCCGGCCAGGCGTTGCCAGCGCAGGCTGTGGATGCCGCTCCAGCTGTGGTGCGCCGACAGCGCCAGGCCGTTGGCCAGTACGATGGTGTTGCTCGGCAGCGTCAGCCAGCGCCGCAATTCCGGATCGGCGTCGAGCATCTGCTGCTGGTGCAGCGGGTGCTCGTTGTCGTGGGCGATGTGCAGCGCCTTGATCAGCCTGCGCCGGTCGGCGCCCAGCAGGCGGTAGCCCTGAATGATCCAGTCCGGCAGGCGCCAGTGCTCGGCGAGCGCGAGGCACAGCTCCAGCAGGGAAACGCCGAGCAGTTCGCGCTCGACGCGGCTGGCCGGCTCGCCCTTGACCAGCACTCGCTGCTCCCAGGCGTCCAGCAGATGCGGATAGGCGCCGACCAGCGCCCAGGCCGGGGCGAGAAACAGCAGGCTGCCCCAGTGGATGTCCTGCCACAGCCGTGCGAGGCGGGCGGCGAACAGTCCGTTGGCCTGCTGGCTGGCATGCCGGCTGATCAGCACCACCTGACGCAGCGGCCGCGGCATGTCCTGGGCCTCCATCGCCGGTATGCGACCCAGCAGCGCCTCGGCGCGTTGCAGGCCGATGCGGCTGAGCGCGACCTCGAGGCTTTCCGCTGGCTGGCCATCGCCGATGCCGCGATTGGCTTCCTGAATGAAGCGCAGCGCCAGCACCGGGCTGTCCTGAATCAGCTCGGCAATCTGCCGCATCGACTTGCTGGCGTCGCGCAGCGCCAGGCGCACCTTGCCATGAACGGCGGCGAAGGCGGGCAGGGGAGCGTCATCGAGTGCCTTGATCCAGGCAGGTAGCGTACGGGGCAGCGGGGGTGTGGTGGTCATGGCCGAACTAGCTTTTCATCGGGATGGCCTTTAGTCTGGCGCAAAAGTTCCGATAACCAGAACAATTCTTCCAACATTCCTTCTGCAAGGCCGTACGGCGGGGTTTTGCGGCAGTTGTTGCCGCAGTCCGAACGGCTCGTAATCAGGTTCCAGACGTACCTCCTATGGTCAAAATCATCGGCATCATCGTCGTGTTCGCCAGCGTGCTGGGCGGGTTCGTACTATCCGGCGGCAAGATCGGCGCGCTCATCCATCCCTTCGAGGTGATGATCATCGGCGGCGCGGCGCTGGGTGGCTTCCTGCAGGCCAACCCGGGCAGCACCACCATGATCGTCTTCAAGAAGTCGCTGAAGATGTTCAGCACGCGCTTCACCCACGCCTATTACCTGGAAGTGCTCAGCCTGCTCTACGCGATTCTGAACAAGAGCCGCCGTGAAGGCATGATGGCCATCGAGGCTGACCTCGAGGACCCGGCCGCGAGCCCGCTGTTCAGCAAGTACCCGGGCTTCCTGCAGGACGAGCGGATGACCGCCTTCACCTGCGACTACCTGCGCATCATGTCTTCCGGCAACATGGCGCCCCATGAGCTGGAAGGCCTGTTCGACATGGAGCTGACCAGCCTGAAGGAGGAACTCGATCATCCGGCCCACGCGGTCAGCAAGGTGGCCGACGGTCTGCCGGCGATGGGTATCGTCGCGGCGGTGCTGGGTATCGTGATCACCATGTCCATCCTCGCTGAGGCGGACAACGCGATGATCGGCTACAAGGTGGGGTCGGCGCTGGTGGGTACCTTCCTCGGTATTCTCGCCTCCTACGGCTTCTTCGGCCCGCTGGCGGCGGCGCTGGAGCACGATGCCAAGGAGGAGCTGAACGTATACGAATCCATCAAGGCGACCCTGGTGGCCTCGGCGTCCGGCATGCCGCCGAGCCTGGCCGTCGAGTTCGGCCGCAAGGTTCTCTATCCGGCGCACCGCCCGAGCTTCTCCGAGCTCGAGC
Source organism: Stutzerimonas sp. LR2 (assembly GCF_055755175.1). Classification (NCBI taxonomy): domain Bacteria; kingdom Pseudomonadati; phylum Pseudomonadota; class Gammaproteobacteria; order Pseudomonadales; family Pseudomonadaceae; genus Stutzerimonas; species Stutzerimonas sp. LR2. Next base: position 1,224,694 of record NZ_JBVTRR010000001.1, read on the forward strand.
AAGCCATGCGTGGCAGCTAAAGGTTCGCCATGGACAATACCCAACCGATCATCGTCAAGCGGGTCAAGAAGGTCGCTGGCGGTCATCACGGTGGCGCCTGGAAGATCGCCTTCGCCGACTTCGCCACGGCGATGATGGCGTTCTTCCTGGTGATGTGGCTGATGAGTTCGGCCACGCCGGAACAGAAGAAACTCATCTCCGGCTATTTTCAGGACCCCATCGGGTTCACCGAAAGCGCCAGCCCCCATGTCATCGATCTGGGCGGCACGCCGACGCCTTCGCCGGACCGCACCCTCAATCCCGAGCTGGAGCCGGCGCAGAGCGAGGCGCAGATCGACGCCCAGCAGGCCGAGACGTTCGCCGAGCAGATCGAGCGCGAGCGGCTGGAGTTGCTGTTGCAGGAACTGCAGAACAAGGTCGACGAGAACCCCGAGCTGCAGAAGTTCAAGGACCAGATCCTCTTCGAGATCACCCAGGACGGCCTGCGCATCCAGATCATGGATGCCGAGAACCGACCGATGTTCGCCCTCGGCAGCGCCCAGCTACAGCCTTACTTCGAGGACATCCTGCTGGCGCTGGTGGACACCATCGCCGCGGTGCCGAACAAGATCAGCATCAGCGGGCACACCGACGCCAAGCCGTTTTCCGGGCGTGGTGACTTCGGCAACTGGGAGCTGTCGGCCAGCCGCGCCAACGCGGCCCGGCGAACGCTGGTGTACGGTGGCTATCCGGAAGAGCAGATCGCGCGGGTGGTCGGCTACGCATCCTCTGCGCTGTTCGATCGCAAGGACCCGTTCAATCCGGTGAACCGTCGCATCGATATCCTTGTGCTGACCAAGAAGGCGCAGCGCTCCATCGAGGGCGAGCAGCCCGATGCGTCGCAGAAGTCCGATGCGGGCGAGGCGGCTCAGCCGCCAGCAAGCGGCGGTGGCGGTGGCGCGCCGGCGCTCAATGAGCCGTTGCAGCCGCAACAGCTGCGCGAGCGGCTGAACATCTTCGAGGATGGCGTGCTGAAGTTCAGTGAACCCGGTGCGCGCTGATCAGCCCGCTTATCAGTAGTCCGATTCCGGCAGGCTGCTGAGGATGTGCCGGTAGCTGGCCATGCGTTGCGGCTGGATGCGGCCGTCTTCCAGCGCCTTGAGCAGTGCGCAGCCCGGTTCGCGATCATGCTTGCAATCGCGGAAGCGACAGTGGCCGAGCAGCTCCTGGAATTCGATGAAGCCCGCTTCCACATCGGCGCGGCTGACGTGGCCGAGGCCGAATTCGCGAATGCCGGGTGAGTCGATCAGCTCGCCGCCACCGGGGAAGTGGAACAGTCGCGCGGTGGTGGTCGTGTGCGTACCCTTGCCGGTCATTTCCGACAGCGCGCCGACACGGGTGTCCACGCCCGGCAACAGGCTGTTGACCAGCGACGACTTGCCCACCCCGGATTGCCCGACGAACACGCTGACATGGCCGTCCAGGCGCGCCTTCAGCTCATCCATGCCGGCGCCGCCATGGGCCGAGACCTCCAGCAGCGGATAATCCAGTTGGCGGTACACGTCCAGGAGCCGGTTCAGAGCCACCTCGTTGTGTTCGTCGATCAGGTCGGCCTTGTTCAGCAGCAGCAGCGGCGCGATGCCCGCGTGCTCGGCGGCGATGAGATAGCGGTCGATCAGGTTGGCGTGCGGCTCGGGGAGCGGGGCGAAGACAATGACGATCAGGTCGACATTGGCCGCCACGGGCTTGAGCTGACCGCGCATGTCCGGCCGGCACAGCTCCGAATGCCGCGGCAGCTGCGCAACGATGACGCCGATGCCCTGGTTGCCCGGGCGCCAGACCACGCGGTCGCCGGTGACCAGTGCCGGCAGGTTGGCCCGCAAGTGGCAGCGGAACACCTGCCCGCTGTGTTCGCCCTCCAGTGCCTCGACCTCGACCTGTACGCCGAAATGCGCGATGACCAGCCCGGTCTGTTCCGGGCCCAGGTCTCCGCCCTCCAGCTCCTCGAGGGCACGGCTCTCGCGACGCGCGGCACGGGCGGCGCGCTCTTCCTGGATCTTCTCGATGCGCCAGCTTTGCCGGCGGTTGAGTTGGCGTTTGGCCATGGGTTGGGGCTGTCTCGGAGTTTTGGTCGGCGAGTCTAGCATGCCGAACCCGGCGGGCTGCGGCCTGTATGGCGCGTCGGTAGGCGGCTAGACTGGGTGACCCTGGTTAGATGATTGCCGGCCATGTCCGTCACCACGCTCACTCGTTTGCCCGTCCTGCGCGCGCTGCTGGCCCAGCTGCTGGCGCTGCCGCTCGTCTGGCTGCTGTCGCTCGGCCTGGTCTGGAGCTTTGCCGTGCGCCCGGGACTGCTCCTCGCGGCGTTCGCGCAGGGCGCCCTGGCCGCACTGATTGGGGCGCGACTCGGCCTGTCGGTCTGGTGGCTGCCGATCAACCTGCTGTTCGTGCCCGGTCTGCTGCTGTTCCGCGACCTGGACGTGCCTGCATGGGCGCCGCTGAGCGGCTTCGCGCTGCTCTTGCTGCTCAACTGGAACGCCTTCGGCGAGCGGGTGCCGCTCTACCTGACCGGCTCGCAGACCGAGCGCCGGTTGCGCGCGCGGCTGGCGGTGTTGCCGACGGATTTTCGCCTCATCGATCTGGGCAGTGGGCTGGCCGGTACCCTGGTGCGGCTGGCGCGGGCATATCCGGCTGCGCGCTTCGTCGGGGTGGAAACCGCGCCGCTGACCTTCGCCCTGTCCTGGCTGCGCTGCCTGCCGCGGCGCAACTGCCAGGTCCACCCGCTCAGCCTGTGGCGCGTCGACCTCGGCGAATACGATGTCGTCTACTGTTTCCTGTCACCGGCACCCATGGCGGCGCTGTGGGAAAAGGCGCGGGCGGAAATGCGCCCCGGTGCGATGCTGATCAGCAACAGTTTCGCAGTGCCCGGCGTGGAACCGGCCGAGGTGCTGTCGATCGACGACTGGCGCGGTTCACGTTTGCTGATCTGGTACCCGGCCGGCCCGCCACCTGACGGCACCGGCACGAGCGGCTAAACTGCGCCGCACAGCCAAGGAGCCCCTCATGCAGAACCCGCAGAACCTGATCTGGATCGACCTGGAAATGACCGGTCTGGATCCGGACAACGACGTCATCATCGAGATGGCCACCATCGTCACCGACAGCCAGCTCAACGTGCTGGCCGAGGGACCGGTCATCGCCGTGCACCAGAGCGACGAAGTCCTCGCCCGCATGGATGAGTGGAACACTCGCCAGCACGGCGGTTCGGGGCTGACCCAGCGTGTGCGCGAGAGCCGGATTTCCACGGCGGAGGCCGAGCGCCTGACCCTGGAATTCCTTGAGCAGTGGGTGCCCAAGGGCAAGTCGCCGATCTGTGGCAACAGCATCTGCCAGGACCGTCGTTTCCTCTACCGGCAGATGCCGACGCTGGAAGCCTACTTCCACTACCGTAATCTGGATGTCTCGACGCTCAAGGAACTGGCAGCACGCTGGGCGCCGCAGATCATGGAAGGTTTCAAGAAGGGCGGTACCCACCTGGCGCTGGACGACATCCGCGACTCCATCGCCGAGCTGCGTCATTACCGCGAGCATTTCATCAAGGTCTGATAGAGCCGCTTCAGCGGCAAGCCACAAGCCGCAGAAAAAACCTGATGGGCGTAGCGTCGATGCGAGAAACGACATCCACGCTACGCCGCTTGCAGCTTCCCGCCTGTTATTTCCCCAACTTGCGCAGTTCGTCCGACTCGACGATGCGCACGCCATCGCCTTCCTCCAGCGCCAGGCGCCAGAGCGCCCGCGCCAGGGTGCAGGCTTCGATCCCGTGGTACTTGCCTGGCAAGAGTTGCGACAGCGGCGCGGCGATGCGTTCGCTCAGGCGCATTTCCAGACGCGGGCCGAGCAGTTGCGACGGGCGCGCGATGGTCAGCTGCGGCCAGTCCTGCTGCTGCAGCGCCGCTTCCATCTCGCCCTTGACCTTGAGGTAGAAGATCGAGCTGTCCGGGTTGGCGCCGAGCGAGCTGATCACCAGCAGATGGCGGGCCCCCATTTCCTTGGCGCGGCGGGCGAATGCCAGCACCAGGTCATGATCGATGGCGCGGAAGGCCTCCTGGCTGCCGGCCTGCTTGAGCGTGCTGCCCAGGCAGCAGAAGGCCGTGTCGATCGTGCCGCTCAGCGTCGGCAGCAGCGCCAGCAGCTCGCCGACCGGGTTTTCCAGGCGCTGATGCGCGGCCAGCGGCTTGCGCGTGGGCGCCAGTACGCGCTCGACGGTGGGTTCGTTGAGCAGTCGATCGAGCAGATGCTCGCCAGTGAGTCCGGTGGCGCCGGCAAGCAGAATGCGCTGTGGCGTCAAATACATGGTTGTGCTCCTGTGGCGATCATTGGGCGGCGCGCCGCTGCTGCAGTTCCTGCCAGCGCTGGACGACCGGTTCAGGTGCCCATAATTGCGGTTCCGATGCCTGATAGTCGTCGGCCTGCTCGCGTTCGGCAACCTTTGCCGAAGCGAGCGTGAAGGCCTGCACGATATCGTCGGTTTCCTGCAGGGCTTCGGCGAACAGCGCGCGGCCGAAGTAGGTGAAGTCGCTCTGTTCCGAGCAGCCGAACGACACGCGGTCGGCGCGCGCGGCGGTCATGATCAGGGTCTGCTGGTTCTTCAGCGGCTCGATGAAGCCCCCGGAATAGCAGGCAGAGATCACCACCACCGTCTTGCGCCCGGCCAGCGGCGCGAGCAGTCCGGCAAGGTCGCGGGCAGGCAGATCGTTCAGGCTCAGGCGCGGCTGGCTCAGCACCAGTTCGTGTTCGGCCGAGCCGTGACTGGTGAAGTAGAGGAAGATCAGGTCTTCCTCGCCGCTGCGCTCGGCCAGGGCTCGGATGGCACGTGCCAGGCTCTCCCGGGTCGCCAGTGGGCGGTCGGCCAGGTGGTCGCGATGGTTGACCAGGCTGAGCTGGCCGTGGGCATGGAAACGTTCGGCCAGCAGCCGCTGCACGTAATCCGCCTCGCGCATGAACACGCTTTGGCGACCATCGCCGGCGAGCGTCAGCGTATAGAGCTCCGCCGCCGGCGTGGACGGCGGCAGGGCGTCGATGGCCCTGTCGAGCAGGTCGCCCTGCTCCAGCAAGGCGATTTCCAGCGGATCGGGCAGGGCACGGCCCTGTTCGTCGCGGACGCGTCGGTCGTTGCGCCAGGTGCCGCGCATTTCGCTGCCGTCGGCAGCGGTCAGCACGCCTTCACCGTCGAAGCGTCCGAGGCGAAAGCCGCCGGTATAGAAGCTGCCATCGGCGCGATCGAGGCGGCCCTGGCCGTGATAGCGCCAGCCGCGGAACTGGCCGACGTAGCGGCTGCCATCGCTGGCGATGTGGCTGCCGGTACCATTGAGCTCGCCACGGACGAAGGTGCCGCTCCAGAGGTTGCCGTCGAGATCCTCGTAGCGGCCCTGGCCATGGAACTGGTCATTCTCGAACTCGCCGCTGTAGCGCTCGCCCTGGCCGGTCACGTAGCTGCCGGCGCCGTTCAGGCTGCCGGCGCTGAAGTAGCCGCTGAGCTCGCCATCGGCGTCGCGGCGGATGCCCGGCCCATCCGGCTGGCCCTGGCTGAACTGGCCGCGATGGCTGAGGCCGTCGGCATAGTCCAGGCGGCCCATGCCGTGGTAGAGGTTGTTGCGAAGCTCGCCTTCGTAGACGGTGCCGTCCTGGCTGAAGCGACCGTGACCGTGCATGCGGCCGGCATGGAATTCACCCTGATAGACGCCGCCTTCGGCGTAGCTGAAACGGCCGAGGCCGTCGAACAGGCCGTGCTTGAACTCGCCCTCGTAGCGATCGCCGGTGGCGCCGTTCCAGGTGCCGAAGCCGTGCCATTGGCCGTCCTTGAACTCGCCGAAGTAGTAGCTGCCGTTCGGGTAGTCGATACGTCCACTGCCCTGCAGCAGGCCGTCGACGATCTCCCCGCGGTAGCGGCCGCCGTCGGGCAGCACCGCATCGGCAGGGGTGAATGGCTCGCCCTCACCGCAGGCGGTGAGCAGGCCGATCAACAGCAGGGGAACGAAGCGCAGCATGCGGGCATCCGCTCAGGCAGGAGGCCCGCAGTATGCCGCAAACCCAACGGCCTGCGACATCCGCGCAGGCGCGCTGCTCAGAGGATGCACAGGGCCAGCGTTTCGGCGATGTAGGCCGGTTTCTCCGAGCCTTCGATCTCCATCACTGCGCGGGCTTTGAGCAGCCACTGACCGGGGTTTTTCTCGTGAGCGTCGATCAGCGTCAGCCCCAGCCGTACCCGCGAGCCAACGCGCACCGGCTGAATGAAACGCAGGCTGTCCAGGCCATAGTTGACCCCCATGCGCGTGCCCTCGGGCACGACCAGCAGGTCTCCGGAGAGCATCGGCAGCAGTGAGAGCGAGAGGAAACCGTGGGCGATGGTGCCGCCGAAGGGTGTCTGGGCGGCCTTCTCGGGGTCGACATGGATGAACTGGTGGTCGCCGGTACAGTCGGCGAACCGATCCACGCGCTGCTGATCGATGGTCAGCCATTCGGAATGGCCCAGTTCCTTGCCGATGTAGTCCTTGAGTTGCGCGACGGGTACCTGTGGCATGTGTCCTCCGGATTGTTCTTGTGATCCCGCATGGATGGCTGTAGGGAGCGGCACGCGCCGAAGCGCGTCCTGGCACCGGGCTAGATCAGCACGGCGCGCAGCCCTGGCAAACCAGCATCGGCAGCGCGAATGGGCCGCCATAGCGCAGCGCGGGCGCCTGTGCACATTGCCCCTTATACTGTCGCCATTTTGCGGGAGGCTCCCATGCTGCTCAGAGGCCTGACCTGGCTGGTCGCGTTCCAGCTGCTCGGCACCGTTCTCAACGTGTTGCTGCTGCCCATGCTGCCGGGACCCATCATCGGCATGGTGCTGCTGTTCGCCGGCCTGCTGGCGCGCGGCCGCGCCAGCGAATCGCTGCAGCTGGCGGCAAGCAGCCTGCTGCGCTACCTGCCGTTGCTGCTGGTGCCGCCGGCAGTCGGCGTGATGGCTTATACCGAGGCGATTCTCGACGACTTCTGGGCCATCGTCGGTGTGCTGGTGATTTCGTTGCTGATCTCGCTGGTGTTCACCGGCTGGCTGATGCAGGCACTGATCCGGCGCAAACAGCGTCGCCAGGAGGGCGCATGATGGAATTGCACTGGCACGCGGCCTGGCAGGCGCTCATCCATCATCCGCTGTTCGGCGTCGGCATCACCCTGACGGCATTCCAGCTGGCGTTCGCCGCCTACGAGAAGACCCGCTGGGTGTTCCTGCAGCCGGTGCTGGTATCGATGCTGCTTGTGGTCGGCATTCTGCTGCTGTGCGGCATCGACTATGCGGAGTACAGCATCAGCGCCCAGTGGCTGACGCTGCTTCTCGGGCCGGCCACCGTGGCCCTGGCCGTGCCGCTGTACCTGAACCTGCGGCGCATTCGCGAGCTGTTCGGGCCTATCGTGATCACCCTGCTCGTCGCCGGTGTGTTCGCCACGGCGTTGGGCATGGCGCTGGCCTGGGCGTTCGGCGCGGACGAGATGATCCTGATGACCCTGGCGCCCAAGTCGGTGACCTCGCCGATCGCCATGCTGGTGGCCGAGCAGATCGGCGGCGTGGTGGCGCTGGCGGCGGTGTTCGTGATGATCACCGGCGTGCTCGGCGCGATTCTCGGTCCGGAACTGTTGCGCCGGTTTGGCGTTCAGCATCCTGCGGCCCGCGGCATTGCGCTGGGGCTGACCGCCCACGCCGTGGGCACCGCGCAGGCGCTGCAGGAAAGCGACGAATGCGGTGCCTTCGCGGCGCTGGCCATGAGCCTGATGGGGGTGATGACGGCGGTACTGCTGCCGCTGGCGGTTGCCCTGCTGCTGTGATGGAGTCCGCATGAAGTTGCCGTTGTTTCCGCTGGATACCGTGCTGTTCCCCGGTTGCATGCTTGATCTGCAGATATTCGAGGCGCGCTACCTCGACATGGTCAGCCAGTGCCTCAAGGCTGGTCACGGCTTCGGTGTCGTGCATATCCTCGACGGCAGCGAGGTCGGCGCGGCGCCGGCGTCCTTCGCGCGCGTCGGCTGCGAAGCGCTGATTCGCGACTGGCAGCAACTGCCCAATGGTCTGCTCGGCATCCGGGTCGAGGGTGGGCGCCGCTTCGACGTCCAGACCTTCGAGGTGCTGCGCGATCAGCTGACCGTCGCTCAGGTCGCCTGGCGCAACGAGGGCGATGCCCTGCCGCTGGCCGAGGAACACGCTGACCTGCTGGTGCTGCTCGAGGCGCTCGGTCAGCACCCCATGGTGAAGACTCTGGGGCTCGGCGGCCCGGTGCGCGATCAGGCCGCGCTGGCCAGCCAGCTGGCCTATCTGCTGCCGTTCGAGGCCCGGCAGAAGGTCGAACTGCTTGGGCTGGACGACCCGGAGCTGCAACTGGCGCAGATTCAGAACCTGCTCGAGCAGCTGCAAGAAGGGGCGTAGCGGTGGAGCCGTCGTACTACTGATAGCGATACATCTGCATCGCCGTCGGTAGCGCCCAGACGCTGAACGCACCGAGCAGGCCCAGGCAGGCCGGCAGGATCAGCCACCACACCTTGGCCGGCAGCGCCGCCATCGGTGCGCGCCATTGCACCAGGGTCAGGCTGAGTGCGCAGATGCTCGCCGCGAGCAATGCACCGGCGGTGACGTCGGTCATCCAGTGCACCCCCAGGTAAACCCGCGAAAGCGCTATCGCCGTGGCCGGCAGGCTGGCCAGCACCAGCCAGGCGAGGCGCAGGCGCGGCGGCTGGTCGCGGCCGGCGAGTACGCCCAGGGTGAGAAAAAAGGCGAACGCGGCCGAACTGTGCCCGCTGGGAAAGCTGTAGCTGCTCAGCGGCTCCATCAGCACCTCCGGCCTGACACGGGCGAAGGAGGCCTTGAGTGCGCCGTTGGCCATGGCCGTACCCAGCAGGGTAAGGATGGAAAAGATCGCGGCACGCCACTGGCGCAGGACCAGGAGCAGCACGCACAGCAATACGCCGGCCCAGAGCTGGGTCTGGAAGTCGCCCACGCGTGTGATCAGCACCATGACCCGATCGAGTGTGATGCTGCGTTCGCCCTGGATCACCGCAAGCAGCCCTTCGTCGAGCTCCTTGAGGTGCGGCCAGCCCAGAAACAGTCCGAGCAGGATCGCGATGCTCAGGCCGGTCGCCAGTGCAGTGACCCAGCGCAGCTGGCGCAGACTGCCGAAGGCCGTGGTGGCGATCAGCGTCAGCAATGCGCCGACGACCACCGCCGCCTCGCTCCAGAAACCTTCCTCCAGCGGCAGACGCATGGCCGCGCCAGCGCTCCAGCCGGGCAGCAGATAGGCCATCGACCAGCCGGCGGCGGCGCACAGGCTGACCAGCAGAAAGCGCCCGAACGGCATGTCGAGCATGCCGGCGGTCATCGGCAGCATCGGCCGCAGCGGGCCGATGAAGCGACCGACCAGCAGGCTGGCAACGCCGTAGCGCTGGAAGTAATGCTCGGCACGTAGCAGCCACTCGGGATGGTCGCGCAGGCCGCGCAGGCTGCGGATGCCCTGGTGATAACGGCGACCCAGGGCGTAGGACAGCAGGTCGCCGAGCAGCCCGCCGATGAAGCCCAGCACCAGGGTTTCGCCCAGGGTCAGCACGCCGTTGCCGGCCAGCACCGCGATGGCGAAGACCATCACCGTCCCCGGCACGATCAGCCCGACCACCGCCAGGCACTCCATGCAGGCGACGATCACGAGCGCCAGCCCCAGCCATTGGGGGTTGGCGGCCAGCCATTGGGTAAGGGTTTCGAGCCATTGGCCCATGCCGGTTTCCTTGAAGCAAGACCGCCTTTCGACCCGGGCAGAGGGCGCGGGGTTTCCTCGGCAAAGCATACTCGCCGGGACTGCCATGCGTACGCTGCCGTCGCGGCGGACGAATGCCGTGCGCCACCGCATGCCTTTCGCCCGGCGCCGCTGTGCGCGGGCGCGCAGCGTGGCTATAATCAGCCGCTTTCCCTTCAGTCAGGCCAGCTAGATCCATGACCGAGTCCGTACTCGACTACATGACCCGCCTGGGCCGCGCCGCGCGCGAGGCCTCGCGGGTGCTCGCGCGCGCCAGCACGGCGCAGAAGAACCGCGCCTTGCAGGCCGCCGCCGCGGCGCTCGATGCCGCTCGCGACGAACTGGTGCGAGCCAATGAGCTGGACCTGGCCGGCGGTCGTGCCAATGGCCTGGACGCCGCCATGCTCGATCGTCTGGCGCTGACGCCAAAGGTGATCGACGGCATGATCGAGGGCCTGCGCCAGGTCGCCACGCTGCCTGATCCGATCGGCGCGATCCGCGACATGCGTTACATGCCATCCGGCATCCAGGTCGGCAAGATGCGGGTGCCGCTGGGCGTGGTGGGCATCATCTACGAATCGCGGCCCAACGTGACCATCGACGCGGCCAGCCTGTGCCTGAAGTCGGGCAACGCGACCATCCTGCGCGGCGGCTCCGAGGCGATCCATTCCAATCAGGCGATTGCCCGCTGCATCCAGCTCGGCCTCGCCGAAGCCGGTCTGCCGGCTGCTGCCGTGCAGGTCGTGGATACCACCGACCGCGCCGCAGTCGGCGCGCTGATCAGCATGCCGGATTATGTCGACGTGATCGTGCCGCGTGGTGGCAAGGGCCTGATCGAGCGCATCAGCCGCGACGCCCGGGTTCCGGTGATCAAGCACCTGGACGGCATTTGCCACGTCTATGTCGACCTTGCGGCGGATGTGGACAAGGCCATCCGCATCGCCGACAACGCCAAGACCCAGCGCTTCGCGCCGTGCAACACCATGGAAACGCTGTTGGTGCACCAGGGCATCGCCGAGCAGGTGCTGCCGCCGCTGGCCGCCATCTACCGCGACAAGGGCGTCGAGCTGCGGGGCTGCCCGCGCACGCGCGCCCTGCTCGGCAACGAAGTGCTGGCGGCCAGCGAAGAGGACTGGTCCACCGAGTACAACGCGCCGATCCTGTCGATCCGCATGCTCGACTCGCTGGACGAGGCCATCGAACACATCAATCGTTACGGCTCGCAGCACACTGATGCGATCGTCACCGAGAACTTCACCGATGCCCGCCGCTTCCTCACCGAGGTGGATTCGGCGTCCGTGATGATCAATGCCTCGACCCGCTTCGCCGATGGGTTCGAGTACGGGCTGGGCGCGGAGATCGGCATCTCCACCGACAAGCTGCACGCCCGCGGTCCGGTCGGCCTGGAAGGGCTGACCAGCGAGAAGTACGTGGTCTTCGGCGACGGTCACGTCCGTACCTGATGAATCACGCAGGCGGCGCCCGGCGCATCGGCATACTTGGTGGCACCTTCGATCCGGTGCACATCGGTCACCTGCGCGGCGCGCTGGAAGTGGCCGAGATGTTCGGGCTCGACGAGCTGCGGCTGATTCCCAATGCGCGGCCGCCGCACCGCGATACGCCCAACTGCTCGGCGCAGGATCGCCTGGCAATGGTCCGCCTGGCGGTGCAGGATCTGCCGCCGCTGTGCGTCGATGCCCGCGAGCTGGAGCGGGACAAGCCGTCCTACACCATCGATACGCTGATGTCGCTGCGCGCCGAACTGGCGGCGGATGACCAGTTGCTGCTGGTGGTGGGCTGGGATGCCTTCTGCGGGCTGCCGACCTGGCATCGCTGGGAGGAGCTGCTCGATTACTGCCACATCCTCGTGCTGCAGCGACCGGATGCCGGTAGCGAGGCACCGCAGGAACTGCGTGATCTGCTGGCCGCGCGCAGCGTGCCGGACCCGCAGGCGCTCAGCGGCGGCAGCGGACAGATCGCCTTCGTCTGGCAGACACCCTTGGAAGTGTCCGCCACGCAGATTCGCCAATTGCTGGCCAGCGGCAAGTCGGTCCGATTCCTGGTTCCCGATGCCGTACTGGCTTATATCAACGCGCACGGACTGTACCGGGCGTCGAACTGAGGTTGTTTTCACGTTATGCAAACTGAAGCTTTGGTCCAGCTGGCGGTCGCCGCCCTGGAAGATCTGAAAGGCCAGGACATCACCACCATCGATGTCCAGGGCAAGACCAGCGTCACCGACTACATGATCATCGCCAGCGGCAGCTCCAGCCGGCACGTCAAATCGCTGGCCGAGAACGTGCTGGAAAAGGCCAAGGAGCAGGGTGTACGCCCGCTCGGCAGCGAAGGGCTGGACGGCGGCGAGTGGGCGCTGCTCGACCTGGGCGATGTGGTCGTTCACGTGATGCAGGTGCCGACTCGCCAGTTCTACGACCTCGAGCGTCTGTGGCAGGGCGCCGAGCAGAGCCGCGCGCAGCACGCCCACGACCCGGAGTAAACCGTGCGGATCAAGCTGGTCGCGGTCGGCTCGAAGATGCCGCGCTGGGTCGAGGACGGCTGGCAGGAATACGTCAAACGCCTGCCGTCCGAGCTGCCGCTGGAGCTGCACGAAATCCCGCTCAACACCCGTGGCAAGAACGCTGACGTGGCGCGGTTGATTCGCCAGGAAGGCGAGGCCATGCTGGGCAAGGTCCAGCCGGGCGAGCGTATCGTCACGCTCGAGGTGCACGGCAAACCCTGGAGCACCGAGCAGCTGGCCGCGGAACTCGAACGCTGGCGGCTCGATGCTCGCAACGTCAACCTCATGGTGGGCGGCCCGGAAGGGCTGGCACCTGAGGTCTGTGCACGCAGCGAGCAGCGCTGGTCGCTGTCGCCGCTGACCCTGCCGCACCCGCTGGTACGAATCCTGATCGGCGAACAGATCTATCGCGCCTGGACGTTGCTGTCCGGTCACCCCTATCACAAGTAGTACGCGAACGCCTTCGATATGCCGCAACCGATTCAGCTCAAGGATCATGAAAAGGACGCCGTGCTGGTGCGCCAACGCGTGATCGTGGGCCTCGTTTTCGTGCTGCTGCTGATCGGTGTGCTGGTGGCGCGCATGTACTACCTGCAGGTCGTGCAGTTCGAGCACCACTCGACGCTGTCGGAGAACAACCGCGTTCACGTGCAGCCGATCCCGCCCAACCGCGGGCTGATCTTCGACCGCCAGGGACGGGTCATCGCCGACAACCGCCCGAGCTTCAGTCTGACCGTCACCCGCGAGCGCGCTGGCGACTGGCGGGTCGTGCTCGACGCGGTGGTGGAGATTCTGGAGCTGGGCGAGGAGGAGCGCGGGCTGTTCGAGAAGCGCGTGCTGCAGGGGCGGCGGCCGTTCGAGCCGGTACCGATCATGTACGAGCTGTCCGAGGAACAGATCGCCCGTATCGCGGTGAACCAGTTCCGTCTGCCGGGCATCGAGGTGGCGGCGCAGCTGGTTCGTCATTATCCGCAGGGGCCGCATTTCGCCCATTCGGTAGGCTACGTCGGGCGGATCAACGAGCAGGAGGTCAAGCAGCTCGACCCGGTCAACTATGCCGGCACGCACCACATCGGCAAGACCGGCATCGAGAAGTTCTACGAGGACGAGCTGCACGGCCAGGTCGGCTACGAGGAAGTCGAGACCAACGCCCGCGGACGGGTCCTGCGGGTGCTCAAACGGACCGATCCGATACCCGGCAAGGACATCACCCTGTCCCTCGATCTGGATCTGCAGGAAGCCGCCGAGGAGGCGCTGGGCGGGCGCCGTGGTGCGATCGTCGCGCTGCTGCCGGACACCGGCGAGGTGGTGGCGATGGTCAGCCAGCCAAGCTTCAACCCCAACCTGTTCGTCACCGGTATCAGCTTCAAGGACTATGGCGAGCTGCGCGACTCCATCGACCGGCCGCTGTACAACCGCGTGCTGCGCGGGCTGTATCCGCCGGGCTCGACCATCAAGCCGATGATGGCGGTGGCCGGCCTCGATGCCGGGGTGATCACGCCCACCAGCCGGGTCTTCGACCCGGGCTTCTTCCAGCTACCCAACGTGCAGCACAAGTACCGCAACTGGAATCGCAGCGGCGACGGCTGGGTCGATCTCGACCTGGCCATTGCCCGTTCCAATGACACCTATTTCTACGACATGGCGCACAAGCTGGGCGTCGATCGCATGTACGACTACATGACCCGCTTCGGTCTTGGCCAGCGCGTGTCGCTGGACATGTACGAGGAAACCGCCGGGCTGATGCCGTCGCGTGACTGGAAGCGGGCGCGTTATCGCCAGCCCTGGTATCCCGGCGAGACGGTCATTCTCGGCATCGGTCAGGGTTACATGCAGGCCACGCCACTGCAGCTGGCTCAGGCCACGGCGCTGATGGCGACCCGCGGCAAGTGGATTCGCCCGCACCTGGCGCGCAGCATCGGTGGCGAGCCGCCGGTGGATCCGGAGCCGCTGCCGGATATCCAGCTGCGCGATCCGCGCTTCTGGGATTACGCGACCCACGGCATGGAGCAGGTACTGCACGGCGCCCGGGGTACGGCGCGGAAGGTCGGCGAAAGCTCGGTCTATCGCATCGCCGGCAAGAGCGGTACTGCGCAGGTCGTGGCGATCCGCCAGGGCGAGAAATACGACAGTGCCAAGCTGGCCGAGCGCCATCGCGACCATGCCCTGTTTGTTGCCTTTGCCCCGGTGCATGACCCGAAGATCGCGGTGGCGGTGATGGTGGAGAACGGCGAGTCCGGTTCCGGCGTCGCCGCACCGGTGGCCAAGCAGGTGATGGATGCCTGGCTGCTCGACGAGGAGGGCAAGCTCAAGGCCGAGTTCGCGCCGCCGCTGACTGCCGAAGGGAAGAAGCCATGAGCGGCAATTTCGACCGTACCCTGTCCCGCGAGGACGTGCTGCGCCGCCGCGCCAGCCTGTTGCAGCGCCTGCATATCGACGGGCTGCTGCTGGTGCTGCTGCTGGTGCTGGCCGCCGGCAGCCTGTTCATCCTCTATTCGGCCAGCGGCAAGAACTGGGATCTGGTCATCAAGCAGGCCACCTCCTTCGGACTTGGCCTCGGCGCCATGCTGGTGATCGCCCAGTTCGAGCCGCGGTTCATGGCGCGCTGGGTGCCGCTGGGCTATCTCGGCGTCGTGGCGTTGCTGGTCGCGGTCGAGGTGGCCGGACACACGGCGATGGGGGCGACGCGCTGGATCAACATCCCCGGCGTGATTCGTTTCCAGCCGTCGGAATTCATGAAGATCATCATGCCGATGACCATCGCCTGGTACCTGTCCTCGCGCAGCCTGCCGCCCAGCATCAAGCACACCGCGATCAGCCTGTCGCTGATCCTGGTGCCTTTCGTGCTGATCCTGAAGCAGCCCGATCTGGGTACCGCGTTGTTGATCCTGGCTTCCGGCGCTTTTGTGCTATTCATCGGCGGGTTGCGCTGGCGCTGGATCATCGGTGCGGTGACGGCGGTGGTGCCGATCGCTGTGGCAATGTGGTACTTCGTGTTGCGCGACTACCAGAAGCAGCGGGTGCTGACCTTCCTCGATCCGGAAAGCGATCCGCTGGGCACCGGCTGGAACATCATCCAGTCGAAGGCGGCGATCGGTTCGGGCGGGGTGTTCGGCAAGGGCTGGTTGGCCGGCACCCAGTCGCACCTGGATTTTTTGCCGGAAAGCCATACTGACTTTATCATCGCCGTGCTCGCCGAAGAGTTCGGTCTGGTCGGAGTCTGCCTGCTCCTGCTGGTGTATATCCTGCTGATCACCCGCGGCCTGGTGATCACGGTGCAGGCCCAGACGCTGTTCGGAAAACTGCTGGCCGGTGCGTTGACGATGACCTTCTTTGTTTACGTTTTCGTCAATATCGGTATGGTCAGTGGGCTGTTGCCGGTGGTGGGGGTGCCTTTGCCCTTCATCAGTTACGGTGGAACTTCATTGGTGACCCTGCTGTCAGGGTTCGGGGTTTTGATGTCGATCCACACCCATCGCAAGTGGATCGCACAGGTTTGACGAGAGTGACTTTGTTGACTTCATTACGGCGGGGCTGGGTGGCACGGATGCTGGGTAGCGTAGGCTTGGCCGGCGCTGTGCTGGGGAGCGTGCCGCTGCAGGCCGCGGATTACACCGGCGCCAACGTGGACGAGTTCATCGCGGAGATGACCCGCGACTACGGTTTCGCCAGCGAACAGCTGCGTGATCTGTTCAAGCAGGCCGAGCGGAAGCAGGCCATTCTCGACGCCATTTCGCGGCCGGCCGAACGGGTCAAGCCGTGGAAGGAATATCGGCCGATCTTCCTCACCGACTCGCGCGTCGCCCAGGGTGTCGACTTCTGGCGCGAGAACGAGGCGGCGCTGTCCCGTGCCGAAGCCGAGTACGGCGTGCCGGCCGAAATCATCGTGGCGATCATCGGCGTGGAAACCTTCTATGGTCGCAACACCGGCAGCCATCGCGTGATCGATGCGTTGTCGACCCTGGGCTTCGACTACCCGCCGCGTCAGCCCTTCTTCCGCCAGCAGCTCAAGGAATTCCTGCTGCTGACCCGCGAGGAGCAGGTCGACCCGCTGACTCTCAAGGGTTCCTACGCCGGGGCCATGGGCCTGCCGCAGTTCATGCCGAGCAGCTTCCGCGCCTATGCCGTGGACTTCGATGGTGACGGCCACATCGACATCTGGAACAACCCCACCGACGCCATCGGCAGCGCCGCGAGCTATTTCAAGCAGCATGGCTGGGCCGCCGGTGAACCTGTAGTGGCACGGGCGAAGGTCTCTGGCGAGCGCTTCGAGGAAGGCCTGACCGTCGGCCTCGAGTCGCAGAAGAACGCCGGAGAAATGCGCGCCCTTGGCTGGCAGTTCGACAAGTCGGTGGCAGACCAGACCGCCGTGACCGCTTTCCGCCTGGAAGGCGCCGAGGGCGACGAATACTGGCTGGGCCTGCCCAACTTCTATGTGATCACCCGCTATAACCGCAGCGTGATGTACGCCATGGCCGTACATCAGCTGTCCCAGCTGCTGGCTGACGCGCGAGGCGAACAATGAGCCCTCTCTGGACAAGACTGGTCGCCTTGGGCGTGACGGGAGCCCTGCTGGCAAGCTGCTCCTCGACCCCGGCGCCGAGCTCCACGCCGAGCAAGAGCACCACCAGTAGCGGCCCTGGCGATTACGCACGGCCGCACAAGGATGGCGCGCCCTGGTGGGACGTGGACGTCTCGCAGATCCCGGACGCCGTGCCGATGCCGCATTACGGACCGTACAAGGCCAACCCCTATACGGTGCTGGGCAAGACCTACTTCCCCATCAGCGATGGCCATCGTTACTCGGCCACCGGGACGGCTTCCTGGTATGGCACCAAGTTCCACGGGCAGCCCACTGCCAATGGCGAGAAGTACGACCTCTACGGCATGAGCGCGGCGCACAAGACCCTGCCGCTGCCCACCTACGTCAAGGTCACCAACCTGGATAACGGACGCACCGTGACGTTGCGCGTCAACGACCGCGGCCCGTTCTATTCCGACCGGATCATCGACCTGTCCTTCGCCGCGGCGAAGAAACTGGGGTTCGCCGAGACCGGCACGGCGCGGGTCAAGGTTGAGGGCATCGATCCGCAACAGTGGTGGGCGGCACAGGGGCGCCCCGTTCCGGCGATGATGGCGCAGCCGCAGATGGCGGCGAGCAAGCCGGCCACCAGCATCGCCCAGCCGATCGAACAGTACACCCCGCCGCCGCAGCAGCACGCTGCGGCGACGGTGCCGCTGGAAATCGACGCAAAAAAAAACGCTTCGCCCGCAGCCTCTGGCCTGTTTCTCCAGGTTGGCGCCTTCGCCAATCCGGATGCGGCACAGCTGCTCAAGGACAAGCTGAGCGGCGTGGTGTCTGCACCGGTGTTCATCAGCTCGGTGGTACACAACCAGCAGACCCTGCACCGGGTGCGGCTGGGGCCCATCGACACGCCGGATGAGGCCGTGCAGCTCGAGCAGAGCGTTCGCCTGGCCAACCTCGGGCAGCCGCGGCGGGTCGCGGCCGACTGAGCCTTTGCAATCCCTGCCTTGTTTTACCTGACTAACTTGAGATTCGGATGAACATCACCAGCCTCGTGCAACGCTTCATTGTCCTGACTCTGCTGACGGTCGCTCCGACCGTCTGGGCGGCCCAGATCCTGCCGTCGGCTCCGCAGCTGGCGGCCAAGTCCTACATGCTGATGGACGCCGCCAGCGGCGAGGTGCTGGTCGAGCACAACGGCGACGAACGCCTGCCACCGGCCAGCCTGACCAAGCTGATGACCGCCTATATCGCCACCCTGGAGATCCAGAAAGGGCAGATCAGCGACAACGACATGGTCACCGTCAGCGAGAAGGCCTGGCGTACCGGCGGCTCGCGCATGTTCATCCAGGTCAACACCCAGGTTTCGGTGGATGACCTGCTGCACGGCATCATCATCCAGTCGGGCAACGACGCCAGTGTCGCGATGGCCGAGCACATCGCCGGCAGCGAAGAAGCCTTCGCCGACATGATGAACAGCACCGCGCAGCGCCTGGGGATGAGCAACACCCACTTCGTCAACGCCACCGGCCTGCCGCATCCGGAGCACTACTCCTCGGCCAATGACATGGCCAAGCTGGCGCGGGCGATCATCTACGAAGACCCTGCGCACTACGCGATCTATGCGCAGAAGGAATTCTTCTGGAACAACATCAAGCAGCCCAACCGCAACCTGCTGCTGTGGCGCGACAAGACCGTCGACGGCCTGAAGACCGGCCACACCGAAGAGGCCGGCTACTGCCTGGTGGCGTCCGCCGTGCGTGACAACATGCGCCTGATCTCCGTAGTGTTCGGTACCGACAGCGAGCAGGCCCGTGCCGCGGAGACCCAGAAGCTGCTGACCTACGGCTTCCGCTTCTTTGAGACCCGCACCTTCTACCAGAAAGGCACCGAGCTGGCCGAAGCCCAGGTCTGGAAGGGGCAGCAGAGCAAGCTCAAGGCCGGTCTGGCTCAGGACCTGACCATGACTCTGCCACGCGGCCAGGTAGAGAAGCTGCAGGCTGTCATGAGCTTCAACGGCACGCTGACCGCGCCGATCCAGCAGGGCGACGTGGTCGGCAAGGTCGAGGTCAAGCTGGACGACAAGGTCGTGCGCAGCACCGATCTGGTGGCGCTGGAAACCGTCGAAGAGGGTGGGCTGTTCCGCCGTTTTTGGGATAGCATTCGCCTGTTCTTCTACAGCCTGTTCAACTGACCACGCTCGAGTGCGCTTCGGCTGACCCCGCCGCGGCGCACGTGCGGATCACGAGTCCGTTACGCCATGACCGATAGCCAAGACGATATCGCTGCACCCAAGATCGACTTCCCCTGCGAGCGCTACCCGATCAAGGTGATCGGCGAGGCCGGCGAGGGGTTCCGCGAGGTGGTGATCGAAGTCATTCAGCGCCACGCGCCGGACTTCGACGAGACCACCGTGGTCACCCGTGACAGCCGCAACGGACGCTTCCTTTCGCTGCAGGTGCTGATCACCGCCACCGGTGTCGAGCAGCTGCAGGCCATCCATGTCGACCTGCGGGCCACCGGTCGTGTCCACATGGTGCTGTGATGACCCACGACGTGGGTGTGCGTGAGCTAGGGCTGATCGAGTATCGGGCTGCCTGGCAGGCCATGCAGCATTTCACCAATACGCGCGATGCCGACAGTGGCGACGAGATCTGGCTGCTGCAGCATCCGCCCGTATTCACGCAAGGCCAGGCCGGCAAGGCCGAGCACCTGCTGTTTCCGGGCGAGATTCCGGTGGTGCAGGTGGACCGCGGCGGTCAGGTCACCTATCACGGGCCGGGTCAGCTGGTCGGCTACCTGTTGCTGGACGTGCGTCGGCTCGGCATCGGCGTGCGTGAGCTGGTCAGCCGCATCGAGCGGAGTCTGATCGATCTGCTGACCGGGTACGACGTCGAGGCGGTGGCCAAGCCCGATGCACCGGGCGTTTATGTCGGCGGCGCGAAGATCGCTTCCCTGGGCCTGCGCATTCGCAACGGCCGGTCCTTCCACGGCCTGGCGCTGAACGTGGACATGGATCTCGAACCTTTCCGGCGCATCAACCCCTGCGGTTATGCAGGGTTGCCCATGACCCAGTTGCGTGACCTGATCGGGCCGATCGACATCTCTGAAGTGGCTGATCGGCTGCGTGATCATCTGGTCCGGCAGCTCGGATACGCGCAACAGAAGACCCTCGCGGGCGGAATCGAAGCTTATGAGTAGTGTAGAAACGGCAGGCAAGCGCCCGGCCAAGGTTGAGGCTGGCGTCAAACTGCGCGGTGCCGAGAAGGTCGCGCGGATTCCGGTGAAGATCATCCCCACCGATGAATTGCCGAAGAAGCCGGACTGGATTCGCGTGCGCATCCCGGTATCGCCGGAGGTGGACCAGATCAAGCAGACCCTGCGCAAGCACAAGCTGCACAGCGTCTGCGAGGAGGCCTCCTGCCCGAACCTGGGCGAGTGCTTCTCCAGCGGCACCGCCACCTTCATGATCATGGGCGACATCTGCACGCGCCGCTGCCCGTTCTGCGACGTCGGCCACGGCCGGCCGAACGCGCTGGACCCGGATGAGCCGAAGAACCTCGCCCAGGCTATCGCCGACATGCGCCTGAAGTACGTGGTCATCACGTCGGTGGACCGGGATGACCTGCGCGACGGCGGCGCCCAGCATTTCGCTGACTGCCTGCGTGAGATTCGCAAGCTGTCGCCGTCCATTCAGCTGGAGACCCTGGTGCCGGATTATCGCGGACGCATGGAGATCGCCCTGGAGATCACCGCCACTGAGCCGCCGGATGTGTTCAACCACAACCTGGAAACCGTGCCGCGGTTGTACAAGTCCTCGCGCCCGGGGTCGGACTTCGAGTGGTCGTTGGATCTGCTGGAGAAGTTCAAGCAGCGCGTGCCGGGCGTGCCAACCAAGTCGGGGCTGATGCTCGGCCTTGGCGAGACCGACGAGGAAGTCATCGAGGTCATGCAGCGCATGCGCGAGCACGACATCGACATGCTGACCCTCGGCCAGTATCTGCAGCCGTCGCGCAACCATCTGCCGGTGCAGCGTTTCGTGCACCCGGACACCTTCGCCTGGTTCGCCGAGGAAGGCATGAAGATGGGCTTCAAGAACGTCGCCTCGGGCCCGCTGGTGCGCTCCTCGTACCACGCCGACCAGCAGGCTCACGGCGCCAAGCACGACTGATCGGACCGGCGGTCCGGTCGTTCCAAGGAAAGCCGCGCAGGCGTCGAATCGCCTCCGCGGCTTTTTTGTTGCCCGCGTGGCGGAATCCGTTCGGTTTGCCAGCGAAGCGTTGGCAAGAAAATTGCGGCATTACGCCGCATTAGACTTTGGTCTATAGTGGCGCTCGTTTACACCATGAGGCCAACCGAGGGCCACTGCAGATGAACGAACCCCAGTTGAAGGACTTGCTTGACGATCTGGATGCCGCAAAGGTCGAGTGCGACGCGATGAGCCGCCTGGTCGTGACGCGTCTGGCCAAACAGCGTATTCCGTACCGTGCGATGTTGGGGCAGGTCGAGCTGGACGGTAAGGTGGTTGCGCCACACTTCTGGGTCGAAGCCGATGGCTGCGTCATCGACTACCGTGCTCGCCAGCGGCTGGGCGGCGACCAGCGGGTTCCCCATGGCGTCGTACCGCGCGAAGCGGTCAAGGCCCATTACCAGGGGCAGCAGGTGGTGATCGATCCGCTTCCCGATTACCTCTATGAAGTCGCGATCAAGCACTGAGGCCGTCTGGCACTCACGTAGAGGCTAAACGCAAAAAAAAGCCCCGGCATAACCTGTCGGGGCTTTTTCGTTGGCTAAGGTTAGTCAGGGCTGAGCGCGCAGGCGGCCGAGCAGTTCCTGGGTGGGATGACCGTCGGCGGGCCAGCCGAGGCGCTGCTGGAAGCCGCGGATGGCCTTGCGCGTATTGGCACCGATGATGCCGTCCGGGGTGCCGGGGTCGAAGCCCTGAGCGACAAGGCGCTCCTGCAGCTCCAGGCGCTCCGAACGGCTGAGCGGCTGCTCGCCACGCGGCCAACTACCCGCCACCTGGCCCTTGCCCTGGAAGCTCTCGGACAGCAGCCCGATGGCCAGCGCGTAGGCCGAGGAGTTGTTGTAACGCAGGATCGCGCGGAAATTGTCCATGATCAGGAATGCCGGACCACGGTGTCCGGCTGGCAGCAGCAGGCTGGCATTGGCTTCGTCTCGTCCGCTGGGCAGGTCGCGTAGGCCGAGGCGGCGCCATTCCGCCAGTGGCTTGCGGATCTCGTTGTCGGCCAGGGCGTAGTCGAAGCCGCTGGGCAGTTGCACCTCGAAGCCCCAGGGCTGACCTTGCTTCCAGCCAGAGGCCTGCAGGTAGTGTGCGGCGGACGCCAGGGCGTCGGCCGAGCTGTTCCAGATGTCGCGCTTGCCGTCACCGTCGAAGTCCACCGCATGGGTGTTATAGGTGGTCGGGATGAATTGCGTCTGACCCATGGCGCCAGCCCAGGAACCGCGCATCTGCTGCGGTGACACGTCGCCGTGCTGGAGGATCTCCAGCGCCGCGATCAGCTGGCTCTTGGCAAAGGCCGGGCGGCGCCCTTCATGGGCGAGGGTGGCCAGCGAGCGGATCACCGACTTGTCGCCCATGATCTGGCCGAAACTGCTCTCAAGGCCCCAGACGGCGACCAGGGTCTCACGATCGACGCCGTAGCGTGCCTCGATGCGGTCCAGGGTTGCGGCGTGCTCGTTCAACAGGCGCTGTCCGCTGCGGACCCGCTGGGGTGAAATCGCGCTTTCCAGATATTGCCAGACCGGGCGCGTGAACTCCGGCTGGCTGCGATCGGCTTCGATTACCGCCGGATCGGGCTGCACCCCGGCGAAGGCGCGGTCGAAGGTGGCGGCGGAAATGCCCGCTGCCAGGGCCTCTGCACGGAACTGCTCGCGCCACTGGCTGAAGCTGAGATGCGTGGCTTCTGCTGGCGCGTCGACGACGGCATTGTCGCTACGCTGACCGGAGGGGGCGGCCGCGTTGCCGACAAGAGAAGACTGCGCGAGGGGTTCGGCGGCACAGGCGACCACCAGGCTCATCGCCGAGGCGGCGACCAGCGTTCGCAGCAGCAGAACGGGAACGAAGGTGTAATACATGCACCACTCTCGAAAGGTGTCGTCGGCCGCTGACATTATCACGCTTTCGGGGTGTTGGGTTTTCAGGCCGTCAGAAGGACCGAAGCCTCCCAGTTGGTGGACTGGGAGGCTTCGCGGCGGTAGCTGCCTTTGCCTTTCTTGGGCGTTTCCTGGCGCTGGCGGAACAGCGGTTGCGCGACCAGCCGTTTGGCCTTGTTCGGCCGCTTCTTGCGTGTGCTCATGATGTATCCCTCAGGTAGCCCGGCATCGGGCGAGGGCATCATAGGGCTTGTACAAAAAATGTCCAGCAGGCGGCGATGTCAGCCCGCGCCCAGCCGGCGGCCGCTCAGCTGCAGGCAGATATTGGCCAGCCCGATCCAGGGGTCGCCTTCGGCCTGGCCCTTGATCTGCTCGTCGATGCGCTGTGCAGCCATCAGCAAGCGGCTCCAGCCTGCGGCGTCGTGCCGTTGCAGTGCCTTGGAGACCAGCGGGCGTCGTTTGTCCCAGACCGGTGGGCGGGCCTGGCTGAAGGCGCGATCGAGCGGAACGCCCTGGCCATACTGCTGGGAGATGTTGGCCAACAGGCGCAGCTCGCGCGCCAATGCCCAGAGGATCACTGGTGCCTCCACGCCCTCGCCGTGCAAGCCCTCGAGCATGTGCAGCGCATGAGCGGCCTGCCCCTGGAGCGCCGCGTCGATGAGGCCGAAGACGTCGTAGCGGGCGCTGTCGGCGACGGCGGCTTGCACGGTATCGGCGCTGATCTGACCGGCGTCGGCCAGCAGTTTCAGCTTCTCGATTTCCTGGGCGGCGGCCAGCAGATTGCCTTCGACTCTCGCGGCGATCAGCTCGACGGCTTCCTGGTCAGCGGACAGGCCGACCTGGGGCAATCGCTGGCGGATCCATTGCGGTAGCTGCGCGGCATCCACCGGCCAGATCTGCAGGAACTGCACGTCCTTGCCTTCGATCAGCGCCTTGGCCCACTTGGTCTTCTGCGTACTGCCGTCGAGCTTGGGCAGGCTGATCAACAGCACCGTGTCGTCGGCCGGGCGCGCCAGGTAGTCCAGTAGCGCCGCGGCGCCCTTGTCCCCTGGCTTGCCGTTGGGAATGCGCAACTCGATCAGCCGTTTTTCCGCGAACAGCGACAGGCTGGCGCCAGCCTCGATGAGCTGGCCCCAGTCGAAGCCGGTCTCGACATGAAAGACCTGGCGCTCACTGAACCCCTGTGCGCGAGTAGCCGCGCGAATCGCATCGCAGGCTTCCTGGCACAGCAGATGCTCGTCGCCACAGACCACGTAGACGGGCGCGAGACTGCCTTGCAGGTGCTTGCCGAGTTGGGCGGGGGAGAGCTTCATGGGCAGAAGACGGGGGCGCTACGGCCCCCGTGCAGGCTCAGCGGACGGGTAGCTGGATGGGCGACTGCTGCGGTTGCGCGTCCTGGGCGCGGCGGGCGGCTTCGACGGCCTCCGCCTCGGCGCGTGCCTTGGCTTCGGCTTCCTGCTGCAGGCGGTCGAGCTGTGACGGCGTGATGCGCTGGATACGCAGGGCGAGCTGCTGCAGCAGTTCGCGGCGCATTTCCTGGCGCAGCTGGTCGCCTTCCTGGGACGAGCCGATCAGGTTGTTGCTGTCGTGCACGTAGACCTTCTGCACCTCGATGCTGTCTTCGAGCAACAGCAGGTTCTGCGGGCCGCGGAATTCGTAATCGAGAGTGCTGGTCAGCTCGTACTCGGCGCTGCGTGCCGAGCTGGTGTAGCTGGCGGTGCGCTGGCGGGTCTGCTCGCGGGCCAGGTTGAGGCTGTACTTGGCAGCCGGAGTGACGCGTACGCCGTTGCTCTTGAGCAGGTCTTCGAGCTGCTGCACCGTTTCGCCGTAGCTGTTACGCGCTTGCAGGTTGACTTCCTTGAGGCCGAACTCGACATCGCCGGTGCCGCGCAGCTGGAAGCCGCAGGCGCTCAGCAGCAGCGTCAGGCCCAGCACCATCAGGTTCCGTGTGTTCATCTTGTTATCCCCTTGCAGGCCCGGCGCATGCGCCGGGGCCGAATCAGTTAGCGACGATATTGACCAGTTTGCCCGGCACCACGATGACCTTGCGAATGGTCAGGCCTTCGGTGAAGCGCAGCACGTTCTCGTTGCCACGGGCGGCGGCCTCGACTTCCTCGCGAGTGGCGGCGGCCGGTACTTCGATCTGACCGCGCAGCTTGCCGTTGACCTGCACCACCAGGGTCAGGCTGTCCTGCACCAGGGCGGATTCGTCGACCTTCGGCCATGAGGCATCGATGATCGCGCCCTGCTTGCCGAGTTGCTGCCAGAGTTCGTGAGAAATATGCGGCGTGATCGGCGCGAGCAGCAGGGCGACGGTTTCCAGTCCTTCCTGCAGCAGCGCGCGGTCCTGTGCGTTGGCGGTCGGGGCCTTTTCCAGCACGTTCATCAGCGTCATCACCTGGGCAATGGCGGTGTTGAATTTGTGGTGCTGGCCGACATCGACACTGGCCTGTTTGATCGCAAGGTGAATCGCCCGGCGCACGGCCTTCTGCTCGTCGTTCAGACTGGCGGTGTCCAGCGCGCCTGCGACGCCTGCGCTGACATGTGCATGCGCCAGACGCCAGACCCGGCGCAGGAAGCGGCTCGCGCCCTCGACGCCGGAGTCGGACCACTCCAGGCTCATGTCCGGCGGCGAGGCGAACATCATGAACAGGCGGCAGGTGTCGGCGCCATAGGCATCGATCATGGCCTGCGGGTCGACGCCGTTGTTCTTCGACTTGGACATCTTCTCGGTGCCGCCGATTTCCACCGGCAGGCCGTCGGTCTTGAGCCTGGCGCCGATGACCTTGGCCTTGGCGTCACGCTCGACCTCGACGTCGGCCGGGTTGAACCAGTCCTTGCCGCCGTTTTCCAGGGTGCGGTAGTAGGTCTCGGCGACCACCATGCCCTGGGTCAGCAGGTTCTTGAACGGCTCATTCGAAGACACCAGCCCTTCGTCGCGCATCAGCTTGTGGAAGAAGCGCGCATAGAGCAGGTGCAGGATGGCGTGTTCGATACCGCCGATGTACTGATCCACCGGCAGCCAGTGGTTGGCCGCCTGCGGGTCGACCATGCCCTTGTCATAGTTCGGGCTGGCGTAGCGGGCGAAGTACCAGGACGACTCGACGAAGGTGTCCATGGTGTCGGTTTCGCGCTTGGCCGGTGCGCCGCATTTCGGGCAGGTGCATTCGTAGAACTCGGGCATCCTGGCCAGCGGCGAGCCGGCGCCATCCGGCACCACGTCTTCGGGCAGCACCACCGGCAGCTGGTCTTCCGGCACTGGCACATCGCCACAGCTGTCGCAATGGATGATCGGGATCGGGCAGCCCCAGTAGCGCTGGCGGCTGATGCCCCAGTCGCGCAGGCGGAACTGGGTACGCGCCTGGCCGAGGCCCTTCTTCTGCAGCGCCACTTCGATGGCATCGAAGGCGCCTTCGAAATCCAGGCCGTCGTAGATGCCGGAGTTGATCAGTTGGCCGTGCTCGCCGTAGGCGTCCTGCCAGGGGGCGGGTGTCTCGTCGCCGGCACTGGTGCGTACCACCGGCTTGATCGGCAGGCCGTACTTGCTGGCGAATTCGAAGTCGCGCTCGTCATGCGCCGGCACGGCCATGACCGCGCCCTCGCCGTAGTTCATCAGCACGTAGTTGGCGACCCATACCGGCAGCAGTTCGCCGGTCAGCGGGTGCTGCACGCGCAGGGAAGTGGCCAGGCCCTTCTTCTCCTGGGTGGCGATGTCGGCTTCGGCAACGCCGCCGCGCTTGCACTCATCGATGAAGGTCTGCAGCTCGGGGTTGTGCTGCGCCGCCAGGGTGGCCAGCGGATGCTCGGCGGCGACGGCCACGTAGGTCGCACCCATCAGCGTATCGGGGCGGGTGGTGAAGACTTTCATCACACCTTCGTTGCCGATGCTGGCGACGTCGTAGGGGAAGCTGATCTCCATGCCGCGCGACTTGCCGATCCAGTTGCGCTGCATGGTCTTGACCTGCTCGGGCCAGCCGTCCAGCTCGTCCAGACTCTCCAGCAGCTCATCCGCGTAGGCGGTGATCTTGAAGTAGTACATCGGGATTTCGCGCTTCTCGATCAGCGCGCCCGAACGCCAGCCACGGCCGTCGATGACCTGCTCGTTGGCCAGCACGGTCTGGTCGACCGGGTCCCAGTTCACCGTGCCGTTCTTGCGGTAGATCACGCCCTTCTCGAACAGGCGGGTGAACAGCCACTGTTCCCAGCGGTAGTAGTCCGGCTTGCAGGTGGTGACTTCGCGCGACCAGTCGATGGCCAGGCCCAGGCTTTTCAGCTGGGCCTTCATGTAGGCGATGTTCTCGTAAGTCCATTTGGCCGGCGCCACCTGGTTCTTCATCGCGGCGTTTTCGGCCGGCATGCCGAAGGCGTCCCAGCCCATCGGTTGCAGCACGTTCTTGCCCTGCATGCGCTGGTAGCGGGCGATCACGTCGCCGATGGTGTAGTTGCGCACGTGGCCCATGTGCAGCTTGCCGCTGGGGTAGGGGAACATCGACAGGCAATAGAAGGTGTCCTTGCCGGGCTGTTCGCTCACTTCAAAGGATTTCTGCGAATCCCAGTGGGATTGCGCGGCGGCTTCGATCTCGCGGGGCTGATACTGTTCGTGCATGGCTACTGGCGTTGGGTAGGGGCTGGCTCTCCGCGAATGCGCTGGCGCAGGCGCGGCAGGCAGGTCCGAAGGACCCTGTGCAAACGCGACCCGGCGGGTGGCGGGCGGAGGCATGGAAGCGCCGTAGCATACATGACCCCCCGCAGCCTAGGGAAACCCGATTTGCCGTCAGCGCCTTGGGTTCCGTCCGTCGTGTCCGGCTTGAGCGGGCCAGGCTGAGCTACGCTTGATCCAGGGGCGGGACGAACGTGAGGTGAGGTAGATGGACAGAGAGCCGCGAGCGGAGGACAGCAGTCTATATGCACGGGTGCTGCAGCGCTTGACGTCGGCGCTGCAGGAGGCGGAGCGAAGCGCGTCCGGTGAGGCGGATGTCGCCGGCGAGCTCGAGGTGCGCGGGCTGACCCCCGCCGAGTTCGAGTTGATCCGTGCCTATCTCCAGCGCGATTCCCAGTGGCTTTCCGGCTGGCATGCCGCCGCC
Organism: Stutzerimonas sp. LR2; assembly: GCF_055755175.1. Classification (NCBI taxonomy): domain Bacteria; kingdom Pseudomonadati; phylum Pseudomonadota; class Gammaproteobacteria; order Pseudomonadales; family Pseudomonadaceae; genus Stutzerimonas; species Stutzerimonas sp. LR2. Next base: position 1,252,729 of record NZ_JBVTRR010000001.1, read on the forward strand.
GAGGAACAGGCCCATCTCACGCGCCAGGCAATGCGACCCGCCGTACGCGGGGGTAGTCGCCAGCGACATGGCATGCGCCCCAGGCATGCCCCCTTGCATCTGCAGCAAACTCTGAGCTGCGCCCTGTGCAATGCCGAGGTGAGCTGGCCGGAAGGTGCCGGGCCTGCGGCATGCCCGGCATGCGGTTCACAGTTGCTGCGTGCCCGGCAACGGCTGCACACCTACCCGCGTCATTGAGCTCAGCCTGCGCCGACAAATCGGCTGACAGCCGCTAGAGTGTCGTCCTTTGCCGGAGAGCTGGGATGCCGATTCGTTATTTCTTCAAGCAACTGCTGTTGCCACCAGGTGTGCTGTTGCTTCTGTTGCTGCTGGGCTGGTGGCTGCGCCGCCGCTCGCCAAGGCTGGCGGCGCTGTGTTTCGTCACCGGCTTCACCGGGCTCTGGTTGATGAGCTTGCCGATCGTCGTCGAATGGACGGCGCGCGCGGTGGAGCGCGAGCCGGCACTGGTGGAGGCACGCTGGTCGCAACTGAGCGGGCAAGCCGGGGCCATTGTGGTGCTGGGCGCGGGCCGGGAGCAGAACGATCCGGCCTGGGGCGGCGATCAGCCGGGCTACACCGCGCTGGAGCGCCTGCGCTATGCGGCACGACTGGCCAAGGCCAGCGGGCTGCCGATTCTCACCAGTGGCGGTCTGCATTACGGGCAGCCGCCCAGCGAGGCCATGCTCGGTGCGGAGGTGCTGCAGCGCGACTTCGGCGTGGCCACGCGCTGGCTCGAGGAGCGCAGCCGGACCACCTGGGAGAATGCCCTGTTCAGCGCCGAGATGCTGCGCGCCGCCGGCGTCGAGCGGGTGGTGCTGGTCACCTCGGCCGCACATATGCCGCGCTCGCGCTGGTGCTTCGAGCAGAACGGCATCGAGGTGATCGCCGCGCCCGTCGGCTTTATGGGCGGGCACAACGCGCGTCCGCTCAATGGCTGGCTGCCGGAATCCAAGGCGTTCTGGCAGAACGGCCTGCTGCTCAACGAAGTGGTGGGGATGGCGGTGTACCCGCTGGTTTATCGCTCGGCGAACGAATGAGCGGCATGCTTTCTCCCAGTCGCAGGGACACAGAGTGTCCCTATGCGGACTTGCGTCTGACCAGTGCCCAGCCGAGCAGCAACGCGCATACCGCGATCAGCGGCCAGGAGCGCCAGCGCAGGTAGGGCGTAAGCCCCTGCATCGGCGTGACCTCGCCATACAGCACGGCCTGTTCGAACTGCGGAATCTGCTCGGTGATGCGCCCATAGGGGTCGATCAGCACGGTGATGCCGTTGTTGGTCGCGCGGATCATCCAGCGTCCGGCCTCCAGCGCGCGCATCTGCGCCATCTGCAGGTGCTGCAGCGGGCCGATGGAGCGTCCGAACCAGGCATCGTTGCTCACCGTCAGCAGCAGGTCGCTCTGCGCCGCGAGGCCCGCGGCGAACTCCGGATAGACCACCTCATAGCAGATGTAGGGCGCGATCTGCAGGCCTCTGGCTTGCAGCAGCGGCTGGCCGGGTTCGCCGCGGGCGAAGTCGGACATTGGCAGGTCGAAGAAGGCGATCAGCCCGCGCAACAGTTCCTGCAGCGGCACGTACTCGCCGAACGGCACCAGCTTCTGCTTGAGGTAGGTGCCGGCACCCTCGCCAGCGGTGGTCAGGCCGTTGTAGTAGCGCAGCTCGCCATCGGCGTTGGGCTGGCGGACCGGCACACCGGTGATCAGCGCCGATCCGCGCTGCTCGGCGAAGCCAGCCATCATCGCCAGGTAACCTTCGGCGTGTTCCTTGAGGATCGGCACGGCGGTTTCCGGCCAGACGATCAAGTCCGCCGGGCGGCTGCGAAAGGTCACGTCGCGGTACAACAGCAGCTGCATCTCCAGCTTCTTGGGGTCCCACTTCATGCTCTGCTCGACGTTGCCCTGTACCGCAACCACGCTCAGGGGGGTGCCCTTGTCCTGGGTCCAGGCGCGATCCTTGAGCGCCAGGCCGGTCAGCCAGGGGGCGATCAACAACAGGATGCCAGCCGCCAGACGCGGCTTGTCGGCACGCAGCCGCGGCAGCGCGACGAGCAGGGTGGCGCTCAGGGCGATGGCGAAGCTCAGCAGCCAGACGCCGCCCACCGGCGCCAGACCGGATAGCGGGCCGTCGAGCTGACTGTAGCCGATATAGAGCCAGGGAAAGCCGGTGAGCAGCCAGCCACGCAGGGCGTCGAAGGCCAGCCAGAGCGCGGTGAAGGCCAGCGCGTCACCGAGCGCCGAATGGCGATTGCGCAGCAGCCGCACCCAGAGCCAGCCGAGCAGGGCGAAGAACAGCGCCAGGCCGGCGACGAAGCCGAGCGTCAGCAGCCCGGCCAATGGCGGCGACGCCGCACCGAAGTCATGGATGCTGACGTAGACCCAGCTGACGCCCGAGGCGAACAGGCCGAAGCCGTAGCACCAGCCGCGTTGCGCCGCCTGTTTAGGCCCGGTTTCGCGCAGCCCGAGGTAGAGCAGTGCCACCGACAACAGGGCCAGCGGCCAGATGTCGAAGGGGGCCAGAGAAAGCGTGGTCAGCGTGCCGGCCAGTAGCGCCAGCAGATTGCCCGGCCAGCCGGGGCGGGTGAACCAGTGCATGGGGTTTCCTTGGGCGGGGATTGCGGCGCAGGCTAAGGGCAACGAGGCGATCGGGCAAGCTGGCCGATCGCTTGCCGCCCGCGGGCGGGCGGCAAGTCGCAGGTCAAGCGCTTTCCAGACGGCTCAGGCGCAGCATGTGCACGCGGCGGCTGTCGGCGTTCAATACGCGAACGCGGAAACCGTCGATCTCGGTCACCTCGTTGCGCTTGGGCAGATGGCCAAAGGTGCTCATCACCAGGCCGGCAACGGTATCGAACTCGTCGTCGGGGAAGGCGCTGCCGAAGTACTCGTTGAAGCTGTCGATCGGCGTCAGCGCCTTGACCAGAAAGTCGCCGCTGGGCAGCGGTCGGATATAACTGTCTTCCTCGACGTCGTGCTCGTCCTCGATATCGCCGACGATCTGCTCGAGCACGTCTTCGATGGTCACCAGGCCGGCCACGCCGCCGTATTCGTCAATGACGATGGCCATGTGGTTGTGGTTGGCGCGGAACTCGCGCAACAGCACATTGAGGCGCTTGGATTCGGGCACGAAGGTGGCCGGGCGCAGCAGGTCCTTGATATCGAAGTTCTGCTGGTCCTCCTTGAGGATCAGCGGCAGCAGATCCTTGGCCAGCAGCACGCCGATCACCTCGTCGAGGCTCTCGCCGACGACCGGATAGCGCGAATGCGCAGCAGCGATGATGGCGGGGAGGAATTCGCGTGGAGACTGGTCGGCCTTGATGCTGATCACCTGCGACCGCGGCACCATGATGTCGCGTACCTGCAGGTCGGCGACCTGGATGGCGCCTTCGACGATGGCCAGCGCCTCGTTGTCGAGCAGCTTGTTCTGGTGGGCCTCGCGCAGGATCTCCAGCAGCTCCTGGCGATTCTTGGGTTCATGGGCAAAAGCCTGGGTGATTCTTTCCAGCCAGGTCTTCTGCCCGCTGATCGATCGATCTTCGCTCATGTCGTTGACTCAAGAGTCCTTGCAAATGCCCGTTTCGGGCGAATCTTCAGCATAGGGGTCGGGGTGCCCCAGTTCAGCCAGCAGCTGGCGCTCAAGCGCTTCCATCTCCTCGGCTTCGGCATCTTCGATGTGATCGTAGCCGAGCAGATGCAGGCAACCATGGATGACCAGATGCGCCCAGTGCGCGTCGAGGGCCTTGCCCTGTTCCGCTGCCTCGCGCTCGACCACCGGCACGCAGATGACCAGGTCGCCGAGCAGCGGAATGTCGAGAAATTCGTCCGGCACATCGGCCGGGAACGACAGCACGTTGGTGGCGTAGTCCTTCTGACGCCAGGTGCGGTTGAGCTCGCGGCCTTCCTCCTCGTCGACCAGGCGAATGGTCAGCTCGGAGTCGCCACTGCGCTGACGCAGCGCCAGTTCGCACCAGCGCTGCAGGTCCGCCGCAGCGGGCGCGGCGCCAGTGCTGGCGCACTGCAGATCGAGTTCAATCACCGGCGGCATCCTGCGCGGCGCGCTTGCTGCCCGGCGACTGACGATCCTCGAACGACTCGTACGCCTCGACGATGCGCTGCACCAGCGGGTGGCGCACCACGTCCTTGGGCTTGAAGTGGGTGAAGCTGATGCCGTTGACGTCCTTGAGCACCTCGATGACGTGCGCCAGGCCACTCTTGGTGCCACGCGGCAGGTCGACCTGGGTGATGTCGCCGGTGATCACGGCGGTGGAGCCGAAGCCGATCCGGGTCAGGAACATTTTCATCTGCTCCTGGGTGGTGTTCTGGCTCTCATCGAGGATGATGAAGCTGTTGTTCAGCGTACGCCCGCGCATGTAGGCCAGCGGAGCGATCTCGATCACCTGCTTCTCGATCAGCCGCGCCACGTACTCGAAGCCGAGCATTTCGTAGAGCGCGTCGTACAGTGGGCGCAGGTAGGGGTCGATCTTCTGCGCCAGGTCGCCCGGCAGGAAGCCGAGCTTCTCGCCGGCTTCCACCGCCGGGCGCACCAGCAGGATGCGGCGCACCTGCTCGCGTTCCAGCGCGTCCACCGCGCAGGCGACCGCCAGGTAGGTCTTGCCGGTACCGGCCGGGCCCACGCCGAAATTGATGTCGTTGTCGAGGATGGCCTTGACGTAGCGCTGCTGGTTGGCGCCACGCGGGCGGATCATGCCCTTCTTGGTGCGCAGCGCCACGCCCTGCTGGGCGTTCGGGTTGGCCAGTTCCTCCATGCCGGATTCCTGCAGGTACAGGTGCACCATGTCCGGAGACAGCTCGGTGGTCTTGGTCTCGCGGTACAGGCGGCGCAGGAGGTTCTCGGCGGACTTGGCCACGTTGCTCGGGCCGACCAGTTCGAACTGGTTGCCGCGGTTGCGGATTTCCAGCTCCAGGCGTTGTTCGATCAGGCGCAGATGCTCGTCGAACTGGCCGCAGAGGTTGGCGAAGCGACGGGCTTCAAAGGGTTCGAGGGTGAAACGATGCGGTTCTATGGGTGCGTTCAAGGGCTTTTATATGTGGCCGTGATCGGCGAAGTGGTGAGGGAAAGAATAGCGCTGCGGGCGCAATGCGGAAAGCACAGTCGGGCAGCCGGTCGCAGCGCCGATGCAATCACACCGGCCCGCGACCGTCACTCTCAAGATAGCAGGCTGCCACGCAGCGAGTGTGGCAGCGCATCGTCGATGTGAACGTCGACGAACTGGCCGATCAGTCGCGGGTTGTCGCAGCGGAAGTTGACGATGCGATTGTGCTCGGTACGGCCCTGCAGCATGCCGGGGTCCTTTTTCGAGTAGTCGCTGACCAGGATGCGCTGCGTGGTGCCGACCATTCGTCGGCTGTTCTCGAAGCCCTGCTGGTTGATGCGCTGCTGCAGGATCGCCAGGCGCTGTTTCTTGACCTCCTCCGGTGTGTCGTCGGCGAGGTCCGCCGCCGGGGTGCCGGGACGAGCGCTGTAGACGAAGGAGTAGGAGAAGTCGAAGCCGACGTCCTCGATCAGCTTCATGGTCTGTTCGAAGTCCTTGTCCGTCTCGCCGGGGAAGCCGACGATGAAGTCCGAGCTGATCAGGATGTCCGGGACCGCGGCCTTCAGGCGGCGGATGCGCGACTTGTATTCCAGCGCGGTGTGGTTGCGCTTCATCGCTGCGAGGATGCGGTCGGAACCGGCCTGCACCGGCAGGTGCAGGTATTTCACCAGCTGCGGGATGTCCGCGTGGGCCTGGATGATGGCGTCGGAGAATTCCAGCGGATGACTGGTGGTGTAGCGGATGCGTCCGATGCCATCGATCGCTGCCACTGCATGCAGCAGGTCGGCGAAGTCGTGGCCGTCGTGGCGATAGCCGTTGACGTTCTGCCCCAGCAGGGTGACTTCCTTAACGCCGTTCTCGGCCAGGTGAACGATCTCCGCCAGCACATCGGCCAGCGGCCGGCTGACTTCTTCGCCGCGGGTGTAGGGCACCACACAGAAGGTGCAGTACTTGCTGCAGCCTTCCATGACCGAAACATAGGCGCTGGGGCCGTCGACGCGCGGCTCGGGCAGGCGGTCGAACTTCTCGATCTCGGGGAAGGAAATATCCACCTGCGGCGTCCTGGTGGTGCGCGCGGCATCGATCATTTCCGGCAGGCGGTGCAGTGTCTGCGGGCCGAACACCACATCGACATAGGGCGCGCGGTCGCGGATCGCCGCGCCTTCCTGGCTGGCGACGCAGCCACCGACGCCGATCACCAGCTGCGGATTGTCCTGTTTCAGTTCGCGCCAGCGGCCCAGCTGGGAAAAGACCTTTTCCTGGGCCTTTTCGCGTATCGAGCAGGTATTGAGCAGGATCACGTCGGCTTCTGCCGGATTCTCAGTGATCTCCATGGCCTGGTGTTCGCCCAGCAGGTCCACCATGCGCGAGCTGTCGTACTCGTTCATCTGGCAGCCATGGGTTTCGATGAAAAGCTTGCGGGTCATGTTACGGGCCGGCGTTGTGCAAAAAATGACCGGCGATTATATGCCCACCGCCGGGCAGGGGAAAGCGCGGACGGATGCCGCAGGGCGGCTGCCTCGCCAGGCTTCAGGGAATGAGCGGCGCGTCGGCGGCCTGCAGCTGCATGAGATAGTCGCGGAAGATCTGGCCGAGCACTTGAGTGGCGATCTCCAGTTCGTCGCGGCGCATCTGCGCGGAGACGCGGTCGGCGGTGTCCAGCGCCTCGTCCTCGCCGTTGACCGCAGCCATCTTCAGCACGATATAGGCCTGGACGTTGTTCGCCTTGACGCCTTCGCCCCGGAAGAACATTACGCCGAGGCGGTGCTGCGCCGCCGCATGGCCGCGCAGCGATGCCTGTTCGAACCAGTACAGCGCCTTGGCCAGGTCGCGCGGTGCGCGGCGGCCATCGTAGTGGAATTCGCCCAGTTCGTAGGCGGCCTGCACGTCGCCTTCACTGGCGGCCTGCTGGCAGCTGCGCAGCGCCTCGGGCAGTTCTTCGGGGAGCGTGTTGAGCGCGCAACGGGCGGTCGCCGGGATCAGCAGGGTGTTCCCGCCGGCCAGGGCCGTGAGAGGCGAGAGAAGCAGCAGACAGCCCAAAGACAGGATGCGGCCGGTGCGGATCATGAAAATCTGGCGCCTCGAGGAGCAGGGCGATAATGAAAGGCTGGAACGAGCCAGCCGTCACATTATGGATAAGCTGCAGTCTGCTTACAAAGCCTTTAACCGCCTGCCATCGGCTTTTTATGTCGCGGTTGGCTGTTGTTCGCCTGTGCTGCCCGGTAAGCGCAGCAACAGCAGCGCCAGCAGCGGACTGGCGATGGCCAGCAGCAGTGGCTCTACCCCGGCCAGCGGATTGCCAATAGTACTGCCGCTGGGCATCGGCAGCATGAGCAGCAACAGCACGCCGGCCGCGACGCCAGCACCGCTCGACAAGCGTTCCGGCCATTGCAGCACCGCCGCATAGATCACCAGCAGCGCGCTGGCGAGCAGCAGGCCGAGCGCATAGGGCTCGCTCCAGCCCAGCTGTCGTGCCAGTTCGAAGAACACGCACAGGCCCAGCACCACCCGGCCCCAGTTCGGCCGGCTCCAGGCCCAGCGTCGTGCCAGGGTCAGCGCCGCCAGCGCGAGCAGCGGCAGACCGAGCAGCAGGGTGGCGCGTTCCAGCCACTGCTGGGCCTCGGCCAATCCGCCGGCGAGGCCGGTCGCCCCGCTGGCCGCGGCAAGGATGAAGGCGAGCATCGCGCTGAACAGCGCCGGTTGATCCGCTTCGCCGTAACGGCGCCGGGCGCGACCGATCAGGATCGCGCTGGCAGCAGCGGCAAGCGTCAGCAGCAGGGACTGCAGCAGTTCCATCGGCGCGTTCACTTGAGCTTGGCGAAGGCGCGCTCGGCGGCGTCGAGGGTGATGGCCAGCTCTTTATCGCCGTGGGCGATGGAGGTGAAGCCGGCTTCGAACGCGCTCGGCGCCAGGTAAACGCCGCCCTCGAGCATCAGGTGGAAGAAGCGCTTGAAGCGGTCGGCATCGCTGGCCATGACGTCGGCGAAGGTCACGATGTCGTCAGCGCCGCTGAAATACAGACCGAACATGCCGCCCACCTGGGTGGTGACGAAGGGGATGCCGGCGGCATCGGCGCGATCCTGCAGGCCCTGCAGCATGCGGCTGGTGTAGGCACCCAGTTCGTCATGGAAGCCTGGGCGGCTGATCAACTCCAGGGTGGTCAGGCCAGCGGCCATGGCCAGTGGATTGCCCGACAGCGTGCCAGCCTGGTAGACCGGGCCGAGCGGGGCGATGCGTTCCATGATGGCGCGCTTGCCGCCGAAGCAGCCCACCGGCATGCCGCCGCCAATGATCTTGCCGAAGGTCGAAAGGTCCGGCGTCACGCCGTAGTAGGCCTGGGCACCGCCGAGGGCGACGCGGAAACCGGTCATCACCTCGTCGAAGATCAGCACCACGCCGTGCGCGTCGCACAGGCGGCGCAGGCCTTCGAGGAAGCCCGGCGCCGGCGGCACGCAGTTCATGTTGCCGGCCACCGGCTCGACGATGATGCAGGCGACCTGCTCGCCCTTCTCCTTCAGCGTGGCTTCGACTTCGTCGAGGTCGTTGTAGGCCAGGGTCAGGGTGTGCTTGGCGAAGTCTGCCGGCACGCCCGCTGAGCTTGGTACGCCCTGGGTCAGGGCGCCGGAGCCGGCTTTCACCAGCAGGCTGTCGGAGTGGCCGTGATAGCAGCCCTCGAATTTGATGATGGCGTCGCGACCAGTGTAACCACGGGCCAGGCGGATCGCGCTCATGGTTGCCTCGGTGCCGGAGCTGACCATGCGGACCATCTCCATGGACGGCACCAGACGGCAGACCAGCTCTGCCATCTCGGTTTCCATCGCGGTCGGTGCGCCGTAGGACAGCCCGTGCTCGAGCTGGCGACGCACGGCATCCAGTACCTGCGGGTGGCTGTGGCCGAGGATCATCGGGCCCCAGGAGCCAACGTAGTCGACGTAGCGCTTGTCGTCCTCGTCGATGACATAGGCGCCTTCGGCGTGCTTGAGGAACAGCGGGGTGCCGCCGACGCTGCGGAAGGCGCGAACCGGCGAGTTGACGCCGCCGGGGATGTGGGTCTGGGCGCTGGCGAAAAGGGTTTCGGAACGGGACATGCGGGCCTCGCAAAACAGGGGCGGGCCGGCATCAGCGACCCGCCGTGGCGGAATCAGGGCGTGTTGAACAGTTGGCTGAAGGCCTGGGCGCGGCGCTCGACCTCGGCGGCGCTGTCGGCGGCGAACAGGGCGTGGATCACGGCGATCATCTGCACGCCTTCGGCGATCAGTGATGGCGCGGTGTCCAGCGTGATGCCACCGATGGCGACGATGGGCAGGCCGATACGGGCGCGGGCTTCACGCAGCAATTCGTGATTGGCTGCCGGTGCGCCGGGTTTGGTGTGGGACTGGAAGAAACGGCCGAAGGCGACGTAGCTGGCGCCGTCACGCGCCGCCTGCTCGGCCAGCGGCAGTTGCGCATGACAGGTGGCACCGATGATCGCCTGGCGGCCGAGCAGGGCCCGGGCGGCTGCCAGCGAACCATCTTCCTGGCCCAGGTGCAGGCCAACGCCCAGGCGCGCGGCCAGCTCGGCATCATCGTTGATGATCAGCTGAGCACCGTGGCGGGCGCAGAGCTCCTGCAGCGCATCGGCCTCGCGCAGCCGCCGCGCCTCGTCGCTGGTCTTGTCTCGATACTGCAGCAGGCGGGCGCCGCCCTTCAGTGCCGCCTCGACATAGGGCAGCAGGCGGCCATCGGCCAGCAACTTGCTGTCGGTGATGGCGTACAGGCCGCGCAGGCGGGACGATTCCTTCATGCGCTGGTCTCCAGTCAGGGCAGGTCCAGGGGCAGGCGGCGCGGCACGTACTGGCCGTGGCCGGGGGCCTCGGCATCGCGCAGCGTGCGCCAGGTGTAGTCGAGTGCCGAGCGGACCGCGCTGGTCAGCTCCTCGCCCAGTGCCAGACGACCGGCCAGGGCGCTGGCAAGCGTGCAGCCGGAGCCGTGATAGCTGCCCGGCAGGCGCGCGCAAGTGAAGTCGTGACGACTGCCGTCGCGGCAATACAGGCGGTTGTGCACTTCGCTCTCGTCGCCATGGCCGCCGGTGATCAGCAGGTGGCCGATATGCGGCAGCAGGCGCTCGGCACACTCGTCGGCGCTGCCCTCCGGCAGTTCGGCAAGGATCCGAGCTTCCGGCAGATTCGGCGTGGCGATGGTGGAAACCGGGAACAGCCGCTCGCGCATGGCGTAGCCGACATCCTCCTTGCCCAGCGCGCCGCCACCGCCGGCGCGCAGCACCGGGTCGCAGACCAGCGGCACGCCCGGCAGCCGGGCCATGATCTCGAGCACCGTCTCGACCATCTCAACCGAGCCGAGCATGCCCAGCTTGACGGCGGCGATGGGCAGGTCGGCGATCACTGCGTTGGCCTGGGCGAGTACCCACTCGCGGTCGAGCACGCGGAAGTCGGAGACGTTGACGGTGTCCTGCACGGTGAGCGCGGTGACGGTCGGCGCAGCGTGGCAGGCCTGTGCCAGCAGGGCTTCGATGTCCGCCTGCAGGCCGGCGCCGCCACTGGGATCGTGGCCGGACAGGCAGAGGACGACGGGACGGGAAGTGAAGTTTTTCATGGCGTGCGAGCTTATCACCAAACCGCGCTGGCGGGACGCGGCAGTTGTGCGTCTATCCGCCACCGCCGCGCGCACCGGTCATCGGCCAAGTCATCCTGGCGAATCGGCTTTTTCCGGGTGCGCACGCCGCTGTGGTAGATTGCTGGCACTTTGGTTTTCGGACCGGGCGACAGAGTTCACCGACGGTGGGTTCGCAGTAGTCGCCTGGCCTGCACGAGGCATCATGCGGTACGTCTTCCTCTTCTTCCTGGCTGTTCTGCCTGCCTTGGCCGCCGCCGTCGAGCTCGACGAACACACCCGTCATTTGCCGCTCGGGCAGGTGATGGAAGTGTTCGAGGACCCGCGCGGAGAGATCGGCATAGAGGACATCGCGTCGCCCGCATTCGAAAGCCATTTCCAGCGCAATCGAACGCCGGTGTTCAACGCCGGCTATTCACGCTCCGTGCACTGGGTTCGCATCGATCTGAGCTACCGGCCGCAGATCGCCCAGGGGGCGAGGCGCTGGTTGCTGGAAGTGGCGTATCCGCCGCTGGACAGCCTGCAGCTCTATCTGTCCGACGGGCAGGGTGGCTACCGCCTCGCCCGGGATACCGGCGACACCCGGCCCTGGGCCAGTCGCGAGATCCGTCAGGGCAACTACCTGTTCGAACTCGAGCTCCAGCCCGAGCAGCCGCAGCGCCTCTACCTGCGGGTGGAGAGCGAAGGCTCGATTCAGGTGCCGCTGAGCCTCTGGTCGCAGCACGCCTATCTGGAGGCGCAGCCGGGACGCATCTACGTACTGGGCATGATCTATGGCGTGCTGCTGGCGATGCTGGTCTACAACCTGTTCATCTATATCAGCATCCGCGACCAGAGCTACCTGTTCTACATCCTCTATATCGCCGCGTTTGGCCTCTACCAGGTCTCGGTGAACGGCGCCGGGGTGCAGTTTCTCTGGCCGGATCGGCCCTGGTGGGCCAACGCTGCGACGCCCCTTCTGATCGGCGCCACCGGGTTGTTCGGCTGCCTGTTCACCCGCAGTTTCCTGCGCACCGCCGAGCACAGCCGCTGGATGGACCGGCTGTTGCGGCTGATCATCGGTTTTTCGGTGGTGGTCATGGTGCTGGCGCTGACCACCGACTATGGCCTGTCGCTGCGCCTGGCCACCGCGCTGGCGCTGCTCTTCACCCTGGCGGTGTTCGCCGCCGGCATCCTGGCCTGGCTGCGCGGCATGCGTGTGGCGCGCTATTTCATCATTGCCTGGAGCGCGTTGCTGGTCGGAGGGCAGATCAACACCCTGATGGTGCTCGGCCACCTGCCGCACAACTTCCTGACGATGTACGCCAGCCAGCTGGGGGCCGCGCTGGAGGTGGTGCTGCTTTCGATGGCGCTGGCCGATCGCATCAACGCGCTGAAGGACGAGCGGGCAAAGATCCTGGAGAACGCCCGCTCCGACCTGGAACAGCTGAACCGCGAGCTGGCCGAGAGCAACCGGCTCAAGGACGAGTTTCTCTCCAACATCAGCCACGAGCTGCGCACGCCGATGATGGGCGTGATGGGCGCGCTCGAGCTGCTGCCGGCGTCGGAAACCCCGGAGGAACTCCAGCAGTACCAGCACATCGCCACCGGTTCGGCGCGGGACATGATGCGCCTGGTCAACAACATCCTCGTGCTCAGCGAGTTGCGCGCCGGCAAGCTGCGCCTGCAGGCCCAGCGCTTCAGCCTGCGCGACACGGCGGTGCGGCTGGAGCAGCAGTTCGGCCCCCAGGCGCGCGCCAAGGGGCTGGCCTTCGATCTGGAGTTCGACGGCAAGCTGCCGGACCGCGTGTACGGGGACGGCGAGAAGTTCGAGCAAAGCATCTGTCATCTGCTCGACAACGCGGTCAAGTTCACCTCGCGGGGCGCCGTGACGTTGCGCTTCGGCGGCGCGGTGGAACAGCGCCAGGTGCAGCTCGAGGTAGAAGTGATCGACAGTGGCATCGGTTTCAGCGACGCCGATCAGGCCTACCTCTATCACCAGTTCCGCCAGGTGGATGGCTCCATGACCCGACGCTACGGCGGGCTCGGCATCGGCCTGGCGATCAGCCGCGGGCTGATCGAAGTGTTCGGCGGCCAGCTGAGCCAGCAGTCGCGGCCCGGCCTGGGCAGTCGCTTCTGCATCCGCGTGCGCTTCCCGCTGCATGGCCCCGAACAGATGCTCACGAGTCAACCGAACGGCAATCCGCCGTCCGCGCCGATTGCCTGAGGCGCGGACCTTTTGGCCGATACCTCGCTTCAAGCGGTCTGCCGCTGCGTGTTTCACTGCTGATCCAACCGCGCCGCCCGTTGCTCGCATGCGCCGACTACGCTTGCTGACAGCCGCCGCGCATCGGCAACGAAACGAGGGCCGTCAGATGATTCCGCAGACCTGTGCCGAAACCCATGAGGTCATCAACCAGGTGCCGCCGCTCGAAGGCGCCAACCTCTACCGCCTCGACCTGCCGTTGCAACAGTGGACGCAGCGCTATCATGCCGGCTGGGCCCAGGGGCGGCTGGATGTCTATGGCGCGCTGGCCGGTGGGCCACTGATGCAGGCCGGCTTTCTCGCCAACGAGAACAGGCCGGTGTTCAAGAGCCATGATCGCTACGGTCATCGGATCGATCTGGTGGAATTCCATCCGGCCTATCACGAGCTGATGCGCACCGCCGTCGAGCATGGCATCCCCTCGCTGCCCTGGACCGATCCCCAGCCCGGCGCGCAGGTGGCGCGTGCGGCGCTGATGTACCTGCACAACCAGGCCGAAGCCGGCAGCAGCTGCCCCCTGACCATGACCTACGCCAGCGTGCCGGCGTTGCGTCTGCAGCCTGACCTTGCCGAACGCTGGCTGCCGAAGATCCTCGCCCGCGAATACGACCCGCGCAACGTGCCGATGGAGCAGAAGGCGGGCGTCACCATCGGCATGGCCATGACCGAAAAGCAGGGCGGCACCGACGTGCGTGCCAACACGACCCGTGCCTTTGCGGTCGGTGCTGGCGGGCCGGGGCAGGCCTACGAGCTGATCGGCCACAAGTGGTTCTGCTCGGCGCCCATGTGCGACGCCTTCCTTACCCTGGCGCAGACCGACAAGGGGCTGTCCTGTTTCCTGCTGCCGCGCCATCGCCCGGACGGCACGCGCAACGCCTTCTATATCCAGCGGCTGAAGAACAAGCTGGGCAACTGGGCCAACGCCTCCAGCGAAGTCGAGTACCGCGGCGCGCTGGCCTGGATGGTTGGCGAAGAGGGCCGAGGCGTGCCGACCATCATCGAGATGGTCGCCTCGACCCGTTTCGACTGCATGATCGGCTCCAGCTCGCTGATGCGTCAGGCGCTGACACAGGCCATGCATCATTGCGCGCACCGCCGGGTAGGTGGGCGTGCCCTGCTCGATCAGCCGCTGATGCAGAACGTGCTGGCCGACCTTGCCCTGGAAAGCGAGGCAGCGCTGGCGCTGACCCTGCGCATGGGCCGCGCCCAGGACCATCGCCGTGACGAGCACGAAGACAAGTTCGCCCGGCTGGTCACCGCCATCGGCAAGTACTGGATCTGCAAGCGCGCCCCGACCATGATCGCCGAGGCCAGCGAATGCCTCGGCGGCGCCGGCTATGTCGAGGAAACCATCCTGCCGCGGCTTTATCGCGAGGCGCCGGTGAATTCCATCTGGGAAGGCTCCGGCAACGTGCAATGCCTGGATGTACTGCGCGCGCTGTCCAAAGAGCCCGGCGTGCTGGAGGTGCTGTTCGCCGAACTCGGCGATGGCCACGGTGACGCGCGTCTTAAAGTGCATATCCAGCGACTGAAGGCGGCCTTCGGCGACACCGAGGACATCCAGTACCGCGCCCGCCAGCTGACCGAAGAGGTGGCCGTGACGCTGCAGGCCAAGCTGCTGCTCGAAGCGGGCGATGCCGCGGTGTCGGATGCCTTCATCGCCAGCCGGCTGGATGGCCACGGGCGGGTGCACGGCACCCTGCCGAGGGGGCTGGATATCGCCGCGCTGCTGGCGCGCAGCGCACCGCATCTATGAGCCCTTGTCCGGCGGCAGCCCCTTGCCGTCGGGCCTGCTACGTCAGGGACGAGGCTGCTGGCGCAGCAATTCCTTGAGTTCGGCGATCTCCCCGCGCAGGGCACGGACCTCGTCGTGCAGGTCTGTTTCGATATGCTCGCGCGCCGCCTCGATGCTCGCCTGGGTGGCTTCGCGGTCTGCGTCGGTGACCGTCTGCATCGCATTGACGATGATCGCGATGAACAGGTTGAGCATGGTGAAGGTGGCGATCAGGATGAACGGGATGAAGAACACCCAGGCATAGGGGAAGATTTCCATCACCGGGCGCACGATGCCCATCGACCAGCTTTCCAGGGTCATGACCTGAAACAGGGTGTACACCGAACGACCAAGGCTGCCGAACCACTCGGGGAAGTCGGCGGCGAACAGGCCCGTGGCGATCACCGCCGAGACGTAGAAGACCAGCGCCAGCACCATGGCGATCGAGCCCAGCCCGGGAATTGCCGACAACAGTGCGCCGACCACGCGGCGCATCGACGGCACCATGGTCACCATGCGCATCACCCGCAACACGCGCAAGGCACGCAGGATGCTGAACGGACCGCTGGCCGGCACCAGGGCGATGGCGACCACGCTGAAGTCGAACAGACTCCAGGGATCGCGGAAGAACGCTGCACGGTGGACATAGATGCGCGCGGTGATCTCGGCAACGAATACCGCCAGGATCAGCGAATCCAGCAGTACCAGCGCCTCGCCCCAGCGCGCCACCAGCGCGGCCGAGGTCTGCATGCCGAGAATCGCCGCGTTGATCACGATGAGCAGCAGAATGCCGCGCTGGAACGCTGGCCGTTCGATGAACTGGCCGAGACGACTGCGGCTCGTTTCCGGATGTGCTACCTGCATGATGTCTACCTGTCTGTCGATCGATGCCCCGGCCGGCGCCTCGCAGGCGCGCGCTGAGCCGGGCGGGCGCGAGTATGGCGTTGCGCAGGCCAGACGGGAATTGCCTGCGGCGACGGACTCGTTTCCTGATTTAACAGGCAGCCTTCTGCCTTGCTGGCATCGCACACGTCAGTCGGAACACCGCACGTGGCCCGCCAGTATCCCCGCCAGCACACGGCGATCGATGTTGGCGCCGCTGAGCACGACGGCAACGCGTTCCCCCGTGTTAAGCGCGCGTTCCTGAATGGCGGCAGCCAGTGCGGCGGCGCCGGCGCCCTCCGCGGTGTTGTGGGTGTCTTCGTGGAGCGCGACGATCGCCCGGCGGATTTCGCCGTCATCGACTCGCACGATGCGTGCGGCACCTTCGGCAATGATCTCCAGTGCTTCGGCAGCAGGCATCCGGCAGGCCATGCCATCGGCGAACGTATCGGCGGTCTTGGTGCAGACGATCCGCCCCTGCTCGAAGCTCTGTGCGTATGCGTCCGCTGCGCTGGAAACGACGCCGACGATTTCGCAGTCCAGCCCCAGCAGGTCGCGGACGCGAATCAGGCCGCAGATCCCCGAGCCCATGCCGATGGGCACGTAGACGCGGCGCAGCGGCGGCGCGGCCTCGAAGAGCTCCAGGGCATAGGTGGCGACCCCGCGAATCAGGTCCGGATGCAGCGCGGGGACGAAATGCCAGCCGCTCTGTCTCGCCAGCTCGGCGGCTTGCTGGCGCGCCGTGTCGAAATCCTCACCGTGTTCGATGACTTCGGCGCCGCAGGCGCGCATCGCCGCATTCTTTTCCGTCGAGTTGCCCAGCGGTACCAGAATCTTCAGCGGCACGCCGGCCTGTCGCGCGGCCATCGCCAGGCTGATGCCGTGATTGCCGCGGGTGGCGCTGATCATGCCGGGCAGTCGTGGCTCGCGCCCGAGCAGCTCATGCACGTAGAGCAGGCCGCCGCGAACCTTGAATGCACCGGCCGGCGTGTGGTTTTCGTGCTTGACCCAGACTTCGCAGCCGAGGCGTTGCGACAGTAGCGGCCAGTTGTACTGTGGGGTCGGCGGAACATGCCGGCCGATCAGTTCGGCGGCCTGGCGCAGTGCGGTGAGATCGAACATGGCGGCTCCTCAGTGGTTTGACGGAGAGCCTAGGTCGGATCATTGTATGGGTAAATCCTTATATTGCATGGCAGGCAATGTGGCTTCCGAAGCTTAGCGATAACGATCAACCACGCTACCTGGCGCTGGTGGATGCGATCTCCGCGGCAATCGAGCGCGGCGAACTCAAGCCAGGCGATCGCCTGCCTCCGCAGCGCCGGCTGGCCTGGGCGCTGGGGCTCAATCCGAGCACGGCCATGCAGGCCTATCGCGAGGCCGCGCGACGGCATCTGGTTGGCGGTGAGGTCGGCCGCGGCACCTTTGTGCTGGCAAGCAGCCGCGAGGCCAGCCTGTTCCTGCTCAAGCAGCCGGAGGCCGTGCCGGCGCGCCTGGACCTGTCGACCAATTTGCCGGTGCTGGACGCGGACGATCGGGATCTGCACCGCAGCCTGGCGGCGCTGGGAGCATCGTCAGAGCTTGCGCTGTTGCAGGGCTACCCCTCGGCCTCGGCGCTGCAGCGCGGGCGCGTCGCGGTCAGCCACTGGTTGCAGCGTCGCGGGCTGGAGCTGCCGCCGGGGCAGGTCCTGCTCTGTGCCGGTGCACAGCAGGGTGTGTTTGCCGCCATGCTGGGCCTGTGTGCGCCGGGCGAACCGGTGTTGGTCGAGGCGTTGACCTCGCCCGGCATCAAGGCCGCTGCGCGTCAGCTGCGCCTGCCTCTGCATGGTGTGGCGCTCGATCAGCACGGCATCGTGCCCGAGGAGTTCGATCGCCAGGCTCGGGCCACCGGTGCGCGGGTCGCGGTGCTGACGCCCTGCCTGCAGAATCCCACGGGCGTCAGCATGGACCGCGAGCGGCGCGAGGCGATCGCGGAGCTGGCGCGTCGGCACGATCTGCTGATCATCGAGGATGATGTCTACGGAGCCCTCGGTGACGAACCACCGCTGGCGACGTTGCTGGGTGAGCGCAGCGTGTTGGTCGGCAGCCTGTCGAAGACCGTCGCGCCCGGGCTGCGTTTCGGTTTCATCGCCACGCCCGGGTCATGGCTGGGGCGCATCGATCCGGAAGCGCAGGCCACCGGCTGGGCGCTCTCGCCGCTGTGCCTGCGCCTGGCAAGTGAGTGGATCGAGGACGGCACGGCGCTGCGTCGGCTGGCCTGGCAGCGTCGCCAGATCGAGCGGCGCTGGAAGATGGCGCGCAAGCTGCTAGGACCAAGGGTGACGGGGCCCGTTTCGCCGCACCTTTGGTTGACGGCCACGGATGGCGAGGTCGGCCTGGCCGGCATTGCCCACGCCGCTTCCATCGAGTGCGCGGCGGCACAGGTGTTTGCCGTCGGCCCCGATGCGCCGGATGCGCTTCGCCTCAGCCTGAGTGCGGCGCCCGGGCTGGTGCCATTGCAGCAGGCGCTGCAGGCATTGGCCGAGGGGCTTGGCGTGAGGCGAGCAACGGATGAGGTGTCTGCGGCGCTATCGCTGTCATCGATGAGCAGGCAAGATGTTTCCAACGACTGAACAAGGAATCCAGCATGAATCCAGCCGGTGATACTTTCCGCATTGCCACCAGCGCAGAAGCTGCAGTGGACTACCTTGCCGAACTGCACGCGCGCGCCACCACGGCGCTCAACCAGGCGCTCAAACGTTACGTGACCAGCCGCACCGAGCCGAGCCTGCAGGAGCGCAGCCTGTTCCGCTATCCGCAGCTGCGTCTGACCTATGAATGCCACGGCGAAGTGCCGGCTTCGACCCGCGCCTATGCCAAGGTGCAGGCGCCCGGCGTGTACAGCGTTACGGTGACCCACCCGGCCGCGTTTCGCGCCTACCTGCTCGATCAGCTCAAGCCGCTGATCCAGGATTTCAACGTCACCGTTGAGGTCGGCATGAGCGACCGCAACATTCCCTATCCCTACGTGATCGAACAGGGCGACGAGCTGGCCGGCACCGGCGTGACTGCGGCCGAACTGGCGCGGGTATTTCCCAGCACCGACCTGTCCGCCGCGACCGACGACATCGCCGACGGGCTCTACGACTGGGAGCACGCCGACCCCTATCCGCTGGCACTGTTCGACGGCGCACGGGTGGATTTCTCGCTGCGCCGGCTGGTGCACTACACCGGCAGCGACTGGCGCCATGTGCAGCCGTGGATCCTGCTGACCAACTACCACCGCTACGTCGACCAGTTCATCCGCCACGGCCTGGACATGCTGCGTGACGACACCCGTTTCACCCGCATGGTGCTGCCGGGCAACGTGATCATCGAACGTGGCATGGAGGAGGGCGAGGCGCAGGCGATCATCGGCGGTGTGCTCTGGCACCGTTACCAGATGCCGGCCTATCACCTGATTGCCGAAGACGGCCACGGCATCACCCTGGTGAACATCGGCGTCGGTCCGTCCAACGCCAAGAACATCACCGATCACCTGGCGGTGCTGCGACCGCATTGCTGGCTGATGATCGGCCACTGCGGCGGGTTGCGGCAGTCGCAGTCCATCGGCGATTACGTGCTGGCGCACGCCTACATGCGGCGCGACGGCATCCTCGACCGCGTGCTGCCGCCGCATATTCCGCTGCCGGCGCTGGCCGAGGTGCAGCAGGCGCTGCAGGATGCGGCTGCACGCATCACCGGGGAGCAGGGCGAGGCACTGAAGAAGCGTCTGCGCACCGGCACCGTGCTGACCTACGACGATCGCAACTGGGAATTGCGCTGGGCCCAGGAGCGGCCGCTGATCAACCTGTCGCGGGCGGTGGCGGTGGACATGGAGAGCGGCACCATCGCCGCCCAGGGGTATCGCCTGCGCGTGCCGTATGGCACGCTGCTGTGCGTGTCGGACAAGCCCCTGCACAGCGAGATCAAGCTGCCCGGGTCGGCCAATGCGTTCTACGAGCGCGCCGTGACCCAGCACCTGAAGATCGGCATCGCCGCCCTCGACCTGTTGCGCAGCCAGCTGAACTCGCTGCACTCGCGCAAGCTGCGCAGCTTCGACGAGCCGCCGTTCCGCTGATTCGCGCCGGCGCTTTCGCGGGGATGGACGATACTCAAGAGGTTCATCCCCGCGTCAGCATCGGAGGCTCAACATGGACGCATCGACCCACGCCTTCCATAACCTGTTCGAACAGTTGGGGCTGCCCAACGACGACGTGTCGATCAGGCGCTTCATCGAAACCCACTCACCCCTGGCGGACGACATCTACCTGGCGGACGCGCCCTTCTGGACGCCGGCCCAGGCGAGCTTCCTGCGTGAGGAGATCCTCGAGGATGCCGACTGGGCCGAGGTGGTCGATCGCCTCAACGTAGCGCTGCGACGGCACTATCACTGACGCATCGCCGCGCTCAGCTGGCCAGCAGCCAGGCGCCGGTCAGCGCCGAGGCGGCACCGGCGATGCGCACCAGCGGCGCGGCGGCCTGCGGCAGGTAGCGCACCGCTGCGTAACCGGCCGCGTGCAGGGCGGCCGTGGCCAGCACGAAGCCGGTGGCATAACCCCACGGGCTGGACAGCTCCGGCAGTTCCAGGCCATGGGCGACGCCGTGGCTGATGGCGAACAGCGCAGTGAGCAGGGCGGCCATCGGCAGAGGCGGACGTACCGCCAGTGCCACCAACAAGCCCAGTGCGAATACCGAGCCGGCAATGCCGGTTTCCATCAGCGGCATCTCGATACCGGCAAAGCCGGCGAGGCCGCCCAGCAGCATGGTGGCGACGAAGATCAGCGGCAGCGCCCAGCGCGCCTTGCCGGTCTGCTGGGCCGCCCATAGCCCGACGGCGACCATCGCCAGCAGGTGATCGAGACCGAAGACGGGGTGAGCGATACCGGACAGCACGCCGGCGTGATCGTGGCCGGGGTGTGCCAGTGCCAGGGTCGGGCTGAGCAGCAGAAGGGTGGCGAGCAGTGGTTTGCGCAGGTTCATAGAGACTCCTTGGATGATCGGGCGGACGTCAGGCGGCGCTGAGCATTCCCTGTTTTTCGATGAAGGCGATGATCTCCTCGAGACCCTGGCCGACCTTCTGGTTGCTGAAGACGAACGGGCGCTCGCCGCGCATCTTGCGGGCGTCGCGGTCCATCACCTCCAGCGAGGCACCGACCATGGGTGCGAGGTCGATCTTGTTGATCACCAGCAGGTCGGACTTGCAGATGCCCGGGCCGCCCTTGCGCGGCAGCTTGTCGCCGGCGGACACGTCGATCACGTAGATGGTCAGGTCCGACAGCTCCGGGCTGAAGGTGGCCGAGAGGTTGTCGCCGCCGGACTCGACGATGATCAGATCCAGGCCGGGAAAGCGCCGGTTGAGCTGCTCCACGGCTTCGAGGTTGATCGAGGCGTCCTCGCGGATCGCCGTGTGCGGACAGCCGCCGGTTTCCACGCCGATGATCCGCTCGGGCGCCAGGGCCTCGTTACGCACGAGGAACTGGGCGTCTTCCTGGGTGTAGATGTCGTTGGTCACCACGGCGAGGTTGTAACGGTCGCGCAGGGCCTGGCACAGGGCGAGGGTCAGGGCGGTCTTGCCGGAACCGACCGGCCCGCCAATGCCGACGCGCAGGGGTTGTGTGCTCATGGGTGGTCTCCTCTGGGAGGCAGTGTGGGTGCCTCGGGGTTGATGCGAAGGGTGCTGCTGCCGATTGGGGCAGGGGGAATAGAAATCCTTGGGTGATCGATGGTGGCGTACGCAGTGTTGTCAGGCGCCGCGCTTTCTCGGCTGGGACTGCAGGTTGCGCCTTGCACGGCGCGTCACTTTCTCTTGTCTCGCCAAGAGAAAGTAACCAAAGAGAAGGCGACGCCGACATCCGGCCCTTCGCTGCGCGAAGGGTGCCCTCACTCCATCGCCGCTCCGGGGGCACGCTGCGAAGGGCCATCCCTGGTCCATCGCAGCTCTCGCGGCATCCATGCCGCTCAACCCCCTCCACGGCAACTGCGCTCGGCTTCCTGACGGGGGTTGGGGTCCGAGTTGCCTGAAAGCTTGTGACCCTCATGACCTAAACAACCGACTGTACTGCCGCTCATGCGCCATGCTGGTCAGCACCAATCCAAACGGCGCGCTGCCCCAGGCCGCTTCCGGCAGCTGACTCGCTTCCCGCTGCGCCTGGCTCAGGACCGGCAACAGCTGCGAGGTCAACCGCTGCGCCGCCTGCTGCCCCAGCGGCAGGGTCTTCATCAGCACCGCCAGCTGATTTTCCAGCCAGCCCCACAGCCAGGCGGCCAGTGCATCGGCGGGTTCGATCCGCCAGGCACGGGCGGCCAGCGCCCAGGCCAGGGTCAAGCCGGGCTCGTCGGCGGCGGCCAGGCAGTCACGCCCCGGCTGGTCGAGTTCCGGCAGGCCGTCGAGCAGCTGCGCGAGGGAATAGCCCATCTGCCGGCTTTCCAGCTGCAGCTCGCGGGTTTCGCGGCTGGCGCGGTGTTCGGCAGCCAGATGCAACAGGCGCGGCCAGTCGTCCTGTGCCGCTGCTTCGCAGTGTGCGAGCAGCAGCGGCGCCTCAAAGCGGGCGAGGTTGAGCAGCAGTTGATCCTCCAGCCAACGCCGGGCGCTGTCCGGGTCGTTCACCTGGCCGTTCTCCACCGCCATCTCCAGCCCCTGGGAATAGCTGTAGCCGCCGATCGGCAGCTGCGGGCTGGCCAGCCGGAGCAGGGCCCAGGCCGGGACGGGCGCGCCCGCCGCGTTCACGGGCGTACGCCGAACTGGTGCAGGCGCGGTGCGTAACTGAACTCCGCCTCGCCGGCGTGGGAATGATGATGGCCGCCACCGTAGGCGCCATGCTCCGGCTGGAAGGGCGCCTCGATGTGTTCGACCTGGGCGCCCAGCTGCAAGAGCATGTCCTTGAGTACATAGTCGTCGAGTAGGCGCAGCCAGCCGTCGCCGACCTGCAGGGCGACATGGCGGTTGCCCAGGTGGTAGGCCGCGCGGGTCAGCTCGAAGGCGCTGGCGCAGGTGACGTGCAACAGCTGTTCGGGGCGGGCGCGCACGCGCACCACACGGCCATCGGCTGCCAGCAGGCACTCACCGTCGGCGAGTGGCGGCTGGCCGCGCTCGAGAAACAGGCCGACGTCTTCGCCGCTGCTGCTGAAGCAGCGCAGGCGACTCTTGCTGCGCGCGTCGTAGGTCAGTTCGAGTTCGGCCTGCCATTCAGGGCGGGCCGCGATGCGTTGGCGAATCACCAGCATTGCAATGTTCCGGTCGGATCGTTTGCCGAAGCAGAGCAAGGGGCTTGCCAATCGGGCGTTCGGACAGGACTGGTGGCGGCTCCAGGGATCTTTGTGCCAGATATTGGGGCCTGCCGCGCACCGTTGCGGTGCGCGTGGTGCGGTCCTGGCGCAAGCGTGCGCCTTACTGGTGCAGGCTGCGCACCATGTATACCGCCGGGATCTGATAGCTGGCCAGGTTGCCGGCCTGTGGCGGCTCGAGTTCGTCATGGGCCTGGTAGCCCAGGCGCGACCAGAAACCGGTCGAATCCTGTACCGAGACCAGCGCCGAATAGCGCAGCCTGATGCTGCTGGCCTGCTTCAGGTTGTGGCGTACCAGCGCCGGACCGATGCCGCGACCGGCGGCGCGACGGGCCACGGCCAGATCATGCAGGTACAGACAATCGGCTTCACCGTCACTGTGGAATTCACCGTCCAGCGGCGTAACCTTGCCCAGCCGCGACGGGTAGGCGAACAGGTAGCCGCAGACCCCCTCGACGTCCTCGGCTACCCAGGCCAGGTGCGGGCAGGCCGCCAGGCGCGAGCGGATCACCGCTTCGTCTTCCAGTACCTCGGCAGCATAGGATTCTTCCTGGATCGCCAGGACGGCAGGGATATCGCGCTCCTGCATCGCTCTCAACTGGTACATCACGACTACACTCGAACGCCGCGAAACGCCACGCGGCCCGGCAAAAAGCCGGCGATCATACGCGAAACGGCGGTGTTTTGCTCGCCAGCGGACGGCTTGCGGGGGCGGGTGTACAGGTCCGCGGTCAGAGGGTGTCAACTGGCCAGCCGGCTCGTCGCCGTGGCAGCACCAGTCAGCCGATTGATGGAGCATCCGCAGGCCTTGGCAGGCATAATGCTTAGTCTGCTAACAAGTGAGGCGAGCGTTGAACGATCATCACCACCCGCTCTATGGCGTTCTGCTGATACTGCTGTCGGGTCTGCTGCTGGCCAGCCATGACGGGTTGGCCAAACACCTTTCGGAGATCTACCCCGTCTTTCTGGTCATCTGGGCCCGCTACGTGGCGCAGACGGTGCTGATGACGGCGCTGTTCGTGCCGCGCATGGGGCAGCGCGTGTTTCGCACCCTGCGGCCCTGGCCGCAGCTGCTGCGCGGATTGAGCCTGGTCAGCGTCAGCCTGCTGTTCATCAACGGCCTGCATTTCATCCCGCTGGCCGAGGCGACCGCGGTGATCTTCCTGACGCCGGTGCTGGTGACCGTCGCCTCGGCGCTGCTCGGTGAGCGAATCAATCCCAGCCAGTGGATCGCGGTGGGGTTCGGTCTGCTCGGCGTGCTGATCATCGTGCGTCCGGGGTCGGCATTGTTCACTCCGGCAGCGCTGCTGCCGCTGGGGGCGGCGCTGTCGTTCACGGTCTATCAGCTGATCACGCGGCGCCTGGCCGGAACCGACCATCCGGTGACCAGCAACTACCTGACCAGCCTGGTCGGCTGCGTGGCCCTGAGCGTGCTGGTGATCTTCAACTGGCGCACGCCGACGCTGCACGACGCGCTGCTGATGGGCGCCCTCGGTGGCATGGCCATGCTCGGCCATCTGCTGCTGACCAACGCCTTCCGCTTCGCCAGCGCGGCGACACTGGCGCCGTTCACCTACAGCCAGATCGTGTTCGCCGGGGTGGTGGGTTACCTCGCCTTCGATCACGCACCGGATGCCGGCGCCCTGATCGGCATGGCGGTGATCATCGCCAGCGGGCTGTGCATGGCCTATGTGCAGCGCCGCCAGCCCGCAGCCGGCGGATAAACGGCAAATGTGCCATTCGGATGGCCGAACAGCTTCTCAGCATCGATATTGAAATGAACAGACAGGGCGATTCGACCCTTGCGTGCAACGCATACAACAAACGGAGCCTATATGCCGCGACTCTCTCATCATGACCTGCGACGCAACTTCCGCGAGCTGCTCAACGCCGACCGCTGCTTCCACACGGCGTCGGTGTTCGACCCGATGTCGGCACGCATCGCCGCCGATCTCGGCTTCGAGGTCGGCATTCTCGGTGGCTCGGTGGCCTCGCTGCAGGTGCTGGCCGCGCCGGACTTCAACCTCATCACCTTGAGCGAGTTCGTCGAGCAGGCCACGCGCATCTGCCGCGTCGCCCAGTTGCCGGTGCTGGCCGATGCCGACCACGGTTACGGCAACGCGCTCAACGTGATGCGCACCGTTTCCGAACTGGAGCGCGCCGGGATTTCCGCGCTGACCATCGAGGACACCCTGCTGCCACCCAAATTCGGTCGCCGCTCCACCGACCTCATCGGCATGTTCGAGGCCGTCGGCAAGATCCGCGCGGCGCTGGAGGCGCGAGTCGATCCGGAGATGGCCATCATCGGTCGCACCAACGCCGGCGTGATCGGCTTCGAGGAAGTCATCGCACGCGCCCAGGCCTACGAAAAGGCCGGTGCTGATGCCATCTGCCTGGTCGGCATCGAGGATTTCGATCATCTGGAAAGCATTGCCAGCCAGCTCAGCAAGCCGCTGATGCTGGTCACCTACGGCAACCCCAACCTGCGCGACAACGCGCGGCTGGCCGCGCTCGGCGTGCGCATCGTGGTCAACGGCCACGCAGCCTACTTCGCAGCGATCAAGGCGACCTACGACTGCCTGCGCGAGCAGCGTCAGGTCGACGCCCTGGACCTCAACGCCTCGCAGTTGTCGGTCAAGTATTCCACCGCGGACGAGTATGTCGTCTGGGCCGAGGAGTACATGCAGGTCAAGGAGTAAGCCGCTGACCCGCCCGGACAGCCATCGCTGCCCGGGTGGGCAACACCGCCGCCACTGGAGCCTGGATGAGCCCACCCCTGTTGACCTTCATGGTCGCCTTCGCCGCCTTTCTCGGGCCGTTCACTCAGACCGTGTATGCGCCGATCCTGCCGGAGCTCGGTGGTGCGCTGCACACCACGCCGTTTCTGATCAACCTCAGCATCTCGATCTTCACGCTGGTGCTGGCCTTCATGCAGATCGTCTACGGGCCGCTGGTGGATCGCAGTGGGCGCAAGCGCACCCTGCTGGCCGGCTTGGCAATCTATATCGTCGCTTCGCTGGGCTGTTTCCTGGCCGATCGCATCGAGACACTGCTGGCGTTCCGCGCGCTGCAGGCGGTCGGCATCGCCGCCGGAGCGGTGGTGGCGGTCACGGTGATCGGCGATCGCTTCGAAGGCGCCGCGCGCGGCCGGGCGATGGGTTCGTTCCAGATGATGGTGGCGCTGGGGCCGGTGGTCGGCCCGGTGGTGGGCGGTTTCGTCGGCGAGCATCTGGACTTCCACTACGTGTTCCTGCTGCTGGCCATCGTCGGTGCGGCCGCGCTGCTGAGCAACGCCATCTGGCTGCGGGAAATCCGGCCGGCCGGGGAGCCGCGCGCCTTTCATCCGGCGCAGTACCTGGAGGTACTGGGCAACCGCCAGGGGCTGGCGATCATGCTGCTGAGCTTCGTGCAGTACTACGCCTTCTACAACTACCTGGTGTTCATGCCGCGGGTGCTGGATGCGGTCTACGGCCTGAGCGCCAGCGAAAAAGGGCTGGTGTTTCTGCCGCTGTCGGTGGCCGTGGTGATCGGCAGCTACGTCGGCGGTCGGCTGCTCGGGCATTGGCGACCGCGGCCGATGCTGCTGGTCACGGCGCTGCTCAATGCGCTCAGCCTGCTGCTGTTTGTGGCGGTGGCGCCTCTGTCGCTGGTCGCGCTGGTGGTGGCGGTAACGGCGTTCGGGCTGTTTCTCGGGCTGTCGCTGCCGGTGCAGACCAGTCTGCTGATGGACCTGTACCAGCACAACCGCGCCACCGCTGTGGGCAGCTACAACTTCTTCCGCTTCATGGGCATGGCCACCGGGCCGGTGCTGGGCTCCTGGCTGTTTCAGGATGGCAACCTCGGGCTGCTCTACGGCTTCGCCGCAGCGGCCTTCCTGCTGGCGGTCGGCAATGCGCAGCTGCGTTTTCGATGGGGATAGCGCCGGCAGACGTCGGCGACGCTAGAAGAACGAGCGTTCGGCCTTGAACATCATGAACCCTTCGCAATAGGTGTTCTGCCCCGAATAGACGCCACATTGCGCGCCGCGCAGGCTGGTATCGGTGTAGGACAGATCCAGCTGCATGCCGAGCAGGCGCCGCGACAGGTTCAGAGACCAGTCGTTGAACACCCGCACGCTGCCGCCGGGGTAGTACAGCGGGCTGTCCAGGGTGTGGCTGGCGTACTTCAGGCGTACCCCGACATCGAACGGCCGCAGCGCACCCAGGTCGAGAAACAGCGTGCTGTCGGTCCGCCCCAGCGAACTGCTCAGCGCGCCACCCAGCCGGCTGCTGCCCAGGTTGACGCCGGCGTAGTACTCCTCGCGGTTCTTGGCCTGCAGCTCGGGAAAGCTATAGCGGATCACGCCGAGCTCGTAACCCAGCGAGTCGTCGAGCCGTGGCTGGGCGTAACCGACATAGCTGTTGAGCTCCAGCTGACTGCCGTCGAGCAGTCCGACGCTGGGCGACCACTGGCCGAGGTAGACGCCACTGGCGTGGGTCAGATCGAGGCCCCCACGAAAGGTGCCGGCCGTGGTGGGCTGCACCAGCCCCTGGGCCATGCTGCGAGTCGGTGCGGTGCCGAGCTTGAGGTCGAACTGGCCGACCTCGCGTTCCACCACTTCAGGTTGGCTGGCGCAGCCGCCGAGCGCGATGGTCAGCGCGAGCAGATATCGTCTGTGCATATGCTGCTTCACTGGTGAGAAGACTGAACGGCCGACCGGTGACGACCACCTGCGGCAAGACCGGACCGGAGCGCTGCTGGCTGCCACGGCTTGCCTGAACCGGGCCGAGGATAGTCAAGCTGGTCGGTCAGCGAGCCCCGCTCGTCGATTTGGCGCCAGCGGATCGACAGGCGGCGCCGGTGCGTGGCCTAACGGAAATCCGGCGGTTCACGGCGCGGCTTTTTGGAAACCCCCGGCGCGAATACCGTTCCAATGCAGGCACACCCAAGAACTGGCCCGGCGGGCCGAGGAGGTTGCGATGGCCACCGGTTGGGCAGGAGATGGCGCGGTACAGGAGCAGATCGACAGCACCGTCGAAGATGCCGTACAGCGCGCCCGCAGCCGACTCGCTCGGGGCGAAAGCCTGAAGCACTGCGAAGAATGCGGAGAGAGGATTCCCGAGGCGCGCCGCCAGGCGGTGCCGGGTGTACGCCTGTGCATCAAGTGCCAGGCGGCGCAGGACAAGGAAGATGCCAGGTTCAGCGGCTACAACCGTCGCGGTAGCAAGGACAGCCAGCTGCGTTGATCAATCGCGGCGGATCGGCATCGAGAAGGTGAAGGTGGTGCCCGCTTCGGCACTGGAACTGACACGCATGCTGCCGCCGTGGGCACGGGCGATCTGGTCGACGATGTACAGGCCGAGCCCCAGACCTCCTCGGCTGGAGCCTCCCTGGTCCTGCCAGTAGGGCTGGAACAGCCGCTCGAGGTGTTCGGCCGCAATCGGCGTGCCGCGGTTGTGTACGGCGAGTTCGAAATGCCCGTCGTCGGTCTGCGCCGTCACGATCACCGGGCCGGTGCTGGCGCCGTGATGCAGGGCGTTGGTGATCAGGTTGGCGAGCAGCTGCGCGATGCGGTCCGGATCGCACTCGAACATCTCCAGCGGCGACAGCCGCTCGAGCAGAACCCGTCGCGGATGCGCATTGCGCAGCTCGTCGGTCACCTGGCGCAGGGTGCGATTGAGCTCCGGTGGCGTCGTCCAGTTCAGCGGAATGCCGTTGCCCAGCTGACCGCGGGCGAAATCCAGCAGGTCATCCACCATGCGCGAGGCACGCTGGCTGGCGGTGCGCACGTGCTCGGCCAGTTGCTGGGTGCCGACTTCCGTCGAGCGTCGCAGCAGCAGGTCGCTGGCCGCCTGGATCGAGGCCAGCGGGGTACGCAGGTCGTGGCCGAGCAGGGCGATGAACTGTTCGCGCTGGTGGCCGGTGAGGCGCTCGTCGGCCAGCGCGGCGCGCGTGCGCTGCTGCTGCTCCTCGGCATCGAGCTGCAGGGTCAGCAGACGGGCGAAGGATTCGAACATTGCGCGCGTCGCCGGGCTGGACAGGTCGCGGGGTAGCGGGTCCAGCGCGCAGAGCGTGCCGAAGAAACTGCCATCGGCGCGCAGCACCGGGACCGAGATGTAGCTTTCGAACCCATAGATCTGCGGCGTGTGATGGTGGCAGTAGTCCGGATCGGCGCTGACCTGGCTGATGATGATCGGCTGATGGGAGGCGTGAATCTCGCTGCACAGGGTGGTGGTCACGTCGAGTTCCCCGCCGACCTTCAGACCGAACTCGATACGATCGAACACGGCACAGGCGGTCCAGTTCGTCTCGGTAACGCGGGCAACTGCAGCGAAGCGCAGGCCGGTCGTTTCGCTGAGGACCTGCAGGATGGCCGGCACGGCACTGATACGCTGCACCGTGAGCAGGTCGTCGAGGAGGGTTCGCACCATCGCAAGGCCCTGAGCGATGAAAAAGGCCGGACACTCTAGCATGCCCGGCCTCGTTTGCAGCGACGCTCACCCCAGCGGCGCGGGTTGTACCGGGGTGACAAGAAGGGGCTGCTTGCGCATCAGCACATAGTGCAGCGTGCCGCCAAACAGTGCGCCCAGCAGCCAGGCGAAACCGGACAGGCTCTCCAGTCCGGGCGTCCATACCGAGGCCACGGAGAACACGGCGCTCACGCCGAACGCGATCATTGCCTTGCGGTTCCAGCCAGCGTTGAAGTGGTAAATGCCGGTACGTTCGGCGCAGAACAGCTGCTGTACATCCAGACGCTGACGCCAGACCAGGTAGTAGTCCGCCACGATGATGCCGTACAGCGGCGCCAGCGCCGCGCCCAGCGTATCGACAAAGGCGGCGATGCCCACTTCGCTGATGAAGGCCACCCACAGCGCGCCGATGAAAAAGGCGATGGCGGCAGTGATGAAGCCACCGGTCCGGGCGCTGATCCTGGCGGGGGCCAGGTTGGCGATGTCGTAGGCCGGAGGGATGAAGTTGGCGACCAGGTTGATGCCCACCGTAGCGGCGAAGAAGGTGATCGCGGCGACCACCGTCAGGGTGACATTGTCGATGCGTGCCACGATGTCGGTCGGGTTGGTCAGCGTCTCTCCGAATACGACCACGGTGCCGGCGGTGATCACCAGCGCGATCATCGAGAAAACCGCCAGGCTCACAGGCAGGCCGAAGAAATTACCGATGCGCATCTGCCGCTCGTCTTTCACGAAGCGGGCGAAATCGCCGTAGTTGATTACCACCGCGGCAAAGTAGGCGACCATGGTGCCGACCACTGCCGCGAATGCTGCAATCGGACCGCCGGCATGTTCGCCGCTGCCGCTGAAAATGTCGCCAAGGGCACCCAGCAGGCTCGGGCCGGCCTGATACCAGATGGCGATCATCAACACGATCATCACCAGGTAGACCAGCGGGCCGGCCCAGTTGAGAAAGCGCGTTACCCAGTCGACGCCGCGAACGAACAGCGCTACCTGAAACACGCAGACCATCACGTAGGCGGCCCAGTCGATGGCAGTCAGGCCGAGCAGCGTCGCCGCCTGCGGATCGGTGCCCATGAAGGCCCGGAGCAGCAGCGCAACGGCAGTCGAGGCAAAGTAGGTCTGCACGCCATACCAGAAGATCGCGACGATGCCGCGGACGACCGCCGGGAAGTTAGCACCGCGTACGCCCATGCTCGCCCGCGCCATGACGGGGAACGGAATGCCGTACTTCACACTCGGTTTTCCGGTGAGGTGCACCAGCCCCATCACGATAAAGCCGGCCAGGACGATACCCGTCAGAACCGCCCAGCCATTGAGCCCGTAGCTGATGAAAAGCGTGGCGGCCAGCGTGTAGCCGAACAGACTCTGTATGTCGTTGGACCACACGTTGAAGATCTCGAACCAGCCCCATTTGCGTTCAGCCGGGGGGAGCGGCGCGAGATCCGCGTTATAGAGACTGGGGTCGATCTGCTTGATCTGAAAGTCGTCGTGATTCATGGGATGCGCTCTGAGCAAGACTGTGGATTTTTGTATGCAGTTCTTGTTCCGCGTACGACAGAGCTCGCGAATTATCAGGCGACGATCACTGAGGCGGTTGCGCCCGATGCCTCGAGTCTAGGCGCTCCGAGGCATCGTGCAGGATAATTTGTATACAAGATTGATGCGAATTTCAGATCAGAAATTCATTGCCGTTCGACTTTGCGGATGCATCGCGGGTATGCACTCAAAAGATGTAGCGCACCAAGGTGGTGCCATCAGTGTCGGCCGGGAGCGGGGGTACGGATATGAAAAGCCCAGGCTTGCGGACAAGCCTGGGCTTTTCGTTGGCGCTGCGGCCTGTCAGCTGCC
The DNA here is from genome assembly GCF_055755175.1 of Stutzerimonas sp. LR2. Lineage (NCBI taxonomy): Bacteria > Pseudomonadati > Pseudomonadota > Gammaproteobacteria > Pseudomonadales > Pseudomonadaceae > Stutzerimonas > Stutzerimonas sp. LR2. The sequence goes on from NZ_JBVTRR010000001.1 coordinate 1,283,926, forward strand.
GCGCTTTCCGTGAAGATCAGAACAGAAAGTAGCGCTGCGCCATCGGCAGCACTTCGGCCGGCTCGCACCAGAGCAGCTGGCCATCGGCGCGCACCTGATAGTTCTGCGGGTCGACCTGGATGTCCGGCGTGTAGTCGTTGTGGATCAGGTCCTTTTTCTGCACCTGGCGGCAACCCCGGACCACGCCGATTTTCTTCTTCAGCCCCAGCTGTTCCGGCACGCCGGCTTCGAAGGCGGCCTGGCTGATGAAGGTGAAGCTCGACGCGTGCAGCGAACCGCCGTAACTGGCGAACATCGGTCGGTAGTGCACCGGCTGCGGTGTCGGGATGGAGGCGTTGGCATCGCCCATCAGGCTGGCGGCAATCGCGCCGCCCTTGAGGATCAGCGTTGGTTTGACGCCGAAGAAGGCCGGGCGCCAGAGCACCAGATCCGCCCATTTGCCGACTTCGATCGAGCCCACCTCGTGGCTGATGCCGTGGGTGATGGCCGGGTTGATGGTGTACTTGGCGATGTAGCGTTTGGCGCGGAAGTTGTCGTTGCCGGGGGCGTCCTCGGGCAGGGCGCCGCGCTGTTTCTTCATCTTGTCGGCGGTCTGCCAGGTGCGCGTGATCACCTCGCCGACGCGGCCCATGGCCTGGCTGTCGGAGCTGATCATGGAAAAGGCGCCGAGGTCATGCAGGATGTCCTCGGCGGCGATGGTCTCGCGGCGAATACGGCTTTCGGCGAAGGCCACGTCCTCGGCGATGCTCGGGTCGAGGTGATGGCAGACCATGAGCATGTCCAGGTGCTCGTCGATGGTGTTGCGGGTGAAGGGCCGGGTCGGGTTGGTCGAGGAGGGCAGCACGTTGGGGAAGCCGCAGGCCTTGATGATGTCCGGCGCATGACCGCCGCCGGCCCCCTCGGTGTGGTAGGTGTGGATGGTGCGGCCCTTGAAGGCGCCCAAGGTTGTCTCGACGAAGCCGGACTCGTTCAGGGTGTCGGTGTGGATCGCCACCTGCACATCGTACTGGTCGGCCACGGAAAGGCAGTTGTCGATGGCCGCCGGGGTGGTGCCCCAGTCCTCGTGCAGCTTGAGGCCGATGGCACCGGCTTTGACCTGCTCGATCAGCGGTTCGGGCAGCGAGGCGTTGCCCTTGCCGGTAAAACCGATGTTCATCGGGAAGGCGTCGGCGGCCTTGAGCATCATCGCCATGTGCCAGGGGCCGGGCGTCACCGTGGTGGCGTTGGTGCCGGTAGCAGGCCCGGTGCCGCCACCGATCATGGTGGTCACGCCGCTCATCAGCGCCTCTTCGATCTGCTGCGGGCAGATGAAGTGGATGTGCGAGTCGATGCCGCCGGCGGTGAGGATCATCCCTTCGCCAGCGATGACTTCGGTGCTGGCGCCGATGGCGATGGTCACGTCGGGCTGAATGTCCGGGTTGCCGGCCTTGCCTATGGCGGCGATGCGGCCGTCCTTGAGGCCCACGTCGGCCTTGACGATGCCCCAGTGGTCGAGGATCAGCGCGTTGGTGATCAGGGTATCGACCACCTCGGCGGCGCACAGCTGGCTTTGGCCCATGCCGTCGCGGATCACCTTGCCGCCGCCGAACTTCACCTCTTCGCCATAGGTGGTGAAGTCTTTTTCGATTTCGATCCACAGGTCGGTGTCGGCCAGGCGCACCTTGTCGCCAACGGTGGGGCCGAACATGTCGGCATAGGCTTGGCGGGAAATCTTCATCCGTATCGTCTCGCGTAGGGTGGATGGCCGAAGCCATCCACCGATCCTGTTCACGGTGGAAAAGCCTTCGGCGTTCTCCACCCTACGAAAAGCGCTGTGCCCTAGAGCGCGCCCATTACCCGCCCGGCGAAGCCGAACACCCGGCGCTCGCCGGCCAGCTCGACCAGCTCCACCTCGCGGCTCTGGCCCGGTTCGAAGCGCACCGCGGTGCCGGCCGGGATGTTCAGGCGCATGCCGCGCGAGGCGGCGCGATCGAAGGTGAGCGCGTCGTTGGTTTCGAAAAAGTGGTAGTGCGAACCGACCTGAATCGGCCGGTCGCCGCTGTTGGCCACGCAGAGGGTCAGGGTGCGGCGGCCGGCGTTGAGCTCGATGTCGCCGTCCTGGATCTGGTATTCGCCGGGAATCATGGTTTCGAGGTCCTATTCAGGGTCAGTTGCATCATGGTCAGGTCCAGCCAGCGGCCGAACTTGCAGCCGACCTGGCGCATCTGGCCGACATGGATGAAGCCCAGTTGCTGGTGCATATGCACCGAGGCGCGGTTCTCGCTTTCGATGAAGGCGACCATCACATGCTTCTCGAGCATGCGGGCGCGCTCGATCAGTGCCTTCATCAGGCTGCGGCCGATGCCGCTGCCGCGATGGTCGGGGCTGACGTAGACCGAGTTCTCCACGGTATGACGAAAGCCGTCGTGGGGGCGCCAGGGGCCGAAGGAGGCATAGCCGGCCACGCGGCCCAGCTCGTCGATTGCGACCAGCACGGGGTAGCCCTGCGCGTGACGCTCGGCCAGCCAGGCCTGGCGGTTGGCGAGGTCGACGCAGTGGTCGTTCCAGATCGCCGTGCTGTTCTGCACCGCGTCGTTGTAGATCTGCAGGATGCCTTCGAGGTCGGTGTCCAGGGCGTCGCGTATCTGCACGTTGGTTTCCTTCAAGAACGGTTCAAGGTCGTGGGCAGTAGACATTGACCGATATTTCAGGCGATTGGTTGATGCACCGTGACCAGCTTGGTGCCGTCCGGGAAGGTCGCCTCGACCTGGATTTCCGGAATCATCTCGGGCACGCCTTCCATCACCTGCTCGCGGCTGAGCAGGGTGGTGCCGTAGTGCATCAGCTCGGCGACCGTCTGGCCGTCGCGCGCGCCTTCGAGCAGCGCGGCGGAGATGTAGGCCATGGCCTCCGGGTAGTTGAGCTTCACACCGCGGGCCAGCCGGCGCTCGGCCACCAGGCCGGCGGTGAAGATCAGCAGCTTGTCCTTCTCTCTTGGTGACAGATCCATAACCGCTCCAGTCGTAGGGTGGATGTCGCTCTTCGTATCCACCGGCCGGTGGTCGAGACCACGCAGCGTTGTTCAGGGCGACGTGCACGCAGGCGCGCCGGCGTAGGGAGGGCAGCGGCGCAGCCGTGCCCACCGATCATTCAGGTACTCCAGATTCTCGGCGGTACCGCTTCGCGGCCCAGCAGTTCGGGGCGCAACAGCCGCCACAGGTCGATCAGCCAGGCGCGGGCGTGCAGCGCCTCGTCGGCCAGACAGCGCGCCACGATGAGCCCCGGCAGTTGCGTCAGGTCACCGCGCACGCGGCTGGGCAGTTCACGGCAGCGTTCCAGCAGGTCCGCGTCGAGCTCGCCGCTGGCGATGAGGGTCGCGAACACCGAACGCCCGTCGAGGCCTATCGGTGAGTCGAGCAACGCATCGGCGCCGGCGATGCGCTGGCGCTCGTGCCAGATCAGCCGGTCGTCGCGACGGATATCCAGGCGCGCCTGGAAATGCCCGGCGTCGAAGCGCTCGCCTGCTGCCGGCCGGCCGAGGGCGACGATGTCCCAGTAGAACAGCCGGGCGTCGCCGTGCAGCTCGATGCGAGTGTTCAGCTCGGCCTGAGCCGCGGAATAGACGATTGTCTCCTGCGGCAGCCATTCCAGCGTGGCACCGGCCTCGACGCGCAGCTGCAGGTCCTGAAAGGCGGGGCTGGCGGCGCGATACCACTTGGCTGCACCAGGGCTGGTCAGCTGCGCCCAGGCGCCGGGGCCGAGCGTGACGCTGATGTCCAGCCGATCCCCGCCGGCGATGCCGCCCGGGGGGTGGACAATGATGTGCTGGCAGACTTCCGGCCCTTCGGGATACAGATGCTTCTGCACCCGTAACGGTCCGCTATGGCGGCGCAGCACCGGGCGCGTCGCGTCGCCGATGCGGGTATAGCCGAGCTCGAGTTCGGCCTGCCAGTGCGGGGTGAAGGGGTGAGTCAGAACGGTCATGCGCGGCTGCCGGTGGTAGTTGACTGGGCAGACAGCAATAGTCGTGCCTCCACCCGACGGTATGCGCAGCTTCGGGGCGTGCGAGGCCTCGTCGACGACGAGACCTGTGGGGATATGCACCGTTACGGTGCGATCTGCTGCCGCCCGGTTCGCTACGCCCTTTCGTGGTGCGCCTGCTGCGCTCTTGCTCAGGGCTGACGGGATGCGCCGAGCCGGGCAAAGAAGCGTTGCTTGGTCCATTCCGAACAGGCCGCATAGAGCAGTGTGATCAGCAGAACCGCCCCGAGCACCGTGGCCGGCAGTGGCTGCAGGGCGAACCAGCCGCCCACCGGCGTGTAGGGCAGCAGCACGGTCAGCAGCGCGATGAGCAGTGAACTGACCAGCAGGAAGCGCCCCGGCCGGCTGCGGTAGAACGGCTTGTGCGTGCGCACCACGAAGATGATGGCGAGTTCGGTGATCAGCGATTCGACGAACCAGCCGCTGCGAAACAGCTCCGGTTGCTCGCCCACCAGGTACAGCAGCACGCCGAAGGTGAGCAGATCGAAGGCCGAGCTGATCAGGCCGAACAGGATCATGAAGCGACGCACCTCGCCGATGTCCCAGCGATGCGGCGTGCGTGACCAGTCGGCATCGACGCGGTCACCGGCGATGCCGATGGCCGGAATGTCGGAGAGGAAGTTGTTGAGCAGGATCTGCTTGGCCAGCAGCGGCAGGAAGGGCAGGAAGAACGAGGCCACGGCCATGCTGATCATGTTGCCGAAGTTGGCGCTGGTGGTCAGGTAGATGTACTTCAGCGTGTTGGCGAAGGTACGCCGGCCTTCGTCGATGCCCTGACGGACCAGGCCCAGTTCGTGGCGCAGCAGGACGAAATCGGCCGCCTCCTTGGCCACGTCCACCGCGTTGTCCACCGAGATGCCGACGTCCGCGGCATGCAGTGCCGGCGCGTCGTTGATGCCGTCGCCGAGAAAGCCCACCACGTGGCCGGTCTTCTGCAGCGCGCGGATGATGCGCTCCTTCTGGTTGGGATCGACCTCGGCGAACAGGCTGACCCGCGGCGCCAGGTTGATCAGCGCCTCGTCGCGCATCTGCCCGATCTCGGCGCCCGTGATGACGCGCTCGACATCGATGCCGACGCTCTCGGCCACCTGCCGCGCGATCAGGCGGTTGTCGCCGCTGATGATCTTCACCGCCACGCCCAGCTCGCGCAGCGCCGCCAGCTCCTCGCGCACACCGGGCTCGGGTGGGTCGAAGAACAGCAGGAAGCCGGTGAAGACCAGCGCCTGCTCATCATCGACGGTGCAGCGCTCGCCTTCCATGGAGCGCCAGGCAAGGCCGAGCACCCGATAGCCGGCGGCGCTCCAGGCAGCGAAGCGGGCCGCCAGCGCCTCACGCCGCTCGGCGGTCAACGGCAACACGGCATCGCCCTGCTGCACGAACGCCGACACCTGCAGCACGTTATCCAGCGCACCCTTGCAGATCAGCCGTGGCGTGGGCTCGCTAGCGTCGCGCAGCAGCACGCTCAGGCGCTTGCGGACGAAGTCGTAGGGAATTTCATCGAGCTTGTCGGCGCCAGTCATGGCCGGCGCCTTGTCGCGGGCGTAGTCGCCGATCGCCTCGTCCAGCGGGTTGCGCAGGCCGGTCTGCAGCGACGCGTTGAGCCAGGCCATGCGCAGCACCGTGGTGCTGGGCTGGCCGTCGGCGTCCAGCGCCCCGTCGAGGGCCACTACGCCGCGGGTCAGGGTGCCGGTCTTGTCGGTGCAGAGGGTGTCCATCGCGCCGAGATTCTCGATGGCGTTGAGATGGCGCACGATCACGCCGCGCCCCGCCATGCGTCGCGCGCCGGCCGAAAGGGTCGCGCTGAGGATCGCCGGCAACAGCTCCGGCGACAGCCCGACGGCCAGGGCGATGGCGAACATCAGGGTGTCCAGCGGCGGTCGGTCGAGGAACAGGTTGAGCCCGAGCACCGCGGTGACCATCACCAGCATCACCCGCAGCAGCAGACCGCCGAACTGGCGCAGGCCGCGCTCGAACTCGGTTTCCGGCGGGCGCAGCACCAGCGAGCGCTCGATATGGCCGAGCTCGGTATGCAGGCCGCAGCGCACGGCCAGCAGGCGCGCCGTGCCGCTGCGCAGCGAGGTGCCGCGGAACAGGCAGTTGTCGCGCTGCGCCAGGGCGGCGTCGCTGGCGATCCGGCTCGCCTGCTTCTGCACCGGAAAGGTCTCGCCGGTCAGCAGGGCCTGGTTGACGAAGCAGTCGCGCGCCTCGACCAGCCGGCCATCGGCCGGAATCAGGCTGCCGGCCGAGAGCTCGACGATATCGCCGGGCACCACTTCATCTGCGGCCAGGCTCTGCAGGCGCCCGTCGCGCCAGACATCGGCGCGGCTGGCCACCTGTTCGCGCAGGCGTGCAATCGCGCGGTTGGAACGGACCTCGTGCAGGCTGCCGACCAGCGCGCTGGCGATGACGATGGCCAGCACGATCAGGGCATCCAGCCAGTCATGGGCGATCAGCGCCACCAGCGCGCCGATCAACAGGATCAGCACCAGCGGGCTGGACAGCTGGCGCAGCAGCGAGGCGCCGACCTGCCGCGCCAGGTTCGGCCGGTACGTACGCCTGACCGACGGCTGTCGCGCGGCGGCAGCGTCGCTGGCGAGCCCGTTCGGGCCGCTCTTCAGGCTGGCATAGAGCTCATCCAGCGGCTGGCTCCAGTAGTCCGGCGTGACCGTCTCGTGGTGGTTTGCGGCCCCGGCCCGCAAGGCGTCCCGGGAGAGCCAGAAGCCGGGCAGCATCGGCAGCCAGAAGCTCAACACGCGAAACAGCAGCGTTGCCGACAGGCCGGCCGCCAGCGGCACGCCGGCCCAGCTGAGGGTCGCCACCGCGGCGGCCTCGAACGCACCGAGCCCACCCGGCACGATGCCGACACTGCGCAACACGCTGGCCAGCATGAAGCTGGCGAAGATGCCGGCGAAGGGCGCCGCGTGGCCGACTGCGTGAAGCAGCGCCCAGAGGGTCAGGGCGTCAAGCAGGACGATCAGCAGGGAATAGCCGCTGGCCCAGCTCAGCAGGCGCGGATTGCGCGTCAGTCGGGGCTCGGCCGCGAACACCATCGCCAGCAGGCGCTGCATCCAGCGCACGTGTTGCAGACGCCTGGCCAGGGCGCCCTGCGGCAGCCCGGCGATCAGCGGCGCGGCGATCGCCATGAGGCCGCAGAACAGCATGAAGGCTGCGCTGGTGGCGATCACGGCGAGACTGCCATGGCCGCTGTCGATTGCGATGAAGAGGGCGGCGCCGAGCGCCAGCAGGTAGGCCACGAAATAGGCCGACACGCTGACGATGAAGCAGCTGGAAACCTGAGACGCAGCGATGCCGCGGCGTTGCAGCAGGGCGACCACTGCCACCGCGCCGCTGAATCCGGAGGAAGGCAGGGCCTGGTCGATGAACAGCTTGGTCAGGCTGAGTTTGGTGGCGTCCCACAACGGCAGCGACGTGCCCGCGGCCGTCAGTACCTGGCGATACAGTTGACCCTGGACGACGTAAGTCAGCCCCTGCAGCGCGATGGCGACCAGCAGCCAGGCCGGCTCGGCCTGGCTGAGAACCAGGGCGAAGTGGCTGGCGTCGGCCAGCTGCAGGACGCCGACCACCAGCGCGCCGAGCATAGCCGCGCCCAACAGCCAGGACAGCCAGATCAGCGGCCTGGCATGTTCGGTCGGGGCGGAAGAGTCGAACGCATCGTGCATGCCGTGCACCCCCTGCTGGAGCCAACGCTGTCAATCATCGGCCCGGCGGGAGAGCCGGACATTGACACCGATCAGGCGCCCCCGTGGGGGCGCTGCAGCAAGGCTAGATCGCCACCAGGCGTTGCACACCCTCGGCGGCCATGTTTTCGCCGCGACCCTGCTGGATGATCTCGCCGCGGCTCATCACCAGGTACTGGTCGGCCAGTTCGGCGGCGAAGTCGTAGAACTGCTCCACCAGGAGGATCGCCATGTCGCCGCGGGCCGCGAGCTTCTTGATCACCGCGCCGATCTCCTTGATCACCGAGGGCTGGATGCCTTCGGTGGGTTCGTCGAGGATCAACAGGCGCGGCTTGCTCGCCAGCGCGCGGCCGATGGCGAGCTGCTGTTGCTGGCCGCCGGAGAGGTCGCCGCCGCGGCGGTGCTTCATTTCCTGCAAAACCGGGAACAGCTCGTAGATGAACTCGGGTACTTCCTTGGCTTCCCTGGCGCTGAAACGGGACAGGCCCATCAGCAGGTTTTCCTCGACGGTCAGGCGGCCGAAGATCTCGCGCCCCTGCGGCACATAGGCGATGCCTGCGTGCACGCGCTGGTGCGGCTTGAAGCCGGTGATCGGCTTGCCCTCCCAGTTCACCGCGCCTTCCTTGGCCGGGATCAGGCCCATCAGGCACTTGAGCAGGGTGGTCTTGCCGACGCCGTTGCGTCCGAGCAGGCAGGTGACTTCGCCGACCTTCGCCTCGAACGAGAGGCCGCGCAGGATATGGCTGCCGCCGTAGTACTGGTGCAGTTGCTGGACTTGCAGCATGTGCGACTCCTTCACTTGGTGGGTAAGCCTCTGGCGTTATCCACCCTACGATTAGGTTTGCGTTGATGCGGGCATGGGCGTTTGGCGGGCGTAGGGTGGATGGCCGAAGCCATCCACCTTTTTGCTCAACGCCCCAGATACACCTCGATCACCCGCTCATCCGCCTGCACCTGTTGCAGCGAACCCTCGGCCAGCACCTGGCCCTGGTGCAGCACGGTGACGTGGTCGGCAATGGTCTCGACGAAGCCCATGTCGTGCTCGACCACCATCAGCGAATGCTTGCGCGCCAAGGACTTGAACAGCTCGGCGGTGAATTCGGTCTCGGCATCGGTCATGCCGGCCACCGGCTCGTCGAGCAGCAAGAGCTGCGGCGACTGCATCAGCAGCATGCCGATCTCGAGGAACTGCTTCTGCCCGTGGGACAGCAGCCCGGCCGGGCGATGACGCGACTGGCCAAGGCGGATGGTCTCCAGCACTTCGTCGATGCGGTCCTTCTGCTCGCCGGAAAGCCTGGCCCTGAGGCTCGCCCACACCGACTTGTCGGTCTTCTGCGCCAGCTCCAGGTTCTCGAACACCGAAAGCGCCTCGAACACCGTGGGCTTCTGGAACTTGCGGCCGATGCCGGCCTGGGCGATGTCCACCTCGCTCATGCGGGTCAGGTCCAGGGTTTCGCCGAACCAGGCGCTGCCGCTGGTGGGGCGCGTCTTGCCGGTGATGACGTCCATCATGGTGGTCTTGCCGGCACCGTTGGGGCCGATGATGCAGCGCAGCTCGCCGACGCCGATGTACAGGCTGAGATCCGTCAGCGCCTTGAAGCCGTCGAAGCTGACGTTGATGTCTTCCAGGCTGAGGATGGTGCCGTGGCGTACGTCCAGGCCCTTCTCGGCTACCCGGCCGAGGCCGATGGCATCGCGGGTCAGGCCACCGCCGGTGGGGTCGAAGCCGTCGATGACGGCGCTGCAGGGTACGGTTTTCATTCTTCGCCCCTCCGCTTGATGAGGCCGATGACGCCCTTGGGCAGGTACAGGGTGACGACGATGAATAGCGCACCGAGGGCGAACAGCCAGTATTCGGGGAAGGCCACGGTGAACCAGCTCTTCATGCCGTTGACGAGGCCGGCGCCGAGCAGCGGGCCGATCAGCGTGCCGCGTCCGCCGAGGGCGACCCAGACGGCGGCCTCGATGGATTGCGTCGGTGCCATCTCGCTGGGGTTGATGATCCCCACCTGCGGCACGTAGAGCGCTCCGGCCAGGCCGCAGAGCACCGCTGACAGCGTCCAGATGAACAGCTTGTAGCCGCGCGGATCGTAGCCGCAGAACATCAGCCGGTTCTCGGCATCGCGCAGGGCGGTGAGCACCCGGCCGAACTTGCTGCGCGCCAGGCGAAAGCCCAGGTACAGGCTGCCGGCCAGGAGCGCCACGGTGGCGAGAAACAGCGTGGCGCGGGTCGCCGGCGCCGAGATCGAGAAACCGAGGATGGTCTTGAAATCGGTGAAGCCGTTGTTGCCGCCGAAGCCGGTCTCGTTGCGGAAGAACAGGAGCATGCCGGCGAAGGTCAGCGCCTGGGTCATGATCGAGAAGTACACGCCCTTGATCCGCGAGCGGAAGGCGAAGAAGCCGAAGACGAAGGCCAGCACGCCGGGTACCAGCACCACCAGGCACATGGCCCAGAGGAAGCTCGACGTGCAATACCAGTACCAGGGCAGCTCGTTCCAGGCGAGGAAGCTCATGAATGCCGGCAGGCCGTCACCGGCGCTCTGGCGCATCAGGTACATGCCCATGGCGTAGCCACCGAGGGCGAAGAACAGGCCGTGGCCGAGTGACAAGAGCCCCGCGTAACCCCAGACCAGATCCAGCGCCAGGGCGACGATGGCGTAGCAGAGGATCTTGCCCACCAGGGTCAGGGTGTAGGCCGAAACGTGCAGGGCATGCTCGGCCGGCAGCAGGTGCAGCAGCGGCATGGCGACGAGGACGGCCAGCGCCAGGCCGAGGGCGATGACCGTGGCTTTCGGCCCGGCTTTCTGCGCGGCGGTGAGGGTAAGTGGCTGGTTCAATCGATGACCCTCCCCTTGAGAGCGAAGAGCCCCTGCGGACGTTTCTGGATGAAGAGGATGATCAGCGCGAGGATGAGAATCTTGCCCAGCACGGCGCCGATCTGCGGTTCGAGGATCTTGTTGGCGATGCCGAGGCCGAAGGCGGCGAAGATGCTGCCGGCCAGCTGGCCGACTCCGCCGAGCACCACCACCAGGAAGGAATCGATGATGTAGCTCTGGCCGAGGTCCGGGCCGACGTTGCCGATCTGGCTCAGGGCCACGCCGCCGAGCCCGGCGATGCCGGAACCCAGCCCGAACGCCATCATGTCGATGCGCCCGGTGGGCACCCCGCAGCAGGCGGCCATGTTGCGGTTCTGCGTTACCGCGCGCACGTTCAGGCCCAGGCGCGTCTTGTTCAGCAAGAGCCAGGTCAGGAGCACCACGAACAGCGCGAAGCCGATGATCACCATGCGGTTGTACGGCAGCACCAGGTTCGGCAGCACCTGCAGGCCACCGGACAGCCAGGCCGGATTGGCGACCTCGACGTTCTGCGCGCCGAACAGCACCCGCACCAGCTGGATCAGGATCAGGCTGATGCCCCAGGTCGCCAGCAGGGTTTCCAGCGGGCGGCCGTAGAGGTGGCGGATCACTGTGCGTTCCAGTGCCATGCCGATTGCGGCGGTGACGAAGAAGGCCACCGGCAACGCCACCAGCGGGTAGAAGGCGAGGGCTTCCGGGGCGAGCTGCGCCATCAGCACCTGCACCATGTAGGTGGTGTAGGCCCCGAGCATGAGCATCTCGCCGTGGGCCATGTTGATCACCCCGAGCAGGCCGAAGGTGATCGCCAGGCCGAGGGCGGCGAGCAGCAGGATCGAGCCCAGCGACAGGCCGCTGAAAGCCTGGCCGAGCAGCTCGCCGATCAGGAGCTTGCGCTTGACCTGGGCCAGGCTGGTCTCGGCGGCCTTGCGCACATTGGCGTCGGTTTCCGCCTCGTCGGCCAGCAGGTTCTCCAGGCGTACCCGGGCCATGGGCGCGCCGGTTTCGCCGAGCAGGCGCACCGCGGCGAGGCGTACTGCGGGGTCGCTTGCGGTCAGCTGCAGGTTGGCCAGCGCCAGGGTCAGCGCTTCGCTGACGGCGGCATCGTCCTCGGCGTCCAGGCGCTGCTGAAGCAGCTCGAGCTGTTCCGGTTGGCCGCTGTGCTGCAGGCGCTTGGCCGCGGCGAGGCGCTGCGCGGGGTCTTCGGCGAACAGCTGGTGGCTCGCCAGGGCGGTGTTGAGCAGGCCGCGCAGGCGGTTGTTCAGGCGCAGCTTCTTCGGCGTGCCGACCGGCTCGGCATCACCTTCGAGGGCACGGTAGGCCCCGTTTTCCTCAATGAAGGGCGTCTTGTTCTGGTCGATGGCCACGCGATTGGCGCGCAGCGCTTCGATCAGCGGCAGCCGCTCAGGCGCGGGCGCGGCGGCCCAGCTTTCCAGCAGCCTGGCCTGTTTGGCCGGGCTGGCCTTGGCGTAGTCGGCCGCGTCTCCGGCCTGGGCTGCCCAGGGCAGAACCAGCAGGAGCAGCAGCAATAATCGGTGCAGGGCAGTGTTCATGCGTGAATTCCCCAGGGGGCGCCGCGGGCTCTCTTGATGGAGGTGGCGGCGATGGGCGGGCGGATGAGAACGTCTCGACTACGCGTTCCGATCCGCCCAACGAAAGCCGAGCGATCGTGGGGTGGATCGGGACGCGAAATCGGTGCGTCACCCATCCACCATGACGACCGCAGCGGTTAGTTCGACTTCACCGCGTAATCCGGCTTCTTGTCGTTGCCCGGGATGTAGGGGCTCCACGGCTGGGCGCGGACTGGGCTTTCGGTTTCCCAGACCACCGAGAACTGACCGTCCTCCTGGACCTCGCCGATCATCACCGGCTTGTGCAGGTGGTGGTTCTTCTCGTCCATGGTCAGGGTGTAGCCGCTCGGTGCCTTGAAGGTCTGCCCGGCGAGTGCATCGCGTACCTTGTCCACCTCGGTGCTGCCGGCCTTCTCGACCGCCTGCGCCCACATGTGGATGCCTACGTAGGTGGCCTCCATCGGGTCGTTGGTCACGGCCTTGTCGGCGCCCGGCAGGTTCTTGGCCTTGGCGTAGGCCTTCCACTTGCTGACGAAGGCTTCGTTGACCGGGTGTTCCACCGACTGGAAGTAGTTCCAGGCGGCCAAGTGGCCGACCAGCGGCTTGGTGTCGATGCCACGCAGCTCTTCTTCACCGACCGAGAAGGCGACGACCGGAACGTCGGTGGCGTCCAGGCCCTGGTTGGCCAGCTCCTTGTAGAAGGGCACGTTGGAGTCGCCGTTGATGGTCGACACCACGGCCGTCTTGCCGCCGGCGGCGAACTTCTTGATGTTGGCAACGATGGTCTGGTAATCGCTGTGACCGAAGGGGGTGTAGACCTCTTCGATGCTGGATTCCGGCACGCCCTTGCTGATCAGGAAGGCGCGCAGGATCTTGTTGGTGGTGCGCGGGTAGACGTAGTCGGTACCGAGCAGGAAGAAGCGCTCGGCGCTGCCGCCGTCTTCGCTCATCAGGTACTCGACGGCGGGGATGGCCTGCTGGTTCGGTGCGGCGCCGGTGTAGAAGACGTTCGGCGACAGTTCCTCGCCTTCGTACTGCACCGGGTAGAACAGCAGACCGTTGAGTTCTTCATAGACCGGCAGCACGGATTTGCGCGAAACCGAAGTCCAGCAACCAAAGGTCACCGCGACCTTGTCTTGGGTCAGCAGCTGACGGCCTTTCTCGGCGAACAGCGGCCAGTTGGAAGCCGGATCGACCACCACCGGCTCGAGCTGCTTGCCGAGCACGCCGCCCTTGGCGTTGATCTCGTCGATCGTCATCAGCGCCATGTCCTTGAGCGAGGTCTCGGAGATGGCCATGGTGCCGGACAGCGAATGCAGGATGCCGACCTTGATGGTTTCGGCGGCCTGCAGGGTGAAGGGGAACAGACCGCTGAGCATCAGGGCACTGGCGGCGAGGGTGGTCTTGATCAGAGGACGGCGTTTCATTTGGGGCTCCTTGGCTGTCCGTGCGCAACTGTGGGCTGGGTACATCGGAACGCCTGGAGCAATGGCAGCATCCGTGCCAAATGGCGCAAAGCCTTCTACGACGCCGCTTTGCGCCGATCCTGGGTTGATCCGGCAGCTTTCGTGGTGAGCCATGCTGGTGCATCGCAGGGCGCGTGGTGCACTGCCAGGGCCCGCTTTGCCCGATTTCGGTGCCCGCCCGCCACTTGCCCGTTGCAGGCCTGGCTTCTAGCATGGCCGGCCCGCTCCGAGACCCGTCGCCATGCCTCGTCCACCGCGTTCTCCATCCTCGCGATCGCCTGCCAGAGCGCCTGCGCCGCGGCGCGTCGCCAAGGCGCCGCCGGCCGAGCCGCGGCTGTTGCTGCTGAACAAGCCGTTCGACGTGCTTACGCAGTTCGCCGATGCCGATGGTCGTGCGACCTTGAAGGACTTCGTCTCGGTGCCGGGCGTCTACCCCGCCGGGCGCCTGGATCGCGACAGCGAGGGTCTGTTGCTGCTGACCAACGACGGTCGGTTGCAGGCGCGTATCGCCGAGCCGAAGCACAAGCTGCCCAAGACCTACTGGGTGCAGGTGGAAGGCGAGGTGGACGAGACACAGCTGGAGCGGCTGCGCCAGGGCGTCGAGCTGAACGACGGCATGACCCTGCCGGCCGAAGCGCGGCAGCTCGATGAGCCCGAGCTGTGGCCGCGCAATCCGCCGGTGCGCTTTCGCAAGAGCGTACCGACCAGCTGGCTGGAGCTGGTGATTCGCGAAGGGCGCAATCGCCAGGTGAGGCGCATGACGGCGGCGGTTGGCTTGCCGACCTTGCGCCTGGTACGGGTGCGCATCGGCCCCTGGGCGCTGGACGGCCTGCAGCCGGGCGAGTGGCGGGAAGTGCCGGCGCAGCTGTAGCGCGCCGGCTGGTGCCTCAACTCAGTGCGGGATGCCCTGAGTCACTTCGATGATGTATCCGATGACCGGCTTGGCGAGAAAGGCGAACAGGCACAGGCCGAGGCCGAGGAAGAGGATGGCGGTGCCAAGGCGCCCGGCCTTCGACTTCTTAGCCAGGTCCCAGATGATGAAGGCCATGAAGGCCATCAGCCCGCCGACCAGCACGATCATCATCCACTTTTCGAAAACTTCGGGATCCACAGGGTTCTCCTGACTGACTTCGACGACGGCGCCCGTGGCAGGCCGGGCGCGAAAGCGGGGCAGTATACGCCTGCGCAAAGCGGCGCGTGTGCCACCGCTGGTTGGACGGTCGTGCTCGCAAAGCGTTCGGACCGCGCCGACCGGGCGCCGGTGCGGCGAAATGTCTCGCCCGAATTCAGTAGGCCGCCTTGATCACATCGATGCCCTTGTTCAGCACTGCGCGCCAGGCCTGCAGGTCCGCCTGCTGCAGGTCCTCGTCGTGTTGCCCGATGGTCTTGAGCAGGGCATCGATCCACAGGTCATAGAGCTCCGGATGGATATCCAGCTGTGCCCTCGAATGGCTCTGGCCCAGCGCACGGAGCTTGGTGTCCGGCATGCCGCGGGCGAACAGCACCAGGTTGAGGATGCCGGCGCGCAGCAGCTGTTTCTGCGCGGTCATGTCGGTACGGGCGAACTTCTCCCGTATCGCTGGCGAGCTGGCGAGAAAGGTGGCGTAGAAGTCATCGAAGAAGCGGGGGCTCGCGCAGCAGCGGCCATAGCTCTGCATGACGCGGTTGGTGTCGTTCATGGGGCATCCCTGGCACGAAGGTTCGGGAGCGGCGCCTGCACGGGGCGTCGCATTCGGCTGTCCGGCGCGCCTGGCGACACCGGATACAAGGGCGCGGATTATAGGCAGTAACCCTTCGGAAAGTAGGGTACAGCCTGTGCGCTGCGTCTCAGCTGCGCAAATGCTCCAGTGGCAGCTCGGTGCTCGATGCCACCTGACGCAGGACGAAGCTGGAACGCACGCTGGAGACGCCTTCGATACGCGTCAGGGTACCGAGCAGGAACTGCTGGTAGTGGTCCATGTCCGGCACCACCACCTTGAGCTGGTAGTCGGCATCCATGCCGGTGACCAGGCTGCATTCCAGCACTTCCGGGCAGCGTCCGATCACGCCCTCGAAGTGCTCGAAGCGCTCCGGGGTGTGCCGGTCCATGCCGATCAGCACATAGGCGGTCAGCGTCAGGCCGAGCTTCTTGCGGTCGAGCAGGGCTACCTGGCGAGCGATATAGCCGTCGTCTTCCAGTTGCTTGACGCGGCGGGAGCAGGGCGAGGGCGACAGTCCGATGCGTTCGGCCAACTCCTGGTTCGAGATGCGGGCGTCGTGCTGCAATTCGGCGAGAATGCGCAGGTCGTAGCGGTCGAGTTTGCTCATGGAGGGATTCCTTTGGGATCGGATTGCGCGTGATGATGAATCGCAGGCTAGAGATTGCGCAAGAGGTGCCTTGATCAGCAATCTTCGCAATCCGGTGCCGGTCGGGGCGGCGTAAGCTTTATCTCAACTTCAGCCCCCGGCAGAACGACCACGGCACGCGATCCCCGCCGCGGTCACCGAAAGTCTTACCGAGACCGACGGTCCGGGCCTCCGGCGCTCACGAGGCACCGTGCGAAGCAGCCGTTACCATCGGCCAGACGAATCGAAGAGACCACGCCCAGGCGTGGTCTTTTTCGTTGTGGGCGTCGTGGGGGTTTGGATGTGATCGGCGATGAAGGTCTGCAAACCTGCAAGCGATACAGACAGGGGCTCTATCGCCCCGACGCCTGACACTGGTCGAAGGCTCACCGCCTCGGCGGCGCTACCTCAAGCGGGTCGGCATGCACCAGCACCTCCGCGTTCGGATAGCGGTCATGAATCGCATTCTCCACCGCCACACACAGATCATGTGCCTGCGACAGCGGCAGTTCACCAGGCAGTTCCAGGTGCAACTGGACGAACCAGCGCGTGCCGGAAACCCGCGTGCGGAAGTCATGGCAACCATGTACCCCGGGCACTTCGCAGACCAGTTGCTGCATCTGTTCGCTGATCTCCGGCGACAGCTCGGTATCCATCAGCACGGCCCCGGCCTCGCGGACGATGCTGATCGCGCTCCAGAAGATGTAGAAGGCGATGGCGATGCCGAACAACGCGTCGGTACGCTCCCAGCCAAAGCTGGCGAGGACCAGCGCGAGCAGGATGCTGCTGTTGAGCAGCAGGTCGGAGCGGTAGTGCAGCGAATCGGCGCGAACGGCGGTGGAACCGGTGATTTTCACCACGTGATGCTGGTAGGTCAGCAGCACGGCGGTCATCACCAGCGAGAAGATCATCACCGCGATGCCTACACCCTGCGCGCCCAACGGTTGCGGATGCAGCAGGCGGTCGACGCCTTGCACGCCGACGAGGATCGCGCTGACGCAGATGAATGCCGCCTGCCCCAGCCCGGCCAGTGCCTCGGCCTTGCCATGGCCGTAGCGGTGATCGTCGTCCGCCGGGCGCAGCGAGTAGTGCACCGCCAGCAGGTTGAGCAGCGAGGCGGCGCCGTCCAGCAGCGAGTCGGTGAGGCCGGCCAGCAGGCTCACCGAGCCGCTCAGCCACCAGGCGACGGCCTTGCTCAGCGCCAGCAGGATGGCCGTCGCCAATGCCGCGGCGGTGGCCCGACGCATGAGCCGGGCGTGGTCGCGATTGATGCTCATCGGCGGCGGCTGTCCCTCGTGGGCATCAGGCGGCCGGGCGCAGGCCGAAGGCGGCCAGCTGCTCGACGCTGCCGTTGTGCTGGATCAGTCGCGGGTCGTCCAGCGGCAGGCTGCGGCCGGTTTCCGCCTCGATGATGGCTTTCAGGCGGGCCTGGTCGATCTGCCCATCTGCGCCGATCGCTTCCTGCAATTTCTCCGGCGCCATGGAGTACTGGTTGTCCGGCAGGTAGATCGCGCCGGTGGCGAAGTCGATGCCGAAGGCGATCAGCCCCGGAATGACATAGAACAGCAGG
The DNA here is from genome assembly GCF_055755175.1 of Stutzerimonas sp. LR2. NCBI lineage: Bacteria > Pseudomonadati > Pseudomonadota > Gammaproteobacteria > Pseudomonadales > Pseudomonadaceae > Stutzerimonas > Stutzerimonas sp. LR2. The sequence continues at coordinate 1,301,428 of NZ_JBVTRR010000001.1, forward strand.
CCGACGGCGTTGAGCACGGCGACAGCTGGGTCGATGCGGCCTTCGATCTGCCCGCGGCGATCCGGGTAGAACAGCGTGCCGCACGCGGTCAGCTGGGTGAACAGGGAAACGGCCAACACGCCGCCGATGATTCGGTTACGGGTACGCATAAAGACCTCCTGGAAAAGTGGCGCAACTATACAAGGGCTGGATGATGTTTTCTCGACATCAGACCATGCCGCACGCACGGGTGTTCGGCGCCCGGCAGCTTTACCCAGTCCTTACCGAGCATTGACGGAGCCCGGCGCGGCTCAGGCGGATAATCGCGTGGCGATTCCTCTCACTCGGAGTGCACCACCATGTTCGGATCATTGCCCCGCGCCGCGCTCGGCGCGGTCCTTTCCTTCTGCGTTGCAGCGACCGCCCTTGCCGCACCGCCCGGGCCGGGACCGGGGTCGGGGCCGGGAATGCAGCGTGGGCCGGGCGGCCCGGGGCCCTACCCTGCGCCAGGGCCGCGTCATGGGCACGGACTGCCAGCCGGCGCGCGGGAAGTGTGGATCGGCAGCATGCTCTACTTCGTCGCCGCCGGAACCTATTACCTGTGGAATGCCGAGCGCAACGTCTACGAACCCGTCAGCCAGCCGCCGCTGCCGGCCAGCGAGGCCACGCGATATGATGTGATCGCCTATCCGGCCAAGGGCCAGAGTGCCGAGCAGCAGAGCCGCGACCGCTACGAGTGTCATAGCTGGGCGGTCAGCCAGAGCGGTTTCGACCCGGCCAGCGCCCGGACGGCCCCGGCGGCCAGCGTTGCCGACACCTACAAGCGCGCCCTCGGTGCCTGCCTGACCGGACGCGGCTACAGCGTCAACTGATGCGCCCAGCTTCGGGCGGGCGCTTCGGTTGTTGAATCGTCTGCCCGAAGCGAGTGCTCATGAATTCCCTACCGATCGACGAAGTTCTGCCGGCGTTGCGCCAGGCCCTGCAGCAGCGCGACGAAGCTGTGCTCGAGGCGCCGCCCGGCGCCGGCAAGACCACCCGCGTGCCGCTGGCGCTGCTCGGCGAAGCCTGGCTGGCCGGGCAGACCATCATCATGCTCGAACCGCGCCGGCTGGCCGCCCGCGCCGCCGCCGAACGCCTGGCCAGCGAGCTGGGCGAGCGGGTCGGCGAGACGGTGGGCTACCGCATCCGCCTGGACAGCAAGGTCGGGCCGAACACCCGCATCGAGGTGGTCACCGAGGGCATCCTTGCGCGCCGCCTGCAGGACGACCCGGCACTGGAAGGCGTCGGGCTGGTGATCTTCGACGAATTCCACGAGCGCAGCCTGGATGCCGATCTGGCCCTGGCGCTGACGCTCAATGCGCGTCAGCTGCTCCGCGACGAGCCGCTCAAGCTCCTGCTGATGTCGGCGACGCTGGAGGGCCAGCGCCTGTCGGCGTTGCTCGACGAGGCACCGGTGGTGCGCAGCGAGGGGCGCATGCACCCGGTGGAGCAGCGCTGGGGCCGCCCGCTGGCGCCGGGCGAGCGCATCGAGCCGCGGGTGGTGCAGACGGTGCTGCAGGCGCTGCAGGACGAGCGCGGCAGCGTGCTGGTGTTCCTCCCCGGGCAGGCGGAGATCCGTCGGGTGAACGAGGCGCTGGCCGAACAGCTGGAGGGGCGCGGCGACATCCTGCTCTGCCCGCTGCATGGCGAACTGGAGCTGGCCCAGCAGCGTGCGGCCATCGAGCCTGCACCGGCAGGCCTGCGCAAGGTCGTGCTGGCGACCAATATCGCCGAGACCAGTCTGACCATCGAAGGTGTGCGGGTGGTGGTGGACGCCGGGCTGGCGCGGGTGCCGCGCTTCGATCCCGGCAGTGGCATGACCCGCCTGGAAACCCGGCGCATCTCCCGTGCCTCGGCCACGCAACGGGCGGGGCGGGCCGGGCGGCTGGAGCCGGGCGCCTGCTACCGGCTGTGGTCGGAGGAGCAGCACGGGCAGCTGGCGGCCTACGGTGAGGCGGAAATTCTCCAGGCGGACCTTGCCGGCGTCGCGCTGCAGCTGGCGCGCTGGGGCGTCGAGCCGGACGAGCTGGCCTGGCTCGATCGTCCGCCGGCCGCCGCCTACGGTCAGGCGCAGGCCCTGCTGGAGCGCCTCGGTGCGCTGCAGCGCAGCGAGCACGGCGGCTGGCAGCTGACCCGTCACGGCCAGGCGATGGCCGAGCTGCCGGTGCATCCGCGCCTGGCGCACATGCTGCTGCGCGGGCAGGCGTTGGGTGTGGCTGCCTTGGCTGCCGACGTGGCGGCGCTGCTGGTCGAGCGTGACATTCAACCCGGCGGGCAGCGCGGCGGCGGAGCCGATCTCGCTCTGCGCCTGCATCAGTTGCAGGATGGTCGTGGTGCTGGGGTACAGCGCGTCCGGCAACTGGCCCGGCAGTTTCGCAGCTTGCTGCGCGCTGCCGCGGCGGCGCCGGCTGCTGAACTCGATGAGCAACACGCGCTGGCCGCGCTGCTGGCCTTCGCCTATCCGGACCGGGTGGCCCGCCAGCGCCGCGAGGGCGGCGGTGGCTATCGGCTGGCCAACGGGCGCGCGGCGCAGTTCGGCGAGCCGGACCCGCTGATGAAGGAATCCTGGTTGGTGATCGCCGAGCTGGGCAGTCACCAGGGCCAGCGCGAGGAGCGCATCTATCGCGCCGTGGCGCTGGACCCGGCCTTGTTCGAGAGCGCGCTGGCCGAGCAGGTCGCCGTGCGCGACGAGCTGGAATGGGACGAGCGCGAGGGCGTGCTGCGTGCCGAGCGGCAGCGGCGGGTCGGCGAGCTGGTGCTCAGTCGCGAACCGCTGCCGACGCTGGACGAAGAGGCACGTGGCAAGGCGCTGCTCGCTCTGGTGCGGCGCAAGGGGCTGGAACTGCTGGCCTGGACGCCGGAGCTGCGCCAGTGGCAGGCGCGCATTGGCCTGCTGCGCCAGCTCGAGCTGGATGCGGGCGGCATCAGAGACTGGCCGGATGTCAGCGACGCCGCACTGCTGGCACGCCTGGAGGACTGGCTGCTGCCTTATCTGGGCAAGGTCACGCGGCTGGCGCACTTCGCCCAGCTCGATCTCGCCGCGATGCTCGCCACCCTGCTGCCCTGGCCGCTGCCGCAGCGCCTGGAGGAGCAGGCACCGGTGGCCGTCACGGTGCCCTCTGGCTCGCGCATTCGGCTGGACTACAGCGAGCAGCCGCCGGTGCTGGCGGTGCGCCTGCAGGAGCTGTTCGGCCTGGCCGACACGCCGCGTATCGCCGCTGGCCGGCAGGTCGTCAAGCTGCATCTGCTGTCGCCGGCGCGCCGGCCGGTACAGGTCACCCAGGACCTGGCGAGCTTCTGGGCCAATACCTATGCCGAGGTGAAGAAGGATCTGAAGGGGCGCTATCCCAAGCACTACTGGCCGGACGATCCGCTGATCGCCGAGCCCACCGCCAGGGCCAAGCCCCGCGGGCAGTGAGGCTCAGTCGGAGGGCAGGCTGAGGTCTTCGCCGGCCTGGCGCAGCGTTTCGTAGGCCTGATCCAGTGCCTCGACGATGGCTTCGGCGTCTTGCGCATGGCGTGAAACGATGAAGTGGATCGGCACCTGGGTCAGGCGCAGGTAGGGCAGCTCTTCCATGTTCAGGCGCTGCCGGGCCTGCTCCACCGGGATCTGGTAGTCGAGCAGGTAGTCGCCGCGCTTGCGCCGCAGCATTTCCAGGGCCGACAGGTGATTGCTGGTGCGCAGCAGGCGCAGGTCGAGCGCCGGGTTTTCGAGGATCGCGTTGATGTTCGGCCAGTAGCTGTAGCCGCCGATCAGAATCAGCGCCTTGCCGGCCAGATCGTCGGGAATACGCGGCACCGGCGTACCGGCGCGGTGATAGAGGTTGAGGTTGATCTGGCTGAGGGTATGCCGACCCTCCAGCGTATGGGCGGCCAGCTCGGGCTTGCCCTGGGCGCCTGGCCAGAGGTCGATGCTGCCATTCTCCAGCGCCGCATAGAGCCGTGCGCCGGGCAGCGCGCGAAAGTGCACGCCGTAGCCGGCCTGGCGGGCGACACGCCGAGTCAGCTCCGCAAGCTCGCCTCGCGCCGTGCCGTGGGCGTCGGTATAGATGGCGGGAGCGAATTCGTAATAGCCGACGTTGAGAATTCGCTGCGAAGCCATGGCCCCGGCAGACAGACTGCAGAGCAGGGCCACGGCCAGTTGGAAGAATGCTTTCAAGAGATCAATCACTGGCTTGCGCTGGTCCGGCAAGCATGCGCAGGCGTTGCGCTGTTGTCCATGAGGCATCTTGCCGTGACGTGAGGTATGTCCGCTTATCTCGACCTATGCTCAAGGCAAGGCGCAATGTCGCGGGCGAGGAGTACAGGTATGCAGCGCAAGGTGTTCGATCGCAAGGTGTTCAACCGCAAGCTGGTGCTGATCACCGGCGGCTGCGCAGGAATCGGCCGCGCCCTGGCGGTACGCATGGCCCAGGCTGGCGCGCGGCTGGTGATCTTCGATCTGCATCAGGATGCGCTGGATGGCCTGGTGCAGCACCTGGCCGATCACCACAACGCCGAGGCGCTGGGGCTGTGTTGCGACGTCAGCGATGCCGAGGCGGTGCAGCGTGCGGTGACGCTGGTGATCGAGCGTTACGGCGGCATCGACGTGCTGGTCAACAATGCCGGCATCACCCATCGCAGCCCGGTGGCCAACACCAGCCTGGCGGTGTTCCAGCGGGTGATGGCGGTGAATTTCTACGGCGCGCTGCATTGCACCCAGGCGGCACTGCCCAGCCTGATCGCCCGGGACGGGCAGATCATCGTGCTCAGCTCGCTTTCGCAGTATGCCCCTGTGCCCAACCGCGCCGCCTACAACGCCAGCAAACACGCGCTGCACGGGCTGTTCGAGACGCTGCGCGGCGAGCTGAGCGATACCGGGGTGCATGTGATGCTGGTCTGCCCCGGTTACACCGCCACCGACCTGCGCAAGAACGTGCTGGTCGGCGACGGCTCCACCGCGCCGTCGCCGGTGCTGGACATCGGTCGGGTCGCCTCGCCGCAGGATGTCGCCGAGGCGATTTACCAGGGCGCGCTGCGCCGGCGCGCGTTGCTGGTTCATTCCAATCTCGACTGGAAGGCGCGGCTGCTGGCGCGCTGGTGCCCGCGGCTGTACCAGCACCTGCTGCTGCCACGGCTGCTCGGCAGTCGAACCTGATGCTCCGCGGTCACTCGCCGCTGCCGTAGAGTTGCTCCATCAGCGCGGCGTCCCAGTAGGCCGCCTCGATCTTATGACCGTCCAGATCACGGACGAAGCAACCGTAATAGGGCTCGCCATACTCCGGCCGTGGTCCGGGGGCGCCTTCATCGACCGCGCCGGCGGCGATGGCGGCTCGGTGGAAGGCATCCACGGCAGCCTGATCGGCGGCGAAGAAGCCCACATGGGTGCCGTTGCCGACGGAGGCGGTGCCGCCGTCGAAGGGGCGCTGGACCCAGAACTCGGGATATTCGCGGCCCCAGGCGACCGCACCCGGGTGTTCGAGGATGCGTTTGCAGCCGAGGGTGGCGAGGACCTGGTCATAGAAGGCAACCGCCTCGTCGAAGCGATTGCTGCCCAGGGAAATGTGGGAAAGGATGCTGGGGTTCTGTTCGGCCATGGTGCGTTCTCCTTGAATGGCCAAGCAAGCCTAGCAGGCCGTCGACGCCTGACCGCGGGTCCAGCCGAACGGCGTCTCAGCCGGGCTCCGACTGCCTTGCCGGCGGTTCGCTGCAGAGCATGAAGCAGCGGAACAGCATGATGGTCGGCAGCAGTTGCAGCAGGCCGACCACGCCATCCAGCAGCATCGCCGGCAATAGCGGCGGGGTCTCGTCAGCGAACAGCTGAGCGGCGATCCAGACCTCGAGCATCCAGACCGGCAGCAGCACGGTCATCACACAGCCCAGGACCAACAGGAAATGCCCGTGGGTGAGCTGGAAGCTCTGCTTCAGCGCTGCCAGCGGCGTCAGCCCGCGCAGCACCAGCAGGTACTCGGCGAAGGCGATCTTGACCATTACCCAGATGCCCGGCAGCACGAACAGCGAGGCACCGAGCAGGATCAACAGCGTGCCCAGCCCCGAAAGCACGGCCAATGCTGGCCACAATGGCAGCGCCCGGGCATAGACCGCGCCTAGAGCCGGATCATGGCCACGGCTGCGCGCGTCCAGAAAGAGGATCAGCGCGCCGACGTACAGCGGGTAGAAGATCAGGCCCACCAGCAGGTCCAGGGCGGGCGGTGCGTTATCGCCGAGCCAGTGATCGATCCCCAGACGGGTCAGACTTTCCAGCAGGATCAGCGGCAGGCAGAGCCGGACGATGGTCAGGAAGTGGCGGGAGTAGAAAAACCAGGCGTCGCGCAGGATGGCAAGAACGTTCATTGCAGTCCGCAGTCAGGGAGCGTTTCGGGGGCGCCACTGTAACGGATGCGGGCGAGGCGGGACATGCGCGATTTCGCCGTCCATACTGGCGGTCCATTCAGATTTCAGGCCGCCGCGTGAAGAAGATCGCCCTGTTCGCCGATGTGCAGAACCTCTACTACACCGTGCGTCAGGCCCATGGCTGCCACTTCAACTACTCGGCGCTGTGGGCCGACGTCAGCCGGCGCGGCACTATCGTCGAAGCCTATGCCTACGCCATCGAGCGCGGCGATGCGCGGCAGCAGCAGTTTCAGCAGATCCTGCGCAAACTGGGCTTCACGGTGAAGCTCAAACCCTATATCCAGCGCAGCGACGGCTCGGCCAAGGGCGACTGGGACGTGGGTATCACCATCGATGTGCTGGATGCAGCGGCGCGGGTCGACGAGGTGGTGCTGGCATCCGGTGACGGTGATTTCGACCTGCTGCTCGAACGGGTGCGTGCCGGTGGCGCCGAAGCCACAGCCTACGGCGTGCCGGGGCTCACCGCGCAGTCATTGATCCGTGCGGCGACGCGTTACGTGCCGATCGAAGGTGATTTGCTGTTGCGTGGCTGAGATCCGCCGCTTTGAGAAACGGGATTGTCTGCCAACGGGGCGACTCGGAGTTGCCAGTGTAGGGTGGATGACGCTCCACCCATCCACCGCAGCGGAGCCACGCTCGTGGAAAATGCTGCGCAGTTTTCCACCCTACGCCTCCCACTCAGCGGCGCTGTGATCGCAGGGTGGTGACGCTCCACCCAACCAGCGAAACGACGTCAGGCTTTGCCGAGTGCCGCCAGGCGCTTGCGCACCGCCGCTTCGATGCCGGCTGCATCCAGGCCGCATTCGGCGAGCATTTCGCTGGGCTTGGCGTGCTCGACGTAGTAGTCCGGCAGGCCCAGGTGCAGGATCGGTCGCAGCACGCCTTCGGCAGCGAGGAACTCGGCCACCGCACTGCCGGCACCGCCCATGATGCTGTTCTCCTCGACCGTCACCAGCAGCTCGTGGCTGCCCGCCAGTTCGCGCAGCAGGGCTTCGTCCAGCGGTTTGACGAAACGCATGTCGACCACCGTGGCGTCCAGCGCCTCGCCGACCTGCAGCGCCTCGGGCAGCTGTACGCCGAACACCAGCAGCGCCACCTTGCTGCCCTGACGGCGCACCACTGCCTTGCCGATTTCCAGCGGTTCCAGGGCCGGCTCGATGCTGGCGTTGGGGCCGCTGCCGCGCGGGTAGCGCACCGCGGCCGGGCCTTCGAAGTGGTAGCCGGTGGTGAGCATGCGGCGCATCTCGTTCTCGTCGCTTGGGGTCATCACCAGCATGCCGGGGATGCAGCGCAGGTAGGACAGGTCGAAGCTGCCGGCATGGGTCGGACCGTCTTCGCCGACCAGGCCGGCGCGGTCGATGGCAAACAGCACATCGAGGTTCTGCACCGCGACGTCATGGATCAGCTGATCGTAGGCGCGCTGGAGGAAGGTGGAGTAGATCGCCACCACCGGCTTCAGGCCTTCGCAGGCCATGCCGGCAGCCAGGGTGACCGCGTGCTGCTCGGCGATGGCGACGTCGAAGTAGCGGTCCGGATAGCGTTCGCTGAACGCCACCAGGTCGGAGCCTTCCTTCATCGCCGGGGTGATGCCGGTCAGGCGCGGGTCGGCGGCGGCCATGTCGCATAGCCACTGGCCGAAGACGTTGGAGTATTTCGGCCCCGTGGGCTTCTTCGGCGCTGGCGGCGCGCCGACTGGCTCCAGTTTGCTGATTGCATGCCAGGTGATGGGGTCGGCCTCGGCCGGGGCGAAGCCCTTGCCCTTCTTCGTCACCACATGGAGGAACTGCGGGCCGTCGAGGTCGCGCATGTTGCGCAGGGTGGCGATCAGGGTCGGCAGGTCGTGGCCGTCGATGGGGCCGATGTAGTTCCAGCCCAGTTCCTCGAACAGGGTGCCGGGCACCAGCATGCCCTTGGCGTATTCCTCGGTGCGGCGGGCGATTTCCCAGGCGCCTGGCAGGCGCGAGAGGATCTTCTTGCTGCCTTCGCGCATGCTCGAATAGGTGCGGCTGGAGAGGATCTTGGCCAGGTAGTTGGACAGGCCGCCGACGTTGCGCGAGATCGACATGTCGTTGTCGTTGAGCACCACCAGCATGTTGGCGCCGACTTCCGGGGCGTGGTTGAGCGCCTCGAAGGCCATGCCGGCGGTCAGCGCACCGTCGCCGATCACCGCGATGGACTTGCGCTGTTCGCCTTTCAGACGCGCGGCGACCGCCATGCCCAGGGCGGCGCTGATCGAGGTGCTGGAATGACCGACGCCGAAGGTGTCGTACTCGCTCTCGACCCGGCGCGGAAAAGCGGCCAGGCCGTCCTTCTGGCGCAGGGTGCCCATGCGCTCGCGGCGGCCGGTGAGGATCTTGTGCGGATAGGCCTGGTGGCCCACGTCCCAGACCAGCCGGTCGTCCGGTGTGTCGTAGACGTAGTGCAGGGCGATGGTCAGTTCGATCACGCCGAGGCCGGCGCCGAAGTGCCCGCCGGTGCGGCCGACGCTGTACAGCAGCTCCTGGCGCAGTTCGTTGGCAAGCTCTTCGAGTTCCGCCTCGCCCAGTCGGCGCAGCTGCTCGGGGGTCGCCGCTCGGTCAAGAACGGGCGTCGCGGGGCGCACCCGAGGAATCTCATGGAACGTCTTGGGCATCAGGCGGATCGTTGTCGTTGAAAAAAGAGCGGCAGTTTACCCGATGGGCCCCTCGATAAGAACGGCCCCGGGTCCGGTAGGGGTTTGACTGCGATTTCGGCGAAAGGTCAATTGCGCCGTTCGACGATGTAGCGCGCCAGTTCCCGTAGCGGCTCGGCGGCGAAGTCGAAAGGCCGCAGGGCGTGCAGTGCCTGGTCGCGCAGTTCCAGGGCGTAGGCCTTGGCCGCGTCCATGCCGAGCAGGGCCGGGTAGGTCGGTTTGTCCCGGGCGATGTCGGCGCCCTGGTGCTTGCCGAGCGTGGCGGTGTCGCTTTCCACGTCGAGGATATCGTCCTGGACCTGGAAGGCCAGGCCGATGGCGCGTGCATACTGGCTCAGCGAGGCGAGGTTGTCGGCATCGGCACGGCCACTGGCGAGGGCGCCGAGTTGCACGCTGGCCTCGATCAGCGCCCCGGTCTTGTGCCGGTGCATCAGCTCGAGGGCATCGCGATCGAGCTTGAGGCCCACCGAGCCGAGGTCGATGGCCTGGCCGCCGACCATCCCCGCAGGCCCGGCGGCGCGCGCCAGCACGGCGAACATGCGCAGGCGCAGGGCGGCATCCTGCGGGTTGTGGCGTTCCTGGGCCATGGCCTCGAAGGCCAGGCTCTGCAGGCCGTCGCCGGCAAGGATGGCGCAGGCCTCGTCGAAAGCCTTGTGGGTGGTGGGCTGGCCGCGACGCAGGTCGTCGTCGTCCATGGCCGGCAGATCGTCATGCACCAGCGAATAGGCATGGATCAGCTCGACCGCGCAGGCGGCGCCGTCGGCGCTTGCCTTGTCACCATTCAGTGCTTCGCAGGCGGCGTAGACCAGCAGCGGGCGGACGCGCTTGCCACCGTTCATCACGCTGTAGCGCATGGCCTGGTAGAGCCGCTCGAGCTGCGGCAGCGGCGGGACGAAGAGGGCTTCGAGGCAGCCGTCGACGCGCTGCTGACAGCCTTTCTGGTAGTCGCCGATCATCATGCTTCGGGGTCCGACTCGAAGGGGGCTTCCTGCAGGCTGCCGTCGCGTTCCAGCAGGATCTGCACCTTCTGCTCGGCCTGGCTCAGCGCCGCCTGGCAGTCGCGGGTCAGGCCGATGCCCTGTTCGAAGCAGGTCAGCGAGTCTTCCAGCGACAGCTCGCCGCTCTCCAGGCGCTCCACCAGCTGTTGCAGCTCGGCAAGGGATTGTTCGAAATCGAGTGCAGCTTTCTTGCGGGCCATGGCGGGAACCTGTCGTCGGCGGCGAGTCGGAAACGGGCGCGACATTAGCAAAGAAACGCCGGTGGCAGCCACAAGGTTTGCCCGCGTGATGTGTATCAACCTGCGTAGCCCGGCGGGGTGCCCGTCAACCCGCGCCGCCGCTCAGTGGTCCTGCTCGCGCAGTCGCCTTTCCCGTTCGGCGAGCGGCAGCTTCGGACAGCTGTCGCAGAGTTCGCCATCGGCGCGGCGAAAGTGCTGGCAGCACGCCTTGCGCTGCAGGCCCAGGCGCGTACCGCCTTCGGCCAGCGGTACCGCGAGCAGGCCGCTGGCACCGGACATGGCGCAAGCCGCCAGCCAGACGTCAGCCGCCCGGCACAGTTGCAGGTTGCCGCAACCGTCGAGGCGCTGGCTATGCAGCAGTGCGGCCATTACGCAGTCGGCCGCCAGCCGCTGCGCCAGCTTGGGGTGCAGCCCGAGCAGCGGCCCGCTGACGGCCTGGGCCTGTTCACAGAAGCCACGGATCTGGGCGCCGGCATGGCGCAGCAGGCGCTGGGGCTCGCCCTGCAGTGGCTGGTGATCGGGCAGGCAGAACCCAGCGACGAAGCCCTGTTCGACGCCCTGCGCCAGGCCGTCCAGGCACGGGGCCTGGCCGGCCAGGCGCACCGCGAGCACCTGTAGGTAGATGGGCTGCCAGACCAGCAGCGTCCAGCAGCGCGCCGCCCAGTAGTGGCGGCCCGCTTCCGGACTGGCCTCCCGCCAGTGCGCCAGCAGCCTGGCCACAGACTGCGGATGCTTCAGCGTCAGCTCGTCGGCGCGGGGTGCGCCGACCCGGCCATCGAGGCCCGGCAGCACGCGACGCAGGCGCAGCAGCAGGCTGCCCAGCGCATCCATGGGCGGCCAGCGCGCTTCAGCGCTCCGGTGCATAGCGCGCCACGGGGTTCTTCAGGGTGCCCGCGAATTTCAGCGCTCCGGCCGGATCGGCGAGGTCGAGCATCTGCCGGTTGTTGCCCAGCTGCAGGCGGTTCAGGCAGGAGCGGGCGAATTCCTCGGCGAACAGGTCGTAACGGGCGAACTTGTCGCGCAGCTGCGGCTGGCTGGCCTGGTAGTCGGCGATGCAGTCGGCGACCTGCTGCCAGAAGCGCTGCTCCGGCAGGCCGCCCTGTTCGTCGAGAATCTGCGCCAGGTAGCGGAAGAAGCCGTCGAACACGTCGGTGAAGATCGACAGCACCTTGAGCTCGTCCGGCACCGAGACGGCTAGACGGCCGACCGCCTCGGGAATCTTCGCCTCGGCATCGAGGATCACCGCTTCCTCACCGATGTCCTTCATCAGCACGCGGACCGGCACATGGTCTTCCAGCACCAGGATCAGGTTTTCGCCATGGGGCATGAAGACCAGGTCATGGGCATAGAAGCAGTGCAGCAGCGGCTTCAGGTAGGCATTGAGGTACTGCCGCAGCCAGCGGTCGGCGGTGAGTCCCGACGCGCTGATCAGCGTCGGCAGCAGGGCGCGCTCGTCGCCGTCGCTGTGCAGCAGCGCGGCCATGGTCATCAGCCGCTGGCCGGGTTCGATGTGGCCCAGCGGGCTCTCGCGCCAGAGCGCCGAGAGCATCTTGCGGTAGGGGCTGCTGGCCGGCAGCGCCTGCTCGTAGTAAGGGTTGCGATAGCCGATCGCCGCCACCTCGCGCAGCAGCTGGAAGCCGCAGTCGCGCAGCAGCGGGTCGCGCGCCACGCGGCCGGCGAGGTAGGCGTTGATCGCCGGGGTCGCCTGCATGTAATAGGGCGACAGCCCGCGCATGAAGCCCATGTTGAGGATCGACAGGGCGGTCTTCACGTAGCGCCGCTGCGGCTCGCTCTGGTTGAAGAAGGTGCGGATCGACTGCTGCGCCAGGTAACGATCGTTGCTCAGGCCGAGATAGACGATCTGCCGGTTGGCGATCTCCGCGGCGAAACCGATGGCCAGGATGTTGTGCCACTGCCAGGGATGCGCCGGCATCAGCAGATAGTCGTCCGGGTCTAGCTGCAGCGCCTGCAGCTGGTTGTGGAACACGCCGAGCTGGCCACCCAGTTCCTCGCGCAGCAGGGTCGCCTGGTCGAGCCCGTCGATGGCGCTGTAGCTGGCGCGGCTGCGGTGCACGGCGAGCCAGACCAGACGCACCGGGCTGGCGGCTTCCGGCGCGTAGGCGCGGTAATCCTGGGCGTCGAACCCCATCCGCCCGTTGTTGGCGACGAACCCCGGATGCCCTTCGCGCATGCCGGTCTCGATCTGCTGGAAGTCCGACAGGGCCAGCTGGGCGGCGCTCAGCGGGCTGTTGGCGAGCTTGTAGGCGCTGCCGAACAGGGTGCTGCTGATCTCGTCCAGGTAGAGCGGCAGGTTGGCTTCGGAAAGGCCGAGGACGTCGCTGAACTCGATGATGAACACAAGGGCATCCAGCGGCTGTGGTTCCCCGTCGCTGAGCTTTTCGATGGAGTCGGTGGCGATCGACCAGTGATCCAGCGCCAGCCGCCGCGCCCTGAAACGGTACTCGGTCGAGCTGTCCGGCACGGCGACGCGGTAGTGGCTGTCACCCAGCGGCTCGGGGCTGAGCAGCTTCTCGTGGCTGAACTCGGCCAGCGCCTTTTTCAGCAGCAGGCGATTGGCGCGGGCCCAGAGTTCGGCTTGCAGATGGTCGGTGGCCAGGTCGCTGGTAGCGGTCGGCAGGCGTACGAGCTGATTCATTGCGGGTTCTCCTGAAGGGTGGCGAGGAACTGCGCACGGGTGCAGAACGCCAGGCAGGCGTCCTTCTCCGGCAGATGCAGCAGGCACTGGTAGACGAAGCCGACCCGGCGGTTGAGCGCATGTACCTTGGCGTTGCGCGCGTCGGGCTCGACGACGATGCGGCGGGCGAAAGGGTCGGCGAACTGATAGGCGAGGATGCTGCGCATCACCTCCAGGCTGAAGCCGTGCACCGGGCGCTCGCAGGGGGCGAGCAGCAGGTGCATGCCGCGGTCGCCGGGGCGCACCTGATAGTGGTCGGCGAGCCGGTCGTGGGCAGGGTGGTAGCCCTCGAACAGGAAGGCCGGCTCGCCGTTCCACAGGCCGAGGGCGATGTCGCGGTGACTGCTGCGCTGGATCTCGTCAACGTAGTCGGCCAGCTGCGTCAGGCTCATGTGGCCCATGCCCCAGAAGCGCGCGTAGTCGCGGCGCAGCCAGTCCTGCAGCAGCGGCAGGTGCTCGGGTTGCAGGGTTTCGAAGTGCATCGCGCCGAGGGCGCAGTAGCGGACGAAGCGCGGACCGTCCGCGCGGGAAAGAGCGGTGTTCATGGTTTGGCTCCACAGAGAGGCGCCCCGGCCGGTGCCGAAACCAGCAGCCAGCGCAGGGTGCATGCGGTGAGAACGAGGCCCAGCGCCGAGAGCAGGAACGGCGCGGCGAGGCCGGCATCACGTACCACCACGCCGGCCAGCCAGGAGGCGGTGAGTACGCCGAGGTTCTGGAAGATGTTGATCAGGCTGTAGTCGCGGCCGTAGTGCTCCGGCCGGCTGAGGGCGAACAGTCGCGCATCCAGCGCCACGGTGAGCTGGTACAGCGCCCAGCCGAACAGCACGCGCCCGGCCAGCACCAGCGGCATCTGCTCGACACCCTGCAACGCCAGCCCGGCGGCGCCGAGCAGCAGCCAGGCGGTCAGGTGCTGCCCGGCGTGGTAGTGCAGGGCGAGGGCGAGCAGTGCCAGCATGCCGGGAATGGCGTAAACCAAGCCAGTGATCCAGCTGGCCTGTGGTCCGCCGAGCTGTTCCCAGTACAGCGTGAAGAACGGCCGCGCCAGGTAGACGCAGAAATAGAAGGCCAGCATCAGCAGGCACAGTCGGGCAATGGCCAGATGCTCCTCCCGCGGCCTCGGTGGCGTGCTCGCATCGACCCGTGCCGGCTGCGGCGCATGGCGCAACAGCAGCAGGCTGACGGCCATCTGCACGAAGTCCATCAGCCCCATCAGCACGAACATCCGCGCCGGACTGAGGTAGTGCAGCACGCCGCCGCCCAGCGTCGCGCCGGCGATTGCGCCCAGGTGCACCACCACCGAAAGCAGGCCGATGGTGCGTACCTGCTGGTCGGTGCCTACCAGGCCCATGACGTAGGGATACATCAGCAGATAGCTGGCCTTGAAGGCGATCATCGCCAGCGACACCGGCCAGAACAGCCACTGCCGGTCGATGGCCGCACAGGCCAGTGCCAGCACGCCGGCTACCAGCTGACCGAGGATCAGCAGCCGCAGCGGGTGGGCATGGCGTGCCAGGCGCACCCACACGGGCAGTGCGAGCATCGCCACCAGGCACACCGCGGCCAGGTACAGCCCGACCTGCTCGCTGCGCAACTCGCCGAAACGCTCGGCGAAGTATTGCGGGTAGAACGGCATCAGCAGGCTGTCGCCGAGCACGGCCAGCAGCGTCATGCCGATCAGTGCGCGTCGCAGCGTCATCGCGCCGCCACCGCGCCCTGGGGCGTGAGCGGCTGCGGCAGGCTGAACTGCTGGAAGGCGATCTTCGTCTCCACCGCGTAGTGCTCGCGCCCGCAGATCTCGCGCAGGATGCAGGCGTTGCGGTAGCAGCCCATGCCGAGATCCGGCGTCACCAGGCCGTGATCGGCAAGCCCGGCGTTCTGCACGAAGACCTCGCCGCCGTTGCGGTCGATGCTGTAGTTGCGCGCCACGGCGAAGCGCTCCGGCGCCTGCCAGACGATGCGTTCGGCGATCGGCTGGATGAAGCGTGGCAGGCGGTACTGATACCCGCTGGCCATCACCAGCGCCTCGCAGCGGTGCCGGTAGCTCTGCTGCAGTTCGTGCTGGAAGAACTCCAGCTCCAGCGTGCCGTCGGCCAGGCGCTGGCAGCGGCGCAGCTCGGCGTTGGTCAACAGCTGGGTCGGCACCTCGCCCTTGAGGCTCTGGTTGTACAGCTCGTCGTAGATGGCGTTGATCAGCGTACCGTTGATGCCCTTGTACAGGCCCTTCTGGCTGTCGATGAGCTTTTCCCGGGTGCTGCGCGGCAGGCTGTGGAAGTAATCGATGTACTCGGGGCTGGTCATTTCCAGCGTCAGCTTGGTGTATTCCAGCGGGAAGAAGCGCGGCGCGCGGGTGATCCAGTTCAGCTGATAGTCGTGGCGGTCGATTTCCTGCAGCAGGTCGTAGTAGATCTCCGCCGCGCTCTGGCCGCTGCCGACCACGGTGATCGAGCGCTTGCCCTGCAGGCGTGGCTTGTCCTGCAGGTAGTTGCCGCTGTGGCTGACGTGGTCGGCCAGGCCTTCGCAGCAGCTCGGCAGATAGGGCGTGGTGCCGGTGCCGAGTACCAGGCGGCGGGTGAGGAACTCGAAACCCTCGCCGCTGCGCGCATGTACCCCGCGCACGCGGTAGCAGCGACGCTCGTCGAGGTAGTCGACGTGCTGGACGAAATGCCCGAAGCGCAGGCTGTCGAGCTGCTCCACCACCCACTGGCAGTACTGGTTGTATTCGCGGCGCATCAGGAAGAAGTCCTCCTTGATGTAGAAGGCGTACAGCCGCCCGATCTGCTTGGCGTAGTTGAGAAAGCTGAAACGGCTGGTGGGGTCGGCCAGGGTCACCAGATCGGCCATGAACGGCGTCTGCAGGGTGGCGCTGTCGAGCATCATGCCGGGATGCCAGTTGAAGCCCTCGGCGCGGTCGAGGAACAGGCAGTCGAGTCCGTCGATGGGCTCTGCCAGGCAGGCCAGGCCGAGGTTGAACGGGCCGATGCCGATGCCTATGAAGTCGTAGATCTTGTTCATGAGCGATCTCCTACTGGTTGGCGGTCGTCGAGCAGGCGGGCGCCGTGGTCACGAATCAGCTCGACGATGGCGCGCAGGTCGTCCAGCGTGGTTTCCGGGTTGAGCAGGGTGAACTTGAGGTACTGCCGACCCTTGACCACGGTGGCGGCAATGACCGCCGCGCCGGAGCGGAAGATGGCCTTGCGGATCTCGCGGTTGATCTCGTCCAGGCGCTCGTCCGCCACGCCTGCGGCGACGAAGCGGAACACCAGCGTGCTCAGGCGCGGGGCGAAGACCTCGAAGGCCGGGTCGTCGGCGAGCAGGCGATGGGTGTCGGCGGCGCGGTCGATGACTTCCTCGAACATCGCGCCGAGATGCTCGGCACCGAGGATGCGCAGGGTCAGCCAGAGCTTCAGCGCGTCGAAGCGGCGGGTGGTCTGGATGCTCTTGTTGACCAGGTTCGGCGTGCCCTCGCGGGTCTGGCTGCGCGGGTTGAGGTAGTCGGCGTGGTGGGTGATGTAGCTCAGTTGCTGACGCTGGCGAACGAAGAAGCCGCTGCAGCTGACCGGCTGGAAGAACGACTTGTGGTAGTCCACGGTGACCGAGTCGGCGTGTTCGATGCCGGTCAGCCAGCCGCGGTAGCGCGGCGCGACCAGCAGGCCGCCGCCATAGGCCGCATCGACGTGCAACCAGACGCCGTAGTGCTGGCACAGCGCGGCGATCTCCGGCAGCGGGTCGATGCTGCCGAAGTCGGTGGTGCCGGCGGTGGCGACCACGGCCATGGGCAGCTCGCCCAGGCGCTGACAGTCCGCCAACGCCTGGGCCAGCGCCGGCACGCTCATGCATTGGGCACTGTCGGTTTCGATGCTGCGCACGGCGTCGTAGCCCAACCCCAGCAGCGCGGCGGATTTCTGCACGCTGAAGTGGCTGGCGCGGGAGGCGAAGATGCGCAGTCGGCCCGCGTCCGGCGGTAGCCCGTGCTGGAGGTTGCCGCCGTGGCCGGGCAAGCGGTTGCAGACGTGCTCACGGGCCAGCAGCAGCCCCATCAGATTGGACTGGGTGCCGCCGCTGGTGAAGACGCCGTCGGCCTGACTGCCGAGGCCGATGCGCGCGCAGGTCCAGTCGATCAGGCGTTGTTCGATCAGCGTGCCGCCGGCGCTCTGGTCCCAGGTGTCGAGCGAGGAATTGAGCGATGACACCAGCACTTCGGCGAGCAGCGCCGGCAGCACCACCGGGCAGTTGAGATGGGCGACGTAGCGCGGATGGTGGAAATACACCGCGTCGCGCAGATAGAGCTGATCCAGCTCGCGCAGCGCGGCGCCGGCGTCGCCCAGCGGGCGCTCGAGATCGACGCGTTCGAAGTCGGCTGCCAGCTCCTGCGGAAGGATGCCGCTGAACGGCTGCTGCTGGCGCTGCAGGCACTGCTGCACCAGGTTCAGACCCTGCTGCAGGAGCCGGCGGTAGTCATCATGATTGCTGCGGGTGAACAGCCCGTTGCTGGCGGGGCCGGGGGCGAAGGGCACTACGGTACTGGACGGGGTCATGCACATTCCTCGGGCCGAGCGCGGCCGCGACCCGGAGCGGGCCGTTTTCGCGGCGTCGGTGGTTTCTTGTCTGGCGGCGTGGCCGCACGAAAGCATCTGCGAGGATGCCGTTTAATCGAGAATTACTCTCAATTGCGCAAGGGCACAGGCAAGACGAATCAGCGCGGAAAAACCATTACGGGTGACAGAAAAAAAATTACGGCCGCTCCAGCCGCTGGCGCGCCTTGGCCAGCTGAGCGATCACGGTGTTCACCGAAATGCCCAGGCGCTCGGCGATCTCCGCCTGGCTGAGCCCTTCCAGCCGCGCCAGTTCGAACACCTGGCGACAGCGTGGCGGCAAGTCGTCGAGCTGGCGCAGGACGCATCGCAGCGCGCACTGGTGTTCCACCAGCCCGCAGGGGTCGGCCTGCACGGCCTCGATCAGTTCCAGCGGTGCCTCGTCGCCGGCACCGACAAGCGCGCGATGGCGCAGGGCATCACGCAAGAGATTGGTGGCGATGCGAAAGAGATAGGCCTTGGGGTTGGCGAGGCTCTGCTCGGGCATGACCTGCGCCAGTTTCAGCCAGGCATCCTGGGCCAGGTCCTCGGCCAGTGCTCGGCAGCCGCCGAGGCGAGTCAGATGGGCTACCAGCCGTTGGCGGTGATGGACATAGCATTGCAGACAGGCATCGGGAATCTTGTTGTTGTCGCGCATGGGTGCGTGCCACCGGGAGGGGGCACGAACCTAACTCAGATGCGAACGCTTCGCAATTGCAGGCGCTTTGCCGCTATCGATGCCGATCAGCCGTCCAGCGGCAGCTGCAGGTTGACCGGCCGGCCATTCAGCTGCAGACGGCACTGCGCTGCTGGCTGCGGTCGCGCATAGTGGAAGCCTTGCAGGCTGGGGCAGCCGTTGAGGCGCAGGAAGGCCGCCTGACGCTCGTTCTCCACCCCTTCGGCCACCACATGCAGCCCAAGGTGGCTGGCCATGGTGAGGATGCCCCGCACCAGGGCTACCGATTGCTCGCTGTCCGGCAGCCCGCTGACGAATTCACGGTCGATCTTGATACCGTCGAAGCGGAAGCGCTGCAGGTACGTCAGCGAGGCATAGCCGGTGCCGAAGTCATCGAGCAGCAGTGGCAAACCGGCGGCCTTGAGACGGCTGAGGGTCTGTTGCACATGCTCGTCGGCCTCCAGCAGCGCGCTTTCGGTGATCTCCAACTCCAGCATGTCGGGCGACGCACCCTCTTCGGCGAGGATCGCCAGCAGGCTGCCCGCCAGATCGGCCTGGCGGAAGTCCAGCGGCGACAGGTTGATCGCGATGCGAAGCGGATGGCCTATGGCGTGCCAGCGGCAGGCCTGGCGGCAGGCCTCTCGGACCACCCAGCGGGTCGCCTCGATGATCATGCCGCTCTCTTCCAGCACCGGGATGAACTCTCCGGGCGGTACCAGTCCGCGCTCCGGCGAATTCCAGCGCAGCAGCGCTTCCATGACTTCGGGCTCGCCCTGGGCGTTGACCTGGGCCTGGTAATGCAGCACGAACTCGTCCCGGTCCAGCGCCCGGCGCAGAGCCTGCTCGAGGGCGCGGCGGCCGGCGGCGGCATCGCTGAGCGCCTCGTTGTAGAACACCGTGCAGTTGCGGCCGGCATCCTTGGCCGCATACAGGGCGAGGTCCACCTGTTTGAGCAGGTCGCTGGCACTGTGCCGGCCGTCGCTGATGGCAACGCCGATGCTCGGGCTGACGTAGCACTCGTACTGGCCGATGCGCACCGGCGGCTGGAAGCCTTCGATGATGCACTGGGCCAGCTGCTCGGCGCGGACGTGGTCGCTGCCGTCGAGCAGCAGCATGAATTCGTCGCCACCGCTGCGCGACAGCAGCGCATGCTCGGGCATCAGCCGGCCCAGGCGGTCGCCGATCTGCACCAGCAGCTTGTCGCCGATCTCGTGGCCGAGGCTGTCATTGATGCGCTTGAAGTGGTCCAGGTCGAGGTAGAGCAGCGTCAGCGGCAGGCGCGCCGCGAGCAGCTGTTCGAGGCGCTGCACCAGGTAGTTGCGATTGGCCAGCTGCGTCAGCGGATCGAAGTGGGCAAGAAAGCGCAGACGCTGTTCGGCGCGCAGGCGGTCGCTGATGTCGCGCAGCAGCACGAGGAAATGGCGAACGCCGTAGCGCTGGAATGGCGTGCAGCTGATCTCCAGTGGCACCTCCCGATCATGACGGCGACCGGTCAGCTCCAGCGGCGTGTTCGCCGGGGTGCTCAGCAGCCGGGTGGTGGCATCGCTTTCCAGCAGGCGATCACTCGGCAGGTTGCCCAACAGCTCCGCCGGAGTACAGCCGAACAGCGCTGCTGCCGCAGGGTTGGCCTGCAGCACGCGCAGCTCGCGGTCGACCACCAGCATGCCGATCGGCGCGGTGTCCACCAGGTCGCGGAACAGCTGCTCGCTTTCGCTGAGCGCCAGCTGGCGCTCGTGCAGCTGGTTCATCATCTGATTGAGGGTTCTGGCCAGCCGGCCGATCTCGTCGCGGCCGCCGACCGACAGGTTCTGCGGTTGCTGATCGATGGCGAACTGGCGTGCGGCCTGGTCGATGCGGGCCAGGCGGCGCGTCAGCAGGCGGCCATAGAGGCGGTTGAGGATCAATCCGAGCAGCAGCAATAGGGTCAGCGTCTGCGCCAGGTAGAACCAGGCCTCGCGCTTGGTCTGCGCCAGCATCGGCGCGAAGTCGTACTCCACCAGCAGCGCTTCGCGCAGCGGCGTGCCGTCCTGGGCGACGCGGTCCAGCGGGTAGATCGCCAGCTGCCTGGAGCCTTCGCCGAACCAGCCCGCGCGGCCGCCGTTCACCTGTTTCGCGAGTTCGCCGGCATCGATCAGCGTCAGGCGCTCGGGGGACAGACCCAGCTGGGTCGTGGCGATCACCTGTAGGCTGCGGTCGATCACCATCGCCCAGCGCACACCTTCCAGGCTGGCCAGATCGGCCAGCTCGGTTTCCAGCTCGGCGTTGCGGCCGAGGCGGCGATGATCGCTCAGGCTGCTCTGCAGCAGGGCAAGATGCTGCGAGGTGTGATTGCGCCAGCCGGCGAGGGTTTCCTCGATACGGGTCGGCAGGTGCCAGGCGGTCAGCATGACCGTGAACAGCAGACCGAAGATGCCCAGCAGCAGGGGTATTGATCGACGCAGCGACAACCTTGTCAGCATATTGGGCCCTCGCAGCGAGCGATCAGATTGGCTGGGTTCGAACCGTTGAGCAGCCGGCGTTCGCGCAGATACTGGCTGAGCTGGCCGATGCTCTGCTGCAACTGGCCCTCGTCGAACCACTCACGGTTGACGGCGCGATCACCCATCAACAGGCCGTCGAGGGTGACCTGCAGTGCCATCGGCGTCAGGCCCAGGCGCGCATGCAGGCGCGGATCGGTTTCGCCGCGATTGTCCTGCCAGGTGCGCAGCGCATCGAACCAGAGGGCCCGGAGGCGCCGACGCTGCTCGCGGGTGACGCGTTGCCGGTCGACCACCAGTACGTCGACGATCTCGCCCGGCAGCTGGCGGCTGTCGAAGATGCGCCGGGCGCCCTTGCTTTCCAGCGCCGGGCCCTCCGAAGCGAAGGTGATGACAGCGTCGACTTCGCCGGCGGCGAAGGCGGCGGCCTGCTCATGCACCGGCAGGCTGACCACCTGCAGATCGTCGATCCGCAGCCCGGCCTGATCCAGCACGCGGGACAGGAAGTAGGCGCCCAGCGCAGTGTTTTCGACGCCGATGCGCTGGCCGGCCAGGTCCTTGAGATTGGTCAGCGGCGCGCGGGCGAACAGCGCATCGGCGCCAGCTGAGACGTTGGTGACCAGAATGATCTCCAGGTCGAGCTCCGCCGCGCTGTCCTGCAGCAGCAGCGTTTCGTCGAGGGTGAGCATGGCGGCGTCCAGCATGCCGTTGCGAAAGCCGCGCAGCACACCTGTGGTGTTCGGGTATTCCACCAGACGGATGCCACTGGGGGCAGTCCAGCCCAGATCGTCCGCCAGATAGATCGGCGCATAGCCAAGCCAGCGGTTGCTGCCGATACGGATCGAATCCGATTCGGGCTGGCAGCCGAGCAAGGCGACAAACAACAGCAAGAGGATTGAGCCCCGAACCATGCGATCACTCCGTGATACCTGTTAGCCACCATAGCGAAACCGTACGGTCACGGGAATCCCTTCGAAAGCAGGGGATATAGGCGCGACGTATCGGCGGTGCGCTGAATCGCATCAGCGACGCTCGTCTGCAGCGGCACCGTGCTCAACTCCGGCAAGTGGCACGGGCATAGTCGGTGATCAACCTGGGCAGGTTTTCCAGGGCCTCGGTGCTCTGGGCGGCACCGATCTGCAGGGCCTCCTTGGGCATGCCGAAAACCACGCAGCTGGCTTCGTCCTGGGCCACGGTGCGGGCACCGGCCTCGCGCATGTTCAGCAGGCCGCGTGCGCCGTCGTCGCCCATGCCGGTCATGATGATGCCCAGCGCGTTGTGCCCGGCGTGCCGCGCCACCGAGCGAAACAGCACATCCACCGAGGGTTTGTGGCGGTTGACCGGCGGCCCGTCGAGCACTTCGACGAAATACTGCGCGCCGCTGCGCTTGAGCTGCATGTGCCGCCCGCCGGGCGCGACCAGCGCCAGCCCGGCGCGCACGCGATCGAGGTGGCGCGCCTCGCGCACTTCGATCTGGCACAGGTTGTTCAGGCGCTGGGCGAAGGCTGCGGTGAATTTCTCCGGCATGTGCTGGACGATGACGATGCCCGGGCTGTCCGCCGGCAACTGGCGCAGTACCAGTTCCAGTGCCTGCGTACCGCCGGTCGACGTGCCAAGCGCGATGACACGATCGGTGGTGGTCAGCCCCGCCGCCGGCGATGGCTCTCGGGACGGGCTGCTGGGTTTCGGTTGCGCACGCACGGCGGCGCGCGGCCGGCTGCGGGCTGCCTGTTCGATCTGCCGGATCAGCTCGCTGGAGAGCTGCTGCAGGCTTTCCTTGAGGCCCAGCCTGGCCTTGGTGAACACACCGACGGCTCCGGCTGCCAGCGCTTCCAGGGTGATCGCCGCACCGGCCTCGGTGAGGGTCGAGCAGATGATCGCCGGTGTCGGTCGTTCAGCCATGATCTTGCGCAGAAAGGTGATGCCGTCCATGCGCGGCATTTCCACGTCCAGCACCAGCACGTCCGGCCAGTCGCGCTGCATCTTCTCCAGAGCGAACAGTGGGTCGGCAGCCTGGCCGATGACCTGGATGCCGGGGTGACGATCCAGGCAGGCGGTCAGTACCTGGCGCACCAGCGCGGAGTCGTCAACGATGAAGACTTTGATCATGAGCGACTCCTGGGCGGCAAGACGCGGTTCGGCCCGGTGCGTCGGAACGTCGCGGAGGGGGCTGAGCGGCTCATAGACGCTCGAATACCGAAGGCGCCAGACCGCGCAGCGGCAAGCCGAAGCCGTGCACGCTTTCGGCGTGGCCGATCAACAGCAGACCGCCCGGGCGCAGGTGCTGCAACAGACGAGCCGTGATGGCGCGCTTGTCGTCGGCGGTGAAGTAGATCAGCACGTTGCGCAGCAGGATCAGGTCCATCGGTTCGAGATCCTGCGGCAGCGGCCGCATGAGGTTGATCTCGCGAAAGCTGACCCGCTCGCGCAGCGCCTGGCTGATACGAAAGTTGCCATCCTGGGCGCCGACGCCACGCAGGCAGTGGCGCTTGAGCCAGCCGGGTGGGAAAGCGTCGGTATCGGTCATCGGATAGACCGCCTCGCGAGCCTTGTGCAAAACGCTCTGGCTCAGGTCACTGGCAAGGATCGACCAGTCGGAGCTGGCGTGCTCGGCCAGTACCATGGCCAGGCTGTAGGGCTCTTCGCCGCTGGAGCAGGCGGCGCTCCAGCAGCGCAGCGGCCCGCTGCGGCGTGCCAGCCACTGGGCGAGAAAGCGGAAGTGCTGCGGCTCGCGGAAGAAGTAGGTTTCGTTGGTGGTCAGCAGGTCGACCACCAGCCGCCGCTCGACCTGCTGCTCCGGTGCGCGCAGCAGATCCAGATACTGCGCATAGTCGCGCAGGCCCAGCGCCCTGAGCCGGCGCATCAGCCGGCCGGCCACCAGCGGGCGCTTGCCTTCGCTCATGCGTATGCCGGAAGCCTCGGCCATCATCTTCTGCAGATAGCGGAACTCCCGATCGCCCAGCGACGGCAGGTGGGACGTCGTCACTTCAGCCTGCCAGCGCCATGGCGCGATTGAGTTGCAGGATGTCGTCCAGCGAGAGCACCCGGCGCACGTCGAGAATGATGGTGAAGCCCTGTTCGTTGCGCGCCATGCCGGCGATGAAGTCGGTGCGGATGCCGGTGCCGAAGGGCGGCGCCGGCTCGACTTCATGCCCTTCGATGTCCAGCACCGCATCCACCGCATCGACCACCAGGCCAATGCGCTGCTGCACCTCGTTGAGCTCCAGTTCGATGATCACGATGCAGGTGCGCTTGCCCGCGGCGGTGCGCTCCATGCCGAAGCGCGCCGCCAGGTCCAGCACAGGCACCACGTTGCCGCGCAGGTTGATTACCCCGTGGATGCACGCAGGCATCATCGGCACGCTGGTGATCTGGCCGTACTCGATGATTTCCCGGACCAGCTCGATCGGCAGGGCATAGCGCGCCTGGCGAACCCGGAACGAGAGGTGCTGGATGCTGTGCTCGGTGTTGGCGATCTGGTTCATGCGCGCACCCTCAGCTGAAGCTGACGAACTGGCTGTCGTCCACCGACGCCAGTGCCCGCTGCTCGCCACGCGGGCTCTTGGCGGCCGGGCGTGGGCTGGCGAACGGCACCGGGCGCCGCAGCGGCTGCGAGGCGGTGTTGGTGGCGTCGAAGCGGAAGAAACTGATCAGCTCAAGCAGCTGTCCGGCCTGGGCGTTCATCTCCTCGGAGGTGGCGGCCAGCTCCTCGGAAGCCGAGGCGTTCTGCTGGGTGATCTGGCTCATCTGGCCCATGGCGATGTTGATCTGCTCGGCGCCGCTGCTCTGCTCCTGCGAGGCGGCGGTGATCTCCTGCACCAGGTCGGATGTCTTCTGGATGTTCGGCACGATCTCGTCGAGCAGCGACCCGGCCTGCTCGGCCAGTTGCACGCTGTTGCTGGCGACACCGCCGATCTCCTGGGCAGCGACCTGACTGCGCTCGGCCAGCTTGCGCACTTCGGCGGCGACCACCGCGAAGCCTTTGCCGTGATCGCCCGCGCGCGCGGCCTCGATGGCGGCGTTGAGGGCCAGCAGGTTGGTCTGGTAGGCGATGTCGTCAATGATGCCGATCTTGTCGGCGATCTGCTTCATCGCCTGGACCATGTCGCGTACCGCACGGCCGCCTTCGACGGCGTCATTGGCGGCCTTGCCTGCAATGTTGTCGGTGATCTTCGCGCTTTCGGTGTTCTGTGCGATCGAGGCGGACATCTGCTCCACCGAGGCGGTGGTTTCCTCGACGCTGGCGGCCTGCTCGCTGGCGGCCTGACTCAGCGACTGCGAGGTGGCGCTGACTTCCTCGGAGGCCGACGACAGCGAGTCGGCGGCGCTGCGAACGTCGCTGATGACGTTGCGCAGGCGTTCGGCCATGTTGTTCATCGAACTGAGCAGGCGCCCGGTTTCATCCTTGCTGTTGACCTCCAGCTGCACGCCCAGATCACCGGCGGCGAGGCTGTCGGCGACGCTGACGGCGCGATTGAGTGGGCGGGTGATGCTGCGCGTGACCAGCATGCCGATGATGAAACCGAGCACGGCGGCGATGATCACCAGGCCGATCATTTGTGTCCGCGAGCCGAGGTAGATGCTGGTGATCTCCTCGTTGGCCTGCTTGGCATTGGCGACCTTGCGCTCGACCAGCGCGGTAAGCAGGTCGTCTGCCTTGCCGCCGGTTTCGCGCAGGCGTGGAAGCATGACGGTCAGTTCGTCGGCCGGCCGCACCTCGCTGGACGCTTCACGCAGCTTGAGCACCTGCTCGACCATCTGCACATACGCCTGCATCGGTTCGCTAAGCGACTCGAATTGCGCCTTGCCTTCCGGCGTCACGAAGCTGGAGCGGGTCAGCTCGATGTACTCATACATCTTCCTGACCGCTTCACGGGTCTGCTTGATGGCCGCGTCACGCTCTTCCAGGCTCGTTGCCAGAAGGCTCGAACGCAGACCGCGACCGACGTAGACGAGCTGTACGTTGGCCGACTGGATGTTGTTCAGCGCGATCATGTCACGCGAATACATCTGGTCTGACAGGTCGTTGACGTGGGCAAGGTTGCGAATGCCCAACAGGCCCACGGTGACGGTGAGCGCCACCACGACCAGGAAGCCCAGAGTCAGGCGCGCGCCGATTTTCATGTTGCGGAAGAGTTGCATGGGTTTTCTCCTTGCTGACCTGCGGCGATCTGGCGGGGCTGGCTGGTACGCAGATCAGCAGGGCTCGCTTCGACGTGGGTGTGCAGATGACGGAACAGACTGGGAATATCCAGGATCAGGGCAACTTGCCCGTTCCCGAGAATGGTTGAGCCGCCAATACCCTGCAGATGCTGGAACAGCTGGCCGAGGGGCTTGATGACGGTTTGCAGTTCACCGTGCAGGTGATCGACGATCAGCCCGGCCTGTTGCCGGCCGTGACTGACGACAATGATGTTGCGGCGCTTGCTGGGCGCCTCGCGCAGTTTGAAATGCGCGGCCAGCGACAGGCACGGCAGCGGTCGGCCGCGCAGGTCGAGGTAGCCGTAGGCGGCGCCATCGAGCTGATCGGCTTCCAGCTCCAGGCATTCGGTGACCATGTCCAGCGGAATGACGAAGTAGTCGTCGCCAAGGCTGATCAGGAAGCCATCGATGATGGCCAGGGTCAGCGGCAGGCGGATGCGGAAGGTGCAGCCTTCGCCGGGGCGCGAGTCGATCTCGATGGTGCCGCGCAGCGCATCGATGGCACTGCGCACCACATCCATGCCCACGCCACGCCCGGAAAGGTCGGAAACGTTGTCGGCGGTGGAGAAGCCGGCGGCGAAGATCAGCATCTGCACATCGTGATCGCTGAGGTTTGCCTGGGCATCGATCAGGCCGCGGGCAACGGCCTTCTCGCGGATGCGCTGGGTGTTCAGGCCGCGACCGTCGTCGGCGACTTCGATGACGATCATCCCCGACTCGTGGTAGGCGTCCAGGCGCAGATGCCCTTCGGCCGGTTTGCCGGCGGCGAGGCGCTGATCGGCCGGCTCGATGCCGTGGTCGATGGCGTTACGCACCAGATGGGTCAGCGGATCGGCCAGTCGATCGATCACCGCCTTGTCCAGTTCGGTGTCGGCGCCCTGGATTTCCAGGCGGATGTCCTTGCCCAGCTGCTGGCTGACGTCGCGCACCACGCGGTGGAAGCGGTTGAAGGTGTCGCCGATCTCGATCATGCGCAGCTTCAGCGCCGCCTCGCGGATCTGTTCGACATGCAGATTGACCGTCTGCGTGCTTTCGATGCAGGCGGCGTCGCCCTTCAGCTGGGCCCGCAGTTGGGCACCGGCGGCGCTGATCACCAGTTCGCCGACGAGGTTGATCAGCTCGTCGAGCTTGTGCGCCGCGACGCGGATCTGGCTGCTCTCCTGGTTGCGTTTCTCGCGCACCGTCTGTTGTTTGGCCAGCGCTGCGTTGACGCCCTGGGCCGGCACCATGCCTTGCTCCACCAGCACGCTGCCCAGCGGACGGGGCTGCTGCGCTTCGGCCGCCTGCAGGCGCAGTGCCTGGTCCAGTTCCAGCTCGGTGAGCAGACCACTGGCGACGAGGATGCGGCCGATCTTCTGGTCGGTTTCCGGCAGGTCGTGGATCAGCTGCAGGTAATCTTCCAGCGCGGCGTTCGGCGGCAGGATGCGCAGTGTGCAGAAGTCGCGGATGAACTCGAAGACTTCCTCGATCTCGGCCTTGCCGGCCGTCGTGCACAGGTCGATCTCCATGCCCAGGTAGCAGCTTTCGGGGTCCATATCGGCCAGCGCCGGCAGCGCGTCGTCGATCACCTCGAGCTGCAGGATGTCGCCCAGCCGGCCGAGGTAGCGAAGAAAGGAGGCCGGGTCGAAACCATTGCCGAGGATCTCCGGCTGCAGGCGCAGGGAGATGTGCCAGGCCGCCTCCTGGTCGCAGCTGGCGCATTTGTCGAGGCGCCCGAAAGCCTTGCAGGCGTCGGGCTCGATCACGGTCAGCGGAATGAGCGGGCTGGCGTCATGGCCGGTCAGGGCCGCGATCAGTCCGGCATGGCGCGCTTCGTCCACGGTCAGCTCGCCGCTCTCGGCGTCGATCAGCTCGACCATCGCATTGATCTCGTCGAGGCCGCGCAGCAGCAGGTCGAGCAGCACCGGCGTGAGCGCCTGCTGGCCCTCGCGGACCTTCATCAGCAGGCTTTCCAGGTGATGAGTGAAGTTCACCAGGGGCGTCAGCGAGAACAGGCCGGCCGACCCCTTCAGGGTGTGCATGGCGCGGAACAGGCCGTTGATGGCGTCCTCGTCGGTCGGCGTCTGCTCGAGCTGCAGCAGGTATTCCTCGGCCTGCTTGGCCAGGTCATGGGCTTCTTCGACGAAGCTCAGCAGCAGTTGGCTCCACTGTTGGTCATTGAGCATGGCGGTCTCCGCTGGCTGCCGGCCCGTGGCTGGAGAACAGCGCCTGCAGATGCAGCAGCTGAAGCAGTTCGAGCGCGCTGGCGCTTGGGTTGCAGACTTCCAGGGTGGCGTCGCTCAGACGCAGCTGGCGCTGCGCGGCGAGCAGCAGCTGAGCGCCGGCGGTATCCAGTTCGTCGAGTGCGCTGAGGTCCAGCTGCCAGTGGCCGCTGGGCTGCGCGCCGAACGCGCCCAGCAGCGCGTCGCGTGCGTCGCGCACTTCATAGATGGTCAGGCTGCCGCTCAGGACCAGGCACGTGCCGGCCTCGCTGGCCTGCTGCTCGAATGTGAACATTTCAGCCGGCCAGTTTTTCGACGGCCGACAGCAGCTGCTGCGGCTGGAACGGTTTGACGATCCAGGCCTTGGCTCCCGCGGCCTGGCCTTCGGCCTTCTTGCCTTGCTCGCTTTCGGTGGTGAGCATGCAGATCGGCGTGAAACGGTAGGCCGGGTTGGCCTTGACCGCCTTGACCAGGCCGATGCCGTCGAGGTTGGGCATGTTCACGTCGCTGATGATCAGGTTGATCTTCTGCCCGGTGAGCTTGGTCAGTGCATCGCGGCCGTCGACCGCCTCGATCACCTGATGGCCGGCGCCGGTGAGGGTCATCTTCACCAGCTGGCGCATGGACTGCGAGTCGTCGACGATGAGAATGGTCTTGCCCATGAAAATGTCTCCTTGGCGGGGTCAGAAAAAGGTCACGTCGTCGGTCGAGGCGCTGCTGCGTTTGACGCCGTGGCGCTCTTCGTCGGTGGTGAAGCGCTGGCGCAGCTCGCGCAGCCAGCGTTGCGGGTCGAGCACGGCGCTGTCCTGATGCTCGACGGCCTCGTGCAGGCGCTGCATGTCCTGCTGCAGGTGGTCGAGCATCTGGTCGGTGCGATCCTGGAACTGCAGGTTGACGACGATCTCTTCGATGTCCGCCTGGGTGTGGCGGGTGTCCTGCTGCAGCAGCAGCGAGGTGTCGGAGAGCTCTTCCAGGCTGGCACTCAGGCCCTGCATGACCTCTCCGGTCACTTCATCGAGGTAGTGCAGGTTGCTCTGTTCGGTATTGCTCAATTCTTCGGCGGCGCTGACCGTGGCGCTGATCGCCTGGTTGATTTCGCCGACCTTCTGGTCCATGTCCTGGCCGGTTTCGGCCGACAGCGTGGACAGCTTGCGCACTTCATCGGCGACCACCGAGAAGCCGCGGCCGTAGTCGCCGGCACGGGCGGCCTCGATGGCGGCATTGAGCGCCAGCAGGTTGGTCTGGCGGGCGATGTCCTGAACCAGCCGCGACATGTTCTGCAGTTCGCTGGCGTGCTGATTCAACTCGCCGATGGTGCCCAGCAGTTCGGCCTTGCGCTCGCTGGCCGCATGAAAGGCACCCGTCACCATGTTCAGCTGATCGCGCGCCTGGCGCAGGCTGCTGGCCATGCCATTGCCGCCGACCACCGCTTCGGAGGTGTTCAGGGTCTGCTGCAGGCGTTGCGTCATGCCGGAGAAGCGGCTGAACAGTTCGCCGATACTGCCTTGCTGCACCTGGCGCACCTGATCCACGTTGCTGCGCCAGGTGGGAACCACGGCCAGCAGCAGCGCTTCGACTGCCGAGCTGGCCGGCGCCACCGGTGTGCTTGCCGGCTCGGGGCTTGCCTGCGGCGTCGGTGCGGCCGGGCGCAGCAGCAGCGCGGCGCCGGCACTGCCGAGCAGCCCGGCGACGGTCATCCACGGCCAGCCAAGGCCCAGGCCTGCGAGTCCTGCGGCGATTGCAATCCAAAGTGCGCTGTAGGCGATCATCTCACCCTGCCTCCCGGTTCATGTGCGGCGAACGATAGGCAGCCGGGAGCGGGGCGGGTATCGGGCAAACCCCTAGGGTGGCCTAGGGCACATGGGCGCTAAAGTTTTCCGAGAATCTGCCGGGCATCGGCCCTGAGCGCTCGGCTACGCCGGTTGGCGATCAAGCGGCGCAGCGGGTTGTCTACAGTGAGACTGGCGCAATGCGCGTCCCCACCGCCTCATGCCGGAGGGCGCCTTCGAGGAGTGACAGCATCGCAATGATCCCCAATGCTGCCGATGTCGCTGCGAGTCTTCATGCCTCACGCCGTGCGCTGAGGGTGGCGCCGTGGAAGATCGTCCTGGCCTATGCCCTGGTGGCTGTGGTATGGATCTTCGTGACGAACCTGATCATCACCGCGCTGGGCTTGCCCGAGTCGAGCTATACGCTGCGCATCGCACTGTTCGTGCTGTTCACCGCCTTGGGAATCTGGTGGTACACACGACGGCTGGCCGACGGGGTGATGCGCTCGCAGAAGCTGGTGGGCCGCGCCGAGAACAGCTACCGCATGCTCTTCGATCGGCATCCCGCGCCGATGTGGCTGTTCGACAAGCGCACCCTGAGCATCGTCCGCGGCAATCGCCAGGCGGTGACGGCCTATGGCTACAGCACCGAGGAATTCGCTCAGCTGGAAATCCTCGATCTGTATGCGGCCCACGAGCGTGAACGGCTGGAGGCGCTTGCTCAGCCGGCGACGCCGCAGCAGTTGGCCGGGCTGCGCCAGCATGTGGCGCGCGACGGCCGGGAACTGAATGTCGAAGTGCTCTGCAGCGCGCTGGACGTCGACGAGTCGCCCTTCGCGCTGTTGATGGCGCAGGATGTCAGCGCGCATTTCCAGACCGAAACGCAGCTGGCCGGTCGTCTGGGGAAACTGGAGCTGGCGCGGCAGGTCGCCCGGATGGGGCATTGGCAGCGGCTGCCGGGTAGCGAGCAGATCGACTGGGCGCCGGAGATGGCTGACGTGCTCGGCGTCGCCAACGCTCGTGCGCTGAGCTGGACGGCCTTTCTCGATCGCCTGCATCCGGATGATCGCTCAGCGGTCGCCGATGCCCATGAGCGGGCCGAGCGGCACGGCAGTCTGGCTCATGAGTTCCGTGTACTGGGCGCCGATGGCGAGCAGCGCTGGATGTTCGAGCGCATACAGCTTCTCGGCGGCCGCCAGCGGGTGCTGTTTGGCGCGCTGATGGACGTCACCGAACTCAAGGCCGCAGACAGCAACCTGGCCGATGAGAAGCGCCGCTACGAACGCATGGTCGACGGCCTGCCCGACGGCGTGCTGATGTTGCGCCAGGGTCGCATCCACTACGCCAATGCGGCTGCGCGCCGTCTGCTGGCCGGCGATCCGCTGCAGCCTCTGAACGCCCAGCCGTTCCTCGACTTCGTCGCCGAACATCAGCGCGCCCGCGAAGCTGCCCGGCTGGAGGCCTTGCAGCGCGGGGTTGCGGGCGGCCAGCCGCAGCGCTTGCTGCTGGTATGCCGCGACGGCCGGCCGTTCGAGGCGGAGGTGACCGAAACGCTGCTGCCCGCCGACGGCGACGCCGAGGTGCAACTGCTGATCCGCGATGTCAGCCAGGCCGAGCAGCTGCGGCGCGATCTGGAGGACGCCAATCAGCGGCTGCAGCATCTTTCGCAGCGGCTGATCGAGGTGCAGGAAATCGAGCGGCGCGAGGTGGCGCGTGACCTGCACGACGACGTCGGCCAGCACCTGACCGGCTTGAAACTGCATCTGCAGCGGCTGATCCGCCGTCAGGCTGGCGACAGCGAGTTCGAACGCCTGTCGCAGCCGCTGGTGGCCGGCGTGGATGCGGCGCTGGCCAAGGTGCGCAGCCTGTCGCTGTCGCTGCACCCGCTGCAGCTGGAAACGCTCGGGCTGGAAGCAGCCGTGCGCTGGCACCTGCAGCATTTTCTCGAAGCCAGCGGCACGAGCTGGGAGCTGGAGGTCCGCGGCTCGACCACGGAAATCCCGCCCGGCCGGGCGGTGGCGGCATTCCGGCTGGTGCAGGAGGCGGTGAACAACGTCGCGCGGCATGCACGGGCGCACACGGTGCGCATCCTCATGGTGTGCGACGAACACGAATTGCGTCTGGAAATCCTCGACGATGGCTGTGGCTTCGACGTGCCAGACGCGCTGCAGGGCGCCCAGAGCCTGGGGCTGACCAGTATGCACGAGCGAGTCGCCTCATTCGGTGGCGACCTGCGTATTTCCAGCCTGCCGGGTATGGGGACGCGCATCACCGCGCTTCTGCCGGCGCCGAACGACTGATGAGGATGAGCTTTTGAACAAGCGTGTTGCCCTGGTAGACGATCACGCCCTGGTGCGGGCCGGTCTGCGAGCGCTGGTCGAGGATCAGCCCGGCTACGAGGTGGTCGCCGAGGGTGGCGACGGCCAGGACGTGGAGGCGATCCTGCGCCAGGCGCGTCCGGACATTCTGTTGCTGGACCTCAGCATGAAGCACATGGGCGGGCTGGATGCGCTGCGCCAATGGCACGGCCAGTATCCGCATGTGCAGGTGTTGATCCTGTCCATGCATGCCACCGCCGACTACGTGCTGGCAGCGTTGCGCCTGGGTGCCCGCGGCTATCTGCTCAAGGACGCCGCCGCGCAGGAACTGGACATGGCCCTGCAGGCGCTGTCGCGCAACGAGTCCTACCTGAGTCCGGGGATCGCGCAAACGGTGATCAGCTCGGCGATCGTCGAGGGGCGCAGCCGCGACACAGGCGTGACCCCGGCGCTGACGCCGCGACAGATCGAGATCCTGCGCCTGATCGCACGTGGCGTATCGACCCGCGATATCGCCGGTGGTCTCGGGCTCAGCGTGAAAACCGTGGACACCCACCGCGCGCAGATCATGGCGCGGCTGAACCTGCACGACGTACCGTCGCTGGTGCTCTACGCGGTGCGGCAGGGGCTGATCAGCCCCGACGACTAGGGGTTTGCCTGATAGCGCGCCGGCCGCTCCGGCGCCACAGTGTGGCCTGGCCCCGGCAAGCGAGATCCACCATGCATCCCCACTCCGCCGACGTGTTCGTCGACGCCTATCTGGCACGGCACGCCGGCCCCACCGCAATCGCGCAACGCCCGCTCTGGCAGGCGCCATGGCTGCTGGCTCTGGTCGCGGCTGCGTTGAGCCTGCTGGCAGGCCTGCTGTGGAAAGTGCTCGGCCTGCCGGCCGGGCCCGTGCTGGTGCTGCCGGGTATCGCCGTGGCTGGCGCCTTGCCGGTCTACCTCTGCGCGTGCTTGCTGAAGCAGCGGAAGCGGCTGATGCGGGCGCGCGGGGAGGTCGCCTTGCTGCGCCAGCTCTGTTCGCTATGGGCCCAGTCCGATGGCGCCTGCCTGAAAGAGGTCGATGTCCACGGGCGACTGTTGGCGATGAGCGAACGGGGCCGGCAACTGATGGACGTATGCGATTTCGATGCGTTGCACGGCTCGGACTGGCTCGGCGTCTGGTCCGGCGAAGCCGCCGCCGCGGCGCGGGATGCCTTCGCGCGCGCCTGTGCCGGCGAGCCTGCGCGTTTCTCCGGGTTCTGTCCGACGCTGGCCGGCGTTGCGAAATGGTGGGACGTGCTGATCATGCCGTTGCCCGGTATCGAAGGGGCCTCATCCTTGCTGGTGCTGTCCTGGGATGTCAGCGACGTGCGACGGCGGGCTTGCGAGCTGCAGGCCGCCAACGACGAACTCACCACCTTGCTGGAGCACCTGGATGACGGCTTCTGCCGGCTCGATCGCGACTGGCGGCTGGTCGACCTCAATGGTCGGGCGGTCGCCCTTCTGCAGCGTCCGCGCAGTGAATTGCTGGGCGCGGTGATGTGGGACCTGCTGCCGCAGGCACGTGGCGCCGAGCTTGGTGTCGCGTTGCAGGAGGTGATGGACCTGGGCATCGCTCGACGGATCGAGACCTTTTCGCCGCAGTATCAGGGCTGGTATCGCATTCACGCCTATCCGCATGCCGACGGCCTGTACCTGTTCTTCAGCGACATCAGTCGCGACGTGGCGAGCGCCCAGACCGCCCAGGCGGTGCAGGCGCGCCTGCGCCTGACCCAGCAGGTCGGGTTGTTCGGCGACTGGCAATTCGACCTGGCGAACCAACGCCTGGAGCTCTCCGACCAGGCCCTGCAACTGCTGCGCATGCCGCCGGGCGCTGCTGCCGGCCAGGCGTTGCTGGAGCGTCTGCACCCGCAGGACCGGCTGGGGTTCGTTGCCGCCATGCTCGATCTGGCCGAGGGGCGGACCGGGTTCGATGCGTGGGTTCGCCTGAGCGACACCGACGCCGAGGATTGGCGCCACTTTCATTTTGCCGGCACGGTGATTCGGACCAAGGCCCATCCAGCCGGTTTGCTGGTCGGCTGCCTGCAGGATGTGACCGAGCAGCAGCGGCGCGAGGCACGTCTGGAAGACGCCGAGGCGTTCACCCGCGGGATCATCGATGCCTTGCCGCTGGCCATCGGGGTGGTCGACGGCAACGGCAGGCTGATCACCGCTAATCAGGTCTGGATGGCCGGCGGCAACGCTCCGGCTGCCTTGTCCGGATGCAAGTCGCTGGATTACCTGGCGCGTTGCCGTGCGGCCACTGGCGACGGGTTCGATGCCGGTGCCAGGCTGGCAGACGGCATCGAGGCGCTGCTCGCCGGCACTGGCGATCCGTTTGTCTTCAGCTACGAGCACGGCCGTGATGGTCAGCGGCGCGCGTACCAGAGCTCGGCCTTGCTGATGAGTACGCTGACCCGGCAGGTGCTGGTCGTCCACGAACTTCTTCCGGTGCGCCAGCCAGTGGCGATGGCCTGATCCAGCTTGATGGCTGTGTTGCCCTTGCGTACAAGGCGCGGGCGAGCGCGCGTCATGCCGGTGCGTTGTCCGGTCACGTGTCTGGCCGGCGCTACCGTTCGTCTGTTAGCTTCGAGAACAAGAACTTCGCGTAGGACGCGACGGGGTGAAGCTTGAAACGCAAGGCAGGACTTCTGGCAGCCCTGGTGCTCGTGCTGACGCTGGGACCGATGTGGGCGTTCGTGCTGGACGAGATCAAGCATGAACGTACGCTGACGGTGCAGGCGGCGCGCAACAACGCGATGAACCTCGCCACCGCTTTCGAGGCCCACGTGCTCAGCACCATCCGGCTGATGGACATCGTGTTGCTGGACATGCGTGAAGACGTCCTGGAGCACATGGACTTCGGCCGCCACGTGGACGAGGAGCTCAAGGCCTATGGCGGCTTCATTGCACAGCTGGCGGTGATCGACCGGGACGGCCGGCTGGTCTTTTCCAACCTCGGGCCGTCCGGAAAGCATGTGGACCTGAGCGATCGCGAGCACTTTCGCGTGCATCGCGACAACCCGCAGGAGGATCGGCTGTTCATCAGCAAGCCGGTGCTTGGTCGGGTTTCGAAACAGTGGACCATCCAGTTCACCCGCCCCATCCACCAGAACGGCGAGTTTGCCGGGGTGCTGGTGCTTTCCGTGCCCACCAGCTTCTTCGCCGACTACTACCAGCAGATCGACGTCGGCCCCAATGGCAGCATCGTTTTGCTGGGCACCGATCGCAGCGTGCGAGCCATCGCCTCCGGAACGCAGATTCCGGGGCGCTACGGGCGCTTCAAGGTGCCGGAGGACAAGCCCTACTTCGATCCGGAGGCCCCCCAGCGAGGCTTCTACGAAGGCGTCAGCGTCATCGACGGGGAGTATCGCCTCGGCGCCTATCGGCGCCTGATTGACCAGGGCGTGGTGGTGGTCGTGCTGTTGTCGCCAACGGACTTCATGGCGGCATTCCAGGAGCGCAAGACATTGCTGACCGTTTCGGCAGGTGTCATCTCCCTGGCATTGTCGGTGGTGGCGCTGCTGATCTTTCTGCTGAGCAGTCGCTACTTCCAGAGCATCGCTCGCTTGCGCCTCGCCCACGGCCAGCTGGCACAGCTGGCCAACACCGATGTACTGACCGGCGTCAGCAGTCGCCGGGCCTTTCTCGCGGGCCTGGAGGCTGAACTCGCGCGGGCGCGCCGCCACAACGAGAACCTGAGCCTGCTGATGCTCGATATTGATCACTTCAAGCGCGTCAACGACGTGCACGGCCATCCGATCGGCGATGCCGTGCTCAAGCAGTTCAGCGAGACCTGTGCCGGAATGCTGCGCGCTCACGACCTGTTCGGTCGGCTCGGCGGCGAGGAGTTCGCCATCGTGTTGCCGCATACCGATACCGAAGGGGCACGCTGCGTGGCCGAGAAGATCCGCACTGCCGTGGCCCAGACGCCGATGCCCACGGCGGCCGGTGACATCATGGTGACGGTCAGCATCGGTCTGGCGCAGATGGAGGGCCTACCGGGTGAGGTGGATCAGCTGATGGCGCGAGCGGACCAGGCGCTCTACGAAGCCAAGCGTGGCGGGCGCAACCAGGTGCGGGGCTAGTGATAGTCGAAGCGGGGCTGGTGGCACAAGGCCGATTTGCGGGCATTAAAAAGCCGGCTTGTGGCCGGCTTTTCTTCAGTGCCTCGACTTACTTCTGGTAAGCCTCGGCAGCTTTGATGATGGCGGCACGGGCGGCGTCGGCGCCTTCCCAGCCTTCGACCTTGACCCACTTGCCCTTCTCGAGATCCTTGTAGTTCTCGAAGAAGTGCTTGATCTGCTCGATCAGCAGCGGCGGCAGGTCGGTGTATTCCTTCACGTCCTTGTACAGCTGGGTCAGCTTGTCGTGCGGGACGGCGATCAGCTTGGCGTCACCGCCGGCTTCGTCGGTCATGTTCAGCACGCCGACCGGACGGCAGCGGATGACCGAGCCCGGGGCAACCGGGTAGGGGGTCACGACCAGCACGTCGAGGGGGTCGCCGTCATCGGCCAGGGTATGCGGGATGAAACCGTAGTTGGCCGGGTAGAACATCGGGGTGGCCATGAAGCGGTCGACGAACAGGCAGTCGGTGTCGTGATCGATCTCGTACTTGATCGGCGCATGGTTGGCCGGGATCTCGATGGCGACGTAGATGTCGTTCGGCAGGTCTTTGCCAGCCGGGACTTTGCTGTAGCTCATGAACGATGGGCTCCTGATCGGCCAGCGCGGCCTGGGGGCGGAAAAAAGTGGGCGCGATTATAGGCGCAATGTCGCGCGCAATGCACGCCGGCTTCGACGCGCCAGGCCTACGCAGGTTCCCGATAGGCGGGATGTTCGGCCTGCAGTCGTTGCAGTCGAGCGAGCGGGTCCTGCCGGTAGAACGCCGCCAGCTGCGCGTAGACGTCGGGAAAGCTCTGCTGCAGCACGTCCGGGGCGCTGAAGAAGTACTCGCTGGTGACGGCGAAGAATTCCGCCGGATTTTCCGCGGCATAGGGGTCGATCGGCGTCTCGGCTTCCGGGTCGGCGTCCAGCGCGGCGTTGAGTCGGTCGTAGGCGCCCTGCATGGCGCTGGCCCAGGCATCGATGCGCATCTGCCGATGCAGCGGCGGCAGGCCGTTGGCATCGCCGTTGAGCATGTCCAGCTTGTGCGCCAGTTCGTGGATCACCAGGTTGTAGGGCTCCCAGTCGCCGCTTTCCTGCACCCCGGGCCAGGCCAGGATCACCGGACCCTGCAGCCAGGCTTCGCCGCTGTGTTCGGCGTCCCATTCATGCTCGACGCCGGCGGCATCGCGGTGCTTCTGCGGGCTGAGGAAATCATCGGGGTAGATCACGATCTCGTGGAAGCCGTGGTACCAGCCGAGGTCCGCCAGGTGCAGCAGGGGCAGTTGCGCCTGCAGCGCCAGGCGCAGACGGTCCTCGGCCTGCAGCTCGACGCCGGGCAGCGCGGTGAGGCGCTTGTCGTGCAGGAACAGCACGGCGCGCTCACGCAGGCGGGCGAGTTCGTCGTCGCCGAGACCGTCGAGAATCGGCAGGCTGTCGAGCACCCGCTGCCACAGATCGGCATCGACCGGGTTGCGAGCGAGGATGCGTTTGCGCTGCCAGGCGCGAAAGGACCACATGGCTGATGTTTCCAGCGGGGCGGGGCGCTCACCATAAGCGCGGCGCTCACCAGCGGCAAGCCGGACCTCGGCTGCCATGAAAGCCCGCGACCGCCTCTGCGAAACACCGGTGGGATCGCCGGGCGGCTGCTACGGTGAGTACTCCGGGCGAGTAGCGCTACTGCTGGCCTCGCCCGCCGAACCCTGTAGACGAGGAGCCTGCCATGCGTGAACAGAACCGCCCAGGGGGACTTTCCCTGATCAACCCGCCGGGCTTGTACGACCCCGCCCCGAACGGCTATTCCCATGTGGCGCTGTTGCCGCCCGGCGCGCGACTGGCCTTTATCGCCGGGCAGGGCGGTGAAACCGCCGACGGACAGCTGTCCGAGGACTTCCGCCAGCAGGTGCGCCAGGCGCTGCGCAACCTGTGTATCGCCATCGAGGCCGTGGGCGGTACACCGCAGCAGATTGCCAGGCTCGGTGTACTGATCGTCGATCACAGCGAAGCGCGGCTGCAGGTGTTCGGCGACGAACTCGCGCGGGCGCTGGGGCCGGGTCCGAAGCCGGCCTGTACGCTGATTCCCGTGCCGCGTCTGGCACTGGACGGCATGCTGTTCGAGATCGACGCGGTGCTGTTGCTGGCGGCCGGCTGAGCGTGCCGTCGGTCGGCGCGTCACGGGACTGTCAAGCGGGACGGGTACATCGGAATGACCCCCACTCGCCAGGAGACTTCCGAAATGACCGCACCGGATCAAAAGCGCCGCCAACTGCTGCAGGGTATCGGCGCCGGCCTCGCCCTGCCGGTCCTGGGCGCCGCGCCCGCCATCATCGCCGCGCCGCGGGCGCGCCCGCAGATGCTTGACGGCGTGCAGTCCGGCGACGTGACGGACGATCGCGCGCTGATCTGGAGCCGCTGCGACCGCCCTGGCCGGTTGATCGTCGAGTGGGATACGCGCAGCCGCTTCGGCAACCCGCGGCGCATGGTGTCCTCCGTAACCGATGCTGGTCGGGACTTCACCGCCCGCGTCGACCTGCGTGGGCTGCCGGCGGATCAGTCGATCTTCTACCGGGCACGTTTCGAGGATGCCCGCAGCGGCGTGCTCAGTGAGCCCTGGTTCGGCCACCTGCGCAGCGCCGCGAAGCGCCCGCGCGATATCCGCTTCGTCTGGGGCGGCGACACCTGCGGCCAGGGCTACGGTATCAACCCGGACTTCGGCGGCATGCGCATCTACGAAAGCATGCGTCGGCGGCGGCCGGACTTTTTCCTGCACAGCGGCGACGTGATCTATGCCGACGGGCCGATTCCCGCCGAAGTGACCGCCGAGGACGGCAGCATCTGGCGCAACCTGGTCACCGAAGAGAAGAGCAAGGTTGCCGAGACGCTGCACGAGTTTCGCGGCAACTACCGCTACAACCTGCTGGACGAGAACCTGCGGGCCTTCAATGCCGAGGTACCGCAGATCTGGCAGTGGGACGATCACGAGGTGACCAACAACTGGTCGCCGAGCAAGGAGCTCGACGACCGCTACCGGCAGGTTCGCGACATCGACACCCTGGTCCGCCGTGCGCGTCAGGCCTACCTGGAATACGCGCCGATGCGCGTGGCCCGCGGCGACAAGCTCGGGCGCATCTATCGCAAGGTCAGCTACGGGCCGTTGCTGGATGTATTCGTGCTGGACATGCGCAGCTACCGCGGGCCGAACACCGATAATCTGCAGAGCGAGCAGGGCGCGCAGACGGCTTTCCTCGGCCGTGAGCAGTTGCGCTGGCTCAAACGCGAGCTGCGCGCCTCGCGGGCGACCTGGAAAGTGATCGCCGCCGACATGCCCATCGGCCTGCATGTGCCGGACGGCGTGGATGCCCAGGGCATGCGTCGCTGGGAGGCGATCGCCAACGGTGACGACGGTCAGGCGCTCGGTCGCGAGCTGGAAATCGCCGAGCTTCTCGCCTTCATCCAGCGTGCGCGGGTGCGCAACACCGTCTGGCTGACCGCCGATGTGCACTATTGCGCCGCGCACCACTACCACCCCAACCGCGCCGCTTTCCAGCAGTTCGAGCCGTTCTGGGAGTTCGTCGCAGGCCCTTTGAACGCAGGCAGCTTCGGGCCTAATCCGCTGGACGGCACCTTCGGCCCGGAAGTGGTGTTCCAGAAGGCGCCGCCGACGGCGAACAGCTCGCCGCGGGCAGGCTTCCAGTTCTTCGGTGAGGTGGAGATCGACGCGCAGAGCGGTGCGCTGAGCGTGAGCCTGCGCGACATCGACGGCGCGGTGGTCTACAGCCAGGCGCTGGAGCCCTGGCAGCCGGCCTGATACCGGCTAGCCGAGCAGGAAGTTGCCGGCGCGCGGCTGACCGTCCAGCGCCGGCACGTCGGCTTCGTCCTTGAGCTGGACGCCGGAGAGCTGTCGGCGGCTGGCTTCGCGCATCAGATAGAGCAGGCGGTGCGCGGCCAGGTTGTAGCTCAGCCCCTCGGGGCGGATGTTGGAGATGCAGTTGCGCTGCGCATCGTGCCGGCCGACCTGCGGTGCCCAGGTGAAGTAAAGGCCCAGGCTGTCCGGCGAGCTGAGGCCCGGTCGCTCCCCGAGCAGGATCACCACCATGCGCGCCTTGAGGCGCTGACCGATCTCGTCGGCCACCGCCACGCGGCCCTGTTCCACCAGCGCGACGGGACCGAGGGACCAGCCTTCGGCCTGGCATTGTTCGGCGATCTTCAGTGCCATGGGTGCCGCATGACGCTGCACGGCCAGGGCCGAGAGGCCATCGGCGATCACCAGCGCCAGGTCGCAGCCGTCGCCGGCCTCGGCGTCGAGCGTGGCGGCGCTGGTTTCGTCGAGGCGTCGGCCGAGGTCAGGGCGTTGCAGATAGGTCTGGCGGTCGCTGGCGGCGCTGTGTAGCGGCAGGCAGGCGAGGCCGTGCTTGTCCAGTTCGGCGGTCAGCGCGGCGCAGTCCAGCGGCAGGTGCACGGCATCACGGGCCTGCGCGTGGGCGAATTGGAAATCCAGTTGCGCCACCGTCGGCAGACTGGTGCCGGCACGGCCGAGGGCGATGCGCGCCGGGGTCAGCTGGCGCAGGTGCTGCCAGGGATTGGGGATGTGGTTCATTGCGGCTCCCGATAGTCGATACGCAGGCCCAGGCGTCGGACGCTCATGGCGGCGGCCTCGTCGGCGAAGCCGTGCGCGGCCACTGTGCGGTCGAGGCCGCTGCCGGATTTGCCCTGGCATCTCATGCCTGCTGCTCCAGCGCCCGGCGGAAGGCTTCGGGCAAGTCACGGCCGAGCTGCAGGCGATTGCCGTCCTGCCGGAGGATCTGCATCTTCGCCAGCCATTCCTCGAATTCCGGGGCGGGCCGCAGGCCGAGCACCTGACGCACGTAGAGGGCGTCGTGGAAGGAGGTGGTCTGGTAGTTGAGCATCACGTCGTCCGAGCCCGGGATGCCCATGATGAAGTTGATGCCCGCCGTGCCGAGCAGGGTCAACAGCATGTCCATGTCGTCCTGGTCGGCTTCGGCGTGGTTGGTGTAGCAGATGTCGCAACCCATGGGCACGCCGAGCAGCTTGCCGCAGAAGTGGTCCTCCAGCCCGGCGCGGATGATCTGCTTGCCGTTGTAGAGGTATTCCGGGCCGATGAAGCCGACCACGGTGTTCACCAGCAGCGGCTTGTAGCGGCGCGCGACGGCGTAGGCGCGGGCTTCGCAGGTCTGCTGATCGACGCCGTGATGGGCGTTGGCCGACAGCGCGCTGCCCTGGCCGGTCTCGAAATACATGAGGTTGTCGCCCAGGGTGCCGCGCTTCTGCGACAGGCCGGCCTCGTAGCCTTCCTGCAGCGTTGCCAGGTTGATGCCGAAGCTGGCGTTGGCCGCCTCGGTGCCGGCGATGGACTGGAACACCAGGTCCAGCGGCGCGCCGCGGTTGATCGCCTCGATGGAGGTGGTGACATGGGTGAGGATGCAACCCTGGGTCGGGATCTCGTAGCGGCTTATCACCGCGTCGAGCATCTTCAGCAGCTCGCAGATGCCGGCGGTGCTGTCGGTGGCCGGGTTGATGCCGATCACCGCGTCGCCGTTGCCGTAGAGCAGGCCGTCGAGAATGCTCGCGGCGATGCCGGCGCCGTCGTCGGTGGGATGGTTCGGCTGCAGCCGGGTGGACATGCGTCCGGCCAGGCCGATGCTGTTGCGAAAGCGGGTGACGACGCGGACCTTCTGCGCGACGAGGATCAGGTCCTGCACGCGCATGATCTTCGACACCGCGGCGACCATCTCCGGCGTCAGCCCCGGTGCGAGGGCTTTCAGCGACGACTCGTCCGCCTCCTCGCCGAGCAGCCAGTTGCGGAAATCGCCAACGGTCAGGTGGCTGATCGGCGCGAAGGCGGCGGCGTCATGGCTGTCGATGATCAGCCGGGTGACCTCATCGCGTTCGTAGGGGATCAGTGCTTCTTCGAGAAAACGCCTGAGCGGCACATCGGCCAGGCACATCTGCGCCGCCACTCGCTCGGCGTCGCTGCCCGCCGCGACCCCGGCGAGCAGGTCGCCGGAGCGCGCCGGGCTGGCCTTGGCCATCACCTCGCGCAGATCGTCGAAGCGCCAGGTGGTGCCGCCCACGCTGTGCGAGTACGTCATGGCTGCTCTCCCTACTTGAGTGTCGCCTCGGCCTGCTCTATCGCCGCGAATTCCTCTTCCGGCGTGCCGGCCACCAGATGGTGTCGACTGTAGATCGCGAAATAGGCGATGAAGATCCCGTAGATGATCGCGGCGCCGATCACCACCCGCGGATCGACCAGGAAGCCCGCGATGACCGCGATGCAGGCCAGTACCAGCGCCACGCCCGAGGTGGCGATGCCGCCGGGTGTCCTGTACGGGCGATGCAGATCCGGCCGGCGCAGGCGCAGCACGATGTGCGAAGCCATCATCAACACGTAGGAGATGGTCGCGCCGAACACCGCGACGAGGATCAGCAGGTCGCCCTGGCCGGTCAGCGAGAGCAGGAAGCCGATCACACCGGGGATCACCAGGGCCAGCACCGGCGCCTTGTTCTTGTTGGTCAGCGAGAGGTTGCGCGGCAGGTAGCCGGCCCGCGACAGGGCAAAGATCTGCCGCGAGTAGGCGAAGATGATCGAGAAGAAGCTAGCGATCAGCCCGGCCAGGCCGACCAGGTTGACGAAGCCGCTCATCCAGGTGGACGAACCGTAGGCCGTGGTCAGCGCTTCCACCAGCGGGTTGCCGGATGCCACCAGGGTGCTGGAACCGGCGCCGCCAGGGCCGACCAGCAAGATCAGGCCGGCGAAGGCGACCAGGATCAGCATGGCGCCGATCAGCCCGCGGGGCATGTCGCGCTGCGGGTTCTTGGTTTCCTCGGCAGCCAGCGGCACGCCTTCGACGGCGAGGAAGAACCAGATCGCGTAGGGAATCGCCGCCCAGATGCCGACATAGCCGTAGGGCAGGAAGTTGCTGGCACCGGCAGCGGTGGTCGGCGCGATATCGAGCAGCTTGTCCACCGAGAAGTGCGGCACCATGGCGACGATGAACACCGCCAGGGCAAGGGCGGCGACCGCGGTGATGATGAACATCAGCTTCAGCGCCTCGCCGACGCCGAAGATATGGATGCCGATGAAGACGATGTAGAAGGCCAGATAGATCATCCAGCCGCCGATGCCGAACAGTGACTCGCAATAGGCGCCGATGAACACGGCGATCGCCGCCGGCGCGATGGCGTATTCGATGAGGATCGCCGTGCCGGTGAGAAAGCCGCCCAATGGGCCGAAGGCGGTGCGGGCAAAACCATAGCCGCCGCCCGCGGTCGGGACCATCGACGACAGCTCGGCCAGCGAGAAGCACATGCACAGGTACATGGTCGCCATCAGCAGCGTGGCGATGAACAGCCCGCCCCAGCCGCCCTGGGCGAGGCCGAAGTTCCAGCCGGCGTAGTCGCCGGAAATCACGTAGGCGACGCCAAGGCCGACCAGCAGCACCCAGCCGGCGGCGCCTTTCTTCAGTTCGCGTTCCTGGAAATAGCTACTGCCAACGGTTTCGAAATCGATTGCGTGGTGCGGTGGCGTTGAACTGCTGTGTTCGAGAGCCATGGGGGAATCCTCTTGGACGGGTTGGCACCTCTCTCCCTAGCAAGCGTCATGCCCCGGCACCGGAATACGGGATTCCCGGTGTTTTGTCGGTGGATGTCGGCAGGAACGCACCTTTTGCGGGCTCCACAGCACCACGGCGGAGCCCGGCAGGCGTCTTGTTCGAACGCGCGGTGAGCCGAAGCCCACCGCGCTCAGCCCATCAGAAGAAGCCCAGCGGATTGATGTCGTAGCTCACCAGCAGGTTCTTGGTCTGCTGATAGCTGTCGAGGATCATCTTGTGCGTCTCGCGACCGACGCCCGACTTCTTGTAACCACCGAACGCCGCGTGCGCCGGGTAGAGGTGGTAGCAGTTGGTCCAGACACGGCCGGCCTTGATCGCCCGGCCCATGCGGTAGGCGCGGTTGATGTCGCGGGTCCAGACGCCGGCGCCGAGGCCGTACTCGGTGTCGTTGGCGATGGCCAGCGCCTCGGCCTCGTCCTTGAAGGTGGTGACGCCGATCACCGGGCCGAA
The DNA here is from genome assembly GCF_055755175.1 of Stutzerimonas sp. LR2. Lineage (NCBI taxonomy): Bacteria > Pseudomonadati > Pseudomonadota > Gammaproteobacteria > Pseudomonadales > Pseudomonadaceae > Stutzerimonas > Stutzerimonas sp. LR2. The sequence continues at coordinate 1,345,865 of NZ_JBVTRR010000001.1, forward strand.
GATCTCCTCCTGGAACACGCGCATCTTGTTGGTGCCCTTGAGCAGGGTCGGCTGGATGTAATAGCCGGTGGCGAGCGAGCCTTCGAGTTTCTCAGCCGCCCCGCCGGTGAGCACTTCGGCGCCTTCTTCCTGGGCGATCTTCAGGTAGGACATGATCTTGTCGAACTGCTGCTGGCTGGCCTGGGCGCCAACCATGGTGTCGGTGTCCAGCGGGTCGCCGCGCTTGATCTGCGCGACCTTCTTCATCACCGCTTCCATGAACGGCGCGTAGATCGACTCCTGCACCAGTGCGCGGGACGGGCAGGTGCACACCTCGCCCTGGTTGAAGAAGCCCAGCACCAGCCCTTCGGCGGCCTTCTCGATGAAGGCCGGTTCGGCCTGCATGATGTCCTCGAAGTAGATGTTCGGGCTCTTGCCGCCCAGCTCCACGGTGCTCGGGATGATGTGCTCGGCGGCGCGCTTCATGATGTGCGAGCCCACCGGGGTGGAGCCGGTGAAGGCGATCTTGGCGATGCGCTTGCTCGAGGCCAGTGCTTCGCCGGCTTCCCGGCCGTAGCCGTGCACCACGTTGAGCACCCCCGGCGGCAGCAGGTCGCCGATGCATTCGAGCAGCACGTTGATGCCCAGTGGGGTCTGCTCGGCCGGTTTGAGCACCACGCAGTTGCCGGCGGCCAACGCCGGGGCGAGCTTCCAGGCGGCCATCAGAATCGGGAAGTTCCACGGGATGATCTGCCCCACCACGCCCAGCGGCTCGTGGAAATGGTAGGCCGCGGTGTGTTCGTCGATCTCGGCGCTGGTGCCTTCCTGGGCGCGGATGCAACCGGCGAAGTAGCGGAAGTGGTCGGCGGCCAGCGGGATATCGGCGTTGAGCGTCTCGCGCACCGCCTTGCCATTGTCCCAGGTCTCGGTGATGGCGAGCATCTCCAGGTTCTGCTCGATGCGGTCGGCGATCTGCAACAGGATCAGCGAGCGCGCCTGCACGCTGGTCTTGCCCCAGGCATCGGCGGCGGCATGGGCGGCGTCCAGGGCCTTCTCGATGTCGGCGGCGTCGGAGCGCGGAAACTCGGCGATGGGCTGACCGTTGACCGGGGAAAGGTTGGTGAAATACTGACCGCCGGCCGGCTCGACGAACTGGCCGTTGATGTAGTTGCCGTAGCGGGATTTGAAGGAAACGACAGCGCCTTCGCTGCCGGGATGGGCGTAACGCATGATGAGTCTCCGGTCTTGTAATTGTGATGACTGCTGTCTTTCAGCGTAGAACAGGCTCCGTTCGTCGGCAGGCGAGGCGACGTGCGGTGCGACCGTCCCCGCAGCGGACCCTGTGCTAATCTGCGCCGCAGTTTTCCAGCGTCGAATGCGCGGCCATGCCGTCTGGCGCGGCGTCTTTCAGAGGTCATCCATGCATATCCATATTCTCGGCATCTGCGGCACCTTCATGGGTTCGCTCGCGGTGCTGGCCAAGGAACTCGGCCATCGCGTCACCGGCTCCGATGCCAACGTCTATCCGCCGATGAGCACGCAGCTCGAGGCTCAGGGTATCGAGCTGATGCAGGGCTACGAGCCGGCGCATCTGGAACCGGCACCCGATCTGGTGGTGGTGGGCAACGCCATGTCGCGTGGCAACCCGGCAGTGGAATACGTGCTGAACAAGGGGCTGCCCTATGTCTCCGGCCCGCAATGGCTGGCCGATCACGTGCTGCAGGGTCGCTGGGTACTGGCGGCGGCCGGCACCCATGGCAAGACCACCACCAGCAGCATGCTGGCCTGGGTGCTGGAACATGCCGGCATGAGCCCGGGCTTTCTGATCGGTGGCGTGCCGCAGAACTTCGGCATCTCCGCACGGCTCGGCGGTACGCCGTTCTTCGTGGTGGAGGCCGACGAGTACGACAGCGCCTTCTTCGACAAGCGCAGCAAATTCGTCCACTACCGCCCGCGCACCGCGATCCTGAATAATCTGGAGTTCGATCATGCGGATATCTTCCCGGATCTCGCCGCCATCGAGCGGCAGTTCCATCATCTGGTGCGCACCGTGCCAGGCGAGGGGTTGATCATCCATCCCGAGTCGGAAACGGCGCTCAAGCGCGTCATCGGCATGGGCTGCTGGACGCCGGTGCAGACCACCGGTGAGGGTGGCCAGTGGCAGGCCAGGTTGCTCAGCGAGGACGGTTCGCGCTTCGAGGTGATCTTCGATGGCGAGGTGCAGGGCGTGGTGGAGTGGGAGCTGACCGGCCGGCACAACGTCAACAATGCGCTGGCGACACTGGCGGCGGCACGGCATGTCGGCGTGCTGCCGAAGCAGGGCGCCGAGGCGCTGAGCGAATTCCGTAGCGTCAAGCGGCGCATGGAGAAGGTCGCCGAGGTCAATGGCGTGACCATCTATGACGACTTCGCCCATCACCCGACCGCCATCGCCACCACCCTCGACGGCCTGCGCAAGCGCGTCGGCGATACGCCGATCATCGCGGTCGTCGAGCCGCGTTCGAACTCGATGAAGCTCGGCGCGCACCGCGAGGGCCTGGCCGAGTCGGTGGCGCTGGCCGATCAGGCGATCTGGTACGCACCGGCCAACCTTGGCTGGGATCTCGCCGCGACCGTCGCCGGCTCGCCGGTGCCGACCACGGTCTGCGATTCGCTGGAGGCGATCATTGCCAAAGTGAAAGCCGATGCCGTGCCGGGCACCCAGGTGGTGGTGATGAGCAATGGCGGTTTCGGTGGGTTGCACGGCCAATTGGCCGCCGCACTGGCGTAGGGTGGAAATCGCCGCAGGCATTTCCATGCGAATGGCATCAGGAGCAAATTGAATGAGCGGACCGGAACGCATCACCTTGGCCATGACCGGCGCCTCCGGCGCGCAGTACGGTCTGCGCCTGCTCGATTGCCTGATCCAGGAAGACCGCGAGGTGCACTTCCTGATTTCCAAGGCCGCGCAACTGGTGATGGCCACCGAGACCGACGTGGTGCTGCCGGCCAAGCCGCAGGCCATGCAGGCCTTCCTCTCCGAGTACACCGGTGCCGCCGCCGGGCAGATCCGTGTGTTCGCCAAGGAGGATTGGATGGCCCCGCCGGCGTCCGGCTCCGGCGCACCGACGGCGATGGTGGTGGTGCCCTGTTCCACCGGCACGCTGTCGGCAATCGCCACCGGCGCCTGCAACAACCTGATCGAACGCGCCGCCGACGTCGCCCTCAAGGAACGCCGCCAGCTGATTCTGGTGCCACGCGAGGCGCCCTATTCGAGCATTCATCTGGAAAACATGCTCAAGCTGTCGAATCTGGGCGCGGTGATCCTGCCGGCCTCGCCCGGCTTCTATCACCAGCCGCAAAGCATCGACGACCTGGTGGATTTCGTCGTCGCGCGCATCCTCAACCTGCTCAACATTCCCCAGGACATGCTGCCGCGCTGGGGCGAGCACCATATCGTCAGCGACGACTGAGATGATCGGTCGGGCGCTGCTGGTACTGACGACGCTGAGCGTGCTGGGTGGCTGCGCCACGGTGCGCACGCTGGACGCGGCCAAGCCCGGTGCGCCGATCATCTATTCCGGCACGCGTCTGGACTGGTACAGCCTCAACGGTGGCTGCTGCCCACTGGATCGCTTCGGTGCCGTGGCGCCCAAGTATGCCGCGCTCGATCTGCCGGCCAGCGCCTTGCTGGACACGCTGTTGCTGCCCTTCGCCGTCGCGGCGGAGCTGGGCGTCGGGCTCGGTGTACGCGGCGGGCTCTGATTGCCGGCAACCGCGGCATAACTGATCTGGGTCCAGGCAAGCTCGCGGCCGCACAGGCATAGTTGACGGGTCCGCGCCACAAGGAGAAACGGTGTGAAAGACCGCGCTCAGTTCCATTTCAACTACTGGATGATCGCCATCCTGGTGTTTCTCGGCCTCCAGTACCTGCTGTCGGCGCAGCAGGAGGTGGCGACCATCCCCTACAGCGAGTTCGAGCAGCACCTCAAGGAAGGGCGCATAGATGAACTGGCCATCACGGACCGGCGCATCGAAGGCCGGCTCAAGGAGCCCCTGGCCGGTGGTCAGCGTCGTTTCATCACCAACCGCGTCGAGCCACAGCTGGCCGAGCATCTGCAGCAGTACCCGGTACGCTACACCGGCAAGGTGGAAAGCACGCTGGTGCGCGACCTGCTGTCGTGGATCATCCCGGCGGCGATGTTCTTCGGCATCTGGCTGTTCCTGCTCAAGCGCATCGGCAGCGGCCTGGGTGGCGGCGGCATGATGCAGATCGGCAAGAGCAAGGCGCGGGTCTACGTCGAGACCGACATGAAGGTGAGCTTCGCTGATGTTGCCGGCGTGGACGAGGCCAAGGACGAGCTCAAGGAAATCATCGAGTTCCTGCGCGACCCGCAAACCTACGGCCGCCTCGGCGGGCGCATGCCCAAGGGCGTGCTGCTGGTCGGCCCGCCGGGCACCGGCAAGACGCTGCTGGCTCGCGCCGTGGCGGGCGAGGCGAAGGTGCCATTCTTCTCCATTTCCGGCTCCGAGTTCGTCGAGCTGTTCGTCGGTGTCGGCGCGGCGCGGGTGCGCGATCTGTTCGAGCAGGCGCGGGCGCAGGCACCGGCGATCATCTTCATCGACGAACTGGACGCCCTCGGCCGTGCCCGCGGTGCCGGCCCCCTGTCCGGCGGGCATGACGAGAAGGAGCAGACGCTCAACCAGCTGCTGGTGGAGATGGACGGCTTCGACACCTCCAGCGGGCTCGTCCTGCTGGCGGCCACCAACCGCCCCGAGATCCTCGACCCGGCGCTGCTGCGCGCCGGCCGTTTCGACCGCCAGGTGCTGGTGGACCGGCCGGACAAGGTCGGACGGGTGCAGATTCTCAACGTGCACCTGAAGAAGTCGCGGCTGGGCACCGATGTCGATCCCCAGGCCATCGCCGCGCTGACCCCGGGCTTCACCGGCGCCGACCTGGCCAACCTGGTCAACGAGGCGACGCTGCTGGCGACCCGGCGCAACGCCGAGGCGGTGGCGATGCAGGACTTCACCGCGGCCATCGAACGCATCATCGCCGGGCTGGAGAAGCGCAACCGCCTGCTCAACCCGCGCGAGCGCGAGATCGTCGCCTACCACGAGATGGGCCATGCGCTGGTGGCCATGGCGCTGCCGGGCGTCGATCCGGTGCACAAGGTGTCGATCATCCCGCGCGGCATGGGCGCGCTGGGCTACACCATCCAGCGGCCCACCGAGGATCGCTTCCTGATGACCCGCGAGGAGCTGGAAAACAAGATGGCCGTACTGCTCGGCGGCCGCGCGGCGGAGTGGCTGGTGTTCGCCCATCTGTCCACCGGCGCGGCGGACGACCTGGCCAAGGTCACCGACATCGCCCGCGCCATGGTCACCCGTTACGGCATGTCCACGCGCCTCGGCCATCTGGCGCTGGAACGTGAGCCCAACGCCTTTCTCGGCAACGAAGCGTTGCTCGGCCTCAAGCCGCAGCACGACTACGCCGAAAGCACCGCTACGGCCATTGACGAGGAAGTGCAGGAGCTGGTGCAGGCGGCCTTCCAGCGCAGCCTGTCGTTGCTCGAGGCACGGCGCGAGCTGCTCGAGCGCTGCGCCCGGCAGTTGCTGCAACAGGAAACGCTGGATGCCGAGGGGCTGCGCCAACTGAGCGCCGCCGCGCCCGACACCGCGGCGCTCCCGGCGCCCTAGCCGGGTGTTTCAGGCTGGTGCGCGACTGGCGTGCTGGGCCAGGGCCCACTCCACATGCTCGCGCACCAGCTCCGACGGATCGTCGCGGCGCGCCTGAAGCGCTTCCAGCACCGGGATGCTCGACGGCGCATTGCCCAGGCCCACCGCGAGATTACGTAGCCAGCGTTCGTAGCCGGCGCGGCGTAGCGGCGAGCCCTCGGTGCGGTTGAGAAACTCCTCTTCCGTCCAGCGGAACAGGGTCGCCAGTTCAGCGTTGTCCAGGCTATGGCGCGGCTGAAAGTCGCTCTGCTCGGTGGGGCGTGCGAAGCGGTTCCAGGGGCAGACGATCTGGCAATCGTCGCAACCGAATACGCGGTTGCCGATCTTGTCGCGCAGCTCGACCGGGATCGGCCCCTTCAGCTCGATGGTGAGGTAGGAAATGCAGCGCCGCGCGTCCAGCAGCCGTTCACCGACGAACGCCTCGGTGGGGCAGATGTCCAGGCAGGCGTGGCAGCTGCCGCAGTGATCGCGGGTCACCGGCTCGTCGACCGGCAGCGCGATGTCGATGAATAGCTCGCCGAGAAAGAACCAGCTGCCGGCCTTGCGGTTGAGCAGCAGGGTGTTCTTGCCGATCCAGCCGAGCCCGGCCTGCTGGCCGGCGGCCTTCTCCAGCACCGGCGCGCTGTCGACGAAGGCGCGGAAACCGAACGGACCGACCACCTGCTGAATGCGCTCGGCCAGCTGCTGCAGGCGCTTGCGGATCAGCTTGTGGTAATCCCGGCCCAGGGCATAGCGCGACACATAGGCCTTCTCCGGGTCGGCCAGCTGCTGGCTCATGCGGGTGTCGCCCGGCAGGTAGTCCATGCGCAGCGAGATGACGCGCAGCGTGCCGGGCACCAGTTCGTCCGGCCGCGAGCGTTTGCTGCCGTGGGCGGCCATGTAGTCCATCTCGCCCTGATAGCCCGCCTGGAGCCAGGCCTCGAGGTGCGCCTCGTGCTCGCCAAGGTCGACGCCGGTGATCCCCACCTGCTGGAAGCCGAGCTCGCGGCCCCACTCCTTGATGGAGTCGGCGAGTACGACGGGATCGAGAGCGGAGCTGGACATCGGAGACTGCGGCGGGAAGTGAGCGGGTGCGTATAATTCTGCCAGACATTCCGCCGCGATGATCCCTGCACCGATGACCGATTCCCTGCCCGTCGCCCTGTACAACGCCACCCAGGTGCGCGAACTCGATGCGCGCCTGATTGCCGCCGGTACGTCCGGTTTCGAACTGATGCAGCGTGCCGCCCATGCCGCCTGGCGCGCGCTGCGCCGGCGCTGGCCCGATGCAGGTGCTGTCACCGTGCTCGCGGGGCGCGGCAACAACGCCGGCGATGGCTACCTGCTGGCGGCGCTGGCGCAGCGCGCTGGCTGGCAGGTACGGGTGCTGGCGGTGGGCGATCCGCAAACGCTGCAGGGCGACGCGGCGCTGGCCTGCGCCGAAGCGCGAGATTGCGGAGTGCCCATCGAACCCTGGCGAGCGGAGGCGCCGCTGCAGGGCGTGCTGGTGGATGCGCTGCTCGGCACCGGTCTGACCGGCGCGGTGCGCGAGCCCTATGCGAGCGCGATCGCGGCGATCAACGCCAGCGGCCGTCCGGTGCTGGCAATCGACCTGCCCAGCGGGCTGTGCGCCAACACCGGTCAGGTGCTGGGGCAAACAGTGCGCGCCGATCTCAGCGTGACGTTCATTGGCCTCAAGCTCGGCCTGTTCACCGCCGACGGCCCGGATCGCGTCGGCGCGCTGGTGTTCGACGACCTGCAGGCCGACCCGGGAATCGTCGCGCAGGTGGCCAGCGAGGCCGTGCGCCTCGACCACGGCTCGCTGGCGCGGGTCGCACCTCGTTCGCCGACCTCGCACAAGGGCAGTTTCGGCCAGGTGCTGGTGATCGGCGGCGATCTTGGTACCGGCGGCGCCGCGCTGCTCAGCGCCGAGGCGGCGCTGCGCTGTGGGGCCGGCATGGTGACGCTGGCGACCCGCCCGGAGCACGTCAGCGCTTCGCTGGTGCGCCGGCCGGAGGTCATGTGCAATGGCGTCGAGTCCACCTACAGTCTGACGGCGCTGCTGGAACGTGCCGATGTGCTGGTGGTCGGTCCCGGCCTCGGCCAGGCGCCGTGGGGGCGTAGCCTGATTTCCGCGGCTGCGCAGCGCGAGCAGCCGCAGGTCTGGGATGCCGATGCGTTGAACCTGCTCGCTACCGGTGCCGTCGAATTGCCGTCCGGCTGCCTGATCACGCCGCATCCGGGCGAGGCAGCGAGACTGCTGAAGTGCTCGGTCGGCGAGGTGCAGGCCGATCGCCCGGCGGCGGCGCGGGCGCTGGCGCAGCGTTATGGGTGCGTCGCGTTGCTCAAGGGGGCCGGCACGCTGGTCGCGGCGCCGGATGGCCGGCTGGCCCTGTGCGATCGCGGCCATCCGGCGATGGCCAGTGCCGGGCTCGGCGACGTGCTGGCCGGAGTGCTCGGTGCCTTGCTGGCGCAGCAGCTGGCGCCGTTCGAGGCGGCTTGCCTGGGCGCCTGGCTGCACGCCGCCGCCGGTGAGCGCCTTGGCCCGCTGGGTCGCGGCCTGGCCGCCAGTGATCTGATTCCGGTGATTCGTCAGTTGTTCGAGGAGCAGTCGCCATGCCTGAAGTGAATCTGTATGCCGGGGACGAGGCGGCGATGCTCGCACTGGGCGCGCGCATTGCCCGGGTGACCGGCGGTCGGGGCGTCATCTATCTGCATGGCGACCTCGGCGCCGGCAAGACCACGCTGTCACGCGGCCTGATCCGTGGTTTCGGCCACGAGGGCAAGGTCAAGAGCCCGACCTTCACGCTGGTCGAGCCCTACGAACTGGGCGAGGTCCAGGTGTTCCATTTCGATCTGTATCGTCTGGTCGATCCCGAAGAGCTGGAGTTTCTCGGCATCCGCGATTATTTCGAGGGCAACGCGCTGTGCCTGATCGAGTGGCCGGAGCGCGGGGCCGGCATTTTGCCAAAGGCCGACATGGACATTACCATTACGCCGCATGAGGCCGGCCGAACGCTGCGCCTGTCGCCCCATACCGCGCGGGGCGAAGCCTGGTGTGTCGCCCTGACCGACGGAGAGCTATGAATAACATGGGTTTGGGGATGCGCATTCGCACCCTGGTTGTTGGCCTGGTGCTGTCGCTGATGGCGACGGACCTGTTTGCTGCCAGCGATGTGCAGAGCGTGCGTCTGTGGCGTGCGCCGGACAACACCCGCCTGGTGTTCGACCTGTCAGGGCCGGTCGAACACAAGATCTTCACCCTCACCGCACCCGACCGGCTGGTCATCGACGTCACTGGCGCGACGTTGAAGGCCGAGCTCGACAAGCTCGCTCTGCAGAACACGCCGGTCGCCTCCCTGCGCGCCGGTCAGCACGATGCCAACACGCTGCGCGTGGTGGTCGACCTGCATGCACCCGTTTCGCCGAAGAGCTTCAGCCTGGCGCCCAACCAGCAGTATGGACACCGTCTGGTGGTCGATCTGTTCGACCAGGCCACTGCGGCCCGTGCCGCCACCCAGCCGCCGGCGACCGCCACGCCGTCCACCCCGGCTGCTCCGGTCTCGCCGACCCTGCCGGCGGTGAAGCTGCCGGCCACCTCGGGTGGCAAGCGTGACATCGTGATCGCCATCGACGCCGGCCACGGCGGCGAAGACCCGGGCGCCATCGGTCCCGGCAAGGTCTACGAGAAGCACGTGGTGCTGCAGATTTCCAAGGAGCTGCAACGCCAGATCAACGCCGAGAAAGGCTTCCGCGCCGAACTGGTGCGCACCGGCGACTACTTCATTCCGCTGCGCAAACGGACCGAGATCGCCCGCAAGAAGGGCGCCGACCTGTTCGTTTCGATCCATGCCGATGCCGCGCCGCGCTCGGCAGCGTACGGCGCCTCGGTGTTCGCCCTGTCGGACCGCGGCGCCACCTCGGAAACCGCCCGCTGGCTGGCCGACAGCGAAAACCGCTCCGACCTCATCGGTGGTGCCGGCAACGTCAGCCTCGGCGACAAGGATCAGATGCTCGCCGGCGTACTGCTGGATTTGTCGATGACCGCCTCGCTGTCGTCCAGTTTGAACGTCGGGCAGAAGGTGCTCAGCAACATGGGGCGCATCACGCCGCTGCACAAGCGGCGCGTCGAGCAGGCCGGCTTCATGGTGCTGAAATCGCCGGACATCCCCTCGATCCTGGTCGAGACCGGCTTCATCTCCAATCCGTCGGAAGCCAAGAAACTGCAGACGTCCAGCCATCAACAGGCGCTGGCGCGCTCCATTCACAGTGGCGTGCGGCAGTTCTTCCACGAGAATCCGCCGCCGGGGACCTACGTTGCCTGGCTGCGTGATTCCGGCAAGATCGCCGCCGGCCCGCGCGAGCATGTCGTGCGCTCGGGCGAAAGCCTGGCGCTGCTTGCCCAGCGTTATCAGGTCAGCCTGGCCTCGCTGCGCAGTGCCAACAACCTGAGCAACGATGTGATCAAGATCGGCCAGACGCTGAACATTCCCGCTACCACCCTGGCGTCCCAGCCATGACGCAAGCGCCACGCATCCAGCTGCTCAGCCCGCGGCTGGCGAACCAGATCGCCGCTGGCGAGGTGGTCGAACGCCCGGCCTCGGTGATCAAGGAGCTGCTGGAGAACAGCCTGGACTCCGGCGCCGGTCGTATCGAGGTGGACGTCGAGCAGGGCGGGGTCAAGCTGTTGCGGGTTCGCGACGACGGCTGCGGTATACCGCCGGACGACCTTCCGCTGGCCCTGGCCCGCCATGCCACCAGCAAGATCCGCGATCTGGAAGATCTCGAGCGAGTCATGAGCCTGGGCTTTCGCGGCGAAGCGCTGGCCTCGATCAGCTCCGTCTCGCGTCTGACGCTGACCTCGCGTACCGCCGATGCCAGCGAGGCCTGGCAGGTGGAAACCGAGGGGCGCGAAATGGAAGCGCGAGTGCAGCCGGCGGCTCACCCGGTGGGCACTTCGGTGGAAGTGCGTGATCTGTTTTTCAACACGCCGGCACGGCGCAAGTTCCTGCGCACCGAGAAGACCGAATTCGACCACCTGCAGGAGGTCATCAAGCGCCTGGCGCTGGCGCGATTCGATGTGGCCTTCCATCTGCGCCACAACGGCAAGGGCGTGCTGGCGTTGCATCAGGCCAACGACGACAGCGCCCGTGCGCGGCGCGTCGCTGCGGTATGCGGGCCGGCCTTCCTGGAGCAGGCGCTGCCCATCGAGATCGAACGCAACGGGCTGCGGCTCTGGGGTTGGGTCGGACTGCCGACCTTCTCGCGCAGTCAGGCGGACCTGCAGTACTTCTACGTCAACGGGCGCATGGTGCGCGACAAGCTGGTCGCCCATGCGGTGCGCCAGGCCTATCGCGACGTGCTGTTCAACGGCCGGCATCCGACCTTCGTGCTGTTCCTCGACGTCGATCCGGCGGTGGTGGACGTCAATGTGCATCCCACCAAGCATGAGGTGCGTTTCCGCGACAGCCGTATGGTCCATGACTTCCTCTACGGCACGCTGCACCGCGCGCTGGGCGATGTGCGTCCCGAGGACCAGCTGGCCGCGCCGGCGAGCGTAGCGCCGATGACCCAGGTGTCCGGACTGGCTGCCGGCGAGTTCGCCGGACAGAACGAGATGAGCCTGTCGGCCAGCGTGCTCGAGCGGCCGCAAGGCGAGACATCCGCCTGGCGGGGTGCGGGGGCGGGCTATCAGGCGCCACGCCCGGCGTCGGCCGGCTATACCGCCGAGGCCCAGGGCGCCTACCGCGAGTTTTTCACTCCGCTGCCCGAAAGCGCCGCGGCGCCGCTGCCGGCCAGCCAGGATGACGTGCCGCCACTGGGTTACGCGCTGGCGCAGCTCAAGGGGGTCTATATCCTCGCCGAGAATGCCCAGGGCATGGTCCTGGTGGACATGCATGCCGCCCACGAACGCATCACCTACGAGCGGCTGAAGACTGCCATGGCCAGCGAAGGGCTGCGCGGCCAGCCGCTGCTGGTGCCCGAGTCCATTGCACTCAGCCAGCGCGAGGCCGATTGCGCGGAAGAGCACGCGCAGTGGTTCCAGATGCTCGGCTTCGAGTTGCAGCGCCTCGGTCCGGAAACCCTGGCGATCCGTCAGATTCCTTCGTTGCTCAAGCAGGCCGAGGCCACCCAGCTGGTGCGTGACGTACTTGCCGATCTGCTGGAGTACGGCACCAGCGACCGCATCCAGGCACACCTCAACGAGTTGCTGGCGACCATGGCCTGCCACGGCGCGGTACGTGCCAACCGCCGCCTGACGCTGCCGGAGATGAATGCCTTGCTGCGCGACATGGAGCACACCGAGCGTAGTGGGCAGTGCAACCACGGCCGCCCGACCTGGACGCAGCTGGGCATGGACGATCTGGACAAGCTGTTCCTGCGCGGCCGCTGACCCGGCTCCGGGCGGCAGGCCGTGCTTGCGACCTGCCGCCTGCCACTGGAAACTATGCGGCCACGCCTGCCGAGCCCGCCGATGTCTTCTCTGCCTCCCGCCATCTTTCTCATGGGTCCCACCGCCTCGGGCAAGACTGACCTGGCGCTGGAGCTGGCGCGCGTGCTTCCCTGCGAACTGATCAGCGTCGACTCGGCGCTGGTCTACCGTGGCATGGACATCGGCACGGCGAAGCCCTCTGCCGACGTACTGGCGCAGTTCCCGCACCGCCTGGTGGACATCCTCGATCCGGCTGAGAGCTACTCGGCTGCCGAGTTCAGCAGCGATGCGCTGGCGGCCATGGCGGAGATCACCGCCGCCGGCCGCATTCCGTTACTGGTCGGCGGAACTATGTTGTATTTCAAGGCGTTGCAGGAAGGGTTGGCGGACATGCCGGCGGCTGATGCTTCGGTGCGCGCGGAACTCGAAGCCCTGGCAGCAAGCGAGGGGCGGCAGGTGCTGCACGACCGGCTGGCGCAGGTGGACCCGGAGTCGGCTGCACGCATTCATCCCAACGATCCGCAGCGGCTGGTGCGCGCGCTGGAGGTCCATCGTGTCAGCGGCTTGACCATGAGCGAGCATCGCGCCCGACAAAGGTCGCAAAAAGCCGGCCCAGACGCGCCAGGCTCCGGCGTCTTGCCTTATACTGTCGCGCAACTGTGTATCGCTCCCGCGCAACGCCACATCCTGCACGAGCGCATCGAGAGACGTTTCCGGCACATGGTTGAACAGGGCTTCGTCGAAGAGGTCGAAGCCTTGCGGTCTCGTGGCGACCTGCACCTCGGCATGCCATCCATTCGCGCGGTTGGCTATCGTCAGGTGTGGGAATACCTGGACGGCTCATCGACTCGCGAGGAAATGGTGGAGCGCGGCATCATCGCCACCCGGCAACTGGCCAAGCGTCAGTTCACCTGGTTGCGAAGCTGGGGGGAGGTTCACTGGCTGGACAGTTTGTCCTGCGACAATCTGCCGCGCGCATTGAAATACCTGCAATCGCTCTCCATATTGAGCTGACACTGCTAATTGACCGTCTATTCTCAACAAGTGGATCGTCGGTTGTACGTTTAGAACACTAATGAAAACAGATCCTCTAAGGAGTGCGGCACATGTCAAAAGGGCATTCGCTACAAGACCCTTACCTCAACACACTGCGTAAGGAACGCGTCCCGGTTTCCATCTATCTGGTCAACGGCATCAAACTGCAGGGCCAGATCGAATCCTTCGACCAATTCGTCATCCTTCTGAAAAACACCGTAAGCCAGATGGTGTACAAGCACGCCATTTCCACCGTGGTTCCGGGCCGCCCCGTGCGTCTGCCGACCGCTGGCGATGCCGAGCAATCCGAGTCGGGTAACGACTGAGGTAGGTTTCTTTGTTCTTCGAACGTCCCGGTGGCGGTGAGCGGGCTATCCTGGTGCACCTGGACGGCCAGGATCCCGCGGCGCGCGAGGACCCTCAGGAGTTCCAGGAGCTGGCGCGTTCGGCGGGGGCGGAAACGGTTGGCTTCGTCAATGTTTCCCGCCACCAGCCCTCCGCCAAGTTCCTGATCGGCAGCGGCAAGGTCGAGGAGCTGCATGACCTCGTCAAGGAAGGCGAGGCCGAGCTGGTGATCTTCAATCACACGCTGACCCCCAGCCAGGAGCGCAACCTCGAGCGCGCGCTCGAATGCCGTGTGCTCGATCGCACCGGCCTGATTCTGGACATCTTCGCCCAGCGGGCGCGTACCCACGAGGGCAAGCTGCAGGTCGAACTGGCGCAGCTCGAACACATGAGCACGCGGCTGGTTCGCGGCTGGACCCACCTCGAACGGCAGAAGGGCGGTATCGGCCTGCGGGGGCCGGGTGAAACCCAGCTGGAGACCGACCGTCGCCTGCTGCGCGTGCGCATCCGGCAGATCAAGCAGCGTCTGGAAAAGGTCCGTGGCCAGCGCGAGCAGGCCCGTCGTGGCCGGCGTCGTGCGGACATTCCTTCCGTGTCGCTGGTGGGCTACACCAACGCCGGCAAATCCACGCTATTCAATGCTCTGACCGAATCCGAGGTCTACGCCGCCAATCAGCTGTTCGCCACGCTCGATCCCACGCTGCGCCGCCTCGAGCTCGAGGATGTCGGGCCGGTGATCCTGGCCGACACGGTGGGCTTCATCCGTCATCTGCCGCACAAGCTGGTGGAATCGTTCCGGGCGACGCTGGAAGAGTCCAGCAACGCCGACCTCCTGCTGCACGTGATCGATGCTCACGAGCCTGAACGTGATCAGCAGATCGAGCAGGTGCTCGCGGTGCTTGGCGAGATCGGCGCCAACGAGCTGCCGATGCTCGAGGTGTACAACAAGCTCGACCTTCTCGAGGGTATCGAGCCGCAGATACAGCGCGATGCCGATGGCAAGCCGCAGCGCGTCTGGGTGTCCGCCCGTGACGGTCTGGGGCTGGACCTGCTGCGTCAGGCCGTCGCCGAGCTGCTCGGTGATGATCTCTTCGTCGGCACGTTGTGCCTGCCGCAGAGGCTGGGGCGCTTGCGTGCGCAGTTCTTCGAGCTGGGTGCTGTGCAGCGCGAGACGCACGACGAGGAGGGTGGCAGCCTGCTGGAAGTTCGCTTGCCGCGGGTCGAACTGAATCGCTTGATCAGCCGCGAAGGGTTGCGGGTGGACGAGTTCATCGAGCAACACACTTTGCAATAAAGCCTCGATCGGCAATTTTGCCGGTCGTTCGGGGCTTTCTGTAGCATTGGCGGGCGCGCCGTGGGCGCGTCTTTAGCTTTATTTGAATGGAGAGCGCTATGGCTTGGAATGAGCCGGGTGGCAACTCGAACAACCAGGATCCCTGGGGCAGTGGTGGCGGCGGCCGTCGTGGCGGCGGTGGCGACCAGAAGGGGCCACCGGATCTCGATGAGGCTTTCCGCAAGCTGCAGGACAGCCTGAACGGCATGTTCGGCGGCAAGAAACGTGGTGGCGGCAACTTTGGTGGCTCCGGCAAGCGCGGCGGTTTCGGCCTTGTCTGGGTGGCGCTGGTGGTGCTGCTGGCCGTGTGGCTGTTCAACGCCATCTATATCGTCGACGAGCAGGAGCAGGCCGTGGTGCTGCGCTTCGGCAAGTATCACGAGACGGTGGGGCCGGGCCTGAACATCTACTTCCCGCCGATCGACCGCAAGTTCCAGGAGAACGTGACGCGCGAGCGCTCGTACAGCAAGCAGGGGCAGATGCTCACCGAGGATGAGAACATCATCGAGGTGCCGCTGACCGTTCAGTACAAGATCAGCAATCTGCAGTCCTTCGTGCTGAGCGTCGATCAGCCTGAAATCAGCCTGCAGCACGCCACCGACAGTGCCGTGCGCCACGTCGTGGGCTCCACTGCCATGGATCAGGTGCTCACCGAGGGTCGTGAGGTCATGGCTGGCGAGGTCAAGGAGCGCCTGCAGCGCTTCCTCGACAACTACGGCACCGGCATCGTCGTCACCCAGGTCAACATCCAGAGTGCTGCGGCGCCGCGTGAAGTGCAGGAAGCGTTCGATGACGTGATCCGGGCGCGGGAAGACGAGCAGCGCGAGAAGAACCAGGCCGAGTCCTACGCCAACGGCGTGATCCCCGAGGCTCGTGGTCAGGCCCAGCGCATGCTGGAAGAGGCCAGCGGTTACCGCGATGCGGTGATTTCACGGGCGACGGGTGAGGCCGACCGCTTCAGCAAGCTGGTCGCCGAGTACCGCAAGGCACCGGAAGTCACGCGCGAGCGTCTGTATCTGGAAACCATGCAGGAAGTCATGAGCAATACCAGCAAGGTCATGGTGAGTGGCGATGGTGGGCAGAATCTGCTCTATCTGCCGCTGGACAAGATGATCAACAGCCGTGGCGCAAGCACGCCGGCACCTGCCGGAGTGGCGTCGGGTGCGGCGGCAACCCAGGGCACTCGTCTGCCGCCGGAGCTGGATCCGCGTGAAGTTCGTACGAGGGAGAGTCGCTGATGAGCAATAAATCCCTTACCGCCCTGATCGTCGGTGTGGTGCTGGCCATCGTTCTGTGGAACAGCTTCTACATCGTTTCCCAGACCGAGCGCGCCGTGCTGCTGCGCTTCGGCCGGATCGTCGAGCCTGACGTGAAGCCGGGGCTGCACATGAAGATTCCGTACGTGAACTCGGTGCGCAAGTTCGATGCGCGACTGCTGACGCTGGATACCACCACGTCACGCTTCCTGACGCTGGAGAAGAAGGCGCTGATGGTCGACTCCTATGCCAAGTGGCGTGTGGACGATGCCGAGCGTTTCTATACCGCGACGTCGGGGATGAAGCAGATTGCCGATGAGCGTCTGGCGCGTCGTCTCGAGGCGGCGCTGCGTGACCAGTTCGGTAAGCGCACCCTGCACGAGTCGGTCTCCGGCCAGCGTGACGAGCTGATGGCGCAGGTCACCACCAGTCTCAATCGCGCCGCTCAGCAGGAGCTTGGTATCGAGGTGGTGGATGTGCGCGTCAAGGGCATCGATCTACCCCGCGAGGTCAACCGCAGCGTGTTCGAGCGGATGAGTTCCGAGCGTGAACGCGAGGCTCGCGAGCATCGCGCAAAGGGTAAGGAGCTGGCCGAAGGTATTCGTGCCGACGCCGATCGTCAGCGCCGGGTGCTGCTGGCCGAGGCCTTCCGCGAGGCGGAAGAGCTGCGTGGTGATGGTGATGCCAGGGCTGCTGCGATCTATGCCGCCGCGTACGGGCAGGATCAGGAGTTCTACGCGTTCCATCGTAGCCTGCAGGCCTACCGTGAGAGCTTCTCCAGCAAGGAAGATGTGCTGGTGCTCGATCCGAAGAGCGACTTCTTCCGCTATCTGCAGAGCAACAAGTAGCGTTTCACGGCCATTTGCCCGGGGTTCTCCGGCGGCACGCGCGTGTCGCCGGGTGACCCATGGGGAAAAGGTTGCTATGATCCGCCAGCCGGGAAAATCCCGGCTTTTTTGCGTCTGTGCCCTTGAGGTCGCAGGCTATCCCAGGCATGCGGTGGTCATGCCGACCCCTCAGGGGCATGGCTCGGATGCCATGGTTCGAACACAACTGCACGCGACCGGAGGCCAGCTGAGGCTGCTGCCGCGGTTTTCGTCTGGGCTTACCGGAACGAGAGGTGATTTCGCGAATGGCAACGGTAGACCGCTGGCTCTTGCCAGATGGCATCGAAGAGGTGCTGCCGCCAGAGGCGGCGCGTATCGAAACGGCGCGTCGGCGCGTGCTGGATCTGTTCCAGCGCTGGGGCTACGAGCTGGTCATCACCCCGCACGTGGAATTCCTCGAGTCATTGCTCACCGGTTCCGGGCAGGACCTGGACCTGCGCACCTTCAAGGTCATCGATCCGCTCTCCGGCCGTCAGATGGGGCTGCGTGCCGATATCACCCCTCAGGTGGCTCGCGTCGATGCGCATACCCTGCGTCGTGAAGGGCCGAGCCGGCTCTGCTATGCCGGCAGCGTGCTGCATGCCAAGCCGCAGGCGCTTTCCACCTCGCGCAGCCCCATTCAGCTCGGTGCAGAACTGTACGGTGATGCGTCTGCATCAAGCGATCTCGAGGTCATCAGCCTGATGCTGGAAATGCTCGAGCTGGCCGATGTGCCCGACGTGCACATGGACCTCGGTCACGTAGGCATCTATCGCGGCCTGGCAAAGGCTGCCGCACTGAGTGGCGAGGCCGAGCAGCGCCTGTTCGACGCGCTGCAGCGCAAGGCCATGGACGAGATCGAGCAGTTGACCGCGGCGCTTGATCCGGCCCTCGCCTCGATGCTCCGCGCGCTGGCGCGTCTGTGTGGTGGGCGCGAGACGCTCGACGACGCTCGGCATGCGCTGGCCGCTGCGCCCGCTGACGTACAGGCGGCGCTGGAAACCCTGGCGACGGTGGCCGACCAGCTCGCGCTGCGCTATCCGCAGGTGCCGCTGTACTTCGATTTGGGCGAATTGCGTGGCTATCACTACCATACTGGAATGGTGTTCGCCGCGTTCGTGCCGGGCGTGGGGCAGTCGATCGCCCAGGGCGGGCGGTACGACGACATCGGTGCCGATTTCGGGCGTGCGCGCCCGGCGACAGGCTTCTCCACCGATCTGAAAACGCTGGTCGGTCTGGGTAACGCCGATCTGACCACGCCGGTTGCCGGAATCTGGGCGCCATACGGCGACGAGTCCGGCCTCTGGGGGGCGATTCGCGATCTGCGCCGCCAGGGTGAGCGCGTAGTGCAGGCGCTGGACGGCCAGTCGCAAGCCGATGCCGCGCAGTTGGGCTGTGATCGGCAGCTGCAGTTGAGTAATGGTATCTGGACGGTGGCTTCGCTGGCGTCCTGATGGCTATGGCGCCGCATGCTCGCGGCGCCGGCCAGGTTTCGATTATCGCCGGTTGCGGCCGGCATGCTTCGCCGAAGAGGACAAAGGGTTATGGGTAAGAATGTCGTGGTCCTGGGCACCCAGTGGGGTGATGAGGGCAAGGGCAAGATCGTCGATCTGCTGACCGATCAGGCGGCTGCGGTCGTGCGTTACCAGGGCGGCCACAATGCCGGTCATACCCTGGTCATCGACGGTGAGAAGACCGTGCTGCACCTGATCCCGTCCGGCATCCTGCGTGACAACGTGCAGTGCCTGATCGGCAATGGCGTAGTGGTCGCGCCCGATGCGCTGCTGCGGGAAATCACCAAGCTGGAAGAGAAGGGTGTGCCGGTGCGCGAGCGCCTGCGCATCAGCCCGTCCTGCACCCTGATCCTGCCCTACCATGTGGCGCTGGACCAGGCCCGTGAGGCGTCGCGCTCGGAAGGCAAGATCGGCACCACCGGCCGCGGCATCGGTCCGGCCTACGAGGACAAGGTGGCGCGTCGCGGCTTGCGCATCGGTGACCTGTTCAATCCGGAGCGCTTCACGGTCAAGCTGCGCGAACTGCTGGACTTCCACAACTTCGTGCTGCAGAACTTCTACAAGGTCGAGCCGGTTGATTTCCAGAAGACTCTCGACGAGGCCCTCGGCTACGCGGAAATCCTCAAGCCGCTGATCACCGATGTCACCGCCCGTCTGCACGAGCTGCGCAAGCAGGGTGCCTGCATTATGTTCGAAGGTGCGCAGGGCTCGCTGCTGGACATCGACCACGGCACCTATCCGTACGTGACCAGCTCCAGCACAACGGCTGGCGGCACGGCGACCGGTTCCGGCTTCGGTCCGCTGTATCTGGACTACATCCTCGGCATCACCAAGGCCTACACCACTCGTGTGGGCTCCGGTCCGTTCCCCACCGAGCTGTTCGATGACGTCGGCGCCCGCCTGGCCGAGCGTGGTCATGAGTTCGGCTCGACCACCGGGCGTGCGCGTCGTTGCGGCTGGTTCGATGCCGTCATCCTGCGCCGTGCGATCGAGATCAACAGCATCTCCGGGATCTGCCTGACCAAGCTCGACGTGCTCGACGGGCTGGAGACCATCCGCATCTGCGTCGGCTACAAGGATCGCAATGGCGAAGTGTTGGTCGATGCACCGACCGATGCCGACAGCTACGACGGTCTGCAGCCGGTGTACGAGGACATGCCGGGTTGGAGCGAGTCGACCGTTGGCGCCAAGAGTCTTGACGAGCTGCCGGCCAATGCTCGCGCCTACATCAAGCGACTGGAAGAGCTGATCGAGGCGCCAGTGGATATCATCTCCACCGGTCCGGACCGCAACGAGACCATCGTGTTGCGTCATCCGTACGCCTGATAGCGCGCATGGTAGAAAGACCGCCTTCGGGCGGTCTTTTGCTGTCTGGAGCTGGCGACAGCGCGAGTCTGGGGCGATGGGGATTTTTATCGGGCTGAAACGAAAAAACCGAGCCAGGGGCTCGGTTTTTTCTTGAAGAGTGGTGCCCAGGAGAAGACTCGAACTTCCACGGTGTTGCCACCGCTAGGACCTGAACCTAGTGCGTCTACCAATTCCGCCACCTGGGCACATTGCGATGATTGCTCACCGACTTTTTTGCCATTTTGCCGATTCACATCGGCCGAAGTCGGCAATCTTCGTTACTGCCTGAGACACGCATCAATGATGCGGGTTTCATTTGAAGAGTGGTGCCCAGGAGAAGACTCGAACTTCCACGGTGTTGCCACCGCTAGGACCTGAACCTAGTGCGTCTACCAATTCCGCCACCT